>NZ_JADOEP010000001.1 GCF_016745275.1 Enterococcus sp. BWB1-3
CCAGTGTGGTGGCGATAGCGAGAAGGATACACCTGTTCCCATGCCGAACACAGAAGTTAAGCTTCTTAGCGCCGATTGTAGTGAAGGGTTTCCCTTTGTGAGAGTAGGACGCCGCCGCGCGATTGTTGTACTTATGGAGGTTTAGCTCAGCTGGGAGAGCACCTGCCTTACAAGCAGGGGGTCAGCGGTTCGAACCCGTTAACCTCCATATGAGTCGTTAGCTCAGTTGGTAGAGCATCTGACTTTTAATCAGAGGGTCACAGGTTCGAGCCCTGTACGACTCATAACATGCGGGTGTGGCGGAATTGGCAGACGCACTAGATTTAGGATCTAGCGCCTAACGGCGTGGGGGTTCAAGTCCCTTCACCCGCATAAAAAGCCGGCTTAGCTCAGTTGGTAGAGCATCTGATTTGTAATCAGAGGGTCGAGGGTTCAAGTCCTTTAGCCGGCATAAGAGAATGCGGAAATAGCTCAGTGGTAGAGCACCACCTTGCCAAGGTGGGGGTCGCGGGTTCGAACCCCGTTTTCCGCTTCGTCAAAGCGCCGGGGTGGCGGAACTGGCAGACGCACAGGACTTAAAATCCTGCGGTGAGTGATCACCGTACCGGTTCGATTCCGGTCCTCGGCATAGGTACAAATAATAAGATGCGCCCATAGCTCAACTGGATAGAGTGTCTGACTACGGATCAGAAGGTTAGGGGTTCGACTCCTCTTGGGCGCGTTTTCGGGAAGTAGCTCAGCTTGGTAGAGCACTTGGTTTGGGACCAAGGGGTCGCAGGTTCGAATCCTGTCTTCCCGATATAAGATTTAAGATTGTTTTGGGGCCTTAGCTCAGCTGGGAGAGCGCCTGCTTTGCACGCAGGAGGTCAGCGGTTCGATCCCGCTAGGCTCCATTTTATATTCGCGGTGTAGCTCAGCTGGCTAGAGCGTCCGGTTCATACCCGGGAGGTCGGGGGTTCGATCCCCTTCGCCGCGATTATTTTTTTAAGAGCTTGGACCTTTAGCTCAGTTGGTTAGAGCAGACGGCTCATAACCGTCCGGTCGTAGGTTCGAGTCCTACAAGGTCCATTGTGACATTGTTAGTATTTCTTATATTATGGAGGATTACCCAAGTCCGGCTGAAGGGAACGGTCTTGAAAACCGTCAGGTGTGTAAAAGCACGCAAGGGTTCGAATCCCTTATCCTCCTTTTTAAAATTATCGCGGGGTGGAGCAGTCAGGTAGCTCGTCGGGCTCATAACCCGAAGGTCGTAGGTTCAAATCCTGCCCCCGCAATTGTTTAAACAGTGTTTGAACGAAAATGAATAAGGTTCCGTGGTGTAGGGGTTAACATGCCTGCCTGTCACGCAGGAGATCGCGGGTTCGATTCCCGTCGGAACCGTTTTGGCTCGGTAGCTCAGTTGGTAGAGCAATGGATTGAAGCTCCATGTGTCGGCAGTTCGATTCTGTCCCGCGCCATCCTATTAATGCGGGTGTAGTTTAGTGGTAAAACCACAGCCTTCCAAGCTGTTGTCGCGAGTTCGATTCTCGTCACCCGCTTTAATGGGCCTATAGCTCAGCTGGTTAGAGCGCACGCCTGATAAGCGTGAGGTCGATGGTTCGAGTCCATTTAGGCCCATTGGGGAAGTACTCAAGTGGCTGAAGAGGCGCCCCTGCTAAGGGTGTAGGTCGGGAAACCGGCGCGAGGGTTCAAATCCCTCCTTCTCCGTTCTAAGTAGGCCCGTTGGTCAAGCGGTTAAGACACCGCCCTTTCACGGCGGTAACACGGGTTCGATTCCCGTACGGGTCATTTTTATTTTTTATGGAGGATTACCCAAGTCCGGCTGAAGGGAACGGTCTTGAAAACCGTCAGGTGTGTAAAAGCACGCAAGGGTTCGAATCCCTTATCCTCCTTTTTAAAATTATCGCGGGGTGGAGCAGTCAGGTAGCTCGTCGGGCTCATAACCCGAAGGTCGTAGGTTCAAATCCTGCCCCCGCAATTGTTTAAACAGTGTTTGAACGAAAATGAATAAGGTTCCGTGGTGTAGGGGTTAACATGCCTGCCTGTCACGCAGGAGATCGCGGGTTCGATTCCCGTCGGAACCGTTATTTTTTGCGGGTGTAGTTTAGTGGTAAAACCACAGCCTTCCAAGCTGTTGTCGCGAGTTCGATTCTCGTCACCCGCTTATGGGCCTATAGCTCAGCTGGTTAGAGCGCACGCCTGATAAGCGTGAGGTCGATGGTTCGAGTCCATTTAGGCCCATTGTTTTTTACAGGCCCGTTGGTCAAGCGGTTAAGACACCGCCCTTTCACGGCGGTAACACGGGTTCGATTCCCGTACGGGTCATTAATATCAATAAGCGGTAGAGAGCTACCGTTTTTTGATTTAATCCCTTTGGAAGCGTTGACAAACGTATTTTTATCATGTAATCTGTGATTAGTGGTATTAAAACTGAATGATTAGATGTTGGATAGTGATTGTTTAATTACAAGCTAAACCTAGTTATTTCTAAAAAGATGAATTTTTGTCGTCTTTTTTGAAGTGGTTAGGTTTTTTGTTTTTGAATAAGCGAATAGAAGCTGTTTTTTTATTCAGAAAGGGGGTTAAGATGTTAGTTCATAAGATACTTAATAATAATGTGATCATTACTGCTGATGATCGGGGGCATGAACTAATAGTTATGGGTAAAGGATTGGGGTTTCAAAAGAAGCCAGGTGATTTTATCTCCAAAGACTATGTAGATAAGATTTATCAGCTAAAAAATGAAACTAATTCTTTGCGATTTCAGGAGCTGTTGGCGGATATACCATTGGAATATTTAGAAATATCAGATGAAATTATTGAGTATGCGAAGAAAGAGATTAATGAAAGTTTGAATGAAACGATTTATATCTCTTTAACGGATCATTTGCATACAGCAATTGAACGAGTGAAAAAGAACGTGGAAGTTAAAAATGTTCTTTTGTGGGATATAAAGCGTTTCTTCTCTGATGAATTTAAGGTTGGTATGGAAGCAATTGAAAAAGTAAAAGAGCGATACGACATTCAATTATCAGAAGACGAGGCTGGTTTTATAGCCTTACATATTGTGAACGCGCAGCAAGATGGCGAGAGTCCGGGAAATACATACGAGATTACAAAGATTATGCAGGAAATTATGAATATTATAAAATATTATTTCAAAATCTCGTTTGATGAAACATCCGTTTATTTTTATCGCTTCACGACGCATCTTAAGTTTTTTGCTTATCGCTTAACAACGAAGAAACAGTATTTGGAAGAGACAGACAATGAACTGCTGGATGTTATCAAGGTAAAATATAAGAATGCCTACAGTTGTGTGAATACAATAGGTACTTATTTGCAGGATACGTATAATTACACAATTTCTAATGATGAAAAACTATATTTAACCATTCATATTGCACGTCTGGTGTCAAAGAACAGTTAAATTGTTTATAAAATATATAGTAAGGAGGATAGAGAAAAAAGTAATGTAAATACCCTGTGATGTCTGAAAAGACGTGGCTTTTGGATAGTGACATTAAGTTGGCTAAACCTTCAAATAACTATTGAAAAATAGAAAATGGAGGAAATAACAATGGGTAAATATCATGATTTAGCAGAAAAAGTAGTACAAAATGTAGGTGGGAAAGAGAATATTAACAGCTTAACGCACTGTATCACTCGGTTGCGCTTCAAATTGAAGGATGAGAGCAAGGCTAATGATGACGTACTTAAAAACATGGACGGCGTAGTTACAGTGATGAAGAGCGGCGGTCAGTATCAAGTAGTTATTGGAAACCATGTACCGGCGGTTTATGAGGAAGTAGTAAGTATCGCAGGAATTTCTTCAGATACTGAACAAGAGTCTTCAGGAGGAAATATTTTTAATCGTCTGATTGATATTTTGAGCGGCTGTTTCCAGCCATTTTTAGGGGCTTTAGCGGCTGCCGGTATGGTAAAAGGGTTTAATGAATTATTTGTCTTTTTAAAATTTTATGAGAATACCTCTGGGACTTATACAATGTTGAATGGTATTGGCGATGCAATCTTTTATTTCATGCCTGTTATTCTTGGTTACACGGCTGCTAAGAAATTTAAGCTGCACCCGATGGTGGGGATCGTTATTGGAGCAGCATTATGTTATCCCTCTGTTCAAGGTAGTGCATTACAATCTACGTATGAAATGACTGCCGGGATAGGAGGAGCTGCACCATACAGCTTGTTAGGTCTGCCTGCTTACGATACATTTTTGGGGATTCCTTGGGTAGGTGCCAGCTATACAAGTAGTGTTGTACCAATCATCTTTATTATTGCTTTTGCGGCTCAAATTCAAAAGCTTTTCAAGAAAATTATTCCTGAAGTGGTTCAGACATTCTTGGTACCATTCTTTGTATTATTAATTGCATTACCAATTGGGTTTCTGGTAATTGGTCCAATTATCAGTATGTTAACGGAGTTGTTAAGCGCAGGTTTCCAAGGCTTGATGGACTTTTCACCAGCATTATATGGAGTCATTCTTGGCTTCTTCTGGCAGGTATTGGTTATCTTTGGTTTACACTGGAGTGTTATACCATTGGCAATCATGCAAATTACACAAGATGGATTCAGTCAGGTTTTAACAGGTTCATTTGCAGCAAGTTTTGCTCAAACTGCAGTAGTTGCGGCAATGTTCTTCAAATTGAAAGATAAGAAGATGAAAGCTCTGTGTCCACCAGCAATTATCTCTGGGATTTTTGGAGTAACAGAACCAGCTATTTATGGTATTACATTACCTAAAAGGACTCCGTTCATTTTCTCAATGATTGGCGCAGCAGCAGGTGGTCTCTATCTAATGATTGATCAAGTAACTTCATATACAATGGGCGGATTGGGAATTTTCGGGTTTTTGAATTTTATCAATGGTGATGATGCAAGCGGTGTTGCCAATTCAGTAATAGGGATTGCTATTGCTGCAGCTATTGCTTTTGCTCTAACATTCTTCTTTTGGAAAGATGAGGCAGTTGAAGAAACAACAGCTACGGAACCCGTGCAAAAAGCAATGAAAGAAGCTGTTTTAAGCCCTGTGAAAGGAACAGTGTTACCTTTGGCAAAAGCAGCAGATCAGGCATTTGCTCAAGGCGCATTAGGTAAAGGGGTATTGATTAATCCAACAGAAGGGATTGTAAGAGCACCGTTTGACGCTACTGTAATGACCTTATTCCCGACAAAACATGCAATCGGTTTGATTTCTGATCAGGGAATGGAATTGCTGATTCATATTGGTATGGACACGGTTCAACTGGATGGGAAATACTTTGAAGCCCAAGCCGCACAAGGTGATAAAGTTAAAAAAGGTGATGTTCTGGTAACATTTGATATTGCTGCAATTAAAGAAGCTGGATTCAGTGTTGAAACGCCAGTTATTGTAACGAATTCAGGAGATTATCTGGATATTGTGGAGACACAAAACAGAGAAGTTACTTCAAATGATACGTTGATTACAGCGTTGGCTTAATTTAAAATAAAAATGAACAAAAAAATGAGATGATTTTTTTCGGAAGACGTTTTGGAGAGATGAGGGGTGTAATAAAACCGTACTCCTTCCAAAGCCTCTTCTGGCTCATCTCTATAGTAGGAGAGGATTTTATACATGGCATTTAGAAAAGATTTTTTATGGGGCGGCGCAACAGCAGCCAACCAGTGTGAAGGCGGATATAATGAAGGCGGCCGTGGTTTGGCGAATGTGGATGTTGTTCCAATTGGCAAAGACAGATTTCCGATTATCTCTGGACAGATGAAAATGTTTGATTTTGATGATAAGCATTTCTATCCTGCAAAAGAAGCAATTGATATGTACCATCGCTACAAAGAAGATATTGCATTATTTGGTGAAATGGGCTTTAAAACCTATCGTTTATCTATTGCCTGGACTAGAATTTTTCCAAATGGAGATGAGGCAGAACCTAATGAAGAAGGTCTGAAATTCTATGAAGATCTCTTTAAAGAATGTCACAAATATGGGATTGAACCATTGGTAACGATCACACACTTTGATTGTCCAATGCATTTGATTAAGAAATATGGTGCATGGCGCAGTCGTGAACTGGTTGGGTTTTACGAAAACTTGTGTAAAGTAATTTTCAATCGTTATAAAGGGCTGGTTAAATATTGGCTGACATTTAATGAGATCAATATGATTCTGCATGCACCATTTATGGGAGCAGGGCTTTATTTTGAAGAGGATGACAACAAAGAACAAGTGAAATATCAGGCTGCTCACCACGAATTGGTAGCAAGTGCAATCGCTACTAAAATTGCGCATGAAGTTGATCCTGAGAACAAAGTCGGCTGTATGCTTGCTGCAGGCAGCAACTATCCATATACACCAAAACCGGAAGATGTATGGGCAGGAAAACAAAATGATCGTGAAAATTACTTCTTTATTGATGTGCAGTCTCGTGGAGAATATCCAGCGTATGCATTAAAAGAAATGGAACGCAACGGGATTGAAATCAAAATGGAAGAGGGCGATAAAGAATTACTGAAAGCTCATACTGTAGACTTTATTTCGTTTTCTTATTACTCTTCACGTGTTGCAACCGTTGATCCAGAATTGCTGGAACAGACTCAAGGAAATATTTTTGCATCAGTTAAAAATCCTTATCTTGAAGCGAGTGAATGGGGTTGGCAGATTGATCCTCTTGGGTTAAGGATAACAATGAATGATCTGTATGATCGTTATCAAAAACCATTATTTATTGTTGAAAATGGCTTGGGTGCTGTTGATACACCTGATGAAAATGGTTATGTTGAGGATGATTACCGTATTGAGTATCTGGCAGCCCATCTTCAGGCTATGAAAGATGCTGTAGAATTAGATGGCGTAGATTTATGGGGCTATACAACCTGGGGTTGTATTGACTTGGTGAGTGCTGGAACAGGTGAAATGAAGAAACGCTATGGCTTTATTTACGTTGATCGTGACAATGAAGGAAATGGTACATTAAAACGTACGAAGAAAAAATCATTTGACTGGTACAAGAAAGTGATTGCCTCAAATGGTGAAGATCTAAGTAATTAAATAACTAAGCGGGCTGAGAAAAGTCTTGTTATTCATCTCAGCCCATTTCTATGTTTTTGAATGAAAACGATTTATTTTTTTATTTAAGCAAAAGGGTCGATAAGTTGTTCTCAATGTATCTTTATGATACTTCTGAGAAAAAACAGAAGGAGTAATGAGCAGATGGCATTTCCTAAAGACTTTTTATGGGGTGGTGCGACAGCTGCCAATCAATATGAAGGCGGCTATTTATCCGGAGGCAAAGGATTAAGTACTTTAGATGCGATTACAGGTGGGAGTCACACTGAGCCAAGAATGATTACGTATAAAACAAAAGATGGAAAAATCGGATCCTGTTCAAGAGAAAAATCTTTGCCTGAAGGGGTATCTGACTAGAAAGCGCTTAATAATAATAAGTGAAATTATTCTATGGATGGTTATCTAGAGGGAAATAAGGTTAATTTTAAAAATGAAAAAGTTAAATTACTATCAATAATTATGAAAAGTTTATTCGCTTAGTGTAGTTGCACTTTTCAAGCGTAGTCGTATCTGCGGTTCTTGTTAGACTGCGGTCTGAATAGGCTACATTTTGTTTGACAATTTTTCTGTGGAAATTAGAGTGTTAAAAAACACGATCTAGTGTGGTTTGTTGGCGAAGTGAACCATTGACAATGAGTTGGGGGATGTTATCCGGAGGGAATCGTCTGTGCCGTTTCTAGACTCAGGCGACAAAACGAAGACACATACCCCAGGAGGCTCATTGTCAAGGGCAACCGTAACAGAACAAACGGATGTATCACAACTATTTATAGAAACTGTCAAAAAACTGTTGCCATTCCAGTCCATGATACAACAGGCTTATGTGACTCTTAAACATTGTATCTGCGGTTCTCGTTAGACTGCGATCCTCGATACAAACGCGTTTATGTGAAGATGAAACGCGTTGGCTACCGGACCACAGGAAAAAAATTAATTGATTTATGCTCGTATTAAAAATCAATTAATACCAAAAATTGTAAGGAGTGCCATTAGTTCTTTGTGGTTCTACCACTTAGAAATACTGGACATCGGACCACGGGAAAAAAATTAATTGATTTACGCTCGTATTAAAAATCAATTAATATCAAAAATTATAAGGAGTGCCATTAGTTCTTTGTGGTTCTACCACTTAGAAATACTGGACATCGGACCATAGGAAAAAAATTAATTGATTCACGCTCGTATTAAAAATCAATTAATACCAAAAATTATAAGGAGTACCATTAGTTCTTTGTGGTTCTACCACTTAGAAATACTGGACATCGGACCACAGGAAAAAAATTAATTGATTCACGCTCGTATTAAAAATCAATTAATACCAAAAATTATAAGGAGTGCCATTATTTCTTTGTGGTTCTACCACTTAGAAATACTGGACATCGGACCACAGGAAAAAAATTAATTGATTCACGCTCGTATTAAAAATCAATTAATACCAAAAATTATAAGGAGTGGGAAATATGAAAAAAATGTTTAAAGTAATTGGAGTATTGGGGCTGTCACTATTATTTGCAACGGGGTGTGGTAATCAAGCAGAAGACGATGAGAAAACAACTACGGCTGAGAAACCTGAGGAGTTGACTATTTATGTTGTTCGTCATGGTAAAACTATGCTTAACACGACAGATAGAGTACAGGGGTGGTCTGATGCAGTTTTGACTCCAGCTGGGGAAGAAGTTGTAACAGCAGCAGGTATTGGTCTGAAAGATGTTGATTTTCAAAGTGCCTACAGTAGCGATAGTGGTCGAGCAATGCAAACAGCAAAAATGATTCTTGCAGAAAACGCAACTGCCTCAGAACTGCCATTAAATGCAGACGAGCGTTTTAGAGAGTTCAATTTTGGAACATACGAAGGTGATTTAAACCACACTATGTGGCAGGATATTGCTGACGATCAAGGTGTGACATTGGAAGAATTTATGAAAAATATGACACCGGAATCTTTTGCTGATAGTGTGGCAAAATTGGATGAAGGCAGGGATGAAGAAGGCTTAAACTGGCCTGCTGAAGATTATGAAACTATTACTGCTCGTTTAACAGCTGGTTTAGATGATTTAGTGAAAAAAGAGTTGGATACTGAAGGCTCCGGTGATGTGCTTGTTGTTTCGCATGGTTTAAGTATCTCTGCTTTGCTGGATACTTTATTTGATGACTTTGAGATTCCGGAAGGCGGACTGAAAAATGCCAGTGTATGTACAATCGTCTATAAAGACGGCAGCTACACATTAGATAAAGTAAACGATTTGAGTTATATAGAAAAAGGACAAGAGAAATAAACTATTATATTGACTGATTTAAACCTGAGCTATGCTCCTCATCCAAGAAATGTATAGCCGATCCAGTAGTAGTATTACATATGAGGCAACTGGATCGGCGATGAGCATTCCAAGAAGCTCAGGAGCACATTCTTACATGACCATAAGACATGCGCCAATAGAAATGAACAGCTGCTCGTTCTCATTCTTGCTATTGAAGCATGCAGGGGAACATTTCCTATCATTGAACATCATTTATAGACTATCTTTTAGTGTAAGTTATAGTTTTGTCAAAATGCCATTTCTAAGTATTTGTTACTTCGTTTTAAAAGATAGGATAATGAGTGAATTATAATCAAGTGATATAAAACTGACAAAAAAGTTTTATGTCACTTTTTTTGTTCAAATGACGTTTGATTATTCAGAATTTTCTAAAAAATATTGACATACACTGTCAAGAACGTAATAATTAATACTATCACTTCAAAAAAGAATAACTAGCGGAGGACTTTAGCTATGATAATTAAACCAACTTTACCTCAGGAAATGACCATTTTTTTTGATCAGGAAAATCAACCAAATAAACGGGTTCAGATGGGTGTAGTTACGCTGGCGCCTGGTGAGAAACGACCGATGGAAGGATTTTCCAGACATGATCAGGACGAATATTCCTATGTTGTTTCCGGTTTAGCACATACAATATTAGAAGATGGGCAGGATCTTGTAGGAAAACCTGGAGAAGCCCAACTCATTGAAGCAGGGGAAGGGCATATTAATTATAATGATGGAGATGAGCCGGCGGTTGTTGTTTGGATGCTTGTGGAACGAGAGTAAGAAAAAATGAAGTAGAAAGGGAGATAAGAATGAAAAAAGCAATTAAAGCACTAACGGGATTAGTGGCAGCAGGTATACTTATGGTTGGCTGTACAGGCAGCACTCAAAAAGAAAGTGGGATTGAAGAAACAACTCCGCTGCAGCTGATGTCTGCATCAGAATTGACAACATTGGATACATCTGTGATGCTGGACTTCCCTGATGCCATAGTACAGACAGCTGCTTTTGAAGGTTTATATGCTTTAGATGAGAATGATGAGATTATTCCAGCAGTGGCAGAGAGGATGCCGGAAATTTCTGAAGATGGTAAAACCTATACGATTTATTTACGTGAAGATGCAGTATGGAGTAATGATGATCCAGTAACAGCACATGATTTTGAATACGCCTGGAAGAAAATGATTGATCCGGCAAATGGGCTTGTGTACAGTTTTCTAATTGTAGAAACGATTGAGAATGGTTTGGAAATATCCAACGGGGAAAAAGAACCGGATGAATTAGGCGTTAAAGCGTTAGATGACTATACACTGGAAGTTATATTAGCGGATGCAAAACCTTATTTTACTTCAGTTTTAGCCTTTCCAACTTTCTTTCCTCAGAATGAAAAGATTGTGGAGGAATTTGGTGCTGACTACGGAACGACTAGTGAATCTGTTGTATATAATGGTCCGTTTCTAGTTGAAAACTGGAAACAGAATGATTTGAATTGGGATTTGGTAAAAAATGAAAAATACTGGGATAAAGACAATGTAAAATCCGAAGAGATCCATTATGAAGTAGTCAAAGAAGCTTCTACAGCATTGAATTTATTTGAAGATGGACAATTAGATGTTGCAACAATTACAGGGGAAATAGCTAAGCAAAACCAGGATAATGAAAACTATCACTCTTATCCGACGGCAACGATGAACTATATTCGGTTGAATCAGGAGCGTATGGGAAAAGACACACCACTTAAAAATGAAAACTTAAGAAAAGCTCTTGCTTTAGGAATTGATAAAGAAACACTGGTAAACAATATTATTGCGGATGGGTCAAAACCGTTATATGGTGCAGTAACGGAAGGTTTTGTTTCAAATCCTGAAACCGGAAAGGACTTTAGAGAAGATGCGGGTGATTTGATGGTCTATGATAAAGAAACAGCTTTAGACTATTGGAAAAAAGCACAAGCAGAACTTGGAGAAGAGATTGAATTGGAATTAATGGTTACTGATGATGGTTCCTATAAAAAAATGGGTGAAGGTATACAAGGTGCGCTTCAGGAATTATTTGATGGACTGACTGTCAATGTTAAAGCTCTTCCTACAGAAACTGCACTGAACTTCGGTCGGGAAAGTGACTATGACATGTTTTTGATTTACTGGACGCCGGACTATAAAGATCCTATTTCAACGTTGAAGATGCTTTATACTGGTAATGACAGGAATTATTCGAATGAAACCTATGATCAGCTGTTAGATGATGCGTCTCAAAAATATGCGATGGACCCGGTAAAACGCTGGGAAACACTGATTGCTGCTGAAAAAGAAGTGATTGAAGAAACAGCAGGGATGATTATTATCAGCCAAAATCAGCAATCAGTTATGCATGGCGAGCAAATAAAAGGTCTTAACTATCATACGTTTGCTGCCCCGTTAACATTAAAGAATGTTTATAAAGCAGAGTAGCGAATAGATAGAAAGCCGGAATTCCAGTCGTTTGGATTCCGGCTTTTTTGAGTGTGCCAGGCGTGGCACTTATCTAGCTGGTGAAAGTCCAGTCGCGGGTAGTTACCGCCAAGCGTAGCGAACCACAAGCCGAAGTCAGTAATGGCGGGGTGAAGGAAGTGGTGTAGCAAAACTTTGAGCCTACGAACAGAAACTTGATGAGGCTAAATGGTGGATGAGGTTGCTCAACAAACCGAAGTCCAAAAGGTAAACGTAAAACCAAGACAGTAAATCAAGAGGTTGTAAAGTGAATGTAGCGCCGTATACGAGACCCGTACGTACGGTGCAATGGGAGGGGCGGAATTTATTTCCCCTCTACCCTATTAAATAAATAATTTGCAGATACTGAAAAATGATAAGCCTTTATATTGCTCATTTTCAGATGCTGTAGACATAATAGTTTCTTAAATAGCTTGAAACGTGTACTATTAGGAAGATAGGGCAGCTCAAAAGAATCTATAAAAAACTGACTGATTAAAGAATCGGTATGCTTAACAAAGAGTCCCCATCATGGAGTATTCCGGCAATAAAAAGCCTAGCAAAGAAATGTGTCAGAATAATTATTGCATCTCAATGCTGTTCAGTGTAAAGTGTTCGCTTTGCCACCTAGGATGACGTAATTAACTTGATACAATGGAGTAAGAATAAAAACAGGCGGTGAATTCTTGTATATCAAGGATTTGGAGGTTTTAGGCGAATATATATTGAATTAGCGAAAATATAGGGGAGGAAAAGGATGTGAAAAAAATTTTTTCTAAAGATAAACTGGAAATGATAACTATCTCAGATGTTGAAGAAGAAATCCGTAATTTTATACTGGAAAAAAATCCAGATTTGACAATGGGGGCACAACTTACATACTCTCAGCTTTTGAGTTATCGATTAAGTTATGTCCGTACCCTTTTAGCCGATGAAACATTGAAAAATGAGCAGTTAAATCAACTGGTTTATAAAGAACTGAAGGGAAATGAGGATATTATAAACAGATCTGCCAAAACAAGTGTGGAGGAGCTGACATTAGGGCAGAAAGCAGCAGATGCGATAGCAAAGTTTGGCGGCAGCTGGCCGTTTATTTTTATATTTATAGTGGTGATTATTTTATGGATAATTCTGAATACTGCCGGATTTTTTATTCAGCCTTTTGATAAGTATCCTTTTATCTTATTGAATTTGGCTCTTTCATGTCTTGCTGCCATTCAGGCACCGATTATCATGATGAGTCAGAATCGAGAAGAAGAACGAGATCGGGAACAGGCTAAAAGTGACTACAAGGTGAATTTGAAAGCGGAGGTGGAAATAAATCTGCTTCATGAAAAAATAGATTATCTGATTAATGATCAGTGGCAGCATTTAGTAGAAATTCAAAATATTCAGCTGGAGCTTTTAGGAGAACTTCAGGAGCAATTGGAAAGAGTTAAAAATAAGAAAAGATAGTAATAATATAAATAAATTTTTCTTAGGTAATTTTGGATATTATATGCGGTAAAATAAAAATAAATTTGTTTTTTGAAATTTTTCCCGACCATATTACTTGAAAGAAAAGGATAGTCGATACTATAATAACATTATGAGCAATTCGTTTGACTCGCTTGGAAGGGGAGAGTTTTATTATGTTTGACTACACAGATACAATTTTATCAGTAATGCAGAGAGTCGAAGTGTATAACGAAATTTTTACAACGGTTTCCAAGGAAATACAACAAGAGGGCTATGAACAAATTGCAAACAGAAAAAAGAAAGATACGTATGTTTTTTGCAGAAACAATGTAAATCGGCTGTTTGTCGAAGATGAAAATTTTCGGAAAATCTTAAACCCTTATGATGGGAGATCGGCAACACAACTTTTATGCGAAGGCTTGGATGCATACAAAAGAGGCGTTTATTATTGGCTTGATGCAATGGATGAACATTGCATGATTGTGGATACTGTAAAATATGGACATGGAATTAATGGGATACAAACATCTTTTGATCTGATCAATCAGGCTTGTCGTGAAGCATGCGGCGGGATCAAAAGTGCACACAGTGTTCATAAAATGTAGATATTATTTCCAGAGATATTTGAATAATCAGATAACAGAGAGTATTTAAAGATTGCTTCAGCTGTCTTCAGAGCTGCACTGACAGTTTATGTTGTTGGTGCAGTGATGATAAAAGAAACAGGATTGTGTATTCTGCAATATGGCTTTAATCAGTTAGGATTAAAATGAAAGTGCTGAAGAATTTTTAGAGGGCGGGATGAGACTTTTCTTGGTTTTTCCAGCTCTTTTCTTATTTATCAAAAATTTTTCAGCCACTCAAAAATTAAGGCTGAGGAATAATTATGTCTTAATTTGATTTAAAGTGAGCTTTTTCAGAAATTGTTTGCTATACTGGTTACGTTACAAGTTCCCGAAAGGATTTGCAAAAGGTTTTATCTTCAAAAAAGAAATGAAACGTATGCAAAGATGCCTTGTAACCGAATATAAATTAGGGGGAATATCATATTATGGCAGAGAAACATTTATTTACATCAGAATCAGTTTCAGAAGGACATCCGGATAAAGTAGCTGATCAGATCAGTGATGCAATTTTGGATGCAATTTTGGAGCAGGATCCAAAGGCCAGAGTAGCCTGTGAAACATCTGTTACAACAGGTCTGGTTTTAGTTTTTGGAGAAATTTCGACAACAGCGTATGTGGATATTCAAAAAATTGTTCGTCAGACAGTGAAGGATATTGGCTATACTAGAGCAAAATATGGGTTTGATGGAGAAACAGTAGCTGTTCTTTCAGCAATTGATGAACAGTCGCCTGATATTGCACAAGGTGTGGATGAAGCCTTGGAAGTTCGTGGTACAGAAGCTGCTAAAGATGAAATTGGAGCAGGAGATCAAGGCTTGATGTTTGGATTTGCGGTGGATGAAACACCGGAGCTTATGCCTTTGCCGATTTCTTTAAGCCACCAGCTGGTTCGTCGTCTGGCAGATTTGAGAAAATCTGGAACTTTATCCTATCTTCGTCCGGATGCTAAATCTCAAGTTACAGTAGAATATGATGAAGCTGGATTGCCAGTGCGAGTTGATACAATCGTTATCAGCACACAGCACGATGAACATGCAACGCTGGAACAGATACAAAAAGATGTTAAAGAACAAGTGATCAATAAAGTAATCCCGGAAAAATGGTTGGATGATGAGACAAAATATTTTATCAATCCTACTGGTCGTTTCGTCATTGGCGGACCTCAGGGAGATGCAGGGCTGACAGGGCGCAAAATTATTGTTGATACTTATGGCGGTTATTCACGACATGGCGGTGGAGCATTTTCAGGAAAAGATGCAACAAAAGTAGACCGTTCAGCAAGTTACGCAGCTCGATATATTGCTAAGAACATCGTTGCAGCAGGATTGGCTAAAAAAGCTGAAGTACAGTTGGCTTATGCAATTGGAGTGGCACAGCCAGTATCAATTTCCATCAATACATTTGGGACGAGTGACATTCCTGAGAGTAAACTGATTGAAGCAGTTCGGGAAAATTTTGATTTACGTCCGGCTGGCATTATTGATATGCTGGATCTGGGTCGTCCTATTTATAAACAAACAGCAGCATATGGACATTTTGGTCGTACAGATATTGAATTGCCTTGGGAGCAGACAGACAAAGTTGATGCTTTAAAAGCCAGTTTAAAGGAATAAAAGAGGCGGCTCTGTTAAACAATTAGCAGAGCGGCTTTTTAATTTGTATAAAAGTAATGAAATTATTGTAATTTGAAAGAAAGTGGAAAAGTTTGAGCATCCAAGGAGAAGTATCCTGCCGGTTCAAATTTCTTCTGGAAGAATACGGAGATGAATGAATGGAACGACAGACAAATACGAAATTAGTAACAATTGGTGTATTTACAGCCACTTTTATGACAGCAATCGAAGGAACCATTGTTTCTACGGCCATGCCGACGATTGTTGGTTCGCTTGAAGGAATGGAAATTATGAACTGGGTATTCTCCATTTATTTGCTTACAAATGCTATGCTGACACCGGTTTATGGTAAACTGGCTGATAAAATCGGCAGAAAACCAGTATTTTTGATAGGGATCAGTATTTTTATTTTAGGATCTTCCTTATGCGGAATTGCTCCCAGCATGTTGACGCTGATTATAGCCAGAGCTGTTCAGGGAATCGGAGCTGGTGCAGTTATGCCGGTCGCTCTGACAATTATTGCAGATATTTATCCTACAGAAAAAAGAGCGAGAATCCTGGGCTTGAACAGTGCTGCGTGGGGTGTAGCCAGTGTGTTTGGTCCTTTGGCCGGTGGTTTTATTGTGGATACAGTCGGCTGGCATTGGATATTCTTTATTAATGTTCCAATTGGTCTTGCTTTGCTGGCATTAATCAGTGTGTATCTGATAGAAAACAAGCACGAAAAAACAAAGCAGCCGATGGATATTTTGGGTAGTGTGATGTTGATGATTTCTTTGCTGACATTACTGTTGAGTTTCCAAATGATTGGAGATGAAGGGTTCTCATTTAAGATCTTAATAGGTCTGATAGTCACAACTATTTTTATAGCAGTTTTTTTCTTTGTGGAAAAACGGGCAGAAGATCCGGTTATTGCACTCCATCTGTTTAAAAATAATTCATTTATGCTGGTTAATTTGATTGCTGCGTTAATCAGCGGTTTTCTGATGGGAGTTGAGGTTTATATTCCCATGTGGATGCAGGGCGTTCTAGGAACCAGTGCAGGGCTGGGCGGACTTGCATTGGCACCCATGTCCGTGTTGTGGATGGTCGGTTCTTTTGTCGGAGGCAGCTTAATGGTCAAGTTGAAAATGACTAAGGTTTTGCTGATTGGTCTGAGTATTATTTTGATTGGCGGACTTTGTCTTGTTTTACTTCCTGTTTCAGTACCAGTGATTCTATTTTTTATTATTTCGGCTGAGCTCGGTATTGGGTTTGGAATTACCATTACAACGACTACTGTAACTGCACAAAATGGTGTAGAGAGTACTGAGGTAGGAGTTGCCACTTCATTTAATACATTGTGTCGGACAATCGGACAGACGATTATGATCTCTGTTTTTGGTGTTTTGCTGAATTCTTTAATAGCTGTCAGTCTAAATCAAAGCAATTTGAGTGTGGATAAAGGGATGATGAATCAGCTAGTCAACCCGCGCACTGCCGGAGATATTCCTAAAGAAATTTTAGTACCGCTTAGAACTATTCTGTTTGACGGACTGCATGGTGTCTTTATCGCCGGACTGATGTTAGTCGCTGCCGCATTGCTGCTAATTCTTTTTTTACAGAGACCAAAAAGAGCAATTAGTGCTAAAATAAGGTAATGAAGAAAAGGTGAGGGGATTACAATGGCATTTTTACAGGTAAATATGTATTCAACTGTTTTGGGAATGGAAGTAATAATGAACGTTTTACTGCCGCAAAAAACAGTAAAGCTTATAGGAAGAAGCAGTCCGGGAAATACAACGGATGTACCAGTACTTTATTTGCTGCATGGCATGGGTGGTAATCACAGTGTGTGGGAGAGAAGGTCAAATATTGAACGTTACGCATCAGATCTTGGCATTGCTGTGATTATGCCCTCTACAGATCTTGGCTGGTATACAGATACGCAGTACGATATGAGATATTGGACATTTCTTTCACAGGAACTTCCCAAAATTTGTCATGAATTATTTCCTCAGCTAAGTAAAAAAAGGGAAAAAACATTTGCGGCCGGTTTATCTATGGGAGGATATGGAGCGTTGAAATTGGGACTCCTTCAATCAGATCAGTTTGCAGCCGTTGCTTCTTTATCAGGACCGCTGAATATTGCAGCACGAGTGGAAGATTTGTTGGCGATAAGAGGAAAGACCTATTGGGAAGGTGTTTTTGGTCCGCTGGAAAATTTTAAGAACTCAGAGCATGATTTGGTTTTTCTTCTTCAGAAAGCAATCAGAGAAAATCAGGCGCTTCCAAAGATTTTCCTGGCCTGTGGAGAGCAGGATCCATTGCTGCATGCCAGTCAGGATGTATCTGCTATTCTTGATGAAGCAACTATTTCTCATTTCTTTGAAACAGCTGCAGGCGAGCATGACTGGATCTTTTGGGATCAGTGGATACAAAAATTTCTTTTATGGCTTCCGCTTAATGAAGCGAATAAATAAAAAAATTATACTGATCCATCAGAAACGTCATTAACTTTTGTTGACGAGGCAATGAGTAAAATAATCGGAATCAATACACTTTAATTTGAAGTATATTGGTTCTTTTTTTATTAGTTTCTCATTTTTAGTGCATAATTTTTGAAAAAAATATATTTTATCCTTAGAATAAAAATGTAAGGAATTATAGTCTGAATGGAGGAAGAGGTGTTGAACAGAGGGAAAAAGCTTATTTTAGGCTTACTGGTTATTGTTGGTTTGACATTATTAGCTCCGTTAATTATCTACAATAGTCAGGCAGCAGTTCTTTCATTACCAAAAATGAAAATTACTTATTCTTTATTTATTGGTCAATACCTTAACCTGTATTTATTTTGGGCTAGTTTGATTTTATTTATTTTATTGATCACGCTCTTTTTTGTCATCCTTTTTTGGCCGAAGAAAGAAAGAGCTGTTACTGTCAAAGATTCTAATGGTGAAATGGAATAGGTTCACAAGAAGCAGTAATTACAGAACAAGATCAAAATGCAGTAAAAGGCGAACTGACTTATGATGCTAGGGTACTTCAAAAAATTAAGTGATTTCGCGGAAAATAAAAGTGAATTTGCTTCTAATCAAACTGATAAAGCGAAAAAAGCAATTAACAGAGAAATAGACCAAGCGAAAGAGCAAATGGAAACAAGGGTACAATTAATATGCAACTGAAAAAATCATGAGAAAGAAGGAATAGAAAATGGGATTGATATGGTCATTATTAGTAGGAGCGTTAATTGGTGTGATTGCAGGAGCAATTACAAATAAAGGTGAATCAATGGGCTGGATTGCAAACATTGTAGCAGGGTTAGTGGGATCTGCCATTGGACAATCTTTACTTGGCAGCTGGGGACCCAGCTTGGCAGGCATGGCATTAGTTCCGTCTATTATCGGTGCAGTAATTTTCGTCGCAGTTATTTCCTTCTTCTTTGGAAGAAGCAATTAAGCCCAATTTATTGATAAGATTGAATAATAAATGAGTTTTCTCCATGTGTCTGCGGTTATTCGCCGCATTAAAGAGCATGTAAGTGCTTCTGCATCTGCAATTCTTGCTACACTACACTACACTACACTACACTACACTACACTTCGTTTCGATCTCATCAATTTCTAAACGGCAGAGCCATTAAGAATTGAAGGACTTCGTTTCGATCTCATCAATTTCTAAATGGCAAAGCCACTAAGAATTGAAGGACTTCGTTCCGCTCCTCGAAACAGTCATTGTTTGCTTCGAGTTGTCAGTTCCACCCTTGTCAGATTTTTTAGTGGAAGAATAGAAGTGCGATAGTCAAATGAATTAGTAGATCATTCATTCCAGAAAGAGAAGCAATTAATCGCAGAGGCATGGAGCAGCTTTGCAGCATCAAGGGTCCGGGACATACTAAATGTCACAGACCTATTTTTATTTATAGAAAAAGAGTAAACCTACTTTTCTGTTTCCAGACTATTTAAAAAGAGAGTAATCATTTTTCTGAAAATATCTTTATGCTTTTCATTTTGTCTGTAACGGAAGCTTTCTTCAACATGTTTCAACTGATGCTCCTGGATAGACTGCTTCATCAAAACAACCTGTTGGCTTAAATACTGATCGCCGTTAAGAATTTTAGAGTAAATCTGCTGTTCTTCATGCGCATCCACTAATAATCCGAAAAGCAGATGTCGAAGAGAACTGACCGCAGTAAAGCTTGTTTCCACAGAAAAACCAGCCATCCTCAAGACTCCCAACATATTATTGTAGTGGATCAGTCGGGAAGGAGAAGAAGGGATTGTTTGTATCTCAATTTCCAAAGCACAAGGGATGCGTTGATACAGTTCATAATAGTTTTCCATATATAGGAACAAGGTGTCTTTCCAGTTTTCCTGTAGGTCAGGTTCCTGCAATTGACTTTCTATATCTTCAGCCATACTTTGCAGAAGGGCCTGCTTATTTTGAAAATACCAGTAAAGAGCGGGAGCCTGAACGCCAATCTTTTTTGCAATATTGCGCATGGACAGTCTTTTTATATCAGGGGTTTCTTCCAAAAGCTGGAAAGCTGTCTTGATAATTTTTTCCCGTGATAACTTTGTTTCCATTTTTCTCATCCTTTAGTCTGAAATTTAGGCAGATGGCTTGTATTTTTTGCACAGAAATGGTAAATTGTTATGCGGTCTATTTTACGGTGTTAAATAACTGGGATAAAGCTGTTAGTCTGTGTCTCGCTAACTGTCTGCTTCTATGTTTATAATAACACATTCCTCTTCAAATTAAAGTAACGTGCTGAAAGAGGGAATAGACTAGTTTTACAGGGAAGAAGGGGAATAAATGAACATTGTGATGGATTATGTAAAAAAGTATAAAAAAGAAACCATCATTGCGCTATTTACAGTGATTATCATGGTTATGTCTGCACTTTGGCAGCCAAAACTGCTTCAGCAGGTATTGGAAGCAATTATAAAAGAAGACGATAATCAGATGAAATCATTAGGAATGTATTTAATTGGGATTGCTGTTTTGGGCTTGATAGCCGGTGTATTTAACACAATTTTTTCTGCAAAAGTAGCCCAGGGAGTCAGTGCAGATATCAGAGAAGCAGCTTTTCGAAAGATCCAGACATTTTCCTTTGCGAATATTGAAGAATTTTCAGCAGGGAGTCTGGTAGTTCGGTTAACAAATGATATTACTCAAATTCAGAATGTCATCATGATTGCGTTACAGTCATTATTTAGGATTCCCATACTGTTTATCGGCAGTTTTGCTTTGGCAATGATTACACTGCCGCAGTTGTGGTGGATTATTATTTTATTGGTTGTTAGTGTTGTAATTATTACGATGCTCTCTTTTTCTCAAATGGGAAAGCACTTTACAATTATTCAGGATTTGATAGATAGAGTAAATTTACTGGCAAAAGAAAATTTACTTGGTATTCGTGTTGTGAAATCTTTTGTTCAGGAAAAAAATGAGTTAAAGAGATTTTCCAAGGTCAGTGATGATTTGACGAAGCATAATGTGATTGTTGGGACATTATTTTCTGTGATGATTCCATTGTTTATGCTGGTAGCCAATCTGGCAGTGGCAGGTGCTATTTTTTTTGTCAGTGATCTGGTCAAGGGAGATCCGACAGTTATTGGCGGGATGGCTTCTTTCATGAGCTATCTGATGCAGATTATGATGGCGATTATTATCGGTGGAATGATGATGATGATGACATCACGTGCTGCTGTTTCAATCAAGCGGATTAAGGAAATTATGGAAGCTGTTCCGGCTATTACTTATGTAGACGGTCCAGAGCAAGAACTTGACGGACAGGTTGAATTTGAAAATGTCACATTCCATTATCCCGGAGATGATATACCTACATTGAAGGATGTTTCGTTTTCGATTAAGCAAGGAGAACAAATTGGGGTAGTCGGTGCAACAGGAGCTGGGAAATCTACCTTGGCTCAATTGATTCCTCGCCTGTTCGATCCATCAGAAGGTACAGTTAAAGTAGGTGGTGTAGACTTGCGTGAAGTGAATGAACACAGTCTGCGTAAAACTGTTTCCTTTGTCCTTCAGAAAGCTATTTTATTTTCAGGAACCATCTCAGAGAATCTTCGTCAGGGAAAGAAGGACGCGGATGAAAAAGATATGAATCGTGCAACTCAAATTGCACAGGCTAGAGAATTTATTGAAAAACTTGGTTTGCAGTATGAAGCACCTGTTGAAGAACGCAGCAGCAACTTTTCAGGTGGTCAGAAGCAAAGATTGTCTATTTCCAGGGGGGTTATCGGAGAACCTAAAATACTGATTTTAGATGACAGCACCAGTGCGTTGGATGCCCGTTCAGAAGGTCTGGTAAAAGAAGCACTGGAAAATGATCTGGGGGATACGACAACAATTATTATCGCTCAAAAAATATCTTCTGTTGTGAATGCAGACCGCATTCTGGTCTTGGATAAAGGGCGTCTGGTTGGGGAAGGAACCCATAAAGAATTGGTAGAAACAAATGATGTGTACAGAGAAATTTATGAGACTCAAAAAGGAAAGGATGAGGATGAATGACTGATTTAATTAAAGCAAGTAAATTCTTTTATCATTATTTGAAGAAATACAAACTTTCCTTTCTGATTATTTTCATTACAATTGCAGTTGCCACTTATCTGCAGGTAAAGGCTCCTCAGTTTGTGGGTGAAGCAATAGAAGAGCTGACAATATATGCGCTCTCATTGAGTCAGGGTGTCGATGATAAGAGTGCATTCATCAATGTAATCTGGAAACTGTTGATTTTTTATGTGCTGACGAGTGCAGCAAACTTCATCTACAGTATTTTATTTACCCAAGTTGTAGGGGAATCAACAAACCGCATGCGTATAGGCTTGTTTAATAAATTGGAAAGATTGACGATTCGTTTCTTTGATTCTCACAAGGATGGAGAAATTTTAAGTCGATTTACCAGTGATCTGGACAATATTCAAAACAGCTTGAATCAGGCACTGCTTCAAGTGCTGACCAACGCGGCGTTAATAGTTGGTGTGATTATTATGATGTTCCGGCAAAATGTGGAGCTGGCATGGGCGACTATTGCTTTAACACCGGTAGCGATTGTCATTGCTGTAGTCATTATTCAAAAGGCACGAAAGTATGTGGATCTTCAGCAGGATGAAGTCGGAAAGCTGAATGGTTACATGGATGAAAAAATTAGCGGGCAGCGTGTCATTATTACGTATGGTCTTCAGGACGAGACGATTGACGGCTTTATGAAACAGAATAAGAAAGTTCGGGAAGCGACTTTTAAAGGGCAAGTTTACTCAGGTCTGCTGTTTCCAATGATGCAGGGAATGTCTTTAGTCAATACCGCAATCGTTATCTTTTTTGGAGGCTGGCTGGCGCTTAACGGGCAGGTGGATCGTGCAGCTGGTTTGGGACTGATTGTAATGTTCGTTCAGTATTCGCAACAGTATTATCAGCCGTTGATGCAGATTTCTTCTGGATACAGTATGATTCAGCTTGCGGTAACAGGGGCTCGCCGAATTAATGAAATGTTTGATGAGCCGGATGAGATCAACCCGGCTGATGGAAAAGAAATCAGCGGAGTCAATGAATCAGTTGCATTGAATCATGTTGAATTTGGGTATGATCCTGAAATTCCAATTTTGAAAGACGTATCAATTAAAGTTAATAAAGGTGAAATGGTCGCTCTAGTTGGGCCGACAGGCTCCGGCAAGACAACCATTATGAATCTGCTGAATCGTTTTTACGATGTGAATCAGGGCTCGGTTACTTTTGACGGGACAGATGTTAGAGAACTGAGCCTGGAAAGTTTGCGTTCTCACGTGGGAATTGTTCTGCAGGATTCTGTATTGTTCTCAGGAACAATACGGGAAAATATTGCTTTTGGCAAACCTTCTGCAACAGACGATGAAGTAGTCAATGCAGCAAAACAGGCAAATATTCATGAATTTGTCATAGGGCTGGAAAATGGCTACGATACACTGATTACGGAAGAAAACAATGTATTCAGTACAGGACAGAAGCAGCTTGTCAGCATTGCACGAACGATTTTGACAGATCCATCCTTGTTGATTCTGGATGAAGCAACAAGTAATGTGGATACGGTAACAGAGGCAAAGATTCAAAAGGCAATGGATGAAGCGATTAAAGGAAGAACGAGTTTTGTAATTGCTCACCGTTTGAAGACAATTTTAAATGCTGACCGAATTGTGGTGCTGCGTGATGGGAAAGTCATTGAAGAAGGCAGCCACCATCAGCTGTTGAAACAGCATGGATTCTACTCTGAGTTGTATCATAATCAGTTTGTATTGGAATAGAACAGATAAAGAGAACGTATGGAAACTTTCAGTTTCCATACGTTTTTTGTAAACAATAAAACAATGCAGATAAATAACTATTTTAATTTTACTCTATTAATAATAATGTTGATTAACTAAAAAAAGTATTATTTTCAGTAATGTATGTGTATACTAAAATATGGATATACAATTGTTTTGGGGATGTTACTTTTGTAAGAAAGTTAATAATTGTGTTTAGGGAGGCTTTTTAAATGCGTAAAAGGGTATTTTCTATTTATTTACTTCTTGGTGTATTTACATTAATAGGTTGTGGTAGTCAATATGATTCCACAAGTACAACTTCGGAAAATGCAAAGGACATGGTTAACAGCAGTACTATTGTAGACGAGGTGAAAGTATTAACATTAGCTCCTTCAGAAATGAGTGTTGAAGAATTGTGCAAAGTTTTCGGTTATGGAAAAACAGTTGATTTGATAGAAGACATTGACACTTACTACAGCGATTCAGATCAGGTAGTAATTCTTGATAGTCATACAATTCTGACAGGAAGTGCGATTATTGAAGGAACCCCTGTAGATGCAACTACAGACCAAAATAGTGTAACTATTAAAGAACTTAAATATTTACTAAATGATAAAAAGGGAGAAATTGATTCATTTTATGAAAAGGTGAAATAACTTACTAACTTAAATAAGGAGAGAAGCAAATAAAAAAAGTATTATTTTTAGTTTTATTTAGCGGTGTTTTTTTGGTTTCAAATCTAGAAGTTGATGCAGCTCAATACAAAGAGCCATAAGTTGCCATTGCTGAAGATCCGATTAAAAAAGGAATTTTGGAAAGTGGTGATGATTCTGAAATATTCTTTGGAGTCAGTGATACAGATAAGGTTGTTGAATTACCTGACGGGGCATTCCTGTATGGACAGGCTGTCGTAACGACGAACAATCAAGAAACAGAAATTGACAGTGAGAACGATTCAGAAGCTATATTAGTGGAAGAAGCTAGAGAGATATTAGAAGAAAGAGCTGAGAAGGCCGGAAATGTTCAAGGCCCTGTATTAGCAAGAGGAGTAACTCCAACATTTACTCATGTGCTTTTGAAGTATGGCGCAAGAGGGACAGGCACTTTCCCTAGTGGAATAGGTTGGCATTCAATTAGTTGCGTTTATCAATCAACTGATGGTGGTCCATATACAAGGTGGGAAACATTAGGGGACTCTGCTATGGTAGGAACAGCAACACAGGCGACACGGACTTTTAATGGAACCCTTTCAGGGACAGCTTTGCCATCGGGAGCTCTCTGGTATTTTTCTGGTGCTAATACAATTTATACTTATTATAATCATAACTCATATGTGGGACAAATATGGGAAGCGAGAAATATTTAAAACCAAAAAAATAAACTTTATAAAGAATCACTGAAGATAAAGGCTCATTGTCAACTAGTGTTGGTAAAAGAAATACGCTAGAAAAAGCAAACAGGGAACATATTAATCCATGTCACCCTGTTTGCTTTTTCAGTGTTGCTTTTGGTTTCTTCTTGAGGAAATAGGTTCCTCTATACAAAAAGATCCGCTCAGTGAAAGCAGCACTGACGGCAGTAGGTTACAAAAGCATTGAACTGAAAGCAGAGCTGTCTTTTGATGGAAACTTTTTGAAAAAAATTCTCTTCAAAAGAAAGGTTAGGGTCTAGAATATCTAAGGAATCTTTGGTCTGCTCGGATAAAGACGTTTTGAAACACTCCTGCAGGTTGGTTTTGGTCGACTTTACTTCTAACGGATTTCAAGATATCTTTCCTGTTTTTTTCAAAAAGAAAAAGTGCCGGTGAATATAACCTTACCAACACTAGATATTATAGAGCCTGAAAAAAATCATAGAATAAAAGAATGCCCACAACTTTTCTGAAGATGTGAACATTCTTTTATTCATTTCTACCTATTTTTTCTCAATACAATATAAAATCGGCGGATGATTCATTTGATTGATAAACTGATAACTCAGAACATTATAGTTCTGTTGTGGAAGGTTTCTGCAAAGAGCTTCAACCATAGACAGCTCCTCTTTACCTCCTTCGTGCCCATAATAGACGACCAAAATGATTCGTCCCTTAGATACCAGACGATCAAGGAGCGCATCAACAGCTGCTTTTGTCGTGTCAGGCTGAGTGATAATTTCTTTATCACTTTTTGGGAGATAGCCTAAATTAAAGATAGCTGCTTTAATGGGAGTTTCTATAGTAATTACATCCTTGATTGTCTCATGGCCCTGATGAAACAAGGTGGACTGCTCCATCAGCTTCTGCTCACTCAAACATTTACGTGTTGCATCAATTGCTGCTTTTTGAACATCAAAAGCATAGACTTTACCAGTGATTCCCACAAGTTTTGCCAATAGAGCAGTATCATGTCCATTTCCCATAGTGGCATCAACTACCTGATCGCCAGGCTGAATGATTTCTTCCAGCAGTCGGTGGCTGAAATGAAGGGATGTCTGAAGCATTATGCTAATACCTCCCCGTTAGTCCGGACATTGTATTTTCCTTGATAACTGTCGCGGTCTTTCAGTTCATTATCGATGGCATTTAATACTTCCCATTTCTTCAGACTCCACATAGGACCGATTAAAGAATCAAAAGGAGAGTCCCCGGTTAATCGATGAATAATTATTTCCGGGGGAATCATTTCCAGCTGATCACAGATCACAGAGACATAATCTTTACGGGTCATCAACTGAAGACGACCTTCATTGTAATCCCGCATCATTTTTGTGTTGGTCATCAAGTGAAGCAAGTGCAGTTTGATTCCCTGAATGTCTGAATCTATAATTGTTCGGCGGACATTTTCCCGCATCATATCCAGATTTTCCCCTGGCAGGCCATTAATCAGATGGGTACACACACGAATATTATGCTTTCTCAGTTTTTCTACGCCGTCTAAATAGGTTTGGTAATCGTGTGCACGGTTAATGGCATTGCTGGTTTCTTCAAAGGTTGTCTGAAGTCCTAGTTCTACCCATAAATAATAGCGGTTATTCAGCTCAGCTAAATAGTCTACTACATCATCAGGCAAACAGTCAGGGCGGGTTCCAATTGCCAGCCCGACAACACCTTTTTCGTTAACAACCTGTTCAAAGCGATGACGAATAACTTCAACAGGTGCGTGAGTATTGGTAAAATTTTGGAAATAAACAATGTATTGTTCCACATTTGGCCATTTTCCATGCATCATTTGAATTTCTTTTTGAAATTGCACTGGAAGCGGATCGTGAGGTGCAACAATCATGTCTCCAGATCCGGATACACTGCAAAATGTACAGCCGCCCTTAGCAACTGTACCATCGCGATTTGGACAGTCAAAGCCGCCATCAAGAGGCACCTTGAAAATCTTGCCGCCAAATTGCTGACGTAAAGCATAGTTCCATGTATGATAGCGTTTATTAAGATCATCAGTATAAGGAAAAGTTTTCATTTTTAGTCTTCTTTCTAAGATTGAATATTTTTAAATCGCCATATAAAACGCAGCTTCTGGTAAACGGGATAGCTGATTAAAAGCCATGAAAGACCAAAACAAAACCCTCCAAGTATGTCACTTGGAAAGTGAACGCCTAAGTAGACCCGGCTGATTCCAATAAAGAGGATACCAATTCCCAATAGGATTTGGTAAGTCAAGCGCAGAGAATCTTTTTTGACAAATAATGGCAATAATAGAATGATTGTACCATAGAGCAGGACACTTCCGGTAGAATGACCACTGGGAAAACTGTAGCTGTGTTCTGTTACTAGATGTTCCAGATCCGGACGTTCCCGTAGAAATATCAATTTTAGCAGCGAATTCAGAATACCTGCAGCAAAGCCTGTGTTAATCAAGAGCCACAGAGCTTCTGCATAATACTTTTTCAACGCAAGTACTCCTACAATTGTCATTGTTAAAATGGCAACAGTCAATGGATTGGCAAATTTTGTGTACCAGATAAATTCCTGATTAAGTGCAGGGTAAGGAGTTCGAATAATTGCAGTGAGTGTTTGATCAAAGCCGTTCAGCCATTCGGAGTAGAACTTCACTGTGTATCCAAGAAATATAAAAACGAGAAGAAAGCAGCTGCCGGCAAACTGATAATAAAGGTTGTTTTTCATTAATATAAGTCATTCCTTTTAGTCATTTGTTTTTCTACAGAAAATTTTTGACACGCTTATTCAGTATACCGCATTATGGTTTATTAAAAAATGAGTCGGAGCTTATTTAATAAATTTTAATGAAAAAAGCTGAAGCGAATAAATGATTATCTGCTTCAGCCCTATTATGTTCTATTTAGATGGAATACTGTGAAAATAACTATTCTTCGTATTCTTCATACTCTTCCTCATAATAATATATATCATAAACAGAGATATCTCCTGTATTAGTTTTTAGTTCAAATTCACTACCGTTTTTTCCGCGTTTATAAGTAGAGCTTTCTTCATCTAAAAGATCTACATCTCCCAGTTCGGATTCGGCTTTGATTGTGATATTATCTACTCCCTGGGGTAAATCGATTTCAATATCTCCGTGTTCCATCACAGCGTTCATCTTTTTAGGAAGATTCTCTCCAGCCAGGTAAATAGAGCCGCTTTTCCCGGTCAGCTCCACATCCCCCCGGAGATCAATGATATAGAACTCTCCATTTTTAGAATCTGCGGTTAATTTAGAAGTTTTTACATCGTTTAAGTCTATATTTCCACTTGAAGTAATGATTTCAACCTCATTACCTGTAAAGCCATAAATACTGGTATTACCATACTCACTTTTTAGAGATAGTTTCTCAATGCGGCTGTCACCATAAATATTAATATATCCATTCCTGCTGTTTATATTTATCTCTTCTGATGTATTAGAAATAAAATTGATATCGGCATGATCAATTGTTGCTTCCAACTTGGTAGTGATAAAATCATAGACGTCAATTGTGCCTGATGCATCACCATCAATAACCAAGCGCTCAATATCTGCTGGGATGGTCAGTTCAATTTGGGAATCTTCAAGATGGAAAAACTGAAAGTCAAACTGTTCAAAAGTTTCATTTTTTTGATTTCCGCTGACAGATACTGTGAGCGTTTCTTTTGATTCCTTTGCATCAAAGGAACTGTTAATGGGTGTAGTAACACTGCTTTGAGTATTCATGGACACCTGATTATCTGTTGAAGACCGCAGAATGTAAGCAGCATTGCCGGAAAGAGTTAAATGCAGCTCTTTGATATCTTTTTTATTTTTGATAGTATAAGCTTCCTGCTGATTTTTTACCATTGATATTTTCGCCCGCTGATAGAATACTGCACTGCCAATCCCGCCGACGGCTATTGCCAGAATACCGAGAATCAGAAAGAAAATAGTGACTTTTTTCATTATGCCCGCCCCCTAAACACTTTACCATGCCATTTGATGTAATTCTTTAATGAACTGAAGAATAACCGTGTAAGCGGCAATAAAATAACTACACCAATAATTCCGATACCGGAAAGAAAAATAGTGAAGAACAGCTGAAACAGTCCGGCATCATTAAATCCAACGATCAGTGAATATGTTCCTAGAATTGGTGAAAGAACCAGAACGATCGCTGCAATCCAACATGAAAAAACGACCGCGGCGAAAGCAACAAACATCCAGATCATAAACAGAAAATCAAAAGCCAGCAATGCACAGCTTTTAAAAACACGCATGCCTATTTTTTCAGGAGGCCGTGTATCAAAGAGTTCTTCTTTATAGGGATGTTCTGATACGAATTTTTCAAATTCAGTGTATTCGTCATATTCCTCTGATGAGGGAATCTCCTGCCAGCCATCTCTGGTCAGCTTTTTTTCAGGGATATCAATACCAAACTCCTTTAGGATTTCTTCTGCGATAGAACGGGGTTTTCCCAAACTTTTAGCAATTTGTTCTTCTGCTTCTCCAGCAGCTGTCCGTTCTTCAAAAAGTGTGTCATATTTTTCTAGAACAGCTGCCTGATGTTGAGGAGAAAGGGGTTTTAAATATATTTTGAGTTCGATCAAAAAATGCTCTTTATTCATACGATTCCCTCTTTTCATTCAATAATTTCTACGATGTTTCTCTCATGTACACTATAAGTTTTTACGAAAAGAATAACAAGTAGTTTTGCGGAAAATCGGTCTAAGGTAAAGAGTAAAGTAGGTCTTAAGACGGAGAGGATTTAATACTATAAAAACTAAACGTAAGAAATATTTCTAAAATGAATATAGATGTTATATTTTTATAAATCTTTTATTTTTTATTAAAAACATGTATACTTATAAAGAAGAATTTTTTTCTATTATAGATGGAGGACCTACTTATGAAAAAGCTGTCACGAAAAGAAAGAAGGAAAGCAGAACAACACTATAAAGCGGTTGAACAATTAAAAAAAGGAACTACGATATTCAGTTCAGCCTTGGCTGTCTCTTCTATTGCCAGTACAGCGGCTTTATTACCAGGTGTTGCAGAAGCAACAGATGGGGAAGCAGACAGTGCAGAAATTGCGCCATCGGCTACTGATACATATCTGGACAATATACAAACAACAAACATAGAAAACACAGCAGATGATTCCTGGGCGGAGGAGACCGCTTCTTCAGAAATAATAGACGACTCTGAAATGTCTATAGAGGAAACGATCCAAAGTGAAGCTGTAACAGAAGAATCGACAGCAGCAGAAGAAAATCCAGTCTCTTTAGATGAACGTACTGAACCTGCTCCTTTTGCAGCAGCAAGTGCGTCTGTCAGTACGTCCTCTTTTATAAACAGTATCTCCGGGCATGCTCAAACCGTTGCAGCAGCAAATGACTTATATACCTCGGTAATGATTGCTCAGGCTATTCTTGAAAGTGGTTCAGGGGCGAGCTCGTTAGCTCAGGCACCGTATTATAATTTGTTTGGGATTAAAGGAAGCTATAATGGTCAATCAGTATACATGAATACCTGGGAATATTTGAATGGGGAATGGGTCGCTAAAAATGAAGCGTTTCGTAAATATCCATCATTTACGGAATCTTTTCATGATAATGCCTATGTTTTAAGAAATACATCATTTCAGTCCGGCGTATATTATTATTCCGGCGCTTGGAAAAGTAATACAAGTTCTTACAGGGATGCAACAGCATGGCTGACAGGACGTTATGCAACTGATCCAGCATATGGTGCAAAATTAAATACTCTGATTGAGGCCAATAATTTGACTCAGTACGACACACCGTCAACCGATGGGAATACTGGAGGAAACACAGACAGTAGTACCGATGGAACAGGAACTGGCGGCGGTTCTTCGTCAAACAATCAGGATGTGATTCACACCGTTGTCTCCGGAGACAGCTTGTGGGCACTCGCCAGCAAATATGGAACGACCATTACCAATATTAAAAACTGGAATAATTTATTCGGCGACACTATTTATATTGGACAAAAGCTGGTTGTGCAAAAAGGTAGCGGGACATCTTCCGGAGGGAGTACTGGGGATACCGGCGGCTCATCCTCCGACAATAACAACAATAATTCTGATAATACCGGAACAACAACAAATACGTATTATACCGTGAAGTCTGGTGATAGTCTGTGGGTAATTGCTAACAGCAACGGAGTGAGTATAGCGAATCTTAGAAGCTGGAACAATATTAGCGGCGACCTGATTTATCCTGGTCAACGACTGATTGTGAAGAAAGGCAGCAGTACTTCCTCAGATGGAGGCACAGGAAGTACAGGGGAAAGTTCTTCAGACAATAATAATTCAGGCAATACTGGAACGACAACAGATACGTATTATACCGTGAAATCTGGTGACAGCCTGTGGGTAATTGCTAACAGCAACGGAGTGAGTATAGCGAATCTTAGAAGCTGGAACAATATCAGCGGCGACCTGATTTATCCCGGTCAACGCTTGATTGTAAAAAAAGGCGGCAGCACAGGAAATACCAATACCGGCGGCAGTTCTTCAAACAATAATAATTCAGGCAGTACTGGAACGACAACGGATACGTATTATACCGTGAAATCTGGTGACAGCCTGTGGGTAATTGCTAACAGCAACGGAGTGAGTATAGCGAATCTTAGAAGCTGGAACAATATCAGCGGTGATCTGATTTATCCTGGGCAACGTTTGATTGTGAAAAAAGGCAGCGGGGCATCCAGCGGCGGCAGCTCCGGCAGTACCAATAATTCCAACAGCTCAAGCAGCAAGACACATCTGGTGAAAAGCGGCGATACATTATGGGAGCTGGCTAACCAGTACTCTACAACAATTCAAAAAATTAAACAGCTGAATAATTTAACCGGAGATATAATTTATATTGGACAGCAGTTGAAAGTTGCGTAAAAGGATTGAAATGCGCAAGGAAATTTGTTAGTATAACGTCATATATAACTACAGCAATGATAAGGAGTAGTAGAAAGAACTCTGTTTTAGAGAGCGTATGGCTGGTGAAAATACGCACAGAAGCTTTTGAACTCGCCTTGTAGCTGATTCTTGTTGAATTAAACAGTAGATAAGAACGGCGGCGGCCGATAGAGCGCTGAAGATTTGTCTGTGCAAGCAGCAAATAAATTTAGGTGGTACCACGTTGTATTCAACGTCCTATGGGAAAGTTTTCCTGTAGGGCGTTTTTTTATTAAGGTGTTGTATTGCCGAAACTTGTAGCAGCGAATACAGTAATTAATGAATCAGGAGGAGAAAAATGAACTACGACCACAAGAAAATAGAGAAGAAATGGCAGAAGTACTGGGCCAAAAATAATTTGTTCAATACACATGATGATCCGGATCAAAAGAAATTTTATGCACTGGATATGTTCCCCTATCCGTCCGGTCAAGGACTTCATGTCGGTCATCCGGAAGGCTATACAGCAACAGATATTATATCCAGAATGAAACGAAGTCAGGGCTACAATGTTTTGCATCCAATGGGATGGGATGCTTTTGGGCTTCCGGCAGAACAATATGCTTTGGATACTGGAAATGATCCAGCAGAATTTACAAAGAAAAATATCGAAACGTTTAAACGCCAAATTAATTCTCTGGGGTTCAGCTATGACTGGAATCGTGAAATTAATACGACAGATCCTGAATATTACAAGTGGACACAATGGATTTTTACCAAGCTGTATGAACATGGACTGGCATACGAAGCTGAAGTGGCGGTTAACTGGGTACCTGAGCTGGGAACTGTGATTTCCAATGAGGAAGTGATAGATGGGAAAAGCGAACGCGGCGGTTATGATGTTGTCCGTAAGCCTATGCGTCAATGGATGCTGAAAATAACTGATTATGCGGATCGTCTATTGGACGACCTTGAGCTGGTTGACTGGCCTGAAAATATTAAGGAAATGCAGAGGAACTGGATTGGCCGTTCAGAAGGTGCTAATGTTACGTTTAAGATTGCAGACACAGATAAAGAGTTTACGGTATTTACAACGCGTCCGGATACACTTTTTGGAGCGACTTACAGTGTGCTTGCACCTGAACTGGCACTTGTACAGGAAATAACAACAGATGAACAACGCTCAGAGGTAGAAACATATATTGCAGAAGCCGCAAAGAAATCAGAGCTGAACCGAACAGATCTGGCAAAAGAAAAAACGGGTGTATTCACCGGTGCGTATGCAATCAATCCAGCAAATGGGACAAAAATCCCGATCTGGATTGCAGACTATGTTCTTTCTTCTTATGGAACAGGTGCAATTATGGCTGTCCCTGCTCATGATGAACGGGATTATGAATTTGCCAAAACATTTGGATTGGAAATTACTCCGGTTGTTGCCGGTGGAAATACAGCTGAAGAAGCTTATACAGGCGATGGGCTCCATATTAATTCAGCGTTTCTTGATGGATTGAATAAAGAAGAAGCGATTGTAAAAATGAACGACTGGCTGGAAGAGCAGGGTGTCGGTAAAAAGGAAATCAGCTATCGGTTGCGTGACTGGCTGTTTTCACGTCAGCGTTACTGGGGTGAACCAATCCCGATCATTCACTGGGAAGATGGCACGACGACGACCGTTCCTGAATCAGAATTGCCGTTGTCATTACCTAAAACGGATGATATCAAACCGAGCGGAACGGGTGAATCACCTCTGGCAAATATCGAAGAATGGATTAATGTTGTTGATCCTGAAACAGGAATGAAGGGTCGTCGGGAAACAAATACGATGCCTCAATGGGCAGGGAGCTCATGGTATCATCTGCGCTATGTTGATCCTCATAATAAAACAGCTATTGCAGATCCTGAGAAACTGAAGTGCTGGCTGCCGGTGGATATTTATATTGGCGGAGCAGAACATGCGGTGCTGCATTTGCTGTATGCACGCTTCTGGCACAAATTCCTGTATGATATCGGTGTAGTTCCGACAAAAGAGCCGTATCAAAAGCTGTTCAATCAAGGAATGATTTTGGGTCAAAGCTTCCGTGACAGTCGAGGTGCACTGGTACCTACAGATATGGTTAAAAAAGCTGAGAACAATGGCTGGGTAAGTATTGAAACTGGGGAAGAGCTGGAAGAAGCTCCGGCCAAAATGAGTAAATCACTGAAAAATGTGGTGAATCCGGATGAGGTGATTGAAAAATACGGAGCCGACACGCTGCGTCTGTATGAGATGTTTATGGGACCTTTGGAAGCAGCGATTGCCTGGAGTGAAAATGGTTTGGAAGGAAGCAGGAAGTTCCTCGACCGCGTTTGGCGTCTGATTGTTGATGAGAAAGGGAAAATGCGGGATCGTATCACTACTATGAACGATGAGAAACTGACAAAAGTTTATCATCAAACGGTGAAAAAAGTCACAGAAGACTATGAACAGCTTCATTTTAATACAGCGATTTCTCAACTGATGGTTTTTGTAAATGAAGCAAATAAAGCAGAGGTTCTGCCTTATGAATATATAGAAGGATTTGTTCAGCTGCTTGCACCGATTGTTCCTCATCTTGGAGAAGAGCTGTGGTCAATTCTTGGAAATGAAGAAAGCCTGACTTATGCTGCTTGGCCAACCTATGAAGAAAGCCAATTGGTTGAAGATGAAGTGGAAATTGTTCTTCAGGTAAATGGTAAAGTCAGAGAAAAACTGGTAGTTGCTCGGGGACTTGATCGAGGAATTTTGGAAGAACAGGCACTTGCTTCAGAAAGTGTGCAGTCCTTCATTGAAGGAAAGGCTGTGCGAAAGATTATCGTTGTACCAGATAAATTAGTCAATATAGTAGCAAATTAACTGATTGAAGGTTGGACCTTAGAGCGTGAGTGTATATTTATGATACGCTCTCTGAGGTCCATTTTTTTATTGAAAGCAGAGATTTTTTATGGAAGGATTAAGTCATATCACGTTTATCGTTAAAAACATTGAAAGAACAACTAAGCTGTTTAAAGAAGTGTTTGCTGCAGAAGAAATCTATTCAGGCGGAGAGGATGTATTTTCTGTATCAAGAGAAAAGTTTTTTTGGTTCAGGGGGTGTGGATCGCAGTTATGGAAGGAGAGTCTTTACCGTCAAAAACGTATAATCATGTAGCTTTTAAAATTGACAGGGACAAACTGGCTGAGTATTGGGATAAAATTGCTTCACTTGGATTGGAGATCAAAGATGGTCGAAATAGGATAAAGGAAGAGGGGCAGTCTATTTATTTTTATGATTATGATAATCATTTGTTTGAACTGCATACCGGAACATTGGGAGAGCGCTTAAACAGATACAGGAAGGGAAATAAATAGAGGCGGTTGCGGTGTCGTCAGCATCATGATACAATAACAAAAAAAGACAAGGTGGTGAATAGGCGTGATGGCAGTTATGGGAAAAATAACATACAAAGTCTTTGACTTTCTAGGGTTTATTTATTTTTGCTATAACATTATTTCCAATTTTTTCTTCCAAGGGACAAGTGTGTCTAAATATGGAAGAAAAATTTAAATAAAGAGACCATTCAGGCTTATTTACGCAGATATGTTAAAGATAATAAATAACAAACAAAGCCATGGGTATTTTTCCTGCGGCTTTTTTCTTTGATATGAACAAATCTGTTTTTAGTATGCTGAGCGGCAGAAAGAGGCAATAGATGTTAATACAACTACAGGGAATAGAAAAAAACTATAGCACATATCCGTTATTTGAAGAGCTGAGTTTAAAAGTTGAAAAAGGAGAACGGATTGGAATAGTGGGAACAAATGGTTCCGGAAAATCCACTATTCTTAAAATGATTGCAGGATTGGAGGCTGCAGATAAAGGCACGATCAGTATTCAAAAAAATGTAACTGTGGGTTATCTGGCTCAACTTCCTGAAGCTGAGCCAAAACCGGTTCGGGAATACTTGCTTGATTCGTTTGAGACTGTCAATCATATACAAAAACATCTGAAGTATTTAGAAGAGAAAATGACCGATCCGCAGGCTGATTTTGGGAAGCTGCTTTCACAATATGGCAAACAGCAGGAGTTGTTTGAAGCAGCAGGCGGTTACGAGGTAGAGAATCGTTTGGAGATGATTGCAAATGGATTGGAGGTAGCTAACCTTATGGATCAAAGTTTTGATGCATTAAGTGGTGGGGAACAGACAATCATTAATCTGGCACGTATTCTTCTTCAGCAGCGTGAAGTGCTGCTGCTGGATGAACCGACGAATCATCTGGATATTCAGCGAATCAGCTGGTTGGAAGGTTATCTGCTTCATGAAAAGAGAACTTGTCTGATTGTTTCACATGACCGTCAGTTTTTAAATCAAGTGGTTGAGAGAATCGTTGAGATAGAGGATGGTAAATGTTGGAATTATAAAGGCAGTTACTCTGCTTATAAGGAACAAAAAGAAGCGCGTATTGAAAAATTGAGGAAGGATTTCGCTGAGCAGCAAAAGGAAATTCAAAAGATAAAGCTGACGATCCGTAGATTCAGACAATGGGGGCATGAAGGAGATAACGAAAAGTTCTTTAAAAAGGCAAAAGAGTTGGAACGTCGTCTGGAAAAAATTCAAAAAATACCCAAACCCAAAGGAGATAGCCAGAAACTTGGGAAGGGTTCTTTCCGCATAGCTGATCGTTCAGGCAAAGAAGTCCTTATTGGCGAAAGGCTTAAAAAGGAGTATGATGATCGCGTGTTGTTTAAGAACAGCAGTTTTTCTTTATTTTGGAAAGAGCGGGTTGCGATAATCGGTGAGAACGGGGCCGGAAAAACAACATTGATGAAGCTGATTCTGGAAAAAGAATCTCTAGATAGTGGTGAGCTTAAACTGGGAAGTAATGTGAAGATTGGCTATTTACCCCAAGCTATTCAATACGATTATCCACAGCGGTCCATCTTACAGGAGTTTATGTATGAGTGTTCTTTGGACGAACAGGAGAGCAGGCGGCTGCTTGCTGGATATTCATTTTATAAGGAGGATGTGCTGACTCAACTGCGGTTTTTAAGCGGCGGAGAGAAAATCCGCCTCGAATTGGCAAAACTGATGCAGCAGAAAATTAATTTTTTGTTGCTGGATGAACCGACAAATCATCTGGATATTGAAACAAGGGAAGAGGTGGAAGAAATTCTAGAAGACTTCACTGGGACATTACTGGCTGTTTCGCATGATCGTTTCTTTTTAGAAAAAATATTTCCTGATTTTTTGGTGATTAAAGATGAACGAATCACTAAGATAACATGCAGCTATTCTGATTTTTTTAAACAGGAAATCTAAGTTGGGAAAATGAAAGATATAAAAAAAGGCAGAGATAAAATTAAATTTTACTCTGTCCTTCTTTTGTAGTCTTACACAGTCTTTTGATGCTGAACGGCTCAGCAACTTTCAGATTATTTATTATTCAGTAACATCTTCACCAAACCAGGTTTCAGATATTTCAGCGAGCGTCCCATTTTCACGCAGTATTTTGAAAGCCTCGTTAATTTTTTCAGCTAATTGCGGGTCGGTTTTGCGTATACCAACAGCAAATGTCTCGCTTTCGAAGGCTCCGGGAATAATGGAATAATTTGCAAGATTCTCTTCATGTGAAAGGTAATAGTTGGCATAAACCCGATCAATCAGGAGACCGTCAATACGACCGGATTTTAAATCCATGAAAGCCTCATTAAATCCATCATATAAAACAGCTGTCTGGTCTTTTACCAGATCTTTCAGGATCTCCGGCTCTTCTTCAAAGCCATGATACCCGGAAGAGCCGTTTTGAGCACCTAAAATTTTATCTTTCATATCAGAAAACTGGTTGATATTGTTCTTTTTCAATGATACAACAACCTGTTCATTCTTCATGTAATCGTTACTGAACAGCACCTTTTCTTCTCGTTCAGCTGTTTTTGAGTAGCCATTCCAAATTAAATCAATGGTCTGATTTTGCAGTTCGTTTTCCTTCATTGACCAGTCGATTGGCTGAAAATCAATCTCAATATCATACAAAGCAAAGACGGCTTTTGCCAAATCAACATCAAAGCCGATAATCTCTCCTGCTTTATTTTGAAAGCCCATAGGGACGAAGGAATCATCCAAGCCTATAATGATCCGTTTCTCCTGATTAATTCGTTCCCATTGGTCTCCGTCAGTCTTTTTTCTTCCGCAACCGACGATCAGTAAGGAGGAAATCAGCAAAATAGGGATCAGCCAATATACGTTCTTTTTCATAAAATTCTCCTCCTATTGAACAGGGGCGACCGTTAACAGCTGGTCGGCAATATTTTCAGCAAACTGCATATCGTGAGTCACAACGATTTGCGTGATGCCCTGTTCTTTCAAACTTAAAATGACTGCTTCCACTTGCTGACGCAGCTCAGGGTCCAGTGCGCTGGTAGGCTCGTCATATCCCAAGACTTTGGGTTTCATTGCAAGAGCTCGAGCCAAAGCTACCCGTTGCTTTTGACCACCAGACAGCTGATAAGGGAAAAGTTCCTCTTTTCCTGAAAGGCCAAATTTATTTAGCAGCTCCAGTGCCTCGGCTCTGCTTTCTTCCTTGGGCTGTTTCAGCGACAGGACAGGTGCTAATGTGATATTATCAAGTACTGAAAGATGAGGAAACAGTTGAAAGTCCTGAAAAACAATACCTACAACCTGATCTGCATTATCCATTGCAACAGGATCAAAGGTTTGTCCATCAATAGACAATTCTCCTGAATCAATGGTTTCCAGACCGGCAAGACAACGAAGTAATGTCGTTTTTCCACCACCGGAAGGACCGACAATTGTCAAAATTTCTCCATCCGGAATTTCTATAGATAATTGATCAATAATCATTTTAGTATCAAATCGTTTTGTTAAATTTTTTATGACCAGCATGTCTTTTCCTCCTTTTAGCGGTAATATTGATAGTATTTTTCGATTTTTTTAGACAGCAGCGTCAGAACAGCTGTGAATAATAGATAAATGACCCCGACCAAAGCCAGCGGCAATATGGTTACATCTCTGCTCATTGCAATTTTTCCGGCTCTTAACAGGTCTCCCAGTCCGATAACATAAATCAGTGAAGTGTCTTTCACCAGGTTGATGACCTCATTGCCAATGGAAGGCAGGACGATTTTAACGACCTGAGGCAGAATAATTTTTTGAATGGTCTGCAGTTTTGTCAGACGAAGCACTTTAGCTGCCTCATACTGCCCTTGAGGAATTGATTGGATACCCCCACGAAAAATTTCAGCAAAATAAGCAGCATAATTTAATATAAAAGCAAAAAGTGCTGCATCGTATCGTTCGAAAACAATTCCAACTAACGGCAAACCGTAAAAAACAAAAATCAACTGCAGTAACAATGGTGTTCCCCGCATCAGCCAAATATACACGTTGATAAGATAAGTCAGTGGCTTAAATCGACTTTGAAGTCCAAAGGCGACAATAATTCCCAAAGGAATTGACCCAAGCAAAGTAAAAATAAATACCTTAATGGTCATTCCAGCACCGCTTAATAAAGCCGGTAAAATTTCCCCTACATAATCCATGATACAACCTCCAGTAATTTCTTTATAAAGACTATGTTAAAAAATGAACCGTTTTACCGCTCATTTTAAAAACCAAAAACAATGTTGTGTTTTCCTCTTTTCATCAGACAATACAGTCTCGACCAAATAAAAAGAACCTCCCGGCATAAGAGCCAAGAGGACGAAAATATCGTGGTTCCACCTCATTTTACTTCTGTCTTGCAACAAAAGCCTCATGAGCAGTTGGCTGTATAAACCGACTGCTGCCTCGTTAACGGTGAGCTGCCGCATTTTCTTACTGAAAGCTTCAGAAAATGACTTCTTCAGATGTGTTCATTATTGTCTTTCTGCTGCTTCTTTCAGCGGTTGAAGCATTCTCTGTCAGTAAGGGGGCAATAATTACTCGTTCTGTTCATTAGTTTTAGATAATAAAAAAAAAGTCCTTCGGCATATCAAATGCCAAAGGACGAAATATCGTGGTTCCACCTTTGTTCACTGTTATCTCACAATAATAGTCTTAGAAAGTCTATGACTCTATGCTGTAACGGGCCGTCCCGGGTTTGTTTACTGAAGTTCAACAAACCAACTCCCAGATGTGGTTCACTTTGTCTTGTGCCTTTTTTCACCAACCAAAGACTCTCTTGAACAATGACGAAAGCTACTCTTCTGTTCTTTGTTTTTATTTACTTTATCATCGGGATTACAATCTGTCAATGTGAAAAGGAAAAAAATATGAAGCATATAAATTAAGCAAATAATTTTTTTCAGGTAAAATAGAATATAATAGGTATACGTGCAGTTTTTTTTGTACTTTTAGCGGGATTTATTTGGAGGAGGAAAGAGAATGAAGAAATTTGGTTTATTAATGGCAGCAGCTGTACTATTGCTTAGTGCCTGTAGTTCAGGGTCTAAAAATAAAAGTGAGTCTGGAAGCACGACTGAACCGGAGCAAGTGATTAATGTAGCTTCCGGTGGTGAATTATCAACTTTAGACAGTGCTCATTATACAGATGTTTACAGTTCCGATATGATTGGGCAGTTGGCTGAAGGGCTGTATCGTTTGAACAAAGATCAGGAACCGGAACCGGCGATGGCAGCAGAAGAACCGACAGTAAGTGAAGATGGGCTTGTTTATATATTTAAGTTAAGGGAAGCTGAATGGTCAAATGGGGAGCCGGTCACAGCAAAGGATTTTGTCTACTCTTTTAAAAATGTTGTTGATCCTGCGTATGGCTCAAGCAGCAGTAATCAGATGGATATATTTAAAAATGGACGAAAGATTCGTGAAGGTGAACTTACTTTAGATGATTTTGGTGTAAAAGCTGTGGATGATCAGACCTTGGAGCTCACGCTGGAATATCCGATTACGTACTTGTCTCAAGTTTTGACAGGTACACCGTTTATGCCGAAAAATGCAGAGTTTGCAGATGAAAAAGGAACTGCCTATGGTACTTCTTCAGATAACTTTGTAGGGAATGGCCCGTTCTTGATTTCCGGGTGGGATGGTACAACGGAAAGCTGGCAGCTGACTAAAAATCCGAATTACTGGGATCAGGAAAAAGTAAAGCTTGAGGCAATCAATGTACAGGTTGTGAAGGAAATTGCGACAGGAACGAATTTATTCGACAGTGGTGATTTGGATTATACTGGATTGGCCGATACCTATGCATTGCAATATAAGGATTCACCTCAGGCCTACTTTGTTCCCAAAGCATTGGTCGGTTATCTGAGTCCAAATCACAAGCGTGAAGTAACAGGGAATGTGAATGTTCGTAAAGCAATCCTGCAGGCTATTGACAAGGAGGCTTTTGCAGCAGATATTTTGGGTGATGGCTCGACTGCTTTAAATGGATTTGTACCCAAAGATTTTGCGAGAAATCCGGCAAATGGAGATGATTTCAGGAACGAAAATGGTGATTTGCTGCCCTATGATTTAGATGCGGCGAAGGAAAGCTGGGAAAAAGCGAAGAAAGAGCTTGGAAAAGAAACGATTGAACTGGAATTGCTTTCTGCTGACTCGGCAATTGCTAAAAAAACGATTGAATTTGTACAGGGGCAGCTGCAGCAGAATCTTTCCGGCTTGACAATCAACTTAAAATCTATACCGTTGCAAAACAGATTGGACCTTCAGACAGAAAGCGAGTTTGATTTGGTATTTGGAACATGGACACCAGATTATGCGGACCCAATTAACTTTTTGGAGTTTTATGATTCAAAGAGCGGATTAAATACAGCAGGATACGACAATTCAGCGTATGATGCCGGATTGAATGATGCACAAATCACACTTGCCAATGAACCCGAACAGCGCTGGCAGGAATTGCTGAAGCTGGAGAAAATGCTTGTTGAGGAAGATGCTGCGGTGCTTCCGCTGTATCAGGGAGCGATTGGTTATCTGAAAGCAGATCGACTAAAAGATCTTCAGGTATTTTCATTTGGTCGGACGATCTCTTATCGTATGGCTTATGTTGAGGAATAATGACTGATTGAAGAAACTAAAAATGAAAAAAGACACAAGGAACGGTTTGAAGTGACCCCAAAACGTTCTGTGTCTTTTTTCATTTAGCTGTTTATACATATGCTTTTTAATGAATAATCTCGGTAGGCAGTAATATTGTTTCCCTTTGTCCATCATCAACTGCTAAAACTCGTTCAGGATAATTTGAAGAGTAAGGAAAATCCAGATCAACTGCCATTTCTACATCGCTGAATTCTTGTGAAAAGTGGAGAGTTACCTTGTCGTTATTGGACAGAACATCAAAAGTGAGCATAGTTGTTAAAGGAATCACACCTTTTAGATTACGGTCAATAATAAACCAGATACTATCTATCAGCTCTCCCGGAAGAGTGGTCACAATGCCTAAAGAGGCATAACGGCTGCGATTTGTATCAAATGATTTAAACATAGAAATCCCTCCTTCATTTCACTTACTATTAGTATAGCGCAAACAACTGGAAGTTTGGAATGGGGTGCTTCTTTTTCTGTGTCTATAGTTCTTGCTGAGCTTCGTTTCAATTTCAACAATCTCTAAATGGCAAAGCCATTAAGAATTGAAGGACTCTGTTTTGAACCTCTGAGCAGTCATTGTTTGCCTCAAGTTGTCAGTTCCACTTTTGTCAGATTTTTTAGTGGAATGATAGGAGTGCGATAGTCAAATGAATTAGCAATTATTCATTCCAGAAAGAGAAGCAATTAATCGCAGAGGTATATAAAGTCTGGAACACTAGGGGCTGCAACATAATGTTACAGCCCCGATAATAATCCTTTGTTTGATAATAATCCTTTATTTCTGTAATAAAAAATTGGGTTGTGTAAAAGGATTTTTATTATTCTTTTTCTTCTCCGATCACTTCTGGTTCAGAAGTTTCTCCTGGAGTTTCTTCTTCTTCGTTGGACTGAGCTTCCGTAATGTTGACAATTTGTTCGTCACCATCAGTTACAATAGTGAATTTATCATTTTTTGGAAGATCAGCAACAGTTAATGAATCACCGATTGCCAACTTGGCAACATCAACTTCTACACGTTCAGGCAGATTTTCAGGTGTAGCGGATACAAGAACAGAATACAGATTTTGAGTAAGAGCTCCACCGGCTTTCACACCTTTAGCTTCTCCCACTAAAACAACTTCAGCTTCCACTTCTGTTTCTTCAGTCATGTTAACTGCCAGAAATTCAACGTGTTTAATCTTACCTGTAAATGTATCAAGCTGTGTTTTATACACCAAGGTATTTACTTTTTTTCCATCAATAGTCAATGCAATAACTGTGTTGGCACCATTATCGCGTAAGACCTTAGTTAATTCTTTCTCATCTACAGTGATTGGAGTGCTTTCGATCTGATAGCCATAAACAACTGCTGGAATTTTTCCTGAGTGACGTAACTCATTTCTAAGTGAACGGGGACGGACGGCTCTTTTCTGAACTTCTAATGAAACTGACATAACCTAAATTCCTCCTTTGATAGTGAGTGAATTTATTTGGTTAAACAAAATGCAACATAAAGAAATTCCAACGAACAAAAAAGGACTGATTACAACATAATCAGCCCTGGAACTTCACCTATGATACCTTTTCTCTTCCAGGTCATTACGCTGTTTTTGAGAAACCTATGATTCACTTTACTTATTAACCATAACGTGATTTTAACTTTAAGTCAAGGGAAGTGAAATTTTTGGCTTGAATTGAACAGATCTTAATGTATAATTAAGGATTATTATGTTAAGGAGCTGCTATGCGTTTAGATAAATTTTTGGAACAGCAGAATATAGGTTCTAAAAAGTCCGTCAGACGATTACTTCAGCGAAAAGCTGTAACCGTTGACGGTCAGATAGTAATAGAAGAAAATATAAATATTGATCCGACTGTCCATGAAATAAAAGTGGCGGGTAAAAGGATAAGAGGTGCAGGGCATTCCTACTTCCTGCTGAACAAACCGCAGGGAACAGTTACAGCTGTAAAGGATGCTGAACACCAAACAGTCATTGATCTTATCAGAGAAGAGGATCGAAAAACTGGTCTTTATCCAGTTGGCAGGTTGGATAGAGATACTGAGGGACTGGTTTTGATTACAGACAACGGACAATTGGGGTATCAGCTGCTTCACCCCAGCAGGAAAGTAACAAAGCGATATCTTGTTACGGTAAATGACCGACTGACTGAAGAAGATTGCCGGTGTTTTTCAAAGGGAATCGTTTTTATTGGCGGAATACAGTGTCTTCCGGCTGAGTTGGACATTCTTACTAGCTCTTCAGATAGAAGCAAGGCTTATCTGGATATCAAAGAGGGCAAGTTTCATCAGGTGAAAAAGATGTTCCTGTCCGTTGGGAAAAAAGTAACCTATTCTTAAGCGGATCAGCATAGGACCGATTGTTTTGGAGGATGATTTAAGGAGCGGAGACTATCGGTCGTTAAATCAGGAAGAAATAAGGCAGCTGCTTCCTGTTGTAAAAAAGGTAAATATAGATAGAAATGGGTAGTGAGGATGAAATACAAGACATTATTATTTGACGTAGATGACACATTATTGGATTTTCGGACAACAGAAAAGCGTGCTCTGTATACGTTGTTTTCAGAAGAGCAGCTTGAACTGACGAAGGAAATTGAACAGACTTATCAGGCAATCAATCATCAGTTGTGGCAGGATTTCGAGCATGGTAAAGTTGCAAAAGAAACCATCAGCGAAACGCGCTTCGGTTTATTGTTTGAGCAGCTGGGGAAAAAGGTTGATGGAAAAGCACTGGGTGCAAGATATCAGAAGCACCTAAGTGATGGTCATGATCTTCTGGGAAACAGTAAGAAGATTTTAGAAAAATTACAGCCAGATTATGATTTGTATGTGGTCACAAACGGGATTGCTGTAACACAATACAAGCGATTGAAAGATGCTGATCTTTATCCGCTGTTTCAGGATATCTTTGTTTCTGAAGAAATTGGATATCAAAAGCCGATGAAAGAATATTTCGATTATGTATTTGATCAAATCCCTGATTTTGATAAGGAAAAGACGGTCATTATTGGTGATTCTCTTAATTCAGATATTGGCGGAGGACAGCAGGCAAATATTCAAACGGTTTGGCTGAATCCAACCAGACAAGCAGGCAAACAGGAAATTCAGCCTACGTATGAAATTCAACAGCTGGATCAGTTGTTTTCGATATTAGGTTAAAGAAGGTTAAGAAACCACTAATCTTAGTATGTTTATTTTGAAAGAAGTTTGTTAAAAATTTTTTATTTATAAATCCAGACTTAAACGAACCATATCATTCAGAACTTGACCATTGTCAATAATTTCTTCATCATAATGGCGAATGAAAAAGTCTTTATCTATGCCTGTCATGCGAAATCCGCATTTCTGATAGAGATAAAGTTGGGCGAATCCTGTACTTCCTGTACCTACTTCCATCGTCTTAATTCCCTGCTTTCTTGCATAGTCAAATGCGAAGGCAATCATTTTTTGTGCATAGCCTTGATTTTGAAAGGCTTCGTCTACTGCAATGTTCACCAGTTCCAATGTATCAGGACGAGTTGGCAGCAGGACCATAATTCCAACCAGTTCAGGATTCAGAGCAGCAAATACTGTTCCCCTTTGTGTATAGTCGTCGATAAGTCGTTTGGATGGATCGGCTTTAAAGAGTAATCTGTAGTGATCATCTGTCAGTAGTTTGATTTTATCGAGCTTCAAATTTTTACCTCCAGTAAATTTTTATTGAATTCTAAAAAAGCTCATATTTTCTGTGGCATTCTTTCCGCTTTTCATTATAATAGATAAGGACGACAATGACTATAGCTGAAAAAGAAAGAGGTTTTCCTGCATGAAAAACAATCAACCGATAATCATTGGTGTAACCGGGGGCTCAGGGAGCGGCAAAACAAGTGTCAGCCGAGCAATTTTCAATTACTTTCCTGATCATTCCATCATGATGCTTGAGCATGATTCTTACTACAAAGATCAAAGCCATTTAAGCTTTGAGGAGAGATTAACAACCAACTATGACCATCCGTTTGCGTTTGATACGGATTTATTGATTGAGCACTTAAAGCAGCTGTTGAACTGCCAGCCTATAGAAAAACCGGTCTATGATTATGTGGCTCATACCAGAAGTTCGGAGACTGTTATACAGGAGCCGAAGGACGTGATTATTTTGGAAGGAATTCTGATTTTGGAAGATCCCAGACTGCGGGAGCTAATGGATATCAAGCTGTATGTGGATACAGATGACGATACTCGGATTATTCGGCGGATAAAAAGGGATATGGAAGAACGAGGACGGACACTGGATTCGGTGATTGATCAGTACTTGACCGTAGTAAAGCCGATGTACCATCAATTTATTGAACCTACAAAGAGATATGCCGATGTAATTGTTCCAGAAGGCGGAGAAAATCATGTGGCAATTGATTTAATTACGACTAAAATAAAAAGTATTTTGGATTAAGCTGACCATACAAGATAAAAAAAGCGGGATTTTCAAATTGAAAATCCCGTTTTTTCAGCTAATCATCATTTTGTCAAGCAGTGCTGTCTTAGTTGTGAAGGCCGGTGTGAATATCGTCGATGATTTTAAGCTGCTTCAAAAAATCTTTTCTCAAGACAGCCCATTTTTCATAATTTTGCATAGAAAATGTATGATTATTTGAGCGATTGTCTTTAACAATATTGAGCGAGAAGGCTTCATCATGGATACAGATAAAATCAAAGTTGAATGATTCGGCATTCTGATCATAAGTGTAACTACATTTTTTAATGTAGTCTAAGGCTTCCGCCTTTTTGGAAAGTATGGTACATCTTTCAAGTAAGTAGTTCAATTCAGACTTGTTGAAAGGTCGATTAGGTGAAATTTTAATCGAATAGATATTCATACAGCGCTCCTTCTATCAATAATGGTGATTCTCTAACCATCCCCCTAAAGTAAATAAGGGTCAGAAGCTGACCCCGAAATACAATATAAGTTTATCATAAAAGCTTTTGAATATCTATTCAACTTGAACTTTAACAGGAAAAAGGTCAAAAAAGGTCATGAATTGAAAGTTTTTTTTGCAGTTCTTTTTTTTTTGATAATATGTCAGTTATTCTACTATAAATTATCAAATATTTGCTTATTCTTTTAAAATCTTGAAAAACATTTCTGTACGAATCATGTTATAATTTGTAAAAAGATGTTATCCTCGGAAGGGGGAGATAAAAGAAATGATACGCAGGGGAGAAATTTTTTACGCAAATCTGTCACCAGTCGTTGGATCTGAACAAGGAGGAATCCGGCCGGTTTTGATTATTCAAAATAATAAAGGAAATTTATTTAGTCCAACATTGATTGTAGCGCCTATTACAAGAAATATCAGAAAAAAAATGCAGCCGACACAGGTTAAGGTGAACATTCCGCATGAAGAGGAACTAACTCCTTCGCTTATTTTACTGGAACAAATTCGGACACTGGATAAGGAACGAATTTTGCAGAAAATCTGCAAGCTGCAAGAAGGTGATATGGAAAAAGTAAATCAGGCGCTGAAGATAAGTATAGGAATTCGATAGGCTCTTTAGCTGATACATAGAATGATGAAGTGTGAAGAATGGGGAAGATGAGGTTATGACAAATCTTTATTTGTCCTGAGCTGCCAGTCCTGCTTGCCTAATAGTAAGCTAGCAGGATGGTATGCGAAGCTCTGATGGAGATAAATTTGTCAGAATTTATTCCATATACAATGAGATAGCTGACTGCAGAGGCAGAAGTGCCTAGCTTTTAGCATCGGGCAGGTATCATGCATCATCTGCTCTGACAAATCAATCGGAGTGAAATCCTTCAATTCTTAATGACTTTGTCATTTAGAAAGTAATGAGATCGAAACGAAGTCCTTCAATTCTTAGTGGCTTTGCCATTTAGAAATTGATGAGATCGAAACGAAGTGTAGTGTAGTGAGAACCGTAGAGCAGCTTGCAGGAACGTGCTGCTACTATGCCTTGAGTTGTCAGTTCCGCTTTTGTCAGATTTTTTTAGTGGAATGATATATGTGCGATAGTCAAATGAATTAGCGATCATTCGTTCCAGAAAAAGAAGCAATTAATTGCAGTGGCAACACAACACGTTCCTATGCGCCTTCCTACTTGATGCGCCACAAATTTTTGGTGATTAGGCAGGTGTTGTTCATCATAGCTCATAGGCACTAAATGTTATGTCTTGAGTAACCGCAGGTACAAAAGAGACTTTTACTTCTGGAACACTGTTTATTCAGTTTTAAGGGTCTGGGGCATACTAATGTCGCAGACCCATTTTGTTTGTTTATTTTTAAGGGGTTTGCTTTGCAGGATTTGAAATTTTATTTTTTCTCAGTATAGTAGAGTAGATAAGGAGGGTTTAATTTGAAAAAGATTCGCTATGGGATTTTAAGCACTGCGCAGATTGTTCCGCGGTTTGTTCAGGGGATCAGAGAAAGCAGACAAGGAGAAGCAGCAGCAATTGCATCCAGAGACTTGACAAAAGCAAAAGAGGCAGCGGAAAAGCTTGGGATACCAAAAGCCTATGGAAGTTATGATGAACTTTGCCGGGATAAAGAAATTGATGTGGTCTACATCGCAACATATAACAAAGGTCATTATTCAGCAGCCAGGCTGGCTTTGGAGAACCACAAGCATGTGCTTCTGGAAAAGCCTTTTACACTTTGTATCAGTGAAGCAGAAGAGCTATTTGAGTTGGCCGAAAAAAATAATTGTTTTTTGATGGAGGCACAAAAAGCTGTTTTTCTGCCGGTAACTGCTAAAGTTAAAGCTGCTGTCCAAGAGAATAAAATTGGAAAAGTTCTGTATATTCGATCCGTGACTGCTTATCCGAATATTGATCACCTGAAGTGGTTTCATTCAATGGATGCCGGTGGTGGTGCATTGCATGGATCAGGAAGCTACCCGCTTGAGTATATTCAGTTTATTCTGGGAGAAGCAATAGAGAGCTGTACCGGGCAGGCATCTATTGAGCCGGGAAAAACAGACGCACGTTTTGACCTCTCATTAAAATTTTCAAATCAGCTTTTGGCCAGTATATTTATAACTGTAAATCTTGACTTACCTAGTGAGATGACGATTTATGGTGAAAAGGGAAAAATAGAGATTCCATCATTTTGGAAAGCAAAGCAGGGAATGATTCATTATGCAGATGGAACAACAGAAAAACTAACCAGTACATTTAACAATGAATTTTCATTTGAAGTAGACCATGTCAATGATTGTTTGGAGAAAGGACTTCTGGAAAGTCCTGCTATGACAAAGAAAATAACTCTTGATACGGTGAAATTAGTGGAAGAAATGTACACCCGGTGGACTGAATAAAAAACGGATATGAAGCAGCAGAAGTATAAGAGTACCTGAAAGGGACTGAAACTGAAATCTTATACGTGAGTAAAGCGTCTATCATATTTTGTTTCAGGATAAAGTGCTGTGTAACTCCGGCTAAGAAACTTGGACAGGATTTTCTAAATAAAGAATAGTCATTCGATTTTTGGAATCCGGTTGAATTAAGGACAAAAGTGTGCTAGAGTAGTTCTCATGCGACGAGTTGACTCAACCTGACAGTTTCTGACTGTTCCGATTCATCGGCTTGAGGTTGGTTAAAACAGAGGCACAGAAGTTCAAGGTACCCCCTTGTTCATCAGCTACCGCATTTGTAGTGTGTCGGATAAAGTCTTTGTGGAGAAGTCGTTATCTATTTATAACCATATAAATACTGTGTAAAAAGAAGATGAAAATCTTCTTTTTTTTTGCAAATTTCCATAAAATATTGGAGAATTCAAGTTAAGTGCAGGTATGCTTTTTCTGTTATTTTTAAAATGTTTTGCACTTAAGGAAATAAAAAAGCCTGTAATGCCAGCTTTTAACAAAGCAGTGGAAAGAGGCTGACAAGAGAAACAGCTCAAATTTAGAGTTATAAAAAAGATATCTGATTAAGGTTGCACTTACAAAAGTGCAACTTTTTTGTGTTGTTACACTAATAAAATCAGGCTATAGTTGCAAATGTAAGGGAAGGAAATGAAGGTGGTGAAAGATGTCGCTGCACTTATCAAAACGAGAAATCAATCTGCTGCTGCTGCTTTTGGATATGGAAAACAGTATTACCACGAAAGAGCTGGCAGAGAAGTTTAAGGTTAGTGTCCGCACAGTCAAATATGATTTAGATAAAGTCCGTGAATGGTTTTGGGAGCGCGGAATTATACTGCAGGCACGAAGGAATAAAGGAATATGGCTGGACCTGCCTGATTCAAAACGATTGAGACTGAAAAATGAAATCCTTGAAGTTGATCGATTTGAAACATATCCTGATCAGGAGCTGAGGATGAATCAGCTGATTTTCTACTTGATTTTGTCAAAGGATTACGTAACATCTCAGAAATTATCTGATGAACTTCAAGTCAGCCGTAATACGATTTTAAAAGATCTTGATCGGCTGGAGACTTTTATTAATGAATATGGAATCACATTGAACCGGCAAAGCGGTCTGGGCTTTCTAATTTGCGGAGAAGAAAGCAAAATCCGTTTGCTAATGGAATACATCAGTCAGAAAGAAATTACTGAATATGATATTTATCAAATTATGAGCCACTTTGTTCAACCCGGAAATAAAAAATCAAAGCTGGAAGTCCATGTAGGTACAAACGCAATTTTTCGGGATATTTATCAAGTGGCATTGAGTAAAATGGCTCAATTATTGGACCCATCACTATTTGAGCATTTCAATTATGCAGAGCTTCTGTCAATTACATTACGTGTTTCAATTGCAGCTTCACGAATGCAGCTGAATCACACCATGAATGGCTATAAGATTTTATCAAACCAAAAGGAGCTTCTGAAAAAACAGGATCTGCCATTTTTGCTGATGGATAAAGTATTTGAATATTATGAACTGCCTCTGCTTGCTGACGAATACTTATATATATACAGTGATGTGTTTATTTCTGACAAAAATCAGGATATAGCGAAACTGACTGAAGAATTAATTAAAAATGTTTCTAATGAAATCAACTTTCCTTTTTTTAGAGATCGCCAGCTTTTTACGAATTTATTTGCACATCTGTCTTTGCGTTTAACAAAGAAGCATCAGTTTATCAATGAGTACAATCCTTTTGTTGATGATATCAAGACAAAATATCCGCAGCTTTTTGCTGCAATCGAATGTGGAAGTAATCGTACTATTGAGAACGCCGTTCATTTTATCAATGAATCATTTATTGCTTATATTGCATTGCATTTTCTGGTTGCCTATGAAAAAAATCAGCATGAAGTGAACACTGTGAGGATTGTTTATGTTTGTTCAACGGGGCTAGGTGTTACCAGCCTGATTGAACAGAAAATTCTGGAGGAAGTGTCGAATGTTGAGATAGCCGGATTTGCCTCAGTACTCAATGCTGCAGAATTGATTGAAGAAAAGAATCCTGACCTGATTCTTAGTATTTTTCCGATTGAGGGAATGAATCACCCTTTTATTAAAGTGAACCCTTTACCGACTGAAGGAGATATCCAGCTAATTCAGGAACAGGTAAATAAAATTTTGACCAGTGTTCGTGATGGAAGTATTCCTAGGCTGACGCCGCGCCGTCCCTTGAAAGAAAGAAAGGGAATTGAGGCTGAAAGCAGAGAGCTTTTGATGACAGGATACATTATTTATGAAGAGCTGCTGACAGCTTTTTCAGAAAGTCTGAATGAGGAATACAGAGAAGCTTTTTTGCTTCATGTGCTGTTGATGGTTCACAGAATAATGTTTGACGGGCAATATGAGAATGGCAGGTACAGCATGAAAGAAAAATTGATGGAAAGGAAAGTATTGGTAGAAAAAATTGAACAAATATTTGCCAAAAACAATTTAACTGTTAATCAGGCAGAGATCGTTGCTTTATTAAACTATATTAAAGAGAATCTGGGGTGATTCACAAGAGAAACACTCCAGAAGCGGCAATTATTGAGTCAGGGAAGGAAGCCAATTCATAAACAGAAATTAAGTAAAAGATATCAATGAAAAGGGTGTGAGGCTATGAATTTAACTGAAGAGGCAAAAAAAATCATCAATGATTCTGAATATCAGGCGGAACTGACTGAAATGATTGAACAGGCAAATCAGCTTCTGGAAGCGAACGGGATTGTTCCCACCGATTTACAGTGGACGGTTTTAATCAATCACATAAATGAAATGATTAAGCGTTCGAAAGCAGGTGAGAAAATGACAGGTATTGATCCGGAGCTGTTTGCGGAAGTATCGAGTGAAGCACTGTCTATAGCTGGTGAGCTGGTAAAAAGTATTGGGAATCTGATGATTGATGAAATGTATGTTTTATCCATTCATTTTGAAACGGCTAAACAAAATTCAGTTGAGTAAATCTAATAATTTTAGGAGGAAATAGGATGATAACAGTAGTAATTGCAGATCGTTTAGGAAAAGGACAAAATGTAGCGAAGGGTGTCGAAGCTGCCGGCGGACGTGCGGTAGTTGTACCGGGAATGGGTGCAGATATGCGTTTGGGTGATGTGATGCAGCAGGAAAATGCGGATATGGGCATTTCCTTTTGCGGGAGCGGCGGGGCAGGAGCTTTAACTGCGGCAACGAAATATGGCTATCCGGAGCGACATGGGATGCGTTCGATTGAGGAGGGGATTACAGCAATCAATGATGGGAAAACAGTCCTTGGTTTTGGATTCATGGATCAGGAAGAACTTGGAAAAAGACTGACAGAAGCATTCATTAAGAAACATGGAGAATAGCAATGAATGCTTAATACAGAAGCAGATTAACTGTATATCAGATGTCTAAAAAATGCACGAGGAGGAAGAGGAATGGGACTAACTAAAAAGATGTCACAGATCGTACAGGTAACAGGAAAAGGAGACAGTAAAGTCACCGCATTTGCCAGTGCATTGAGCAGTGTTTCGAAAAAAGTTCTTAAAGATTCAGAAGATGTACTGATTCGAATCGAACCGACAAATATTGCTGTTCTGTCTGCAAAAGAGAAAGAGTACACTGAACGATTTCTGTTCTTCTTCTTTCCGAGAAAACGAACAAATTATGAAGTAGAGTTAATGGTTGAGGTAGAAATCAGTTTGATTGAAGCAGCTGATATCGTTTTTACAAAAGTGGATTCAGAAGATCCGAATGGTGTAACGATTCCGTTTACATCAAGGAAAATTTAATTAGGGCAGGAGGAACAGGTAAGTGGATTTAATTATTATTCTATTTAAATCAGTTATTATTGGCGGGTTACTTGGCTTTGCGGCTGGGACCGGAGCGGCGAGAATGTTTCATGCTCCTCAAACTCAGGGGTTGGGTGCATTTAGAACATTAGGAGAAATGAATGCAGCAGAGGGAGATCCAGCTTCCCATTTTTCTTTTGGGTTGGGCTTTTTCTTTAATGCGTGGGCTTCTGCTGTGGGGGCAGGTGCATTTACTCAGGATGTCACACATCGAATCATTCCGAACTGGGCAGCTGCTGCATTATTGGTCAAAGATAAAGATGTCACAAAAACGATGCATGATCCTAAAAAAATGGGGATTACAGGAATGATTGCGGGAATTATAACTGTAGCTTTTTTAAACAGTACAGCTGCAGCTATACCGCCATCTCTTCAAGTAACCGCAGTGGCTGTTCTGGTTCCGGCTGCAACTATTTTAATAAATACAGTGATGCCGGTATTGTTTTGGCTGGCAGCTTTAGATGCAGGTAAACGTACAGGTTTTTGGGGAACATTATTTGGCGGACTTTCTCAGCTGGTTATGGGAAATGCAGTGCCCGGTGTAGTTCTGGGAATTCTAATTGGTAAAGGCGTCGATGAGCTGGGCTGGTCCAAGATGACGAAAGCTATGATGGCTGCAATTATTCTCCTGTTTATTTTCAGCGGCTTTTTCCGTGGATTTGATATGCAGATGATTGAGAGCTTTAAGCTGGAAGTACCAAACTGGCTGAATAATCTGCATGATGTATTTACTGTAAAATAAACTGATTTAAGTAAGGAGGAAGCAAGGTATGGATGTAAAAGAGAAACAAGAATGGTCTCAGGAAGAGATAGAGATTCAAGAATCATTGAAAGCAAAAAGCTTCTGGTATGCTGACTGGTCTTTTCCGATTTTAGTTGGTTTGATGGCAGCTGCAGTATTTGCAGGTACACATATGTATGTGGTCCATGGTGTAGGGGCTTTTAATGAAGTATCGATCGTGGCAATGCTGAAGGCTGGGCTTGACGGAGATTCTTATGGAGCTGCGGCAGCGTTTGGAGCCAGCTTCCTGTTTGCACGTATTTTGGAAGGCTCGCTGGTAGGGATTTTAGATTTGGGCGGTTCAATTCTGACAGGAATTGGTATTGGCGTACCAGCTATTTTATTGAGTATGAATATTACAGCGCCGATTGATAATTTTGCGTTGTCCTTGATTACCGGAGCTGTGCTGGGACTATTAGTTGGCGGTGTTATTATTCTGATTCGTAAATTTACGATTAATCAGGCGAATTCCACATTTGGAGCAGATATTATGATGGGAGCAGGAAATGCGGCTGGCCGCTTCCTTGGTCCGCTAATCATTTTAAGTGCAGCTGGTGCTTCAATCCCCATTGGTATCGGTTCGACGATCGGTGCATTGATTTTCTATGCATGGAAAAAACCGATTGCAGGCGGGGCAATACTTGGAGCGATGATTTTCGGAGCATTCTTTCCAGTAGAATTGCCGTAGTAATAAGTAGAAACTCTATTCATAAAATAGTGAAAAATCCGTTTACATTAGTATAGAACTATGTTATTATAAATCCGCAATGATTTATAATAACGTTATAATCTTTAATTGAACGGAGGAAGTTTAAAATGAATGGATTTGTATTGTGGATGGAACAGCACCTGATGCCTGTAGCCAATAAATTTGGCTCGCAAAAGCACATGGTGGCAATTAGAAAAGGGTTGATTGCAACAATGCCTTTAACAATCGTGGGGTCGTTTTTTACGCTGTTTCAAAATATTCCTATTGATTCGTACATGGAATTTATTGCACCTTATTCAGCTGTAATGGATATTCCTTCCCGATATACTATGGGAATTCTGGCTCTATATGCTACTTTTGGGATTGCATCTTCTTTAGCGCAAAGTTATAAACTTGACTCACTGATGTGCGGCATTTTGGCATTGGTTGCTTTCTTGGTGACGGCTGCTCCTCCAACAAGAGTGTTTGAGGATGTTCCAGATGTCATTAATGCCGGTCGTTACATTAATTTGGCAAACATGGGAGCAGCTTCTCTGTTTGGAGCAATTGTTGCAGCGTTGCTGACGGTGGAAATTTACCGCTTCTTTGTTTCAAGAGATATTACGATTAAAATGCCTGAGGGTGTACCGCCGGAAGTATCAAATTCATTTGTAGCGTTAATTCCAGGCACTGTTATCTTGTTGTTGTTCTGGGGACTGCGCCATATTATCGGCTTTGACTTAAACGGATTCTTAAGTAATCTGCTGATGCCGTTAAAAGGTATTCTGGCAGGAAACAGTTTGTTCGGAGGACTTCTAACAGTTTTCCTAATCTGTTTCTTCTGGGTTCTTGGGATTCATGGTCCGGCAATTATGGGACCGGTTATCCGCCCATTCTGGGATATGTCAATTGTTGAAAATAATGAGGCATTTCTAAATGGTATAAGTGCAGATGAACTGCCTAATATCTTTACGGAACAGTTTTTACAATGGTTCGTTTGGATTGGCGGTGCGGGAACGACACTGGCGTTAGTTCTTTTAATGGTCTTTTCAAAATCAGAGTACCTAAAAAGCTTGGGCCGACTATCCCTGCTTCCAGGAATTTTCAACATCAATGAACCAGTTATTTTCGGGACGCCGATTGTAATGAATCCAATTATCGGGATACCGTTTATTGTGGCTCCATTGGTAACAACTACATTATCTTACTTTTTAACAATTACGAACGTCGTTCCAATGATGGCTGTTCGTCTGGCCTTTACTTTACCGGCACCAATTGCTGCATGGCTGAGTACAGATTACAGTGTCATGTCAGCGATTCTGGTTTGTATCAACTTTGTCATTACACTGGCTATCTACTATCCATTCTTTAAAGTTTATGAAAAGCAGCAGCTTGATAAAGAATTGGAACTGGAAGAAGCAGCAGAAGCAGTATAAAAAGAATTTGTAAAAAGGGAAGCGGGCAGAATAAGGTTATGACAGTCTTTTGTAGACTCGATGTTTCAGCAACGTCCATTATTCTGTTATAGAGATAGTAAATGAGCCTGGTACGTGCATATGTTCCGGGCTCATCTCTCTTTCATTTTAGATAAAAGGCGCTAACAAACACTGCTATAGGAGGAGTAAGCGATGTGGGTATGGTTCATTCTTTTTTTTGTTATTGTACAGGCTGTGCTGGAGAAAAAGCTGCTGCCTGAAAAACTGACAAGTGTCCGATTGAGAACACTTTGCTTGTATTCAATAGGCGGAATTTCTTTGGCAATTGTTCTGGGTATTATAGCAGGACAGCCGATATTGATTGTAGGAACGACCACTATTTTCTTTGGATCTTTGGTATCATGGAAAAATCGAGATAAATTTGACAAGATGGAGCGTGGCAAAAGAATATGAAAAGAGCACTGGGAGTTTCAGTATATCCGAATCATAGTGATATGGAACAGGATAAAGCTTATTTAAAGAAAGCAGCAGAATATGGATTTACCAGAATTTTTATGAGTATGCTGGAGGTAACGGATGGGAAAGACACAGTCAAACAAAAGTTTCAGCATTTAATCAGTTATGCGAAAAAGCTTGGCTTTGAGACCATACTGGATGTTGTTCCCTCTTTATTTGATGAGCTGGAAATCTCTTATGATGATTTATCCTTTTTCCATGAGCTTGGAGCAGACGGAATCCGTCTGGATGTTGGCTTTGATGGAAATAAAGAAGCGAAACTAACTTTCAATCCATATAATTTGGCGATAGAATTGAATATGAGTAATGATGTTGCCTACTTGGATAATATTTTGACCTATGAAGCAAATAAGCCCTTTTTGTACGGCTGTCATAATTTTTATCCTCAGGAAGGTACAGCTCTGCCTTATGATTTCTTTGAAAAATGCAGTATACGTTTTAAAGAAAAGGGCATTCGTACTGCAGCCTTTATTACTTCTCAGTCAGGGAGCATTGGACCGTGGGATATCAATGATGGCTTGCCGACACTTGAGAGTCACCGTCATTTGCCGGTGGAGGTTCAGGCCAAGCACTTATTTGCTACAGGGCTGATTGATGATGTTATCATAGGAAATGCCTATGCATCAGATGAAGAGCTCGAAGTATTAGGCAATTTGAATCGCTATCAGCTGGAATTACGTGTTGAGTTTACAGATGCCGTGAATCCTGTAGAAAAAACAATTGTATTGGATGAACAGCATTTTCGCCGAGGAGATATCACAGTGCTGATGGCTCGCTCGACAGAAGTTCGTAAGAAATACAGTCAGGAAAAGAATTCTGCGCATGATAATAATCAGGAATTCAGCGTTGGCGATATTGTTATCGGAAATGATGCATTTGGAAAATACAAGAATGAGCTGCAGCTTGTATTGCAGCCGCATAAAGATACAAGAAAGAACAAGGTCGGCAGTATCATTGCCGAGGAACAGGTCTTGCTGGACTATATAAAGCCTTGGACAAAATTTAGATTAAAAGAAAAGTAGGGGGACTATATGGTCTATGATTTACTGATAAAAAATGGAAAATTAATTGGTGGACAAACAATTGATATTGCAATACTTGACGGAAAGATCGCTGAAACCGGTGTTTTTGTTGAGGGTAAAAGTAAGGAACAGATTGATTTAAAAGGAGAGTCTTTTATTTCTCCCGGCTGGATCGATGATCATGTCCATTGCTTTGAAAAAATGACACTGTATTATGACTTTCCAGATGAAATCGGAGTGAAAAAGGGTGTAACTACTGTGATCGATGCCGGAACAACCGGTGCAGAAAACATTCATGAATTTCATGATTTAGCTGTTCAGGCAAAAACCAATGTTTACGCACTTGTAAACATATCCAAATGGGGAATTGTCGAACAGGATGAGCTGGCAGATCTTACAAAGATTCAGAAAGAGCTGGTAAAGAAAACATTAACTGATCTGTCTGATTTTGTGATTGGTATAAAAGCTCGAATGAGCAAAACGGTGATTGGTGAGAATGGAATCAAGCCGCTTGAGCTTGCAAAGGAAATCCAGAAAGAGAATAATAATGTACCGTTAATGGTTCATATCGGTTCTGCCCCTCCTGAATTGGATGATATTCTGGAGCATATGTCTGCCGGCGATATTCTAACGCATTGTTTTAATGGAAAAGCCAACGGTATTTTGGATTCAGAAAAGGGCAAGATAAAAGATTTTGCCACAGCAGCGTATAATAAAGGGATCGTTTTTGATATTGGTCACGGAACTGACAGCTTTAATTTTACTGTTGCTGAAACAGCACTTAAAGAAGGAATAAAGGCAAAAACTATCAGTACAGATATTTACATCCGCAATAGGGAAAACGGACCGGTTTACGATCTGGCCACAACAATGGAAAAACTGCGTGTTGCAGGTTATGAGTGGTCGGAGATTATTAATAAAGTGACGGCAGCCCCAGCTGAGAGCTTCCATCTGAAAAGAAAAGGTCATTTGGTAACTGGTTACGATGCTGATCTTACCATTTTTACTATAGAAGAAGGCAGCAAATTACTGACAGACTCAAATGGCTTTACCAGAGAAGCAGCAGAGCTGATTAAACCTGTAAAAACAATTATCGGAGGTGTTGTTTATGACAATCAGTTATGAAAAGTTTAATCTAAAAGAAGTGATCAATGCTTCCGGACGAATGACTGTCCTTGGAGTTTCAAAGGTATCTGAAAATGTTTTGGCAGCTCAGAAATTTGGCGGAGAGCACTTCTTTGAAATGAGCGAATTAAGTATTCAAACAGGGAGCTATCTTGCTGAGTTGCTGAAGGTTGAAGATGCTCAAATTGTTTCCTCTGCCTCTGCGGGGATTGCTCAAAGTGTGTCGGCTCTGATTGGTCAAGGTTCCATTTATCATGCGTACCATCCTTATACAGATCGTATCAGCCGACGGGAAATTATTATTCCGAAAGGGCATAATGTCGATTATGGAACACCTGTTGAAGTGATGATTGCTCAGGGAGGCGGTGAGCTGGTTGAAGCTGGGTATGCAAATATGTGTACACCGGAACATATTGAAATGATGATTACTGAAGAGACGGCAGCTGTCTTATATATTAAAAGTCACCATACAGTTCAAAAAAGCATGCTAAGTCCGGCTGAAGCAGCAGAGATTGCCCATAAACATCAATTGCCGCTGATTGTTGATGCTGCTGCAGAAGAAGATTTGTTTAAATATATCGAGGCAGGAGCTGATCTGGTTATTTACAGCGGGGCGAAAGCGATTGAAGGTCCAAGTGCCGGAATGGTTGTCGGAAAAAAAGAATACATTGAATGGATTCGTCTTCAAGGAAAAGGGATTGGCCGCGCAATGAAAATCGGCAAGGACAACATTCTAGGGTTTACTCAGGCTGTGGAAGACTATTTGAAGAACGGCAGTGAATCCGGTGATTCGATGAAGGATCGTCTGGCTCCTTTTATCACTGATTTGAATAATATTTCCAATATAGATGCAAAAGTTGTACAGGACAGTGCAGGGAGAGATATCTATCGAGCAAGCATAAAAGTTTCTGGAAATAAAACGGCCAAAGAAGTGATTCGTGAGCTGAAGACAGAGAATCCGGCAATCTACACTAGAGAATATCAGGCAAATAACGGAATCATTGAGTTTGATATCCGTTCTGTTAATAAGGAAGAAATGGATAAGATCACTGTCCGCCTGACAGAAATTATGAAATAAAAACGGCTTTAGCTATGTTATTATGAAGAATATCGTATTAAATTATATACAGAAGGGGTTTACAAAATGTCATTAACACCAAATTATTTAGAAGATCGTTTATGTTTAAATGTTTTAGCAAACTCAGTAGAAAATGCAAAGGCCTGTTATGAAGCAGCCGAGGGACACGTTATTCTTGGTGTACTGTCTAAAAACTATGCAACAGATGAAGCTGCAATTGAGGATATGAAAAAATACGCAGATGCAACAAATAACGCGCTTTCTGTGGGACTTGGCGCAGGAGACCCGAATCAAAGTCAGATGGTTTCACGTATTTCCAAAGATTTACAGCCTCAGCATGTCAATCAGGTATTTACCGGAGTTGGGACTTCCCGGGCACTGCTTGGACAAAATGATACCGTGATTAATGGATTGGTTTCACCCACAGGAAAAGTAGGCTATGTTAATATCGCAACAGGTCCCCTAAGCTCACAGGCGCCTGCAGGAGAAGTTCAGATTGAAACAGCCATCAAACTTTTGCAGGATATGGGCGGCAGCTCAATCAAGTATTTTCCTATGAAAGGGCTGGCACATAAAGAAGAATATAAAGCAGTTGCAGAAGCCTGTGCAAAATATGATTTCTATCTGGAACCAACCGGAGGAATCGACTTGAAAAACTTTGAAGAAATCGTCCAAATTGCAGTAGATGCTGGTGTTAAGAAAATTATTCCGCATGTTTACAGCTCAATTATTGATAAGGAAACCGGGGATACAAAACCGGAAGATGTACGTTTACTGCTGCAAATGATGAAGAATACTTTAAAATAAACATAAAATCTAATTTTAAATAAATGGACAGGCAGGACAAGACAATGAAAATTTCAGCTTTTGGAGAAGTGATGATGCGTTTGACTCCGCCCGAATATTTAATGCTGGAGCAGACAAAAGAACTGAGAATGGACTTTACAGGAAGCGGTGTAAATATTTTAAGCAACCTTGCCCATTTTGGCTGTAAAACGAGTCTGATTACTAATCTTCCGGATAACCGTTTGGGTGAAGCGGCAAAAGCAAGTATGCGTCAGTTGGGAATCAGTGATAGATGGATTGGTCAATGCGGCAATCATATCGGTTCCTATTTTGCAGAAATGGGCTTTGGACCGCGTGCAACACAAGTGACCTATCAAAATCGACACAGCAGTTCTTTTGGTGTCAGTGATGATTTCGCTTATCCGTTTGAGGAGTTTCTGGAAGATACGGATTTGGTTCACATTTGCGGCATTTCTTTGAGCTTAACGGATCAAACAAGAGCTGCAGCTTTTTCTCTAGCAGAAAAAGCACATGCGCAGGGGAAAAAAATCTGTTTTGATTTTAACTTTCGCCCCAGTTTGAACCAAAATAATGAGAATGCATTTATGAGAGAACAATATGAACGAATGCTGCCTTATTGTGATATTGTGTTCGGAAGTCAGAGAGATCTGACTGATTTGCTGGGAATGACTGTAGATTTGGATTTGCTGTCTCCAGAACAGTTTCCGGAACTAGTCAGAAGATTTATGAAACGATATGCTGTTGAACAATTTGCAGGAACTTTTAGAACTAGAAAAGATGAGAAGTCTTACCTTTCCGGATTTTTATTTTCAGAAGGCGAGTATCAGCAGGCAGAAGCAAGAGAGATCATCAATCTGGATCGAATTGGTGCAGGTGACGGCTACGCCGCAGGAGTGCTTCTTGGCTACGCAGAAAAATGGCCGTTGGCAAAGACGGTAGAATTCGCTACTGCAAATGGAGTGCTTGCCCACACTATTCAGGGGGATGTTCCGCTGACAACCCGAAAGCAAGTCGAACATATGATGGAATATCCTGCAGTTGATTTGATTCGATAAGTAAGATAGACTGATAGACTGAAACGAAAGTTGATAAGTTACTTTCGTTTCAGTTCTTTTTTCATTATAATGAGAGAGATAGATTCAAAGTGTAATACAGGAGGAAATAAGATGCCCGAAGATTTTTGGATTGCTTTGCAAAATGAAAAAGTTATAGACAACATCCGCAAGCGTCCGGGGATGTATATTGGTGCACTTGGTCTTTCCGGCTTGGAAAGCATGATGATTCAGCTCCTTGATTATTTATTGGGGATGGCAGGAGCACCGGAAGTGTCGCAATTGGCGATCGAGCTTTCTGGTGAACAGATTCTTTTGTCATTTTCCAGCAAGCGGAAGTGGCTGTTTGGACAAAAAAACGAACAGTCTTCTTCTCCGTATCTGTTCCTGCAAATCATGCTGGCACTCTCTGAGCAGGTGGGGATCAGTATGCAGACGCCAAAAAAGCGGGAGATTCGTATTTATCAACAGGCTGCAGTAGTAAAAGAGGCGTCTCTTTCTTCCAAAGGAGAAGAATATCGACTTGAACTGGCATTTACACCGAATCCGGCGTATTTTGGTACACAGCAATTTTCTTACTTTATTCTATTTAATCGTTGTCAGCAGCTGGCAATGCTTCACAGCGGTTTAATGATTACATTGACAGATGGAAAAGATCAGAAAAATATACTCCATTATCAGCAGGGGCTTGTTGAATATATTTTTCAAAAAGACAACAGTCTGACTAGAGGCCGAAAACCTTTAATTATAAGGACCTCAAGAGAAGATGTTTTGATTCAGGCAGTTATTTCAAAGAATCCGTCAGCAAGCATCAGAGACAGTTTTGTCAACAGTCACCTGCCTGCAGATGGGGGAACACATTTGGATGGATTTATTCAGGGAGCAGTAGACGGAATGAATCAGTTTTTAGGAGAAACCAGCCGGATGAAAATCATGACGGTTGAAAATTTTCCTGAACGTTTTGATTTTGTACTTTCTATTAAAATAAAGCAGCGGCCCAGATATGCAGGGACAGTCAGACAGAAGATACGAAATCCAGAGCTGTATAAAATTGTCAGAGAAGCGATTTCAGAAGAGGTGTCTATTTTCTTGAGACGACATCCTTCCTGGTATGTAAGATAGTTTCAGGCAGGAAAGAAGACAGGAGGCTGAAGTATGAAGATATTCATTGACGGAGATGGATCGCCGGTAAAAGAAGATACAATCTCTATCGGACTTTCGAAAGAATTGGAAATAGTGGTTGTAACAAGTATTGATCATTATTCTCAAAAGGAATATCCGAAAGGCGTTTCATTTATGTATGTGGATAAAGGTGCTGATTCCGCAGATTATCGCATCCTTGAACTCATTAAAAAAGGAGATCTTTTGGTTACTCAGGATTATGGACTTGCCTCACTGGCTCTTCCCAAAGGTGCAGCGGTTCTGCATCAGCTGGGTAAGGAGTATACCCTTGATTCCATTGATCAGCTGTTGGAACAGCGGTATTTTAGTGCAAAAGTTAGAAAAAGCGGAGGTCGAACAAAAGGACCAAAGCCTTTTACAGCACAGGATCGGGAAAAATTTAGAGAAAAGCTGAGGGAAGTTATTCGAAGAGAGTTGGACAAACAGTCCAAACAAATCTAGCCGGCAATTGTAATGCTGGCGTAATGAATTTGAATTGATTCTATTACAAAAATCATTTTTATGCTAAAATAATGAAAAAGAATTTGGCTAATGGAATACATAGTAATAGATGGGAAAATAGGAGGAAAAGCATTTGAAGATTGTATTGTTATACGGAGGAAAAAGTGAAGAGCACGATGTATCTATTTTATCCGCTTTTTCTGTTTTAAATGCAGTTTATTATAATTATTATCAAGTTCAGCTGGTCTATATCAGTAAGGAAGGTCAATGGGTAAAAGGTCCGCTTTTAACAGAAGCTCCTGAAGACGAAGCAGTCTTGCATCTGTCTTGGAACCCACATGGAGGTGTCTCAGAAGAGGATAATTTTACCGGAGAAGTGATTATGCCCTGTGATATTAAAGAAGAGGACAGTATTGTCTTTCCGGTACTTCATGGACCGAACGGCGAGGATGGAACGATTCAGGGATTTTTGGAAACAATGGATATTCCTTATGTCGGTGCCGGTGTTTTAGCCAGCGCCACTGCCATGGATAAAATTATGACTAAATATCTTCTTCAGACAGCAGGAATTCCTCAAGTACCATTTGTGCCTGTTCTGGCTAATCAATGGAAAGAGAATCCAAAACATATTTTTGAACAATGCGAAGGATCACTGATTTATCCAATGTTCATTAAACCGGCAAATATGGGTTCCAGCGTGGGAATTTCTAAAGCGGAGAACCGAGTAGAACTTCAAAATGCGTTGAAAGAGGCGTATAAGTATGATTCTCGGGCTATTGTTGAACAGGGAATTGAGGCAAGAGAAATCGAAGTGGCTATTTTAGGAAATGAAGATGTGCGGACAACCATGGCAGGAGAAATCGTAAAAGACGTTGATTTTTACGATTATAATTCTAAATATATTGATAATAAAATAACTATGCAGATTCCGGCAGAGATTCCGGATGAGGTTCATCAGGAAGCACAAAAGTATGCGAAAAAGGCCTATCAGATTTTAGACGGCAGCGGTTTAAGCCGATGTGACTTCTTTTTAACAAGTAAAAATGAATTATTCCTTAATGAGCTGAACACGATGCCGGGCTTTACGCAGTTCAGTATGTACCCTTTACTATGGGAAAATATGGGACTAAAATACAGTGATCTGATAGAAGAGCTGATTCAACTGGCCTTGAATCGTTATAAGCAGCATCAAAGCTTGTACGGAAACTGATTGAGTATGGTCCATAACGAAGCTCCAAACTTATAACATTCAAATAACATTCAAAAAAATCCGAATAGATGGCGGAACAGAAGCAGATTCTTTGATAACAGGTCAAAATTGTTGAGAATCACTATTTTATATAAAATAGATGTTTCCTCGTAGGACACATATCACAGCTTTGGTCATACACAGGTACTTTTGCGAGGACTCGAAGAGCATTTAGTGCCTATGAGCTTTCTTGTCATTTTCATGAATCCCTTCTTATTTGTCATAAATCACTACGATTGACTTGTCAGAGTAGATGATGCATGATCGCTACACGGTGCTTGAAGCTGAATCCTTCTGTTCAGATCTCTTTCAGCAACTGTTTGGCATCTATAAAGTAAGGCTGTACAAGGAGCTGAAGCGGCTCCTTGTATTATTTTTTTGAAAAAACAATTTGCAAATGCTGATTTTTAGAATGATTCATATGCTGTGCCGGAGTATGAAGCTTAGATTTTCAGACTCTCTTATAAAAGAAAAGGAGAATGACCGATGAAACTTAGTTTTTGGGAAATAGCTGAAGCAACGCATGGGGAAAATAACTGGCAGCAATGGGAAGATCTTCCGATAACAGGTATTGAGTTTGACAGTCGTCTGATTAAGGAAGGGAATCTTTTCGTGCCGCTTTCAGGAACTAATGATGGACATTTATTTGCAGATCAGGCAGTTGCCAATGGAGCTGTTGCTGCATTTTGGAGCAGTAATGAAAAAGCACCTGAGGGTCTTGGAATTATCGAAGTTTCGGATACACTGGAAGCAATGCAGCAGTTGGCAATATATTATTTAAAGAAGCTTGCGCCGTCAGTTATCGGCATTACCGGCAGCAATGGGAAGACGACAACAAAAGACATGACAGAGGCAGTTTTGTCTCAGAAATTTCAGACTTACAAAACACAAGGAAATTACAATAATGAGATTGGACTGCCCTATACAATTCTCCATATGCCTGATGATACTGAGAAACTTATTCTGGAAATGGGTATGGATCATGCCGGAGAAGTTCGTTTTCTGTCCAAATTGGCGCAACCGGATGTTGCAGCGATTACGATGATTGGAGAGGCTCACATTGAACATTTAGGTTCAAGGGAGGGAATTGCAGCAGCCAAAATGGAAATTGTAGAAGGCTTGAAAACTGATGGACTTTTGATGGTTCCTAATGAGGAACCGCTGCTGGAGGATTTAACTGCTAATCTGACTCAGACTGTGGAAAAATTTGGCTGGTCCGCCGATGCTTTCTATCAGGGGGAAACAATAGAAACAGGAAAAGAACAGACAATATTTAAAGTTTCAGGTTCTGAGGAGGTTTTCAGTATTCCGCTTCCAGGTAATTACAATGTGACCAATGCGTTAATTGCTATTGGAATTGGGCGCTGGTTTGGGCTTTCCTATTCAGAAATACAAGCAGGTCTAAAAAGTTTTAATTTAACGAAGAATCGAACAGAATGGCTAAAAAGTGTGAACGGACTTGAAATCTTAAGTGATGTTTACAATGCCAATCCAACTGCGATGAAACTGGTCGTTGATAATTTTAGACAAATGCCGATCAACAGTGGCGGCAAGCGTGTAGCAGTATTGGGGGATATGCTGGAGCTGGGACCTGAATCAAAAGAAATGCATCGCTCTGTCGGCGAGTATTTAAATCCGGAAGAAATTGCAGAAGTCTTTTTATACGGTAGTGAAATGTATGATCTGTATAGAGCGTTGGAACCGAGATACGGGAAAAAAATTCATTACTATCCAAAAAATGAAAAGGACAGTATGATTCGATCGCTAAAATCTATTCTGACTCCACTGGATATGGTTGTATTAAAAGGAAGTAACGGGATGGGGTTATCGGAAGTGGTGACAGCTTTGTTAAATGAAAACTAGTTTTCATAAAACTTGCTGAAAAGTAATAATTGTGCTAAAATAAACTGTTGTCAGAAGATTTGAATTGGAATAGGTGACAGACAAAGACTGTCCGTATTATCTATATAAAACTTGAAGAGCTGAACGTTTCCGTTTGGCTTTTCTGTTGTCAATCTTCATACGATTGGATTTTTCGATAGAGTTAATAAGATGGTTTGATGAAAACATATAGTTTATTTCAGAATAAACAGAGCGGATGCCTCAGCAGTGAATGGTCGGTACCTGTTCAACAGAGCAAACTGTGCGACCGAGTTTATTGACTCATTGAAATGTTTAGTAACAGAGGGAATGCCCTCAAAGAATAAGAAATTAGGAGGATCACATTGAAATTTAACGAACTTGGTTTATCATCTACACTATTATCTGCTATTGAGCGTTCAGGCTTTGAAGAAGCAACACCGATCCAGGCAGAAACAATTCCTTTGGGATTACAAGGAAAAGACGTTATTGGTCAGGCACAAACAGGTACAGGGAAAACGGCGGCTTTTGGTCTGCCAATGCTTGAAAAAATTGATGCAGGCAAACGCATACTGCAGGGACTGGTTGTTGCACCTACAAGAGAACTGGCTATCCAGACTCAGGAAGAATTGTTCCGTCTTGGACGGGATAAAAAGATTCGTGTTCAAGCTGTTTACGGAGGAGCAGATATTGGTCGTCAGATCAAAGGGTTGAAAGACAATCCGCATATTGTGGTAGGAACCCCTGGAAGACTTATTGATCATATCAATCGTCGAACACTGAAATTAGGTACAGTTGAATTACTGGTACTGGATGAAGCAGATGAAATGCTCAATATGGGATTTTTGGAAGATATAGAAAAAATTATTTCGCAGGTTCCAAGTGAACGTCAGACCTTGCTGTTTTCAGCAACAATGCCGCCGGCTATCAAGAACATCGGCGTGAAGTTCATGAGAGATCCGGAACATGTGAAAATTAAAGCAAAAGAAATGACTGCTGATCTGATTGATCAATTTTATGTGCGATCAAAAGATTATGAGAAATTTGATGTAATGACAAGACTGCTGGATGTTCAGTCTCCAGATCTTACAATTGTTTTCGGGCGGACAAAACGAAGAGTGGATGAGCTTGCACGAGGCTTGGAAGCACGAGGCTACAAAGCAGAAGGAATCCATGGGGATTTGTCTCAGCAAAAAAGAATGAGTGTTTTACGTTCATTTAAAAACGGCAACTTGGATATTCTGGTGGCTACTGATGTGGCAGCCCGCGGATTAGATATTTCCGGGGTTACTCACGTTTACAACTACGATATTCCTCAGGACCCTGAGAGCTATGTACACCGTATCGGCAGAACCGGCCGTGCGGGTAAAGGCGGGATGTCAGTAACATTTGTTACACCAAATGAAATGGGCTATCTGCATGTCATTGAATCTTTGACGAAAAAGAGAATGTCTCCATTGAGACCGCCCACAGAAAAAGAAGCGTTTCATGGTAAATTAGGACTTGCAATGGAATCTGTAGGAGAAAAGTTAGAGCAAAATGGGCTGGACAAGTATCTGGCTTCTGCTGAAGTACTGCTGGAAAAATATTCTGCGCAGGATTTGGCAGCGTTGCTGCTTAAAACAATCTCTAAAGATCCGGAAGATGCTGTGCCGGTGAAAATAACACCTGAGCGTCCGCTTCCTTCACCGAAAAGCGGCGGCTTTAATAAAAATAAACGACACAGCAGCGGAGGTAATCGTCAGCGTAAAGATGGACGTTCTTCTCAATATCGTGGAAAGAATAATAAAAACAGCGGCGGCAGCAGCAGCGGTAACGGAAGTTACAACAAAGGAAAGAAAAATTATTCTTCCAAGCGCAGTAATGACAAGGGCAGAGGCTTTGTGATTCGCGAAAAAGGAAATAACTAAATGTAAAGATAGATATCAGGCTGCAGACAATGACCATTTAAGGTGTTGTTCACAGCCTGATATTTTTTTATTAAGACAGATCTTTTTCTTTGTTCTTACTAGTAGGAAAAATGACTGAAATTTGATAGAATAAATATAATTTATTGATTTGAAATGCGAGGCAGATTATGATAAAGGGGATAGGAATTGATATTGTTGAGCTTTCCAGGATTGAGCGGATTATTCAAAAGCAATCTTCATTTATCAAACGAGTCCTGACTGAAAATGAACGTTTGATGTTTCAACAACTTTCACAAAATCGTCAGATAGAATTTTTGGGTGGCCGCTTTTGCTGTAAGGAAGCTTTTTCAAAAGCTTGGGGGACTGGAATCAGCGGCGTTGGTTTTCAGGAAATAGAAATACTGAGCAACAGCAGCGGGGCTCCGGAGGTGACAAAATCGCCTCACATGGGAAAAGTTTTTGTATCCATTTCCCATACGGACTCACTGGCAATTGCACAAATCATTCTGGAAGAATGACAATGGGAACAATTGATTTAAAAGGAGGAGACGCAATGGTTACTGGGCATCATCGCCCCACCAGATTACTGATTGATACACAGTCAATTATAGAAAATGTAGCAAACGAAGTGGCAAGACTTCCTAAAGGGAGAGAGCTTTTTGCTGTTGTTAAGGCTGATGGATACGGGCATGGAGCTGTAGAGACTGCATACAGTGCAAAAAAAGGTGGTGCTTCCGGCTTTTGTGTTGCGTTGCTGGATGAAGGACTGGAGCTCCGGGAAGCCGGATTGACAGAACCTATTTTGATTTTGGGAACTGTAGATCCAATGTACATAGATTTATTGTTAAAATATGATTTATCCGTAACAGCTGCTACAAAAAAATGGTTGGTAGAAGCTGCAGCGCAACTTAATAAGCTTAATGCAGGAGTTTCCTTGAAGATACATATAAAATCGGATACAGGGATGGGCAGAATAGGCTTCACTTCTCTTGAAGAAACTCTGGAGGCTGTTGAAATAGTCAGAGAGAATCCTTTAATGGAGTGGGAGGGCATTTTTACTCATTTTTCCACTGCAGATGAAGCAGATGTATCCTATTTTAAGGAGCAGGAAACAAAATTTCGGGAGCTTATAGAGAAGCTGCCTGAACAGCCGCGATATATTCACAGCGAAAACAGTGCAGCTGCATTGTGGCATCCGGAAAGCCCAGGAAACATGATCCGCTTTGGGATCGCCATGTATGGTTTGAATCCATCAGGGGGCAAACTGGAAGATACCTATTTTTTAAAACCGGCACTAAGTTTGGAAACATCGTTGATTCAAGTCAAGGAAGTTGAAGCTGGTACAGGGATAGGATATGGCAAAACATATACAGCTACGGAAAATGAATGGATCGGAACGATTCCAATTGGTTATGCGGATGGCTGGCTGAGACATATGCAGGGGTTTAGTGTTTTAGTGAATGGGAAAAAGTGTGAAATCGTAGGAAGAGTGTGCATGGATCAGTGTATGCTGCTTCTGAAAGAATGGGTACCGGAGGGCACAAAAGTAACATTGGTAGGTGAAAATAGCGGGGAAACGGTTACGTTGCAGATGGTTGCCGAACATCTTTCGACAATTCATTATGAAGTAGCCTGTACATTTTCTCAACGCATACCAAGGGAATATAAATAGGGAGGACAACATGGTCAAACGTGGGGATATTTATTTTGCTGACCTCTCTCCTGTTGTTGGTTCTGAACAAGGCGGTATACGTCCCGTCTTGGTTATTCAGAATAATCTGGGAAATCATTTTAGCCCAACCATTATTGTGGCAGCTGTAACAGCGAAAATGGCTAAGCCCAAATTACCTACACACATAGGAATCAATTCAGAAGAGACCGGCATTGAAAGAGACTCAGTAATTTTACTGGAACAGATTAGAACAATCGATAAGGCAAGACTGAAGGAAAAAGTCTGCCACTTGAATTCGCAATTAATGTCTGCTGTAGACAGAGCTTTGGGAATTAGTGTAGGCATCATTGAATCAGAACCGGAAGAATCGGTAGGAACATACCAAATATAACAAATATGAATGACATACCAATTTATTGTGATACATAGTTAAAAAGCCAAACAAAACACATGTTTTTTCTTTTTGATAAATTACTGCAATAACACATAATTACAGCTCTCTAAAACAGTTTTACAGGAGCACAAAAAAAAGTTGGCAAGAGCAAAAGGTAATGTTACAATGGATTATGTATAATTGGGTAGAAAATAGATAACTTCAAGAAATTATTCATCAGTGTTTTTATTACGGTATAAAGGGGTTTTTTATTTGGTCATAATTGTTATAGGAATTTTGGTAATCGCTATGTTGGCTTTCTTCAGTTATGAGTTGTACAAGAGAGTGAACTTAAATCAGCTGAATTCAGAAAATTCAAAAATGCAGAAAAAAATTAATGTGTACAGACAACAGGAAAACAGTCGTCTGGTTGTTTCTCTTGTTATTGCAATGATTTTCATTTCATTTGTTTTACTGGGAATATTGTATCAGCAGTATCTTTTACAGCAGGACAATGAATCCCTAAAATCAGATGTGGCAGTATTGGAAAAGGAGACAGGCAGTGCAGGTGGTCTGGTGGAAGATTATAAGACAGGCAGCTTGAAACTGGCTGAATTTCCTTGGGGAACAGTTGTAGAAAGTCGTGATGCTGCAGCTCTGACAAATTATGAGCTGCAACTGTCAAGAGACTGGAAACCCTTTTTGGGTGAGGTAAGTGTAACGATCGTTAGAAGTCAGACAACTAAAACACTTACTATCTCAGTTTTCTCCTCTTCGCTGGCGAATACAGATTTCCAAACTGCTAAGAAAAATGTGGAGAAGTTTGTGGAGGAACTGGGAGCAGTACCTGAAATAAAGATGATAGATTTTAATTTTACATATCGTGACGAAACAAATACATTAACGAAACAATCAATCGTGTATGCTCAAGATGATTCAGAGGATCAGGGACTAAAAAGGATAGAGCTTAGTAAATAACGAAATATTTAGATGAGGTGTAATACATGGCAAAAAGACGGTTAATTAAAAAAATTAACGAAGTGTCCGATGAAGAATTGGCACAGGAAACGTTTGAAACAGAAAATGAAGGTACAGAGAGCAGATATTCCGCAGCTTCCAATGAACAGTTGGAAAAGCAAGATCAGGAAATTAAACATTTAAGAGAATTGTTGGAAGAGTATCGCTTACAGGAAGCGGAATTTGAGCAGGAAAGAGACGAGAATTTCCGTCTGTCCCAACAGAATAAACAGTTGACATTCAAAGTTGAAAATGATCAGAAGGAACTTGAAAAACTCACTGACAGAAATGATGAACTGGAGATGCTTCTGAATCAGAAAGAAGCTGAGATCAGCGAGTTAAAAGATGCTCAGACACAAGGGGCTTCAGAAGAAGTTCAAACATTGAGAAATCAGGTTCAGCAGCTTCAGCGCGACAATGAAGAAGCGCAGCAGCAGATCAGCAGTCTGGAAGCAGAACTGTTGGTTAAAAATAAAGAACTAGATACACGAATTACTGAAAAAGAACAGGAGATCAAGCAGCTGAATGCTGATTTATTATCCCGTGGAAGTACAACAGAAAAACAAGAAGCATTGGAGACGGTAAAAATGGAATTAGAAGAATTAAATAAAAAACTTCATAAAAGTGAAGACGAGAAACAGGCGCTTACACAAAAAATTGCCGATCTTCAACAGCAGCTTGCTCAATTACAGGAAGAAAACAGTCGCTTAAATGACAAAGCAATTTCTTTGTCTGCTGACAGCACATCTGTAGGAACAAACGGGCATATTGAAGAATTGAAGAAAGAACTTGAAGCTGTTCTTAAAGAGAAAAGTGAATTAGAAGTAACTCTTGGACGCATTCAGGCATTAAACGACAAACATGCAATTCAAAAGAATGTTTTTGAAGCAGAAGTTGCAACCTTGAGAGAAAGTTATAAACAAAAAGAAGAAGAACTTGAATCTGTTAAATCAGAATTGAATGTTCTTCAAAGCGGTGGAGCAGCTGGAGAAGCAAAAGGCGAGCAGCTTGCTGAATTGCTGCAGGCGAAACAACAAATCAATGATTTACTGCTGAAAAATCAGTCATTACAGGAAGATGCACTGAAATCTCAACAGGAAATCGGGGAAGTAATGGTTTCAGCGAAGAAAGAAGCAAACAGAATTATCAGCGAAGCTCAAGTTGAAGCAAAACATATGATTAATTCAGCTGAATTGGAAATGCTGAACATTGGAAATCGTGCGAAAAATATTTCTAATGAAGTAGAAGAATCCAAAAATGAAATTATGAGCGTTTATCGTGAACTGGAAGAGCGCCTGAGCAAACTTTCCCGTTTGGATAAAACAGGAAACTAATAAAAGATAAGGAGAGTTCGATATGGGGAAGAATAGAAATAAAATGATGTTGCTGTCACTCCTTTCAGCTGGAATCATTGGAGTTTCTGCCTATTTAATGAATTCAACTCTTATTGAGGGCTCAACACCTGATGAAACAGCAGCATCTTCCACAGAAGAGCCCAAAGGAGAAGTTACAATGACTTCTGTGACATCAACTGATGAAACTTCAAATGAAAGCAGTGCACCTGTTGAACAGATACCGGTAGTTGTAGAGCCTGAACCAGAAGTAGAAAATATACCAGTGGATCCGGCAAATATTTATACGGTTCAGTCAGGTGAAACACTTTGGGAGATCAGCCAGACTACTGGAGTATCTGTACAGGATTTGATGATTACCAATCAGCTGAGTAGTGCTGTAATTATTGAAGGCCAGGAATTAGTACTGTCAAAATAATAAGAATAAAAAGAGTTTTCGGTTTGGTAAAATCCGAAAGCTCTTTTTCAGCTTTTCTTATGGTAAATTGCGCCGCGTTTTGTTATTCTTATTAAGATAAGAGTGTAAATTGAGGTGCTACATGGACGAGTTTATAGAAAACCTAAAAAAGATGAGGGGCAAGGAAGAATCAACTGAGAATATGCCCAAATTGAAACGCCCGCTGATCAAAAAAAATCAGAATACAGAAACAATTAAAGAGAGACCAACTGTTCAGAGAGAAACTGCAGCATTGAAAAAGAGAAAACCAGCGGTTGAGCAGAAAGAGTTAAAAGAACAACAACCCGTTGTTTCAAAAAATAGTAAGAAGAGAAGACCGACAGATATTGAGCGCAAAACGCCTCCCAAAAGGAAACGAAAAAGAAAGCTTACAAAACAAGAAATTGAGCTTAGGAAAAAGAAAAAACAGAAGGAACAGATTATTGAAATCATTAAGTTTGTTGTTCCGGTCATTATCATGGCAACCATTGTTTTTATTTTTATTTTTAATACTTCTCCGCATATAGTTGATGGTGATTCAATGAATCCGACTTTACAGAGTGGAGACAAGGTGATTGCGAAACGAACGAAAACGCCAAACCGCTATGAGATTATTACATTTGATCCGCCGGTTGACAGTAATTTTCAATACGTAAAACGCGTAATTGGGATGCCGGGAGATGCAATCTGGATTGAAGGCTCCGACTTGTTTATTAATCAGACGGAAGGGGTTCCTGAAGGGGTTGTTTTAAATGCTGCCAACGAGCTTCCAGATGGTACTATAAAAGTATCCATTTCTCCGGAAACGGTGGTCCAGTTGTCTAAATTTGATAAAATTCCAGATGAATTCTACTTTGTACTGGGCGATAACAGAAATAACTCAAGTGATAGCAGAGAGTTTGGGCTAGTCAGCAAGTTTGCAATAGAAGGTGTGGTTACGTTCCGCTATAAACCGTTCAGCTCAATTGGCTGGGTTAGATAGAAGGAACAGCATATTTTCTGTACTTGGCTGATTGAGAGCTTGAATCGAAATATTAGGGAACAGAATAAAATCAAAAGAGGCATTGTCGATTATCAGCAGGAATAAACGACAATGCCTCTTTTAAAATCTAATTCATTCGATCAGCAATAGCGATCATTTTGTTAGAATTCTCAGTAAATTCTGGTTTTTTATATAAAATAGAGAAATTTTAGCACGTTTCTTTGCTATAATGGAGCTACAGAAGTAAGAATTTCTTACTTATTTATCAAGTAAATTGAGAATGATTTTTTTGACCTCATTCATATCATAATTGTTTCCTACATCAGAGAAGACATACGTTGTTTTTTGATTTTCTGCAATTGCTTCGTTATAAATATTAGACAGTAATATATCATAATAAGAATCTTCCTGATATAATTCAGCTTTGATAGGAAACTTATGTCCAAGCACATTTGTTAAATGCTGCATGACTAGTTCACCTATGGAAGGATTCAGAGAATGATACACACCAATGGTAATTTTTTCTTCATTGAGCTCTGCTATATGATTTAAAATAATTGTGTAATGTATTTGAGTAAAGCGATTGATGAAACGATTTTTCTCTTCGCTCGAATCAAATTTTTCAGAAGCAATTCTCATAGTTTCATCCACCTCATTTCCTGTGAAAGGATGCCTGTGTGCATTGATTATGGAAGTGATTGTCCAATAGTCGAAAGGTAGGATGAAACCGTCGAAATAGTAAAGTCTTGAATGCAGTTGAAACAGTAAATTTTCAATATAGGACAGGCGGTCATCTGAGGCGTACGTAGTTAGATAACCCTGCTGCTTCAAGTATTTTAAAATGACCTTATTCATATAGTTTAAATAAGAACTCTCTGTTCTCTGTGCTTCTGCCAGTCGAAAGGCAAAAGAAGAATTCGCAGAAAAATTGTTCATGGAGCAGAAGAAATCATAAAACATATAGGCTTCGTAGATAGTGTATGGACGATCGATTTTTTTCATGTATGTATGGAAAGCCAGATTTATCTCTTCAAACAGCGGACGGTCTGGATGATCATAATTTGGGCTGATAACCGGATTTAATTCGACAGTCATCCGGCGCAGTGAAATCTTCATCCATAATTTAATTTGGAATATTTCAGTGGGATCAAAGGTCACATTCAGAGACTCTTTTAACGTTTCAATAAAACCAAGATATTGATTGGACGTTTCTTTTTCCAGTTCAGTTTTATCTTCAAAAAGATACCAGAAAAAATTAAAAAAGAAATATCTGATTTGCTTTTCTTCTCCTACTATTTTTCCTCTTTTTATTTGTAAATGAAATTCTTTCAGAAGCTCATTCAATTCTGTGACTTTTCGATAATACGTTGCAGAGCTGATTGCATAGGATAATTGAAAATAATCGCAACTTACCTCGTTTTTTTGAAACAGTTGATTGACCATTTGAAATTTTATCGATTTATCAAGAAAAAGAAGAACAACTTTTTTTAGCGGGAAATCAAGTTCTTTGGTTAAAGAAAGGTGATCTCCGCTAGTGGTTATTCTCACTTGGTCACTAATTCCGTTTTCTTCAAGAAAACTTTGTAAAAAAGAAAGATATTCATTCAATGTAGGTAAACTGATTTGAAACTCTTCAATCAGCTTACTCTTTGTTGATTTTCCTTGATTATTGTACAGAAATAAAAGAATATCATTCATATAATCATATGGTTTTTCTAAAAAATCTCGTTTTAGCATAATCGACACCTCACTTTAAGCATACTTTATTCATGATAAAATGGCAATATTAATCTGAGAAAAGTATGTTATTGTTGGAAGGTGGATTTCTTTTTTTTAGGAAGTTATATATAATGAAAACACGGAATATGCAGTTATATTAAACAAAGTAATTCATTCAGCAGAGATTACTTGAAGGGAGATAGGTTTTTGAAGATAATAATTATCGGAGCCTCACACGGCGGACTTCAGGCAGCTTTCACTATAAAGCGATTAAACCCTGGAACAGACGTTATTCTGATTGAAAAAAGAAATGATATCAGCTACGTCTCCAGTGGTATCACTATAAAATTGAATCATATGGTAGATGATCTTGATGATGTACGTTATACTACTGCAGAGGATTTACACAAACTTGGAATAAGACTGTGTCTGGAATCAAAAGTTACTCATATAGAACCGGAAGGAAAAATAGTGATGTATGAGAAGCCGGATGGCAGCCAAGCAGAGGAGAACTATGATAAGCTAATCCTTGCGATGGGCTCCAACCAGTTTTCTTTGAACATGAAACTACCTGGTAATAATCAAATCACACACTTTAAAAGTTATGACAGCTCGCTGGAAGCATTGCACAAAATTGAGGCTGCGAACAGTATTTCAATTATTGGCGGCGGCTATATTGGCGTGGAACTTTCAGATGCTTTGAAGGATAAGGGAAAAGAAGTTCATCTTATTGAAAGTGCTGATACAGTTCTATTTCGTTATATTGATAAAGAGCTGGGGGAGATTTTGAAAAAAGAAATCGTTGAATCTGGGATACATCTTCATCTGAATGAAACGGTGCTGAGCTTTAATGCTAAAGAAGAAGAAATATTTTCTACAGTCACAACAAAAAAAGAAATTAAAAACGATTATGTAGTGATTGCGGTCAATGCACGTCCGGATACGGCGATCGTTCATGATTTTCTTGATTTGAATCCTAATGGCACAGTGCGTGTGAATAAGCATATGCAGACTAGTGATCCGAATATTTATGCTCTGGGGGATATTGTTTCTTATCCTGTTCATAACAGTTATCGGCAATCGTTTATCCCGTTGGTTAATAATGTTGTGAGAAGTGCCACAGTTGCAGCAGTGAATGTTATGGGAAATAAAATGAGCTTTAATACAACACAGAAGACAACAGCTACTCATGTTTTTGGGTATTATATTGCTAGTTCAGGTTTGACGGAGACCGAAGCAACGTTTGAGGGAATTGATGTTGAAAGTATCTTTCTGAAGCTTCCCTACCAGCTGCCTTACTTGAAAGAACAGGACAGTATTTATATAAAAATGGTGTTTTCAAAAGAAACAAATTGCCTTATTGGCGGTCAGCTGATGTCGAAAAAGGATGTTACACAAATTATCAATATTATTTCCTTAGCAATAGATAAGGAAGTCGGGTGGGAAGAACTGGTTACAATGGATTTCTATTTCAATCCGATTCTTAATCAGCCAATGGGTGTCATCAGTCAGGCTGCTTACGAGTTTATGCTTAGAAAATACAAAAATTAACGATTAATAAATAAAGGTTAGAGCGTTTATTCTTTGTTTCATCAATAGTGATGAAGCTTTGAGTAAACTGTTCTAGGCCTTTTTATTTATTCGGGAGCTGGGACATCACTGTGTTTTAGCCCTCTAAAATTGAATAAACCTCGTTCCAGTCTGTGTATACCTCTATGGTTAGCTATCTCCTATTTAAGATTGAATATCTGCATGTTCATGAGATCATCATTTCGTATACAGCTATCTCTTTGTAGACGGAATAGATTCTGACAAATTTATCCCTATCAGAGTGTTGCATACTATTTTACTAGTACGATTATCTTAGTGAGATTGGAAATTCTGAGAACTGATTTTCTACTATGGGAAAATCTTGTATCTACTTGGAAAAGCATTTGCATGTCTTGGATGAGCATAAGATATGCGACGAGCATTCGAAGAAGCGCAGAAGCAAGTTCTTGCACGACCTTAAGACATGCGACGAGCATTCGAAGAAGCGTAGGAGCACGTTCTTACTTGACCCTCAGATATGCGACGAGCATTCAAAGAAGCGCAGAAGCAAGTTCTTGCATGACCTTAAGACATGCGACGAGGAGTTGAAGAAGTGCAGAAGCAAGTTCTTGCACGACCTTAAGACATGCGACGAGCATTCGAAGAAGCGTAGGAGCAAGTTCTTGCATGACCTTAAGACATACGACGAGCATTCGAAGAAGCGTAGGAGCAAGTTCTTGCATGACCTTAAGACATGCGACGAGCATTCGAAGAAGCGTAGGAGCAAGTTCTTACTTGACCCTCAGATATGCGACGAGGAGTTGAAGAAGCGCAGAAGCAAGTTCTTGCATGACCTTAAGACATGCGACGAGCATTCGAAGAAGCGTAGGAGCACGTTCTTACTTGACCCTCAGATATGCGATGAGCATTCGAAGAAGCGTAGGAGCAAGTTCTTGCATGACCTTAAGACATGCGACGAGCATTCGAAGAAGCGTAGGAGCAAGTTCTTGCATGACCTTAAGACATGCGACGAGCATTCGAAGAAGCGTAGGAGCAAGTTCTTGCATGACCTTAAGACATACGACGAGCATTCGAAGAAGCGTAGGAGCACGTTCTTACTTGACCCTCAGATATGCGACGAGGAGTTGAAGAAGCGCAGAAGCAAGTTCTTGCACAACCTTAAGATATGCGACGAGCATTCGAAGAAGCGTAGGAGCAAGTTCTTGCATGACCTTAAGACATGTGATGAGGAGTTGAAGAAGCGCAGAAGCAAGTTCTTGCATGACCTTAAGACATACGACGAGCATTCGAAGAAGCGTAGGAGCAAGCTTTTAATACAGGAATGAATTATTGCTACCCCATCAGATTGTCGGTTCGCATACCATCTCACTAGCTGTTCCTGAAACAGTGGGGCTGACAAGTCTATCAAAGGTTTCTACATCAGTAGAAAATCCTTTAGAATCAGCATATGGAGAATATCTATAATCAATGTACCAGGAGCAGGAGGCACCATATTGAAAAGTACCTTTCAGCATAAAAAGATAGTGAGTGGAATAAAACAGATTTTTGATTACTTTTTAAGGAAAACAAGTAATTCTGTCTGGTTCTTTTTTGAGCTGAAAGAGGATTACTTTAGTTTTTGTCAAATAGGCTTAAAAGATTCTTCAGAAGTGCTGGGGAAAATTGCGACAGATTAAAATAGTTGTCTAAAAATTCACCAATTACGAGGTTTTCAAGTTGTTTGCCAGTAAAAATATGTGCTAAAGTAAGTCCGTCGTAAGGAAGCAGGTGGAATATGAAATATTTGAGAAATACATTAAACTTATTTATTTTAGACTGGAAGAGGATCTGGAAGAATCCGATTGCTGCATTATTAATTGCAGCCTTGATGCTTATCCCTTCCCTTTATGCATGGTTTAACATCAAGGCATTGTGGGATCCTTATTCAAATACAGGAGAATTGCCGATTGCTGTTTACAGTGATGACCAAACAGCTTCATTTCAAGGGAAGAAAATTAATATTGGAGATGAGGTTTTGGAGAATCTTCAGGAGAATAAACAGCTGGGCTGGCGTTTTGTTAGATCGAAGAAGGCGCTGGATGAAGGGGTAAAGTCAGGAAAATATTATGCAGGTATTTATTTACCGGAAGATTTTTCAGAAGATTTACTCAGTTTTACAACTGGAGAGATAACAAAGCCTGAGATTGTCTATTCTGTAAATGAAAAAATTAATGCTATCGCACCTAAAATTACAGATAAAGGAGCGGCTTCATTGCAATCTCAAATATCTTCAGAATTTATCAGTACGGCCGCCAGTACATTACTGAAAGTATTTAATGAGATTGGTTATGATATAGATGCGAATCTGGTCAGCATCAACAAAGTGAAGAATCTTATCCTGTCTGCTGATAATAATATTGATACAATTGACGGCTATGTTCAGCAAGTGGCGGAGCTCCATGGGAAAATACCTGAGATAAAGAAGAAAATTACTAAAGCAGATGAATTTATAACCTATATACCGAAGATTGATGCGTTGGCTGATAAGGTAGTGGAGCTGAATACCAATCTTCCTGTGATTAAAGAGCAGGCAAAAATTATTTTGACGCTGCAAGACAAAATCCCTGAAATTCAAAATGCAGGGAAGCAGCTGGCAATGATTGATGAAGATTTTACTTCTGTAGAGCAGGTGATGAATGAAGGAATAACAGAAGCCAAACAAGGACTGACAATTATCCAAACTGTTCAGCAGTCGCTGCCTGATATTCGAAAATTAGGCGAACAGGTAAACCAGTTAGGGACGGTTACCTTGGAAGGAGCTCAAAAGTTGCAGGAGGCTCTGCCAAGTATTGCAAGCAGCGTTCAGGTTACTTTAGAATCAATTCAGACGATCAGCAGCAATGTTTCTGCAATTACCAGCCAGATTCAGCAAATGTTGGCTGATAATGAATTGACACCGGAAGAACGGATCACCTTGAAGCAGCTGCTTCAACAGTTTTCCAGCAGTCTGAACGGACAGGTAACAGGAATTCAGCAGCTGTCGAAATTATTGACAGATATTCAGGAGTCAGCCGGCAATCAGGACCTGCAGGGAATTATCGGACAGCTGAATAGTATACAAACACTGGTTCAGGGACTGAAAAATCGAGTGGAGGGAATAAATGCAGACAACATTACAACTGCTGAACTTCAAACTATTCTTAACGAAATTACGACAGCAGCCGACAGAATTTCTTCAGAAGCCGCCAGCGTAGATGTAAATGGCATTACAACGACTGTTGGTACGATGCTGTCAAAACTGATTGAAACAATTACAACAGCTCAGGGATTACTGTCTCAGGCACAGCAAATTGATTTTGCTTCTTTGCTGAATTCTACGGAGAAGACAGTGTCCAATGCAATTGGTATTTTAGAAAAATATCAGGGAGAGCTGCCTGCTATTAAAAAGGAAGTCCATGATGCCAATATTCTGTTGAATGGTCATTTGGCTGCAATTGTCAACGGAATTAATGAGGGAGCAGCTCTTTATAATAATGAACTGCCCGTAATTGAGGAGAAACTGGATCTGGCTGCGGATTTCATTCAAAATGATTACCCAGGTATTAAAGCAGAAATCACAGATACATTGGCGATGGTGGATCAAAAACTTCCAGAAGTGGAAGCTGTGTTGAATGAAGCCAATGATCTGATTGAAAATGACTGGTCCCATATTAAAGCAGGACTTCACAAGGCTGCTGAAACAATCCGCAAAGGTGAAAGTGAAGTAGAGCTTGGAGAGATTATTAAACTGTTAAAACTTGATGCAGCCTCAGAAAGCGAATTTTTTACTGAACCCGTTGTGGTTAAACAAAACTCTATCTATCCGATTGCAAATAATGGCTCTGCCAGTACACCATTCTATACCGCACTTTGCTTATGGGTAGGTGCAGTGTTGTTCTCCAGTATTGCGACGACAGATTATTATCTGGAAGGAACCGATAAAGGAAAGTTTTCAAAACGGGAACAGTTTTCTGCCAGAATGCTGACATTTATTGTAATGGGTCTGGCTCAGGCATTGATCGTTACTCTTGGAAATTACTTTTTACTGGGGGTGGAGGTTAAAGCCCCGGTCTTCAGTATTCTATTTGCATTATTTATCGCATTGAGCTTCATGACGATAGTTTATGTTCTCGTGGCATTGTTTGGAAATGTCGGAAAAGGAATTGCGATCATTATTCTGGTTCTCTCTATCTCCGGTGGGGGTGGAAACTATCCAATTCAGGTTTCGGGTAAATTCTTTCAGTTTATCAACCCGTTTCTGCCGTTTACTCATGCAGTTGATCTATTAAGAGAATCAGCAGGCGGTATTTACTGGCCGAATGCCTGGAAAGCGATTGTTATTTTAGCGGGGATTATGCTGGTGGTAGGGATACTGGGGACGATATTTTACCCTCTTCTGGAGCCAAAAATGAAAAAACTTGGGGAATTATCACACAAGAGTCATATTTTTCATTAATGACTTATTATTTTCCGAACTGTATAAATTCAGGTAAAATAGGAGGTGTCGCAGTACATGGTTTCCACTTTCGAAATTTGCAGTATTTTGAGCAGATATAGATAATCATAAGTGCAGAATTGTGGTAAAAAACAATTGACATCTAATGAATAGGGACAGGGACTGAGATCGAATGAATCTTGGTCTCTGTTTCTGTTATGCGTAGGTTGATCCGTTCGTTAAATTTCCAAGGTCGCTGAATTTGGAAACTAGGTACTCCTAATAATGAAATAATGGGTCACCGGTGTTGGAAATAGGGGTTTTCTAAATAGTAAAAAGCTGATAAAAAATCTAATGTTTCAATGTACAAATCATTAATAACGGGGTATATTCTTTAGAATGTACTTAAGAGCAATGATGCGGTTGTGCCAAAGCTTTTTGTGCGACGAGTAACCGCCTCAACTTCTACGTAGGAAACATACTAGAGTTGACAGTCTTCACTAGGATTGCTTTAGCAGAGTAGACGAAGTCCTGTTACTTACTCGGTGAAGGACCTGGAGCTGCTTATATTTTGAAGATTGTTTGACTTATTTCCGAGATGTTGCCTGCAATTACTCGGCACAGTTTAGGACCGACAAGTGCTAGTTCTACTTTGCCACTTCTGCTTATATTCGTACTTTAGCAGAATGGTATGCGTAGCGGAGCGTAGAAGAACTGCTGTTTCTACGAGTCTAACGATTCTCGAGACAAAACATTACGCTGTATCCGTTATTCTGCGTCTACGATTTTCACTACACTACACGTTGTTTCGATCTCATCAATTTCTAAATGGCAAAGCCACTAAGAATTGAAGGACTTCGTTTCGATCCTCGAAGAATGGGGGACCGTGCTCCTACGCTTCTTCGAATGCTCGTCGTATGTCTGAGGGGCAAGTAAGAACGTACTCCTATGCTTCTTACGAATACTCGGATCATACAAAGACTGGAATACCGTTTATTCGGTTTTAGGGGGCTCAGACATACGTATGTCAAAGGACATTTTAAGATACAAACCAGAGATTCTAAAATAAGGCAGGGATTTGATTCTATGATAAAAGGGATATTTCATTTGTTTGAAAAGAAATATGGAGAAGGAAAGGATCGCAGAACCAGCTACGGCATTTTTGCAGGTATTATTGGTTTAACTTCCAATCTTTTGCTGGTGGCAGGGAAGCTGTCTATTGGTTTTTTCTCTGGGAGTGTTTCAATCATGGCAGATGCAGTAAATAATCTTTCTGACACGATTTCTTCAGTTGTAACACTACTGGGTTTTTACATTGCAGGAAAGCCGGCAGACAGAGAACATCCATATGGACACGAACGCTTTGAATACATCAGCGGTACGTTTGTCTCACTTCTAATTACATTTGTCGGCTTTCAGTTTTTACTGACATCTATTGACCGTATCAGAGAACCGCAAAGTATTAATTTTAACTGGATTATGCTGGTTGTTCTTTTAGTGTCTATCTTTTTGAAGGTTTGGCAGGGACTAGTCTACAAAAACATTGCCGGGGAAATTGATTCCAATGCATTAATAGCGGCGTCCAAAGATAGTTTGAATGATGTATTTACAACAGTCACTGTTCTGATTTCTACTGTTGTCGAGGGAATTACCGGTTGGCGAATTGATGGCTATATAGGGTTATTGATTGCTGGCTATATTATTTACAGCGGCCTGCAGCTGATTCGTGAGTTTATAAATGAGTTGATAGGGGTAAGACCGGATCAGGAAAAGATAGATGAAATGAAAAAGTTTCTATCTGCTGTTCAAGGGATCGTCGGGTACCATGATTTAATGCTTCATCAATATGGACCAAATAAAATTTTTGCGACAGTTCATATTGAAATAGATGATCGCTGGGATTTGAATCGCGCGCATCAGCTTATTGATCAGATTGAGGTTGCTTTTAAAGAACAATTGGAAGTAGAGCTGGTCTGCCACGTTGATCCTGTCAATCTTTATGATGAAAAGCAGCAGTTTGTCCATCAACAGGTAAAAATGATTGTCAAAGAAATTGATACAAATTTCAAAGCTCACGATATTCGTCTGGTTGATCATGAAGGAAAAAGCACTGTTCTGTTTGATTTAGTTGTTCCAAGTAAATATTTGATAAGTGATGAAGAAATATTGCGAATGATTCAGATAAAAGCTTATGATAAATTAGATGGTTGTGAAGTTGAAATTACATTTGATCACAATTATCTTCTTTAAAATTCTGTTATTTCTTTTTTTCTCAAAGAATTTTCTTTTTTGAAAAAAATCTGAGAAATTGAAAGGATATTCTCGTGTTAACATAGCTTTAAGGAGCTGATGATTATGAATCTGGCATTTCTTGCAGTGATGTATTTCTTTGTTGTCATTATTATTATTTTAGGTTTTTTATTATTTAAAGAAAAACAGCTGATGTATAAATTACTGGATGAAAAAGATCAACTGCAGGAAGATTTATCTGAGATGAAAGTGGAAAGAGTCCGTATGAATCATATGTTGAAAATGCAGGATGAGAGTATTGTCCATTTAATGGATGAGCCGGAATTGCAGGAAGGGACTTATTTAGATGAACCGGAGGAAGAGCTTTCCGAAAGAACTGAGATTGAACAACGAGTGGTAAGCGATGAGCTGGAAGAAGAGCTGAATGAAGAGCCATTTATCATTCTGAATAACGGAACATTTTCCAGATATGAAGATGAGTATTATCAAAATAGAGAACAGTAGTTAGTGCTGTTTGAAAAATTATAAAAGGATCGGGACAGACACAACGAAATTTATGTGTTTGTCCCGATCCTTTTTATTTGTCATAGGTCTGGCAGCTAGTTGTGCTTCAGAAACTGCTTGAAGCTTGGTACTGCTGTCATAACCTCTTTTTTAATGTGATGACTGTTTGCTTGCCGGATCCAGCCGATGTTCAATCATGCCAAGAATCCAGTCTGTCAGAATTGCCATCAGAGCAGTCGGCAGTGCACCAACCAGAATAATTGAAGTACCATTTGTGGCATTTGTTCCCCTGATGATAATATCACCCAGTCCCCCGGCTCCCACAAAGGCGCCGATAGCCGTAATACCAATGGCAACAACCAGTGCATTTCTGATCCCTGCCATGATGACAGAGACAGACAGAGGCAGTTCAACCATGAACAGGCGCTGAATTTTAGTCATTCCCATTCCTTTTCCGACATCCAGAATATTGTTGTCGACCTGACGCATGCCAGTGTACGTATTTTTGATAATGGGAAGCAGAGAGTAAAGAAAGACAGTTACGATAACCGTATTTACACCTAATCCAAGTCCAAGCATTAAAATGGAAAGCATAGCCAATGATGGAACCGTCTGAATCAGATTGGCAAGACTGATAATCCAGCCAGCCAGTTTAACTCTGCGGGAAATAAAAATCCCGATTGGAATCCCGATAATGGCTGCAAACAATACACCATATACTGAAATCAGAAAGTGACGCACGACTTGACTAAAGACATAGCTGCCGTTTTGGGCAAAGTAATAAAAGAACTGCTCGAAAAGATTCATATCCTGCAAATTTTCCATTAGTTTTCCCCCTGATCTGTTTCAAAATAGTGATTGTCTCTTAAAAAATTTTCTGCAACTGTGGCCGGCTCCATTAAGTCATTGTCAGCTTGAAAGTTCAGTTCCTGCATTTGTTCCGTGGAAATTTTTCCAGAGAGCTTGCTTAAAATATCCTTTAGCTCTGGATTTTCTTTTAAAATAGCATCCGTTGTCACAATACTTGCATCGTAAGGCGGGAAAAATTTTCGGTCATCTTCCAGCATAACCAGATTGTAGCTTCCAATCCGACCATCTGTAGAATATCCTAGAACAACGTCCATTTTTCCGACAGCTACAGCGTCATAAACCAGCCCAATCTGCATCGGAAAAACTCGCTTGAAGTCGAATCCATACTCCTGAACGAAGCCTTTATAGCCATCCCCCTGACGGTCAATCCATGATGTATCAGCTCCGGCTGTCAATTGATCAGCAACGGCTTTCAAGTCGCTGACTGTTTTCAAGTTATATTTTTCTGCAGTTTCCTGAGTTACCATAAACGCATAGGTATTGGCAAATCCGTAAGAAGGGAACCAGGTCTGCTGATAGCGTGACTGGAATTCTTTTTTTACAATATCAAAGGCTTTCTCAGGTTCCTTTTCAGGAGGCAGCTGCAAGGTTCCCGTTAAATCAGTTCCAGTGTAGCGGGCAGCCGAGATACTGGTATCTCCGTTCAGCATGGACTGATGTATCACGGTTGTCGTTGCCAAATTATTGATAATGACGGTACTCTTATCCGTGTAATGTTCGATCATTCCACTAACTATGTTGGCAAGTATCTGAATCTCGGAAGTAGAGCCGCCGGCAATACTGATGGTATCTTTATTATTTCCGCTTGCCAGCCCCGGCAATGAACAGCTCCCCAGAAATCCGACAGTAGAAAGAAGAAGTATGCTTAATAAGATATTTTTTAGTTTTCTCATTCTGATTCACCTCGTAATGCTGCCGGAGTCAGTTTATTTTCCAGCCACCCCAACAGGAAATCAGCAGTTAAAGCAATAAGTGCAACAGGGATTGTTCCGCCGAAAATTAAATCTGCACGATACAAATTCAGCCCGCTGAAGATAAAGTCGCCCAGACCGCCGGCTCCAATGTAAGAAGCTAAAGTCGCCCATGCGACTACGTATACAGCTGCCAGACGAATCCCAGCCATAATAGTTGGCGTGGCTATCGGCAGTTCCACCATAAAAATAGATTGAATATTTGTCATACCCATTCCTTTAGCAGCATCTTTGTAATCAGAACTGACCTCCTTGATCCCAATATAGGTATTTCTCAAAATCGGCAGCAGCGAATAAATGAATAATGCAACAATTGCCGGAAATCTTCCCACACCGAAAATAGGAATCATCAGTGCCAGCAAAGCCAGTGAAGGAACCGTCTGAAGTGCACTGGTCAAGCCAATAACGATTGCCGCAGTACGCTTTGTTCTGGTCAGCAAGATACCTAATGGAACAGCAAACAGAATACCTAAACCAAGAGAAACAGCTGAAATAAAGATATGCTCTCCCGTTCTGGTAATGAGTTCTCCGCCTTTTTCCATAAAAAATTCATACATTTGACTACACCTCCGTTTGAGAGGCTTGTGGTTCAACATCTTCACTCGTAGAATTTTCAGAAGCGATGGTGGCTAGCTCTTCCTCGCCCCAAATTACATCATAGACAATATCAACTAACGAAGCCCTTGTCAGAATTCCGGTAACCTTCTGTTTTTCATTAACAACAGGAACATACTTAACCCCGCGCTTCAGAATTTTCTGAAGAGTATCCCGCAGAAGAGAAGATTCTTTTACGAAGAAGACATCTGTATTTAGGATATCACTGACACTGGTTGCTTTGGTTCTTTTTCTGTCCAGGGTTTCAATATCAATAAATCCTTTTAAGATCCCCTGCCCATCTACAACCAGTAAAGTATCCACCCGTTTTTCTCTCATGACTTTAATTGCTTCGGACAGAGATTTTTCCGATGTAATAGTAATTGCGTTGTGTGACATAACTTCACCAACAGTTGTTGTGTTTGATTTTGCCTGAATCAGGCGGTCTTCCCCAATCAGCTCTTCAACAAATTCTGTCGCCGGAGCATTCAAAATATTATCAGGTGTATCAAATTGAATGACTTTTCCTTCACTCATGATAACAATCCGATTCGCCAGCTTCAGTGCTTCATCCATATCATGCGTAACAAAGATAATCGTTTTCCCAAGTCGTTCCTGCAAGTCCTTTACCAAATCCTGAAGAGAATCTCTGGTAATAGGATCCAAAGCACCAAAAGGCTCATCCATCAGGATAATGTCCTGATCTGCCGCCAGAGCCCGTACAACCCCAATCCGCTGCTGCTGGCCGCCGGATAATTCATGGGGATAACGATCCAGCATTTCTCTTGGCAGCTCAACCAGATCAATCATTTTTTCAGCGATCTTTTCACGCTCTTCCTGATCTGCTTTTAACAGTTTTGGAACCAGCGTAATATTCTCACGAATTGTCATATGCGGCATTAATCCGATACTTTGAATTACATACCCGATTTTGCGGCGAAGCTCCACAGGGTTCATTGTTAGAATATCTTTTCCATTAATCAAAATTTTTCCTTTGGTGGGATCTGTCATTCGATTAATCATACGCATCGTTGTTGTTTTTCCGCTTCCGCTTGTTCCGATAAAACAGATGAACTCGCCTTTGTCAAAATGCAGATTGACATCTTCGACAGCCACTTTGCCACCCTTATAAATTTTGTACACATGTTGAAACTCAATCAAAACAGTCACCTCTTTCTTATAATTCCTGCAATATCAGTATGTTTTAAACAGTTCTTGAAAACTAATAAGAAGGCCTTTTTTCTGAAAGGACTGGCTTTCCTAAAAGAAGTATATAATGACTATTTTTAGTCAAGAACAATTCATCGAGCACTCTGCGCTTCCTCAAGTAATGAACGAAAAGCAGCTGCTGTTTCATTGTAGCTGGTTGCTGAAATAAAATGAAACATACGTGAAGAAAACCAATATTTTAGGTAAAATAGCAACAACCTCTACTAACAGCATAACATAAAAGGTGAGAAAGTCGCTTATATATATTGACTTGAAGTAAGAGTTCGGAACAAGTATAGATTATTCTGCTGAACAGAGCGTATGTTGGAGAGTAATGACTAATTTAGAGTGAAAGGCCCATTTATAGAATAATTAAAGATGATTATGGAAGCCAATCAGTAGTTAAAAAATAGCGACAACCATTAGAGAATATGCTAATAACTGCTGATCAATGTATATATTAACTTATTATTTTTCCTGATAAATCTTTTTCTCGATTTCTTTCCTCTGTTCCTCTAAAAAAGGAGGGAGAGCAAGACTTTTTCCAAGATCTTCCAAGGTCTCATCTATAGTAAATCCCGGTGAGACAGTGGCAAATTCTACCCGGTTGCCACCGGGTTCCCGTAGATAGAGACTTCTGAAGTAACCGCGGTTAACAATTTTTTCTATTACTAAATCTAGTGATTTAGCTTTTTCGTAAAGTGCATCAAGAGCCTGGTCATCTGCTGCCGCAAAAGCAACATGGTCCATACTGCCTCTGCCCATTCTTGATTTTTCCTGACTGACAGAAGGGAGGATATCAATAAAATCTGTGTCGTTCAAGTAAATTCGCTGGTCTGAGCTATTCCAATCCAGCAGTCTATTAAAAAATGCCAGTGTCTTTTTCGGTTCTACCACATGAAATTCAGTTGACAGCAGTCCAAGAATTTGTTTGTCTCCCGGAATATCGTTTTCCACCTGATATTTTTCTTCTAAAAAAGGAAGATCAGTTTCAATCAGATGAATTTCTATCTGGTCGGGATCAAAAAAGTACAGTTTGTTTTCTCGCTGTTCAAAAGAAATTTGTGCTTCTGTTAATCTGGTTTTCCAAAATGGCAGACTGTCCTTTGGAATTTTTAATCCGATAGTGCTTAGAAAATGGTCGTTGTCATAACGCTGTCCCAATAGCGGAACAATAAAAAACGTAATAACAGAGCCTGGTGCACCATAATAATTGCCATAGTAGTCGTGAATCATTCTGTGATTATCCTGATTTACTGTATGTTTAACAAAACGCAATCCCAGCAACTCAATGTAAAATGACTGATTTGCTGAGCTGTTACGAGTGAGTAAAGATACATGATGAATAAATGGAATCATAAAAGGACCTCCTCTATTTAATTAAACTTACTAAAAATAAGTATAACTCGTTTTTAGTTTATTTCCAATCAATCTGTTTTACTCCGTTCCTCGCAACTTCCTTGAAATAGTGTTAAAATAGCCAAGGTATATGAATAGAGAATGAAGGTGGAAAAATGCTTAGCACAGAAAATTTTGATTTTGACCTGCCGGAAGAGCTGATCGCTCAGACTCCGCTAGTAGATAGAACTAGTTCACGTCTGCTGGTATTGGATAAAGAAACTGGAGAGATTGAAGATAAACATTTCAGTGAAATTATTGATGAGCTGGAAGCCGGAGATGCGTTGGTGATGAATGATACTCGAGTACTGCCGGCCCGTTTATACGGTGAAAAACCTGAAACCGGAGGACATTTGGAAGTTCTTTTGCTGACTAATACTGAGGGAGATACGTGGGAAACATTGATTAAACCCGCTCGACGGGCAAAAGTCGGCACACAGATCAGCTTTGGCGACGGTCGTTTGAAAGCCACAGTTGTGAAAGAATTGGATCATGGAGGAAGAATAATCAGCTTCGATTATCAGGGAATCTTTTTGGAAATTATTGAATCTCTTGGAGAAATGCCTTTGCCGCCATATATAAAAGAACGACTAGAGGATCCCGATCGCTATCAGACAGTTTATGCTAAAGAAAGCGGATCAGCAGCAGCACCGACTGCAGGACTTCATTTTACAAAAGAACTGCTGGAAAAAATTGAAGCAAAAGGTGTTCGACTTGTTTATCTGACTCTTCATGTAGGTCTGGGAACGTTTCGTCCGGTATCGGTGGAAAATATTGAAGAACATGAAATGCACAGCGAATTTTATAGACTAACAGAGGAATCTGCAGCAGTATTGAATGAGGTTAGAGCAGCTGGCGGAAAAATTGTTGCTGTGGGGACAACATCTATTCGCACACTGGAAACCATTGGGACTAAATTTGGGGGAGAAATCAAAGCAGACAGCGGTTGGACGAATATTTTTATTACACCTGGCTACGAATTTAAGGTCGTTCAGGCGTTCTCCACGAATTTCCATTTGCCTAAGTCTACTCTGGTGATGCTGGTCAGCGCCTTTGCAGGCAGGACATTAACATTAAGTGCCTATCAGCACGCTATTAATGAACAGTACCGATTTTTCAGCTTTGGCGATGCCATGTTTATAAAGTAAACGGTGATTTGATATAGAACCAATAAAAAAGAAGCGCAATGTGTTCATTGCGCTTCTTTAGCAGCTTATTTTTTCAAAGCAACGAGCATCATGCTTCCGTGCAGCAGAAGCGATGAAATATATTATATCAGATACCCAGTCATAATCATCAGTCTACAAGTAGCTAGCTTATAGAAATTATGTTGGACGGCAGATAAGCGTATATCGTCACTGTGAAATTGATAAAGCGGATTAGCCAGACTAATGATTTACTGATAAAATGTTGAACAAGAATTTAAAGAAGGTGTTATACATGTCTTCTCTTTTATTGCTCTGTTACTAGTCTGTTTCTTCTGAGTGGTCTATTCTTTTGAAAGTGAAGATTTTCTCGATAGGCACTTCGAAGACCTCTGCGATATCATGAGCTAATAATAGAGATGGGTTGTATCTATTACGCTCAAGTTGAATAATGGTTTGTCTTGATACGCCTACTTTGTCAGCTAATTCCTGTTGGGTCATACGCTTCATAGCTCTATAGACGTGAATGGAACTCTCAAAGGATGAGTTCTTCTTTTTTGGCAATGTAAATCCCTCCAATGACTGAATTGTAGTTAAATAATAGAAAGTGCATAGTCAATATACCATATCTTTGCTTTTGTTACAAATAATATAGCAAAAAAAGTATAGCAAAAAGCCAAGCTTCTCGAATAGCCTGGCCTTTTTTCTGGAAGGTATCAGTTATATTGAATTGTTTTACTTTTATACATGTAAAGTACGACTTGAATTTCTGTTTGATCCAATGAAACTTTTTAGTTAGATATCCGAGAATTCTCCGAATATCAAGTTTACCTTAATAAATAAACGTACATTTTTAGATGTATCTTTAACCATTTTCTCTACACATATAACAGATTAAAGGTGAATAATTTACTTCCAACAAACTTTAACTTATTTGAAACTTAATCTATTGAAACTCGAGAAATTCCTCAATATAACTGATTTTCCTCCTTCCTACATAAGTATAATACCACGAAAAGAAAGCGTTTTCAATAAAAAGCACTTATTTTTTTAACGAAAATTAAATTTATATATAAGCAACTATCATTTTCGTCAGTGTATCATTAAACCATACACAGCGCTCTCTGCCAGCTAAAATCTGTTCTTTTGAAAGCTCTTTCTGATGTGTTAATCTTTTTTTTATGTTTGTTCGTGAAATTTTTTAAAGCTTGATATAGCAGGGGTTAGAGCCGATTATCAGAGGTATTTATTGAAATCATAAAAAAATTCATGTTATAGTATATTGTAGAGTACTACTATTAAATAGGAAATAACTAAATGGGGGATAGGATGGAAATTCAACAAAAAGAGCTGGAAGAAGTATTGAAAGAAACAAAAGCAAACGAAGAAACAGGGTTGTCACAACAGGAAGCAGAGCAACGTTTAAAAGAAAACGGTGCGAATAAATTTGCTGACGCTAAAAAGGAGTCAATTTTAAAGAAATTTCTCCACAGCTTAACTGATTTTACAACAATTATTTTATTAGTAGCTGCAGCTATTTCATTTTATACAGCGGTTGTGACAGAGCATGATGAGTATTTTGAAGGAATTCTGATTATTGCAATTGTTATTATCAACTCAGTGTTGGCGATTGTTCAAGAAGGGAATGCAGAAAAATCGCTGGATGCTTTAAAAGATATGAACAAACAAACGAGTACTGTATTAAGAGATGGAAAAGTTGAAACAGTCAACGCAGAAAATATAGTTGTCGGCGATATTCTAATTTTAGAGTCCGGCTCAATGATTACCGCGGATGCCCGTTTAATAGAGTCCTCTCAAATGCGGGTGGAAGAGTCAGCCTTAACTGGAGAAAGTGAACCAGTGGAAAAGGATCCTATGTACATAGCGGATGAAGAGGATTCGTTAGGGGATCAGATTAATATGGTATTTAAGGGCTGTACAGTTTCGAACGGTCGTGGAAGAGCCGTGGTTACCGCAACTGGAATGGATACGGAGATGGGGAAAATTGCAGGCCTTTTAGGAAATGATACAAGGCAGAAAACCCCTCTTCAAATTCGGTTAAACCAATTGGGGAAACGAATTAGTATCATTGCACTGGTAGCTGCTGCTTTAGTCTTTGCGATCGGAGAACTTCAGGGAGAACCAATGCTGGAAATGTTTATGACCGCTGTTTCACTTGCTGTTGCGGCAGTTCCGGAAACACTAACAGTAATCGTGACGTTGACATTGGCTTACGGTGTTCAGAAAATGGCGAAGAAGCATGCAATTATTCGTCAGCTGCCGGCTGTTGAAACTTTGGGAACAGCCAGTGTAATTTGTTCAGATAAGACAGGAACATTGACCCAGAACAACATGCGGGTACGACGTGTATGGTCCCGTGGGGATGAAGTGACCGATACAGAAGATGCCATGACAAGTGAAGCGATGGAAGTACTGAAAATGGCAGCCCTATGTACGGATGTCACGGTTGAAAAAGAAAACGATGATTTGATTATCAAAGGGAATCCAACAGAAGCTGCAATTGTTCGCGCCGTTGAAGAAAATTATCATACAAAAGAAGAACTTGAGGAAAAATATCCTCGAATTGGAGAGATTCCTTTTGACTCAGAACGAAAAATGATGACGACTGTTCATCGAATGGGCAAAAAGTATATCTCTGTCACAAAGGGTGCTTTTGATGTGCTGCTCACTCGTTTCCGTTATGGGGATGTGGATCAGGCAGCTGTTGTCAATGACCGTTTTGGTAAACGGGCGTTACGGGTTATTGCAGTCGGTTATGCGATTCACGATGAGGAGCCTCAGGATATTACCTCAGAAGCGCTGGAGAAGAATCTGCGACTGCTTGGACTGGTTGGAATGATTGATCCGCCGAGACCTGAAAGTAAAGGTGCCATTGAAAAAGCACGGAAAGCAGGAATTAAGACGGTTATGATCACCGGAGACCATGTGGTGACTGCTGGGGCTATTGCAAAAGAGCTGGGCATATTAAGCAACAAAAGTGAAGCCTTGACAGGGGCGGAGCTGCGCAAATTGAGTGATGAAGAATTAGATGCCAGAGTAAAAGAGCTGTCCGTTTATGCACGTGTAACTCCTGAAGATAAAATTCGTATTGTTAAGTCCTGGCAGCGTACCGGAGCCGTTGTGGCAATGACCGGTGACGGTGTAAATGATGCGCCGGCATTAAAAGCCAGTGATGTCGGCTGTGCAATGGGAATTACAGGAACTGATGTTGCTCAAAGTGCATCAGATATGATTCTGACAGATGATAATTTTGCAACGATTGTTGATGCTGTAGCTCAGGGGAGAACTGTTTATCAGAATATTCGTAAAGCTATTAATTTCTTATTGAGTTGTAATATTTCTGAGATTTTCATTGTGCTGATCGCCATGCTTTTAGGCTGGGGGGCACCGTTTACTGCGGTTCAGCTGCTGTTTGTCAATGTTGTGGCAGATGGACTTCCAGGATTTGCATTAGGAAGAGAACCCGCAGAAAATGGGATTATGACTGAGAGGCCAATTCCGAGAGATGAAGGAATTTTTTCCGGAGGGCTCTGGAAAAAGATTGCTGTTAATGCCTCTGTTTTTACGGTAGTGACGTTGCTTGGTTTTTATTTAGGGGCGTTTGTAGATGGCGTGTCTCATTGGGTAAGTGCCAGTCATGAAGTAGGACAGACGGTTGCTTTTCTGGTTTTGGCTTATTCATCTATTATTCATGTATTTAATGTAAGAAGCCGTAATTCCATCTTTAGAGTCAGACTGTCTTCAAATAAATCATTATTTGAAATGGCAGTGTTGGCTGTGGTGATTACAACAACGATTGCATTGTTGCCTTTTACTCAGGAACTGTTTAATTTGGTTCCAATTGGGCTGACACATTGGGCATTGGTTGTTGCGTTGTCGGTAGTTCCGATTTTTGTGAATGAGTTGATTAAATTCCATTTTTCTCCTGAGGAAGAAGAGGAAATATAAGATAAAGAAGTGTAATCAGCAGAATACGTCTGAATCTTTAGACTTTGAAATGGCTAAATGATTTTTCGGCTGTACGGCAGTTTAAAATTTTATTTTATCTGATACTTTATGGATATTTTTCGGCTGACTGAAAAAAGCATTTTTCAGGTGCAGGTGAATTTTATGGAAGAATCAAAAAAAGTTTCATTCATTCCACATATATAGGTTGATAAAATTGAATAAGAGTATTATAGTGATTATCAAATGAATAGCTTAATGTAGCCAGTCTGAGGACCAAACAGACGTGGATGTAGTAAAGGTGTTCAGGACAGAGGACAGGCAATCTGTCCGCAGATAATCAGCTGTAAAAACAGATGAGAGGATCTGAATGGGCAAACCAGCTATGTTTGTTCATTTAGGTCTTTTTTATTAAAACATATTATGGCAAATGCTGTAGGAGGAGAACACAGTGACAAAGCAAGGGAAAACTGCAAACAGTCATCGCAAGTTGACAGCTGCAGGTGTGTTGGTAGCGATGGGTGTTGTTTACGGAGATATTGGAACAAGTCCTTTATATGTGATGAAGGCGATTGTTGGAGACAACGGCGGTATCACAGAAGTATCCGAAAATTTTATTCTTGGTGCGGTATCCTTAATTTTCTGGACGCTGACAATCTTGACGACAGTGAAATATGTCATGATTGCGCTGAATGCAGACAACCACGGAGAAGGTGGGATTTTTTCACTATATACGCTGGTTAGAAAAAGCGGGAAATATCTGATTATTCCTGCAATGATTGGCGGGGCTGCATTGTTGGCAGATGGTATTTTGACTCCGGCAGTAACAGTTACCACAGCGATTGAAGGGCTTAGAGGAATCCCGATATTTTTTGACCGGTTTGGCATGGATCAGAATGTTATCGTCGTTATTACTCTGTTGATTGTATTGATTTTATTCTCCGTTCAGCGTTTTGGCACAGATGCGGTAGGAAAAGCTTTCGGTCCAATTATGTTTCTATGGTTTACTTTTTTAGGGCTGGTTGGTTTAGGCAATTTTACTCAGGATTTGACAGTGATCAGAGCATTAAGTCCTTATTATGCCGTGAAATTGTTATTCAGCTCTGAAAATCATCTGGGTATTTTTATTTTGGGTAATGTCTTTCTGGCAACCACTGGAGCAGAAGCTCTTTATTCAGACTTAGGACACGTGGGTAAGAAGAATATCCGCTTCAGCTGGCCGTATATTAAGATTTGTCTATTGTTAAATTATTTTGGACAGGCAGCCTGGATTTTAGCATCACAGAATGATCCTAAAATTACCAGGATTGAAAATCTAAATCCGTTTTTCCAAATGATACCAGATTCACTGACCTTATTTGGTGTTATTTTCGCAACAATCGCTGCAATCATTGCTTCACAGGCGCTGATTTCCGGTTCCTTTACATTAGTTTCAGAAGCAATCAAATTGAAACTGCTGCCAAGAATGAGAATCATCTATCCCGGCTCGACGATTGGGCAAATGTATATTCCATCGCTGAATCTGCTGCTTTGGCTGGCTTGTTCAGCAGTTGTTGTGTTCTTCAGAACCTCCACTCGTATGGAAGCAGCCTATGGACTTTCTATCACTGTAACGATGCTTATGACTACTATTCTGCTGATGTTTTTCCTGAGACAAAAAGGAGTACCGGCAGCCTTTGTTTATTTGATTACGTTGTTCTTCGGCAGTATTGAAATAGTTTTCTTTATTTCCAGTATTGTAAAATTCTTCCATGGCGGTTACGTTGCTGTTGGAATTGCATTGCTGATTTTGGCAGTCATGACCATTTGGGAATGGGGGAATATCATTAAAGAAAAAACTTCAGATACAGTACCAATCCGGGACTATATGGATCAGCTGGCAGAGCTGAAAGAAGATAAAAGTCTGGAAATGTACCAGACAAATGTTGTCTTCATGACACCTGATTTAATCAGTGACGAAATCGGACGGGCAATCATGTACTCTATTTTGGATAAACGTCCAAAACGTGCAAAGGTCTACTGGTTTGTCAATGTAGCTGTAACAGATGAGCCGTTCACGAAAGAATATACTGTGGATATGATGGGAACTGACTATATTGTACAAGTACAGCTTTATCTTGGTTTCAGGGTGTCTCAGGAAGTAAATGTTTACCTGCACCAGATTGTCCATGACTTGATGAAAGAAGGTCGTTTGGCCAAACAGCCGCAGAAATACACTATCACACCGGGACGGGAGGTTGGCGATTTCCAATTTGTTCTTATTCGGGAAGAGCTGTCCAAAGTAACAGAGCTGAAGAAGTGGGATCGTCAGATTATGCAGATGAAGCTTGCGATTAAACGTATGACTATTCTTCCGGAAAACTGGTTTGGTTTGGAATATAGTGATGTACGTTATGAATCAGTTCCGCTGATTATAGGGACGACCAGAAAAACACATTTGGTTGAACGGAAACAAGGATTGACTGAACTTAAATAATTGTTAAAATTTATGAAGTGAATAGAATGCTAAACAGAAAAAAAGCAACCTTAGAAGAATGAATCAGCCCTCAAACCATCAAACTAAAAATTTAATGCTTGAGGGCTGGTTTGAAAGAAGGCTGCTTTTTTATTTTTACATTCGCCAGATTTGCTTTTTATCAGTATAATAGAGACAATAAAAAGGGACTGTTCTTGGCAGTGAATTTTTAGACTGGACAGGTGAGCATGAATGGACAAAGGAAATAAATATTTTTTTAAATTAAGCATACTTGCAATTGTACTGCTGATAGGTTCATTTTTTTATTATGAAAACAACCAGAAAAAGATGACGGAAAAATTTGATAAACTTATTCGTTCAGAGGAAGGGACTGCTGAAAGTTCTGCGGTGGAAGTTAATCAGGAGTTACTGACTGAGTCATCTGAAGAAGAGATTGGGAAAACTGCATCGTCAGCTGAATCAGAAATAAATCATACACCTCAAACGATGAAGGAGCCGCTGATTGTTAATGATATTGTGATTGTTAATAAGCGCTATCCATTACCCGAATCCTATGATCCAGGGGAGAACCAGGAGGCATTGGAAGCTTTTAATAAAATGAATGCGGAAATGAGAAATTTAGGGATGAATATTTCTTCTGAATACAGCGGCTACAGAAGCTACAAAGATCAGGAGGCTCTTTATCAAAACTATGTGGAAAGTGATGGAAAGGAAGAAGCAGACCGCTACTCGTCACGACCAGGGTATTCCGAGCATCAGACTGGGCTGGCATTTGATTTTATCAACAGTGCCGGAGAATTGGTCAGATCTGAAGAAGAAGCGGATTGGATTGATGAAAATGCACATCTGTATGGCTTTATTGTTCGCTATAAACCTGGACAGGAAGAGATAACCGGATACGTAGCAGAAGCATGGCATGTTCGTTATGTCGGTGAGAAAGCAGCTCAGGAGATAAAAGAAAGAAATACTACACTGGAAGAATATCTAAATGTTGAAGGCGGAGATTATGTCAGCGGGGAATAAGCATGTTTGATGTAACTGAAATAACTGAAAAGATGAACGCTAATCAGAAGATCAATTATGATCGCGTTTTGCAGAAATTAATTAAGCAGTGGAGAGCAGCAGAGTCACGACCAACTATACTGCTCCACAGCTGCTGTGCACCGTGCAGCACAACGGCACTGGAGTATTTAACTCAATATGCAGATATAACTGTTTACTTTGCGAATCCCAATATTCATCCACGATTGGAATATCTTAGAAGAGAGGCTGTTCAACAGCAATTTGTAGAGGAATTTAATAAGCAAACCGGAAATCAGGTAGGTTTTTTATCTGCCCCGTATGAACCAAACCAGTTTATACAAATGGTGAAAAAGAGACAGCTTGCAGAAGAACCGGAAGGCGGGAAACGTTGTTCTTCCTGTTTTCAGCTGCGTCTTGATATTGCAGCTGAAAAAGCTCAGGAACTAAATTATGACTACTTTGGGAGTGCGTTAACTTTGTCACCAAAGAAAAATAGTCAGCTGATTAATGAAATCGGAATAGAGATTCAAAAGTTCTATCAAACAAACTATCTGCCGAGTGATTTTAAAAAGAATAACGGGTATAAACGATCAATTGAGCTTTGCAGAGAGTATGAAATCTATCGGCAATGTTACTGCGGCTGTCTTTTTGCAGCACAGAAACAAGGAGTTGACTTGAAGCAAATCAGCAAAGGCGCACAGGAATTCCTAAAGAATCAGCCAGAGGACTGAATAATTGCTTCAAATTTACTTCTGTATTTATTGGACTGACGCTAACTGTCTATTCATTGGCAGCAGGTTTGTAAAAAAAGGAGGATAATAAAATGAAAATAGCAATGATCGCTCACGATCGAAAAAAGGATTTAATTGTTAAATTTTCCCTGGCATACAGAAATATTTTAGCTGAACATGAACTGTTTGCAACAGGAACAACTGGCGGGAAAATTGCCGAAGCAACAGGACTTCCTGTTCACCGCTTTAAATCCGGTCCGCTTGGAGGAGATCAGCAGATTGGTGCAATGATTTCAGAAGATAATCTGGATATGGTTATTTTTTTGAGGGACCCTTTGGCTTCTCAACCCCATGAGCCGGATGTTAATGCACTGATTCGTTTAAGTGATGTCTATGAAATTCCACTGGCAACCAATATCGGAACAGCAGAAATTTTGTTAAGAGGACTTCAGGCAGGGTTTGCAGATTTTCGGGAAATTGTACATGAAACTGATAACCGCCCGCTTTCTTTATAGATAATAGAGCAGCTTGTTTTAAAACAAGAGAAAAAAGATTAATATGTGTAAATCCATGTTGAAACTGGAAAAGAGGACAGGAGCTGTACTCCTCATACCAGACAGTGTCATGACAAAAGCATGAAGAAGATAGAAAGTGAAAAAATAAATAAAAATGCCCTTCTCTTAGTATGATCTGTCTTATGCAGCGGAAAAAAGGAGTTGGACAGGACTGCAGATGATAGGGCAAGTCGTGATACCCATTGAAAAGGCAGGGGAACTGAGGAAGGAATGGCGGTACTATATTAGCAGCCAAGGTGTTTCCGGCTGGCTTCCTCAATTCATTGTTGCGGATTCTGAACTTTTGCTTGATCTTGACAAAGTATATATAATCTTGAAAGGTGTTTTTGTACTTTTATAGTGGAGACAGTGTCCCATTTCATTGCCTTTGTGAATGGGATATGCTATAGTCCTTTTAGGCGCAGGCCTAAAATAAATCAGAGTAGAAAGTAAAGCGTTAAGTGCTGCGGGGATGGGATGTCGCCCTGTGGACGAAGGATTGCAATCGAAATCCGCGGTTTTATTTTCGCATTCGCTGCATTAATTGTAGCAGCTCTTAGAGGAGATGCTAAGGATGAAAAAAAGAGTTCTGGAAACAAGAAAGCTGACACTGTTGGCATTATTAATTGCTTTGGTAGTCGTTTTTACGCGCTTTCTGTCGTATGAAGATCAGTTTCTGAGAATCAGTTTTACGTTTATACCTGAATCGGTGATGGGGGTTCTTTTTGGTCCTCTATGGACTGGAATCGGCAGTGCGATTGCAGATGCAGTCGGTGTAATTCTGTTTCCTAAAACAGGGGCGTATTTCCCGGGGTTTACACTGAATGCTATTATTACAGGCGGGATTTATGGTTTTTTCTATTACAGGAAAGAACTGACTTGGCTGAGAGTTTTTATAGCAACTTTGCTGGTTACGGGCATTGTTCATCTGTTTCTAACGCCGCTGTGGCTGGGATTGATGTATGGCGTAGATCTGGCAAATATTGCCTGGTGGATTCCAAGAATCATTAAAAATAGTATATTTTTCCCTGTTCAAGTTGTCGGAACCTATCTGATAGGAACAAAACTTCCATATAAACAATTTTTGAGCAAATTAACTACCTCATATAAATAAGAAAAGGCTTTTCCGTCATCCCCGGAAAGGCCTTTTCTTATTACTGTGTCTGATCATTAAATTGTGCTTCATAGAGAGCACGATAATAGCTGTCAGAACGTGCAATCAGATTGTCATGACTGCCGATTTCAACAATTTTTCCTGACTCCATTACTAAGATTTTATCTGCATTTTTTATCGTTGACAAACGATGGGCAATGACAAAACTAGTTCGTCCTTTCATAATTTCCAAAAAGGCGGCTTGAATTTGCTTTTCAGTCAATGTATCCACAGAGCTTGTTGCTTCATCTAAAATCAGCATAGGGGGATTACTGATCATTGTTCGCGCGATGGTCAGCAGCTGTCTTTGTCCCTCAGAGATTTTGATCCCATGGCTTCCTATTTTTGTATCCAGCCCCTGTGGAAGTCGTTGAATAAATTCCAATGTGTGTGTTTTGTTCAGTGCGGTCGTAATCTCCTGATCGGTTGCAGCTGGATTTCCATAGGTTAGATTGTCTCGGATAGTTCCGTCAAACAGCCAGGTATCCTGTAAAACCATCCCAAAACTTTTTCTCAGGCTGTTTCTGGTAATAGAAGAGATAGAATGACCATCAATTGTGATTGTTCCGCTGTCTGCATCATAGAAGCGCATTAACAGATTTACCAATGTAGACTTTCCAGCTCCGGTTTTTCCTACAATGGCGATGGTTTCCCCTTCACTTACAGAAAGCGTGAAGTCTTCAATCAGTGGCTTTGAAGGAATGTATGAAAAATTGACGTGATTGAAGAGAACATTTCCTTTAACATTGGTAAGAGTGATCGCATTTAGATCGTCTGACTTCTCTGCGGGCTGTTCCAAAAGATTAAAGGTTCGGTCAATCCCGGCTAAAGCAGTCTGAATTTGGGTAATTACACCTGAGAGCTCTATAAAAGGCTTGGAAAATTGAGTGGCATAAATAGTAAAACTCGAAATAACCCCCACTGTGACAGTCATATTTCCAGATAACAAAAGCAATCCGCCAACTAGTCCAATCGCAATATAGGAAAGATGATCAATAAATCGGGATAAAGGATTTGTCAGAGAAGAAGAGAACTGCGCCTTTTGCCCCTGTACATATAAATCCTGATTCAGTGCTTCAAACCTGGTTTGAACTATAGACTCCTGTTGAAAGCTCTTGACAATTTTTTGATTTGCCACCATTTCTGAAACAAAGCCTGAAATGGAGCCCACAATTTTCTGTTGTGCAGCAAAATTTTTCTGTGAAGCAGCAGCGACCAGCCAGTTGACGATAAAAATAATCGGGGTTGTTATCAATACAACCATTGTTAAGCTGACGCTCATTCGTATCATGTATACAAAAGCAATAATAACTACTGCAGCACCTGAAAACAGCTGGTTGAACACAGCGGAAGAGGCTATCGAAATATTGTCCATATCGTTGGTAAAACGGCTGACGATGTCTCCGTGAGAATGCTGGTCATAGTAATTAAGAGGCAAAGTATTTAATTTTCTAAAAGTATCTTTACGAAGTTCAGCGACAGAAAGGTACGATACGCGATTTCCTAAAAGCTGAATCAGCCACTGGCTGATTACTGTAACAGACAGGATACCTGCTAAAAGACCAAGGATTGTATAGAGAGAAGAAGAAACTACATTCCCTTTTCCAATCATTGTATCTACAGCTTTACCAAGATACTCTGTTATTGCCACTGCTGCCCACCCGCTGACCAATCCAAGAAGCAGAGAGAGAAGAAGCTCCAATCGATAACGAAGAAGATAGGGCAGGAACTTTCTGAATGACCTTGTTGAAGCTTTTTTATTCAGCATGATCTGAGTCCTCCTGCGAAGTAACGATTTCCTGATAGTGTCTGGATGTATGCATTAATGCTTCATGACTGCCAAGCCCAACTGATTTTCCTTCTGCCAACACAAGAATCTGATCGGCATTTCGAATGGAGCTGATTCGCTGAGAAATAACAATGAGTGTTGTTTCTTTTAAATCACTGGCAAGTGCTGTCCGCAGTTTTAAATCTGTTTGATAGTCCAGCGCGCTCAGTGAATCATCAAGAATTAGAATTTCCGGCTTGCCAATCAATGCCCTGGCAATGGCCAGCCGCTGCCGCTGTCCTCCGGAAAAGTTTCTGCCGCCTTCATTAATAGGCGTGTCCAGCCCGAGATCCAGCTGTTCAACAAATTCACTGCATTGGGCAGTAGCCAAAGCATCCCAGCACTCTTTGTCTGAAGCATCTGTTTTTCCCCATTGAAGATTTTCCCGAATGGTTCCGGTAAAAAGGACAGAAGTCTGAGGAACAGTGGCGATTTTTTGCCGCAGCCGGTCTAGTGACCAGCCTTTTACATTTATTCCATCAACAGAAACTGCCCCTTCACTGACATCGTAGAACCGCGGAATTAGTTGGATAAACGTACTTTTCCCGCTTCCGGTAGCTCCGGTAATTCCAAGTGTACTTGCTTTCGGAATGGTAATGTTGATATCTGTCAGGGCCAATCCGGCAGCAGGCTGGTAACGAAAAGAGACCGAATCAAAGACAATGTCAGTATCTGCCTGATTTGCAGTGCTATTGTCCAGTGCATCAGCAGAGTCAGTAATACTTGGTATTAGTGCCAATACTTCATTAACTCTCGAAGCAGAAGCAGAAGCCCGGGTGAAAATGATGACTAGATTTGAGACGACAATCAATGCTAGGAGCATTTGATTCATATAGTTAATTAATGCCAAAACTTCTCCTTGCTGAAGTGAGCCGACAGATACTTTAATCCCGCTGATGTATAAGAGGAAGATAATACCCAGGTTCATAATCAAGGTCGTCGCAGGAGTGAGAAAAGCAGATATTTTCGAAACTCTCAAATAGACAGCTGCAAGTTTATCGGTTGTTTCATTCACATGCTGAATCTCTGTTTGCTGGCGGGAGAAAGCGCGAATAACACGGACACCGCTTAGATTTTGGCTGATCCTTTGATTTAACTGATCAAGTATTTGCTGTACCTTTTTGTATAATGGCACGGTTATTCTGATGATAACAAAAAGAATAAGACAAAAAACAGGCAGCAGCAGCAAAAAAATCAATCCCGCCTGCCAATCAATGTAGAAGGCCATAATTACAGAGCCGATGCTTAGGAATGGTGCACGTATGACTAAGCGGATCAGCATGGCCAGAGCCAGCTGAAGTTGATTGATATCGCTGGTCATACGGGTGATCAGGGTATCTGTTCCCAAGTCATTCAATTCGGTATGTGAAAGAGTGTTGATTTTCTTCATCAGCTGATTACGGAGCTCTGTTCCAAATCCCTGTGAGGCAATAGAAGAGTAATATTGACAAATCATCACACAGAACAGGCCAAGTACCGACATCAAAATCATCCAGCCTGCTGTTTTGAGGACATAAGCAGAATTATTTTCCTGTATTCCCGAATCTACCAGGCGAGCCATCATGAGAGGAAGAACCAGTTCGAAACAAGCTTCTAAAAATTTGAAGAAAGGACCTAAAATTATTTGTTTTTTATAGTTTTTTGCATATGTTAGTAATTGAACCATCTTTTTCCCACCTTTGTCTATTTATTGTATCTTAACTTTCCTTTCAAATAAAGGTGCTCGCTTTTTCAGTTAGGTATTTGCTACAATAAAGAGAGGTTTGTAATTTTTACGACAGCTGTCCACCGGCAAGTACGGACAGGATAGTTGATGGATTAAGGAGAAAATCAATAACCAACTCTGTTTTCCGCAAAAAAGAGGAGCGATTTCATTGCATCAATGGGTAGAACTTATTTTACTTTTCTTTATTTATTCTTTTATCGGCTGGCTTTGGGAGACTGTGTACTGCTCATTGAAAGCAGACCGATTTGTTTACAGAGGATTCCTGGCAGGACCATATTGTCCGATTTATGGGTTTGGTATTTTGGGCGTACTCTATTTTCTGGAACCATTTAAGAATAATCTTATTCTGCTATATTTCCTTTCTGCTATACTGGTCAGTGTGTTGGAATACCTTACCAGTTATTTTCTTGAAAAGATGTTTCATGCATCCTGGTGGGATTATAAAGATGTACCATTGAACATTAACGGTCGTGTGGCGCTGCCTGTTTCTGCTTTTTGGGGGATTGCCTGTGTTGTGGTTGTGCAAAGCATTCATCCCAGAGTAATGATTCTGGCAAATTTTTTAGAGGAACGATTCCGGTGGGGACTCCCAGTTGTGTTACTTGTAATTTTGGCCGCCGACATGATTTATACCGTAACGAACATGCAGCAGTTCAGGAAAATTACAGATGAACTGAATGAAGTGCTTGAAAAGAGAGCGAAAGAACTGTCTGCAGCGATGTTGGAAAGAGGAGAAGCTTTTGCTGCTGAACTGAATGAGCTAAGGCAGTCGGTTGAAAAAGAATTATCCGTAAAAATAACAAAACATCAGACATTTTTTGATGAGCTAAGAAAAAATACAGCAATTGATCAGCGTTTGAAACGCTTGAACTTCAGTCAGCGGCGTTGGATTAAGAATTATCCAAAATTGAAATTGAATACGTTAAACAACTCTGAAACAGTGAAGGGATTGGTTCGCTCTGTTAAGAACAAAAAAGAAAAAATGTAACAGATGTAAAAAAGTGTATTACAAGTGATTTTTAAGAGAATAACCGCTTATTTATTTCTAATTGATTAAAAAAAAACACTAATGGGTAGAGATCAATGTTACAGAAATTCTTAAGAAATCTTTAAAATGTAATAATTTGTAACACAGTTGAAACAATATAATCTCTTAAGATTAGTATAATAAATAGAGTTAGGATTTATTATAGGAAAGGTGTTGGATTCAGTGCGAATTAAAAGGCTGATGCCGTTTTTATCGGCAATCATCTTATTAAATCTGGCCTTCCCTTCTGTTATTGCTGCTGCGGAATCGTTGGATTCCCTTGAACAAGAGGAGCAGCAAGCAACGGAGTTGGGACAAATTCTTAATGCAGAGATAGATACGACATTAACAAATGTTAATGAAAAGTATGCTGAGATTGAAAAACTTAAAGAAGATATTGCCAGTGCAGAAGAGACGATCAAAAACTCTGAAGCAGAAATTATTGTAACAGAACAAAATATTGATCGCCGAAAAACTGCAATTGGGGATCGCATGAAAGCCATTCAGTTAAATGGGGAAACCCGGACTTGGCAGGTTCTTCTTGAATCTGAAAGTCTAACAGATTTTTTCAACAGAGCGTATGCAATGACTGTTTTGCAGAATGCAGAGAGAGAAAAGATCGAAAGCCTTGCCGCTGAAAAAGAAAAATTATCAGAACTGCAGGAAACTGTGAGAGTAAGTCAAGAAGAATTACAGACAAATGAAGCAAAACTGCAGGAAGAAGCAAATGCTATGGACATAGAAGTTGCTGCTTTAAAAGAACAGTTGGCAAGTAATGAAGAAACAATTCAATTAATTAATACTAAGAAGATTGCTGAGCAAAATCGTCTGTCTGAAGAACAGGCAGCAGCTGAGAGAGCGGCGGCAGAGGAAGCTAGACTGGCTGAGACTGCATCAGCAAACTCCGATTTATCTGCATCAGACGAATCACAGACATCGCCATCCACTGAAACGCCCGTTTCAGGCGGCAATACTAATACTGGAGAGAGTGCTGGAAGCGGTCAGGTCATGTATATGGAATCTACAGCTTATTCATATACAGAAGCAGGATCAGGTTTTATCACTGCCTTGGGAATAGACCTTCGAGTACAGAGCAATGTCATTGCAGTTGATCCGCGTGTCATTCCATTAGGATCACTTGTAATAGTTCAAGGCTACGGTTATGCAGTTGCCGGGGATACAGGCGGCGCTATTAAGGGACATATCATTGATGTTCACTTTAACTCAGTTTCTGAATGTATTAGCTGGGGACGACGTCATAATGTGAGAGTGGAAATACAATAGGAACTAAAGTAAAAGGTTGGGCTTGCGGGCTTAGCCTTTTTATATTTTTCTGATTGTGGACTTTCCCATCTATTTGTTTATATCAAAATCGTAAAAAAGATTTTAAGAATAACCGTCTTAGACTACAATAATAGAAGAGAAGTGACAGATAAGGAGTTATTTTATGTTAATTGACATAGAAATCATAGGGCTGCTGATGGTGGTTGTTTATGGAGGAAATTATTTCCTTTACAGAAGTCTCCAGAAAAAAACGCAGATTGAGGGACTGGAAAAACTGGCAATATTTTTTGGCATTAATATGTTGATTCTGCTGTTTTCAGGTAGTGTTATTGTTTTTACGCTGCTAGTACAGTAACAATGATTTCATGTATAAAAACAAAAAGATTGGAGCCGCTATGTTTAGAATAGGGGAATTTTCAAAACTGTCTCAAGTATCGATTCGAATGTTGAGATATTATGATGAGCAAGGACTGTTGCATCCGCATAAAGTAGATCAGGAGACTGGCTATCGGATATACCATGTTAATCAGCTTCTAAAAGTTCAAAAAATTATTTTATTAAGAAATATGAAATTTTCAACAGCTGAGATTAAAGAACTTATTGCTGAAGGAGTGACAGATGAACATTTCCAGCAAAGGCTGAAGGAAAAATACGCACAGATTGAGCAAGAAATTGCCGAGGAACAACGGCGTCTGTTTTATTTGTCGAAGACTCTTGAAAAAATGGAAAATCCTGATGAGAAAGATTTCCATGTGATTTTTCGAGAGCTGCCAAGTGAACCGATTGTCAGCTTGCGAAAACGTATTCACTCTTATTATCATGAAGATCCTTTATGGCAGGAATTTATAGAGCTTCTGGAAAGCGAAACGCTGGAATATCAAAAGCAGGCACCAGATAATTTTACGATTTTTCATGATGAGGGCTACCGTGAAGAAGATGTGGAGATAGAAATTTGTTTGAAGCTAAAAGAGACAGCAGAAGTTAAAGAACCATTGACCTGTTATCAGATAGAGAAAATCTCGTTAGCAGCATCGATTTTTATTTTAGGTCCTTACGAGAATATTAAAGAAGCTTATTTTTATTTTGCCAACTGGCTTTCAGAAAATGAAGAGTACGAAATGCTGAAGCCGACCAGACAAGTAAGTCACAGGGGACCCGAGACGGGAAGTAAGCCAGAAGATTATTTAATTGAAATTCAAATTCCAATTAAAAAAATCTCTTGATCCTCACATGATGGCAGGGTTTATCCTGTGATTACAGGAGGGATAAATATGGAGCAAAAAGCATTTACAGTACAGGCAATCGGTCATATTGAGAACAATGAAAAGAGTAGCTTTATCCAACTGCTGCCAAAGTATACAGAGGCGTTGGAAGGACTGGAAGGGTTTAGCCATTTAAAAGTAATTTACTGGCTGGATAAGATGGATCAGCCGGAGATGAGAGAGATTTTCCAAGTTGCTAGCCCGTACAAACAGGCACCGGATATTTTGGGAATCTTTGCAACACGCTCTCCGGTTCGACCCAATCCGCTGGCGGTTTCTACTTCTGGTGTGATTCATCTGGATAAGGAGAACGGCAGAATTCAGCTGGATTATATTGATGCGGAAAATAATAGTCCTCTGTTGGATATCAAACCTTACACACCAAGTGAAGATCGTGTCGAAACGCCACTGGTTCCAGAATGGAGTGCTCACTGGCCTAAAAATGTTGAGACATCGGGTGATTTTGACTGGGAAAATGAATTTAATTTTTAATGTTGGAGTCTGTTGCTGTTTATAACTAAAAGCTGAAAAGCAGAGTTGAAATTGAAGAAACATTGGGTGTATATGATGCACTCAATGTTTCTTTTTTCACAAGTTTAAAAACAAATGAAGAAGAAAAATGAAAATGAAGAAGAGAGACCCAGAATTCATGACGAAATATTCTATATAAGGTAAGATAGTAGTGAATAACATGATGGAGGAATTAGTGATGATTAAAATCATGATTGTAGAAGATGAAGCAACAATCCGCAGCCTGATTATGAAAGAACTGGAAAAATGGCAGCTGTCTGTGTTCGGTACGACAGATTTCCACCAAGTGTTTGATGATTTTGAAAGAGAAGACCCTCAGCTGATTCTTTTGGATATCAATCTGCCTGTCTATGACGGCTACTACTGGTGCCAGAAAATCCGGGAAGTATCGAAGCTCCCAATTATCTTTATTTCCAGCCGCAATACCAATATGGATATGATTATGGCAATGAATATGGGTGCAGATGATTTTGTTACAAAACCTTTTCAGCTAGATGTACTGGTGGCAAAAATCAACGCGCTGCTGAGACGTTCCTACAACTATTCTGAGCCGGGAAACGAAGTACTGGAACACAATGGCATTACGCTGAATTTGGATAACGGCAATATGAAAATCAACGGAGAATCTGTTGACTTAAGCAAAAATGAATATCGCCTTCTGTATATACTAATGAAGAAGCACGGGAAAATAATGACCAGAGAAAAGCTTCTGAGAGCTTTATGGGAAGATGAACGGTTTGTAGATGACAACACATTGACAGTGAATATCAATCGTTTAAGGAAAAAAATTGAAGAAGCTGGTATTGAAGGATACATTGAAACCAAGGTTGGTCAGGGCTATATTGTACCATAGTCCGGACAGGAGGATAGGATGACATTCTGGAAATATTTAAAAGATCAACGGATCGTTTTATTCGGCTGGTTCTTTTTGATTGGTTTGACCTGCCTGGTTGTATGGCTTTCTCCTGATACAAGGCTAAGTTTTTCAACGATCAGTTATTTAATTATACTGGAGCTGCTGTGTTTAATAGCACTGCTGGTCACGGATTTTTTATTGAAAAGGCGCTGGTGGCAGAAGTTGGACTTGTCTAAACAGCCGGCTCCTCTTGAGGAATATCTTAAAGGAGCAGCAAAGACAGAGGAGATACTGACTCAGGAGTATGTGAACAGCCTGCTGAATGAGCATCAGAAAGTAATGGAGAAAATCATTGATAATCAGCAGGAGCATAAAGAATATATTGACTCATGGGTGCATGAAATTAAGGTTCCGTTAGCTGCTTTGAAACTATTGTTGGATTCTGCAGAGGATGATCTTTCTGAGGACATCTATTCTTTGGCGGAGAATGAGCTGGCTAAGATGGATGAATATGTGGAACAGGTCCTCTATTATTCCCGGCTTGACAGCTTTTCAAAGGATTATCTGATTCAGGAATACTCATTAAAACAGGTAGTTCAGTCTGTCATAAAATCTCAGGCATACTCTTTTATTCAGAAAAATCTACGTTTCTCTCTGGAGGGAGAGGATCAAAAGGTTTTAACAGATGGGAAGTGGCTGGAGTTTATTTTCAGACAATTAATCAGCAATGCAGTGAAATATACACCATCTAGAGGAAAAATTACGGTTGTTTTTTCTCGGAACAAGGAAGGGATTAGTCTGGAATTAAAAGATTCAGGGATTGGTATTCCCGCAAAAGATATCAACAGGATTTTTGACAAAGGGTTTACGGGAGAAAACGGCAGACAGTCAGCACAGCATTCTACTGGTCTGGGATTATATCTGGCCAAACAGCTTGCAGACAAACTGGGTCTCGAACTATCTGCAGAATCAGTTGAACAGGAAGGAACCACTATGCTGCTCTTTTTTCCTTTTATTAATTATTATAATGAAATTCGCTGAGGTTGAATGATAAATAGAAAATGCAGTCCAAGAGGAGGTCATTACCGCCTTCTCTTTTTTAAGAGGGAATTTTTTTGTTTACTGTTGAGTAATTTTTATTCTAAGTTATTAAAAAGTATGTTTGACAAGGTAATCAGAAATGCCATATTTCTCAGCAACTTGAAGGGAAAATATCTCTGCATTCTTCGGCGCTCTCTTTTTTCACCATATTCTCATTTTACACGCTCCTTTTTTCTTGTTAGACTGTTGGAGGAATACTTAAGTTAGGAGAAAGGGATGGATATATTATTAGCACTTGTACCAATGTTTGCTTGGGGCAGTATTGGGCTGATCAGCGGGAGAATCGGCGGTGATGCAAACCAGCAGACGCTGGGTATGACAATAGGTGCAGGGGTGCTTTCAGTCATCATTTTTATTCTCATGCGGCCTGTCATTATGTTGCCGGTAATTGTTGTGGGACTTCTATCCGGTTTATTGTGGAGTGTTGGACAAAACCAGCAATTTCATGCGATGAAATTTCTTGGAGTCTCAGTTGGTCTTCCTATATCAACAGGCTTGCAGCTGATTGTTAATACAATTGCAGGTGCTGTCTTTTTTCGAGAATGGAAAACCAATAAGGATTTCGTTTTAGGCTTAACTGCTTTAGGGATGTTAATCAGCGGTGCTTATCTGACTGTAAGAAGAGATCAGTCTGATGACAGACCTGTTACTGACGGCCTGCCTGCCTTTGGAAAGGGCTTAAGAGCAGTTGTTATTTCAACAGCTGGATATTGCGCATATACCATTATGATTAATGCTGCCGGCTTGGACCCCTTGGCAATTATTTTTCCACAGAGTATCGGAATGCTTGCAGGTGCCGGCTTTTTCGCTTTTAAGAAAACAAAGGTGGATTCGTTTGTCTGGAAAAATACAGTCAGCGGACTTTTATGGGGTCTGGGGAATATTTGTATGCTTCTGACCATGCAGCAAATTGGTCTGGCTGTCAGTTTCTCTCTTTCCCAGATGGGAATTATTATCTCTACAATTGGCGGTATTTTCATTTTAAAAGAAGCAAAAACGAAAAAAGAAATCCGCTTCGTCATTTACGGCTGTCTGCTGATTATTGCAGGCGGTGTATTATTGGGGTATATGAAAGCTTAATTTGATTTTTAGGAGGATAACAATGTCAATTTTTAGAAAAAAAACTCTGACTGCTCCTTCAGCAGAAAGTAATGGAATGAAAAGAAATTTAAAAACGATCGATTTGATTATGCTGGGGATTGGAGCAATTGTTGGTACAGGTATTTTCGTCGTGACCGGTGTTGCCGCAAAAGAAAATGCAGGCCCTGCTCTGGTTCTGTCCTTTTTAGTTGCTGCAGTAGCAATTATTCTTTCCGGGTTGTGTTATGCAGAATTTGCGTCCAGAATACCGGTACTTGGCGGACCTTATGCATACATGTATGTTGTTTTTGGTGAGGTTGTTGCATGGATGACCGGGTGGCTGGTTATCTGTGAATTCTTTTTGGCAGTCTCTTCTGTTGCTTCTGGCTGGTCAGGATATGTACAGGGCTTTTTAAGCAGTATGGGAATTGAATTGCCGCAGGCTTTGAGCGGTGCCTATAACGCAGCCGAGGGAAGTTATGTTGACCTAATTGCTGTAGTTGTGTTGATTTTTGTAACGTTCTGGGTTTCTCTAGAAGCGAAAACTGCGTTGCGTCTAAATAATCTGATGGTTTTTGTAAAATTCGGCATTATTGCGCTATTTGTTCTAGTGGGTATTTTTTATGTGAAGCCTGATAATTGGCAGCCGTTTATGCCGTTTGGTTTTTCCGGCGTATTGAGCGGAGCAGCAGTCGTTTTCTTTGCTTTCCTTGGCTTTGATGCAGTCAGTATGGCAGCTGAAGAAGTTGAAAATCCTCAAAAGGATATTCCAAAAGGGATTATTGGCTCCATTATTATTACGACTGTTTTATATATCGTTGTTACACTGATTTTGACTGGAATTGTACCCTATACTTCTTTGGGGGTAAAAGATCCGGTGGCATTTGCCATGCGTTTTGTTGAAATGGATGCAGTTGCAGGGATTATTTCTGTGGGTGCTATTTTGACTCTGCTGACAGTAACGATTGCCATGATGTACAGCCTTGCCCGGATCATTTATGCAATTAGTAAAGATGGGCTGCTGCCAAAATTCTTGGGAAAAATTGATGAGAAAAGACATACACCGAAAAATGCAACCTATGTTGCCGGAGCTGCAACGATGATTTTTGCAGGAATCTTTCCTTTAAACCTGCTGGCTGAGCTGACAAATATTGTTACGCTAATGTACCTTATTGTTATGGGATTTGGTATCATTCGCTTGAGAAGTATGATGGGAGAGCCGAAAGAAGACGAGTTCCGCATTCCATTTGTTCCCGTTATTCCAATCGTATTAATCATTGTGAGCGGCGGACTGATGCTTCAGCTGCAGGCAGCTACGTGGAAGGTTTTTGCTGTAGCGCTGGTTCTGGGAATTGTGATTTATTTTGCCTATGGGTATAAGCACAGTAATCTTCATAATAAGAAAATATAGAGAAATTAAGTGGGAGAAAGCAGCAATGCTTTCTCTCTCTCTGTTCCTTTTCAAGGACAAAATCTGTTTGTTTCTATAATGAAAAGGCTTGAGAAAAACCAGTATTTATAGTGAAAATTCAACGAATTATGTTATACTGTTTAGGAGTAAAAAGAAGGTACTTCTGAAAACTAAAAAAGGAGGATGTTTCTAAATGACGCAAAAAGAAACATTTTATATTACAACACCTATATACTATCCAAGCGGACAATTACATATCGGTAATTCTTATACAACAATCGCCTGTGATGCTTTAGCTCGCTATAAACGTTTAATGGGGTTTGACGTTTTTTATTTAACAGGTGTGGATGAACATGGACAGAAGATTGAACAAAAAACAAACGAACTTGGTGTAACGCCCAAAGAGTATGTTGATAAAATGGCCGCAGATGTCCAGAAGCTATGGAAGACACTGGATATCAGTTACGACAAGTTTATTCGTACTACTGACAGCTACCACGTGAAGGCTGTTCAGCAAATATTCAATCAGCTGCTGCAACAGGGCGATATTTATTTAGGCGAATATGAAGGCTGGTATTCAATTTCTGATGAAGAATATTTCACTGAAACTCAACTGGCTGAAGTGTACCGTGACGAAGAAGGAAATGTTATTGGCGGGAAAGCGCCAAGCGGTCATGAAGTAGAGCTTGTAAAAGAAGAATCTTATTTCTTCCGTATGAGTAAATATGCGGATCGTCTTCTTGAGTATTATAACGAGCATCCCGAGTTTATTCAGCCTGAATCACGTAAAAACGAAATGATCAATAACTTTATCAAACCCGGTTTGGAAGATTTAGCAGTTTCCAGAGCAACATTCTCTTGGGGAATTCCATTGAAAAATGATCCAAAGCATGTAGTTTATGTGTGGATTGATGCATTATCCAATTATATAACTGCCTTGGGTTATGGCTCTGATGATGACAGTCTGTTCCAAAAATACTGGCCTGCAGATGTGCATATGGTTGGAAAAGAGATTGTTCGATTCCATACCATTTACTGGCCGATTATGCTGATGGCTCTGGATTTGCCTTTGCCTAAAAAGATTTTTGGCCATGGCTGGCTGTTGATGAAGGACGGCAAAATGTCCAAATCAAAAGGAAATGTTGTCTATCCGGATATGCTGGTTGATCGCTATGGCTTGGATGCGTTGCGCTACTACCTTCTGCGTTCGATTCCTTTTGGCAGTGACGGTGTATTCACGCCGGAAGATTTTGTTTCACGTATGAACTATGATCTTGCCAATGATTTAGGGAACCTGTTGAATCGTACAATTGCAATGATTAATAAATACTGTGACGGATATGTTCCAGAATATGCATCTAAAGTAACACCGTTTGACAGTGAGCTTTCCACTACAGCTGCAAATGTGATCGGCAAATATCACGAAGCAATGGAAAAGATGGAGTTCAATACAGCTATTGCAGAGCTTTGGGCACTCATTTCACGTGCCAACAAATATATTGATGAAACACAGCCGTGGATTCTGGCTAAAGATGAAGAGAAGAAAAATGAATTGAACAGCGTGATGATTCATCTGGCTGAGTCATTGAGAATCGTTGCCATTCTTTTACAGCCGTTTTTAACTGAAACACCGAAGAAAGTTTTTGATCAGCTGGGACTTGATTCTGAAAAAATGAGCATGGAAGCCATTCATTTTGGCGAGTTTCCTGAAGGTGCAAAAGTTGTCACAAAGGGAACACCTATTTTTCCTCGTCTGGACTTGGAGACTGAAGTAACGTATATTCAAAAGAAAATGTCTCGAAAAGCACCAAACCAAGAAGAAGAGATTAAATGGGATCCAGAAGAGACAACACTGGTTTCTACGAAAGAGAAGGAAATTAAATACGAAGATTTCGATAAAATAGAAATAAAAGTGGCAGAGGTTATTGACTGCAAAAAAGTAAAAGGTGCTGACAAGCTGCTGCAGTTTCGTCTGGCTGCCGGAGATGAACAGGATCGTCAGATTCTTTCAGGCATCGCTGAGTTCTATCCTGATCCAAGTGTTTTAATTGGGACTAAGGTCGCTGTTATTGCCAACCTGAAACCCAGAAAAATGAGAGGTCAGATCAGTCAGGGAATGATTCTTTCTGCTGAAGATAAAGATGGTAAGCTTCAAGTGATTGAAGCACCAAAAGATATGCCGAATGGGTCAATTATTGCATAAAGTAGATTGGGACAATCATCTGTTTTGATGGTTGTCCTATTTTCATAACATACAAAAAGGATCAAACCGTAATGAAATTACTCATTTACGATTTGATCGTACGAACAGCAGTGTATTAATAGTTTGTTTTCCTTGTTTTCCTTGTTTTCTTCAAACCAGGGATTTTGCTTGGAAGGAAGAGAACAAAGAGAGTGTGCGGCATACTGACAATGGTTACCATTAAACTGTGGCTGGTGAAATATTGTTGATAAAGCCATTTCAGTAAAAAATGAAAGCCTGTAATCCCAATTGTTAACAGCAATAGAGTAATCCAGCGGGAATTGATATCTAGTAAGGATTGGCTGAGACGGGCAAGTAGCGGATAGAGATAGAAAAAAATCCCAACTAGCGTAATGCGCCAGTTTTTTGCGGCAGCGCCGATATTCAATACAAAAAATAAAATGGAGAGCAACATGGTAATTGGCGGGAAAAAGGCAACGAGCGCAGAATAGATACTGCCCCACAAAAGCATTAAGGGTCCTTTTACGACAGCTGTAACCCCAATCAAAAGAACAATTAAAAGTATTTGTTGAAACATGCTGGCGTATGTAAGCATGGCAAAAAGTATCAGAAGAATCCAATGCCAGAGTGTCTGTGTCTGATCTTTTCGATTTGCAGTTGCCTTTTGTGCAATCATCGATTTGAACAGGTTGGAAGTATCACTTTGTTTCAACTTAAATCAACTCCTAACTACAGTAAATGTAAGAGCAGTGTAACAGGAAATTGAAGAAAGAGCATCAGGCTTGAGGCGGAGGAGAATAAGCAGGAAGATGTCGGGAGCAGGGATTAGTTGTGTGGTTTAATATACGTACTTTGAAAGAGCTTCACCAGCAATACGATAAACAGGTGCCTGCAGCTTTTCTTATTGTCTAGCTGCATACACCAGCTCACTCAATGATAAGATAAACTGCCTATAGTGACAGAGAGCGTCACTCTGTCAGTTTCCTATATCATTCGTGAGCTAAACAGGCGCTTGCAGCTTTTCTATTGTCCAGCTGCATACGCCAGCTCACTCAATGATAAGATAAACTGCCTATAGTGACAGAGAGCGTCACTCTGTCAGTTTCCTATATCATTCATGAGCTAAACAGGCGCTTGCAGCTTTTCTTTCTCCCTGTTTCTGTTAAAATATGGTAGAGTGATAATGGCAAGGAGGAAGTTAGATGATTTTTGATTCACATACCCATTTGAATGCAGAGCAATTTAATGAGGATATACCGGAGACTATTGAACGTGCACAAGAGTTAGGTGTGACAGAAATGGCTGTTGTCGGTTTTGATACACCTACTATTATAAAATCGCTGGAGCTAAGCAAGAAGTACAAGGATATATACAGTATTATTGGCTGGCATCCAACTGAAGCAGGGAGTTATACTGCTGAAATTGAAAAAAATTTGCAGGAACGTTTAACGACACCTAAAGTGGTTGCGCTGGGTGAAATAGGTTTGGATTATTACTGGATGGAGGATCCGAAAGAGGTTCAGGATAAAGTATTTCGCAGACAGATTGCCATAGCAAAGGAAATGAAGCTGCCGATTAGTATTCACATGCGGGATGCCATTGAGGATACCTACAAGGTCCTAAAAGAAGAAGATGTCAGAGATATCGGTGGAATTATGCATAGTTATAGCGGCGATGAGGAATGGATGAAAAAATTTCTTGATCTGGGAATGCATATTTCCTTTAGCGGAGTTGTCACCTTTAAAAAGGCAGTTGAGATACAGGCGTCTGCAAAAGAGGTTCCGCTGGATCGTATGCTGGTTGAAACTGATGCTCCTTATTTGGCTCCGGTTCCTTACAGAGGGAAACGAAATGAACCAGGCTATACACGTTATGTTGTGGAGAAAATAGCTGAGATGAGAAATATGAACTGGGAAGAGTTGGCGCAGCAGACGAACCAAAACGCTCATCAGCTTTTTAAGATTGAAAAATGACAGAGAAGATGAAAATTGAGGAAATTATAGTCGTCGAAGGAAAAGATGACACCCGTCGGCTGTTGGAAGTCGTCGATGCAGATACAATTGAAACTATAGGTTCTGCGATTAATGAAGATATTTTGGCTCAAATCGAGCATGCACAGGAAATGCGAGGGGTCATTGTGTTCACTGATCCGGACTATTCAGGAGAAAAAATCCGTAAAATCATTATGGAGGTCGTGCCGGATGCAAAGCATGCTTTCTTATCCCGTCGTCTGGCTGAACCTCAAAAAAGAGGAAGCAGTTTAGGTGTGGAACATGCCAGTGATGAAGCCATTATCGAAGCGCTGAGAAAAGTGGTCACGCCGACATTTGAAACAGATAATTATCAGGAAATTTCTAGACAGATATTACTGGACTATGGTTTAATAGCAGGAGCCAATGCAAAAGAACGCCGGGAACGACTAGGTGATGAACTGCGTATCGGCTATACAAATAGTAAGCAACTGGTAAAACGCCTGCAAATGTTTCGAATCACTGAAACAGAATTGAAAGAGGCAATGGCAAAAGTGGAGGAATCACTGTGAAGGACTATAAAGATATTGCAACTCCCTCCCGGACAAGGGAGATACTAAAGGAACACGGCTTTTCATTTAAGAAAAGCTTAGGACAAAATTTTTTGACGGAACCAAATATTCTAAGAAAAATTGTAGATACAGCAGAAATTGATCAACAGACCAATGTAATCGAGGTTGGTCCGGGAATTGGTGCGCTGACAGAACAACTGGCAAGGAATGCAGCGCAGGTATTGGCTTTCGAAATCGATGATCGCTTGATCCCTGTACTGGAAGATACGCTGTCTCCTTATGATAATGTGACCGTGGTTCATGAAGATGTACTGAAGACGCATTTGTCTGCAGAGACTGCCAGAGTCTTTAAAAATGATGAATTGCCGCTTAAGGTGGTAGCAAATCTGCCATACTATATTACGACGCCTATCATGATGCATTTTTTAGAATCAGATCTGGATGTTTCAGAAATGGTTGTCATGATGCAGAGAGAAGTAGCCGATAGAATTTCTGCGATTCCGGGGACAAAAGCCTACGGTTCATTATCCATCGCTGTTCAGTATTATATGGAAGCAGCAGTGGCATTTATTGTGCCAAAGACTGTCTTTGTTCCTCAACCGAATGTAGATTCTGCAATCATTACATTGAAAAAGCGGGAAACACCTGCAGTTGATGTCAGTAATGAAAAAGAATTTTTTAAACTGACAAAAGCATCCTTCCAGTTAAGAAGAAAGACACTTTGGAATAATCTGACCCATTATTATGGAAAAGATGAGACTACAGTGGAATGGTTGAAAAAAAGTTTGGAAGAATCAGAGATTGATGCTTCCCGAAGAGGTGAAACACTCTCTCTGGAAGAGTTTGCCCGACTAAGCAATACTATGGAAAAATATAAATCGTAAAATAAACAGACCCAGTCAAATATGCTGAAACCTGCGGCAATCAGAGGAGAATCTGGAAGCTGAGGGCAGGGCTCTTTGATTGGTTTTTTTATTTTGTTAAAGTTTCTTTCCATGAATGAAATTGGAAACGTAATCATCCGGAGGGTGTCTTGACACATCTCTTGTTTTTGCATAGAATAAGAATCAACAAATGTGTCAAGACATATACGGGAGGAAATTATGAGAAAAAAATCAGTTAGAGAATTGACTATTTCAGCGCTTCTGATAGCGATGGGAATCATTATTCCTATGGTAATGCCAAGAATTACCATAGGACCAGCTTCCTTTACTTTAGCAAGTCATGTTCCGGTATTTCTGGCGATGTTTATTTCACCAACAGCAGCAATTGCGGTTACTTTGGGAACAGGCTTTGGATTCTTTTTGTCTGCAACACCAATTATCGCATTAAGGGCATTGTCTCATTTAGTTTTTGCAGTGATTGGAGCTGTTTATCTAAATAAACATCCAGAAGTCGCACTGCATTCTGATAAATTTTCATTGCTTAATGGTCGTTTCCAGTTATTCAATTTAGTGATTGCTGTCATTCACTCGGCTGCTGAGCTGGTTGTTATCACTGTTTTCTATACGCTGGGCAACTTACCGGGAACCTATTATTCTGATGGTTATATCTACTCAATTCTTCTTTTGATGGGTGTGGGTGGAATCATCCACAGTCTGGTTGATTTTAACCTTGCCTACTTTATTGCCGGCAGTTTAAGTAAAACGACGGATATTCCTGTCTTCACAAGCGCAAAAAGGCTGCTGTCGCGTTCCTCAACCGTAAAATCATAATAAAATAAGCAGACTCCATGTCAGTTTAATAGGCACGGAGTCTGCTTTTTCTGTTTAAATCTGATTTCAATAGTGGCTAAGACACTGAATTATTTAGAAGCAGCCAATGTTTCGTCAAAATCAAAAAGATAATTAAGCACCGGGCAGCCTAGCCTTTAAATTATCTTTTTCAATTGCTGTAATATGATTTGCCTGCTGTAAATCACTAATCAACGCGGCAGAACAGTTAAACGTCAATGCCAAATTAATGAAGCGGGAAAGGCTTTCCAGTTGTAATATCATTTAGTAAATGGGTGGTTAATGTATTTTTCAAAAAGATAATTTTTCCATTCGGTCAAAGGCTTCTTTCAGCTCTTCAAGATCCTGTGTTGCCGCTAAGCGCACGTGACTGTCACCAGTCGTCTCTCCAAATGCTTTCCCGGGAATGACCAATACTTTTGTTTCCTTTAACACCTTTTCTGCAAAAGCAATAGAGTTTAAGCTGGTTTTTTCAATATTGATAAATGCATACATGGTTCCTTTTACTGGAAGCATGGAAAGGAAATCAATTTCAGCAACTCTTTTTTGAATGTACTCAAGTCGTTCCTTGAAGACAGAGACAACTTCAGGGATAAGTGTTTCTGAGTGTTTCAATGCATAAATTCCCGCTTGCTGGGAAAGGGTAGGAGCGGAATAAGTTACACTTTCATTAATTAGTTTAGCCGCAGCATTAATGTAATCCGGTGCAATCATATAGCCGATTCGCCAGCCAGTCATTGCAAATGCCTTTGAGAAGCTGCTGAATGTAATTGTATGCTCCGGTGCAAAGGCTGCCATCGGGGTAAACTCATCATAAAAACAGAATGCTTCATACACTTCATCAGAAAGGATATAAAAATCATGTTTAATGGCTAAATCTGCAATAGCTTTAAATATTTCTGTTGAAAAAACTGCTCCGGTCGGATTATTTGGCGAATTGATAATAATCGCTTTTGTCTTGTCTGTAATTGCCTGTTTTAAAAGTTCAATATTCAATTGAAACTGGTCTTCTTCATAAGTAGGAACAAAAACCGGGATACCACCGGCAAAAACAACCTGATCTCTGTACGGTGAAAAATACGGTTCATGAATAATCACTTCATCTCCCGGATCAAGTATTACCTGCAGAGTCAAATACATTCCATGCAAGGCGCCTACTGTGGCACGAACCTGTGAGGGAAGAAACGATAAATTGTACTGCTTTTTATAGAACGCAGCCACAGCATCAATAAATGCGCTGCTGCCTCCAGAAGCCGTATATTTTGTATGACCGGCTTTGGCATCAGTAAATGCTGCATCAATGATTCGTTCGTCTGTAATCAAGTCAGGATCGCCTAAAGAAAGGTCAATTAAATCAGGTGTTTGTTTTGCCAAAGTGGCGATATCCATTAAAATATTTTCTACTGGTTGCTGATGTCGTATAGCGATCTTTGAAATATCCATTTTCCATCACTCTTTCTCAGTTAATTAAATAATCAAAAGCAAGCTGCCGATTCTTATTCTTCATATGTATAGAAAAAGGAGGTTGAGACAGAAGTGTTCTGTCTCAAGAACCAGGTAGGTAACATGCATTATCTACTCTGACGAGTCAATCGTAGTGATTTATGTCAATAAGTCGGACTATACGAAAATTGTCAAGGAACACTAGTCATAAAATGACTAGCTGTGAATTGATACCTCCCTGGAGCTACTCATATTTTTAGTATAGTTCGACTTATTTCCAGAACTGCTGTCTCTACGAGTCTAACGATTCTCGAGACAAAACATTACGCTGTATCCGTTTTTCTGCATCTACGGTTCTCACTTCGTTCCGATCCTCGAAGCATGGAGGGGCTTTGCTTCTACGCTTCTTCGAATGCTCGAATCATACAAAGAATGGAACACCGTTTATTCAGTTTTAGGGATCTCAGACATACTTATGTCACAGTCCCTCTGAAAATCAAACACATAATTTTAGGTTTCCAATATACTTAAGTGATTATTAGTCAGCCAGACGCTGTCTATTTTATAACACTTTACGTAAAAAGTCTTGTGTACGTGAATTTTTTGGATTACCGAAGATTTCTTCCGGCGTTCCTTCCTCTTGAATGACGCCTGCATCCATGAAGATGACACGGTCAGCTACTTCTCTGGCGAAGCCCATCTCATGTGTGACAACCACCATAGTCATTCCCTTAACAGCCAGAGCTTTCATTACGGATAGTACTTCTCCAACCATTTCAGGGTCTAAGGCAGAAGTAGGTTCATCAAACAACATGACATCGGGATTCATTGCAAGAGCACGGGCAATTGCTACACGCTGCTGCTGTCCACCAGATAAACTGGAAGGATAGCTGTCCTTTTTCTCCTTCAATCCAACCTGCTCCAGAAGAGCAAGGGCTTTGGTGTTTGCCTGCTCGGGAGATTCCTTTTTCACTTTAATCGGGCTGATTGTCAGATTTTCCAGAACGGTTTTATGCGGAAACAAGTTAAAGCTTTGGAAAACCATGCCCATTTTTTGACGAAGTGCGTCGATATCTGTTCCTTTATCCAACAGATTTTTACCTTCAAATTCAATTTTTCCGTCAGTCGGCTGCTCCAATAAATTCAGACAGCGAAGGAATGTACTTTTACCACTGCCGGAAGGACCGATAATTACCACCACTTCACCGGCATTTACTGTTAAATCAATTCCTTTTAATACTTCATTTTTATCAAAAGATTTATGCAGATTTTCAATCTTAATCACTCGTACTCATTCTCCTTTCAGCCACACCCAACAGACGGGAAATGGTAAATGTCAATACAAAGTAAATTAGTGATACAACCAGATATGGCAGGAACGGCTTGAAGCTTGCACCTTGAACATTTCCTGCTTGGAAAATCAGCTCGGATACACCGATGACAGAAACAACCGATGATTCTTTGATTACTGTAACAAATTCATTTCCCAGTGCAGGAAGAATATTTTTGATTGCCTGAGGCAGAATAATGTAGCGCATTGCCTGGGGCTGAGTCATTCCCAGTGAACGTGCAGCTTCCAGCTGACCTTTGTTTACCGCATTGATTCCGGCACGTACAATTTCAGCAACATATGCACCGCTGTTCAGTGAAAGTGCAATACATCCGGCTGCCAGCTTAGATAAATCCAGTCCCAAAACGCCGGTTCCGAAGTAAACAATAAAAATTTGAACCAGTAAGGGTGTTCCTCTGACATATTCAATATAAATAATAGCCAGAGCTCGCAGGATTTTTGATTTAGACAGTTTCATCAATGCCAGAATCCCGCCAAGGATACCACCGAAAAGCACACCGATAAAGGCAAGAAAGATTGTATAGCCGGCACCGTTCAGATAAAACCTGCCATATTTTTGAATAAAGTTTTCATTATCTTCAAACATTAAAGCTGCGGCATCCTTTTTGTAGCCGTCCAGTAAATTATTATCCTTGATGGTTTGAATAGAAGCATTTACTCTTTCTTTTAGAATAGGAGTGTTTTTAGCCATTGCAATAGCTGTTTGCTTTTCGCCTTCCACGAATTCTACATCCGCAAACACCAGGTCGTCATTACGATCAACATACGCTTCAGCAACAGGTCCTTCCAGAATAACTGCATCGACCTTTTTATTTTTCAAGTTCATAATGATATCCGGAACCTTTTGAAGCGAAGTTGGGATGGAACCAGTCAGCTCGTTTTTTGCCAGTTCCTCCTGAGTACTTTGTTTTTGAACACCGACTTTTATTCCTTCAAAGTCGTCTGTTGTTTTAAAGGTGTTCTGGTCTTCTTTTCTAACAATCACTCGTTGTTGCACATTCATATAGGCCGTTGAGAAGTCTACTTCTTTCAGTCGTTCAACTGTGGGAGCCATACCGGAGATGATTAAATCAATTTTGCCGGTTTTCAGTGCACCGAGCAAGGCGTCGAATCCCAGCTCTTCAATTTTCAGATCTACACCAAGATCATCTGCGATTTTCTGTGCGATTGCAACATCAAAACCAACAATTGTATCCTTTCCATCTACATTAGCATGGAACTCATAAGGAGCATAGTCGGCAGATAAACCGACAATTAATTCTCCTCTATCCATGATTTTGTCATAAACTGCATCAGTTTCTTCTGCAAAAGCTGTCTTAATTGGAAGTAATGATAGAACGACTATCAGTACAGGCAGAATAAGGGTAAAAAATTTTTTCCAAGTTTTCATAAACTGAACTCCTTTGATAAACTATTCAATAAATATTCTTAATAATCGGTGTAAATGTATAAAAATTTATTGTTTTCAGATGTTTTTTATCATATCATAGTTTGTATTAAAGGAAAAGAGGAAATTACACCTCAGAAAAAAGGTTGAATAAAAATAGTTTAAGGAGTAACAAATAGATGGAACAGTCATTAATTGTTAGAGGTGCACCTCAGGAATATGAGTGCCGTGAAGGAGCATGGAATGGATTGGAAGACCATTTGCAGAGAAGAAATTTAAAGCGGGTTTTGATTTTGCATGGAAAGAATTCATGGCAAGCGGCAAAGCCGTTTTTTCCAGAATTTGAGAATATATACAGTAAGTTTATGGCATATGGCGGCAGGTGTACGGATAAAGAAATCGCAAAAGCAGCTGTATATGCTAAGGAAGAGAGAATGTCTGGAATTGTTGCAGTCGGAGGCGGAACAGTTTCTGATCTGGGAAAAGCAGCAGCATACCAGTTAGGAATTCCAATCATTATTTTGCCTACTTTAGCGGCTACTTGTGCTGCGTATACACCACTAAGTGTTGTGTATAAAGAGGATGGAGAAATGGATCGGTATGATGTTTATCCAGTGAGCAATTCGCTGATTTTAATTGAACCCTCCGTTATCCTTCATTCACCTGTTAACCTGATGGTGGCGGGAATCGGCGATACACTGGCAAAGTGGTATGAAGCTGATACAATGATTTCACAGCTGACGGTTCAGCCGATTGAAATTGGCGTTGCCTCGTTTGCTGCGAGACAATGCAGGGAGATACTTCTGAGGGACAGTGAGCAGGCGATTGCAGCGATGAAGACTGGAAAACTGAATCAGTCATTTTTAAATGTGATTGAAACGAATATTCTGCTCGGCGGTATGGTTGGCGGATTTGGTGATGACTATGGACGAACTGCAGGTGCACATTCTATTCATGACGCGCTCACACTTTTACCTGACAGCCATCATCAGCTGCATGGCAATAAAGTGGCTTATGGTGTTTTTGTACAATTGGTAATTGAAGATAAATGGAATGAAATTGAAGAATTACTGTCGTTTTACCGTTCAATGAATTTGCCGGCATCTCTGAAAGAATTGGGGTTTTCACTTTCTGATGCTGAGTATAAAGCTGTCGCTGAGCGGGCAGCTGCTCCTCATGAAACAATTCATTATATGAAGGAAACAATTACTCCGGAGGTCGTTTATCAGGCAATGCAGGCACTTGAAGTATTTATGGCAGAAAAAAATTCTGCATAAAAGACAGCGGATATTGAATAAAAAAAGAAGATGAAGAAATCTGAAGCAGCAATACCAAACAAACTACAGTATATAAAAATTTAGATAAATGGCAGGACAGAAGTAACTTCTCTGACAATAAAAAGAAATTCACCAAAAATTTGTGAAGCAATTTTAGTGAATTCTTTTTTATTGCTTGAAGCTGAGCACTTCTTATACGAAAATTAAACACCTCAAAAAACAAAAAAGGCTACCTCCTACTTCATTCGTAGTTAGCCAGATTTGGTTTAGATCACTTTGACACCTGTAAGTGTTAGAGTAGTCTTTTTCTCTTGTAACTCTCTTTCTCCAAGTTCTTGGTAACGGGATGCATCGGAAAACATCCGATATAATAATTCGTACCATCAAATGTACAGTTGCTATGACTGTTTTTTTGTGTCCGGTATTCCTTCTTATCCGAAAGAAAAATGCCTGTATTCGATTGGGTTTCCCTTGAAAAAATGTACAGAAGGAGCTATTCTATTTATAGAAATAATTTATTTTTATACGCAGGTTCTGTGACCTAATGATTGGTACAGATCTTTTCATGCGACGAGTAACCGCAGGGGCAAATAAGTAGAACGATCTAGCTTGTCCCTCAAGGTTAACTTGGAGAAGAACCTCAATAAGCGATCGATCTACAAGCTCTTCTGTCCTCTTTAGTATGACAGGAAATAGCGTGTAGGTCGATCGTTTTTTATTTTCATTCTGTTTGGTGTGGGCGATAGCCCTCATGAGTGTTTGTCCTGGCTTCTTTCATAAAAGATACCTTAAATAAATAAAGGAATCCTTAGAAATCTTGCAATGAGAATGGAAAAACAGTATGATGGGGAAGGATGAATTTTGATATAGAAAGCAGGGAAATGAATGACTGAACCAGCCGTTCGTTATCGGTTAATAAAAAAAGAAAAACATACAGGTGCACGTCTGGGAGAATTAATCACTCCGCACGGTACATTCCCGACACCTATGTTCATGCCTGTAGGTACCTTGGCAACAGTTAAAACAATGGCGCCGGAAGAATTGAAAGAAATGGGTGCAGGGGTAATTCTCAGCAATACATACCATTTATGGCTTCGACCAGGAGAAGATTTAGTGGAAGAAGCAGGCGGACTGCATAAATTTATGAACTGGGATCAGCCGATTCTGACTGATTCAGGCGGATTTCAGGTGTTCTCACTGAGTGATATGCGGAATATTTCTGAAGAAGGGGTTCACTTTAAGAATCACTTAAATGGTTCTCCTATGTTTTTGTCACCGGAAAAAGCAATTGATATTCAAAACAAGCTTGGCTCGGATATTATGATGAGCTTTGATGAATGTCCTCCTTTTGATGAAAGCTATAATTATGTGAAAGATTCAATTGAGCGCACCAGTCGTTGGGCGGAACGAGGACTGAAGGCTCATAAAAATCCCGATCGTCAGGGATTGTTTGGCATTATTCAGGGAGCTGGCTTTGAAGATCTTCGTCGTCAAAGTGCTAAAGACTTAATCAGCATGGATTTTCCGGGCTATTCCATTGGCGGTCTTTCTGTAGGCGAACCGAAAGAGGAAATGAATCGAGTTCTTGAGTTTACCACTCCGCTGATTCCGGAAAACAAACCTCGTTATCTCATGGGAGTTGGTACGGCGGATTCATTGGTTGACGGTGTTATTCGCGGAATCGATATGTTTGACTGTGTTCTGCCTACACGAATTGCCCGTAATGGCACCTGCATGACATCTCAGGGAAGACTAGTTGTCAAAAATGCGCAGTATGCAAGAGATTTCCGTCCTCTGGATGAAAAGTGCGACTGTTATACCTGTAAAAATTATACACGTGCTTATATACGTCATCTAATCAAGTGCGATGAAACATTCGGTATTCGACTGACTTCTTATCATAATCTGTACTTCCTGTTGAACTTGATGAAGCAGGTCCGTCAGGCGATTATGGATGATCAGCTTCTGGAATTCAGACAAGTCTTTTTTGAAGAGTATGGTTTCAATAAGGAAAATGCGAAAAGTTTCTAAGAATTGTAGTAAAATGCTAGTGTTATCTTGTATTATTTGTTACAGTTAAGAGTGATTATATGAACAGTGAGGTGAAAATAATGGGCAACGGATTTACTATGATTTTGACATTAGTCGTCTTAGGTGGAATGATGTTCTTTATGACTCGTTCTCAAAAACAGCAGAAGGAACATCAGATACTTTTGAATAACATGAAAGTTGGCGATAAAGTAGTTACAATCGGTCGTTTGCATGGTGTTGTTTCTGAGATTGATTCTGTGAATAAAACAGTTTTTATTGACTGTGAAGGAATTATTTTAGAGTTTGATCATAGCGCTATTCGAACAGTGAAACCAAATACTACTTCAACTTCGGAACCAATTGAACAAATGGAAGAACCGGCTGCAGTTGTTTTGGAGAAAGAAGAAACGATTACAGATATTGATACGGATGATAGTACTGAAGAGCAAGAGGAAACAAAAGAATAGTCGTTGCATAAAGGGGCAAGTTCGTTTTCAAGCAGTTTTGTATGCTTGGAATGAGTGTGAATGAGAAGACAGGAGGGGATGAACAGTCATATCGGCTGCTCTATCCTCTTAAAAGCCGAATAGGTGACGAGACAGAAGGGGCTCTATAACGACCTCTTCTGTCTCGAGCTCTTTTTTTCACTGGAAGTTTTTGGGAGGGGATTAAGATAGAAAAGTTATCCTGGCATCAAAAGGTGCTTTTGTCTAAAGAAATAAAAATGAAATGCCGCTCCTTTCATGAAGATGGGTACAATGCTGTGGATGAAGCGCAGCTGCTTAATTATTTGATTGCATATCGCTGGAAGGACAAGGCGAAATTATCAATTAAAGAATGCAAAAGTGACATTTTACATATTCAGCCAAATGATTTTTTTGATTATCAGCAGCTGATGGCACAAACCAGTCCCTTTCGTTTTAACGACTGGAAAGATATTCAAGATCTTTTATAGTCAAACGGATGAGTTGGATTGGAATTTTATTTATTGGTTGGCTGTTCTCCAGTTGAGCAGAAAGCAGCTGCTATTGGAACATAGGACTGTTTATTCAGCAATAGATATAAGAAAAAGAATATATACGATCAGGCGGTGAGAGGACTGTCTGATCGTTTTTTTTAGAGAGGAAAATAAAAATGACAAATTTAATTAAATAAACGCTGCAGCTGTCGTCTCCAGAGGACTTTCAGCAACAGCGTACAAAAGCAGGACTATCTCCAAGAAATCCATAATATATCAGTAAGGCATTACAAAACAGTTATTGCTGTGTTACTCTGTGGCAGGATGAAAAAAACTGGTTGGTACGGGACGAATTATCGGGGATGGAGGGACTGTCTATCAGGTAGTGAACATTGCTGTTGACCCTGAGTATCAGGGAAAAGCTCTGGTAAAACAGATTATGGCAGAACTGAAGTGTCATATTGATTCAGAGATTCCTGACGAAGCATATGTCAGCCTGATTGCAGATGGTCAAGCCAAATGTTTATATTGTCAGTTTGATTTTGAAGAAACGATGCCTGAATCAGAAGTCATGTATTATAAAAGAACATGAATTACGCAATAATATGCCTTTATTGTGGAATATTGAGCAATCGGAAAATAAACTTTATTAAAAAATAAAAATAGACAACTTACTTATAAGATGTGGGTGGGACAAAAACGATCAGTTCCGAGAATTAAGAAGGAATATCCGAAAATTGTCAAGGAACACTATTCATAGAATGAATAGCTGTGAATTGATACTTACCTGGAGTTTCTCATATTTTCAGGATCGTTAGGCTTAATTCCGAAGGGGTTGCTCCTGCGGTTACTCGTCACAAAAAGAATTTTTGCTTTTATACCGCCGTTTATTCGGGGGTAGATACGAAGAGAGTTTGGAATTTTATTTCTGGCCTACGCTCGTTTGTCCTTATTATTATAATTCTTTTGTTGCGAAAACATTTAGATAAATAATTTTTTTGAAACTGTGAAAAAAATCACAAAAAACTGTTTACAAGAGAAAAAGAATGTTGTATGATATGAATGTGAAATAGTTAACAAGAAACTTAATGATAAATTATTTTAGGAGGATTACAATGGCAAAGACAAAGAAAAAAGAGGAAGCTCCGGTAACTGACGTTCAAGCGATGATCGACGAGCTTGCTGCAAAAGGGAATGTAGCTTTAAAAGAAATGGAGAGCTTCGATCAGGAAAAAATTGACCATATCGTTCATGAAATGGCAATGGCTGCTTTAGATCAGCATATGCCTTTAGCTAAAATGGCTGTTGAAGAAACAGGTCGTGGTATCGTAGAAGATAAAGCAATCAAAAACATGTATGCTTCAGAATATATCTGGAACAGCATTAAGCACAATAAAACAGTTGGCGTAATCAGTAATGATGAGCAAACAGGTTTAATTGAAATTGCCGGACCAGTCGGAGTTGTTTGTGGAGTTACTCCAACGACTAACCCAACATCAACAACTATCTTTAAAGCAATGATCGCTTTGAAAACAGCAAACCCAATTATCTTTGCCTTCCATCCAAGCGCTCAAAAATGTTCAGCTGAAGCAGCTCGTATCGTTCGTGATGCAGCGATTGCAGCAGGTGCGCCTGAAAACTGTGTACAATGGATCGAACAACCATCAATTGATGCAACATCTATGTTGATGAATCACCCTGGTGTTGCAATTGTATTGGCAACTGGTGGTCCTGGAATGGTTAAATCAGCCTACTCAACTGGTAAACCAGCTTTAGGTGTTGGTGCCGGTAATGTGCCAGCATATATTGAAAAATCTGCAAAAATCAAACGTGCAGTAAACGATCTGATCGTTTCAAAAGCTTTCGATAATGGTATGATTTGTGCTTCTGAGCAAGCAGTTATCGTAGATAAAGATGTATATGCAGCAGTTAAAGCGGAATTCGAAGCGCATCAAGTATACTTTGTTAAACCAAATGAATTACAAAAACTTGAAGACGCTGTAATGAACGAAGGCAAATACGCAGTAAACCCTGCAATTGTAGGATATTCTGCTGAACACATCGCAAAATTAGCTGGTATCAAAGTACCTGCCGGAACAAAAATTCTAGTTGCAGAACTTGAAGGTGCCGGACCTGAATATCCGTTGTCACGTGAAAAACTTTCTCCTGTATTGGCAATGATGAAAGCAAAAGATTCAGCTCATGCGTTTGATCTTTGTGAAGCAATGCTTGAATTAGGTGGACTGGGACATACAGCAGTTATCCATACTGAAGATGAAGATCTGCAAATCAAATTCGGTATCCGTATGAAAGCTTGCCGTGTATTGGTTAACTCTCCATCTGCTGAAGGTGGTATCGGTAATATCTACAACGAAATGATTCCTTCATTGACATTAGGTTGTGGTTCTTACGGTAAAAACTCAGTTTCTAAGAATGTATCTGCAATCAATTTGATCAATATCAAAACTGTGGCGAAACGGAGAAATAATATGCAATGGTTTAAATTACCACCAAAAATTTTCTTTGAAAAGAACTCATTACAGTACCTGCAAAAAATGGAAAATGTTGAACGTGTTATGATCGTTTGTGACCCGGGGATGGTTCAATTCGGTTATGCTGATACCGTTCGTAAAGAATTACAAAAGCGTAAAAACGATGTGAAAATTGAAGTATTCTCTGATGTGGAACCTAACCCATCTACAAATACGGTTTATGCCGGAACAAAAGTTATGGCTGACTTCAAGCCAGATACAATCATCGCTTTAGGTGGGGGATCTGCAATGGATGCGGCGAAAGGAATGTGGATGTTCTATGAACACCCAGATACTTCATTCTTCGGTGCAAAACAAAAATTCCTGGATATCCGTAAACGTACGTACAAGATCGACAAGCCTGAGAAAACTCAGTTTGTATGTATCCCTACAACTTCAGGTACTGGTTCAGAAGTAACACCATTTGCCGTTATCACTGACAGCGATACGCATGTGAAGTATCCATTAGCTGATTACGCTTTGACACCGGATGTAGCAATCATTGACCCTCAATTTGTTATGTCAGTTCCTGCATCAGTAACAGCAGATACTGGTATGGATGTATTGACACACGCGATCGAATCTTATGTGTCTGTTATGGCATCAGATTACACTCGTGGATTGAGCCTGCAGGCAATTAAATTAGTCTTCGACTATTTAGAAAAATCAGTGAACACTCCTGATATGGAATCTCGTGAAAAAATGCATAACGCTTCTACAATGGCTGGTATGGCATTCGCAAACGCATTCCTGGGAATTTGTCACTCAGTAGCACACAAAATTGGTGGAGAATACGGTATTCCTCACGGACGTACGAACGCAATTCTATTGCCTCATATTATCCGTTATAATGCCAAAGATCCTTCAAAACATGCTATGTTCCCTAAATATGACTACTTCCGTGCAGACACAGATTACGCTGACATTGCGAAATTCCTGGGTCTGAAAGGTAAGAACACTGCAGAATTGGTTGACGCACTAGTAAATGCTGTTGCTGACCTGGGTAAAGCAGTAGGAATCGACATGAGCCTGAAGGCACAAGGTGTAACTCAGGAAACATTGGATTCTACAGTAGATCGTATGGCTGAACTGGCTTATGAAGATCAATGTACAACTGCCAATCCTAAAGAACCATTAATCAGTGAACTGAAACAAATCATCATTGATGCATACAATGCATAAAAACTAATATACGGACCTGTTCGGAGAGAAATCTCTGGGCGGGTTTTTTTTATGTTAACATTGACTGGTGTATTGACCAAATTAAAAGTAAATTATGATTTTAATCCAAGGAATGTACAGCCATGAGACTACTTGACATGAGACGAGCATCCGAAGAAATGTAGAAGCAAGTTCTCACCTGACCATAAGACATGCGCCGAGCATTCAAAGAAGTGCAGAAGCAAGTTTTTAGATGACCATAAGACATACGCCGAGCATTCGAAGAAATGTAGAAGCAAGTTCTTACATGACCCATAAGACATGCGCCGAGCATTCGAAGAAGCGTAGAAGCAAGTTCTTACATGACCCATAAGACATGCGCCGAGCATTCGAAGAAGCGTAGAAGCAAGCCTTTAATACAGGTTTAAAGCTGTTTGTTCTTGTCATTGAAGCATACAGGTTAATACTTTCTATCATTGAACATCATTTATAAACTATCTTCTATTGTAATTTAAAATTTGGTTAGTGCACTAGAATATTTCATGTTTTTAACTGCTGATATTTTTTAGTAATCAAGATGAACAATTGAAGAAATTTGAAAAAGATTGAGACGCTTGGATTATTCTGGCTGGTATCTGTGGAGGTTATTATGCCAGTGATTCTTTACTTAAGTTTCTCATACAGCAGAATGTAAGATGAAGCAACGTTACAAAGGTGCAGCTTTAGTGAAACTGATTTGGTTGGATGACTTCTATTGGGAAACACAGAATTTTTATCTGTATGACCTGGTTTATAAGGTAAACAGATACTGGAATGCAGAAGGACAGCGGATTTTTTCCGCTGTCCTTCTGCATGTTTTTCTAATTATCGATTCGTTTACTAGGGTGTGTCTGGAAAGTATAGTGAAATCTGAATTTTCCAGAAATTTTTGGTGGAAATCTAGAAAGAAAGCGCAGGTTATGTGGTGCATAGGCGAGAATTTCTGACGACGAGTTCCAGAAAAATAGCGGAAATATTCGTCACTCATGTTTTCAGACACGTCCTAAAACAGATTAAACAATGCAATTGCTGCAATGGCATTATTGACAAAATGGACGGCGATAGCCACCTCAAGTCGTTCTGTTTTTTTGTATGCATAAGCCATGATAAAGCCCAGCAATGCATAAATCATAAATTCAATAAGTGTAGTTGCTGAATGCATTAGTCCAAAGATGATTGAACTTACAGCCAGTCCAATAAATGGATGCTCTTTAAACATTAAGCCCATAATCCCGCCGCGAAATACGATCTCTTCCATAATCGGTGCAGCTACAGCAATTAACATGAAAAGAAGAATCGGACTTTCTCCAGAAAAAATTTTGCCAATTAATTCATCATTCGCTGTTGTTTTCTGTCCGTAAAGGATTTCTCCAAGGAAGGTACCTCCAATAACTACCACTCTTCCTGCTATATAGCACAACAGAATAAATCCTATATTTCTTTTAGTCAGCCAATCCCATTTAAAGTTGCACAATCCCAGCTTTTTTGCCAACTGCATTGTGATCACAATGGTGGCAACGGTGATAATAATTGTAATAAAAATATTCATCGGAGAGAGAGAAGTCTGTCCTCCTATAAGGGTAAAGCCTTTGATTATGCCAAAAGCAGTTGTTCCAAGCTGGCTTAAAATAAAAAGCCCAAAAACGATTAAACTATTCCTTAAAAATTTCATTTTTTCCTCCTAAATAATTGAAGGCAACTCAAAATATATTTACCTAAAACCTCCAAATTCTTGATATACGAGGATTCATAACCTGATAGTGGTTCCCTCTCTTTGTAACTAGGTGGTGAAGTAAACGTTTTACACTGAGCCGCATGGAGCTGCAATTCTGGTGTGTTTCTTTGCGGTACTTTTTATTGCTGGAATGCTCAAGGGTGAAGGCTATCTGTCAAGAGTACCAGTTATTTAATTGGTTAGTTTTTCATAGATTCTTTTGAGTTGCCTAATTGAAACCAATATCTAAGTTTAGCAAAAACAAACAGTACTTATCAAGTTAATATTTAAAGAAGAGGGGAAAAAATAAATTAAAATAGATTGGAAACTGTGAGTAGAATATTATTTTTTTGTAGTGAATTCCCGAAGAATGAGCTGTGAATCTTTGGAGCAGGAAGAAAATAGGCTGCTTATACAGCTTCCACAGCCATTTATGTTTGTCTTTAAATTGTTATTGACATAGCAGGCGCTTACATGATACGATGAACGAAATAGTGATCAAAAAGAAGCTGCTTTTTGATCATCATCTGTTTTACTGGAAATGATATCAGACAAATAAATGAAAGGAGAGAGCATAATGATGAATTTGACTCGTGTTATTATTGAATTGAAGAATGGTTGTGTGGTTGATGTTGCTATGAATGTGTGTAAGAATCATCTTATGCGTTCTTTGTTAACAGTATAGATTTGTCTGTTTTCAGATAGATAAACCGCCATTCATTTCTTTGATAGGCGGTTTTTTGGTGCGTTTCAGTAAGGATTAATAAATAGCGGAGGTGTTGCCAGTGAGCGGAAAAAAGAAAGAATTCAGAATAACTAAATAACGGGAACGTAAAACATTTTGCGTTCCTGGAAAATTAAAGAAAATGAGGAATCAGAATGTTAACAATACAAGGAAAATATAATGAAGCAACAATTTATACAGATCAGGTCAGTGAAGGGACGATTGGTCAGATTATAGGGCTGTGCAATCAGCCGTTTACGAAAGGAAGCAAAATCCGAATTATGCCCGATACTCATAGCGGAACAGGCTGTGTAATTGGTACAACTATTGAAATAGGTGATAAAATTGTTCCGAATTTAGTCGGTGTGGATATCGGCTGCGGGCTTTATGTTGTGAAGCTTAAAAAGAACTGCAAATTAAATTTTGATAAACTGGATCGAATTATTCGATCTAAAATTCCCAGTGGACATAAAACTCATTCTCAACCAATTTGTTCGTTCGAGCTTGGCGAAGTTCATGCGCCTATTCATAAAGGCTGGGCTTTGAGGAGCTTGGGTACGCTTGGCGGTGGAAATCATTTCATTGAAGTCAATGAAGGCAAAGACGGCTGCTATTTAGTTATTCACAGCGGCAGCCGCATACTTGGAAAGGAAATCGCTGAACACCATCAGGAGGTTGCTTTCCAACAGCTGTCACAAGTGAGAAAAGAATTGAAGCTGGAAATGAAAAAGGCACAGGGATTTGGTGATTTAAGTAAAGCAGAAGCACTGAGAGTTGAAAGAGAGACTGTAAAAATACCGTATGAATTGTCCTATTTAACTGGACGAACAATGGACCATTATCTATCGGATATGAAAATTGCTCAGGCGTATGCAGCTGAAAATCGCAGGTTGATGGGTGAAATCATTTTAAAAGGAATGAAGTGGAAAAAGTCTGTGATTAAAGACTTTGACTGTCCGCATAACTATGTGGATTTAGAACATGGCATTCTTCGTAAAGGAGCTGTTTCAGCGCAAAAAGGTGAACAGCTAGTTATTCCTTTGAATATGAAAGACGGCAGTATTATCGGAACAGGCAAAGGAAATCCAGAATGGAATTTTTCGGGTCCTCATGGAGCGGGAAGACAAATGAGTCGTTCAGAGGCAAAACAAAAAATCAGCTTGGAAAGCTATCAGCATGTCATGAAAAATATCTGGACGACCTCTGTATCAAAAAAGACAATTGACGAGGCCCCAAAAGCTTATAAATCAGTAAAGCAGCTGCTTGAGGATATCCAGCCTGCTGTCAATGTACAGGAAATTATTCAGCCGTTGTACAATTTCAAAGGATGAGCATCAATCATTGTGTTTCTAATTGGCAGCTGAAAATTCAAAGATTGCGAGCTGGAAGCTGCATTAGTGATTGAAGATATAGCCCATTGGAAAGAGGGAAGAAATGGAACAGACGAAAATTATTATGAAAAAGAGATTGGTAATTGCAGATCAGGATAAATATAGTAAAGGGAATGAAATGGTTTCCTTAAAGGATGTCAATAAAGAACAAATACAGCAGTTAAGCCGCCAGCTATGGCGTTCTTTTAAAAATACACCGGATGATCGAGGCGAGAGTTTGTCGGATTGGGAAAAAGAAGTTTCAGAAAGCTTTAAGGGAAAATACGGTGAGCTTCTCAGAACATATTCTTTTATTTCTAAAGATACTGAGTCAGACCAAGTCTTGGGAACTGCAATTGTTTCACTGTTCAGAGAAATTCCGCTGCTAATTTATCTGGCTGTTGACCCGGATCGTCAGGGAGAAGGGCTGGCTGTGAAAATGCTGGATAAGGTAGTGGAGACAATGGTAGTTTCAGATGTGTACAAAGAGTTGTATCTAGTTGTCATACCAGAAAATCACAGAGCGAAGGAAATCTATGAAAGATATGGCTTTTTAACTGTCGGCAGCAGCTGGGATGAAGTATTGAACAATATGAGAGGCAGCTGAGCTGCTTCTGTGGTTACTCGTAGCAATCTTTTATGTACCGAGTAGCCACAGGGATATACAAAGACTGGAGCACTGTTTGTTCGACTTTAGGAGGCTGGGACATACTAATGTCAGGTCTCCTTCTTTTATTATAGAGCAAACATCAGTCATACAGACTAGCATATCCGCATGTAAAATGATCAAAAAAGAAGGTCACCGAATATTTCCCTATTTGAACATAGTTTTCCTTTGTTACGTGAATGGTTTGTGTAAGCTGGTTGGTTAGTATATTTCTGGTATTCTGTGTAATAAAAATAGAAACAACGAATAGTGAGACAGACAAGATAATTGTTTTCATTAATAGAGAAACGACCTTCAGATGTTCGCCATTGTTCCAGCATCTGAAGGTCGTTTTGCTTTTCATTTGTTTTAAGAGCTTCGTTGAGCAAAATGCTGATAGGGAATACCTCGACTTTCACACCAGTCAATGATGGAACGATCGAAGATGATGTCAGCAGTTGCAAGTGCTGATGTATTATTTTTACCAAGAAGCGTGTAAAGCATTCTTATTTCAGCTTCCCATTGTTGAATCAGGTCAATGGTTGCATCTACACCGTCAGATAGTAAATGCTTGAGGATCGTGCCGGAAATACCGACACTTTTTGCTCCCAAGCTTAACGCTTTAACAACATCTAGAGAATTCCTTACACCTCCGGATGCGAGAATAGTCAGCTCCTTTTGAAAATTACCAGATTCCAGCAGTGAAATGATAGTGGACTGACCCCAGTCATTTAGAAAAGTCAGCTCTTGTTTTTTTCTGCGTGCATTTTCAATTTGAGTGAAACTGGTTCCGCCCTGACCGCTGACATCTACTGTCTTGACTCCAGCAGCAAGCAGCTGTTCCAATGTTTCACTGCTCATTCCAAAACCAACCTCTTTAACAATCACCGGCACATTTATCGAAGCTGTAATTTCCTGGATAGTTTCCAGCCAACCGGCAAACTGTCGATCGCCCTCTGACATAACCAGTTCCTGCGGTGCATTGACATGAACCTGCAGACCATCAGCACCAAACAGATCAATGGCCCGCTCAGCATCTTCTAAAGAAGTTCCGGCACCAATATTGGCAAAAATTTTTCCCAGCGGATTTTCTTCCCGAATAACGGTATAGGTATCTGCTAAAGCAGCGTCTTTAAGTGCTGCGCTCACAGATCCTGTTGCAACCAGTACACCGGTTTCTCTGGCAATTATTCCCAGCTGCTGGTTAATTTTCTTAGCCCGTTCACTTCCGCCGGTCATCGCATTGATATAAAACGGCTGGGGAAAAGTCATCTGACAAAAAGAAGTGGAAATATCAATTTTTTCAGTACTTGTTTCAGGAAAAGAATGATGAATAAACCGCAGATGATCAAAATCATTTTCCCTTTCTTTATGAAAAGCTTTTGCCAACGATAAATGCTCATCTTTTCGATTTTTCATATTCTTCTCCTCCATAAAAATAGACATGCAGCGGCAGCGGAGTAATTCCCTGTGTTTCCCAGGCATTAATTAACGGCAGAATACCAGAATTTTGTTTAAATAATACGATGCCGCAATCACCTCCGCCTGCACCGGAGGATTTAGCAGCACCACCAAATGTTTCTGCCAAATCACAGAGCCTTTTAAGAGCAGGTGTTTCAATAATAACACCGGTAAGAGAGGTTAGCTGTTGTAGCAACTGTCTGTTTTCTCTTAATGCGCTTTGAATGGCAGTCAGATCATGGCGTTTAAATCCCTGAATCATTTTTTTTACACATTCTTTACTCTTATCTAAAAAAGAATGATAGGATAATTCTTTGTCTCCTTTTGACTGATGGACCTGATCCACCAAGTCAGAAGTAGATGCGGGACTTCCTGTCCAACCAATCAGAAGTCGTAAGTTTTCCGGTACAGGTAATGGTTCGATCATCAGACTGGGCCAGTCTTTTGTCAGCAGCTCGCGTAAAGAGACGGATTCGAGCTGCTGCTGTACCCATTTACGCTCAAAGGTGGAAAAGGCAATCCAGCCGCCATAACAGCTGGCTGCAATATCTCCACATGAGCCATTTCCCTGAACAGATAAATGGGCAAGCGCAGAAAGCTTGAAAATTTGCTTGTTATCCAAATTTAAGTGATAGAACTGATTCAACACCTTAACTGTAGCTACAGTCACTGCTCCGCTGGAACCCAGCCCGTATTTGCGTCCATTGGCATTATCCAATTCACTGGTAACTTTCAAGTGGTAAAAAGAAAGCTTCATATTTTCTTCCTGTGCGAACTTTTCTGTCAAGCGAATAGCAGCGAGAATATAATGAAAAGGATTGTCTCTTGTATCCAATACCAGTTCATTTTCTTTTCTTGTCCAGCGGATTGGTATGGAGCGGTACTGTTCTGACTGAATACTGCCGTTTCCTTCTGCCTCGTCAAGAGTAATTGTGACAAACTGGTCGATAGCAACAATAACTGCCGGATGCCCGGGCTCAACAACTGCATATTCACCCGAGATAAACAATTTTCCCGGAGCTGAAATTTCAATCATGCGACAACGACCTTTCTGAAGATAGTATCTTTAAGCCTGGACCGGAATCAGCCAGTATCAGTTGTTTTTTATCAAAGTACTCGGAAAAAAACTGAAACAGCTGCTCGCGATCTTTTCTTTGTACGAGGATTTTTACATTTGGACCGGCATCCATCGTGAAATAGCAGGGTATACCTTCAGTGCGGGCTCTTCTTACTAAGTTCATAACTTTTAAAGAATCTGGTGACCAGTAAGTAAATGGAGGGGTAGCCCCCAGTGTTGTTGCATGCATCCGTAAGGCATTGGCTTCTGCTGTTTTTCCAAGAGAAATAAAATCTTTATTTTTAATCGCCTGTTTTGCAGCAGACAAATCATCAGCTGCAGCTTTCAGCCACCCCTCATAGAAAACGGAGGTTTCAACTGTTCGCTTCATCCCATCTCTGCTTGAAATATCTTTTTGTGCATCATTGACAAGTACGAAAAGCATGGACAGATCATTTTCCCATGAATCAGCCGGAATTTGTTCAGCATAGGACGTACTATCTGAGTCTCCTTGTTTCCATTCGGCAAAGCCGCCAAAAATACTGCGGCAGGCAGAACCTGAACCCCGTCTGGCAAGGATGGACAACTCTTTAGGTGATAAATCTAAATTAAGGGCAGCACTGCAGGCACCCGCCAAAGCCGCCAGTCCGCTGGCTGATGAGGCCAAACCGGCAGCAGTTGGAACGAAATTATGACTTTTGACATGAGCGAATAAATCTGTTTGATTGTTCTTTCGTACAATATCTAAAAAGCGGCTGATTTTTTCAGTCTGCTTTTCATTCTGCAGCTGATCGTTGAGATAAAACTGATCTTTTAGGAGTGCAGAATCAAAGGAAACAGTTGTTTCAGTATAGAAAGTATCTAATGTCAATGAAAGACTGCTATTCATCGGTAAAATCAGCTGGTCATCTTTCTTTCCCCAGTACTTAATTAAAGCGATATTGGTATAAGCTCTTGCTTTTCCGACTTTCATGCCTGTTCATCCTCCAATGATTGAATCCAAGTTGTGACAGCACCATTTTCTTTAAACGATGATGCAATCTTTTCAGCAGTTTCCTGTGAATCTGCCAATGCGATGACACAGCCTCCGCGTCCTCCCCCGGTTAGCTTGGCACCCAAAGCTCCTTGTATTTTTGCTGCCTGTATCAGCCGGTCAATTGCTGGATGGCTGACTGTCAGCTCAGATAAAATTTTTTGTGCCTGATCCATTGTCTGTCCCAGAAGTTGACTGTTTTCTTCCAGGATAGCATTGCGGCTTTCTAAGGTGAGCTCTCCGAGCTTCTGAATGTGAGTACTGGTCTCCTTATTGTTTAATTCGAATAGATGAGCAACATCCTGAACAGCTGCTCTTGTCTGTCCTTTGATTCCAGTATCTGCAACAATCAGAAAGGTGTTTTTCAGATTCATCGGAAAGGTCTGTAAAGGTTGGCCTTTGATAAAAAATAGAGGCTGAGATCCGCTTACAGCCGCCCCATCGATTCCGCTTGGATTGCCATGGGCAATTTTTTCGGAATGATTAATCAGCTCAGTCAGTTCTTCCAGCGTATAAGTGTAACCATAATAATCAAAGATGCTGCGTATGACAGAAACGGCTACTGCAGCACTGGAGCCCATTCCTCTTTCAGGAGGGATGGTACTGGTGATTGTAAAAGAAAAAAATTCCTTTTTTTTCAAGACATTCAGTGTTTGAGTTATCGCTTCCCGAATATTTTTTAATGTGGCGGGGATGAGGGAAATCGGTCCTGAATAATAGCTGCAGTCAATAGTCATCGTATCAGAAGGGACAGCGGTCGTAGTTACATGAGCAGCGGGGAAAGGGAAAGCAATAGCCGGTTCCCCATAGACCACTGAGTGTTCACCGATTAAGATGATTTTCCCAGCAGCCTTGCCAATTCCTTGTTTAATTGTTTTCATTTATTTAACTTCCTTTAAGCATAGTAGTGAATAAAGTACAGAAATAGCTGAATGAATTAATATCAGGACGTATCTGAGAACTCTAGTGGCGAACGTCTTCAAAAAATAGATAGGAGTTGATTTTATTAAAAGAAAGAGTGTTCCCGCATTCTTCGTGTTGGTATATGCATACAGTTATATCTTTATAACGGAATGAATTCTAACAAATTTATCCCTATAAAAGCTTCGCATACTAGCAATCTCTTAGTGGTGAACACAAATGGTTGCCTAGTTATTTCAATCAGAGCATTGCCTAGCATCCTGTTAATGCTCCTAGATGAGTGAGCATCTTCAAGGATATTTATCGAGGCTGCGCATATAGCATGTCCTGTATGTTCCTGAGACATGTGACGAGCATTTGAAGAAGCATAGGAGCAAACTCCTGATAAAGATCTAAATTTTAACCCATGTATCTCTATCAGAGTATTGCCTACCATCTCACTAGTTTATTTATCTTAGTGAGACTGGCAATTTCATTAGATGTTCCTACATCAGTAGAAAATCCTTGTATCACGAGTCTTACCTCGTTTGCTTCTCGATACAAATGTGTCTATTTTGAGAAGCGTTGGTAATTCGGATACCTCAATAATTTTCAGATACGCCATAGATAGTTTATTTCATTTATTCAATCCGTATTGTTTAATGGTATTTACTGTTCTGTGTGCCTAGAAAAGCAGATGTGCAGTGATCCATGGAGCCGCATATAAGATCATGAACTGTACTCCGTAATTGACCCCCATATTATTCAACGTGCCGCAGACAATTCCCACAAGCAGAACGCCGAATACATTGATAAAACCTGCATCCATGTAGGCTAATAAAAAGATAAAGGCAACAAACAAGCCTAAAATTGCTTCATGTGGTATTTTCTTCAAAACAAAAGCTGTCATCTGCTGTGCATATTTCATCGCAATTAAATAGGTAGCAACTGAAGCAATCACAGATGCCAGTATAATAGCAAAAATAAATTCATTTTTTGATAGCAGATGGTGGATATTATTATCCAGAGTGAAGACAGGAGGTGCATTAAACAATGCATTTGCCGGTCCAACTGCAACAGGAGACAATGGAATCCCTAAAGCAATCAGGGGAATAATCACTCCGGAAAGATAGGTTGCATGGGACAGTGCACTCATTGATGTAATTGCCATGCTTGCTCTTTTTACTGGATCCTTTTCTCTGTTGGCTGTGATTTCGCCAAATAGAATAGTCAGTCCAACTGGACTCAGGAAAAAGAGGAAATTTGACAGTAAAGAAACGACAGCACTGGTTCCAGCTTCTTTTTTGGTAATTGTTTTTAAAGGATGCATTAATGCGCTATTTTCATCTGCTTTTTTGATAAAAATATCTTTTTTATCATGACGCGGCAGTTGAACCCGCTTCTGTTTGTTCAGTAATCCGAGTAAAGAAACAATCAGCGGACCAATGGTAATACCTAAAAAGAAAGATGTAGTCACTGTTTTTTCCTGTGGTACGGCTCCGATTCCCCAGTATAAGTAACGAAGGCCTTGAAACAGTAATGCCAAAGGAATAATACTGATCAATGCAAATATTTTGTTTTTGCCAATCAGTGCAAGGAAAACTGCACCGACAACAAACAGCAGAGAGGCATAATCTTTTACTGTTTCTGAGAACGGAGCAAGGATATTTGCCAGCAGCAGGCTGACAGGAATAGCAACAGCTGTTCCAATAACAGAGCCGGTCGCCATTTTTTTAATACTTGCAGCGGCCATACCTTTTTCTTTCAGAAACAGTGCATGTTCAATCATTGGAGTGGACATGACACCGCCGGGCAACCCAACCAAAGCCGTGGGAATAGCATTCATCAAATTTAATGTAATAATGGCTGAAATGAAAAATGTAAGCACGACAATAGGTTTGACACCTGCAAGTACAATGGCAAGCGTAACAGGCATTAAAACAGAAGTTTCATCTGTACCGGGTACAAAGCCGATAAATGTATAGAGGATAATAGCACCGAAAATTGCCAGCAGCATCTGCAGAAGTAAAGAAAAATCCATTTTATTTCTCCTCCTGTACAGTACGTTTTGGTTTAATTAAGAGCGTTGAGATAAGAAATCCGGCTACTGCACCGCCAAGTCCGAAAAACAACTGCTTTGTCTGATCGGAAGAAGGAGCGATAAAATAGGCACCCATTGTAAATCCACTACAAATAATAATTGAAATGATCAGGTCTTTAATTGCGACCAAATCTCCCCAAACCTCTATAAATTCTTTTTTCACGATTATTTCTCCTTTCGATTTGTAAAGTCATCCGGTTAGAATCAAATGAACCTGCTCAAAAAACAAAAGTACCTGATCTTCAATGCAGGAACTGGGGGTTGCAACATAACTAATATCATTCGGAAATCTGAATAAATGGCGGGACAGAAGCAAAAGGTTCTTTTGTATCTGTGGTTATTCGGTACACATAAAGACTGCAATGAATAACCGTAGGAGCAGTCTTTGTATGTCTCGAGTAACTGCAGAGACAACTTCTTCGATAATAAGCCGAAATTGTTGAGAATCACTATTTTGTAAAAAAATAGATGTTTCCTCGTTGAACACTCGTCATAGCCTAGGCCATATGCAGAGAGGTCTGCGATTATTCAAAATATAGCGGTATGTTCCCGCAAGCTTTTTTGTTATTTTCGTTATTCCTTCTTGTTGTCATAAAGCACTATGATTGACTTGTCAGAGTAGATGCTGCATGATATCTGCTTAGTGTTCGAAGCTGAGCCCTCCTGTCCCGGACTCTTTTATCCCAAATAAAAAGCAGACGGAAAGACTCGCCTGCGATTCTAATATTTTCACAAGTTAACCCTCACCAGTTTATCTAAAAAGAAAAGGTAAGTAAAATTCTTTCTCCTATTTCTAAAGAAAAAATTAAATTCAAATGTACTTGTTTCTTCTTATTTGTAAAAGCGGAAAGCAAATTGGTTCCGACCTATTTTACAATGATCCCAAGTGTCTCTGCAAGAATCAAAGCCTGTTCTGCATTGACAATTACGCCATGTATAAATTCTGGAGACACTGCTATCGTATCAAACTGATTTTTTGAAAGATCAAGATTCTTTAACAGTGTGTGGAACCACTGACTTTGTGTTAATGTGCAGTCTGTTAATCGAAGGTATTGCCAGTCAATCTCAGAGAAATCACTTTGTCTTAAACTGGAAGCAGCAAAATGAACAACTTTCATTGTTGAAGCAGCAAATGAAGAATAGTCCAGCATACAGTCGGTAAAAAGACAGTCCTTCAAATAGCTTTCTGCAAAATTTGTACCTGTTAATTTGCATTGGCGGAACTCTACCTGATGAAAGCCGGCACCAATCCACTCAGTGTTTGAGAAATCGCAATTTTCAAAAATAACATTTATGCATTCAAATTGTTTAAGAAAGCCGGAAGAAATCTGGAGCCTTTTGAAATAACTTTCCTTGAAAAATAAATGGTGAAAATCTGCACCGTCTACCCGCTGATTTTCTATGTAAATTGTTTCAATAATGGATTCGTCTTCAAAAGTTGGAGAATTCTCTGTCAGCCCGGCAGGAAGAATAGGCACAATTCTCTTTTTTTCTTTCATATAAATTCTCCTTCATTAATTAAAGTTATCTCATTATATACTAACACTGAGATTTATTTTTATGAAATCATAAATGAAAAATGAGGATTCTTAGAATAGAATGAGGATACACAGCATAAATTATTAAGTATTTTCCTAGAAGGTGCCGTGTAACAAAGACTTTGAGATATTAATATTTTTCTTGAAGTAATTTCTTTGGGGGATTATTAAGATAGCATAAGATTTTTCTTGATTTTTTAATATTAAGAATGTAAACTATAACCCATAGCATAAATAATTATTAAATTCTGAGTTTTCTGAAAAATGAAGACGACTATTCTTAGGAGGAAAAGGGATGAAGTTAAAGAAGTCATTTACTTTAGGTGCAGTAACATTACTTAGTACGACACTCTTGCTTGCAGCATGTGGAGGCGGTGGAGGAACAACTGATGATTCAGCAAGTTCTTCAACTAATAATGGAACAGCCAGCGGAGAACAAATCTACCGTGTGATCGAGCAGCAGGAAATGCCAAGTGCAGATTTATCTGTAGCGACAGACGTTATCAGCTTTACTGCATTAAACAATGTGTATGAAGGATTATATCGTTTGGATCTGGATAACACACCGATCCCAGCAGGAGCAGCAGAATTGGCAGAAGTCAGTGATGACGGTTTAGTTTATACATTGAAGCTGAATGAGGAATCAAAATGGTCAGATGGTGAACCTGTAACAGCAGAAGACTATGTCTTTGGCTGGCAGCGTACCGTTGATCCTGCAACAGCTTCAGAATACGGCTACATGTTTGCACCAGTTAAAAATGGCGACAAGATTGTAAATGGTGAAGCAGACAAAGAAGAATTGGGAATTGAAGCAGTCAGTGATTATGAACTTAAAATTACTTTAGAATCTGCTACTCCTTATTTTGATTACCTATTAGCCTTCCCTTCATTCTTCCCGCAAAGAAAAGACATTGTGGAGCAATATGGAAAAGAATATGCAGCAACAAGTGAAAATGCTGTTTATAACGGTCCATTCGTGTTAGACGGATTTGATGGTCCGGGGACTGACACTGAGTGGTCATACAAGAAAAATGCAGACTACTGGGATGCTGACACAGTTCAATTGGAAGAAGTTCAAGTAAGTGTTGTTAAAGAAGCACCAACTTCACTGAACCTATTCCAGGACGGACAGACAGATGACGTAATCTTAACTGGTGAGCTGGCACAGCAAATGGCAAACGATCCAGAATATGTAAGCCAAAAAGAAGCAACAACTCAATATCTTGAGTTGAACCAGATTGATGATGATTCTCCATTTAAAAATGAAAATCTGAGAAAAGCAATTTCTTATTCTATCGACCGTGAAGCGTTGGTTAATTCAATTCTGGGTGATGGTTCAGTAGCTCCTAAAGGACTAACACCTGCTGATATGTCTAAAAACCCTGATACTGGGGCTGACTTTGTTGAAGATGCAGGCGATGATATTGTTGCCGATGCAGACAAAGCAAAAGAGTATTGGGAAAAAGCGAAGAAGGAATTGAATATTGATTCACTGAAATTTGATATCCTTTCTTCTGATACAGATTCTTCCAAGAAAGTAACTGAGTACATCCAAGGTGCTATTCAGGAAACTCTTGACGGAGTTACTGTGACATTGAGTCCTGTACCATTCTCTGTACGTCTTGATCGTTCAAACAAAGGCGACTTCGATGTAGTTATGGGCGGATGGGGAGCAGACTATGCTGATCCAAGCAGCTTCCTGGACTTGTTTATCACAGACAACTCTTACAACCGTGGTAAATACTCAAATACTGAATATGACAATTATTTGAAATCAGCTTCTACTACAAATGCCAACAATCCTGAAAAACGCTGGGATGACATGGTAAATGCTGAGAAGATTATTGTCGGTGAAATGGGTGTCATTCCACTTTACCAAAAAGCAGAAGGTCACCTTCGTGCAGCTAAAGTAAAAGATGTTGGGTTCCACCCTGCTGGAGCACAATATGATTACAAATGGACATACATTTCAGAATAAAAATGAAATGAGCCGTTTATAGCAAAAGGACCCTTGTCTTCTTAAAAAGGCAACGGTCCTCTTGCTATCTTTGCTTAGAAAAAGTAAAATAGTAAAGAAACAATAGCTGGAATCAGTAAACATCCCCCTGTTGTAAGCCAGTACAGCCGATGGGCTTTACCGATTTCTGAAAATGGGATATATTCTTTCGGTTCGTTTTTCTTTCTCAGATGAAGCGTTTTTTTCATGAAGTACTGAAAATTATCAAAAAATCCTGAGGACATAATCCATAGGGCCATACCGATAATGAGAAAGAAAAGTGAAACGATGAAGAATGTATCTGATATTGATTGGATAGTCACTGATTTTTTTATCAGGAACAGATAGATAAAAATGCAAAAACTTGAAATAACGAATGTGGTAAAAGACCATTTTAACTTTTTCATGAGGTCATCCTTGTCTATATTAGTTTTATTGTCTATACTTTATCGAAAACAGCTGTTGAAGTCAAAATAATTTCGGAGGTGTCATTCTTGAACAGTTTTGGGAAATATTTTCTTAAACGTGTCTTCTTCATGATAATCACATTGTGGTTAATCGCAACGATTACGTTTTTCTTAATGCAATTATTACCTGGTACTCCATATACCAACCAAGAAAAACTTAGTCCTGAAACAATTGCCATGTTGAACAAGCAGTCCGGGCTGGATAAACCGGTTATCGTTCAATACGGAATTTATCTAAAAAATCTTTTGGTAGGTGATTTTGGGATTTCGTTCCAATTTAAAAATCAGCCGGTAGCCAAACTCTTGATTAATCGTATCGGTCCGTCTGTACAATTAGGAGGACAGGCGATTCTATTCGGTACATTTGTAGGTATACTTCTGGGGATTATTGCAGCAATGCGCCAAAATACCTGGGTGGATACTTTGGCAACATTAATGGCAATTTTAGGGCGTTCGATTCCCAACTTTGTCTTTGCCGTGCTGCTGCAGTATGTGTTTGCAATGAAATTGGGTATACTGCCTATTGCAAAATGGGAAACATTTGCTTCAACAATTTTACCGACAATCGCATTAGCGATGAGTCCTATGGCAGACTCAGCCAGATTCATTCGAACCGAGATGGTGGAGGTGCTGCACAGTGATTATGTAGAGCTGGCTCGAGCAAAAGGTTTAAGCCGCTGGCAAGTGGCATTCAGACACGGTTTGAGAAATAGCTTGATCCCGTTGATCACTTTGTTGGGACCTTTGGCTGTTGGTTTGATGACAGGTTCACTGGTAGTTGAAAATATCTTTGCTATCCCGGGAATCGGGGAGCAGTTTGTTAAATCAATCATGACAAATGACTATCCGACAATTATGGCTGTAACGATACTTTACTCCACTTTATTGGTTATAGTTATTCTTGTTGTCGATTTGTTGTATGGATTGGTTGATCCGAGAATCCGTGTTTCAGGAGGTGACCGAAGCTAATGGAAAGTATTAATTTGAATAAAGTACCAGATACGATTAAAAATATTTCTGCTGATGAATTTCAGCTTCTTGATGCTTCGACGACTAAAGAGAGAGAACGGATTGCAATGCCGTCTTTGAGCTTCCTGCAAGATTCATGGCGCCGTTTAAAGAAAAATAAAGCTGCGGTTATTTCAATGGCTGTTTTAGTGGTCATTGTAATTATTTCTATTGGTTCAATTTGGTTATCTCCACATGATCCGACAAAGCAGAATATCTCGTATATTAACCTGCCGCCTAAAATTCCGGGTTTGGATGGAATTAATGGCTTGAATGGTAAAGCGGTTGTTGCAGGACAGATTGTAGATAAATACGCACAGGCAAACGTTCCAGATGATCTGCGTTTTTATTTGGGAACAGATGGACTTGGACGTGACGTTCTGAGCCGTTTGCTGATGGGAACACGTGTATCGCTGTTGATTGCATTCATTGCAGCTGTACTGGATATTTCGATAGGGGTAACCTATGGACTGATATCAGGATTGCTTGGCGGTCGTGTTGATACAGTAATGCAGCGTATTCTGGAAGTTCTTTCCGGGATTCCCAATCTGGTTGTTATGATTTTGATGCTGACTGTCTTTGATCCAGGTATTCTTTCAATTGTTTTGGCCATGGTCGTGACCAACTGGATATCGATGGCCAGGATTGTTCGAGCCCAGACCTTGAAATTGAAGGATCAGGAATTTGTTTTAGCTGCTCAGACTTTGGGCGAATCCCGTCTGAAGATCGCTGTAAAACATATCCTGCCTAATATTTCAAGTGTCATTATTGTTCAAATGATGTTCAGTATTCCAGCAGCAATTTTCTTCGAAGCATTCCTGAGTTTCATCGGTTTAGGTCTGAGACCGCCGACTGCTTCACTAGGTACGTTGTTGAATGAAGGATATAAGACCTTCAGATTCCTGCCATACCTGATGTGGATACCAGCAGCAACATTATCTGTAATTATGATTTGTTTCAATTTACTGGCTGACGGTTTGCGTGATGCCTTAGATCCTAAGATGAAAGAGTAGAGTGAATGACTATGGAAAAAGTATTGGAAGTAAAAGATTTACACATATCTTTTGATACATTCGCAGGAAAAGTCAATGCCATTCGCGGTGTGAACTTTGATCTTCATAAAGGTGAGACACTGGCTATCGTTGGTGAATCAGGCAGTGGTAAGTCTGTAACGACTAGAACAATCATGCGCCTGTTAAGTGACAATGCGAATATCGATAAGGGTGAGATTCTGTTTAAAGGATCTGACATCGTTAAAAAGACTGAAAAAGAAATGCAGACGATTCGTGGGAAAGAAATTGCGATGATCTTTCAGGATCCCATGACTTCTTTAGACCCGACAATGCCGATTGGCAGACAGGTTGCCGAATCGCTGATTAAGCACAATAAAGTTTCAAAAAGCGAAGGATTGGCTCAGGCGCTGGAATTGTTAAAGCTTGTAGGGATTCCGAATGCTGAAAAGCGTTTGAAGAACTATCCTCACCAATTTTCAGGCGGTCAGCGTCAGCGGATCGTTATTGCGATCGCTTTGATTTGTTACCCAGAAATACTGATTGCGGATGAACCAACGACTGCGTTGGACGTAACAATTCAGGCGCAGATTCTGGAATTGCTGAAAGATTTGCAGCAAAAAATCAGTACCTCCATTATTTTCATTACCCATGATTTAGGGGTTGTGGCCAACGTAGCTGATCGTGTGGCAGTTATGTATGGTGGTCGTATTGTCGAAGTCGGGACTTCAGAAGAAATCTTCTATAATCCGCAGCATCCATATACATGGGGACTGTTGGGGTCAATGCCGACTTTGGAAGGGACTGAGGAAAAACTTTATGCGATTCCCGGTTCTCCTCCCGATTTGCTGGATCCTCCCAAAGGGGATGCCTTCTATCCAAGAAACGAATTTGCATTGAAAATTGATGCGGAGCAGGCTCCTCCATATTTTGAAGTCTCTCCTACGCATAAAGCTGCGACATGGCTTTTAGCACCGCAAGCACCAAAAGTAACTCCTCCAGCAGAAATACAAAGACGTTGGGCTCTTTATAACGAACGTCATCATTTTTCAGAAACAGGAGGAGCTAATTAATGAATGTTGAAAAACGTAAATTACTTTTAGATGTTAAAGGGCTGAAGCAATATTTCAATGTTGGTCGTCCAGATGAAGTAAAAGCAGTAGATGACATTAGTTTCCATATCTATGAAGGTGAAACATTTGGATTGGTTGGCGAATCAGGCAGCGGGAAATCAACAACTGGACGAAGTGTTATTCGTCTGTACAATCCGACAGCTGGAGAAATCATTTTTGATGGAGAAAATATCGCTGATATTCGCTCCAAACAGAAGATGCAGGCGTTTAGACGGGAAGTTCAAATGATTTTTCAAGATCCGTATGCTTCTCTAAATCCTAGAATGAAAGTAAATGACATTATCGCTGAAGGATTAGATATTAACCATCTGGTAAATAATGATAAAGAGCGGACAGCGAAGGTTGAAGAATTGCTTAAAGTAGTTGGACTTGATCCGAATCATGCATCTCGTTACCCTCATGAGTTTTCTGGCGGACAGCGTCAGCGAATAGGAATTGCCCGCGCATTGGCAGTTGATCCTAAATTTATTATTTGTGACGAGCCAATTTCTGCATTGGATGTATCGATTCAGGCTCAGGTTGTAAACCTGCTTCAGGATCTGCAGAAAGAGTCAGGCTTAACTTATTTGTTTATTGCCCATGACTTGTCAATGGTGAAACATATCAGTGACCGTATTGGTGTAATGCATAGCGGAAAACTGCTTGAAATGGGTTCAAGTGATGATATCTATAACTTCGGTGTTCATCCTTATACAGAAAGTTTACTTTCTGCGATTCCGTTGCCGGACCCTGACTACGAACGTACACGTAAACGGATTATTTATAAACCGCAGCCGGAAGATGGAAAAGAGCGCAAATTGCGTGAAGTGGCTCCAGAGCACTATGTTTACTGTTCAGAAGATGAAGTTGAAATGTATCATGAAAAAATTGAAAATAGAAAAGCACAGGCACATCAGTGAGGTGTGGCGCTTTTTAAAACTGAGTAATAGGATGAGAGATTCCAAAATTTTTCGGATGATTATTTTGTTGTTATACAGTCAGAGAAAGTATCGGATGATTCTGACTTTTAAGTTCTCTGACTGGCCATACAAAGGAGTTTGGGACAGAAATAACGTTTCAAACTCTCTTCATATCTAACCCCGAATAAATGGCGGTACAAAAGCAGCTCCTTCGGAATTAAGCCGAATGATCCTGAAAATAATAGCAGCTCCAGGAAGGTATCCATTCACAGCTATTCATTTTATGAATAGTATTCCTTGACAATTTTCGGATATTTTTTCTTGATTCTCGGAGCTGATCGCTTTTGTCCCGACCTCTTTTGTATTATATTCGGTGTATAAATGAAAATAGAGAAAATATAAGCTGGCTGGATATGGAACAACTTGTTGGAAGTCTTCTATTCGCCAAGGGTTCTTTATTCGTTGGCTCATACAGGGCGGTGGATTGGTGAAAGTATTAAAGGCCTATAAATATAGACTTTATCCAACTCCTTCCCAAATTGAATTTTTTGAAAAAAATTTTTACAGTGTCAGTCTGGTTCATAATTTATTGCTGCAGGATCGGATCATGCAGTACAGAGCTTCTAAAAAAAATCCCGATCTGCATTTAAAGCCTCCCACTCCTGCAAAATATAAGAAAGAATATCCTTTTTTAAAGGAAGCCGACAGCCTTGCGCTGGCAAATGCGCAGGTCTATTTGGAAAGAGGGTTAAAATATTACTATACGGGAAAAAATGTTGGTTTTCCCAAATTGAAATCCAGGAAAAATCCGGTGACCTCCTATACGACGAATAATCAGGGAGGAACAATAAAGATTATCGGTTTAAATTGTTTGAAAATTCCGAAATTAAAAACATTTGTGAAAGTTAAGGCACATCGGGAGATAAAGGGTAAAATTAAATCTGCAACGATTTCCAAAACTCCCAGCGGTAAATATTTTGTTTCTCTTCTTTGTGAGGAAAAAATTCATTGCAAGGAAAAGACAAATAGGGCTGTGGGAATCAGTCTTGGGCAGACAGAATTTGCGGTTTTATCAAATGGTCAAAAAATAGATAATGACCAGCTGACTGACGAAATAGAACAGAGAATTCGACGAGAGGAAAAGAAACTGGCAAGAAAAAAACACTTGGCTGGTACAAAAGGATTGGATTTGCTGAATCAAAAAAACTACCAGAAGCAAAAAATGAAGGTTGCTAAATTAAGGGAGAAACTTTTGAATCAGCGTCATGATTTCTTAAATAAAGTAACAACAGAACTGATTGATACCTATGATGTTATCTGTGTGGAAGATGCCCATAAGGAGGACTTCTGCAGAAACTACAAACTGAATAAGCGAGTCTCCGATGTCTCATGGGCTTTGTTTGTTTCTAAACTGGAGTATAAAGCGACGTGGCATGACAAGCAGCTGATCAAGCTGAAAAAATGTGATGAAAAGATGGCTGTCAGCTTAAAGAATGGACTAATTGGTGATGTTGATCTGGAACTGGCAAAGGAAGATTCTGAAACAGATGCCAGTATTCAACTGCTGCTTCAAGGATTAAAAAATAAGTAAGTATAAAAACTGTAGGGACTACAGGGATAGCCTAGGGCATATAAGATAATCCAAATTATCTCTTTCTAGGAAGCATTCTGATTTCAGACATGCAGTTCACTAATTATTAAATGGACAAATACGTCACCTTGGCTAATCAGTGAGGGTGACTTTTTTATTTAACGAAGCAGTTGAAAATGATAAAAAGAAGCGGAACTTCTGCATAGTCGTTTGTTTTTCTGAAAATAGAAGGTCTCTCAAGAACATGAATAATATTAGAAATAATCACTATTTGTACTTTACTAATGCCATAAAACATGCCGCGAATGAAGTGTTGATTTGGTTTGGAGAGACTCAAAGAAAGATTTTTAGAAAAAGAGAAGCAAAATCGTTTAGATTGATACAGTTCAGAAGAATTCAGGGTAAAATATAGGCAGTTCCTTGTTATAAAGAATTTGTTTAGATTGACTTCTCTTTTTTCATATTAGTTTTTATTTTGGATAAATTCAAAAATTTAAAATGTTGACAAACAATCAAATTTGTTTTATACTATCTTAGTTGAGAAATAAAAGCAGAAGCACCCGCTTCTCGCCTAAGTTGAGCATATCACTGGGCCGGATAAGTAGATTCCTTATATCAGTAAGATATAAGTGTGAGCTAACGCGGGTTCTTATGGGACCGGCTTTTTTTATACTCTTTTATGAGAGGAAAAATCGGATCAATTACTCTGCTTGATGTTCTCTAAGAAACTTGGAGGTGAATGACCATAGCAAAGGATATGATGGTGAACGACGGCATTCGTGCGCGTGAGTTACGATTGATCGGACAAGATGGTGAACAATTAGGTGTAAAGACTAAAGCTGAAGCTCTACAAATAGCTGAAGCTGCGAACCTAGACTTAGTCCTTGTTGCTCCAGGAGCAAAACCACCTGTAGCACGGATAATGGATCATGGTAAGTTCCGTTTTGAACAGCAGAAGAAAGAGCGTGAAGCTCGTAAGAAGCAAAAAGTGATCAACGTAAAAGAAGTTCGTTTAAGTCCGACAATTGATGTCAATGACTTTAACACAAAACTTCGTAATGCACGCAAGTTTTTGGAAAAGGGAGACAAAGTGAAAGCTTCGATCCGTTTCAAAGGCCGTGCCATTACCCACAAAGAGATTGGTCAAAAAGTTCTTGATCGTTTAGCTGAAGAAACTGCAGATATTGCTACAGTGGAACAGAAAGCGAAAATGGATGGACGCAGCATGTTTCTAACGCTGGCACCGAAAAACGACAAGTAATTCGAGAAATATCAATGGATATGTTCGTTAGAACAAAAGATTTTGAGGAGGAAATTAGTCATGCCAAAACAAAAAACACACCGCGGATCAGCGAAACGCTTCAAGCGTACTGGTAAAGGCGGATTAAAAAGATTTCGCGCGTTTACAAGTCACCGTTTCCACGGTAAAACTAAAAAACAACGTCGTCAATTACGTAAAGCAAGAATGGTATCAGCTGGCGATTTCAAACGTATTCGCCAACAATTAGCGAGAATGAAATAATAGAAGATTGTAATAATCTCTATGTGACTTGAGCGTTGTAACAAAGTGAGAATCGTAGAAGCAAAAGCAGTTAATTCTGAGAAATATCTAAAAATTACTTTATAAATTTTTGAGATATTACGATTTATTTCCAGGATGTTGTCTGCGATTAATTCACTCCTTTCATTCAAAATTTAAATTTTGAAAGGCTGCAATTATTTGAGCGGCCGATTCTTGTAACGAAAAATAAAAAAATTCAAAGAGATATAGATATTTAGGAGGAAATCAACATGGCACGTGTTAAAGGTGGAACAGTAACCCGTAAACGTCGTAAAAAAATCCTTAAGTTAGCGAAAGGCTACTACGGATCCAAACATACTTTATTCAAAACAGCAAAAGAACAAGTAATGAAATCTTACAGTTATGCATACAGAGATCGTCGTCAGAAAAAACGTGATTTCCGTAAATTATGGATTGCTCGTATCAACGCAGCGGCTCGTATGAATGGCTTAAGCTACTCAAAATTGATGCACGGTTTGAAATTGGCTGAAATCGACATCAACCGCAAAATGTTAGCTGACTTGGCTGTTAATGATGCAGCAGCATTTACTGCATTAGCAGATCAAGCAAAAGGTGCTTTAAATAAATAATTTAACTATATAATTTTTAAGGGGTGTGACATAGTTTGTCACACCCCTTAAAAATCGAATGAACAGGGTTCCAGTCTTTATATGTATTTGCGATTAATTACTTCTTTTTCTGGAATGAATGATCACTAATTTATTTGACTATTGTGCTTATATCATTCCAATAAAAAACTTGCAAAAATGGAACTGATAATATTGAACTCAGTTAGTTGGACTCTTCCAATACCCGGTTGATAAAAGGAAGCGAGGAATATCCGTTCTTTTACCAGTCTAAAAACCATACTCTGAATGAATTTTTGCTGTGGGTTAGAAAATCCCAGGACAAGTTTTTTCTGAAAAAGCAACCACTTCTTCTTTTACTAGATGTAAATCAATTGATCTCATGATAAAGTGAAGTTGCTCCTCTCGTTGTTTAACCGTTGTTTTGTGATGATTCAACGTTAACATAGAAAGAGGGGTATTTTTTTATTTTATTTCTGATTAAAATAGGGGCAAATCACATGTTTTTTATTGTGATTTGCCTCTTTGGTTTTTCTATTCCTATTCTTTGGATAAATTCAAAGTATTGTTTGTGCTCCTATTGTTTAATTAATCAAAGCATAATATGAATACAACCTCATTCGGAAAGCGCTTTCTTGAGATTCTATAGTTAGAGCAATAGTAGTAGTCCAATAGAGAGGTATACATAACTGAGGTATACAAGCTATTTTTGAGGAATAAAATCAAGTTTTATAAACTAATTGATTGTTACGCATGCATGTCTATATGGAAGCATTAATAAGAGTTATCCACTATCAAATGAAGTTAATAATTTAGAATTAATATAGGAAAGGTCTATACTTCTTCATCTTTTTCTACTAAATTCTGGAAATTTATGTATAAAATCAAAAATTTTTTTTCGTTATTTTAAACAATTTATAGATGCTTTAAATGTGAATTAATAGAAATATAATCATTGTGAAGCTTTTACTTTCTAAACAGCATCAATTATTTGCTGGAAAATTAAAAGAGTATAAAAAATGTAGATGAACAACAGTTTTCATTTGGAAATACAAAGAATTGAAATATTTATTTTGGGATGAAAAAAACTAACTAAATATAATTTAATAGTACTTTTTTATCTGATAAACAAGAAGTTCTTTATTGATGAATTAAAGAATAAAGAAAGCGCGTTATATTTAAAACTATCAGTTTTTGAAAAAATAATATTCATTTTAAGGTTTGTTAATGAAAAAAGCATAAATTGAATAACACTATTTTTTTTATAGTAATAGATCGTTATTTAAAAGCATTGTTAGAAATATTTAGAGAACAATTAATAGACATACTATAGATACAGTGTTATTTTAATAAGGATTATATAGGGGGGACTCAAAATATGAAGAAATATTATGATTTTATAAAAAATTGGTATATATAAAAACAGACGATGAAAGCTTGATGGATATTCAATGAAAAAATAGTTGTAGGAAGTTAAAAAATGGTGATTGTCATTTGAAAACCAGCTTTAAAAAGTAAAGATTGAGGGGAGAAGAAAATGATCAAATATAAATTTGTAGAAGCAAATGTAGATGCTAATTTTAAATACTTAATTCAAAAAGAGATTGGGGGGAGAATAGAGCCACACTGGCATAATGAAATAGAACTTAATTATGTCAAAAGTGGAAAAATTGATTATTTTCAGATTTCAGATAGGATTTACTCGCTGGAAAAAGGTGATTTTATTGTAGTTAACTCGGAAGTACCACATTCAGCAAGAATAAAATATCGCAAAGAAAATGTGGTACTTACAATTTTTCTTGTAAAGTCGTATATGTTTTCGCTTTTGGGAAGGGATAGCAAGTTTAATTTAGGAAAATCAAATTCAAAAAAAATTGCGACCTTCTTTGAAGATTTTATTGAGGTTGCCAATAATGAGCAAAATTTGATTAATAAAAAAATGGGTCTATATGGCTATCTCAATCTGATTCTGTATGAAATGTATTCAAAATCAAAGGATACAGAAAGTGCAGGAGATGAATCATTGATTCAAAAGAAAATGATGGATAAAGATATTAAAGTAATCAAAGAATTTATAGATTCTCATTATTTGGAGGATATCTCTCTGGATGATTTATTTTCTCTTTCAGAATTATCGGAGTCAAAAATCAGAAAAGAGTTCAAATCAGTATTTGGTATGACCATATATAAATACATTTTATTTAGGAGATTGAATGATGCTAAATTTCAATTGCTTGAAACGGATTTAAAAATCAAAGATATTGCAATACAGCTGGGATTTTATGATGCAAAATCCTTTATACGAAACTTTAAAAATTATTACAAAATGACACCGCAAAATTTTAGAAAAAAAAATATTGGGAATAAAAAAAATAAAAATGAGAACTTTGACTGATTGTTACATGTTATCTTTGACTAAAGAAGTTGTTAACTGGAATACATAGAATTTAGCACATAATCTGATCTTGATATATTTTTGATCCAGATGTGTTTTATTCAGTATAGATAAAAATATATTCATTTAGTCGTTAAAGATATTTTTAAGTCTGATTTATTTGTTTTTTATGTTTATGTGAAAAAGGTTACGAAATAACAAAATTATAATTGGTATAGATGTAAACTTGAAATAAACAAATTATTGAATAAAAGGAGCTGTATCAAAAAGAAATGATTTATCTAGGCACGTAAATTCTTTTAATAAAATTAGAAGGATGTGATATCAAAAAGACATAAAGTGTACATCTAGGTATGTGAGTTAAAATGTACAAAGTATTTTTGGTAATAGGCAAGAAAGTATCAAAGGGGGTGATTTTAAAATGAGAAGTGTTGTAAGTATGTATTACAGCTACGATTTCCACTTCGAATATAAAAGACAAAAGCACAGTATAGGGCTAAGAGATTTTTTATTGTAGCAGTGGGGAGCTGTCAGCTGATTTTAGAATAGCTGGATTATTAATAGATCCCAAGTACAGTTATTCTTAATAAAATTTGAATAAGGAATGCTACTGATACTAATAAAAATCCAGATTAAAAAACAAATTATAGAGAGTATATTTCTCTTTTTAGTTTTTTCAATCTGTTTTTTATTGTCAAAAATTAGTATTTTCATTAGATGATAATCGGTAATTAGTTTCGTAAAGGAAGTTAAATTGTTCTAATATAATATTTTTGCTTCCTTAATGTTTGCTATCAAAAAATTGAAAGAGAAGTGATATTTAATGAAAAGTAGAGATTATAAGAGATTATTTAACAGTAAAAGTCGAAAACGCTCGTTAAGCAGAAAATCTGTTTTGATGAATGTTGCAACAACTGGGATTCTTTTGACAAGTGCAGTAGTACCGGCAACATTGTTAGTAGCACCTCAGACAGTTGAAGCGGCTGCTCTTCAAGGTGAAATATTTACTAATTTAATTGCAAATAATAATAGTGGTACTTCATTTGAAACACCTTACCCTATAGAGGGAGTAACTAGGCAAGTAAATTTTACGATTAGCGGAAATGAATTAGCTGGAGCTTCGGTAGCGCTATCTGGTAATAAGGCTGCTGTACTAGCAATACCAGAACCATTAGTTGGGTTAGTTTCTCCAAATGGGCAAGCACATATTAATACAAGTGTGACATTAAGAATGGATCAGATAGGATTCATACAAACCTTGGTTGGTGCCGCCAACACATTCCTTTCATTTACTGAAAATGTTATTAATGGTGGTTTTGGCAGCATGACAGGTATCACATTTAATGTTGATGAAATTCACAATCAACTGGATTTACTTAATAATTTAGCTCAGTTTGGGCAAGCTGATTTTTATGTAGACGAGTATTTGACAAGTAATGAAAAAGAAATAGTAGCGCAATTTGATGATGGTTTAGCGTTAGTTATTGCGCAACGTATTAATATTATTTTGGAAAATCTGAAAACTGCTACAAACAGTCTTCAGGCGACTGGAAATAATATATTTTCTTCTACAATAGCAGCAGCAATAAATGCCGCCTTGATTGCTCCAAAAGCTGCATTTGTTAGTGCCATTAATGTTGCTATAGGTGTTGTCAATACGACTGGAAATATTGCTAATGAATTTGGAGACGGCGTATTATTAGGCGATACTTCTATAGATATTCCAACGCTAATTACTGACCCTACATTTGAGCGGTTAGAAAGTTACGGAGTTGATACTACAGTTCCTTATAATGCTGTTTTTAATGGAACAGTTGTTAAAGACAATTTGATTGACCTGGATTGGGTGATCAACAGTGATGGAAAAACCTCTGTTTGGTATGAGAACAAGATTACTTTACAAACGCCAACAGCAGAAATTTCAGGAAACAGTGTGGATGGATACACGGTAACAGGTGAAGCAGATCCTAATGTGACAATAGAAATTACAGATCCTGATGGTAACGTTGTGAGAATCGGGCAAACTGATGAAAATGGTAATTATGTGGTGGAGATCCCAGCAGATAAAGTAAGTCCATTAGAAGAATTAACAGTGGTTGCCAAGGATGATAAAGGGAATGAAAGTGCACCTGCAAAAGTAGTTGTACCAGAAGATATTACTTTACAAACACCAACAGCAGAAATTACAGGAGACAGTGTGGATGGATACACGGTAACAGGTGAAGCAGATCCGAATGTGACAATAGAAATTACAGATCCTGATGGTAATGTTGTGGGAATCGGACAAACTGATGAAAATGGTAATTATGTGGTGGAGATCCCAGCAGATAAAGTAAGTCCATTAGAAGAATTAACAGTGGTTGCCAAGGATGATAAAGGGAATGAGAGTGCACCTGCAAAAGTAGTTGTTCCGGAAGATATTACTTTACAAACACCAACAGCAGAAATTACAGGAGACAGTGTGGATGGATACACGGTAACAGGTGAAGCAGATCCTAATGTGATAATAGAAATTACAGATCCTGATGGTAATGTTGTGGGAATCGGACAAACCGATGAAAATGGTAATTATGTGGTGGAGATCCCAGCAGATAAAGTGAATCCATTAGAAGAATTAACAGTGGTTGCCAAGGATGATAAAGGGAATGAAAGTGCACCTGCAAAAGTAGTTGTTCCGGAAGATATTACTTTACAAACACCAACAGCAGAAATTACAGGAGACAGTGTGGATGGATACACGGTAACAGGTGAAGCAGATCCTAATGTGATAATAGAAATTACAGATCCTGATGGTAACGTTGTGGGAATCGGACAAACCGATGAAAATGGTAATTATGTGGTGGAGATCCCAGCAGATAAGGTAGAACAATCAGAAGAATTAACAGTGGTTTCCAAGGATGATAAAAATCATGTTAGCCCTCCAGCCTATGTAGTAGTTCCGGAAGATGAAGAAACAGACGGCGACTCTGATGGCGACTCAGACGGCGATTCCGATGGAGACTCGGACGGAGATTCCGACGGCGACTCAGACGGCGACTCCGATGGCGATTCCGATGGTGACTCAGACGGTGATTCCGACGGCGATTCCGACGGCGACTCAGACGGCGATTCTGATGGCGATTCCGACGGTGACTCAGACGGCGATTCCGACGGTGACTCAGACGGCGATTCCGATGGTGACTCAGACGGCGATTCCGATGGCGATTCCGACGGCGACTCAGACGGAGATTCCGACGGCGACTCAGACGGTGATTCTGATGGGGATTCCGACGGCGATTCCGACGGTGACTCAGACGGGGATTCCGATGGGGATTCCGACGGTGACTCAGACGGCGATTCCGACGGCGACTCAGACGGCGATTCTGATGGTGATTCCGACGGAGATTCCGATGGGGATTCCGACGGTGACTCAGACGGGGATTCCGATGGGGATTCCGATGGTGACTCAGACGGCGATTCTGATGGTGACTCAGACGGGGATTCCGATGGGGATTCCGACGGTGACTCAGACGGGGATTCCGACGGTGACTCAGACGGCGACTCCGACGGCGATTCCGACGGCGACTCAGACGGCGATTCCGACGGCGACTCAGACGGCGATTCTGATGGCGATTCCGACGGTGATTCCGATGGGGATTCCGACGGTGACTCAGACGGTGATTCCGATGGTGATTCCGACGGTGACTCAGACGGCGATTCCGATGGCGACTCAGACGGTGATTCCGACGGCGACTCCGACGGCGATAAAGATAACCGCTCTGGCAATCGTTTTAACGACAATTCAAAAGATGGAACCAATCTTAAAATTTCCCATACTAATGGGAGAGCAGGTTCTGGAGCAAAAAGTGGATTTTTCCCTAAAACCGGCACGGATGCAGGTGTTGGAATGTCTATAATTGGGAGCTTACTAGGTGGATTTTCCGGACTAGGATTCTTGAAATCTAGAAAAAATAGAAAAAAATAACTAACTTTTAAAATATTTTATGAGCTGTGGTATTAGTCATATTGATAATGTCACAGCTCATAAAAATAATTAACCGATGTACTTTAGAAGAAAATACTTGATTAGAAACAAGAGGATGCCCAAAAGTTGGATAGTATCCATTTCATGAGGATATTGATTTTTGTTCACTTTATTTTTATATTTTAACAATGTTTACATAGTTTGATATTTTTTGAAACAAAATTTTTTTCACATTTTTTTTTTCTATTTAAAGAAGTAAAGGATGAATTAATTTATGATTGCAGGTACATTAAACCAATTGTTAGAGCTTTTTGAAGCTCATCAAAATTCAGAGCTTCAAGCTACCACGTTTATTTTAAGTTATGGCAATCGTTCTGAACGTTGCTATGTCAAAGAATTTTATGGAAAAACATTTAAGCAAAGCTGGGAAAAACTTTTTTTATTTTATCGAGCTTTGCCAGAAACAAATGAGTATGTACGTATTGATCTAATTATAGAAGAAAGTAAAACTACTTTAGAGCAGCTGATTGAAAAAATTGGTAAAATCAAGCGTAATAATTATATAACTTTTGGCTTCCGAGTTGAGGGGTTTAAAAAGAGATGTTTTTTGAAAGAAGAGATCACATCCAACGCATTATTTGTTCCAGATGAAAATCATAAAATCGGGCAAAATTTACCTAACTTACGAATCGATATTTCAAACTATAAATCATATGTAAAGAGAAAATATCGTGTGGATGATTATTCATTAAACTATCTAAAAAAATCATCAATATACACCTTTACTACACAAGCATATTTTATTGAAGAGAATAAAATTTTTGAACTGAAGGATTATGGTTTTGGAAATCACTTTAGAGTAGTAGAGGAAGAAAATTTTCAAGAAATTTTGGATGATGTTATTCGTAGAGGGGCTGCTTATTTGTTGGAGCAATTAAAAGAGGATGGCAAATTTATATATGGCTATTTTCCTTGTTACGATAAAAACATTCGTAATTATAATGCAATTCGACACTTTTCTTCATTGTATGCACTATTTGAAGCTGGGGAACTTTTGAATAATCAGGAAATGATTAAAAAAGCATATCAGGGTTTAATTTGGGGCTTTGACTATTTATTGGACGTAATTGACGGTGACAGCTTAATCAAAGATCAAATTGGATCAACTGTCGAATATAAACTTGGTGCACAGGCAACGGCTATTCTTGCTTCGGCAAAATATACACAGATTACTGGTGATACGCAATTTTTCAACATGATGCGTACGCTTGCACATACGATAGAAAAAAGATTTATCACCGAAAATGATGATACGATTCATGTTCTTGATAAACTACTTGAAGTTAAAGATAGATTTAGAATCATTTATTATGATGGTGAGGCTCTGTTTTCCATGCTTAGGGCATATGAATTAATGAATGAGGAAGAAATTTTTAATATTTGTCAGAGAATGATGACGCATTTTGTTGATAATAATTATGAAAAATATCATGATCATTGGTTAAGTTACGCAGTCAATGAATTTTTAAAACATGAACAGAAAAATGAGTATTATACCTTTGGCTTAAAAAATGCTTTAAGCAGAATTGATTTTATGGAAAATAGGGATACCGCTTATCCGACAATGCTGGAACTATTAGTTGCAGCAGCTAAAATGGTGCTTAAGTTAGATAATTATGATAAACAACGAGAAGTGGTTTCTGCTGAAGAATTTACAGCAGGAAAAAAACGTATTTTTGAAGTAATGGATTATCGTGCATATCATGAAATAGTTACTGGAACAATGTTTCCTGAATTTGCCATGTTTTTTCAGTCGCCTGAAAAGATTCAATACGGTTTCTTTGCTAGACATGATCGTTTTAGAATGAGGATCGATGATGCAGAGCACTTTTTATCAGGCTTGATTAACTATCGAGTACTTCGCTTTGGAGGTGTAGAGGAATGAAATTCTATGGACTAATAAGATTCCTGGTTCTTTTTATTTTAGCAGCATATACTTTTTTGATTAGAAAAAAGATCAGAAAACGAAGGAAAGGGCGATTGTCAGATTCTTTGAAAAATTATTCCAAGGATATAGACGGACTGTATCCTTGGGAAAAAAATACCGATAATTCGCCTAAAAGTATTCCTGCAAATGCAAAACGATTTAAAGAAAAGGAAAAAATTAAGAGAGGGCGTTGGTGATACTTTTTTCAGAATAGACTCTGAACAGGTTTGAAAACTCAAACGGCAAATTTGTTTGAAAAAATTAAGAGCTGATCTGTTGATAATATTAAAGCTTATTCATACCTATAGTTCGATAAACAGCCAGTACAGGGGTAACTCGGAAAAGTTCATCCTTAACCGGAGTCAAACTAGCTGTAAAGTAGTACAACATTTAATTAAGCTTGCTTCTTTCAAGGAATATTTATTGAAGTTGTGCATATCATTTCACTAAAGACTTCTACAAAAGCGGGGAATCCTTGTATCTACGAGTCTTACCTTGTTCGATTCTTGATACAAACGCGTTTGCTTGGAAAAGCGTTGGTATATCTTGTATGGAGCAGATCATGTGAAGAAGCGTAGGAGTAAGTTATGCAAAAAGTCTTAAGACATGCACTAATATAAATGAACAGTTGCTCTAATTATTGGATGAATGTTTCACATTCAAAGATTGCCGTTCGCATAAAGCTATCTCTTTGTTTCTGGAATAAATTTTGACAAATTTATCCCCATCGGAGCTTTGCCTACCATCCCACTAGCTGTTCGGTCTTATTATTGAAGTATATAAGTTAATATTTTCTATCATTGAATATCCTTTATAGACTATCTTTTATTATAATTTGGGCAGCGTATTAACCCTATTTAAGAAATGATTATTTTCTCATTCAACAGCTTATCTACATTCAGTTAGTTCCTGATAGAGGAGAAAATCAAAAAAATCTCTTTCTTGGAACAAAGCAAGCGAAGTATAGTATAGTGCATTGCAAGGTGGCTTGGAATGTAGTGGAATTTTCTTTATATGATTGATAAATAACCGAAGGAAAGCGCTCTAGGTCCCTGAGTTTTATTTATATTAAGGTAGTGTACAATAATCAATTAGAATTTTTATGTAGTTGAGGTCTTTTTACTTAAATTAACCAAAGACATATAGAAGCCGAGAGGAAAGAATGTATATGACAGATTTAAAGAATAATACACAAAATATTGCATGTCTAGCATTTTCTAACACAAGTTTATTGAATAAACGACCGGCTGGGAATAGATCGTCACCTTATGGAACATCACATTTGCTGTTGTACTTAAGTATTTTAATTGATTTGCAAGAGAACAAACTTTCACCAGAACAAACGATTATTTTTCCAGAGAGAGTAGAACGTGAACAAAAATCTTTACGTTCCACCAATGCTCATAAAGGAGAAGAGCGTCTGTTGATTGATGTATTGAATCAGGCAGTCTCTTTGAATGCACCAGATTGTCTAGTTGCTTTGATGGAAATATATGGCGGACAAAAAGGGGCGAGAAAGAAGATTGATGAATTGGGAATTAAGTTGAATATTTCTCGTATTTCCCGTACTTCTTTAACAGGTCGTTTAGTAGAAAAGCAAAAGTCTAATCTATTTGATTATTTCAAAATTGCTTCTGCTTATCTGAATTTAGCAAGAAACAGCTTCGCCTATATTAGAAATCGCATACATGTGATTGGAACTGAGGTATATTATCCGCAGTCAGAAGCTGATTTAAAAGGAGACGTACTTGCTAGTATTTTTTGGGGAACGAATCAAAACGATTGTATGATATTTAAAGAAATTGATAATGAGCTGTATTGTTCATTGGTAATCAATGGTACAAACTATACACATACCTCTGAGACTGCATACTTACCGTTTATTGAAGAAACCTGTTCACCTAAAGAAATAGTGTTGTCTAAACCGATCATTAATTTTTTAGCAGACACATATTTTGGTGAGTTTCAGACAGAAGTGCGCAAAAGGAAGAAACGTACGGATGCTTTACAGAAATATGGATATGGGTATTCTTTTCAAAAAATTGGTGAAAAATTATCTGCAAATGACTATAACATAATTACATATGAAGGTGTCTTGATTCAACCAGAAGAGGAGTGCTTTAATAAAAGAAAGATTTTTTATTTAGGTGGCGATAAACAACAAACGATCAATGAACTGAAAAAAAGGCATATTCATTTAGCAAATCTCGGAAATAATCATGCGAAAGATTATGGGGATGAAGCATTGTTGGAGACGATCAAAGCATTTAATCAGAATGGGATTGCAACAGTGGGGGCAGGAAGAAATCTCAAGGAGGCGGTGAAGCCGATTCTTCTTCGTCATGATAATCAAAAAATAGCAATTTTTTCAGGCTATTGGTATCGAAAAGGCAGGGATCGGTATTTTGATTTTTATGCAACAAATCGATCAGGCGTTGCTTCCTTGGATGGGGTATTGTTAGAAGCTATTAGAGCATTTAAAGAAGAGAATTCAGAAGTGTTTACTATTGTATTGGCTCATTGGGGAGAGGATTTTAGAAATTTAGCGCAGCGACAAAAGAATTTGGCGAAACGATTAGTTTCAGCGGGAGCTGATTTAATTATTGGAAGTGGTCCACATAAAATTCAACCGGTTGAAATAATAGATGGAACTTTAGTATTTTATAGTTTAGGAAATGGTGTTTTTAATAGTGACGGGAAAGAATTGTCAAAACCAGGAAATTTACCCTATAGCTATTTTCTTAACTGGCATTTAACAGATCAACTGATTCGGGTGTATCCTTTCTGGAATTATAATTTAGCTAATTTTTGGCAACCATATTTTGTTGAAAAAGCAACTCAGAACCAGGTAATAGAAGATATCGGAAAATTAGATAATTCATCTTTACTGGAAGCTCCTCAATTTGATGAAGCTGGACACCTTTACTATCCTGTAAAAATCAATGCTGCTTCTCATGAACAGGAAAATCACCAAGTAAATGCAAATTGGTTAAAAAAGAATATATCCGGCTCTTTTTTAGATGGGTATCTGCCAGCAGGCACCTTTGATTATATAACAATTTCTGAAGAGGATCTCAAAACTGTTTCTTGCGAACAGGCACTTTTTGTTTCTCTAAGTACTAAGGACATGAAGGCTTTGTATCATGATGAAAAATGGTTTCCTGCTCATCGTAATAAAAAATTAATAGAAGTGGGATGTCCGGAAAAAATAGGCTTGATTCTTACCGATACACCAATTGAGGAGTATAGAGGAAAGGTGCCGCAGTTTATTGTTTCGAATACTTTAGCTGCAGCCTCATTACTAGCAGATTGTATCGTAGAAGCCTATCAGGGGCAAATGATCACTATTACGGGGAGTGTGGGAAAAACTTCAGTAAGACTACTTTTGGAACAACTATTAGCAGAGGAATCACCATTAAGCAATACTAAAAATTCAAATTTACATTTTGCAAATTTAAGACTTGCTCTGGCGCTGAGTCGACAGCCGGCTAAGGCAATTTTTGAAATTGCTGTTGGAGGGATGAATCGTTTGGCATACGGTAATGAGGGGTATCGTTATAGAAGTGATGTGGCAATTTTAACCTCTTTTGGAATGGCTCACTCTAAATACGGAATCAATCGTAACCTTTCTTTAAAATCGGAAATTTTCACTAGTGTTAAAAATGGCGGTACAGCTATTATCAATGGGGATATAGAAGAAAAATATCTTTGGAAATTTTTGAGACAGGCAAGACGTCAAGCTTTAACAATAAAATCATATAGCCTAATTAATGAGCAGGCGGACTGTTATTTGGTTGAGAAAAAGGTTGGAAAAGATCATACGGAAGTAATCCTTTCTTTAAATAGAAAAATACAACGATTTTCGATGGCTGCTTTCAGTGATGGACAGATTCAAAATGTAATGGCCTCTTTGCTTACTTTAGACACACTTGGTTACGATGTAAATAAATATGTTCATTTATTGGAGACGAAAAATAATTTGCCACGTAATTTGGAAGAGGTTGTAGTCAAATATAATGGCAAGCAGTTTACTTTGATTGATGACAGTCATAACAGTTCTATACTTGCCGTAAAAAATGGTATACGAGCATTTAAAGAAAGACAACAGTTTTATAGTGGAAGTAATCTGTTGGTTCTTGGTGAAGTAGCAGAATTAGGTGATTATAGTTTTGATCAGCATTATCAGTTGAAAGAAGAGTTAGCTGACTGTAAAGCAACTCAGATTTTCTTATGGGGCGAGGCATTCAAAAAAATAGCAGAAGAATTGCCTGATGCACAATGGGTCGCGGATAAGAACCTGTTGGCAGAACATGTTCAACCATATTTAACAGATAATTCTTTAGTTTTTGTCAAGGGGTCAGCTTCCAGTAAATTTTATAAAGTAGCAGATGAAATAAAAAAATTATCTTTTTAGAGTGAAACAGGTGTATCTTTGTTTTATTGTTAACGATAGTATTTATGTACAAAATTATAGGAACATACAATAATATCTTCTATACATAAAGAAGATATAGAATGAAAGGAAAGGCGCTGTATCAAATTAAAAAACTGAATAAACAGCATTCCAAAGCTTCCCTATGTATCGATGATTGGAACAGAGACCTTCAATTCTAAATGGCGTCTTCATTTAGAATTGGGTGAATTTTGACAAATGTATATCAGAGCTTCGTCTACTAGCAATCTCTTAGTGATGAACATAAATGGGTGCACATCTATTTCAATCAGAGCATTGCATACCATCCTGCTAATGCTTCTAGATGAGGCGAGCCTCTATTCAAGGAATATTTATCGAGGCTGCGCATATAGCATGTCCTCCATGTTCCTGAGACATGCGACGAGCATTTGAAGAAGCGTAGGAGCAAACTCCTGATAAGGATCTAAATTTTAACCCATGTATCTCTATCAGAGTATTGCCTACCATCTCACTAGTTTATTTATCTTAGTGAGACTGGCAGCTACCTCCAAAAAGTGATTGAATGTATACACATTCCTCAGATTGTCGGTTCGCATACCATCCCACTAGAGGTTCCTGCATCAGTAGAAAATCCTTGTATCTGCGAGTCTTACTTTGTTCGATTCTCGATATAAACGCTTCTATTTGGAAACGTGTTGGCGGATCTCCAGCTGTTTTTGAAGCTGTTCGTTCTTGGTTTTGAAGTATACAAGTTAAAATTTTCTATCATTAAACATCATTTATAGACTATATTTTATTATAATTTATAATTCGGTCAATACAGTAGATAAAAAAATAAAGTGTGCAAACTAAAAGAAAACACACTAGGAGGGACAGTATTATGTCAAGAAGAGCACGGAGAACCTATACTCAAGAATTTAAACAACAAATGGTTGATTTGTATCAAGCTGGAAAATCTCGAGCAGAGATTATCCGAGCATATGAACTTACGCCATCCTCCTTTGATAAATGGGTGAGACAGGCTGCTTTGACTAAGTCATTTAAAGAGAAAGACAATCTGACTCCTGAACAAAAGGAATTAGCGGCTCTACGTAAAAAGAATCAGCAGCTGAAAATAGAAAATGATAGTTTAAAGCAAGCGGTGCTGATATTTGGACAAAAAGAGAAGTGATTACACATAATAAGCATAAATATTCTGCATTGGTGATGTGCAATATTTTAGGGCTCTCCCGCCAAACTTATTATTATAAAGTAAAACCAAAAAAGGACGAAGCAGCACTGGAAGAAGCTGTAACGGAAGAATTTATGAAAAGTTGGAAAGTATATGGTACAAGAAAAATCAAATAGGCACTGCTTAACTAGGGCATTTAACTGAGCCAACGAAAAAATGAATCAGATTATGAAACACTGTGGGTTACAGTCAAGTTACACAACCGTACCCTGTAGGGAACATGCGACAAAAAGTGATGAGTCGGCTGAGAAAATATTCTCAATTGAGAATTAAAAAAACTACTGGAAGCCATTGTGACTGATTTGACCTATATATAAGTAGGAAACAGCAAGTATTATGTTTGCATAATAATAGACCTGTTCAATCAAGCGATATTTGGCTGTTCAATTGAAAAATATAAAGATGTGAAACTGGTTCAATAAGCATTTCATCAAATTAAGCAACCACTAACAGAAGCGGGGCTCATTCATACTGAGTGAGGAAAGGCGTTTGACAAACAAACTATCATCGAGCTGCTGACCAATTTTGAAATCGAGCACTCATTAAGTAAAAAAGATTGTCCTTATGATAACGCAGCAGCAGAATTATCGTACAAATCGATGAAAAAGCAGAATTAGTTCAACCGCATCAGTTTGAGAGTCTTCGGTAACTGTAATTGGAATTATCTGAGATTGCATGGAACATTAAGTTACGAGATACCAGCAAGGCTATCTAAATCTGAGATTGGCGGGGTGGAAACCTTGATGATTCGTTTGGATATGATAGCGATGAGGCAGCTTAATGGTTCATAATTAGCTTTTGCTGGTACTCCTCCTATCCAAGGAGGCTTATTATTGAGGTCAATCGAGTAAGAATACAAGCTGAAAATAGACACCTTATAAAATTGTCAAGAAAAGGGTTGACCTTTCGATTTTTAACGAATTGATTAGTTTACCTTGTAGTATAGACGAATGGTCTGAGACTCCGCTATAATAGAATAAAATGAAAAAAGGATGATGACATTTTATGGACCCTCAGATAGGTACCTTGCTGCCTGTACTGTTTATATTGTTATTGCTTTCGGCTTTCTTTTCTTCAAGTGAAACGGCTTATTCTTCGCTAAACAGAAAAAGAATTATGAAGATGGCTGAAGCAGGAGATAAACGAGCGATGGTTGTGCTGGAACTGCTTAATGATTTTGATTGCTTTTTTTCGGCAGTTCTGATTGGAAATAATATTGTAAATATTGCCAGCTCCTCAATTGCGACATTACTGTTTGTGGCCTATTTTGGAAATATCGGTGTGATGCTGTCAACGGTCGTCATGACTATTGTTGTACTGACTTTTGCAGAAATTTTTCCAAAGACGATAGCAAAAGAATCTCCTGAATATTTTGCTGTTCTGTTTGCACGACAGCTTAAGGTCCTGATGATAATTTTATATCCGTTGACTCTGTTTTTTTCAGAAATTAAAAAGCTGTTGATAGTCTTGCTTCCCGGAAAAAATATGGGTCCTTCCATTACTGAGGAGGAGTTGCTGACTTTGGTTGAAGAGGCTGCTCAAGAAGGTTCTATAGATGAAGAAGACGAGATTTTGATAAAAAATGTTGTGGAATTTAATGATTTGGAAGTGCAGGATATTTTTACTCCCCGATTGGAGATTGTTTCAGTCAATAATAAAAAAACGCTGGAAGAGATTTCTGATATTTTTCGGGAAACAGGGTTATCTCGGCTGCCTTACTATGAACAGTCCATCGATGAAGTAACTGGCGTGTTAAACCAAAAAGACTTTTACTATGATGTACTGGTTGGAGAGAAGAAACTTGCTGAGGTTGTAAAGCCGGTACTGTATATTCCGAAAAGTATGCGTATTTCAGAGTTGATGAAAAAGTTTCAGATTGACCAATGCCATATTGCAATTGTTGTTGATGAATATGGCGGAACAGAAGGTCTGGTTACATTGGAAGACGTGGTTGAAGAACTGGTTGGTGAGATTTGGGATGAATTTGATGACAGACAGACTGAATTTAAAAAACTGAATGAAAAGCAATACTTGGTAAAGGGATCAGCTGAATTTGATGTCTTGGAAGAGCTCTTCGATATTGAAAATGATACCTCTTCATCAACGCTGGGGGGATATATCATGTCTACACTGGGGCATGTGCCTGTGGCAGGAGAAAAGCTGAGGATTGGTTCACTGAATCTCGAGATTAAGAAAATGCAGGATCATCGAGTGGATGAAGTGCTGATTACCAAGATACTTTAAAAAAATGAAATAGCAGTAAAAAGCTAAGACTGGCGGCTCCGATACAAAATTGGAGCTGCCAGTCTTAGCTTTTACATTCATCAGTCTTTATAGGGAGTTGCAGTTTCTTTCAATACATCATTTAATTCTTCTATGTTTTGTCGCCCTTGCGTTTGCAGCCATTCTCTGGCAGCTGCTTCTCCATTTTTAATGAATGGTTCCACACCATTGGCCCAGGTAGCCCGTCCGCAGAGAACGCCATTAAAGGTCGAGCCTGCTTCCTTGGCAAAACGTAGAGTCTCCTTGAATAAGTCTGCAGAGACACCTGCACTTAGGAAAATAAACGGCAGGTTGGTTGCTTTACTCTGTTCAATAAAATAGTTCTGAGCTTCTTTTTTACTGTGAACAGCATCTTCTCCGAAGCCCTCAACAAAATTCATATTAACAGGTACTTCGACTTTGAGAACATCCACATGATACTGAGGTTCAGCGAAGACCTTCATCATTTCGATGACTTTATGAGGTTTAACCTGTGCATATTCTCTGGATTTGGGATCTGCAATGCTGTCATCATAAGAAACCAGTTCAAGAAAGAAAGGGAGATCTTCTGCAACACATTCAGAAGCAATGCGTTCAACAAATGCTTTTTTTCGATCGTTAATTTCATTATTTTCATCCACATCATAATATAGCAAAAATTTGCAGGCGTCCGCACCAGCTTCTTTTAGCCGGCGAACAGACCAGTGATCAAGTAAATCAGGAAAGCGTCCTTTGACAGAACTGTCATACCCTGTTTTTTCATAAGCCAGAAGAAGTCCAGCTTCATTATATCGTACTTTACTTGCAGGCAAACCATATTCGGGGTCCAGCAAAATAGAAGAAGCATAGGGAGTTAACTCTTCTGAAACGAGAGCTTTAAATGTTTCGATTTCTTCAGCTTCAGCTGAGGGCTGAAAAGCTGTCATCATTTTTTTCAGGGCACCGCGTTGGTCAATTGCCAGTGCTGCGATGATACCATCCTTATTTGCCAGTCTATCCATGGCAGCCTGTTTTTCTTTTGAATAAGTCAATGTGTTTCCTCCTAGAGTTCTTTTATGTGTATTTGTTTGAAATAATCATCGAATTTTTTTATATTGATAGAGCCAGTCTGAGCTTCCAGCGTATTTAGCAGACCAGCTGTCATTGAGGTTTTTATGGCAGTTTCCAAGTCCTGTTGTTTGAAGAGAGCAGCAGCAATTCCTGCAAGGGAAGCATCGCCTGAGCCAACCGGACTGACAACATCAATTTTCGGCAGAGAAGCTTTAAAAAGCGTTTCTTTATTCTTGATCAAGGCTCCTTCGCTGCCAAGTGTGACAATGATATATTCAATGTCGTCAAATAATGGATCGTTCAGATAATCTCTCAGTACTTCGATATCCTTGCTTGCCTTTTTTTGTAGAAGTTCAGCAATTTCATGATGGTTTGGTTTAATTAGAAAAGGCTTATGTTTTCCTGCAAGTGCATGGTACATATAGTTTCCGGAAGTATCAAGCAGCACTGGGCGCTTTTCTTTTGCAGCCAGTGCTAATAATTGCTGATAAAAATCCGGAGAAAATCCTTCAGGCAAACTTCCTGAAATCGTAATTAACTCTGTATCTTTAATCAATACAGAAAAATGCTCAAGAAAAGCACTGATTTCTTCTTCTGAGATGGTAGGACCGGCTTCCAAAACTTCTGTTTGCTTATTCTCTGATAATATGGCAATACAGTTGCGGGTTTCGCCTTTAATTGGTGAAAAAGAATGTTGAATTTTTGCATAGTCCAATCCTTCTTTTAAGAGTTCGCCAATATGGCCGCCGATAAAGCCGGTCGCGAGAACAGGGATGTTCATCTGCTTTAGGACTCTGGTAACATTCAGTCCTTTTCCGCCGGGCGTTTTAGTTATTTTGGCTGTTCGATTAACGGTATCCAGTTGAAAATGATCAACAAAATAAGAAATATCAATAGATGGATTAAGTGTGACTGTTAAAATCATTTGTCCGACTCCTAATCTGTATATTCTCCACGGTCCCATTTTTCCAGAAATTCGTCAAAAAGATGTTCATCGCTGATTTTATCTGCATTTTTTGTTTCAATCTCTTTGATTCGTTCAATCAATTTTTTATTTTCAGGAGTAGGCTGATAATCTGTCTTTAAAAATTCCTGAATAATATCACAGATTAAAAGTTCTCCGGCAATTTTTCCGCCAAATGCAATGACATTGGCATTAAGCTCTTGCTTGGCATATACAGCAGTTGTCATATCTCTGACCAGTGCCGCACGAATACCAGGGACTTTGTTGACAGCATTTGTAATGCCGACTCCTGTTCCGCAAATGGTTACTCCAAGATCCGCTCGCCCGCTTGAGACCAACAAGCCTACTTTGCGTCCGTAAATCGGGTAGTGAGTTCTTGAAAAATCATAGGTTCCAACATCCAGTACTTCATGTCCCTGACTTTTTAAGAAGTCGGAAACCGCAATTTTTGTATCTGTTACAATATGATCGCAGCCTATAGCTATTTTCATTCCATTCTCCTCCTAAAACATTTCATTAAGCATATCTACACGAATTTGATGACGTCCGCCTTCATAGTGAGAAGTCAGAAACGCATAAACAATATTTCTGGCAAGATCCTCACCAACAATACCGCTGCCAATCGTAATAATACGGGAATTGTTATGTTCCCGTGTCATATAGGCTGAGCGTTCATCTGACACTTCAGCAGCAATGATACCATTATGCTTGGTTGCAGCAATAAAACTGCCGGCTCCGTAGCGGTCAAATAAGATACCAAATGCATCTTCCTGTTCTCTGATTTTTTCAACCACTCGTTCTGTCGATTCAACAAAGTCTACAGAGTCATCGGCTGTTGTGTCCAATACATCAAATCCTTTTTCCTGCAGATAAGTCAAAATCATATGTTTCATTTGCTGTCCGTCTCTATCTGCACCCAGTATTACTTGCATATCTGTTCCTCCTAATGAATAATTTTAATAATTTCTCCGTATTTAGCTGATAACTCATCTGAAATACTGCTGTCCGTAATTAGGTAATCTGCTTTTGACAGAGAATAAAATTTGTAAAAATCCTGTCTGTCCAATTTGAAATGATCGGCAATAATATATTTTTTATGTGCACTTTGCAGAATGATTCTCTGAGTGACACCCTCGTCTTCATTTGAGTTTGTAACCGCATCATTTAAGATACCATTGACACCAATAAATGCTTTGTGTACCTGAATGCTGGCAACTGTATCATTGGCAATGGTTCCTACAAAAGCACCGGTCTTTGAGCGGTAAGAGCCGCCGATTAAAATCAGTTCAAACCGATTGTCATTTTTGAATTTATCAAATACGTGAATAGAGTTTGTCACAAATTTGGCGAAATCACAGGTTAAGTAATCATAAACCAGCTCGATGGTTGTCCCAGGACCTAAAAAAACTGTATCTCCGGTTTTAATCTGCTCGGCAATTTTCTTTGCAACTTCTTCTTTTTCTTTCAAATGAATATTTTTCTTTTCAATGTGACTCAGTTCAAAGAAGCTTAATTCCTTTTTATTCATTGCTTTTGCACCGCCGTGAACACGAATCAGCTTGCCTTGCTTCTCTAACTCTTTTAAATCTCTTCGGACTGTCATTTCAGTTACCTTGATCTTTTCAGTGATATCACTGACTTTGACAAATTCCTGTTTATCTAAAAAAGCTAAAAGAGCTTTTTGACGTTCTTCTTTGATCAAGCTTTGCTCCTCCTTTTTGTTTTTAAATGTTCGTTTATGTTTAAATAGAACTTATCATCAAAAATCAATTCTGTCAATGCTAATATCTTTTGTTTTTTTATTATTTTTGATTGACATCTATATGAAAGCGGTATATCATTTGTTTGTGAAGAACAAAATAAAACAAAATCGAACAAAGGAGAGAGGACTTAGTTATGAACAAAGAAGAAGTTGCAATGATTGGTTTTGAAGTTGTCGCATTTGCCGGAGAAGCACGATCCAAATTAATTGAAGCTTTAGGTGAAGCAGAAAAAGGAAATTTTGATGTTGCTGATCGTTTAGTGGAGGAAGCAAACACTAGCTTAGTTGAAGCGCACAAGTCACAGACTCAGATGCTGGCTGCTGAAGCACGGGGTGAATCGATTGAAGTAGGTTTTATTATGGTTCATGCGCAGGACCATTTGATGACAACCATGTTGTTGAAGGATACGATCAAGCATCTATTCAATATTTATAAAAAATAAATGGAGAAAAAGGGGGAATTTAGCAATGAATGCATTAGTTTCGCGAATTGAAAAAATGAAACCGACATTTGAGAAAATTTCAAATAATCCTTATTTACGGGCAATCAGAGATGGGTTTATCAGTTTGATTCCGGTAATATTGTTTTCCAGTATTTTTCTTTTAGTTGCATATGTACCGAATATTTTTAATTTTTATTGGAGTTCTGGAGTAGAAGAAGCGATTATGAAAGCCTACAACTATTCAATGGGAATTCTGGGTTTGCTGATGTCGGCAACAGTTGCAAAGAGCTTAACCGACAATTTTAACAGCAAACTACCGAAAACAAATCAGATTAATAATGTATCGACAATGGTTGCAGCTATTATTTCATTTTTACTAATTGGTGTAGATCCGCTGGACGGAGGCCTGGCGACTGGCTATATGGGGACGAAAGGACTGTTGTCAGCGTTTGTGGTAGGTTTTGTTGTACCTAATATTTACCGCTTCTGTGTCAAGAATAACATCACTGTAAAAATGCCTGAAGAGGTTCCCGGAAATATTTCTCAGACATTCAAAGATCTGATTCCTATTTCTTTATCTGCAGTCTTTTTTTGGTTATTTGACTTAGGATTCAGAAGCTTGGTTGGAACAAATTTCTCTGAAAAAATTATTGAGTTGTTCCAGCCGATCTTTAGTGCGGCGGATGGGTATTTTGGCTTGGCTCTGATTTTCGGTGCGATGGCATTTTTCTGGTTTGTTGGGATTCATGGACCGTCTATTGTTGAACCGGCTGTTGCTGCGATTTACATTACGAATGTAGAAACAAATCTGCAGCTTTATCAAAATGGGGAGCACGCCTCCCGTATTTTGGCACAGGGTACTCAATATTTCGTTGCAACATTGGGTGGAACCGGAGCAACTCTGGTTATTACACTAATGTTTGCTTTTCTGGCCAAATCGAAGCAATTAAAAACAATTGGACGTGCATCATCTGTTCCGGTTTTGTTTGGTGTAAATGAACCAATGCTGTTTGGAGCACCGATTGTATTGAACCCGATTTTCTTTATTCCGTTTATTTTAACACCGATTTTGAATGTTTGGCTCTTCAAATTTTTTGTAGATGTTCTAGGTATGAATGGCTTTATTTATAATCTCCCGTGGACAACACCAGGGCCTATTGGATTGATTATGGGAACTGGCTTTGCGTTGCAGGCAATTATTTTAATGCTGGTATTACTGGTGGTAGATTTTGCTGTTTATTTTCCGTTCTTCAAAGTTTATGACAACGAACTGTTGGAAAAAGAACGTAATCAGGAAAATGAAGTAGTTGAAGAAAAGCTGGAAGCAGTGGAAGCAAAGCAAGTTACTGCAGCTGCGGCTGAAGCTATGGCAGAAACGACGACAGAGAAAAAGATTTTAGTTTTGTGTGCGAATGGTGCGACCAGTGCCATGCTGGCAAATGCAATTAAAAAGGGTGCAAAGGAGAAAAATATTCTGCTGGATTCCACTGCGATGGCTTATGGTCAGCATAAGGATTTAATCAGTGAATTTGACTTAATCATTTTAGCTCCTCAGATGGCTTCCATGCTGGGTGAGCTTCAGGAAGATGTGAAGAATTATCATACGAAGGCAGCATCAACATCTGGTGCAGAATATGTGGCTTTAGCCAGAACGCCGGAACAGGCTGTGAATTTTGTGTTTGAAAATCTAGCTTAGCTGTAAAAAGAAGAAAGCATTTTCCTGGAAAGGGTGAGGGAAAACAGCTGACTCTAAAAAAATTCAAGGAGGAAATTATGCAAAAATTCCCAAAACAATTTATCTTTGGTGCAGCAACTGCTGCTTATCAGGCGGAAGGAGCAACGCAGACAGGCGGTAAAGGGAAAACTTATTGGGATGACTATCTGAAAGAACAAGGGACCTTTAATCCGAATACTGCCAGTGATTTTTATCATAAATATGAAGAGGATTTGAAACAGGCGCATGCTTTTGGGATAAACGGTATTCGTATTTCGATTGCATGGACCAGAATTTTTCCAGAGGGAACAGGGAAAATCAGCCAATCTGGTGTGGACTATTATCATAAGGTGATTGATGCCTGTTTGGAAAACGGAGTAGAGCCTTTTGTAACGCTGCATCATTTTGATACCCCTTATCCTTTATATAAGCAAGGAGACTGGCTGGCTCAGGAGATGCTGGATGCATTTGTAGCATTTGCTGAATTCTGTTTCGAGGAATACGGCGGAAAAGTCAGCTATTGGATTACGATTAATGAGCCGTGGTCAGTCGTTGCCGGTCAATATATTATTGGTCATTTTCCGCCAAATATTCAGTATGACATTCCAAAAGCTGTACAGTCTATGCATAACATGATGGTGGCTCATGCAAGAATTGTGAAAACTTTTAAAGAAAACAAGTATGCAGGAGAAATTGGAATTGTTCATATTCTGGAATCAAAATATCCAATCACTGATACTTCTGAAAATAGAGATGCTGCTGAGAGAGAACACATACTGGCCAATAGATTCCTGCTGGATGCAACCTTTATGGGCAGATATTCGGCAGATGTGATGTGTGTGATTCAAGATATTTTGGAACAAAATAATGGAAAACTGGAAACAAGACCAGAGGAATTTGAACTTTTGGCTTACGCTGCTGAGAAGATTGACTTTCTGGGGATTAATTATTATGCCAGCCATTTCTTAAAAGCATATGAAGGCGAGAGTCAGATTCATCATAATGGTACAGGTGAGAAAGGCAGCAGCATCTTTGCTTTAAAAGGTATCGGCGAACGTGTTAACAATGTGGAAATACCTACAACAGATTGGGACTGGCCGATTTACCCACAAGGGCTGCTGGACATGCTGCTGAATGTAAAGGAAATTTACCCGAACTATAAGAAAATTTATGTGACAGAAAATGGGATGGGTGATAAGGATATTTTGGTGAATGGAACCGTTCAGGATGTGGGACGGATTGATTATGTACGTCAGCACCTAGAGGCAATCCTGGATGCAGTAGAGCGGGGAGTAAATGTTCAGGGCTATTTTATCTGGTCTCTGATGGATGTCTTCTCCTGGACAAACGGATATAATAAACGTTATGGTCTGTTTTATGTAGATTTTGAAACACAACAGCGCTATCCTAAAAAAAGTGCCTACTGGTATAAGGAAATAGCAGACAAAAAAGAACTGATATAAATTAAAAAGATGCTGAGATGGATTTCACTAATGAAATCTGTCTCGGTGTCTTTTTCAGCTATGAAAAGAGGGTGTGATATATATGAATGGTACGCTATAATGCACCACAGAATGGAATGCAAAAAAGCACTCAACTATGGACCAATCATCTGTCATACTAAGCAAGAGGATAAATGAAGGAAAATGTAAGAAGCACAGACTTTCTCAAGCAGTCAGACTATGAAAAGGAGTATAAAAAATATCGTGGGATAGCCAAGGTAATGAAGCAGTTGGAAGAAGATTACGAAGTAGCGATTCCTGCTGGAGAAAACAGCTGTTTAGCCAGCCTGTTTGTGATTTATCCAGCAGGAGAAAATACTGGTATTAGAGAAGCTGTTAAGAAATGCGATATAAATTCTCACGAGAAGCAACACACTTGTCCTTTGGAAAAATGTGAACGTTGAAAAAAGAAAAAATTCCGGAGACTGTCAATGAAATGTTTTGGAAAACGTGATACACTCATTTTAGAAAGTGAGGGGATTTGATGATTCGTTTTGCAAAAAAAGAAGACGGAGCAGCAATTGCTCCACTCATTCTTGTTATTTTAAAGGATATGGAGCTGCCTATCTTGGATGCGGCTTCAGAAGAAACAATTTTAGCAATACTTGAAGAAGCTATTGCAGATCCGGTCTATCGATATGGATATACGCGTGGTCTGGTGTACGAACAGAATGGAGAAGTTGCCGGTATTGCATTTGGTTATCCGGCCGAAGATGAACCAGTTATTGATAAACCGCTGGCTCAAATATTGAAAAAATTTGGTTTTAATGAGAATACTCAACTTTTTGTAGATGTGGAAACCTTGCCGGGTGAATGGTATTTGGATACAATTTCTGTCAGTGAAAAATACCGCGGTTTCGGAATTGGTTCAAAATTGCTGGAAGCACTGCCCAAGATGGCTGAACAAAACGGTAAAAAGATTATTGGTCTCAGTGTGGACAAAATGAATCCTAAAGCAAAGAGGCTATATGAGCGTAAAGGGTTCAAAGTAGTTGAAGAGAGAATGATCAGCGGACATCTCTATGATCATATGCAAAAAAGAATTGATTGAAATTTCATTTTAAAAGTAAAGAGGTTGTACCAAACACTCATGAGTGTTTGGTACAACCTCTTTACTTTTCTTAACAAGCACCATCTTCCCAGTCAATCATCATCTGTCTGTTTCTGCTGCTGCATTTCTTCTTGTTATACAGCCAGTAATCCAGCACTGCAGCAATACAAATACATAAGGGAGCATCCTCATCATTTTCCACTTCCAGACAAAAATAATTTCCGGAAAACAGTGTTGCTTTGCTCATTTCCATAATCTTGTGATTATTATGATGAATCGTATAGTAATGATTTCGGATATCACCGATCACCGTCCAGCGAAGCTGGTTAATATAATAAAAATCAGTTGAAAGGTTTAATATTTTTTTTAACGTGCCGACTTTTTCAAAGCCTTTATAGATATCGAAACGAGTACCGAAAAAAAGAGAAAGCTGTTTGATGCTGGCAACCAGTTCACCATTCATGGCATAAAGAGAAAGAGCATCTCCGCGAGTTCCCCAACGTCCCACCAGCAAAAATAAAGATTTTCCATTTTCGTCTTTCACAAGAGTCCGAGTCACATTACTTAATTGTTTTTCCTGAATAAAATATTCAGACACGAAGCTCCACCTCTTTTCAGATTCATCGACAAGTGTTACAAGTCTTCACGAATCGCCTGTAAAATTGCCTCTCCGACTCCATTTTCCAAATTTGTTGATGTAGTATATTTTGCGTAGTCTTTCACTTCAACTTCAGCATTACCCATTGCAAAACTGACACCCGCCCATTGAAGCATACTGACATCATTAAAGTTGTCTCCAATGGCCATAACTTCTTCGGCGTCAATACCATGCTTTTTAGCAATATTGGCAACAGCGATTCCTTTTTGTGCATTTTTATGATTCACTTCAATATTATTCTGCGCGGAGGAAGTAATGACAATATCCGGCAGCTTTTCAATTTTTAGACCGACAGGACCTAAAACTTTTGGTCCTTCAATACTAAAGCCAATAATCTTCAGAACCTGAATGTCTTCTTTTTTAATCGCTTCACGGATACTGTCTACATAAGTAATTTCCAATAAAGACAGGTGAGCTGCTGCCATGGCAATTGCTACTTTATAGGTAAGATGAGGCATTGTATCGGCGATGTGAGCCGCAAAATTCTCAATTCTTTTTTCCTGTCTTTCAGAAATAATTCCTTCATTTGTTGAAATTTCATAATAAATCTCTGTTTGGTCCAGTAAGTCAAGGATTTCATAGACCGTATCTTTTTCAATCCCGGAAGTAAAAATTGATCTTCCTGTTTTATCAAAAACTTGAGCACCATTTAAAGTGATCATTGCACACTCGATTCCGGCATCATCCAATGGAGGTTTTGCCTCTGCGTAGGCCCGGCCTGTTGCGACCATAAATTCGATTCCCTGACGAGCTGCTTCCCGAATAGCAGAAGCATTGTCTTCTGAAATAGCCATTCTTGAATCTAATAGTGTCCCATCCATATCTGATGCAATCAACTTAATCATAAATTATTTCCACCTCATTATTCATTTTACTTATGTATAGTTTACCATGTTTTCGATTTTACCGTTATAATAAAATTCCCTTGAATGTTGGAAAAAAGTCAGATATGCTTAATAGGTAAAGGAATAACGCTATTCTCAGCTTTATATATATTTTTTGAAAATCGATTAAAAAAATGAACGGTGTGCTGAGAAAAAACAAACAGGGAGTGACATCAGATGAAGACAATTATTCATAACAGCTGGCAGGAGATGCTGGAAGATGAATTTAATCAGCCTTATTACAGCGAACTGAGAGAGTTTTTGAAAACAGAATATGCTTCTCAGGTAATTTATCCGGATATGTATCACATTTATTCAGCATTGGAACTAACCCCTTATGAAGAGGTTAAAGTCGTTATTCTGGGACAGGACCCCTATCATGGACCGAATCAAGCTCATGGATTGAGTTTTTCCGTTCAACCTGGAATTAAAACACCGCCCTCTCTTGTAAATATCTATAAAGAGCTTCAGGATGATTTAGGATATACACCTGCTAGCCATGGGTTTCTGGAAAGTTGGGCGAAGCAGGGCGTTCTACTGTTGAATACTGTGTTGACTGTACGGGCCGGACAAGCCTACTCACACCGCGGACAGGGCTGGGAGAAGTTGACGGATGCAGTCATCCAGAAACTGAATGAGCGGGAAAAACCAATTGTGTTTATCTTATGGGGAAAGCCGGCACAGGAAAAATCACGAATGATAGATACCAGTAAGCATGTGATTATTACAGCACCGCACCCAAGTCCCTTATCAGCTCATCGCGGGTTCTTTGGTTCAAAGCCGTTTTCGAAGACAAATGATGCCTTACTAGCTCTGGGGGAAGAGCCAATTAACTGGCAGCTTCCTGAAACAGTGTCTTAAAACAGCGAGTAACTGTTATAGTATAGAATTCCTAGGTTTGTGAAAATGTTATCAGAATAGGAGTTTTCCATTAGTACAGCAAGAAAAAACTGTTATTTTCTTTCATTATGGTGTATGATTAATTCTGTAAAAATAATATTGGAGGGTATATCGTGGAATTATTCGATAACTTAAAATTTAAAATTGTTCGTAGGAATATCAAAATCGTCTTTCCGGAAGCGACTGATTCACGTATTTTAGGAGCAGCTGCTAGATTGAAAGCGGAAGAATTAATGGAACCGATTTTGATTGGCAATCCGGAAGAAATTGTTGAAGCTGCTCATGCCCGCGGGATTAAAACATCCAATTTCACAATTATTGATCCTGATACTTATGATAAATGGGATGAGATGGTAGAGGTATTTGTTGAGCGTCGTAAAGGAAAAGTCAGTAAGGAAGATGCTGAAAAGATTCTGAAAGATGTGAATTATTTTGGTACAATGCTGACATATATGGGACTGGCTGACGGAATGGTCAGTGGAGCTATTCATTCAACGGGAGATACTGTACGTCCGGCACTGCAAATCATTAAAACAAAACCAGGCATCAGCCGTACAAGTGGTGCAATGATTATGGTTCGCGGTCGTGATCAGGAAAAATATATTTTTGCTGACTGCGCCATCAATGTGAACCCTACAGCACAGGAACTGGCTGAAATTGCTGTAGACAGTGCAAGAACAGCTGAATTATTTGATATTGAACCAAAAGTTGCCATGATGAGCTTTTCAACTAAAGGCTCTGCGAAATCTCCAGAAGTTGACAAAGTGGTGGAAGCAACTAAAATTGCCCAGCAGATGGCTCCTGAATATGAAATTGATGGGGAATTACAGTTTGATGCATCTTATGTAGCTTCTGTTGCACAATTAAAAGCACCAAATTCAAATGTTGCTGGAAAAGCAACAGTGTTTGTATTCCCGGAAATACAATCTGGAAATATCGGGTATAAAATTGCTCAACGTTTGGGTAATTTTGAAGCGATTGGTCCAATTTTACAAGGGTTGAATAAACCTGTATCAGATTTATCCCGTGGGGCTAATGAAGAAGACATTTATAAATTGTCTATTATTACAGCTGCTCAAGCATTAATGGATAAATAAAATCTGAGCTAAAAAAGTTTCTATTACGTTTGAAAGTAAGAGATAAATACTTCTCTCAGGTAGTTAAAAGAGGTTGTGACAAAGCTTCTCCATGCGACGAGAAATCGCAGGAGCACATGCACGAACTTAATTGCGACGAGTAACCGCAGGAGTAGAAGTGTTCTCCTTCAAGAATCAAGTAGGTATCATGCATCATCTACTCTGACAGGTCAATCGTAATAATTTATGACACCAAGTCGGAATATACGAAAATTGTCAAGAGACTGGGACATAACTTAAAAAGTTATATTCCAGTCTCTTAAAATCCAGATAAACGGTGGGAGCAGAAGCAACTCCTTCGGAAATAAGCTGAAATTCTCTAAAATTTGTGGTGCAATTTTCGTGAATGCCTTCTTATTTCTCGGAGTTAAACACTTCTGTCACAACCTCTTGATACCTCCCTGAAGCTGCTTATATTTTCAGTAACGTTCTTCCTTATTTCCGAGATGTTGCCTGCGATTACTCGGCACAGATTAGGACCGACAAGTGCTGGTTCTACTTTACCACTTCTGCTTATATTCGTACTTTAGCAGAATGGTACGCGTAGTTTCGATAAGTATTCCTTGAATGAAACTAGCTCATTTGATGTAGTAGAACTGTATGCGTAGCAGAGTGTAGAAGAGCTGCTGTCTCTACGAGTCTAACGATTCTCAAGACAAAACATTACGCTGTATCCGTTTTTCTGCGTCTTCGGTTCTCACTATACTACACTACACTTCGTTTCGATCTCATCAATTTCTAAACGGCAAAGCTACTAAGAATTGAAGGACTTCGTTCCGTCCTCGAAGCATAGAGAGAGGATTCGGAACACCGTTTATTTGGTTTTAGGAATCTCAGACATACTTATGTCACATTCCCTTTTTAGAAATTAAAGGGATTATACTTATTGGAGTGGATAGAAAGTTATTCAGGATAAGCTGTGACTCTTTTATTATCAAAAGCCGGTCTAAAAAGTTTGGTAAATCAAAAAAGAGGTATTTATTTTACTAATTTGATTTTTTTATTTATCCGGTAGTGAACTAAGTTTGCTTGAGAGAGTTGAATTTTTACCTGATTAACAGCTTTTTATAGCGGGTTAAACGGATCAATTCATTCCAAGAATGATTTATTAGAATTTTCTTTTTTTATGAGGGATATTGCTGTTCCTGTTTAAAATATGGTAGTAGAATAAATGTGTCTTTTACTTGGGTATCTGCTGCAGACAACAGAATTTATCCGGGAATATCAGCGAATACTGCTTTTTTGAGATTCAAAAACAATTGTCGTGTATTTTGAAAACTGGGGAAGTATATAGAGTCAGTTGCTTTTTAAGGGAACTCCTACTATATTTAATAACAAAATAGTCGAGTAGATTGCTGATAAAAAGATGGGAGTACTTAAACAACCTAGTTTGAGCTCCAAAAGTGAATAGCTATAAGAAAAAACACGGAAACAATTTTTTGCTTCGGTGTTTTTTTGGTTTCCGGAGACAGGAACCAGCAGTTCAGTAGGAATTAGTGAAAATATTTCTAAATGGCAAATGAAATACTGTTTATTCAGAAGCTTTATGTATGCTATACTCTCAAAAAGGGGCGATTCATATGAAAACAATTGGACTTATCGGTGGGATGAGCTGGGAGAGCACTGTCAGTTATTATCAGCAGATTAATGAGATAGTAAAAAAAGAAGCTGGAAGTCTCCATTCTGCAGAATGTCTGCTTTACAGTGTAGATTTTGCTGAAATTGAACAGTATCAAAGCCAGGGAAATTGGAAAAAAAGCGGAGAAGTATTAACTGGAATTGCTGTTAAACTGGAACAGGCAGGAGCTGATTTTATTGTAATTTGTACGAATACAATGCACAAAGTTGCCCCAGAAATACAGGCAGCACTTTCTATTCCAATTCTTCATATTGCTGAAGAAACGGCTGAGCATCTGAATAAACAAAATATCTGTAAGGTTGGGCTTCTTGGAACCAGATACACAATGCAGGAAGATTTTTATAAAAATAAATTAATAGATTTTGGAATAGATGTTTTGATTCCGGAAGAGCAGGATATGGACAAAATCAATCAAATTATTTTTGAAGAGCTTTGTCTGGGAATAATTTCTGAAAAATCAAAAAAGATTTATCTGGAGATTATTGCCAAATTGAATAGTGCCGGAGCAGAAGGTGTTATTCTTGGCTGTACAGAAATAGGTTTGCTGGTAAAGTCTGAGGATATGGATGTACCGCTATTTGATACCGCAAAGATTCATGCGGAAAGTGCAGCATTGTATGCGTTGAACTGACACTGTATGTAGTTGCTATGGGGAGTAATAAGCCCTTTTGCATTATCAAGTTAAAGAAGAACAATGGGAGGGTGATTATATGGAAATTATAGTGGACAGCAGTCAGGAAACAGAAGAGCTGGCAAAAACAATTGGCAGGGCTGCAAACGCCGGGGATATTATTATTTTATCTGGTGATCTGGGTGCAGGTAAAACAACACTGACTAAAGGAATTGCTTTGGGGTTGGGTATTACTCAAATGATCAAAAGTCCTACCTATACGATTGTACGAGAATATCTCAATGGGCGTCTACCTCTTTATCATATGGATGTTTATCGGGTAGAGAGCGGAATAGAAGACCTTGCTCTTGATGAATATTTTGAAGGCTCTGGACTGAGTGTCGTAGAATGGGGAGAAATGTTAAAAGAAGAATTACCGAATGAGTATTTGAGGATTCAAATAAATAAAGACTCTGCAAAAGAAGAAAAACGGATGATTTTGATTGATGGGATTGGTTGTAATGGTCAAGCTTTTCTAAGCAGAATCAGTGAAAGTGCGGGAAAGAATTTATGGATAAAGAACAAATAGAGATTACGGTGAGAGAAGCTGTGCCTGATGATGCTGAGCAGCTGGTGGATGTGTTGGGAAGAGTCGGTCGGGAAACAGCTTTTCTGGTAATGGACGGGAACGGTCCAGCAGTTACTGTTGAGGAAATGGCGCATAACTTGGAGGATCTATATGAATCACCTAATAATATACTAATGGTTGCGCTGTTAGGAGATCAGATTGTGGGAACTGCTTCAGTGAGCGCTTCTGATAAGAAAAGGGTGGAACATATTGGTGAAATCGGTATCAGTATTTTAAAAGATTACTGGGGATTTGGTTTAGGCAGTCTGATGATGGAAGAGCTGATTATCTGGGCGAAAGAAGGCGGCATTATTCGACGACTGGAATTGACAGTTCAACATCGAAATATTCGTGCTGTCCAATTATATGAAAAAAAGGGTTTTATAACTGAGACCATTATGCCTCGAGGCGCAAAGACAGATGACGGAGAATTTTTGGATGTTCACTTAATGGCTCTTCTGGTTGACTAAGAGATCAAATAGAATAAATATCTAAATAATAAAAAAATGAGATTTTCGAGGGTTATTGTTTGCTTTTTCATTTTATTGATAGTATTATAATGACACAACAACTAACAACCCTTTTTATTTTTCATTTAACTCCTTGCTCATCCTTATTTTATAAGGATGAGTATTTTTTTATTTTTTTTAAAATAAACTATAAAAAAATTGTAATAACCTATTATTTTCTCAAACGATTGATATAGGGAAGCTTCTCCAGTTCCAAAGCATCCGTTGTTAACTTTAAGTATGAAATCAATTATATTTATGTTATTATTAAGTAAACTAAAAATGAAGCGGCTAATTGAAAAGGGAGATGAGGGAATGGAAGACAAGCAAAAAATCACTGAATTGCTGAAATTGAAGCAGGAAGAAGATTTTGTAGCAACACAACATTATAAAGTGGCACGAAGCAAGAAGGAGATAGCTGACATTCAGAAAAGTTATGGGGATCAGTTCTCTCATTCAGATCAGCTGTTTGAGCAATTGACAAAGATGTTTCAAAACAGCAGATCAAAGCGGGTGTTTGATGAATTATTTATAGAAGCAAAAAATGAGCAGGAATGTCTTTGCAGGAGGACTGAAGCTGAAAAAGAGATATTAGATGTTAAAGGAGAAGAGCTGGAAGCTCGTGAAAATCAGCTATATTATGAGATAAGTCGCTTATCTGCTGAATTAGAGGCAGAATACGGGGAATAAATAAAAAAACAGAATGTAAAAATCCTGACTGTTATAGCAGAAAGGATTTTTACACTCTGTTTTTATTTTGATATATTCTTTCTAAGTTGAGAATGACAAGCAATTGAAAAGCAGGAAATGAATAGAATGAACGATAGATAGAACAATTCGAACATGAAGCCCCCTCAGAGAAGCTTCTTCTGATGAAAATCCTGATGTAACCGCCAATAGAATTTTATAGGCAATTTCTTGTGCCACTTTTCATTCTTCAAAATACCCCTGGAAGGTTTACCTGATTCTTGGGAAGGAAGTACACAAGATATATAGAAAAAGTATTGAGCAGTTATTCCAGAACGGGTTTATGGAATAAATTTGATTTTGAAAGGATTACAGATATGGAAGGGCAAATACATACTTATTTTGAAAGTGTTCCTGCCTTAATGACTTATAACCAGGTCTAGTAAAGGTATAAGGAGAAAGAAGCTTTTGAAGCAGCCTGGGCAGCTGCCTCATTATTAATACAGAACATTCAGCTTTTAACTTGGGAAAGAGGTATAGATATAGCCTGGCGGACAACTAAAAATTTCTTTGACAGCGAGCTTCGCTTAAGCTTTGGAATTCCTTCTGATGAGCAAATAGTTGGTAGTTTTCAGCTGACCAAAGCTCTTGGAAAAACAACCAAAACGAGACGAAGAAAAGCATTATCAGAGTGAGTTCAGCTGTGGTCATTATGAGAAAATATAAGGAGCTGGCAATAGGTCGTCAAAGGGTCTTTGGCTTATAAAGATAATTATTAATAAAATGTATTCTCTGTTTTCATCTGGCAGAGGATGCATTTTTAGATAACCAAATAAACTGCTTAGTTCAAGCTATTCCTATTATATCCTTCGTGAGGATTAATCAGCCGACTTAATCAAGGCCTGTTTAAGATCCTGAATCAGGTCTTCAATAGCTTCAATTCCGATGGACAATCGAAGTAAATCGTCCGTTAAGCCATAAGATTCCCGCAATTCTTTAGGAATATCAGCATGGGTCTGTGTGCTTGGATAAGTAACAAGGCTTTCAACACCTCCGAGACTTTCTGCAAAGGTAAAAATGCTCAGTGCTTTTAAGAATGCGGGAATCTGTGTTGCGTTCTGCAGCTTCAAACTGATCATGCTTCCTTTTTCTGGGTAAAATACTTCTTTAATGAGCGGCGTCTGGCGTAAAAATCGGACGAGTGTTTGGGCATTTCTTTCCTGTTGCCTAATGCGAAGGGACAAGGTTTTTAATCCGCGAATCAGCAGCCATGAATCAAAAGGAGACAGGACGGCGCCCGTTGTGTTTAAAGCGAATGCTAATTTCTCTCCTAATTTATCTGAGTTTGTTATTACAGCCCCAGCAAGCAGATCATTGTGTCCTCCGAGAAATTTGGTAGCAGAGTGAACAACAAGATCTGCACCAAGACGCAGCGGCTTTTGCAGAATCGGTGTTAAAAAGGTGTTATCAACAATCAGCAGGGTATGATTGGCTTTTGTCAGTTCAGAGACTTCAGTTATAGACAGCTCTGACATCAATGGATTCGTTGGGGTTTCAATAAAAACAGCGGCAATGTCTGAACTGATTGCTGCGTGAAGTTCGGCAATAGAATTGAAATAAGTAAACTGATATTGGCCGTTTTCTTCCAGCGAATGAAAGTATCGATAGCTTCCGCCATAGAGATCTCTGGAAACCAAAAAATGACTGTTGCAGGGGAACAATTCAAAGACAAGCTGAATGGCACTCATTCCTGAACTTGTGGCAAATCCATAACGGCCCTGTTCCAATTCAGCCAAGGCCGTTTCTAAAACTTGACGGGTTGGGTTGGCGGTTCGTGTGTAATCAAAGCCGGTGCTTTGACCAAGCTCGGGATGGGCGTATGTTGTAGAGAGATAGATTGGTGTACTGACTGCACCAGTCTGTTTATCCGTATGATTGCCAATTTGAGCCAATTTTGTAGCTTCCTTCCAATCCTTTTTTTCAATAGTTTTCTTCATAAGCTTCCTCCTCAATTGTATTAAATCCATAATCCCGGATATGTTTTTTTAGTGTATCCAAATAGCGCTGTCCCAGCAGAGACAAGTGGCTGCGCCGGCTTCTAATCCAGCCGATTTCAATACGTTCAGGAACATCCAGTGGAATAGCAACAATGCTGTCATCATTTAATTCACGACTGATAATTCCGGAGCTGAATGTGTATCCATTAAGCCCAATCATCAAATTGAAAATAGTTGCCCGATCACTTACTTTAATATGCTTTTTACAGGTACGTGTACTTAAAATTTCTTCGGCAAAATAAAAGGAGTTGCTGTTGCCCTGCTCAAAAGAGAGATAGGGAAGCTCTGACAATTCTTCAAGAGTAACCTTGTTCTTGTGAGCCAGCGGATTATCTTTACTGATAAAAATATGCGGTGCAGCATAAAATAAAGAAGAAAAGGCTAAATTTTTTTCTTCAAACAGCTTTTCAAGTACCTGTCGGTTAAAATTATTTAAAAAGAGGATACCAATCTCGCTGCGGAAGCCTGCAACATCTTCGAGGATATTCTTTGTCTCCGTCTCTCTCAAACTGAATTGATAGCTGTCATCTTCATATGTTTGAATAAACTCCACAAATGCATGAACAGAAAAAGCATAATGCTGAGAAGAAATTGATAGTCGAGAAGCTTGTTTTTCGGAATGCTTGTATCTCTTTTCCAGAAGATCTACCTGATCGATGATCTGTCTGGCATAAGATAAAAATTCCCGCCCTTCTTCAGTTAATGCAACTCCGAGCTTGCTTCGATGAAGAAGACAGATGTTCATTTCATTTTCCAGCTCCTTGATGGCATTAGATAAAGCAGGCTGTGATAAAAATAGACTTTTCGCCGCTTCATTAATAGATCCGATTTCCGCTACTTTTTCAAGATACTCCAACTGCTGTATACGCATATGTCTGCTCCTTTCATTAATTGGTAAAAAAAAACGCCCTTTTTCTGTATAAGAAAAAGGACGAATAATTTCGTGATACCACCTTTGTTTGTTACTGCTTCACAGTCAGCAACCTTAGCCAGTACGAGTTCATAAAAAACTGATACTGCGTTGCGATATCGGGCACCTCCGTCAGCAGTTCATAAATCCACTCACTGCTGAATGCTCAAAGACCATCTTCCAAATGATTGCCAATGCTCCTTCTCACCACTGGGAGCTCTCTGTATAAGGTTCTCTAAATGTACTCTTCTTTTCTACGCATTAACTATTGGTTTCTACTATAGCCAAAACTTATCTTCCTGTCAAATGATTTATCCATTGAATTCTCATTTTTTTCTTATAATTAAAATCTATTACAGGTTATAAATTTTAACAGTTAGTCAGGATACAGACGGCTGTGATAAAGTGTTCCCCATAACTATTGAGGAGGCGTATCTATGAAAACAACGGTTGTGGGATTTCCAAGAATTGGAGAAAATCGTGAATTGAAAGCAGCGACAGAAAATTATTTCCGTGGAGACAGCACACAAGAAGAGTTATTAGAAAAGGGCAGACAATTAAGAAAGACGCACTGGCAGCTTTTGAGGAATACAGGAATCTCATACATTCCAAGTAATGATTTTTCTTTTTATGATACAGTGTTGGATACTGCTGTTTTGTTGAATATTATTCCGAAGCGATTTTTGGAGCTGAAGCTTTCTCCTTTAGATACTTATTTCGCTTTGGCGAGAGGGTATCAGGCAGCAGCAGGTGATGTGACTGCATTGCCGATGAAAAAATGGTTTAACACCAATTATCATTATCTGACACCTGAATTTGAGCAGGACACCGAAGTCCGAGTTGTCGGAACCAAGATTTTTGATGAATATCTGGAAGCAAAGGAACTGGGAATTGAAACCAGACCTGTTATTTTAGGACCGTTTACTTTGATTCAGCTTGCTGATTTTACAACAACAGAAAAGGCAAAGCATATTCCGGCACTGATTTCTGCATATAAAGAGATTATCTTAAAGCTGAACAGTTTAGGTGCGCACTGGCTGCAACTGGATGAGCCTGCTCTGGTAAAAGATTTGTCAAATGAAGATCGTGACTTGTTTTTAGCAATTTACGAGTCGTTCACCAAAGAACCAAGAGAAATCAAACTGCTGCTGCAGACTTATTTTGGCGATGTCCGAGATGTTTATGCTGATTTGTTGACACTTGATGTAGACGGTATCGGACTGGATTTTGTTGAAGGGAAACAGACAGAAGAATTCGTTCGGTCGTTCGGCTTTCCTCAGAATAAAGTGTTATTTGCCGGTATTATAAATGGGAAAAATATCTGGCGGAATGATTATCAAAAGACTGTTGCGTTACTAAACGGCTTGCCAAAAGAGCAGGTTATTTTATCGACCTCCTGTTCATTGCTTCATGTGCCGTTTTCTATCGAGCAGGAAGAATTTCCTGAAGAAGTCTCTCAGCATTTTTCTTTTGCAAAGGAGAAGCTGAAGGAATTGTCACAGCTGTCTCAAATTGTCAGCCAATCAACAGGAAGAGTAACCGAAAATCAGCAGCTTTTTCAAAAAGAACGAGTTCAGAAAAATGAGGCTCTGGCTGATAAGCTGGCAGCTTTAACTGAGCAGGATTTTCATCGTCAAATATCTTATGAGGAGAGAGCTCAGACTCAGAAAATTGAGCTGAATCTTCCGTTGCTGCCGACTACAACCATAGGCTCTTTCCCTCAGACTCGTGATGTGAAAGCCGCTCGGGCAAGATTCAAAAGAGGGGAACTTGATCAGCTATCCTATAAGAGCTTTTTGCGGAAAAAGATTGCTGACTGTATCGAATTTCAGGAAGATATTGATCTGGATGTACTGGTGCATGGAGAGTTTGAGCGGAATGACATGGTTGAATATTTTGGTGAAAATTTGGAAGGCTTCCTGTTTTCAAAAAATGCCTGGGTTCAGTCTTATGGCACACGTTGTGTGAAGCCGCCGATTATCTGGGGAGATGTTTCAAGAAAACAGGCAATTACCGTTGAATGGTCTGCCTATGCTCAGGGGCTGACTGCCAAACCAGTGAAGGGCATGTTGACGGGACCGGTAACGATTCTAAACTGGTCATTTCCGCGTGAGGATATATCACTGAAAGACAGCACTCTTCAAATTGCTTTGGCTATTCAGGAAGAAGTGTTGGATCTGGAAGCAAATGGCATCAAAATTATCCAGATTGATGAAGCTGCATTACGGGAAAAACTCCCATTACGAAAGAGTGACTGGTATAAAGAATATCTGGACTGGGCCATTCCTGCATTTCGACTGGTTCACAGCAAAGTAGCTCCGCATACACAGATTCATACGCATATGTGCTACAGCGAGTTTGCGGATATATTACCTGCGATTGATCAAATGGATGCAGATGTTATTTCTTTTGAAGCCTCTCGTTCAAATTTGGCTTTGCTGGATGAGTTGAAATCTCAAAAGTTCCAGACAGCGGTGGGACCCGGTGTGTACGATATTCATTCGCCAAGAGTTCCTTCTGTTGCTGAGCTGACTGCGACAATTGAAGAACTGCTGAAAAAGATTTCGGCAGAAAAATTGTGGATCAATCCTGATTGCGGATTAAAAACACGCGGTGAAAAAGAAACAGTTAAAAGCCTGGCAAATCTAACTAAAGCTGCTATTCAGACAAGGGAGGCGCTTGTTTATGAACCAGTCAGAGAATGAAAGTCCCAGACTTTCTTTTGAAGTCTTTCCTCCAGGTTCACAGGCAACATTTGACAGCTTGTATAGATCATTACATCAGATGGAGGACCTGCGTCCTGATTTTATCAGTGTGACCTGCAGCAACAAGCTGCTTTCCTTAAAAGACACGACCGTTAAAATTGCGGAACACATTCAGAGCCATCACGAAGTTCCGAGTATTGTTCATTTAAGTGCGGCTTATTTGAGTAAAACAAACGTTGACGAGGTTTTGGAATTGCTTCATCAAAAAGGAATTCAAAATATTTTGGCGTTAAGAGGGGACCTCTATCCGGAGGTTCCCCGCAGCAAAGAGTTTCTTTATGCAGCTGACCTAATTTCTTATATCAAGGAATGGGACCCAGAATTTTCTGTTACCGCTGCCTGTTATCCCGAAGGACATCCTGAGTCGGCAAATACGCTGGAGGATATTTATCATCTGAGAGAAAAGGTTAATGCCGGAGCAGACCAGCTGATTACGCAACTGTTTTTTGATAATGAACGCTTTTATCATTTTCAGGAAAAATGCTGCCTTGCAGGGATTCAAGTACCGATATTGGCTGGGATCATGCCGATTGTCAACAAAAAGCAGGCAGAACGTATTATTCGTACGGCGGAGGTTCAGCTGCCTAAGAAATTTCTCGCTATCCTGGATAAGTATGCAGATAATCCGGTGGCATTGCGGGCTGCAGGACTGGCTTATGCTATTGATCAGATTGTTGATTTAGTTACTCAGGGAGTTTCCGGTGTCCATTTATATACGATGAATCAATCAGATATTGCCAGAAGTATCTATCATGCGACTCACTCGCTGTTTCAACGAAGAACGGAAAGCTCTGTATCTAATAAACAAAAACACGCTTGAAACCAACGTTTCAAGCGTGTTTATAACATCACAAATAAATAGTGGATAAAACAAATATTGAGCTTAGATGAAGCTCAAAAAAGAAATGAGGATGTAATTGACAATTATATTGATGGAAATATAGAAAATAATTTCTCAGACCTGTTAGTAAATGCTAGTGAAGAGTATAATTATTTATTAATAGCAAAGCGAAACATTGCTTGGTTAGATACTCTTGAAAAAGAATTAAATGAAACAGCTCCGATTTTTATAGCTGTTGGAGCAGGAGATTTGTATGGAGAAAATGGATTAATCTCTCTTTTGGAACAAACAGGTTATCTTTTAGATAAAGTGGTATAGTATGAATAGAAAATTATTTGGTTATGTGAAGAAAGCACTTGGTCGATTGGATCATAATATTTGAATATAAACTTTTTAGGAAAGGAGTTAGTCAAATTATGGAAAAGAACGTTCTTAGGGAAAAGTGGCAGCATTATAATCAGAAAAGTACGATTAATTTTAGCAGTATAGAAGATAAGGGAGTCGAACAATATCCTGTGATTTGCTTTGAACCAAAGGAAACCATTATCATGCGTGGCGATTTTCCAGAATATGTCTACTTTATTCTTAGTGGAATTGTCGTTGGTGCTCGAAACTATGAAGATGGGAACGAATATGATTATTTCCAATTAGAAAAAAGTAATGGAAGCGTGGGCTTACTCGAAATTTTGGCTCAAAAAGAGGAAACTATCGCAACGATTACTTGCTTGACCAAAGTAGAGGCGGTTCGAGTTCCTTCCTCGGTTGTTTATGAATGGGTGATGGAGGACATAGAATTGTTACAGTTGAGTGCAGGGCTCTTAGCAAAAGATTTATATGATCGTTCGGGGAATGATGGCTTACTTTATCGTTTTGAAGGAGTGAACCGATTGCGTTATTTTCTTGTCTCTTATTATGAGGAAAAACGAAATAGTGAAGTTAAGTTAGTCGAAGTACAAGAAAGTCGTGAAAAAATTGGTAACAAATTAGGAATGAGTGTACGCACAGTAGGACGTTCATTAAAAAATCTACGCGAGAATCATGAGATTATAAGCGAGCAACGGAAAATATATATTGGTGTTGAGGAATATCACCGACTCAAAGAGCAATTGCAATATTTTTAAAAATGAATTCATTGATTTTTATCACGAAGGGACATGTGACCTTTCGTGATTTTTTATTTCTGATTATACTGATGATGAAATTAAGAAAGCTCTTACATTTGTGTGAGAAAAAAATTGAAAGTGGGAAAAGATATGAAGCGAGGAATAAGATATGACTTTGGTTTACAGGCATTAATGCTGATTCCAGTTGGCGTTTCTTTAAATGTTGTCGGATATCAGCTGTGTACAATTTTGAAATTCCCAGTCTTTATTGATCAGATTGGTACGTATTTAGTATCGATGGTGGCCGGTCCTTGGGTAGGGCTAGTAACAGGGTTTTTAGGAAATGTTGTCAATGGGATGTTGAATCCAGTAGCGATTCCGTACGGGATTGTCTCAATAAGCATTGGCCTATTTGCAGGATACTTCTCAAGATTTAATTTTTTTAAGAATATTTTTGGCATACTGATTGCTTGCGCTGTACTGACTATCGTTTCAGCTGGTTCGGCAGCTATAGTAACGGTCTTTATGTTTGGTGGAATTACAGGAGCAGGCACAGATTTAGTTACAGCCGCATTTTTGGCAGCAGGTCAACAATTATGGGATTCTGTATTTTCTACCAATATATTGACTGGAACAATCAATACTATTTTAAATTTCTTTATCAGTTATTTAGTGGTTAAACGAATCCCTCCACGATTTTTAATTAAGTTAAATTATGGGCTTCCATATATTAAAAAGGAGGCGTTGAAGCATGGATAGTATAGTTGGAAAATGGCATCCTTCGACTAAATTAATGATTGTTTTAACTGTAATAATTGTTAGTATGTTTTCAACGTTACCAACTGTTCAATATGTGCTTTTTGGAGTCGCGTTGGTTTTAAGCCTGTTTTCAGGAACAATAACTAACTTTTTTAATACTTTCTTTAAATCAGTTTTTGTAATTGTTTTATTTATTTTCTTAGTTCAAGTGTTCATCGTTAAAAATGAGGATAGTCAATCGCTATGGTGGTTTATTGGATATTCTCAGATGGGAATGGATACAAGTGTTGGACTAACTTCTCGAATTGTGGCGATTAGCTCGATTATTATCTGGTTCTTTCAAGTAACTAGCGTCAAAGATATTGTTGCCGCTTTAGAAAAAGCCCGCATTTCTAAGAAAGTAACTTTTGTGATTGCAGCAACCATTCAATTGATCCCACAGATGTCAAAATTGTCGCAAACTATAACAGATGCACAGAGGGCAAGAGGAATTGAAACGGAAGGTTCTGTGTTTATACGTATGAAAGCTTTTGTGCCTATGATGGGTCCACTAGTGTTAACATCCATTCAACAAACGGATGAACGCGTACTAACTTTAGAGGCAAGAGGGTTTTCAGCACCAATGAAAAAGACAACGTACTATTCTATCAAAAAAACACCATCGGATTATTTGATTGTCATATTTTGTTTAGCTGCGTTGATTGTGTATTTTGTGGGGGGACCATTATGAGTTTAATCGAATTGAAAAATGTGACGTATAAATATCCGTTAGATGTTGAACCAGTAATTAAAGATGTATCGCTATCATTTGAAAAAGGCAAGGTGTACGGACTTATCGGAAATAACCAAGCAGGGAAAACAACGCTTTGTAATATTATTCGTGGCTTTATTCCTACTTTGTTCTTTGGTGAGTTAACAGGTGAAGTGACTTATAAAGAGAAATCTGTTCAAGAATACAATGTAGGCGCATTAGCTGCTGAGATTGGGTACTCTTCGCAAAATCCATTTACTCAAATTTCTGGGGTTAAGGATACTGTAGAAGAAGAGATTGCTTATGGTATGGAAAACATTGGGATTGCACCGGAGATTATGAAAGTTAAAGTACAAGAATTGTTGGAACTGTTTACTCTAGAAATACTTAAAGAAAAAAATCCGTATGAGTTATCTGGCGGTCAAAAACAACGTGTTGCATTGGCTTCTGTTGTGGCTTTAGATCCTGAAGTCATCATTTTGGATGAGCCGACTTCTCAACTTGATCCTCAGAGTACGGAGGAAGTCTTTCAAATTATTTCGATGTTAAAAGATCAAGGTAAGACAATTATCGTGGTGGAGCATAAGGTGGATTTACTGGCGGAATATTGTGATGCAATCATTTTGTTGGAGAATGGACATGTGGTGAAGAGTGGCGAAACTCACCAGCTGCTGAACGACAGAACGATATTGCAGCATGGGGGTTCTTTGCCACAAGTAGCATTGTTCTTTTTGGAGCAGCTAGGGTATGATACACAAATACCAATTACAATGGACGAAGCAATTGTAAAATTAAAGGAGGTCGCTTCAAAATGAGTTTCTTAAAATTAAGTGAAGTTAGTTATAGCTACCCAAATGGTTTTGAAGCAACTCAAAAGGTTTCAATGGAGTTTCAACTAGGTGAAGCTGTTGCAATTATTGGTCAAAATGGTGCCGGAAAAACGACCACAGTTAAGCTGATGAATGGCTTGTTACGGCCAACGAAAGGGGAAGTCTTGATTGATGGGAAATCAACGAATGTCTTTACTGCAGCTCAAATGTCGAAGCATGTGGGTTATGTTTTTCAAAATCCCGATGACCAAATCTTTCAAGAGACTATCGAAAAGGAGATTGCTTTTGGTCCTAAAAGTCAAAAATTAGCTGTTTCGGTTATCAAAAAGAAAGTTAAGGAGGCCGCTGAGACATGTGGATTGACGGAGGTCTTAAATGAGCATCCTTATAATTTGTCTTACTCTAAGAGAAAGTTTATTACAATTGCTGCAATCATAGCGATGGATCCAGAGGTTATTGTTTTGGATGAACCAACAGCAGGGCAAGATAGAGAATCCACTGAGCTTTTGGGCAGAATTATTAAAGAATTATCTGCTAAAAATAAAGCTGTCATAACGATTACTCATGATATGGAGTTCGTAGTAAAAGAGTTTCAGCGTGTATTAGTTTTTGCAGATAAACAATTACGCAAAGAAGGAACACCTAGAGAAGTATTTTGGGATGAAAGTCTATTGACTTTGAGTGGACTAAAGCAGCCTTATATTTGTCAATTAGCCAAAGCGTTAGAATTTAAGAATATTTTGACGATGGAAGAACTAGGAAAGAAGGTACTTGGACATGAAAAAAATTCTGATTGATTGCGATCCTGGTCATGATGATGCGCTTGCGATTATAATGGCATTGGCTAATGCTGAAAAATTAAAGGTCTTAGGCATAACAACGATTGGTGGAAATCAGACTTTAGCCAAGGTGACAAAGAATGCGCGAAATATCTTACATTTTCTGCACTCAGAAATCCCATTAGCAGCAGGACAAGAAGGGCCGTTGGTAAAGTCATTGAAGACGGCACCTGAAGCTCATGGCGAAAGTGGAATGGAAGGACCTTATTTTGAAGGAGCAGAGTATCCTGTAAGTCAGATGAATGGTGTAGAGTTTCTTTATCGAAAAATACTGCAGGCAGAAGGGAAAGTGACGATTGCGGCTTTAGGTCCGTTAACTAATATAGCTTTACTTCTTAAAAGCCATCCAGAGGTTCTTCCGTTGATAGAAGAGATTGTGTTGATGGGTGGGGGAATCAGTCATGGCAATCAAACTCCGTTAGCTGAATTTAATATTTATGTTGATCCTGAAGCAGCTGAGATTGTTTTTCAAAGTGGCTTACAAATCGTTATGGCGGGGTTAGATGTAACAGAAAAAGCAGTCATTACCGTAGCTGAAATTGATCAGTTACACGGTCGAGGGCGTGTCAATCAACTGGCTTATGAACTTTTGTCATTTTATAATACCTCTGGCCGTCAATTTGGGTTTATTGACTCACCTCTTCATGATTTATGTACAATTGCGTATTTATTGATGCCTGAAATTTTTACGGGTACAGCTGCTGATATCCATGTAATTACAGATGATTCGCTAGCTAGAGGGTTGACTTATGGTGATTTTAGACGTGCTTTTGATTTACCAAAGAATACCCTTGTTTTACAGGAAGTTGACCGAGAAAAATTTGTAAAACTGTTGATGGACGCATTAGATAGATTGGATGCATAGGAGGAAAGTAAATGAAGAAAATTCTTGTAATCGGCTCAATGTCTGTTGATTTAACGATTGAAACAAATCGTATGCCAGAACAAGGTGAAACGATAAAAGCTGATTTTCTCGAACTATTTTGTGGTGGGAAAGGAGCAAACCAAGCTGTCTCAATTGCTCGTTTAGGTGGGGCAGTGGACATTCTTGGCTGTGTCGGTCAAGATGCCCATGGTGAAATGGTAGTGGAAAATATGAGAGAAAATCAAGTGGATACAGAGATGATTAGTATGAGTTCTTCGGCTTTAACGGGAACTGCTCACATATTTTTAATTAATCATGACAATCGTATTGTTGTAGTTCCCGGAGCAAATAATGAGGTAACGCCTGAATTTGTTGAAGAGAAATTAACCAAGCCGCTTTCTGCTTACGGAATGGTTATTCTACAAAATGAGATTCCGAATGAGACGATTCATTTTATTGTGAAGCATTGCAAAGAAGAGGATGTCCCTATTTTATATAACCCAGCCCCAGCTGATAAAACAGCGAGAGCTTTGATGGATGACTTAACCTTTTTAACACCTAATGAGAATGAGTGTAAACAAATCTTTCCTCAATTGACTATAACAGAAGCTGTTGAGAAATTTCCGAATCAGTTGGTGGTGACACTAGGCTCTGAGGGCGTTATCTTTCATGATGGACAAACAATTCGTCAGATTCCAGCGTATAAGGTTAAGGCAATAGATACAACGGGTGCTGGAGACACCTTCAATGGCGCTTTTGCGCTAGAAATAATTCGCAGAAAATCAATTGCAGAAGCTATTCAACTGGCTAATAAAGCGGCAGCTATTTCAGTAACCAAAAAAGGCGCACAGGGTGGAATGCCAACCGAAAAAGAGATGAAACAATTTGATTAAGAAATAAAAACAAAAAGCAGAGCTGTGGGAAAGGGCGGGAGGATTTAATGAAAAACAATCTATTACTATGTATTGTAATCGCTTCAATAAACTTGATAGGTACCTTGTTGATTGGAAAGTTAGCTATCGGTCAATTTATTTGGATCAGTTTCCTTGCATTACAATTTTATTTTATAGGAAATATTGCTATGCAAAAGAGAGCTTGTTTTGAATTACTTGCTTCGTTTACCGTGGGACTTTTTTGGGGGCAGCTTTCCAATATGCTTTGGCATTATTTTTCTGATTCATTGACCTATTTTGCTATCAATTTTATTGATGGTGGCATACTCATCTTCCTATTAAGCGCAGGGGCGCTGATTTTGTTTGATAAAAAATTACCTGGGCGCTTACCGGCAACATTTACTGGGTTAACAGTGACTGTTTTGTTATTGGGACGGCCAGTACCATTTATTGGTCAAGGACTTTTAGGAGATAGACCGATTATTATTGGTCTATGTATCGCATGTGGAATGTATGCATATGGTTTGCTTATGGCCGTCATGGTGGATGTTGTCTACAGCAATTTGGTTAGAAAAATTTATGGAGAAGGCGAGAGGTAATGTGTGGAAATTTTTCTTAATACAGCTGATTTTCATCAATAAAGAATTTTCGAACGACTGAGTAGAATACATAAATTAATGATGGAAAGATAAGGAGAATGAGAAAATGACGTTGACAGAAAACTTACAGGAAACCATTTTATATATTAAGAATCAGGGAGTAAAAGAAATCGATTTTGCATTAATCTTAGGTTCAGGGTTGGGTGAATTGGCAGATGAGATACAGGATGTTGTAAAGATTCCTTATCATAAAATTCCTCATTTTCCAGTTTCAACAGTGGTCGGACATGCGGGTCAGTTAGTTTATGGAACGTTGTCTGGAAAAAAAGTACTGGCTATGCAGGGCCGTTTTCATTTCTATGAAGGGTATTCTATGGAGACGGTTGTTTATCCAGTACGAGTGATTGCGATGCTGAAAGCCCACTCCTTAATTGTGACTAATGCAAGTGGAGGGGTCAACACAACGTTTGAACCAGGTGACTTAATGCTGATTACAGATCAAATCAATAATATGGGAACCAATCCTTTAATTGGGATGAATGTGGATGAAATGGGTCCACGCTTTCCAGACATGAGTCAGGCTTTTGATGGAGCTTATCAGAAGATTGCGGTGCAAGCAGCGGAAAAGTTAAATATTCAATTGAGGAAAGGGATTTATATGGGGGGGACAGGGCCTTCTTATGAGACACCAGCTGAGATTCATTTTGCACGGAAAATTGGAGCTGATGGAGTAGGAATGTCAACAGTACCTGAAGTAATTGTGGCGGTGCACAGTGGTTTAAGAGTTTTGGGCATCTCTTGTATTACGAATCTTGCAGCAGGCATGCAAGAAGTTCTTAATCATGAAGAAGTTATTGAAACAACGGAACGTGTGAAAGCTGATTTTAAAACTTTAATCAAAGAAATTCTGCTGACTATCTGAGGAGAATCTATAAGTGCAGCCTACGTAAGGTTAAATGTTGGGTGGAGAAGATAGCATTAGAGAATGAAATGTTTTTTGAAACGTACGAACTATTCCTGTTTTTCCATCGTCGCTCAAACAGAAATAATTAGCAGAAGCCAGTTTTTTATTAAGAAGGAAACTCAGTAGAGAAGATAGAGCACATTCTTTAAGCGTTTCTTTCTTTTTTTGCGCCATGAAACTTGTTAATTTACAATTTAACGAGAAAAACTGTCTGAAAAGTTGTGAAAAACAAATAAAAACGCTTGCAATATTGGGAATTTATTGTATAATTAAATTATAAAGTTGTGAAAAAACAATTCGGGAGGCCTTTATAATGGATAATGCCAAAATCATTAAGCGACTAGAAAAGCCAAAGAGAAAAGTAGATGTAGTTCTTGATACGGATACATATAATGAGATTGATGATCAGTTTGCGCTAGCTTACTTAATTCAGTCGGAAGAAAAATTGAACTTAAAAGCTGTTTATGCAGCTCCATTTCTTAATCACCATTCTGAAAGTCCAGAAGATGGGATGCAAAGAAGTTATCAAGAATTATTTAATTGCTATAAATTGATGAATGAAACGCGATATCATGAAGTGACATTTAGAGGTTCTACTCAGTTTTTGAAGGATGAACAAACCCCCGAAGAGTCAGATGCTGTTAGAGATTTGATTGACCGTTCAAAGAATTATTCTGAAGAAAATCCTCTATACGTGATAGGTATTGCAGCAGCTACTAATCTAGCTTCGGCTATTTTATTAGATCCAACTATTATCAACCGGATTGTTATTTTATGGTTAGGTGGTTTGAGCTATGATTGGCATGATAACAAATCATTTAATTCAGGACAAGACGTTGCAGCAGCTCGTGTACTATTAGATTCTGGGGTGCCATTAGTTCAATTTCCAGGAAAGAATGTGATTTCTGCTTTTACAACAACAGGTCCCGAATTGGAATATTGGTTAAAAGGAAAAAATAAATTCTGTGATTACATGATTGAGAAAACAGCAGAGGAAGCTCGAATTTGTTATGGCGGAAGTGTTTGGTCAAGAGCTATCTGGGATGTAGTTCCTGTTGCTTGGCTTCTAGATGGGGAGTTTATGCTGGACACTCTAATTAAAAGCCCAATAATGCAATACAATGATTATTACAGCTTTGATTCTAGACGTCACTTTATCAAGTATGTTTATCGTATTGAACGAGATAATTTGATGGATGACTTGTTTACTAAGTTGTCTAAGATTCCTAGTTAATAAACCGTGAAAGGAAGGTCCGGTATGGCTGAAACAACTGCTAAGGAAATGAAAAGAGTAAGTAAAAAGAACTATCTAGGTAAGACTGAGCCTTGGTTTTATCTACTACCCTCACTTGTTGCAATTGGTTTGTTTACGTACTATCCCTTTGTTACTAATATTTTTGACAGTTTGCATATCGTAGATTCTTTCGGCAATCGCCGTGCTTTTGTAGGAATAGAGAACTATCAAGCGATTTTAAGGAATCCCAAATTTTTACAAGCAATAGGAAATACTGTTTTGTTTTCAGCTATAACAATTCCGGCGTCATTAATTATCGGACTCATCTTGGCGTTAGTTGCGCGAGAAAAAAGAAGGACTTCACCCATTTATGAAGCGATGTACTCGTTACCAATGGCGATGTCTTTAGCGGCAGTAGCGATGATTTTTCAATTAATGTTGAATCCTACGTTGGGAATGGTCAATAAAATTTTTGGCGTAGATATTAATTGGCTTAAAGACGTAACCACTTCTTTGTCTTCCTTGATTTTTATTGAAACATGGTTGAATATCGGTTTTAATTTCTTGTTTATGTTGACTGCTGTGAGAGGGATTCCTGATGAAATTTTAGAAAGTGCTGAGATAGACGGCGCAGTTGGATTTACTAGACTTTACAAGATTATTATCCCGTACATCTCACCAACAATTCTATTTTTACTTGTTTCCTCAATTGCTAAGGCAATGATTACTAGTGGCTTAACGCTGATTTTAACGCAAGGTGGGCCAGATGGAGCAACTGAAACAATTGTTTCTTTTATCTACAAAAATGCTATTTTAAATCAGAATTATAATATTGGTTATGCAGCTTCAGTAGTTGGCTTTGTCATTACACTTCTATTTGTAGGTCTGAGCTTTATTTATGAGAAGAGAGGAGTTCATTACGGATGAAAAAAACAAGAAGTGTGGGGTATCAATTGTTCGCCTTGATCTTAGGGAGTATCGTGTTAATCCCAGTTTTGTATGCCCTTTCAGTTTCGTTTATGAAACCTGATGAGATTTTGAGTAGAGATGTTAATTTGTTGCCAAGAAGCTTTTATTTAGGAAACTATATTGCAGCATTCCAAAAAACAACGCTTACTCGTTTTTTACTCAATTCCTTTGTAATGACAGTTGGATCTTCAACGGTTAGATTAGTGACAGCTGGCACAGCAGCATTTGCCTTGTCCTTCTATAACTTTAGAGGAAAGCAAGCTATGTTTTTGTTGATTATCGGAACGATGATGATCCCACCTGATTTACTGATTGTCAAAAACTATCGGACTGTTGCCAATATGGGCTTAATTAATACATATTTGGGTATGATGGTCATTTTCTTTGTTACAGCGTTAAATATTTTTGTGATGAGACAACATTTTTTAGCCTATTCAAAATCAATTTATGAAGCAGCTAAAATTGATGGCTGTAGTAATTTTGAGTTCTTTATTCGAGTATTGCTGCCCTCTTCAAAACCAGTTTTAATCACCACTTTTATTTCATCATTTGTAGGTATCTGGAACCAATACTTATGGCCATTACTAGTCACAAATCAAAATGAAATGCGGACAGCTCAGGTGGCAGTTACCTTGTTGAATTTTCCAGATGAGAGCCCTCACGGAATTATCATGGCTGCCTCTGTATTAATTGTGATACCAACTGTTGTCGTATTTATAACCTTCCAGCGTTATATCAAAAAAGGTATGATGGCTGGCGGAGTTAAAGGATAGAAGGGAGAAAAAAATGAAAAAAATAGTAGTAGGTTTCATGTGTGCAATTGCTTTAGCTGGATTGTCAGGTTGTGGAAACAAAGCAGAGAGTGATGGGGACAAGAAAGAGGATATTGCATTGGTGGAAGATTTTTCTGGAACTGAAATTGTCTTTTGGCACGCTATGTCAGGAAGTAATGGTGAGGCGTTGGATAAAATTGTCAAAGATTATAATGACACGGTAGGAAAAGAGCACGGCGTTAAGATAAGTACAGTTTTCCAAGATACCGAGATTGCCAGTAAGGTGAAACTTGCCTCTTCAACAAATGATGATAAGAATGCACCGGATATTATTCAGACTGTCGGGATGGACTTACCGTCAATCTCAACTTTACCGCAAATCGTGCCAGCACAAACTTTTTTTGATGATAAAAAATCAGAGCTTAAAACGGCTGCTTATTATGATCAACTTTTACGAACGTTTACGTACGAGGACAAGATCATTGGTGTTCCGATGAATGTTTCAACCTTACTTTTATATTATAATGAAGAATTGTTGAAAGAAGCCGGCTTTGACCATGCACCAAAGACGATTGATGAGCTGGCCAAGTATATTGAAAAATTAGGAAAAATTGATGGTATCAATGGCTTAAATACGCAAATTACACGTTACCAACTAGTTAATTTTATTGTAAGTCAATTCCCAGAGAGTTTTGTTGGAGATAACGAAGGTGGACGTAAAGCGCCTATGACAAAGCTAATTATGGATGAGGATGGAACTTTGGATAAATTCTTGACTGAATGGCAAAAAGTGATTGATAGTGGTGGTTATAAGCATATTGAGGATAATGCGAATGAAGAGTTTGCTACTGGAATCAATGCAATGGCGCTTCTTTCTTCTTCTCGACTAGGAGCAATCAAAACACTTACGGCAGATAAATTTACTTTCCAAACAGCCTTTTTACCAAAAGTGAGTGCATCAGATACAAGTGGAGCAAGTATTGGCGGAAGCTCATTAGTTTTATACAATCGTGGGGATAATAAAAAATTGTCTGCGGCCTGGGATTTTATTTCATACGCAACCTCTGCAGATGTTCAAGCAGAATGGTCACAAGCGAGCGGCTACATTCCTGTTAATGTTGCGACCGAAGAACTACCTGAAATGCAAAAATTTTATGAAGAAAATCCGCAATTCAAGACGGCTCTGGAACAATTGAAGTCATCAGATCCATTATCACAAGAACCATTTGATTTAGTTAACTGGGAAATCAATGACATTGTTGCTGATGCTATGCAAAAATTTGCTGAGGGTAAATTAACTAAAGAAGAAACAGCAAAAGAAATTGTCGGAAAATCTAACACGGCATTAGAGGAATATCATAAGGCAAATGGATAATGATAAATTTTCTGGGACATTAGTGACTTTGACTAGTGTCCCAGAAACTATAATTGAGCTTAAACAGTCAAATAATGAACACACATTGACCTCTAGCTCAGGTCCAAAATTTTTGTAGAAAGTTAGTGATGGGATGACAATCAAGTATATTTTTTGTGATATCGATGGGACATTGATTCAAAAAAGAGAGGTGATGACTGAAGCTTTTATAAAAGAGGTACGCAGAACAACAGAAAAAGGAATCTTTTTTACATTTGCTTCAGGACGACTGCCGTATCGAATTCAACCGCTACTCGATGTGTTAGGCTTAAGTAATCAGCCGTATGTTGCATGCAACGGTGCGTTAGTTAAAAAGGGACAAAGAATTTTATTTCAAAAAAAGTTTTCGTTATGTATTCTGCGAAAGCTTGTTGAAAAAGCACTAGATGCAAATATGACTGTATTATACGCGATTGATGAAATAGAATATGTGATGGCAGAAAATACAGCGACTCAGAGAAAGAGGATCGAGCGTGGAACGTATCATCCATTAAGAATGCCAACGGAAGCAGAATGGAAAGAATTAGAAATCATTAAGCTAAATGTATTGAAAGATGATAGTTTACAGACAATCGAATTGTTTGAAGAAGATTTTGAGGAAGTTAAGGAAGATATTTTAATTACAAGATATGGGATGCATGGTATTGAGCTGGTAAGCCAAGGAGTAAATAAACAAGCAGGGATAGAAATTATTTTAAATGAGTTACATGGCACACAACAGGAAGTAGCGACCATCGGGGATAATGAGAATGATTATGAAATGATTCAAGCAGCAGCATTAGGCATTGCAGTGGGAAATGCGATTCCTGAATTACAAGAAAAGGCAGATTACAACGTCTCAGGGATTGCAATTGAAGGGGGCGAGGAAGCCTTAAAAAAAATAAGGCAATATATAGAAAGGAAAAACTCATGAGATTATCAACTTCAACAAATATTTTATTTGAAAGAGCTTACGGGGAGCCTATTGACCCCCTACAATGTATGGAAATTTGTAAGCGAGCAGGCTATGAAGTATTAGATTTCTGTTTCCATGATTTAACTACTTATGATAGTGAATTTATGACAGAAAATTGGAAAGAGTACATGTATCGAGTGAAAGCTAAAGCAGAAGAATTAGGGATTGAATTTAGCCAAGGGCATGCTGTTGTTTATGATTTTTGTAGACCTGAGTTGGATCACGGGCATTTTGAGACTGTTTTAGAAAAATGTATTGAGGGTGCTGGGATTTTGGGCATTAAATGGCTTGTTATGCATCCTTCAACTGTTATGGATACAGCAGAGCCCTACAAGGATTCAAGACAAGAGAATATCTACTTTTTTACGAAATGGTGTGAGTTTGCAAAGCAGCATCATGTAGGAATTGCAATTGAAAATATGTGGGACTGTCATATTTCACCAATCAAATTGTATTGTAACACTGCAGAAGAAATGGTGGATCTGATAGATGCAGTTCCTGGTTTGGGAGCTTGTTGGGATGCAGAGCATGGTGCGATTATGCAGCAAAATCAGGCAAAAGCGCTACAACTTCTGGGTCATCGTTTAAAATCTACTCATATTTCAGACTACACAAATACTCAGGATATTCACTTGTTGCCGTATCTAGGAAAAACGGATTGGGATGAGGTCATGGCGGCTTTTGCAAGTATTGAATATGATGGTGATTTTGATTTGGAAATTCATCGCTATCTAACTAAAATGCCTATGGAAAATGTTGAGAGTGCGATTTGTTTAAGTTTTCAAATAGGTCAAGGTCTATTAAGATTGGCTGAAGGTAAAAAGGAGACGAATTGAGAATGGAAGATTTTTTTTATCGTGTACCAAAAATTGAACTACATTGTCATCTAGATGGATCAATTACACCCAAAGTAATTCGGAAAATGTATGATTTATCATCGACACCATTAAATCTGACAGATGAAGAATTAAAAAGAAAAGTAAGTGCACCAAAAAAGTGTCAAAATTTGACGGAGTATTTGTCTTGTTTTCCAATGGTAACCGCTGTCTTAAATACGCGAACTGCATTAAAGCTTGCTTTGATGGATTTAATGGATCAGGCTTCAAAAGAAAATGTTCTTTATCAAGAAATACGATTTTCTCCTAAATATTTATCATCAGATGGTTTGTCGATGGAGGAAGTTATAGAAAGTTTAGTGCAAGCAAAAAGTGAAATAGAGGACAATTATTCTATTTCGATTGGTTTAATTGCCTGTTGTATGAGAGGACACTCAGAGGAAACAAATTTAGAAGTAGTTCGTCTTGCTAAAAAGTATCAAAAGTTTGGTTTAGTGGGAATTGATTTGGCTGGTAATGAGATAAAGTATCCAACAAAAGAATATAAAAAAATATTTTCTTATGCAGAAACCGTAGGTCTCTCCTACACTATTCATGCTGGTGAAACTGGGAACATTGAGAATGTCCATTATGCAATTGAATTTGGAGCAAAAAGAATAGGTCATGGAGTTGCTTTAGCAAAAGATAGGTCAATGATGAAATTAGCTGAAGAAAAAGAAATTCTTCTAGAAATGTGCCCTGTATGTAATATTCAAACCGGAGCATCAGAAGACTGGGGAAATTATCCAACCACTCTATTTGATGAAATGGGCGTAAAATATTGCTTTAATACAGATAATCGAACAGTTTCGAACACAACAATGACGAGAGAATTTACAGAGATAGATAAAAACAAACAAAAGATGAGTGAGTCTGAAGTGAAGAATCAAACACTTCTAGCAGTTGATTATCTATTTATCACTGAAGCTGAGAAAAAAAATTTAAGAGAGCGCATCCGAACATTCTATATTTGATTTTTTAGTAATAATTAAAAAATGAGTGCGGTCCTATTATTTAGTGGAAATGATAGTGATAGCATCTGGTTTAGCAGATTTCACAGAGGGATTCAAGGAAATATGTTTATTGAATCCCTGATGCTTTTAACGTTAAGTTAAATAACGAAAAGTAAAAAATAAGGGATTGATACAATGTCAATAAAAGAAATTCTATTACGTGTATGTCTGGCATTACTTTTTTCTGCATTAATTGGTTATGAAAGGGAAAAGAGTCAAAGTAATGCCGGAATAAAAACACATGCTTTGGTAGGGGTGTCTTCAGCTTTGGTCGCTATTACTCAATCAGAAATAGGTCGCCAGGCTTTAGTTAATGCGTTGGCTAATCCAACAATGGCTAATTTTTTTAGTACCGATCCTGCGAGGCTGACGGCTCAGGTTATCTCTGGGATAGGATTTCTTGGGGCAGGGACGATTATTGTCACTAGGCGTAGTATCTCTGGGCTCACCACAGCAGCGTCCATTTGGTCGGTTGCTTGTTTAGGTATCTCAGTAGGCATGGGATATGTTAAAATATCAGTAATTGGGTTTTTAGCAATTTTTAGTATATTATTTCTATTGAAGCGTTTTGTTAATCTCTCTGTGCCGACCAAACTGATTATCAAATACACAGGTGGACTATCAACACTGGATAAAATTCGTTCAGATTTAGATAAGCTAGATTTACAATTCACGACAATAAAATATGATGTTCAGGTTTATGGTGATATCAGACTTTATACGAATATTTTTGAAATAAAATCTTTAGATCAAAAATATTTTGATAAGCTCTTGGATGTATTTGCACATAATCAAAATATTATTAATTGTGAGAAAACCAAATTTGATAAGTAGGAGGAGGGGGACATTTGACTAAAATTGAAAGAAGACATAAAAAAATTCTGGAGATATTATCAACCATTCCGTTAGCGACTATCGCGGAACTTTCAGAAACGATTGGCGTCTCTAGTGAAACAATACGTAAAGACTTGAAGGTTCTCTCTGAAGAAAAAATGATTTTTCAAACACATGGTGGGGTTGCCTTAGCTAGAGGAAGAAATGTTAGTCAACCATTTGATTACCGGATGCAGATCAATAGTCAAAGTAAACAAAAAATTGGTAAAAAAGCAGTTAATTTGGTAGAGACAAATGATGTCATCCTATTAGAGAACAGCACAACTTCCTTAGCATTGGCTAGAGAGCTATCTAAGAATAAGGAGTTACTAGATAGTCTGACCATTGTTACTTCATCATTTAAAATTGCTGCGCAATTAGATGATACATTTAAAGAAATGAAAACAAATTGTCGATTATTTTTTGTTGGAGGATGGACAAATTTCGAGCAGCACGGAACATTTGGGTTGCATACAATAGAAACTTTGAAATCAATACATGTAACCAAAGCATTTTTGAGTGGTGCGGCTTTAGATGAGGAACTCAGATTGAGTGGCTATAATGATGAAGATGTGGCGTTTCAAAAGAGTGCAATTGTTTATTCGCAACAAGTTATTCTAATGATTGAAAAAGGGAAGTACCCAAAATCTGGATTTTCAAATGTGGGTAGTATTGAGGATATAAACTATATTGTGACAGATATTGCATTCACTAATGAGCGGAAAAGAAAATTAGAGTTGGCGAATGTCAAGTTAGTGGATGTAAATTCATTTGAAGATTAAGCTTGTGAAAGAATAGACAAAAATAAGCAAACTAGGAATCTAGAAGAATTAGATAAGTAATCAATACTCTAAATTCTATACAAGCTAAAACGAAGACTGTAGACTAAACTTAGGGCAAATTACCTTTTAAAAGTTGAAAAACTGTTTATAGCAGACATCCGAAATGGAGGACTCTCTGGTTTAAGATTGTTCAAGTAAATACTGTAAAAAAGAAGCAACAGAAGTTATTTTTCTTAATGATGGTGCAGAATAGCACTATTGTAAATCTTGCACATTAAAAAAATTATTGCTGCCTAAGTATTTCATTTATTTTTACCGATTTTGTTAACTATAGCTTGTTACGCTTTTGCTTGTAAAATAGGAGCTTTTGTTGCAATGTGGCGATTACTCCAAGCGAGAAACATAATTAAATTTATTATTCTAGTCTAATCACGTTTATCTTTAAAAATAAGTCCTTGTTCTAGCATGTATAAAATAAATTTCAATTCATCATTTGAATATCCTTGCCAACGAGTCTCCCTGGGGATGACTTCTAGTTGGCAGAGGCGATAGCTGAAGTTCAGCCTATCCCCCTGCTTATTATCAAGGATTCGCTTCGCCAATCTCTTGTTACGGTAAGCAATGGGTGTTTCATAGCCTAATCCTAATGAGCCGTGGAGTTGCAGATGGCTCCACCAATGGATATAAGCAAATAATTGAAAGGTCAATTCTTGAAGCATTTGAAACGTATTCGGATAGATAAATTCAACGTTTGTTGATTTATAGGTAGACTTTGTTCCGGCATTATCATGAGGACTTCCTTTTCGACTCAACAATCGTTCAATTTGAAAAGTTTTTAGAATGGTTTCAATCGTTTGATTATCCAATTCTTTTCCTCAATTGGTATGAAAATACTGAACAGAAGTGAGGGGCTAAGAAATACGGCTAAACACCTGCTTCACAAGGGAGGCATCCTTTCTTGGTTCACAATAACAGCCAGTAATTTTTCGATTGAATAAGTCCAGCATCAAACAGATATAGTGCCAGTTTTCTCCCACATGAACATAGGCTAAGTCTGTGACAATCGCTTCTAATGGTTCTTGATTTAAAAGCCCTGCCTGAGTTTATTGTCAATTTTGCTTTTGCTGGTAACGGATGGTGTTGGCTTAAATCGAGCACATGTGTAATTGGAGGTTAAGCATCAATGTTTCATCAACTTTCCAATTTTACGCCTACTAAGAATTACCCCCTGATATTCACGTTCTTTTTTTATTTTTCGTGTCCCGTAATTTTTTCGACTCTGAATAAAAATGGTTTCCACTGATTCTTTTAAGTCAGCCTTGTCTTGACATAATGTGATTCCTCCCAGTGTGTTTTCTTTTCGTTTACACACCTTGTTTTTTTATGTCTAGCTTATTGGACTTTATCCGACTAAAGAGGCTATTTTCTTTCTAGCGCAAAAATATTTTCGCCTTATCGTTAGCTTTAACGAACCTTGTAGACGGATAGCTATTTCAAGAGCCTATTATAGTGCATTTAAGCTTACAGAATTGTTTATCCAATATGAGTACAATGAGTTATATAGCAGTTTTAAAGGTAATTCTGCTCGTAAAGCAACTTGGAATTTTATTGGAGTAAACAATAGATTAAAAAGGCTGAATATTGATTTTCAAGGGGGGCACCTATTGGATTTAAGAAAAAGGGCTGATTATAATTCTGAATATAAGGTAAATAAGGCTGATGTCAAATATGCTAATAAATTATCTAAAGAAATAATTGATAAGTTAGATTATCAATTAACATCCAGATAATTGTTAAAAGAGGACTAAACAGATCTTCTTTTTTTACGCACTTTTAATCGGCTTCAGTACAAACTTCCGGATAAAACTATCCAGATTTCTCATGACAAACTTCTTAATAACCAGCTGTTTTTTGGAATTATAATGTCCAAATACAGAAAGCTCAAAAATATTAATAAGAAACGAAGTACTACCTCTATTTTTATTTACATTTTTTCATCAAAAAGGTAAGTGTTAACATTGTGGTATGGTGGTTGTCAAAAATCAGTGTTTATTGTGGAGCAGTTGTAAAAAAAATAGAAAAACAGTGTTTGGCACAAAACAAAAAAGAAACCCTACAATAACAAGGTTTCTCGGCATAACAATACATCACAGGAGGGATTCGAACCCCCGACCGTCCGCTTAGAAGGCGGATGCTCTATCCAGCTGAGCTACTGTGACAGTTGAGTGAAAACTATTTAAATATGTTGCTCTCTCAAAATCAGCAACATCAATATGTTATCAGAAAACGAAGACAGTTGCAAGAGAAAAATGAAGTTTAAAAATAACTGTTGGATTCTTTAGTGAGATAAGGAAAAACGGACTGAAAAAAGAAGCTGAAACTATTAGAAAAGAGTGGAAATAAAGACGATTTGGGCGATTAAAGGAACTCTTGCGAATCGCTATCAGAGTCTTTGTTTGAAAACAAGCAGACCGAGTATTTATAAGTCTGATCTGCTTGCTATAACAGATTAATTAACGAATTAGTAGAAACGTGTATGACTGACCTTCCATTGTTCCAGTTTGATATTCAACCAAAATCCATAGATACCCAAGGTGATAACAGTCAGCAGCAGCCATTTAATCCAATTTCCGAACAGTCCGACTGCCGTTCCTGTGAACTGACAACGTCTGCCTTCTATGACTGTGTGTTCAATTTTCCAGCGATACATTATACAAATCCCCCATGGTGCACAGATACCAAATGTAAGAGCTGTGATTAGCCATGCAATAATAGCTGTTCCAATATAAGTCGCCAGACCTCCGTCAAAGTATGAGTCTTTCATCTTTCCCCTCCTTTAGTGATTCATTTTAATCCTACCATAAATCGCCGAAGGAGCAAAAATATTTCTGTAAGCTGTGAATGCTTTACTTGGCTTAGTGGTTAACTTAAGTAAACAGTCTGACTGTTTACAGCTTTGATGAACATTCGAACAGCTCAACTTTTGGTGCAGAATGAATCGGTAATGTATATATAAGCAACCCTGTATATATTTGCAGTTTTTAGGAGATTTTACTGAGTGCACTGGTTTCCTTTCGGGACTGTCTTGGTGAAATACCCAGAGTTCTTAAAATTTTAGTTGGAGCTTCGTAAAGTATTGCAGTGTACATAATTGGCAATATAGCCACGGAAAGATAGAATTGCCGAGCAACTATCTTTGCATCAAGTTCTTAATTAAAATAACAGCTGCATAAATTGTAGGACTTTCCAAACGGCAGGCAGTCTGTTTAAAATACAAGGTGATCTTTGTCAATTCAGAGATAATCATGTTCTCTTGATAAATATCTTTTAGAGCATTTTCGTGAATAATGGTTAGAAAGTGTAATGTATTTTTTTGTGCTCTAAAGAAAGTTGAACAATAAGGACATATGCTCCCAAAGGAATTGATCAAACTCATGATTATAGCTATGCAGAGATTCTTATGGGCATGCAACAATTATCGGGAAAAATGATTGTGGTCGGCGTCTGACTGGTTGAGCTTGAAACGGCAACATCTTCTGGAGGAACGGTCATTGTAGTTGAAATGGCAGATAAGATTGCGTCTGACTTTGACTTGACAAAAAAATTACTGTTACGGAACATCTGTTTCGTACGGGGATTCAAATAATGACAGAAACTATGTGCCTGGAAATTATAGATAAAGGAAACCTGGAGGAATAGAGTCAGAGAGCGGTAAAATAGAATGGTTTATATAAGTTTTCGTTGACTGTGATTCCTGTTTTTGGTATGATGTTAATGTTGTAATTGTGGTCTTCACAGCTACAACCGCTCTGAACAAGTTTTTAAGCACAACAATCTGTCACTTGGGATGGCGAGTCTAAGTCTAAACGAAGGAGGTGCTGTATAGCATGTACGCAATTATTAAAACTGGTGGTAAACAAGTAAAAGTTGAAGTTGGTCAAGCAATCTATGTTGAAAAACTGAATGTAGAAGCTGGAGAAAAAATTGTTTTTGATGAAGTAATCTTAGTTGGTGGCGAATCAACAAAGGTTGGCGCTCCAACAGTTGCAGGTGCAACTGTTGAAGGAACTGTTGAAAAACACGGCAAACAAAAGAAAGTGGTAACTTTCAAATACAAGCCTAAAAAACATTCTCATCGTAAACAAGGTCATCGTCAACCTTATACAAAAGTAGTTATCGATGCAATCAATGCTTAATTCCTCATTAATAGGAAGGAAGGCGTAACTTATGATTAAAGGTTCTTTCAAACGGAATGAAACAGGAATGATTGTTTCATTTGAATTAAGCGGACATGCTTCGGCAGCAGAGTATGGTGAGGATATCATCTGTGCAGCTGTTTCAGCTTTAACAATTAATACGGTCAATGGAATTGAAGCATTAGCTGGATTTCAGCCGATTGTTGATATTGATGAAGTTGAAGAAGGATACATGTACGTTGAAACAGTTTTTGATGTGAACCAGGAGCAGACGAATATTTCTCAGATATTATTGGAAAACCTGTTGCTTGGTCTTCAGGGGATTCAGGAAGAGTATTCTGATTTTGTTCAAATTATTACTGAAAATTAGGAGGTGCAACCAAATGTTAAAAATGAATTTACAATTTTTTGCCCATAAAAAAGGTGGAGGTTCTACTTCCAACGGACGTGATTCAGAATCTAAGCGTCTAGGTGCGAAAAGTGCTGATGGTCAAACAGTTACAGGTGGTTCTATTTTATACCGTCAACGCGGTACTAAGATTTATCCAGGTGTAAATGTTGGAATCGGTGGAGACGATACATTATTTGCAAAAGTTGATGGAGTTGTACGTTTCGAACGTAAAGGCCGTGACAAAAAGCAAGTATCCGTTTATCCAGTAGCTAACTAAGCTTTTATTTAATCGGCTAGAATCCTTGTGCGATAAGGGTTCTAGCCTTTTTCTTTTTTATTATTTGGTGATTGAATGCCATTTTGAATGCCATCAGCTTAGAAATTAGCAAATTTAGCTAGTTTTTCGGCTGTGGCATTTTTTTGTTTACTGCTTAAATGAGTGTATATAGAGTTAGTCATTTCCAAACTGGCATGGCCTAACCTCTCTTGTGTTTCTTTCATAGGCACGCCAGCCTCATAAAGCATTGAGGCATGAGTATGCCGCCAGCCATGTGTACCGATGTTTGGCAATCCAACAAACGCCGAAAGTCTGGAAGATCGCTGGTATAATGCTTGACGTTGTGAGTAATTGCCTTGGTAATCTGAAAATATGATGTTTTTGTTTGTGGTATTGGCTTGAAAGAAAAATTCTTTTTGGCGAAGCTGCCAACGTTTCAGCATCCTACAAGTTTTATCATCAATAGAAATTACTCTAATAAGAAGATTTTGTCTTAGGAGGTAAGACAGAATAACCATTTTTTGTTAGTGATAATGTTTTATTGATTGTTAGCAATCCTTTTTCAAAATCCATATCTTTCCAAGTTAATGCTAAAGCTTCTCCACCACGGATACCACTAAATGCTAATAATCTATACATAGTTAAGTCCCACTCCGCAAAATATTTATAGAGTAAATTCTTTTTGTTGACCTGTTTAACTTTAGTCTCCAAATAAGAAAGAACCTGTTGTACTTCTTCACTGGTATAAAATTTTATTTCCTTTTTCAAGGTACAGACACTGGCAATTTGTACTGTCAGCGACCATATTATTACTGGTGAAGAAACAACAGCAGAAGAAAGATAAACAAATTTAATGAAATGATTGAAGTGGGTCTGGAAACTGCGACTCAAAGCTAGTTTAAAGAAGAAATTAATGACTAATACACAATTAAGTGTACTTTTTTCAGAGTGCTATTCTACTATATAAATTCTGTTAAATGATTCTGTTCATGAAAAGTGACCTTTGACCCTAGTATAAGCAAGGGAAATAATACTTACTCTTGTTTATTTAGTAGGATTTGTAATAAAAATGAACATATATTAAAAGAGAGTGTTAACTCCGAGAAATAAGGCGAATCATGCGAAAATAGTTTTCCATAGTTAGGAAAATTTTGGAAGCGACGCAAAGATGATTCAGTGGTCTGCGCCGGACTGGGGGGTGATTGTTCGATGAAGAAATTGCATTTTTTTTATATGTTTATCTGATTTTTCCCTTATTTAGTCTTGTTTTTTTTGAGGATAGATGTCATTATTAATGGTGAGTTATTTTTCGTTATTTATAGATGTTATTGTTTACTTTTGGAAAATAAAATTTATTTTTGCATAAATTACTCATTTCAAATCTGTTCTTTTCTCCTATGATGGACATATCAATTATGTCAGGAGAATGTTGAGATGAAAAACTTATGGGAACTTATCCAAGAAATGAATGCAGGAAATAAAATGGAGAGCGATTTACAGTTAGCAACAGATATTACTGGTCTTGAATTGGATGAGCTGCAGCAGTTCTGTACTGCAGAGATTACAGCTGATATATATAGCAGTTCTTGGTAATTATTAAGCAGGAGTTGATTTCTTTGAGGGAAAAAAAGGCACTGATAAAGTATTTATATACTGATTTTGAACAGTCACGCTTTTTCAGAGTCTATCAGACTAGCTTTACTGTCTCTGTTCAGAAAAAGCTGAATAGAATTTTTGAAAAAGATCAGCATAGCTGGGGGAAAATTTACTTATTAGTACGAAGACTAACTAAAGATCAATGGTCTGAAAAAGATGTGGCGATAGGGTTCTATGTTGAAGTGCTGAATTTATGTTTTAGTCTATATGATGATTTGATGGATGGGGACAAGAATAGCACCCTTGATAAAAAAGCCTATTACCAACTAACAAGACTGTTGTTGGAGTCTTTAGAACTACTTTCTACTTTTGTACCTGGGGAAGCGGTCAACAGTCTGATCCAAAAACTGAATACGGCAATTGATGGAGAATGGATTGATGTGGAAAGTCAGCTGACGAATGAGTCTTCTGAACAAGATTATTTTGCAGAGATGTTAACTAAAACAACATCTGTGTACCAGTATATTTTTAGCTTGGCTAGTGAGCAGGACCCTATTTTTTGTGAGAAGGTTGCTAACAAGCTGGGAATCTCCCGACAGCTGATTAATGATACCTTAGATTGTGTCAATTCAGAAAAAAGTGATTTGCGAGCAATGAAACCAACCCTTCCGTTAATTATGGCAAATAAGCATAGTCAAGCAAATGGAGGGTTATTGTTTGAACAGCTAAACGCTTATTCAGCTAGTGGGGGAATGGATATAGGATTAGAGAAGCAACTTCATCTGTCTATCAGAAAAAGCGGGGCCCTTCAATATTGTTTGATTGTTGCATATAAAGCGCATCAAGAGGCTTACGGGCTGGTAAAAGACCGATTCCACAAAGATAAAGCAAAAGAAACAGAAAAATTGTTTCGATATTTGGACTGGAGGAAAAAGGATGAGGAACAAAATTAATCCAGTTCGATTTATTCCGATAGGGATTCTATTTTCTTTTATTGTCTATTTTATAGAGCGCAGTGATTATTTGGCAGGAATAAAGAGCACTGATGATTTTCAGATGTTCAATTTTCAATTTATTGTGGGGGCATTTTCGATTTTTTTAGGTTGTCTTGTTTTAATGAAATCACAAGCAACAAAAGTAACAAAGGCTTATTTTTGGCTCACGCTATTGATGGGGGGCATTTTTCAAACCTTAAGTTCTACAGATCCTTTGCTCATCTATCTGGAAAGAATTTTTGTAGCACTTTCCCCTTTGGTTTTGTTTCATTTTTTTACAACATTTATAACTATCGATGAACAACCAATTGTTAAGAAATTGAGAATCATACTGTTATTATTTTCTGGATTCAGTCTAATCATGTTTTTAATCGATTTCTACATAAATGAAATATACGTTATTGGGTTAGTGTTGGCCGTTTCATTCAGCATTTATAGCTATTTTAAATTCAAAGGAAAACAGCGCTATCTATCGCAACGTTTTTCCAGATTACTGTTGAAGAGCGCAATACTTTCTTTTTTTCCTTATACTTTTAGTGTCGTATTTGAAATGCCAGATTTTTCCAATGGACCTGTTGAATTTCTTGTTTTGTTTTTTCCTATATTTATCTTGCCAACAACGATTGCCTACATTCTAATCAAAAATAATACATTAATTATTAGTACGAATTATACTCAATTTCTAAAAAAAGTCTTGTTAATCATTCTTTTGCTGGCGGCGAATAGTGTGGTGTTGTCTTTCCAAGAGGTTCCTTTTGAGAGGCAGCTGCTGCTTAATGGGTTATTACTGTTGATGCTTTTTGTCTACCAATATGTTTCTGAGCTGTTTTCGATTCAGGAAATTGAAAAAATAGATAAAATGAATGGAAATCTTGAAGCAGAAAAGCTTAAAATCTTTCATCAGATTACGTATGAAGATTATTTTAGCTCTTTAGGGGACTTGGTTACAGAGTTAGTGAATCGAACGGTTGAGACAGATGGTTTGATGATTATCTGGAAGGATCAAATGACTCATTTTATGTTGAAACAGGAAGGTCTTTTTAAAGATTTTGTATTAAATAAAGAATGGATTAAGACCTTTCAGACGAGTGAGAATATTATTATTTGGCATAAAAATCCCTATCTTTTTTTTGAACTCTTCTATAACAATCAAGTACAGGGATGGTTAATACTCGGCAAGCAAAATCAGCGCTACCGAGCGAATGAAGTATCGGCCTTGAAATTATTAAGTGAGACGGTGAGTGAGCTGCTTGGAACCAGTGAGCTGTTAAATCAGGTAACCAGCAAAGTACAAAAGCTGCCTCAAATTAAATATGATCAATATATTCAACTCAAGATATTATACAGTAATGAACGGATTCAAAAAGATTTTACGCACTATCTGCACGATGATATATTGCAGAATCTGCTGGCTATAAAAAATATTGTCTCTACGATGGAAGAGAGTATAGTAAAAGAGTTTATTATTGAAAATGTAGTGGAGTTAAATACTTCGATTCGGGAGAAAATGTTTGATATTTATCCGTCAATGCTGGTTGATATGTCGTTGCAGGAAAGCCTGGGTATTTATTGTGAAAAGCTGAGAAAGGATCAAAGCCTTAAAAATGAAAATATAAAAATAAAGTATGTCTATGAAGAAAGTATCTACATGCCAAAGGAGTATAAATTTACTGTTTTTAGAGCTGTTAAAGAGCTGATGCAAAATGCAATGAAGCATGCCGAAGCAAAGGAAATCTTACTGGAAATCAGTCAGTTAGCTGAAACGGTTAAAATTTGTATCACAGATGACGGTGTTGGTTTTAATGTGAAGGAAAAAATAGAAGAAAACTTCTATACCAATCATATTGGCTTGCTATCAGTAAAGCAGGATATTAATGCGATTAAGGGAGATATACAGATTAGAAGTAAAAAGAAGAGTGGAACAGCAATTGAAATCATGATTCCAGTTGGAGAAAGGGGTGGAGAATATGAAAATTTTAATGATTGATGATCATGGCGGGTACGCAAAGAGTCTACAGTTTTATTTATCCTTTAATCCTAAAATAGAAAAATTTTCGTACTATCTTAACGCAGAGGGCTTATCAGAAACCCTTAAAAAAGAAAAACCAGATATTTTACTTTTAGATATTCAGCTAAAGGGAGAGAACGGACTTAAGGTGGGGCAGCGAGTATTAGAGGAGTTTCCTGAACAGAAGATTATTTTTCACTCAGGGCACGATTTGTTAGAATACCATAGCCAAGCTATTAATATGGGGGCGAAGGCCTTTATTGATAAAAATAGTGATCCTGAAAAGCTATTTGATGTTATGAATATAGTGATGGCGGGAAAAACTGTTTTTCCTAAATTTTATACAGATGTAGAGCCGCTGACGGATCGCGAGAAGGAAATTCTGCAGCTGACCGCAGATGGTTTGAAACAAAAAGAGATTGCAGAGGCTTTATTTTTGAGTGTGCGTACAGTGGCCAATCATATCCAGTCAATCAATGAGAAATTCCATGTCAACTCCTCCATCTCTGCTGTGGTAAGGGGAATTGAGCTTGGGATTGTAGATAAATTTTGAATAATGCATTAAATCACAACAGACAGAAGCTGCTTGAGAAAAGCAGCTTCTGTCTGTTTTTGTCTACTTAAAAAGAAGTATTCAACTAGCAATGCTTCTATAGTTCCCCCGATTTGGGTAAGGATTTATCGAATGAAAGTAAGGCAGAATTCGCCTAATTAAGAAACAAAAAAACTTGAAGAGTAACCGAAGCAGGGCATCTTCATTTTTTGAGAAAGCGTGCATTATTTACCTATAAAAGACTGCATGAACTACTCATACGGAAACAGGGTGTGCTGACTATAATAAATGTATCAAGTAAACAAAGAATATCAACGACAACGTTAGGAGAGAAAAATATGAAAGTAAAGAATAGTAAAAAATTGTCACTTATTATTGGGGTGTTTCTAATGGTTATTGGAATTATTGCCTATTCAATAAATACGCAACTTAAGAAAAATGATGAGGAATTGTATCAAGCTAAAATAGCTTATCCAGAGATTTATGACTCTATTAATTCACTAAGTTTTCATTCCTTCGAAACAGAAGTGAAGGATGGTGAGCTGTTGGTTTATATTGGGCGTCCTGATTGTGGAGACTGTAATGAGTTTGAACCGGCTTTTCTTTCAATGGTTGAAGAAAGAAATTTAGAACAAGAGATTAGTTATCTTAATGTTTCTAAGCTGAGAAAAGATGAGGGGAAATGGGAAGACTTTAAAGAAACCTATGGCGTGATGTACACGCCAACAATTGCATATTTTAAAGATGGACAATTAGTTAGCAAGGTTGAATGGACACCGGAAAAAGGAAGTGTTTTATCGGAATTTGAAGCTTGGCTGGATGCGTACACATACAGTTAAAATGGTTAAAATACAGGAGGTGGAATAATGAGTAATTTATTACTAAAAACAACAAACTTAACTAAGAAATATAAAAATTTTACAGCATTGGATGAAGTGAATATGTCCATTTATGAAGGCGATATCTATGGATTTATTGGCAAGAATGGTGCTGGAAAAACAACGCTGATTCGAACGATTACCGGCTTGATTTTTCAGACATCAGGTAGCTATGACTATCTAAAAAAAGGGATAACAGTTAGTGCAGTTATCGAGGCACCCGCAATATATCCAGATTTGAGTGCTTTTGAAAATTTAAACTATGCAGCAACTCAGAAAAATGTTAAGGAACCAGATTGTGTGAATAAGACCTTAGATTTTGTTGGTCTAAATACAACAGGAAAAAAGAAGGTTCGAGATTTTTCTCTAGGGATGCGTCAAAGACTGAGTATCGGAATGGCCATCATAAATAACCCGGATTTACTAATATTGGATGAACCAATCAATGGCTTGGATCCAGCTGGGATTATTGAAATGCGAAAAATGATTCAGAGAATTAATAAAGAATTAAAAACAACGATTCTAATCTCAAGTCATATCTTATCTGAGTTGGCAATGGTAGCAACTAGATATGGGATTATTCAAGATGGACGGTTGGTAAAAGAGTTTTCCAGCGAAGAGTTAGCAACGGAGCTGACCTGCAAATATATTTTGGATGTATCAGATAAGGAAGCTGCACTGCAGCTAATTGAGGAGAAAAATATAAACGTAGTGGGTATGGAAAACAATAAAATTATTTTCCATACGGACAATGAAACACTGAACATTTTCTGTGAAAAATTATCTGATCGTCAAATCAGTGTTTATCAGCTTCAACATGTAAAAAAAGAATTGGAAGATGTATTTTTGGAAATTGTAGGAGGAGATTATCATGTATCAGTTAATTAAGGCAGACTTGTACCATGTCTCAAGAACTAAGGCCTTTTATATCACCCTGTTGTGTGCGTTGTCAGTCACGTTGTTTTTTACTCTGACAACAGCAATAGATGATCGGATGATGTTCATTCAGAGCTTGATGATTAACGGAACTGTGCTTCTCCCAATGCTGTTTATTCCGATATTTATGTTGGTGTGGCAAAAGGATTTTGTTAGTAGGACAGTTAACTCAGTCCTTATCTCTGGTATCTCAAGAGAAAAATATTATTTTAGTAAATTAGCAACAACCTATCTGTTGGGAACCTTGCTGGTTGTTGTATACAATGTATCAACACTTATTTTTAGTCTGGGCATTCAAGGTAGTATTCATTTTCTGGAAATTCTAGGAATCCTGGGACTTCAAACGATATTATACCTTGTGGTTCTGGCAATTGGGTTGTTTTTATATAGTCTAGAGAATTCAGCAGCGTTGTCAACAGCAGTATATGTCTTAATTATTCTACTGGGGGAGAATGTTGTGACCATCTTCTTAGAACAGTTAGGAGCAGATGCACAAAAGATATCACAATACTTTCTATTTAAAAATCTGGGTGCAGTTGTTCAGTTGAACGAGATGAGTCAAGACCAATTGGTGAAAGTTTTTGTAGGAGCACTGCTGCTTCTGATTGTTGCTATGACGTGTACTGTTACGATGCTTCAAAGAAAAGAATTGAAATAGCGAGGAGGGAAAATGAGATGAAAAAGAAAATGCTGTTAATAGTAATTTGTGTCGCAGTTCTGGGTGTATTCATCTTTAACTATGTTAGTGAAGATAAAATTTCTGTAAATAAGGAATGGGACTTAACCTCTGAGCAGGTCAAAAATATCACGTTAAAAGGAATCAGCCAGGATATTGACATTTATATAGAAAAGAGTGACAGGAATCATCTGTCTATAGAAGGTCAAATGCCAGTCTCATTTGCAGAAAAGTTGTCTACACTGAATCCGAATGAACAAGAGATATGTCTTGATTTTTCCACATCGATTGGCTTGAGTGTTGCTAAACTAAATGGTGATAAATTAAGAATGACGATTTATGTGACTGACGAAAAAAATCTGGAACAACTATTAGTTCAGATGAATAAAGGCAATGTCAATGTGAATGTACCTGAAACCTTTGCTAAGGCCTATAAACTGAAAACTAATCAAGGCAAAGTCAATCAGCCGGATCAGCAGAAAGCCACGCAGGGACTAATCAAAGTTGAACTTGGCTTTGGAGACATAACGGTTAAGGAGATTTAGGAGGGATAACGAATGTTTGCACATACGATGCAGAATATGATCAATGACTGCGGCTTGGCGGCGTTGGAGACCATCTTTAAGCAATTGAAAGTAAAGAATGTAGAATTAACATTAAGTGAATCCATGGATTCAAATCAGCAAGGGCTGTCACTACTTCAGCTGCAGGAAATTATGAAAAGTAACGGTGTATATAGTGAAGCATACAGAGTCACTGATTTTCATGAACTGAGCGGTCAAAGATTTCCTATCGTTTGTATGATTAAAAGAGATGATTTACCCCATTATGTTGTTGTACACCAATTGAACCAGCAACAGATCATTTACTCAGATCCAGCAGAGCCTCAGCTAATCACAATAGATGTAGCAGCATTTATAGAAACGTTTATGGGGTATGCAATTTGTATTGAAGATGTTCAAAAAATGAAAAGTCAGACTAAGAAAAGCAATAGTCAACTATATAAACAAATCATTCAGACTCTACCCTTTTCTTCAAAGTTTGAAATTGGTGTGTTGACTTTTATGAAATACCTCATTCCGTTAAGCTTGATAGCGTTCATGCAGTACGCAATGATTTATCAGATGGAAAGTATAACAATGCCTTACTTTGGTATGATTGCTCTGTTCTTTCTGACCTTGATGTTGATTTATTATCAAATTAGCCAAAAGGATATCCAAATAAAGACTAAGCTGGAAAACCAGTTTCAACAAAAGGTTCTGATGGAATATTATGAAAAGCAAACGAAAAATGTCACTGAAAAAAGAAATATGGACAATATCATGGGACATTTCTGGAACTTATTAATATCAGTCACAGGCATTTTGAATAAGCTGTATTTAAAATTTGATTTGGCCTTTGTTTTCACGCTATGTCTGCTTATTTTCAGGGTTGATATCCTACTGGGAATTGTGGTTGTTGCATGGCTGGCAGTCTTTGTCGTAATGGTTAGCAAGCGAGCAAAGAAAATTCAGAATTTTGAAAAAGGAGTAGTATCAGGCTCCAATGCACTTTCTTCAACTATTGAAGAGCAGCTGCGCTTATCATTGGATGTACATTTATTTTCAAAGGAAGAAGAAGCGAGCGAGAAAGTTCGGGATAAAATGGCTGATTACTTTAATAAGAAGCTGATCAGCAATGAACTATCAACAGCAATTGATTCGATTTTTGAATTTATTAGCACCTGCATTACTTTGAGTATATTCGGTTTTCTGATTTATGCGTATACATTTAATAAAAATCAGTCAATTACCATGCTATTTCTCAGTGTTTTTATCATTACGCTGGTTCTTTCCAGATTGAGACCGATTGTCCAAATTTGGTTAAGAATTCAAAAAAGTGAGCAGGCGGTAACGTATATTCAAAATAGCTTGGCTATAGACAATCCTACTGGGGAAAATGAAATAACCGATATCGGTACTAAAACGATCGAACATCTTAGTTTGAAGAATCTTTCATTTTCATATAACGAAGCCAATAAATGTTTATCTGGAATCAATATAAATTTTGAAAAAGGAAAGATGACAGGGATTTCAGGTAAAAATGGCTCTGGAAAGAGTACCTTAATGAAAATCATTTTAGGCGTACTAAAGCCAGATAGTGGAGTAATCCGAATCAATAATAAAAAGTTTTCGTCTCTACATGGAACGAACATCACTGAAGCCGTAAATGCTTATTTTCCGGAAATGGGTACATTCAAAAACACAGTTGAGCGAAATATAAAATTCGGCCTTAGCAACACTCAGGCACTGAAAAACCAGCGAATAGATTATTTAAAAGAGTGTATGGGTTTGGAATTGGCGGATGACCATGTGATTCACGCCCAAGGCGGAAATCTCTCCCAGGGGCAAATTCAAAAAATTCTTCTTTTAAGAACATTATATGAAGAGAAGTCTGTTTATATGTTTGATGAGCCGACAACCAATCTGGATCAAAAGTCAGTAGATGCCTTTATAAAGGTCTTAAAAGCCTTGGCTGCTACTGAAGATAAAATCATCATTTTAATTACTCATGACTCTTACTTATTGGAACAATGTGATCAAATTGTAGTGATAAGTGAGGAGGTGTAATTATGAAAAGAATGAAACTTGTGTTGCTGGCAATATTGCTCTTAGTGTCAGGGGGTTTTTGCTTAACGCACTTGACCTTTGCCGACAAAAATCAAGAGTTTGAAGAAATTAGTATTACTGAGGTAGAAAGCAGAGTCGCGAAAGAAAAAGATATGATCGTTTATTTCGGCAAAAATTCCTGTGAAGCCTGCAGAGTATTTACGCCAATATTATCGGAAGCTGCGAAAAGAAGTGGTAAAAAAATTTTATTCCTAGATGGTGATAACTTTGCGACCAAAGAGTTCAGCGAAAAATATAATATTTCCGGGACACCAACGTTAATAATAATAAAAAACGGTAAGGTACTAAGATATGAAGGGGTGATGGAGCTGGAAGAAACGCTTAGTATATTAGAAACATAGCAATGAATCAAGAAAAGGAGAGGGGGGAGCAATCATGAAAAAATTAACAAAGACAGAACAACAAAGCGTAAAAGCTGGTTGGGTATGTGTATTGTGGGGAGCAATCTGCTGGGGTTAAGAGCCTCAATAAAAACGAAAGAAAGGAGAAAAACCATGAAAAAACTAACAAAGACAGAACAACAAAGCGTAAAAGCTGGTTGGGTATGTGTATTATGGGGAGCAATCTGCTGGGGTTAAGAACCTCAATAAAAATGAAGGAAAGGGGGATAACTATGAAAAAATTAACAAAGACAGAACAACAAAGCGTAAAAGCTGGTTGGGTATGTGTATTATGGGGAGCAATCTGCTGGGGTTAAGAGCCTCAATAAAAACGAAAGAAAGGAGAATAACTATGAAAAAGCTAACAAAGACAGAACAACAAAGTGTAAAAGCTGGTTGGGTATGTGTATTATGGGGAGCAATCTGCTGGGGTTAAGAGCCTCAATAAAAACGAAAGAAAGGAGAATAACTATGAAAAAGCTAACAAAGACAGAACAACAAAGTGTAAAAGCTGGTTGGGTATGTGTATTGTGGGGAGCAATCTGCTGGGGTTAAGAACCTCAATAAAAACGAAAGAAAGGGGGATAACTATGAAAAAATTAACAAAAACAGAACAACAAAGTGTAAAAGCTGGTTGGGTATGTGTATTATGGGGAGCAATCTGCTGGGGTTAAGAACCTCAATAAAAACGAAAGAAAGGAGAATAACTATGAAAAAATTAACAAAGACAGAACAACAAAGTGTAAAAGCTGGTTGGGTATGTGTATTGTGGGGAGCAATCTGCTGGGGATAGTATAGAATAAAAGATACCTTGAAAAGCAACGAGTGGCTGCTTTTCAAGGTATCTTTTTACTTTTTTAATGAATAAGTGAAGCTTTCAAATCTTTAATGATGTTTGTATTTGCAATGGGGCATTATACAGCCAGCTAGAATCGCCGCCAAAGTTGTATACTTTATCATTTTTTACTGCCTTCAGATTTTTCCAAACATTTTCCTGAAACAGATGGAGAGATAGTTAAGGATGGAACGCCGGAAGACCAGTAGCTAACTAAGCTTTTATTTAATCGGCTAGAACCCTTATGCGATAAGGATTCTAGCCTTTTTCTTTTTAATAACTTGGCGATTGAATGCCATCGGTTTAGAGATTAGCAAATTTAGCTAGTTTTTCGGCTGTGGCATTTTTTTGTTTGCTGCTTGGCAGACGACAATCTTTGAATGGAGTCTGCCCTCTTGATCCAGTAGAATGCTAGACGAATGACAACCATTGAATGTGAAACATTCATTCCAGTGATTTATTCTAGGCTTATGAATGCTGAAAGCCAATTGAATAACCTGTCAGATGTTGCTTGTCCTTAGTTTCTTCACAAATACATGCTATACTAAGGTAGTGGCAGGAAGAGGTAATAATATGAAAAAGTTGTATCCTGTAAAAGTGTATGTATCTGATTCCATGTTATACTCTACCAAAAGAAAGGCGATGTTAAATAAACGATCGAACAGGCTAATCACCGTTCGATACATCGCAGCTGGGCTAAAGACAATCAGACAATTGTCAGACAAAAAATTTATTTATGATATAAACTTTTTGTCATTTCCCGATATTGAGTGGACCATTGCACAATGTCGTTTATCTAATGTTTTGTAAAATAATTATTGTCAACTAATTCAAATGGTTGTATCGTCTGTTTTCATCTTTATGAATAGTGAAGCTGCTAAGCAATTTGTTAAGGTAAGATTCAAAGAAAATAAAGAAAAGAGGCTATCTTATGAGTTACTACTGGAGTAAAAAAGAAGAATTTTCTGAGAAGAGTAAAGCGTTTCATGAGGGACAAGAAGTATCATTTATCTATAAGAAGGAAATAAGAAGTGGAAAAATAGAAGTGCTGAGGGTTAATTCTGCAGTAATTAGTGTGAAAGGAATTAAAATCCCGGTAGAGAAGACTGAAAGAACAGTAATTAATTATGCCAAGTTAATGCCGACTTATAAATAAGTGTCTTTGAGGATATGCGGGATATTGATATAAAAAGGAGGATAGTTAAGTAATGACTCCTCTTTTTTGTATGTTAACAGACCAATCGAGACAGTCTTTCTTTGATAGTTAGCTCCATACTTCATGTCGTCATTGTACATTTTTTTCTCATCCATAAACAAGATAATCCAGTCACCGGCATTATCTGCTGTTTATATCAAATCGGGATTGGCTGATAATTTTTTAGGGTAATCGAAATTTAAAATTCGAAAACTCTTAGTAATAAGTTGCAATTATTAAATTATTTTTATTTATCGAGCGAAAACATTGCATTTTAAGCAAGAATTGTGTATCTTCAAAGCATAAAGACAGTAGTTTCAGTATTTTAGAGATTATTGTAAATAAAAAAGAAAGGAATTAGCCAATTATGTATACTGTAAAAGTACTGCATGGATATATCAGTACGAATGGACGACGAACCAGAGACAAAGAATGTGCACGAAGATTTAAAGATATGCGACAGGCAGAAATGTTTGCTGAAAAGATCGGCGGACGGGTAAAGGAGCTAGGGACTGACAGTGAAAACAGAGCGAAACAGGAAATACTGTAAAAACTTGGTAAACTGCATAATAAATAATGACTGCATTTAAAGTTGAAACAAACCCGAAGATAGGTTGTTTCAACTTTTTTATTTTGGCAAAAAACAACTTCATTACATTATAATGTTTCAAATATGCAGGCAGTGTGCTAAACTATGGTTGGAAGCGTAAACAAAAAGATATTGGGGGATAAAATATGGTTAAAAAGAAAAGTAAACTCGTCTCTTTGATAATGATGATGTTAGGAATTATTTTATTTGGTGTGTCATTTTCAAGCATGTCTCCAGATAAGCAAGCCTACGCAGAGGAATCACAACTTTCTTATCGAAACGTGATGTATTATGGCGACTGGTCGATTGAAGACAGTGAAGGGAATTTTTTTCCAAAAGATATTCCAGCTGAAAAATTAACTCATTTAAATTTTGCTTTTTTAGATTTTGATGTAGAAGGAAATCTGGAATGGACCGATGAGTTTGCTGCTTTAGGTACAAACGGAGGAAACAATAGCGTAGAAGAATACGCACCAAATGCTGGTTTGCTGAATGCATTGCAGGAGCTTCGTCTGAGAAATTCAAATTTAAAAGTAGGTATTTCTGTCGGCGGCTGGACAAAATCCGGAGACTTTGCGCTTAATGCACAAAATGACACATATCGAAAGAAACTGGTAGATAATCTGCTTGCTTTTGTTGAATACAATCAAATGGATTTTCTTGATATTGATTGGGAGTATCCGGGAAGCGTGCGAGCGCCAGATTTGGTTGACAGCAAGGAAGATGAGGGAACACCGGATGCTTCTGAGGCAGATCGGGAAAATTTTGTCATTTTATTAAAAGAGTTGAGAGCAGGATTGGATACATTAGGGCAAAAAACGGGTAAAACCTACGAGCTTTCAGTGGCACTGGCGGCCGGACCATATACTTTAAACAAGGGAACGGATATAGCCGAGGTCTTTAAAGTCGTTGATTATGCCAACTTAATGACTTATGATATCCATGGCGCCTGGGAAAATGCCACCAATCATCACACTGGATTATATACGAGTTCCAAAGCGCCTCAAGGAGATGGCAAACCTTGGTCATTCAGTACGGATGACAGTGTGAAATTCTTTTTAAGTAATGGTGCGATACCTGAAAAAATTGTGATTGGGGCTGCTTTTTACAGTAGAGGTTGGGGAAATGTAGAGAATGACGGACCAGATCCGGTAAATCTGCCTGGATTATTTGGAAGTGCAGATTTTGCTGTAACAGATGCGGATGGAGGCGAAAGCCGTGGTGCTGAAAACGAAAAACCTCTGATAAATGGTGACGGTGGACGAAATGGCGGGATCTGGGCTTATCGTTCCTTTGATCAACTAAAAGTGAAGTATCCTGATTTGACCGAATACTGGGATGAGGAATCTAAAGCTTCTTATATGTACAGCAAAGAATCAAAAGTATTCTTTACCTATGATAGTATCCGCTCCATTCAGGAGAAAACAAACTATATTCGTGAAAACGGACTGGGCGGGATGATAACCTGGATGCAATCACAGGATGCACCATCCAGCACTGAAAGTGAGAAGCGAGATACACTGACAACAGCTATCTACAATGGGTTGTTTACTGGAATAGCTCTTCCTTCAAGAGAATTACAATATCTGCCATTAGCTGTTGAATCTTCGGTGATACCGCTTACGGATGGAAACGAAGGCTATAAAGTAACTCTTACTAATAATGAAGTTTTGAAAGAAACGGATGTCGTTTTAGCAGCAACAGAAAAGAATAATAAAACACTGAAAAATCCAGTAATTATTCTGCCTGTGGATGGAGAGCAATACAGCTTATCCTTGGCAGTCACTGATGCTGCTCTTCCGGAAAAGCATACTACTCAAACTCTGGATTTGTCTGAAATAGGAGTTGCATTTGTTCTGCCGGGAGAAACGGTTGCTTTCAATATCTATACCAATGCAGCATTCGCTCATATGGAACGTATCAGCTATCTGAATGTGGGACAGAGAATCGTACCAGATGGAAAAGTATATAATACACAGATGGTTTATGAGTTGCCTGAAGTTTATGATAAAGCCGGGGAAATTACAGTTGCTTTGAAAGATGCAGCGGGTCAGCTTTTAGCTGAGAAAAAAGTTTATTCAGGAGAGGTCGGTACAGCATTTGAAATCAGCAGTCCTGAAATTGAAGGCTATTATTCCGAAACAAAAGTGATCTCCGGAGTATTCAAGTATTCGCCACAGGAAATCACGATGACCTATCTGCTGGATAATCCTGCCGCATTGATTGGAAAAGTACGGATCAGCTATGTTACAAAAAATGGCGAGAAGCTGGCGGATGATGTGGAAATTGTCGGAGTAATTGGAGCTGCTTATCAAACGGAAACAAAAGCATTTGACGGATATCAATTGATTGAAACTCCTGAAAATAATTCTGGAAAGTTTACAGAAGAAGATCAGCATGTTACTTATGTTTATGACAAGTTTATGGAAGAGTCGACAACGTCTGAAATAAGTTCTTCTGCAACGGATTCAACAACAGCTGTTTCCACTACTGATTCAACAGCAACTAAGAAACCAGAGGGCAGCTACCCTAAGACCGGCGAGACGGACCAAATGGCTTATCGTATCCTTGGAATTATCGGAGTAGTGATGGGAGTTATCTTTATTCGAAAATCAAGAGAAACTGTGTAATTAATTTTGTGTGTAAAAACTCCTGATTCTTTTCTAATAAATATTAATGCAGCGGACAGCCCTGAAAAACGGCTGTCCGGCTGTAAACAAAAACGTTCAAAGGCTTTTTCTCAGAGCCTTTGAACGTTTTTGTTTATAGAGCCAGTTGAGCGCTTATTTTTCAAAAATTGTATTGAACAACCAATGAAGGAAAATAATGCATGCAGCAAACTCTGCTTCCAACCTTTTTTATTGTCAAAAGAGATAGGCGGATATGTCTTTCAGCAATGTTCAACTCATTAAAGGCTTATTCTGGCTTTTTCCAATTATTTTTCCCAATTAAATCAGTATCCGCTGTCTCAAAGAATTTCGATTGGCGAAATAGAAAGATTTACATTTTTTATGAATGGGTTTAATATGAATGACTGCTATCCAGACTTCTTTGTCCAGAGCATCCCAGCCTCAAACACTTTCAAAAAGTTCTTCTTTGTTCCAAACATGTCTCGGAAGCTCCATTAAAAACAATAGGAGATGGAACTTCTTTCACCTCTCAACAGCACTTATGAGTATCTGTTTTATTCATGAATTTCCAATGGCAATCCGTCTGGATCAAAGAAAAAGGTCATTCTTTCACCGGTAAAATCATCTGTACGTATCGGTTCGCAGACGACTCCTTTTGATTCAAGATATGCGCAGACTTTCGGTACATCCACTACTTTGAAAGCCAGATGACGCAAGCCCAGTGCTTCTGGATAGGAGGGACGCTCAGGAAAGACATCGCTGACAAATACTTCAAGCTCCTGATTACCTAGTTGAAGATCCAGCTTAATATCATTTTTTTCCGGACGTTTGTTTTCCCGAATAATGGAAAAACCAAGTATATTTACATAAAATTGGACTGTTTTTTCATAATTGGATGCATTAACTGCAGTATGGTGAATGTGTTCAAAAAACATGGAATACCCTCCTGAAATCTAAAAGAATACTGTGATTATAACAAAAAGCGGCACAATTGATAAATTAATTTGACTGACTGGGAAAAAATAAGGGACTCTTTTTTTCTACTAATGGAAAATCATTGGTAGAATAAGAAATAAAGGTTACAAGGAGGAGCGCTTATATGGAAGTTCATGATCAGATTAATCACTTACTAAATTCAAGCACAGTTTTTTTGCTCGCTACACTTGATTATCGCGGATTTCCAACTGTGATTACAGTTTCTCGGCCATTATGGCGTATAGGATTATTAAAAATGTACTTTTATCTTAATGAGAACGGTGAGACAGTAAGGAATATTATGCGAGATGCCACAGGTTCAGTTTGCTGCTATGATGAATCAGATCATGAAAGTATTTCTTTAAAAGGGAAATTTTCTATAGAGCCTGTAGATTCCGAAAATGACCTGGACTCGAACCTTACAGCTTACCAGAAAGAACTGAATCATGAGTATCCGGTTATTGTTGTTTTTGAGACAGGGACAGCTAAAATTCATATGAATAAGCAAACACAGGATGTCATTGTATAAGCTGGGACCTGGAAAAAAACAGACTGAAAAATATTGTGAAAGCAATGTTTTTCAGTCTGTTTTGATCTGTAAATGGAGTGTAATTAAATATAAAGTTGAAAGACCGCGATTTCCGGTGGGACTCTGAAACGGGCAGAAATTAATGTAGTGCCCAGCCCGGTGTTTACATACAATGTGGTCTGTGCGTTAAGTGCGTAGAATCCTTTTGTATACTTTTCAGCAAGGACATTGGTGACTGGTATAAAAGGAATATTTACCTGTCCGCCATGGCTGTGACCGCTCAGTATCAAAGAAATGTCATAGTTTACAGCAGTGTCCACAACATCTGGTTCATGACTGAGAAGAATTGTATAATCAGCATTGCGGCGGTTTTGTATTGCTTCTTCAATTGAAGGCGTGCCGAACATAGCATCATCAATACCGGTCAGATAGATCATTTTGTTATCGGCTGTCTGTATAGTTGTTCCAGTATTTTTCAGCAGATGAAACCCGCTGCTGCTCCAAATATTCGGATAGACAGAATGGGCTCCCCCACCGTAATCATGATTTCCCCAAATTGCAAATTTCCCGAGAGGAGCCTTTAACTCATTCATCAGAGCAATGGTTTCGTTAATGGGTCCATATTTAGCGAAATTATCAAATAGATCACCAGTAAATACAATGATATCTGGTTCTTCGTTATTTGCAGCAGTCACGATTTTTTTCAATTGTTCGGTAGAATAATCTTTTTTCAAATGAATATCGGAGAGCTGCAGTACTTTTACCGGTGTCTGTCCGGTGTTGGTACCTAGGGAATGATGATTAATCGTAATTCTTTTGGGTTCTATAAAAAAGGCGTAGCCTGCCAGAGCGATGCCTAGAACGACAATACTAAGAAATGTCAGTAATAGTCTTTTCATCAATGGCTCTCCTTTCATTTTTTTGGTGATTAAAAATATATTCCCTGAAACCTTAAAATCCTTGATATGAAAGGATTTATACCCTGTTTTTGTCTCTCTTTGCAATAACATAATCATGTTATTTTTGGTGAGGAAGCGAACGCATTACAATGAGCAGCATTGAGCTGGAATAGTTGCTCTGATACGTTTCTTTGCTGTACTCTTTATCGCCAGAGCATTCAAAGCTGGCGGTTTTTTGTCAAAGCTCTCAGTTAATTAATCGGTCAGTTTTTGATAGATTCTTTTGAGTTGATCATTTTTATCCCTATCCAGTATATAAAAGAATTACAGGTACGTTCTATTTTACAGAAAATCTTTAGAGTAACTTAGTAAATCATACTAAAAAATAAAGAAGTGGAGAAGCATTTTTTTCAGATTTTTTTATTGTTAGTAAACTTCTGGTATTTTCAGATAAAGGAAATGTTTTTTTAGTCTTCTCTCTGCTGTCAAGCTGCTCAAAGTTGTTTCATATTTGATCTTTGATATAATAAATAGAAGCAACTATTACAGGAAAGAAGGAACAGGCTATGATTGCAAGAGTCAACAAGTTGAGACAGGAAATGAAGAAAAACAATATCGCTGCATTTCTGGTTACAAGTAAGTACAATTTACGTTATTTAACTAATTTTACAGGAACGACCGGACTTGCTGTTGTTACTTTAGACAAAGCATTTTTTATTACTGATTTTCGTTATACGGAACAGGCAGCAGAACAGGCGCAGGGGTTTGAAATCGTTAAAAATACCGGATCTATTTTCGATGAAGTAATGGAGCTGGCAGAAAAAGAAGAGCTTTCCAATCTGGCTTTTGAAGAGACCCATGTGAGCTTTGCTGAATATAGTGTGTTGGAGGAAATTTTATCCTGTGAGCTAATTCCAGTGGCAGGGATGATTGAGGCTCTGAGAGAAGTGAAAGATGAAGATGAAATCGCAATGATTCAACAGGCCTGCAACATAGCTGATTCTGCCTATGAACATATTCTGAAAGTGATTAAACCGGGAATGACCGAGATTGAAGTGGCGAATCAAATGGATTTTTATATGCGTTCTTTAGGAGCTTCCGGTGTTTCGTTTGATACGATTGTAGCCAGCGGTGTCCGTTCAGCTATGCCTCATGGTGTAGCCAGCGATAAGCTGATTGAAAAAGGAGATTTAATTACTCTTGATTTTGGCTGTTACTATCAAGGCTATGTATCTGATATGACACGAACCTTCGCTATTGGAGAGCCTGATCCGAAACTGAAAGAGATTTATGAAATTGTACTGGAAGCTCAGTTAAAAGTTTTGGAAGAAGCGAAGCCAGGCTTAACCGGTTTTCAGCTGGATGCAGTAGCACGTAATCACATTGCTTCCTATGGTTATGAAGAAGCCTTTGGACACAGCACCGGACACGGAATCGGACTGGAAATTCATGAAGGTCCAAATGTCTCATTTAAAGCAGATGTGCAGTTTACTGTAGGAAATGTGATAACTGATGAGCCTGGAATTTACATCCCGGGACTGGGCGGCGTTCGTATTGAGGATGACCTGTTGATTACTCCAGAAGGAAATCGTGTTCTGACTCATTCACCGAAAGAACTGATTATTTTATAGCAAATGCTGAATCCGACTGATTTAAGGAAGAAATGAATGGGCTGTTCTATAAAAAAATGTCTAGTGTCTTTTACATTCAGAGAAGGAGCTTCAGCGTTTTTTCTGGTGGCGTAGTCGCTTGTTTAATGTTAAACTAGGAACGAGTAAAAAGACAGATGTTTAGCTGTTCAGTCAGCAGTATTGACTGAGTAGATGAAGGAGGAACCAAATGATTTCTGTTAATGATTTCAAAACTGGGCTGACCATTGAAGTAGATGGAGCAATCTGGCGTGTAGTAGATTTTCAGCATGTGAAGCCTGGTAAAGGAGCTGCTTTTGTCCGTTCGAAGTTAAAAAATCTTCGTACAGGCGGCGTTCAGGAAAAAACGTTTCGTGCAGGCGAAAAAGTGGCAAAAGCTCAAATTGATAACCGTAAAATGCACTATTTGTATGAAAACGGCGAAAGCCATGTGTTTATGGATCTGGAAACGTATGAACAGATTGAAATTCCTGAAGAACAAATTCAGGATGAACTAAAATACATGCTGGAAAATATGGAATTGAGTATCATTATGTTTGGTTCTGAAATTCTTGGTGTTGATTTACCGAATACAGTGACATTGGAAGTAACATCTACTGACCCGAACATTAAAGGAGATACTTCTTCTGGAGGATCAAAACCTGCAACTATGGAAACGGGTGTTGTTGTGAATGTGCCGTTCTTTGTTAATCAGGGAGATCGGCTGATTGTTAATACAGCAGACGGAAGTTATGTGTCACGGGCATAAAGGACAGGAGGATTTATAATGGCAGAAGAAAGAAATCTTATTATTGATACAAAAGACGCTTTGGGCGAAATAGTTATTGCTCCGGAGGTCATTGAAGTAATTATTGGTATTGCCGCATCAAAAATTGATGGTGTCTATGGCATGCGAGGTACTTTTGCTAATAACGTAACAGAATTTCTGGGACGTGCAGCACATGGGAAAGGTGTCTATCTGAATCAGGAAGAAGATGGACTGAAAGTGGATATCTACTGTTACTTGGAATATGGTGTGTCTGTACCTAAAGCAGCGCTGGAAATGCAGGAGCGTGTAAAACAGCAGGTACTGTTTATGACAGATATTGATCTAATTGAAGTGAATATTCATGTTGTGGCGGTTATTCCGGAAAAGCTGCCTGAACCTGATTTTTCAGAACTTTTCCCGGAGGATGGGGAAGAGAATGAGTAAAGAAGCATTTACTCGACATGAGATTAGAGAAAAAGCCCTTCAGGCTCTTTTTCCTTTAGACTTTAACAGCGACCTGACAAAGCAGGATGCAATTACAAATGCTCTTGAACTGGATCATGGCGAAATGATCAGCGAAGATGGAGAAGAATTTGTCCCTGTCTATCTTGATGTACTGGTTGGCGGCGTCTGTGAAAAGAAAGAGGAGCTGGATCAGCTGATTCAAGGTCATTTAGGTAAAAACTGGACGATTCAGCGCATTGCAAAACTGGATCTGATTATCCTGCGAATTGCCATCTTTGAAATGAAGTACGCAGCAGACGTTCCGAATACTGTTGCGCTGAATGAAGCACTTGAGTTGGCTAAAAAATACAGTGATGACAGTTCAAGAAAATTTATTAACGGCGTGCTGTCTAATGTTATGAAGGGTCTGCAGGAATAACTTGATAAAAAAATGAATGACTTCCCTTATGCTCAGTCAGTACTTGGTTACGCTTGCTGCTATTGAGAGGGAAGTTTTTCAATTTCTTGAACCGATTCTGCTGAACATTAGTCATGTCTTTTTCTAACGAAAGACTGTTACTTATAGTGTCAAGCAACCTGAAATTATGCTAGAATAAAAGCATTGAAAAATTTGGGAAGAAAGTAGATCGTATCTTTTTTTAGAATAGCCGGCTGATGAAGGCAGAAAAACAGGTTGTTTAAGAATCGAAAAAATCAGATGACCGATCTTATTTCATTGTTTACTTATAGAAATAGGGGAAAAAGAACAATATATTATTCATTACCGGTACAGTCAAGTGCTGATCGGTTGTTAAAAAACAGGAGGAGTATGAACATGGGGCAATTAATCAACGGCCGGGAACTGGCAGATAAAATGCAGGAAGAAATGAAAAATGAAGTAAGTAAGCTGCAAGAAAGCGGGATTACTCCGGGTATTGTTGTTTTGCTGGTTGGCGAAAATCACGCCAGTCAGACTTATGTGAAAAACAAGGATCTGGCAGCAGCCCGTATCGGCATTCATTCAAAGGTGGAGCAATTGCCGGAGACGATCACAGAAGAGGAACTGCTTGGCAAAATTGAGCAATATAATCAGGATAAAAATTTTCACGGGATACTGGTTCAGCTGCCTCTCCCAAAGCATATTGATGAAGACAAAGTATTGCTGGCGATTGATCCGGCAAAGGATGTAGACGGTTTTCATCCGGTGAATCTTGGTCATCTGTTTATTGGAAAACCAACAATGATTCCTTGTACACCTTATGGCATTATGAAAATGTTTGAAGCCTATGATATTGATCTTGAAGGGAAACGAGCTGTGGTCATTGGTCGCAGTAATATTGTCGGTAAACCAATGGCACAGTTGCTGTTGATGAAAAGTGCTACTGTCACTATTGCACATTCCAAGACAAAAAATCTGGCGGAGCTTACCCGTGAAGCAGATATACTAGTAGTAGCCATTGGGAGAGGGCATTTTGTAACAAAAGAGTTCGTGAAGCCTGGTGCGGTGGTCATTGATGTTGGCATGAACAGAGATGAAAACGGCAAACTTATTGGCGATGTGAAATTTGATGAGGTTTCTGAAACAGCAGGCTTCATTACACCGGTACCTAAAGGAGTCGGACCAATGACCATTACCATGCTGATGTATCAGACCATCGAAGCAGCAAAGCGAATAAATTAAGTAAGAATATCTTTCTTAGTGTATGGAAATCCTTATATTCAAAGTAAAAATAATTTAACAGTCAATCATTCTATATAGAATAATAAAAACTGTATTGCTTCATTCGACAGAGGAACAGGATAATTGAATGACTGGCCTCGTATCAATCCAGTACCTGCTCATTTGGTTTGCAGATAGGGCAGACTGGTAAAATAATACAGGCAGTATCAAAAAAGAGAAGAGGAACGTAATGACGCAGCAATATTTAACAGTGACTGCATTAACTAAATATTTGAAGCGTAAATTTGATGCAGATCCTTATCTGGGGCGTGTCTATCTGACTGGAGAAATCTCCAATTTTCGATTGAGGGCAAACGCTCATCAGTATTTCAGCTTGAAAGATGACCGTGCTAAAATATCTGCAATTATGTTTAAATCTGCCTTTCAAAAATTGAAATTTCAGCCGAAGGAAGGTATGAAAGTGCTCGTTGTCGGCAGAATTTCATTATATGAAAATGGCGGGTCCTATCAAATTTATGTAGAACATATGGAACCTGACGGGGTTGGTGCGCTTTATCAGGCTTTGGCTGAACTAAAGGAAAAGCTATCAAAAGAGGGTCTGTTTGATGGCGTGAAAAAGCCGCTGCCCAAATATCCCAAACGGATTGCCATTATAACAAGTCCGAGCGGAGCTGTAATCAGAGATATTATTACCACGGTAAAAAGACGATATCCAATTGCTCAGCTGGTTCTGTTTCCCACCTTGGTTCAAGGGGATCAGGCAGCGGCTGATATTGTCAAGAATATTCATCGAGTGGAAGAAGAAGGTACCTTTGATACCATGATTATTGGTCGTGGAGGAGGTTCCATCGAGGATCTCTGGTCATTTAATGAAGAAGTGGTCGCTAGAGCAATTTTTGATACGGCGATTCCAGTTATTTCTTCTGTGGGTCACGAAACAGATGTTACCGTTGCTGATCTGGTTGCTGATGTGCGTGCGGCTACACCGACTGCGGCAGCGGAGCTTGCGGTTCCGGTACTTTCAGAGGAATTGATGCGTATTCGTGATAAGCAAAGCAGATTGGAGCAAAGCTTTCTCTATTTGCTGCAGCAAAAGAACGAGCGCTATACTCGTTTAAAAAATTCGTATGTTTTTCTTCAACCGGATCGTTTATATGAAGGTCAGGCCGTTAAACTGGATAAAATGATGCAGCGGCTGAATCAGGGGATGCAGGCCATTTATCATGAAAGATATCAGGTCTCACAGCAGATTATCAGTCGTCTGGTACAGCAAAATCCTACAGGAAGAATCAGGGAAGCGCGTCAGCAGGTAAATTTCATGAGTCAGCGTTTAACTGATCGTAAGGATAATTATATGAGCAATCAGCAAAAACGGCTGATTTCAGCTATTCAGCAGCTGGATTTGCTGAGTCCTTTAAAAATTATGGGGCGCGGCTACAGTTATACAACGAAGAATGAGATAGTTGTTAAATCAGCAGAAGAGCTCAGTGTGAACGATAAATTGACCATTCACTATGTTGATGGAGAAGTGACGGCTGTCATTGATTCGGTTGAGTTGAACAAAAAAGAGAAATAAATGAGTGACAGCATTCATGCAGGAGTCTGAAGAATCTGAAAAGTATCATCGTTGATGAAGAAGGAAAAGGAGCAGCAAGATGCCAAAAAAAACAGAGAAAACATTTGAAGAATCATTAAATGAACTGGAAGAAATTGTGCAGCGTCTGGAAAGAGGAGATGTTCCCTTGGAGGAAGCGTTGGATGCCTTTCAAAAAGGAGTGCTGCTAAGCAAACATTGTCAGGATACCTTGGAAAAAGCAGAAAAAACACTGACAAAAATGATGACTGACACAAATGAGGAAGTTGCCTTTGAAGAGAGTGAAGCAGAATGACAGAAGCCTTTCAGAAATTCCGAGCAGTCTATGTTCCGCTGGTCGAAAAAGAGATGATAGGCTTTTTGGAAAAGCACACTGCCAATGACTATTTAAAAGAGAGTATGTTGTATTCTATACAGGCTGGGGGGAAAAGGCTCCGTCCGCTTCTGGTAATCGCTGCGGTTCTTTCCTTTGGCAAAGAGCTTGAAAAAGAGGTCTGTCAGGTTGCTGCAGCTCTGGAAATGATCCATACGTATTCTTTGATTCATGATGATTTGCCGGCAATGGATGATGATGATCTTCGCAGAGGAAAACCGACCAATCATAAAGTTTATGGAGAAGCGCATGCGATTTTGGCAGGTGATGGTCTGCTGACAGCAGCTATTCAGCTGATTGCTGTCAGCCAGCTGGACATGTCGAAGAAAGTACTCTTAATTCAGCAACTGACAAGAGCGGCGGGAACACAGGGAATGGTTGCCGGACAAGCTGGCGACTTGCAGGGAGAAACACGTTCTCTGTCTTTGGAAGAACTGGTGGAAGTACATGAAGCTAAAACAGGTGCGCTCATTGAATTTGCTCTGATAGCAGGCGGAATTTTGGCAGATCAGACTGAGGTTATTATTGAACTTCTGAGCAGTTTTGCCCGCTATTTAGGACTGGCTTTTCAGATCAGAGATGATTTACTGGACGTAACAAGCTCGGAAGAAGAGCTTGGCAAGCAAGTGGGCAGAGATGAAACTTTAAATAAAAGTACGTATCCCGGATTGCTTGGAATAAAAGGAGCAGCAAAGGAATTTGAACAGCAGATGAAGCTTGCAAGCGAAAAATTAGCTGAAATTCAAGCCTGTAACAATGAATTTCAGCCGGTGCTTCTGGAAAATATACTGAAACAGCTGGCGCTTCAGTAAGGAGAAGAAGAGCATGAAGAAAGAACGAGTGGATGTCCTGGCATTTAATCAGGAATTATTTGAGACAAGAGAAAAAGCAAAACGCGGTGTTATGGCTGGACTGGTCTATAATGATAAAAATGAGCGATTGGATAAACCAGGAGAAAAAATTCCTGTAGACAGTATTTTGCAGGTGAAAGGTCAGACATTGCCTTACGTCTCTCGAGGCGGTTTGAAGCTGGAAAAAGCGTTGAAGGTATTTGACATAGCAGTTCAAGATAAAATTATGCTCGATATTGGCGCGTCAACCGGAGGCTTTACGGATGCGGCACTGCAGAATGGTGCGAAAATGAGTTATGCGCTGGATGTAGGGTACAATCAGCTTGCCTGGAAAATCAGACAGGATGAACGAGTTGTAGTTATGGAACGAACAAACTTCAGGTACAGCGAACCGGAAGACTTTTCAAAAGGACAGCCAGAGGTTGCCACGATTGATGTTTCATTCATTTCTTTGCGTCTTATTTTACCTCCGCTCCATAAAATATTAAAATCGGGCGGCGATGTTGTTGCACTTATAAAGCCTCAGTTTGAAGCTGGAAAAGAACAAGTTGGTAAAAAGGGAATTGTAAGAGATCCACATACACACACGGCTGTCTTAGAGGATATTCTTAGTTTTTCAGCAAGATCAGGCTACAAAGTTGCCGAACTGGATTATTCACCTATTACTGGAGGAGAAGGAAATATTGAATTTTTGGTTCATTTGATTTCAGTTGAAAATGAAGGAAGTATTGCACCTGAGGTTGATATTGAAGGCACTGTTCAGCAAGCTCATCAAAAATTAAAAAAGGCTTGATATAGAAAAATTGAGACGTTAATGCTCAGTTTTTTTATTTTAAACGGTTTTTGAAAGTGCTGTACACTATGATAAAATCGGCTTGTCAACTTGCATAAAATCAACAGTACTTTTTTAATTCTTTAAAAACAATGAAAAATGCGCTATGATAAAATGGAAATGAACCTGAAAAGGAGTAAAGTATTATGAGGAAGAAAGATCGTCATCGGTTAATCACTCGTCTGCTGACAGACAATAACATACAAAAACAGGAAGACTTTGTTTCCTTATTACAATCTGCAGGTGTGGAAGTGACGCAGGCAACTATTTCAAGAGATATTAAAGAAATGAAACTAATCAAAATACCATCAATAGAGGGCGGCTATCGGTACAGTATCCCTTTGGAGACGCAGGAAGACACAAAGAAAAAACTGGAAAAATTGATGAAAGAAGCATTTGTTTCTGTTGATCAAATGGAAAAATATGTGGTACTGCACACAATTCCGGGGAATGCCAAAGCATCGGCAGATTTGATTGAAAAGCAGTACAAAGAACAGCTGTTTGCAACGATCTGTGATGATGACAGCGTTCTGATGATCACACGGACAGAACAGGATGCTGGATTTTTAAGAGAAGAATTCTTCAATTATTTATAATGTAACGGGGTGAAAAATTATGCTGCAGGAGCTTTCAGTAAAAAACTTTGCAATTATCTCCTCACTGGAATTGGAATTTCGGAAGGGAATGACTGTTCTTACCGGAGAAACCGGGGCAGGGAAATCGATTATTATTGATGCAGTGGGCTTGTTAACTGGAGGAAGAGGCTCCAGTGATTTTATTCGTCAAGGTGCATCTAAATGTACGTTGGAGGGGTTGTTTACTCTGCCTGCTAATCCGGAGTTAATTGCATTACTGGATGAACAAGGGATTGAGCAGGAAGAAGAAATGCTGATTCTGCAAAGAGATATTTTTTCCTCAGGTAAAAATATTTGCCGTGTGAATGGACGAATTGTTACCATTGCCACGCTTAGAAGAGTTGGTGAATTTCTTGTTGATATCCATGGACAAAATGAGCATCAGGAATTAATGCACAACGAGAAGCATTTAGGTATGCTTGATGATTTTGGCGGCAGTGATCTTCGTGTGATTAAACAGGAGTATACTGAAGGCTATCAGGAATACTGTCAGCTGGAGCAAAAGGTTAGGAGTCTTCAAAAAAATGAAAAAGCATTCGCTCAGCGTTTGGACATGCTCCAGTTTCAACGTAATGAGATTGAAGAGGCTAAACTGACAGCTGGTGAAGAAGAACAGCTGACAGAAGAACGAAATAAACTGGCAAATTTTCAAAAAATTGTAGATGTACTGGCTGGCAGCTATGAGGCAATCAACGGGGAAGAAAACAGCAGTTTGGATAAAATAGCCTATGCGATGAATGAACTGACTACCATTGAAACGCTGGATACTGAATATCAGGCTATATCAGAAACGGTTCAAAATGGATACTATCAGCTTCAGGAAGCAAGTGCAGATTTGTCTCGTCATTTAGGTCAGCTTGAGCTTGATGAAGGTCGTCTGGATGAAGTTGAAAATCGGTTGGAATTGATCAGACAGTTGAAAAGAAAATATGGGGAATCCATCGCTTCCATATTAGATTATTATCAGGAAATCAGCGAAGAGCTGGCTGAAAATGGGCTGCTTGATGGAAAAGCAGATGAGTTGGAGCAGATACTTGCTGAGAAAAAAGAACAGGTGCTGAAGCTTGGACGCAAACTCAGTCAAATACGTAAGGAAGCAGCAGCTGGTCTGGAAAAAAGTATTTTAAAAGAGCTGAAAGAGCTCTATATGGAACGAACGGAATTTCAAGTGAATTTCCAGAACAACTCGGAAGAGGTGCTGACAGAAGATGGATTGGATCAAGTGGAATTTTACATCACCACGAATCCGGGAGAACCTTTAAAGCCGTTAGTAAAAGTAGCTTCAGGAGGAGAGCTTTCTCGGGTCATGCTGGCACTGAAAACTATTTTTTCAAAGACCCAGGGTATTACAAGTATTGTATTTGATGAGGTGGATACTGGAGTCAGCGGGCGAGTGGCTCAGGCAATTGCTGATAAAATCTACCAAATTTCCAAAAAATCTCAGGTTTTATGCATTACTCATCTGCCGCAGGTTGCAGCGATGGCTGATTATCAGTATTTTATTTCCAAAGAAATCAGTAATAATCGGACAGAAACGAAAGTTCGCAGACTTACCGGAGAGGAACGTACGTCAGAGGTTGCAAGAATGCTTTCTGGAAGCGAGATTACTCCGCTGACAATGGAGCATGCCAAAGAACTGCTTCAACTGGCTGATAAGGAGAAAGCAATCTAACTAAACAGCGTAATAAGTTTAATACTTGTCTTTAAAGACAGGCTCAGTCCTGATCTGAATAGTATGATATAAGAAGAAGCGCTTTTCAATAAAAAAAGGGACTACTTTTGTACAGTCCCTTTTATTGTACTCAAAAATCCCAATGAAATGAACCCTTTCCGGTTCTTTCATTGGGATTTTATTATGGACTAATGTCACAGTCCCTAAAGCCGAATAAACTGTGTTCCAGTCTTTGTATAATTCGAGCCTTCGTAAGAAGCTTTGTCACAACCTCTGCTTGTATGCCCGATTTATCTCAGATATAAAATCGCAGTGATGATAGTTGAACCTAAAATTGCAATCAACATCAGCCAAACAACGAATTTTGTAATTTTCGAAAAGGTACTGGTTTTCTTTTTATTCATCATTCTCACATCCTTTGCCTCTTACAGTTTACAACCTTTTATGAAAATCATCAACAGCAATTTACAGGAGATTTCTCTTTTTTAGGAATCGAATCACACCAATACATACTATGGAAGTAATGATAAAAATCCATAAAAAGGCGTCTTCTCTGCTTGCAAACGGCAGTTTAACATTCATTCCGTAAATCCCTCCGATAATTGTCGGAATGGTCAAAACAATCGTCAGAGAAGTTAGAATCTTCATAACTATATTTAGATTATTGGACACTATAGATGAGAATGTACTGCTGATCTGGTTTACCAGTTTTAATTGAATCTTGGTTGTCGTCAGAGCCTGCTTCATTTCTACAAGTATGTCGTGAAGATGAGGCAGATGATCAAATTTTTGTGCTTCTTTTCGAGTATCATAGAGTTGTCTGATCACACTGATATTCTCAGAAATAGCAGATTCAAAATAGACAAGGCTTTTCTGGATATCCATCATTTGGTAAAGCTGACTGTTTTCTGTTGCAATTTTCAATTCGCCCTCAAGATCACCAATCTCAGTAATAATCTTTGCAAGAAAGCTATTATAATGTTTGGAAATACGCCAGAGCAGCTGAAATAAAATGGCATTTTTTGTTGATAGTTGGGACTGAGAAAGATTTTCTGTCCGAACCTCATTGATAAAGTCAGTTGTTCTGTTGGTAACTGTGATAAGCTTTTCGTTTTTTGCCTGTATGACTGCGCAAGGAAAAGTATCCAACTGCATATATCCGCTTGGACTCAATGAGGCTATTGGATATTGAACCAATATTAATGCTGGGTGTTCACTGGCATTTTGCCAGTTTCCTTCAGAACGTGCCATTTCTCTTTCATCAAGGACACTGGTAATATAGTCTTTCGGTAGTTCGTAGGTTGAGATCAAATGATCTGCTTCTTCTTTGGTAGGAGCCTCCGCTATAATCCACTGAACTTCAGGGCTGTCTTGAGCTGTGCCGCTGAAACCGGCTGTGTCCTTTTTTAAATATGTAATCAATTCTGCCACCTCTTTCAAAAAAATCAATAGATAATTTCATTATAAGCGATTGAGCCCTTGAATAGTAACTGAATGACTTGTAAAATGGTATTATTTAGGCATCAACTTTTAAAGGAAATGAAACATGAGTGTAAAGTAAATGCAGTATAGTTAAACTAGGAGCTGTTTGAAAACTGTGGAGGAATTCGAATTTTTCAGGAATTTTAGTTGAGGTCTAAATTTACCAAACAAAAAAGCCGACTCATTTTAACGTGTTCATTTTTCTGTAAATAATGGTTGGAAAAATAGGATATATTCTCGTACGCATACCGTCCTACTAACTTGTAACAGGGGAAGCAGGATGGTATGTGTACGAGAATGAGATTGATTTTATGGTCATAAAATCAATTCATTAATACAGAGTAGTTGTCAATGCTTTTTCGAATAGACGTGTTTGTATTGAGAATCGAACAATATGAGACTCATGGATGCAAGTCTTTTCTTTGGTGCAGTTTAGTAGAATTGTCAGTCCCGCGTCTGTAGGAATATTTAGTGGTATAGTATGTGTCCGACAATAAAAAGAATGTTGCCACATTCTTTCTTTAAATGGAGTTAGCTCATATCTATTTCTTTGAAAATATTCGCTGCTAGAGTTTTCAAACAGGTCCTAAGTGTTATGAAAGGAATTGTTCTGGATGGTCTCTTTTTCAATTATTATGCTTCTTTGGTATGTTTTTCCGGTGGCAGCTTTATTCGCATCAAGTATTCTTATTACAAGGCTTTCTCTTGCAGAACGCTACAAGGTGAAAGCTCCTGATATTGCGACGCCGTTTCTGTTGATTGGAATGCATGTTTTATCAAAGGATACATATAATCAATCGATCATTCCCTATATGTTTATTTCTATTTTATTATTAGGGATATGTGTGGCTCTTTTTCAGGCATACTATTATGGAGAATTGATTTATGGACGCTATTTTAAGATGTTCTGGCGTCTTAATTTTTTATTGGTTCTAGTGGTATATGTTTTATTAGTGTTGTCCAACATTAGTCATTATTTGTTTTGAAAAGAAAAAATCGCCCGGAAATCGCGGAACAGAAGCGTTGATTCCGTTTTCTGCAAAATATGGTTAAATGATGAAATGTTACAAAGTCTTTAAATAACAGTGATTTGGTATAAGTTTTTTGGTTTTAAGTGGTAGAAAGTGGTGGAATATGGTAGACTGTTTCTATCAAGTGGAAAAGCGGGGAATCCGACTATGTTGATGGGCGAATTTCAACATAATATTGATGCCAAGGGCAGATTAATTGTGCCAGCCAAACTTCGTGATGAACTTGGAGACAAATTCATTGTTACTCGAGGAATGGACGGCTGCTTATTTGGTTATCCATTATCGGAATGGACAATATTGGAAGAAAAGTTGAAAACAATGCCCCTTGCAAAGAAAGATACCCGTACATTCGTCCGCTATTTTTATTCGGCTGCTGCTGAATGTGAAGTGGATAAACAGGGAAGAATCAATATTCCTGCAACATTAAGAGCTCACGGCAATCTGGAAAAGGGCTGTGTGATTATCGGTGTTTCAAACCGGATTGAAATTTGGGATGAAGCCAGATGGGCAGAATTTTCAGCAGAAGCTGAAGAGAATTTTGATGAAATCGCTGAAACAATGACTGATTTTGGTTTTTAAGGATGAGGAGCATGCATGGTGGAGTTTCAGCATTATACTGTTTTACTAAAAGAGACAGTAGACGGATTGGCAGTTAAAAAAAATGGTATCTATGTAGACTGTACCTTGGGTGGTGCAGGACACAGTGAGTATCTCTTGTCCCAATTAGATGAAACCGGTCATTTATATGCTTTCGATCAGGATCAAAAAGCACTGGACTTTGCAGCAGAGCGACTGAAGAAATACGTGGATAAAGGAATGGTCACATTTGTTAAATCAAACTTCCGCTATTTGAAGGAACGTTTGAATGAGCTCAATGTCCAGCATATTGATGGAGCCATTTATGATCTTGGAGTCTCTTCCCCTCAACTGGATGAAGCAGGTCGAGGATTTAGTTATCATAAGGATGCACCGTTGGATATGAGAATGGATCAGAGTGCAGAATTAACTGCTTATGATATTGTAAATACATACTCCTATCAGGAATTAATTAAAATATTTTTTCGTTATGGAGAAGAAAAATTTTCAAAACAGATTGCTAGAGAAATCGAGCGGGTGAGAAGTAAACAGCCAATCGAAACAACTGGCGAGTTAGTTGACATTATTAAGACAGCTATCCCTGCTGCTGCACGCCGCACTGGAGGACACCCTGCGAAAAGAATTTTTCAGGCGATCCGAATAGCCGTCAATGATGAGCTTCGTGTGATTGAAGAATCACTGGAGCAGGCAATTTCTTTGATTAGTTTATCGGGGAGAATCAGTGTCATTACCTTCCATTCATTGGAAGATCGAATTGTAAAAAATATGTTTAAAGAATACAGCTCAATAAAAGATCTGCCGCCCGGGCTGCCGGTTGTACCTGAAGAATTTCAACCGGAATTAAAGGTGATTACAAGAAAACCTGTATTACCGGGAGCGCAGGAATTAGAAGAAAATAATCGCTCGCGAAGCGCGAAGCTGAGAATAGCTGAGAGAATAAAAGTAAATTAGGGGAAGGAGAGCAGAGGATGGCAGAATTGAAGAAATATGAAGAAACAAATTATATAGGAATCATGGACGAAGCAGTGATTGAAACAGAAAGTCCTGAAATAAAAATTCAATCGCCGGAAAATCTGCCATATTCTCCTAAGAAACGCCTAAGAAATGTTTCACTTTTTGAAAAATTTCTTAGTATTGTTATATTGGCTGCAGCAATCAGTGTTGCGGTGTTGACAATCCAAGTCAGAACAGCCATTGTTCAGACAACAAATGACATCACCAATGCACAGGCAGAAATAAAGCTCAAAGAAAATACTGCTTTGCAATTGGAACAGGAAAAAAATGAACTTTCAAAAGCAGACCGTATTAAGCAAACTGCTGAAGAACAAGGCCTTTCAGAAATTGATGGAAACTTAAGGAAAGTGAATTAAGTATGAGTAAAGATAGCAGAATAAAACGATTTATCAGGAAAAAAAACTTAAATCCAACGAACAATCGAAAAAAGGTGGGCATAATTCTATTTGCTGCAAGTATTGGATTGTTCTTTTTGTTTGCCTTTAGATTATCCTATATCATCAGTTCCGGCGAAGTTGCAGGTGTTTCTTTAAAGGAAAAAACACAGGACTTATACACAGGCAGTACGGTGATAAAAGCTAAAAGAGGGGCAATACTAGATAGAAACGGTCAGATTATTGCGGAAGATGCAACTTCTTATTCACTTTATGCAGTGCTGTCGGAAACATTTTTAGGACAGGAAAACAAAAAGCTGTACGCTCAGAAAAAGGATTATGAGGCTATTGCTGAGACATTGGATAAATATACGAATTTATCAAAAGAAGACGCATTGAAATACTTAAATGGCGGTACAAAAGAAGACGGTACAGTTCAATTTCAGGTGGAATTTGGTAACAATGGAAAGAACCTAACTTTGGAACAACGGCAAAATATTGAGAATGAACTTGAAACTCTTGGGATTGAAGGAATTTATTTTAATGATCATCCTGACAGGATTTATCCAAATGGTGTATTTTCCTCTCATTTTATTGGTTATACAGACCTGGCAGATCCGGATGATGAATCAACAGGACTAGTTGGAAAAATGGGATTGGAAGCAGCTTATGACAACATTCTGAGCGGGAAAGACGGAAAAATTGAATATCAAAGAGATGTCTATGGCAATCCGTTGCCGGGAACAATTGTTGAAGATTCAGAATCTTATGACGGTAAAGACATTTATACAACTCTTGACATTCGTCTTCAGACACGCTTGGAAGCTTTGTTAGACCCGTTCGTGGAAAAATATGAGCCTGAGAGTGTTACAACTATGCTGATGGAAGCTAAAACAGGAAATATTCTTGCTATGGCACAACGGCCTTCATTTGAACCTGAAACAAAAGAAGGAGTAGATGAAAATTTTGTCTGGCGTAATGCTTTAATTGAGGATTCTTTTGAGCCGGGCTCGACTATGAAAATAATAACCGCTGCAGCAGCTATTCAGGAAGGTGTATTTAATCCAAATGAGCAATTCGCCTATCCTTATGGCGGTGTGGTGCTTGATGAAGAGCGCGATGTAAAAGTAAATGACTGGGATAAAGGAGAAAAAGGAGTACTGACATTTCGTCAGGCCATTTCCTGGTCCAGTAATGTAGGGATGCTTGAACTGGAAAGACGTATGGGGAATGACAAATGGAAGAGCTATCTTGAAAGTTTTAATTTCGGGAAGTCAACGAATTCAGGCTTGCCAAGTGAATCTGCAGGAAGTCTTCCAACAGATAATATTGTAGATATTGCGATGTCTTCATTTGGCCAGGCGGTTTCAGTAACAAACTTTCAGATGATGCAGGCCTTTAGTGCATTTGCCAATGATGGGACGATGCTGAAGCCTCAGTACATCAGCAAAATCAAAGATCCTCAAACCGGGGAAGAAACAGTAACCAAAAAAGAAGCAGTTGGGACTCCTGTCAGTGCTCAGGCTGTTAGTGATGTTCGAACATACATGATCGATACAGTTGAAGATCCGGATTATGGTATTGCTTATGGGGTATATACAGTACCAAATTATCGGGTTGCTGCGAAAACAGGAACAGCTCAGATTACTGAAAATGGGCTCTATTTAGACGGAGAGACTGACTATCTTTACTCAGTTGTTGAAATGGTACCGGCAGAAAATCCAGAATACATCTTATATGTAACGGTTAAACGACCTGCATACTATGATAAAACGATGATGTCTGAAATTGCAAATCCATTAATGAAATTAGCAATGGAGCTTAAAGATACAGATGGAGCCGCTGATACGGCAACAGCTGTAGTAACGGAAACATCCGAGTCATCTGAGGTTGTTGAAGGAAATGAATAATGTTGAAGTGAATTAGGAGAGATAATATGGAGTGGACACAGATTTTTATTCCCATAGCGTTAAGTTTTGCGCTGACTGTTTCGGTTATGCCAATATTCATCGGCTATTTTCAAATGAAAAAACAGGGACAGGTGACAAGGGAAGAAGGACCAACCTGGCATAATGTTAAGTCTGGTACCCCGACTATGGGAGGAGCGGTTTTTTTAAGTGCAGCTTTTATTACTGCGCTGGCGATCGCATTCTGGCTTAGACAATTGACGCCGTCTGTGTTCATCATGCTCTTCATTTTGGTTTTATACGGACTACTTGGTTTTTTGGATGATTTTATCAAAATATTCAAAAAAAGAAACATGGGATTGAATTCTAAACAGAAACTGATTGGTCAGATTCTTGGAGGTATTGTTTTTTATCTGGTCTATCGAACGGAAGGACCGTCGGGGACTCTGAGCTTGTTTGGTTTGACAGAGCTTCCTCTGGGAATTTTTTATGGAGTATTCATCATTTTCTGGCTAGTTGGTTTTTCAAATGCAGTTAATTTGACGGACGGGATTGACGGACTGGTTTCCGGTTTGGGAACAATTTCTTTTGGTACATATGCAATTATTGCCTGGAAACAACAGCAATTTGATGTTGTGATTGTCTGCCTGAGTGTTGTTGGCGGATTAATTGGCTTCTTTCCATATAATAAGAAGTCTGCAAAAATATTTATGGGGGATGTCGGATCTCTGGCGCTGGGCGGATTACTGGCGGCGATTTCAATTATTCTCAGACAGGAATGGACTTTATTGCTGGTTGGCTTTATCTATGTTTGTGAAACAGCGAGTGTTATGCTGCAGGTTTTTTCATTTAAAGTATTTGGAAAACGAATCTTTAAGATGTCTCCTATCCATCATCATTTTGAAATGTCAGGATGGTCTGAATGGAAAGTGGATATCGTTTTTTGGACAGTTAGTTTAATTGGCTCCGCAGTTACACTGTGGATTCTTTTCTAATGAAGGGGAAAAAATAATGAAGAAAATTACAACCTATGAAAATAAAAAAATTCTGGTACTTGGTTTGGCCAAAAGTGGAGTAAGTGCAGCAAAGTTGCTGCAGGAGTTAGGTGCATTGGTCACTGTTAATGATTTTAAACAATTTGATCAAAACCCTGATGCCCAAGATTTATTAAGCTTGGGTATTCGTGTTGTTACGGGAGGTCATCCGATTGAATTGTTAGATGAGGATTTCTATATGGTTGTTAAAAACCCGGGGATTCCATATTCCAATACACTGGTTCAGCGTGCACTTGAAAAAGGACTGCCGATTCTGACAGAGGTTGAACTGGCTTATCAAATAGCTGATTGTCCAATAATAGGGATTACAGGAACAAATGGGAAAACAACGACAACGACTATGATTGGTCTATTGTTGAATGCTGACCGTGCAGCAGGAAGTGCGCGGCTTGCCGGCAATATTGGTTTTCCTGCAAGTCAGGTAGCGCAGGAAGCTGTCTCAGAGGACGAACTGGTCATGGAGCTGTCAAGTTTTCAATTAATGGGCGTTGATACGTTTAAACCTGAAATAGCAGTGATTACAAATTTGTATGAGGCACATTTAGACTACCATGAATCTCGTGAAGAATATGTTCGGGCGAAATGGGCTCTTCAAAAAAATATGACAGCATCAGACTATCTGATCCTCAATTGGGATCAGGAAGAGCTGCGTCAGCTGAGTAAGATGACACAGGCAACCGTGATTCCTTTTTCAACACTTGAAAAAGTTCCGGGGGCATTCTGCGACAGTGGAAAACTTTACTATAAAAAAGAATATATTATGGAAGCTTCAGAGCTTGGGGTTCCCGGAAGTCATAACATTGAGAACGCATTGGCTGCAATTGCTGCAGTGAAATTAAAAGGTGTTTCAAATGAAGCAATCAGAGAAACTTTGAAAAATTTCAATGGCGTTCCTCATCGAACACAGTACGTAGGGGAGCTTCATGGTCGGAAATTTTTCAACGACTCTAAAGCCACCAATATTTTGGCAACAGAAAAAGCATTGAGCGGGTTTAAAAAGAACCAGCTGATTCTATTAGCGGGCGGTTTGGATCGAGGGAATGAGTTTGATGAACTGATTCCGTCTTTAAAAGGACTAAAAGGAATTGTCATTTTTGGCGAAACAAAAGACAAGTTGTATCAGGCAGCAGCTGCTGCTGGAATTAAAGAAATAAAACTGACTGAGAATGTTGAAACAGCAGTAAAAGAAGCCTATGATTTTTCAGAAAAAGATGATACTATTTTATTGTCGCCGGCTTGTGCAAGCTGGGATCAGTATCCTAATTTTGAAATACGAGGAGACAAATTTATGCAGGCATTTCAGCAGCTAAAACAAATAGAAAAGTGAGAAATCGAATGAAGATACTAGTGACAGGCGGTGGAACCGGTGGACATATCTATCCGGCACTGGCTTTTATCAATTATGTAAAAAAAATAGATTCCGAGGCTGAGTTTATGTATGTCGGCACAGAAAACGGACTGGAAAGCAAAATTGTTCCATTATATGGCATTCCTTTTGAAACAATTGAAATCCAAGGGTTTCGCCGTTCGTTAAGTCCTCAAAACTTAAAGACGGTTTATCTTTTTTTATCCAGTATTGGTAAAGCGAAGAAAATTATTCGTTCTTTTCAGCCTGATCTGGTTATTGGGACAGGGGGCTATGTCTCTGGTTCTGTAGTAGTAGCTGCCAAACAGTTGAAGATTCCTACAATTGTTCATGAACAAAACAGCGTTCCTGGAGTAACCAACAAATTTCTTAGTAGATTCGCTTCTCGTGTAGCAATTTGTTTTCCGGATGTGGCTGCTTATTTTCCAGATGAAAAAGTTGTGCTGACAGGGAATCCGCGTGGACAGGAAGTTGCGGATATAAAACAATCAGCCATTTTATCAGAATATGATTTGGAACCGGGACAGCCGACAGTTGTTATTTTTGGCGGAAGTCGCGGAGCTTTGAAAATTAATCAGGCATTTATGGAAGCTATACCTTTTTTTGAAGACAAGCCGTATCAAGTCTTATATGCATCGGGTGAGCGCTATTTTAAAGAGCTTCAGGAAAAGTTAAATCTTTCTAAAAGAAAGTTCAATAATGTAAGTATTCAGCCATATATTGATAAAATGGCAGATGTCATGGGGAATACGCAATTGGTGGTAGGTCGAGCAGGGGCAACTTCGATTGCTGAAATTACTGCTCTTGGTTTACCGGCTATTTTGATCCCCAGTCCGTTTGTTACAAATGATCATCAAACCAAAAATGCTGAAAGTCTTGTAAAAGCGGGAGCAGCTAAATTGATTCCGGATGGAGAACTGACAGGACAGCAGCTGGTTGCTGCAATTGATGAAATTTTATTAGATGATGAAGTGCACAGAAAAATGGCAGAAAGTTCCCGCAAAGAAGGGATTCCAGATGCCAGCAGACGACTTTATCAGCTGGTGAAAGAGCTTGTTCAATGACAGGGGGTGTAGAAGATTAGCAGGAAGGACCTTGAGGAAAGAGAAAATAATCCTAATACAGCTGAAAGCGAAATTGTAAAGCTCACTCCATGGCAACGAGAAAACCTTGAATATATGAAAAGCAAGGGCACTGCTCCCATTTGGCATGAGGAAGAAAAAGAGTCTGAGGAGGAGGAGCCGGCAACAGAAGAGGTTGAAGAGGAGTCTGAAGAAGCATCGTCAGAGGCAGAAATAAATCTGGAGATAGAAGTCCAGCATGATACGTATGAATCTTTTGCTGATCGACTGCCGAATGTCAAAAAAGTACGAAATAAACTCCTGATTCGACGCTTGACACTGATTATCTCAATTGCTGTTTTAATTATACTTGTACTGGTTTATTTTGTTTCACCGCTGAGCAAATTATCCAAGATCACTGTTTCAGGGAATGAAAATATAAATGCAGAAACAATTATTGCGGATTCCAAACTTAAAGTAGAAAGTCCATTATGGGATCAATACTGGAACCGTTCTGTTTATGAAAAAAACATTGTGAGAACCTTTCCTCGAGTGAGGAAAGCAGTTATTTCATTTAATGGATTGAATACCTTTAATGTTTCGATCCAGGAGTATGAAGTTGTAGCCATTGAAGCTTCTGAAGGTTCGTATTATCCAATTCTTGAAAACGGGAAAATTTTACCGGACAAACTGGAAAACCAGCCTGGTGGAATGCCGGTATTTGAAAATTTTGAAGATGAAGAAATCATCAAGAATCTTATGGTATCCTATACGCAGTTAAGTGACGAACTGAAGGAGAAAATTTCAGAAATAAAATATGCACCCTCCGAATCAAATAAAGATTTGGTTAATCTTTATATGAGAGATAACAACCGGGTACTTGTAAACATCTCCCAGCTGGCTGAAAAGATGAGGTACTATGAACAGGTTGCTGCACAGATGTCGGAACCAGGTGTGATTGATATGGAAGTAGGTATTTACTCCTATTCATTTGAAACTGAGAAGAAAAATAATGAAATAAACGAAAGTACAGATACCAGCTCTCAAATCGTGGAAGAAGGATAGTAAAAAAATAAAAGAGAAAAAAGTAGAATCTTCTTTCTAAAAGACCTATCTTTATGGTAGAATTGAAAGAAGTGAGTATTGATAAAAATAGATAAACGAGCTGTAGGTTCGCTTACATATTGGATTAACTAGGAGGAGGAACACCATTCATGGCAAAAACAGGAATGTATGTAGGCCTGGATATTGGTACAACATCAGTAAAGGTTGTAGTTGCCGAATTTATCGAAGGCCAAATGAATATAATTGGCGTCGGCAATGCGAAGTCTGACGGACTAAACAGAGGGATCATTGTTGATATTGACAAAACAGTAAACGCAATTCAGCGTGCAGTAAGACAGGCTGAAGAAAAAGCAGGAATTCAAATCAAGAGTGTAAATGTAGGGTTGCCGGCGAATATGCTGGAAGTAGAAAACTGCCAGGGAATGATCGCTGTCAGCAGCGACTCTAAAGAAATCAATGATGAAGATGTACTAAATGTTGCGTCTGCTGCCTTGGTTCGTTCAACTCCTCCAGAACGTCAAATTGTTGCGATCCTGCCACAGGAATTTACAGTCGACGGCTTTGAAGGAATTAAGGACCCTAGAGGAATGATCGGTGTTCGTCTGGAAATGATCGGTGTTGTATTCACTGGTCCTAAGACGATCATTCACAATACAAGAAAATGCGTTGAAAAAGCAGGACTTGCAGTGAATGAACTGGTTATTTTACCATTGGCTCTGACTGAAACTATTCTTTCTGACGGTGAAAAAGAATTTGGAACGATTGTTATTGATATGGGCGGCGGTCAGACAACGACTGCAGTTATGCATGACAAACAGTTGAAATTTAATCACGTGAATCAGGAAGGTGGAGAATTTGTCACTAAAGACATTTCTATCGTATTAAATACTTCCTTTAATAATGCGGAAGCACTAAAAATCAACTATGGAGATGCTTTCCCCGAAAGAACATCGGTTAGTGAAGAATTTCCTGTAGATGTTATCGGTAAATCAGAACCTGTAAAAGTTGATGAACGTTATTTATCTGAAGTGATTGAAGCCAGAGTAGAACAAATTTTCAGAAAATCAAAAGAAGTATTGGATGACATTGATGCACTTGATTTGCCAGGCGGAATCATACTGACTGGCGGCGGCGCGAGTCTTCCAGGTGTTGTTGATTTGGCACAGGACATTTTTGATGTAAATGTGAAGCTTTATGTACCAAACCATATGGGATTGCGTAATCCTGTATTCACAAATGTAATCAGCATTGTAGAATATTCTGCCCAGCTGGCTGATATTTATCATATTGCCAAGGGTGCAATTCCAGGGAAAAAATCAACGCCTGCGCCTCAAATAAGTGTTCAGCAGCAGGAAGTTAATTATGAGAGCTACAAGGAAGAACCAGTGGAAATCAACTATGAAGATTCTGAATCGTCAGAGTCAAATGAAAAAGTAACTGGAAAAATCAAAGATTTCTTCTCGAATATCTTTGATTAATCACTAAAACAGGAGGATATGAAAATATGGAATTTTCTTTAGATAATAACATCAATAATGGCGCTGTCATTAAAGTCATCGGTGTCGGCGGCGGCGGCGGCAATGCTGTCAACCGTATGATTGAAGAAAATGTCAAGGGCGTGGAGTTCATTGCTGCGAATACAGATGTTCAGGCATTGAGAAACTCACAGGCTGAAACAGTGATTCAGCTTGGACCTAAATATACAAGAGGCCTGGGAGCCGGTTCCCAACCGGAGGTGGGTCAAAAAGCAGCAGAAGAAAGTGAACAGACGATTTCTGATGCGCTTCAAGGAGCGGATATGATCTTTATCACTGCCGGAATGGGCGGCGGAACTGGAACTGGTGCTGCTCCTGTTGTTGCAAAAATCGCTAAGGAGCTAGGCGCTCTTACGGTTGGCGTGGTAACTCGCCCATTTAGTTTTGAAGGACCAAAAAGAGGACGTTTCGCAGCTGAAGGGATCGCTTTGCTGAAAGAAAATGTAGATACACTATTGATTATTTCGAACAACCGTTTATTAGAGGTTGTTGATAAGAAGACGCCGATGCTTGAAGCATTCCGTGAAGCAGACAATGTGTTGCGTCAAGGGGTTCAGGGAATCTCTGATTTAATCACTGCACCTGGTTACGTCAATTTGGACTTTGCTGATGTGAAGACAGTCATGGAAAATCAGGGAACGGCTTTAATGGGAATCGGTGTTGCCAGCGGTGAAGATCGCGTGATTGAAGCAACGAAGAAAGCAATTTCTTCTGCTTTGCTGGAAACATCTATTGACGGAGCTGAGCAGGTATTGCTTAACATTACAGGCGGGCTGGACATGACTCTGTTTGAAGCACAGGATGCTTCTGACATTATCACAGCAGCTGCTACAGGTGATGTGAATATCATTCTGGGTACATCGATTAATGAAGATCTTGGAGACGAAATTCGTGTAACAGTTATTGCTACAGGAATTGATCCTTCCAAAAAGGAAAAACGTCATCAAAGACATCCGAGAAATAACCAAATTCAGACTGCTCAACAAGCACCTGTTTTGGATATGGAACAAGCAAGAGGTTCTCAACCTCAGCAAACTGAAGAAACAAGTGCATTCGGTGACTGGGATATCCGTCGTGAACAGAATGTACGTCCTAAAGTAGAGGAAGCATCAACTGAAAATGTCGAGAAGAAAGAGTTCGAGACATTCAATCGTGAAGAATCCGGACAAAATGATGATGAATTAAATACACCGCCATTTTTCCGCAGAAAAAGATAAGGGGTAGTATTGTCGTATGCTGGCAGATAATTTAAAAGAAATAAATGAAAATATCGAGCTGGCTTGTGAAAATGCCCATCGTTCAACGTCTGAAGTAACTTTGGTTGCTGTGACAAAATCTGTCGACAGTGAAACGGCAGAAAAGCTCGCTGAACTGGGCGTGAATAATTTTGCTGAGAATCGCGTAGATAAATTATTGGAAAAAATGGCAGCTTTGAAAAATTTTTCGTCTTTAAAATGGCATTTGATTGGTAATTTACAGCGTAGGAAGGTAAAATTAGTAATTAATGATATTGATTATTTTCACGCTCTGGACAGTTTGAGTTTAGCTGAGGAAATTCAAAAACGTGCAGATAAGATTATTCCATGTTTTATCGAAGTAAATGTTTCAGAAGAAGAAAGCAAACATGGAATAAGAAAAGAAGAATTAAAAGATTTTATCAGTCAGTTAGATAACATGGATAAGATCTGCGTTATCGGTCTGATGACCATGGCGCCTTTAAATGCTGATAAGTGTCAACTTCATGAAATCTTTTCAGAACTCAGACAGCTTCAGGTGATGATAAAGGATTTGCAGTTGAAGCATGCACCTTGTACTGAACTGAGCATGGGAATGTCCAATGATTTTCCTATCGCTGTAGAAGAAGGTGCGACATTTGTACGTGTTGGCAGAGGATTATTTAGAGGTGCGTAAAGGAGGGGAATCTATGTCAATTTTTAATAAGAATGCATTATCAAACTTTTTTGGATTATCCAGTGAAGATGAATACGATAATTACGACAGCTATGTGGAAAAAAGCGCTGTGAACGAACAACCAAGACAGCCGAGACAGCAGCCACGGCAGCAACAGGCGGTTCCTCAGCAGCAGACTGCTCAGCGTCAGGATTATTACAGATCCAGCTCTGAACCTTTGAGCGGTAAACCATCCGCTCGTTATCGCTCGACTGAGGAAGCGTCAAATCCAAACAATGGTAATAGGCATCAGACAAGATCATATAATGAGAAAAAGGTTGTCTCCATGCGCAATTCCAGTAATTCAGCCAATTCTCAGGAGTTCAATCATTCGGGAAAACCTGTGAAAATATCAATCATTGAACCTAGAGTTTATTCAGAAGCAATGAATATTGCAAAACATATTATCGTGGATGAAGCTGTTTTAGTGAATTTTCATTTGGTTGAAGAAAGTCAGGCAAGAAGGATTGTTGATTTTCTTACCGGAGCAGTCTATGCATTAGATGGCGATATACAGCGCGTTGGAGATGAAATCTTCTTGTGTACACCATCAAATATGGAAATAGACAGTGCAACAGCGCAGTCATTAGCTAAAAAACAAATGTTTGATTTTTAGTCTTAGGAGGTAAATATGCTCTTATTTATTCAGATTATCTATTTAATTAATAAAGCCGTTCAAATTTATTCATGGATACTAGTCATTTATGCATTGCTTTCATGGCTTCCAGGAGCTTATAATTCATTATTGGGTCGAATCGTCGCAAGACTATGTGAACCGTATTTGAATTTGTTTGACCGACTAAATCTGAATTTTGGCATGGTCAGTCTCAATGTGGTAGTCGGCATTCTTGCATTAAATCTGGTAAGCTGGGGTTTAAATTTTATTGTGAGACTACTATTAGGATATTAATCGAAGAAGGGTGGTTTATCTATGAATGAAAATGTGTATCAGCATTTCCGTAAAGATGAGCATCCTTTTATTGATTCAGTCGGAGACTGGCTGGAAAGAGTAGAAGATCAATATGCACCTTATTTAACTGAGTTTTTAGATCCCAGACAGGCTTATATTGTAGAGACTATTATTCGTCAAGACAGTGAGTTATCTTTTCGCTTTTATGGAGGATATGAACAAGCTGAAAGAAAGAGATGTTTGATTTTTCCAGATTACTATGAGCCAACCATTGAAGATTTTAAAATCGAATTGTTTGAAATCGTTTATCCAATAAAATTTGCTTCCCTGTCTCATGGGAAAATATTAGGTACTTTGGTAAGTACAGGTATTAAGCGTGAGTATTTTGGAGATATCATTTCCGATGGGGAGAAATGGCAGGTATTTATTTCTGAAGAAACGATGAATTTTATTACTGCTCAAGTAGAGAAAATTGGAAAAGTAGCTGTGCGGCTGGAGCCAAGAAACTATACGAAAATCATTGTGCCAAAAGATGAATGGACAGCGGAAAGAACGACGGTTAGTTCCTTGCGATTGGATAATTTGATTTCAACAGTATACAACATCTCTAGACAGCGATCCAAGCAGCTGATAGAATCTGGAAAGGTCAAAATCAACTGGGCTGAAAATACTCGACCCGATTTTCCTTTGGAGTTGTTGGATATTATTTCTGTAAGAGGCTTTGGCCGAATACAGATACAGGAGTTAGAAGGTAAGACAAAAAAAGATAAATATCGTTTGTTATTGGGAGTACTGCGAAAATAAATGGATGAGGTGAAAAATTATGGCATTAACCCCACTGGATATTCAAAATAAAGCTTTCTCAACAAAGATGAGAGGGTATAATCAAGATGAAGTCGATGATTTTCTGGATCAGGTAACAAAGGATTATGAAGATTCCATACAGAAAGTCCGTGAACTGGAAAAATCTTTAAAACATGCTGAAGAAAAACTGCAGTACTTTAATGAATTGAAGGATGCTTTGAATCAGTCAATTATTGTTGCACAGGACACTGCTGACAAAGTGAAAAACAGTGCGACAAAAGAATCAGAAGTCATTGTTACATCTGCTGAAAATACAGCAAATGAAATGCTTTCCAATGCAGAAAGACGTTCTAATGCATTGGTTACGGCTGCCGAAGATAAAGCAACAGAGATTTTAACAGAAGCAACGAACCGTGCAAGACAGCTGGCTGTGGAAACAGATGATCTCAAGAAGAAAACAAGAGTATTCCACCAACGCCTGACTCTAATGCTGGAAACTCAGTTAGAACAAGTGAAAAGCGAAGAATGGAACGATTTGTTAAAACCATTCTCAAGCTATGTAAGCGACTCGCATACAGTGATTCAGGAGGTTCTTTCAAAAGAACTTGATGAGTTGGAGGCAGATCCTGAGAAAGCACCGGAATCAATTGTTTCTCTTGAAGATGCGAAGAAGCTGAATGATGAATTATCAGAATCAATGAATTTTTTAGATGATGACTCTTCAGAAGAAGATTCAGTAAAAGACGAATAGAACAGAAAGATTAACAGTATTCTTTTAAGCGAGTCAATGATGGTGTGAGATTGACAGACCCTGCTGTTAAAAAGATCCTCTATTCATAATCAGATTTGAACGGGTAGTAGAATCTGGCGGGTGATTTCGTTAGCGATCATCAGAGGGAATCATTTGTTTTCAATGATTCTAAATTTGGGTGGTATCACGAGCACTTTCGTCCCTTGGGATGAAGGTGCTTTTCTGCTTTATTTTATTAGGTAAAGCATGATCTGATAAATTTTTATGTTTCTCAGAGCGAAGTAAAATTTTTAATAAACAATGAATACGCAGCAGAGACTGAAAGCGAGGATGTTAGAATGAAAATGAAAGATACCTTACAACTTGGGAAAACAGCTTTTCCAATGCGTGGGAACCTGCCAAACAGAGAAGTAGAATGGCAAAAAGACTGGGAAGAAAAAGAGATTTATGAAAAAAGACAAAAACTAAACGAAGGAAAACCGACCTTTATTCTGCATGACGGACCTCCTTATGCGAATGGAAATATTCACTTGGGTCACGCTCTAAACAAAATCAGCAAGGATATCATTGTACGTTTTAAATCAATGTCAGGATATCGTTCGCCATACGTACCCGGCTGGGACACACATGGTCTGCCAATTGAACAGGTTTTAACAAATAAAGGTGTAAAGCGGAAAGATATGACACTTGCAGAATATCGTAAAAAATGTGAAGAGTATGCACGTTCACAGGTAGATACGCAGAAAAATGACTTTAAACGATTGGGAATTGGCGGTGACTGGGAGCATCCATACATTACTTTGGACCCTTCTTATGAAGCGGCAGAAATCCGTGTATTTGGAAAAATGGCTGAAAAGGGCTATATTTACAAAGGTTTGAAGCCGATCTACTGGTCACCCTCAAGTGAATCTTCATTGGCAGAAGCAGAAATTGAATATAAAGATGTTAAATCGCCTTCAATCTTTGTAGCGTTTAAAATTGTGGATGGCAAAGGGATTTTGGATACAGATACTTCTTTAGTAATCTGGACAACGACTCCGTGGACGCTTCCGGCAAATTTGGGGATTTCTGTAAATCCTGATTATCAGTATGTTGTTGTGAAAGCTTACGGCAAAAAATATGTAGTGGCTAAAGACCTTTTGGATCAGGTAAAAGAAGCGATTGACTGGGAGGATGTTGAAATCCTTGAGACGATCTCCGGAAAAGCTATGGAGTATATGACTGCTCAACATCCGTTTTATGATCGGACTTCATTGGTTATGCTTGGTGATCATGTGACATTGGAAGCTGGTACCGGGCTGGTTCATACAGCTCCCGGCCATGGGGAAGATGACTATATTGTCGGAAAAAAATATAATTTGGACGTATTATCGCCAGTGGATAGTCGAGGTATCTTTACTGAAGAAGCACCAGGCTTTGAAGGAGTCTTCTATGATAAAGCGAACCCGATGATTACTGCATTACTGGATGAGAAAGATGCACTGTTGAAACTGGATTTCTTTACTCACAGCTATCCGCATGACTGGCGGACAAAGAAACCAGTAATTTACCGGGCGACATCTCAATGGTTTGCATCCATTGATAAATTCCGTCAGAATATTCTTGATGAAGTTGAAAGAGTAGACTGGATTATACCTTGGGGTAAAACGCGTCTTTACAATATGATTCGTGACCGCGGCGATTGGGTTATCTCCCGTCAGCGTGCCTGGGGTGTTCCGCTGCCGATTTTCTATGCAGAAAATGGTGAAGCGATTATCACGCCGGAAACAATTGAACATGTAGCTGATTTATTTGCGGAATATGGATCAAATATCTGGTATGAAAGAGAAGCAAAGGCGCTTCTCCCGGAAGGCTATACTCATGCAGGTTCGCCAAATGGCACGTTCACAAAAGAAACAGATATCATGGATGTTTGGTTTGACTCTGGTTCTTCACATGAAGCAGTTCTGCGTCAGCGTCCTGAGCTGAGCTTCCCTGCAGATATGTATCTTGAAGGATCAGACCAATACCGCGGCTGGTTTAATTCAAGTATTACAACAAGTGTGGCAATTAATGGTGTTGCCCCGTATAAAGCTGTTCTTTCACAAGGGTTCACTTTGGATGGAGAAGGGCGCAAAATGAGTAAATCCCTAGGGAACACGATTCTTCCAGATAAAGTGATCAAACAAATGGGGGCAGATATTCTGCGGCTGTGGGTGAGTAGTGTTGATTCTGAGTCGGATGTCCGTGTGTCCATGGATATTTTAAATCAGGTATCTGAAGTCTATCGTAAGATTCGCAACACGATGCGCTTCCTGCTTGCCAATACAAGTGATTTTGAGCCTTCAGAACACTCAGTATCTTTTGAAGAGCTGCGTTCAGTTGATAAATATATGATGGTTCGTTTGAATCAGGTTATTAAAGAAATCCGTAAAAAAGGCTATGAAAAATACAATTTCATGCAAATCTATCGTACAGTGGTGAATTTCCTGACAGTGGATCTTTCCTCTTTCTACCTGGATTTTGCCAAAGATGTTGTCTATATTGAAGCAGAAAATGACTATCAGCGTCGTTGCATGCAGACTGTATTTTATCAAACAGCTGTTTCTTTAACAAAATTATTAACACCAATTATTCCTCATACTTCTGAAGAAATCTGGAGCTTCTTAAAAGAAGAAGAAAGCTATGTTCAGCTTTCTGAATTTCCAGGCTATGAACAATTTGCCAATCAGGATGAGCTGATGGACACCTGGGCTGCATTTATGGAGTTTAGAGATAACGTCCTAAAAGCGCTGGAAGAAGCACGTAATGCCAAAATGATTGGAAAATCTCTGGAAGCAAAAGTTACTGTTTATCCGAGTGAAGTAGTTCGTCAGCTGCTGACAGCTGTTGATGCGGATATTGCACAGCTGCTGATTGTGTCCGACTTTGAAATTGCCGGAGAAGGTGTTGAAGTGCCAGAAAATGCACATAGCTTTGCAGATATGGCTGTTTTAGTTGAAGCAGCAGCAGGTGAAACCTGTGAACGCTGCCGTTCTGTAAAAACAGATATAGGGACAGATGAAAAAATGCCCCATTTGTGCGGTCGCTGTGCGGCAATCGTTGAAGAGCATTATCCAGAAGCAGTAGCAGAAGGATTTGAAGATTAATAAATTTACTATTTTAAAAACCTCTCGAGAATTTTTTCCCGAGAGGCTTTTCTTAATAGCAGTGATAGATGCGTTTATTGCTAGTGATAAACGTTGATTATTCTTCCAGCTGTCCACGTTCACGATACCAGATATCCGGCTGCCAGATCCAATGGAAACCATCTTCTTCCAATAATTTAAAGGCTGCTTCAGGTCCCATGGTTCCAGCTGTATAATTAGGGAAATCAACAGTTGTTTTGTCCCATGCATGACGGATAATGTCAATAATGTGCCAAGACTGAGCAACTTCATCCCAGTGAGAGAAGTTTGTTCCATCTCCATTTAAACAATCCAGCATTAACTTTTCATAAGCTTCAGGACTGTTTGCTGTTGTTTTGGCTGTATTCCGATAATCCAGTTTCACAGGTGCTGTTGTGAAACCCTGTCCGATTTCCTTACCGTTCAATGTCATGGAGAAGCCTTCAGTCGGCTGAATATAAATAGTCAGGATATTAGGCGGCAGGTTTGTTTTTTCTATACACTCTTCCACATCATCCTTAAATACATTTACAGGAACCTGTTTAAAGACGATATTGATTCTTGTTCCTTTTTCAGTCAGTCGTTTTCCAGTACGAATGTAGAATGGAACGCCAGACCAGCGGAAGTTGTCAATATAGAACTTTCCTGCAGCAAATGTCTCTGTTTGAGAATCTTTTTCAACATTTGCTTCCTCACGATATCCGATAAATGCTTCATTATTCAGAGAACCGGAGCTGTATTGCCCACGTACAAAATTCTTTAGGGCTTCTTCTTCTGTATAAAGGCGAATAGCCTTTAGTGCTTTAATTTTTTCCACACGTATTTCTTCTTCAGAAAATGTTACTGGAGGTTCCATGGCAAGTAAAGAAAGAACCTGCAGAATATGGTTTTGAACCATATCTTTCAAGGCACCGCTGCTTTCGTAATATCCACCGCGATCTTCCACACCTAAACTTTCAGCAAAGGTAATCTGGATATTGTCAATGTAACGATTATTCCATTGAGATTCAAAGATATTATTGGCAAAGCGGATAGCAGAAATATTTTGAATCATTTCTTTCCCTAAATAGTGATCAATTCTGAAAATATCTTCTTCAGGAAAGACCGCTCGAATGGATTTGTTTAATTGAAGAGCTGTCTTATAATCCGTTCCGAAAGGTTTTTCAATAATTAAGCGATCAAACCCATTTTCTGTTAAGATCTTTTGAGACTTCAAATGTTTGACAATGGTATCGAAGAATTGAGGAGCCATTGCCAAATAAAAAATTCGATTTCCCTGCAGCTGATACTTTTCATCCAATTTATCTGCTAGGTTTTTGAGCGTATCGTAATGCTCTGTATCATTTACATTATGAGACTGATAATAAAAATGATCTGAAAAAGAATCGGCTTCTTCCTGCGAAGGATTTAGATCCTGTATTGTTTCCCGGACGATTTCCCGATAATGTTCGTCCGACCACTCTCTGCGGGCAGTTCCGATTACGGCAAAATGTTCACCGAGATTTCCTTTTCGGTAGAGTCTGAAAAGAGAAGGATAGAGCTTTCTTTTAGCTAAATCTCCTGTCCCTCCAAATATGGTAAAAAGTGCAACTTTCTCGTTCATTCTATTCCTCCTGCAGTCTGCCTGAGATCAATATAAATCTCAGGGATAATTTTTCTATTGCTGTTAAAATCTTTAAAGAACTTTTTTAGAATAACGGCTGGTCAGTATTGGTTTTGATTTCCTGTGTAACAGCCTTGAAAAAGTATATTTTATAATGGATCAACAAAAATTGTGCTTGCTGCCTTATAACTGACGACCAGTGTCTTGTCAGCATTTTTAATAGTGATCGGACCTTCATAGGCTGCGATCTCTTCAATCATGAACGTTTCATGAATATTCAAATTGATTGAGACTAGATAATCCAGCAGCTCTTTTTCATCCAATACTCTGGCAATACGGATTTTTGTACCTGCAGGATAATCCGCCAGTGTTTGATGTTTCTCTTCATGAACTGGCTGATTTGCTTCAGGAATGACTCCCCCATGAGGGCAAAATTGGGGGTTACCCAGATAGTGAGACAGACGATCTGCCAGTGTTTCCGAGGTAACATGTTCAAGGACCTCCGCATCATTGTGGACTTCATTCCAGGAATAATTTAAATGCTCCACCAAAAATACTTCCCATAGTCGATGCTTGCGAATTAATGTACTTGCTTTTGTTAACCCCAGTTCTGTCAGCTGCACCCCCTGATAAGGAGAATGCTGGACCAGTCCTTCCTTCACAAGCTTGGAAATCATTTCACTGACAGAAGCCGCAGAAACATTTAGACCAGATACAATGTGTTTATTATTAATTTTATTTTCATCTCCACCCAGTTCAAAAATGAGTTTGAGATAATCTTCTCGATTTGGCGTCATATTATTCATCCTTTCTCAGGAGCCATCAAAAATAGTTTATCAGAAAAATTTCTATTTGACCATTCAATAAGATAGTAAACGAAAAACTTTTATTCAAATTCTTTTCTTTTCATAAATTCACCGTCTAATCAGATTACATTCGTTATTTTTCAGATGTTTTCAAATTTTTCTTGTATTCTTTTTCATAAACATGTAAACTGTTAAAAAAAATTGAGAATTTTCAAACTATTTAAAGGGACTGATTATGAATGGGAAAAGAAACCAAAGCTGCAAAACCAATGATGTATGATTCTTCTTTTGAAAAAGATGCCTGTGGAATGGGCTTTATTGCTCAAATTGACGGCATTGCTTCTCATCAGCTGATTAATCATGCCCTGACCATGCTGGAAAGAATGAACCATCGCGGAGGTACTGGTGCAGAACCTGATACTGGAGATGGGGCAGGTATTCTGATGGCTATGCCGGATACTTTTTTTCAGAAGAAGGCAGCCGCTGAACAAATAATGCTGCCGGATAAAAATGACTATGGTGTGGCTATGCTTTTTTTACCTCAGGAAGAAACAGAAAAGAAAGCGTTGCTTCATTCGGTAGTGACCGAAGTGAAAAATGCCGGATATCGTGTTATTTGGGAAAGAGAAGTTCCTTTTTCCTTTGAGTACTGCGGACCAGGTGCTCAAAAAGTAATGCCGGGTTTTGTTCAGCTTTTTGTTGAAAAACCGGTTGACGTGGAAAGCGGCAGAGAATTTGAAGACCAGCTGTTCCAGCTTCGTCGAAAGATCGAAAAGAATTATTCACCCACCGAACTGTCAATTTGCAGTTTATCCTCAAAAACAATTGTCTATAAAGGAATGCTTCATGCATATCAAGTGCGTTTGTTTTATCCTGACTTACAGGACAAAACACTGGAAAGCAGTATCGCACTGATTCACTCACGTTTTTCAACCAATACATTTCCCAGCTGGGATCGGGCACAGCCCTTCAGGTTTTTAGCACATAATGGCGAGATCAATACCCTGAGAGGGGCCGAAAATTGGATGCACAGCCATCATATTGAAGTATACAATGAAGAGAATTCAGACTCAGCCAAGCTGGAGAACTGTATGGAGCTTCTTTATCGAAATGGTCGGGATATTCCACAGGCACTGATGATGATGGTTCCAGAAGCGTGGTCTGAGGAAGCCGATTTAAAAGATGATATTGCTGCATTTTATGAGTACAATTCAAGCTTTATGGCTCCGTGGGACGGACCGGCAGCGCTATGTTTTACTGATGGGGAAATCGTCGGAGCTGCTTTGGATCGTAATGGTCTGCGGCCTTCCAGGTATTCCATTACAAAAGATAATTATATTATTGCTGCATCAGAGTCAGGGGTTGTAGAGCTAGAACCTTCAAGAGTGATTGAAAAAGGCGTTTTGGGACCTGCCAACATGATTTTGGTGGATACTGTAAAAGGAAAATTTTACCGCAATGAGGAGCTAAAGGAATATTATGCAAGTCAGCATCCCTACAGAAAATGGCTGAACGAGCAGCAGCTGACAATTGAACAGCTGCCTCAAGTTCAGGAAGAAGCCCAATCGGTATTAAGCCAAGAGGAATTGAATCATTTATGGAAGCTTAACGGCTATACAGATGAAATTATTCGAATGAACCTTCTGCCAATGGCTGAAAAAGGGGAAGAGCCGGTTATTTCAATGGGCTATGATTCTCCGCTGGCAGTACTAAGTGATAAGCCGCAGTCTCTATTTACTTATTTTAAGCAGCAGTTTGCCCAGGTGACCAATCCGCCAATTGATGCCATTCGGGAAAAACTAGTGATTGGAACCGAGATGTTTTTGGGACGGGACAGGAATCTGCTGACAGATCAGGCAGAAAACTGTAATAAACTAAAAATCAACAGTCCTGTTTTATCAACAGAGGATTTTGAAAAAATCCGTCGGCTGGATAGTCATGGACAAAAGAGCAGGGTCCAGACCATTCAGTATTCATTGAAACCGGAAGTTCCTGATCGTCTGTTCAGAGCATTGGAAACAATGTTTAAGCAGGTGGAAGAAAAAATTGATGAAGGAGCAACGATTATCATTCTCTCTGACAGCGATAGGAAAGAAGGGCAGATGGCCATCCCGATTCTGCTCGCTGTATCAGGTCTGCATAATTATCTGGTGCGGCAGGGCAAACGGGGACTGGCTTCGATCATTGCTGATTCAGCAGAAGTTTGTGAGGTTCACCACTATGCAACTTTGATTGGATATGGCGCAAGTGCTGTTCATCCATACGGTGCATACGAAACGTTAAAAGACTATCATTTGTCTGAAAAAAGTGAAACGTATCGTACGGCTGCCGAAAAAGGGATTGTCAAAATTATGTCGAGAATGGGTATTTCCACTATTGCCGGCTATCACGGTGCACAATTATTTGAAGCAGTCGGACTCTCAGAAAAAGTTGTCAACCAGTTTTTCACGGGAACAGCCAGCCGAATCGGCGGATTGACTTTGGAACAGGTGGAAAATGAATATTTGTGTCGCTATACAGCTGCATACGGGGAAAAGGAAAATGATTTTCTGCCTTCCGGCGGGAGTTTTCAATATAAGGCAGACGGCGAACATCACTTGTTCAATCCTCTGACAATCTATAATTTTCAGCAGGCAGTACGAACTGGTGATTATGACCAATATAAAAAATATGCACTGCAGCTGAATCAGGAGGAAACTGAGACACCAACTACCTTGCGGGCTATGTGGGAATTCCACAGCGATCGGCCGTCTGTCAAGCTTTCTGAGGTCGAACCTGCAGAAACGATTGTCAAACGATTTAAAGTCGGTGCAATGAGTTATGGATCATTAAGTCAGGAAGCACACGAATGTATAGCTGAAGCGATGAATCAAATCAATGCCAAGTCAAACAGCGGTGAAGGCGGCGAAAACCGCAGCCGTTTTAAAAAGAAGAAAAACGGGGTTAACTTGAACAGCAAAATCAAACAGGTTGCATCCGGGCGATTCGGTGTCAATGCAGAATATCTGATGAGTGCAGAAGAGCTGCAGATTAAGATTGCACAAGGCGCAAAACCAGGAGAGGGCGGACAGCTGCCGGGGAATAAAGTTTTTCCGTGGATCGCAGAAATCCGCGGTTCAACTCCTGGTGTTCGTCTGATATCTCCGCCGCCTCATCATGATATTTATTCAATTGAGGATTTGGCCCAGCTGATTTATGATCTAAAGATGGTTAATCCTTATGCCAAAATCAATGTAAAGCTGGTTTCCAGCACGGGTGTTGGAACAATTGCAACTGGTGTCGTGAAGGCTGGAGCAGATGTGGTTGTTATTTCCGGCTATGATGGCGGTACAGGGGCTTCTCCGCGGAATTCAGTGAGAGATGCGGGACTGCCTTGGGAGATGGGCTTGGCAGAGGCTCATCAGACGCTTTCATTAAATAATCTTCGCCAGCGAATGACATTGGAGACGGATGGCAAACTGATGACTGGCAGGGATGTTGCAATTGCCGCATTGCTTGGAGCTGAAGAATACAGCTTTGCTTCACTTGCTTTAGTTGCTGTCGGCTGTGTAATGATGCGAGTCTGCAGTTTGAATACCTGTCCTGTTGGCGTCGCAACTCAAAATCCGGAACTGAGGAAGTTTTTTGCAGGTAAACCGGAACATGTAATCAATGCGATGATGTTTATTGCAGAAGATCTAAGAGAGTTGATGGCAAATCTTGGATTTAGGACGATTGATGAAATGATTGGTCATGCTGAAATTTTGAAACCTAAATTTGTGGCTAAAGGAAAAGCAAAATCTCTGGATTTTTCCAGAATGCTGGGACATTCAATGGGAATTGAAAGAAAATGCGAAGATCCTTTCAGAGAAAAACGCCAGTGGAAAGAACTGGATGCTTTTGCTGAAACAGCGATTAGGAATAATCAAAAAATATATGCTGAAGAAACGATTAATAATGTAAATCGAACAGTTGGAGCCAGAATGGGCGGATGGATTGCAGAACGTTTTGGCAATTATGCATTGGAGCCGGGGCTTCTTAATTATCATTACAAAGGAATTGCCGGTCAGAGCTTCGGCGCTTTTATCACTCAGGGAATGGAATTAAAATTAACTGGTGAAGCAAATGATTATGTAGGAAAAGGATTGAGCGGGGGGCGTCTGATTATTGTTCCTCCTGAAGATGCAGGATATAAAGCAGAGGAGTCGCCAATTGTTGGAAATGTTGCCTGTTTCGGTGCAAATCGCGGCGAAGCTTACTTTAGAGGAAAGGGCGGCGAACGCTTCTGTGTCAGAAACAGCGGAGCCAATGTAGTTGTTGAAGGGATCGGCGATCATGGCTGTGAATACATGACGGGCGGTGTGGCTGTGATACTGGGAACTACTGGTCGGAATTTTGGTGCAGGGATGTCTGGAGGAGTCGCGTATGTTTATGATCCTGAACAACAGTTTTCAGGAAAATGCAACATGGAGATGGTTGAATTATTTCAATTAGGCGAATCAGGTTCTGACAGTGAGCTGAAGGAACTTTTGAAAAACCATTATCGGTATACAGCATCAGAAAAAGCAGCAGAGATTTTAGCTGATTGGAAAAATACACAGCATCATTTCATTAAAGTTTATCCAAAAGAATATCATGAGATGATTAAGGTAACTGAGCAGCTTCAAGGTGAGGGACTTTCCGGAACTGAATTGCTGGAGACTGCATTTGAAGCGGTAATCGGAGCTCAAACTGTACCAGTGAAAACAATCATAAAGGAGCGTGGCTAGTATGGCAGATCCATTTGGATTTTTAAACTATTCTCGAAAGGAAAATCCTTATCGACCAGTTCATGAACGAATAGCGGACTGGAATGAACTGCAGATTCCTTTAAAGGAGGATGAGCGTCAGGAACAGGCTGCAAGATGTATGAACTGCGGTATACCATTTTGTCATACAGGTATTTTTTATGGAGGAAAAAGAGCTGTTTCAGGATGTCCGAATGACAATCTTATCCCAGAGTGGAATGATCTGGTTTATCGTGGTGAATACAAAAAAGCCTGGGAACGTTTAAGCAGAACAAACCCATTACCGGAAATGACTGGAAGGGTTTGTCCTGCTCCCTGCGAAAAGTCCTGTACGGAAGCGTTAAATGGATCAGGAGTCGCCATTCATGATAATGAACGTTTCATTATTGATACAGCATTTGAAAATGACTGGGTGAAGCCTACAGGTATACCCAAAGAAAAAACGGGGTTCAAAGTTGCTGTTATCGGCAGCGGACCGGCTGGTTTATCTGCTGCCTGGCGATTGAATCAGCTGGGACATGAAGTGACTGTTTATGAACGCTCAGATCGTTTCGGCGGATTGCTAATGTATGGTATTCCCAATATGAAGCTGGATAAAACAGTGGTCCAACGTCGAATTGATGTTATGGAGGAAATCGGCATCAATTTTGTTGGAAATACTGAAATAGGGGTAGATATTACAGCAGCAGAGCTGTCTCAAGAATTTGATCGAATTATTGTGGCAACGGGTGCGAGTGTGCCAAGAGATTTGAAAGTTAAGGGCAGGGAATTACAAGGAGTTCAATTTGCGGTGGACTATTTGACTGAAACAACAAAGGAAGTACTGAAGGATGGAACAGCTGCTGCAAATAAAAAGCTGGAGGGCAAGCATGTAGTTGTGATAGGCGGAGGAGACACCGGCAGCGACTGTATTGGATCGGCAATTCGACAGGGGTGCGCTTCTGTGAAACAGCTGGAAATTACGCCTAAAATGCCTGGAAGCAGAACGGAGAATAATCCATGGCCGGAATATCCGCTTACTGATAAATTAGGATATGGACAGGAAGAAGCACTGGCTGTTCAAAAGGAGGAGCTGACAAGTTATCAAACGTCAACCACCTCTTTTATCGGTGCAGAACGGGGTCAGCTGATTGGAGTGGAAACAGTTCAGGTTGATCAGAATTTTCAGCCGATTGAAGGAACAGAAAAAACAATGAGAGCTGATTTGGTTTTGTTGGCAATGGGGTTTATCGGACCTGAAAAAAGTTTGCTGGAGCAGCTGGATGTTGCAGAAGTGTATGATAACTATACAACAAATAATGAACGTGTCTATGTTGCCGGTGATGCGAAACGCGGCCCAAGTCTGGTGATCTGGGCGATCAGAGAAGGTCGGCTGGCAGCTGAGCATGTGGATAAAACATTGAGGGCACTTGTTGCTCAGTAGATTCTGTTCATTTTATGAATAACCTGATTATTCGTAGAGAACTTCCGTGTTACTTACAGCTGATTTTTTTGTAAGCTCTTGACTAACAAGAAAATACGTGGTAAAGTTTTTAGAAATAAATGAGAATACAATGAAAAAATAATGATCAGAATAGTAGACAGCTGCAGCAGTTTCAGAGAATTTCCGGTTGGTGCAAGGAAATAACTGCGGGATGTTGAACACACCTGTAAATTGTTTTTCTGAATAATCGTAGGAAAAATCGGGAATTGCCCGTTATCGCTTTTAGTCGTAGACTAGCAGAGGTTTTTGCTGTGAGGTGAAAACAAATCTGAGGTGGGACCACGTGAAAAAACTTTCTCGTCCTCTTGGCTTATTTGCCAAGAGGACTTTTTGGTATTCTGTGAAAATGGACGATTACCATTTGGATGGATACTCTTATTTATGGATGAGACCGAATGCGGGAGTTAAAAAGAGGGCAATAAACAAAAAAGACAGAGATTACATAGTAAATTAATGAATATATATTGAAGATGAGCAGTTAGAGAAGGGGTTTGATGGATATGAAATGGAATCGCAGCTTGCCGTCGGGAACAAAGGATAAATTATTTCGTGAAGCAAACGGTGCATATCAGTTGGAGCAGCAGGTGAATCAGGTTGTGAAAAAACGCGGGTATCAACGTGTGGATACACCATTGATTGAATTTGAAGATGTTTTTCAAGCAGATGATGGGGAAGGTCTGCTGTATCGATTCTTTGACAAGCAGGGACGATTACTTGTTCTGCGGCCGGATATGACTATGCCTATAGGAAGAGTAGCGGCAACGACAGGTATCCAACTGCCATTAAAGCTGGCATACAGCGGAAAGGTTTTTCGCTTTAACAACGAGATGGCGGGGGAACAGAATGAATTGACACAGGCAGGAATTGAGCTGATTGGCTTTACTTCAGCAAAGGCTGAATTGGAATGTGTCAGCTGTGCTGTAGAGATATTAAATACATTGAATATTCCAAATTTTCATTTTGAACTTGGTCATGCAGGAATATTTAAAGAAATTGCTGCCTATCTGAAATTGAATGCTGAAGAAATCAGAACGTTGAAAGAGCTGTTAAGCAATAAAAATTTGAGTGCATTAAAGGTTTTTATCCAAAATCATCCGAGTGAGCTGGATCATTTTATTGAAGAGATGCCCAAGCTTTTTGGAGAGGTAGAAGAAGTGATGGCATCTGCTCAGCAGCTGTTACCTGAAAATACAAAGCTGGCAACTGTTATTGATGAATTTAAAGCAATGGCTCGGATGCTTCAATCAAATATAAAGAGTATTTCGTTAACTGTTGATTTAGGTTCTGTTGCGCTGATGGATTATTATACCGGTATTTTATTCAATGGCTATGCTGATTTAATCCCGGACGTATTTTTGCGGGGCGGCCGATATGATCATCTGGTGGAACAGTTTGGACATACAGGAATTCCCGCTGTAGGCTTTGGCATCAATTTGGATACACTGGTAGCTTTGCAGTACCGGTTGGAATTGCTGGCAGACCTTGAACGACCAAAAGTACTGGTTCATGCGGGGATTACAGATTATTCAGCAGCAGAAGAGCTGGTGAAAAAGCATGAAAGCTATGAGCTTTCTCTGTTTGACACATGGGAAGAAGCGCTGGAATACGGGAAAAAATGGCAGTATGAAGAGCTGGTTTTGATAGAAGGACAAAAGACAACCCGAATAAAAGTAGGTGAACAGGTAAATGAGTAATTTGACAATTGCCCTGACGAAGGGAAGATTGGAACGGCAGACTCTGGAGCTTTTTGAGAAGGCGGGTATAGATGTTTCATTTATGAATGACAAACAGCGGAAACTGGTTTTTCATAATGTAGATCAGTCGCTGACTTTTTTATTGGTGAAAGCGGCAGATGTGGCGACTTATGTTAGACATGGTGTGGCAGACCTTGGTGTTGTTGGAAAAGATGTTCTGTTTGAACATCCTCACGGATACTATGAAATGCTGGATCTGGAGATCGGTAAATGTAAATTTTCAGTTGCTTCTGTAGGCACTTATCAGCCTCATGATCATAAGAGAAAAAGGATTGCAACGAAATATCCAACTATAGCCTCGGACTATTTCAGAGAAAAAGGCGAAGATGTTGAAATCATTAAAATTGAAGGCTCAGTAGAAATAGCACCAGTCTTGGGTCTGGCGGATGCAATTGTTGATATTGTTGAAACAGGGACAACATTGAAAGAAAACGGACTTGAAATTTATGAAGATATCTGTGATATTTCTGCACGGATAATTGTTAATAAAGCAACATTAAAGAGGAAGCGACAGGCAATATTTGAATTGTTTCAACAGTTGGAGACAGTAATCGGAAAAGAGGGATAGGATGAAGTGGCTTTCAGGAACAGCAACAGAGATTTTATCTGAACTGGATAAGGAAAAATATGTAAGAAAATCAGAAGATCAAAAGGTTGAAGAATCAACTAAAGAAATTATTGATACCGTGATTCAGCTGGGAGATCAGGCATTGCTGGATTACTCCAAACGCTTTGATCAGGCAGAAATTACTGAGCTGGAAATTTCGGCAGCAGAGGTTGATCAGGCTTATCAGAAAGTGGACAGTAAAATCCGACAGGCATTGGAGCGGGCAAAAGAAAATATTATCAGCTATCATCAAAAGCAGAAGCAATACGATTTTATGGATACTGAAAAGGATGGCGTTTTTAGAGGACAGCTGGTTCGACCTTTGGCACGTGCAGGAGTCTATGTTCCAGGAGGTACAGCAGCGTATCCATCTTCCGTTCTAATGAATGTTTTGCCGGCAAAAATTGCAGGAGTCAAAGAAATTATTATGGTTACCCCGCCTTCAAAATCTGGTATTCCGCCCATTATCTTGGCAGCTGCAAAAATCGCAGGGGTTGATCGGATTTTTCAGGTTGGAGGTGCACAGGCTGTTGCCGCACTGGCATATGGAACGAAAAGTATTCCTAAAGTCGATAAGATTGTGGGTCCAGGAAATATCTACGTTGCAACAGCCAAAAAGCAAGTCTTTGGAGCAGTTGGTATCGACATGATTGCCGGACCATCTGAAATTGGAATTTTGGCTGATAAACAGGCCAATCCAGCGTTTATTGCAGCAGACTTGCTGTCACAGGCAGAGCATGATAAATTGGCGCGAACATTTTTAGTTACTGATTCCAGAGTGCTCGCCAAAGAGGTAGAAAAGGAAATAAAGACTCAGCTGGCTGACCTGCCTAGAAAAGAAATAGCAGAGTTCTCAGTAGAAAATAATGGCTGGCTGATTGTAACTGATTCTAAAAAGGAAATGTTTGAAGTGATGAATGAAATTGCTCCAGAACATTTGGAAGTACAGATGGAGGACCCAATAAGTTGGCTTCATCAGATTCAAAATGCCGGGTCCATTTTCTTGGGAGCTTATACATCAGAACCGGTCGGCGATTACTTATCCGGAACTAATCATGTGCTGCCAACCAGCGGGACAGCTAAGTTTTATTCTCCTCTGGGTGTTTATGATTTTGTAAAATACAGTCAGGTTAGTTACTATACAAGAGATGCGTTGGCAGAGGTTCAGGAAGACATCGCACTTCTGGCCAGAGAAGAGGGACTGGAAGCTCATGCACGGGCAGTAGAATGTCGATTTAAGGAGGAAGAACAATGAGAACAGCAGCTTTAACCAGAAGCACAGCAGAAACAACGATTGAACTGGCACTAAACCTTGATGCACAGGAGCCGGTCAGTATTGATACAGGTGTCGGTTTTTTCGATCATATGCTGACCTTGTTTGCCCGTCACAGCCGAATGTCTCTGGAAGTAAAGGCTAACGGAGATCTCGACGTAGACAGCCATCATACTGTCGAAGATGTTGGTATTGTATTAGGTCAATGTATAAAAGAAGCACTGGGAAATAAGGCAGGAATCAACCGTTATGGCACCAGCTTTGTTCCTATGGATGAAACATTGGGGATGGCTTCACTTGATTTGAGCGGAAGATCGTATCTTGTATTTGATGCAGTGTTTGATAATCCGAAACTGGGTACTTTTGACACGGAATTAACGGAAGAGTTTTTTCAGGCACTGGCATTTAATACACAAATGAATCTTCATTTAAAGATTTTACATGGTAAAAATAATCATCATAAAATAGAATCTTTGTTTAAAGCTGCCGGAAGAGCACTAAGAGAGGCGATCACTTTGAATCCTGAAATTAACGGCATCAATTCAACGAAGGGAACATTGTAGATGATTGTAATTATTGATTATGACACAGGAAATACACTAAATGTGCAGAAAGCACTAAATTATGTGGGACTCGAAAATAAGTTATCCTCAGATGTGAAGGAGATCGAAGCAGCAGATGGTCTGATTTTACCAGGAGTGGGCGCATTTTCTTTGGCAATGGCTGAGCTGGAGAAAAGAAACTTGATCCAGCCAATCAAACATGCTGCGAAAAAAGGTATTCCGATTTTGGGTGTCTGTCTTGGAATGCAGCTGCTCCTTGAAGGAAGTACTGAAAACGGCTTTACCAGAGGGCTGGGACTGATCGAAGGGATCTGTGAAGAAATTCCTCAGGAAAAGAACTTTCCTGTTCCTCATATGGGTTGGAATGATTTGATTGTTACAAAGGAGACGCCGCTGACTGCGGGTGCAGCCGGTAAATTTGTTTATTTTGTCCATTCCTATTATGCAGACTGCGACCCGGATAATATTGATGCACTGGCACAGTATTCCATCAAAGTTCCGGCAATGATTTCAAAGGGAAATATTTTTGGGACACAGTTTCATCCGGAGAAAAGCGGTGAACCTGGGTTGAATATATTGAAGGGCTTTAAGGAGGTCGTTGATCATGTACGTATTACCGGCAATTGATATACGCGAAGGAGAAGCAGTTCGCTTGGTCAAAGGTGATTTTGCCAGGAAAACAGTTGTGAATGAAGATCCTCTTGCTCAAGCTCGTGAATTTAATCAGTCAGGACTTCAAAATCTTCATATTGTTGATTTGGATGGAGCATTGGCTGGGGAAACAACAAATGCACCGCTGATCAGGCAGATTAAAAGCGAAACGGGACTAACTATCGAAGTAGGCGGCGGAATTCGTTCAATGGAGCAGATAAAAGAATATATTGATTCCGGTGTAGACAGAGTCATTATAGGATCAGCTGCTCTAAAAAATCCTAAGCTTGTAAAAGAAGCGGTAAAAAAATATCAGGAAAAAATTGCTGTGGGGATTGATGCAAAGAATGGGAAAGTTGCTGTCAGCGGCTGGTTGGAAGTCAGTGAAACAGACTATTTGACCATGGCAAAAGAAATGGCTGAAATCGGTGTTCAGACAATTATTTATACAGATATTTCAAAAGACGGGACATTAACCGGACCGAGTTTTGAACAGTACCAGCAGCTGCAGGAAGCTGTTCCAACGGTAAATATTGTTGCTTCCGGCGGTGTGAGCAGTAAAGAGGATTTAGTCAAATTGTCGGAAATCGGTGTATATGGAGCGATAGTTGGCAAGGCCTTTTATGAAGGGAAAGTAACGCTTGAAGAAATGCAGGAGGTAGAAGCTTTATGCTGACCAAACGAATCATTCCCTGTCTGGATGTCACAGATGGACAAGTAGTCAAAGGTGTAAACTTTATAAACTTAAAAAGTATCGGTGATCCAGTAGAAATTGCTCGAGCATACAACGAGCAGGGGGCGGATGAAATTGTTTTTCTTGACATCACGGCGACCAGTGACCAACGGGAAACAATGATAGCGGTTGTAGAGAGGACCGCTGCTGAAGTATTTATTCCGCTGACTGTAGGTGGAGGAATACGTTCAGTTGAGGATATGAAAAAAATGCTTCAGGCCGGAGCAGATAAAATTTCCCTGAACTCGGCTGCGATTCAGAAGCCGGAGCTTATTCAGGCCGGAGCAGAAAAATTCGGTGCGCAATGTATCGTTGTTGCGATTGATGCAAAGAAAACCGCTGCTGGAAACTGGCACGTATTTGTTAAGGGGGGAAGAGAAGATACAGGTTTGGATGCTGTTGAGTGGGCCCAAAAGGCTGTTGCTTTGGGTGCCGGAGAAATTCTTCTGACCAGTATGGATGCAGATGGGACAAAAGCAGGGTATGATCTGGAATTGAATCAGGCAATCTGTGAAGCAGTAACAGTTCCGGTAATTGCCTCCGGCGGTTGTGGAAACAGAGAAGATATTTTAGAAGTTTTTGAGAAGACAAATGTTACAGCCGCATTGGCAGCCAGTATTTTCCATTACGGTGAGGTGAAGATTCCCGAGCTGAAGGAATACTTAGCAGAGGAAGGAGTGAGTGTTCGCTTATGAAACCCGATTTTTCTAAAGGACTGATTCCTGCAATAATTATTGAGGATCAGACAGATGATGTTTTAATGCTGGCTTATATGAATGAGGAAAGCTTCAATAAGACACTTGAAACCAGAACAACATGGTTTTATTCCCGTTCCCGTCAATCGTTGTGGAATAAGGGAGAGACCAGCGGGCACATTCAAAAGGTGAAAAAAATTGCGACGGATTGTGATCAGGATACCTTGCTGATTCGAGTAGACCAAACGGGACCAGCCTGTCACACAGGCGCTCACAGTTGTTTTTTCAATGTGATAGTTGAGGAGGAACAAGCATGATTGAGATCTTGTATAATGAAATTTTAGAGCGAAAAGAACAGCCCAAAGAAGGCTCCTACACAAACTACCTGTTTGATAAAGGGCTTGATAAGATCTTAAAAAAAGTTGGTGAAGAATCAACTGAAGTAATTATTGCTGCAAAAAACAATGATCAGGAAGAACTCATTTATGAAACAGCAGATTTAGTTTATCATATGTTGGTGCTTCTGGCTGAAAAAGGCGTGTCATTGGATGAGATAAAAGCGGAACTGGAAGAGCGGCAGGGAAAACTGAGTGTGACGAAAGATCGCGGAGAAATAGAAAATTTATAATAAAAAAGACGGAAAATGATGTAAGAGTGTCCTACAAAGTTAGACTAAAAATCTAATGGTTGGCATTGACTCATGCAGCACCTTCTGTCTTTTTCATATTCAGCTTTTCAGAGAATCTCAATCAGAGCGGATGATTTCGTTTATAGGCAAGACTTTCTCTAAAAGATAGGTCTTGTCATCTGCTTCATCATATAATGTGTAAGGGATATCATTTTTTGTTTCAATAATCAGATGAAACCCGAAAGAATCTTGGACAACCAGACGTTTTATGTTCCATTCGATTAAACTGAATGTCAGCTTTTTTCCGTCAATTTGGATCTGCAGCTGATCGTCTATAGACAACTGATGCTGGGTAGCCTTCATTTTATCTACAAACCACCATTGACCTTGGAAAATTTTTATTAAATCAGAAGCAGTCAGATTGGATTCCTGGCTACTCTTATTTTTCTTAAACAGCAGAGAACTTGCAATCCCTGTCAGAACAGAAGCACCAATTAAAAACGACCAACGCTTTTTCATCACTCAACCTCCAGTTTTCTTTTAATCATAGCACGAATCAGAAAATTTGAAGAGCTGGAAACATGATTATTAACAAAATTTAACGAAGCTTAAAAATTAGTAATGGGACTGTGACATAAGTATGTCTGAGATCCCTAAAACTGAATAAACGGTGTTCCAGAAGCTGTCTCTTCGGAAATAAGTCAAACGATACTGAAAATATGAGTAGCTCCAGGGAGGTATCCATTCACAGCTAGTCATTTTATGACTAGTGTTCTTTGACAATTTTCGTATATTCCGACTTATTGACATAAATCACTACGATTGACTTGTCAGAGTAGATGATGCATGATACCTACCTGATTCTTGAGGCAGAACACTTCTGCTCCTGTGATTACTCGTCGCATGAAGTGCTTTGCTCCTGCGGTTACTCGTCGCAGTTAAGGATGTGCAAGTGCTCCTGCGGTTACTCGTCGCAGTTAAGGATGTGCAAGTGCTCCTGCGGTTACTCATCGTATGGAGAAGCTTTGTCACAACCTCAGTAGAAGTTGATTGGTATAATAAGGCTTATTATCAATGAGTGTTGTTGCGCACGCAATTGCAGGTGTTGCGTTATTTTTAATAGGAATACGTAGTAAGATTATTTTTGAGGAGGGAATGAGAATTGGAATTGAATGAAAAACTCAAATCTCAAAGAATAGCAATGGGATTTACTCAACAAGAAGTAGCCGACAAAGTTTTTGTCACCCGGCAGACAATCTCAAAATGGGAACTGGGGAAGAGCAGGCCGGATCTGGTTTCCCTAAAATTATTAAATGAGCTGCTGCAGACAGATTATTTGAAAACAGAGGAGGGAAAGGAAAATTATGAAATGAATATAACAATAAAGGATATCTTCTTAACTTTTTTATTTGGTGTTTTGTTTTTACCAATACGATGGGTCGTTTCATTTCTTCATCCCAAGAGGAACTGGGTGTCAGTAAAATTGGGGTTAATTCCTATAGTTCTGATTTTTTTGTTCTGTATATGCGATCTCTAAAAGAGTCTGCTTTCGTAGCTGTTGGTGTATTGCTGATTTTAGGTTACTATTCAATGGTCTGCTATTATTCTTCAGATAGCGGAAAGGAAGAGAACGAGCGAAGTTCGAACTGAGCAGTTTTTTATATGTTCTGAAAGAGGTCGTTCAATAATAATCAGGCTGCTTATAGAAGATGTAAAAACAGCATTTTACTGAGGGTATTTTTCTCTTATTAAATATTGTGCGGTGATTCATTTTCTTCATACTTCTTATCACTCCAACTTATTTGTCTAAACTTTGGAAAATGTGGTATTGTTTTGATGAGAGGTGTTTAAATGATCGTATATCCGGATGTATATCGGGCAAGATTTGTTTGTAGACCAAATCGGTTTATTGCTGAATGTATAGTAGAAGAAACAGGAGAAAAAGTAACTGTTCATGTAAAAAATACAGGGAGAGGGAGAGAAGTTTTTCTGTCGAATGCAGAAGTTGCATTAAGTTATCGACCTTCGCCGAAAAGGAAAACAGATTATGATTTAATCGCAGTAAAAAAAGGCAGACAATGGTTCAATATTGACAGTCAGATACCTAATGCACTGGCTGCTGAAGGTTTGTTAGACGGAACAATCGAGTTGCCTGGACTAAATGGCGAGATTGCTTCAATTAAACGTGAGAAGAAATATGGGAACTCTCAATTTGATCTGTTTATTGAAACAAATAAAGGGCAGCAGGCTTTTGTGGAAGTGAAAGGAATGACCCTCGAAAATGAGCGGATTGGTGCCTTTCCAGATGCTCCGACACTGAGAGGTTTAAAGCATGTGAAAGAATTGACTGCGGCGATTCATGCAGGCTATCAGTGTTACGTGCTGTTTATTGCTCAGTTTGAACAAATTGATGTAGCAACTATTAATGATGAGATGCAGCTGGAACTGGCGCAGGCAGTTTTACTGGGACAAGAGTCCGGACTGCAGGTTCTGACTTATAATTGTCAGGTTACTCCTGAAACAATACGTGTATTAAAAGCAGTTCCTTTTGATTTAAATCAAAAGTTTAAACAACCAGAATAAAGAAAGGTGAGGATAAAATGATTCATCTGGGTATTATTGGAACAAACTGGATTAGCGATCAGTTTGTAGAGGCGGCATTAAAGACTGGGAAATATGATTTAGCAGCAGTATACTCCAGAAAGCTGGAGAGCGCTCAGGCATTTGGCGAAAAATATGGTGATGTTGAATATGCAACCGATCTAAAAGTATTTTTTGGAATTGAACATATAACTACAGTTTATATTGCTTCGCCTAATTCTCTGCATTTTGAACAGGCAAAGCAGGCAATACTGGCTGGAAAAAATGTTATTGTTGAAAAGCCGGCATTTTCAACACCGGATGAGATGGATGAAATTATTTCACTTGCCAATGAGAAAAGGGTGTATTTTTTTGAAGCAGCTCGGAATATCCATGAAAAAAGTTTCAAAAAAATTGGTTCGCTGCTGCCGTTGAAGAATGAGATCATCGGAGCGAATTTTACCTATATGAAATACTCTTCCCGTTATGATCAGGTTTTAGATGGACAGGAACCGAATGTGTTTTCTCCATATTTTTCAGGTGGAGCACTAATGGATTTAGGTATTTATCTGGTGTATGCTGCGGTTGCATGGTTTGGTGTTCCGGTTGAAAGTCATTATTTTGCACGAAAGATTTCGACTGGGGTGGATGGCTTGGGAACGGCAATTTTACGCTATGATCACTTTGATGTGACGATTCAGGCAGGAAAAATCGGTGATTCATTTTTGTCTTCTGAAATTTATTTTGACAGTGGTACACTGCTTTTAGATGGGATTAATTCTATTTCGAAAGCTGAGTTTCACGATCGAAGCCATCAACAGATAGAGCGCATTTCTTTGACAGCGGAAGAAAATCCAATGGTGGAAGAAGCTGCTGACTTTGCTAATGTTATTGAAAACCCAAATGATAGGAACTGGGGCCTTCAATATGAGGAATGGGTGGAGCTGGCTCGTAATGTCAATCGAGTGTTGACTTATTTGAGAAAAGATGCAGGTATTGTATTTGAGGCGGATAAAAAGTAAAATAGAGACAGGCTTATTTCCTCTGAAATAAAGAAATAAGAATAAATAGCAATTGAGAAAAATGAGATCATTCAATCAATTGTTTTTTGTTTGCTCATTGGATTGCGTCGGCAAAATCAGCAGATGCTGAATTCTAGGCATGTCGGGATAAATCAACGGACAGACAGTTTTGGTGATAGAAAAAAAGGGAAACTTTTGATTAAATCTTTATCCATGAAAGGAACTATATGAATTTTGTAAATCAACTACCAGAAGTTTGGCAGGAGAAATGGCAGACTTCTGGTTTTAACGAACCTTCAGCTATTCAGAAAAAAAGTTTTCAGCCTTTATCTGAAGGAAAAAATGTAAGAGGAATTTCGCCTACCGGTACAGGTAAAACACTGGCTTATTTATTGCCGCTGCTGTTGAGAACAACTGCCCATTCAGGAAGCCAGCTGCTGATATTAGCACCTTCTCAGGAATTAGCCGTGCAGATTGGGCAGGTCGCACAAGAGTGGGGTAATCTGCTTCAGTTGAAAACACAGACGTTGATCGGTGGAGCAAATGTTAAACGGCAGATAGAAAAGCTCAAAAAGAAGCCGGAAGTACTGATTGGTACTCCTGGTAGAATAATTGAACTGATCCGGGCGAAGAAAATTAAAAGTCATCAGCTTAAAACAATTGTGATGGACGAAGCTGATCAGCTTCTGCAGAAAACGGATCTGGATCTGACCCGACAAATTCTGCAGAGTGCTCCTGTTGACTTCCAGCTGGCTTTTTACTCTGCAACTGCAGATCGAATTGAATCAGAAGTGTCTGAGCTTGCGGAAGAAGTTCAGACAATTGATGTATCTGAAGAGGATCAGTCAGCGGGCACAATTCACCATTATTACATAGAAGTACCGTTTAGAAAGAGAAAAGACTTTCTGCAAAAGATGCTTCATGTCCCTGAATTCTATGGAATGGTCTTTTTTAATCAGCTGTCAGATTTAGGTGCAGTTGAAGAGAAAATGATTTATGATGGGTTACCGATTCTGGGGCTGGCTTCTGATCAGAATAAGCAGCTGAGAAAACTGGCAGTCAGTCAGTTCTCTAATAAAAGAGTAAAAATGTTGCTGACAACAGATGTCGGTGCAAGAGGACTTGATTTTACGGAAGTCGCATATATTATTAATGCAGATGTTCCGTTAGATGCCGTCAGCTATGCTCATCGAGCCGGCAGGACAGGACGAATGGGTGCAGAAGGAGCGGTTATTACTTTTATTAATGATCGGACAAAAAGAGACTTTCAGCGTTTGATGAAAGCAGCAGCTGTTTCAGCAAAAGAAATTTTTCTTTATGGTGCGGAATTTCATGAAACCAGAAAAGAAATAGAGGCTGGGCATTTAAAAAAGGAAAAGTAACAACTATTTGTCGTGTTTGCATTCATCAGGCGTAAAGGGAGGCTAAGCATGAAATCCAGAAAAGAAGAAATTTTAGCTTTGTTAGAGAATACAAAGGTTGGTATGACAGCTGCTGATATCGGGGAGAAACTATCTATTGACCGAAGCAATGCAAGCCGATATTTAAGTGAGCTGTCGAAGGAACATAAAATTCGAAAAAAAGAAGGACGTCCGGTTGTTTATACGTCTGTTTTTGAAGAAGATATGATTCATGTTGACAGTTCAAGTGAAGTTTCATTTGAAAATCTGGTTGGTGCCAATGATTCACTGAAAATAAGTATTCAGCAGGCGAAAGCGGCTATTCTCTATCCGCCGCGGGGACTCCATACCATTATTTTTGGTGAAACAGGTACAGGGAAGTCGCTATTTGCGGAATGTATGTACCACTTTGCTGTGAGCTCCAATACATTGCCGGAGAATGCACCGTTTGTTTCATTTAACTGTGCAGACTATGCTCAAAATCCTCAGCTGCTTTTTGGCCATATTTTTGGTGTGAAAAAAGGAGCCTATACCGGAGCTGAAAACGATAGCCCGGGACTGATTTCAGAAGCAGACGGAGGTATCCTTTTTCTGGATGAAATTCATCGTTTGACTCCAGAAGGACAGGAAATGCTCTTTACGTTTATTGACAAGGGCATTTATCGTCCGCTGGGCGAAAGCGGCAAGACCTATAATGCTTCTGTACAGATTATCGGTGCTACAACAGAATCCTCCGAAAGTTTTCTGACGACATTTAATAGAAGAATTCCGATGGCAATTACACTACCCAATTTAGATGCCAGATCGTTGGATGAGCGTTATGATATTATCTCTTTGTTTATCAAACAGGAAGCTAATCGGCTGAATCAGCGAATCAACATTGAAAGAGAAGCGATTTTAGCATTTATGCTTTATGATGCTGAAGGAAATATCGGTCAGATTAAGCGGGATTTGAAGCTTGTTTGTGCCAAGTCTTTTCTTCATTACCGAACGCACAATGAGGTCTTTTTAATGATTAGGAAGAAGGATCTGCCGCTGCAGGTTCAAAAGGGCTTATTGAAAATTAAGGAAGTTTCCGATCGGCTGGATCGTTTTGTGGATGGAAAAAACAATTATCTAAGCTTTGAACCAGGGACAAATGAAGTGGTCTGGTCCAGGGACCCGGCAAGAGATATGCAGGTTTATAATGAAATTGAAAAAAAAGTTGCTTCTTTGGCTGGAAATGAGCTTGAAAATATTGATCTGGAAGAATTAATTTCTACAGATATGGATGCATATTTCCAAACCTATGTGAAGGAGCTGACTCAAAATTCCATTCACAAGGAGCTGCTTCCGGAAAGCATCTGGAAGCTGACAAACCGCTTGTACGACCTGGCGGAAAAACGTTTATCACGCCAATATAATGAAAATGCCCGCTTTGCTTTTGCACTCCATCTCCAAAGTACGATTGAGCGTGTTCGTGAAGGTCATGTGATTGTTCACCCCAACCTGAACAATATTCGAAAACAAATGAAGAAAGAATTTCAGGTGGCCATTGATCTGTCTGCAATTATTGAAGAAGAGAATGATATAGAGATTCCTTTTGATGAAATCGGCTTTATCAGCATGTTTCTTTCTATTGATGTGGGAGACAAAGAAAAAGTTGAAGTAAATAATGTCGGTGTAGTTGTTTTAATGCATGGTGATTCCACAGCCTCCAGTATGTTGAAAACAGCACAGGAGCTTTTGGGGACCTCCACAGGAGTGGCGATGAATATGCCATTGACAATGGAAGTTCAGACGATGTATGAATATTTGAGAAAATATGTTGTGGATCATCAGGATTCATTAAGTAACGGGATGCTGTTGCTAACAGATATGGGATCGCTGAATTCATTTGGAAATATGATTTATGAAGAAACTGGGATTCGAACAAAAGCTATTTCGATGACGAGTACGATGATCGTGCTGGAAGCGATTCGTATGTCCAGTGTCGGAAGAAGCTTGGAAGATATCTATCAGAACATCCAGATGTCTCTTGAGGGGATTATTCGCGAACAATTCCGAAGCAGCTTGAAAAATCCTAATCAGGTAAAAAAGGCAGTCGTTGTTACCTGCTTTACCGGAGAAGGAGTAGCAGCAAGATTGTATCAGCGAATTTTGCCTGTCATTGATGAAGAAAAGGTTGAAATTATCCAAATGCAGTTTTTGGAAAGAGAAGCCTTTAAAAAGCATATAGACAGTTTGATGGAAGAATATGAAATTAAAGCAATTGCTGGAACTGTAGATGTTGAGTATCAAAATATTCCTTTCTTTTCAGCGTACGACATCTTCGATGATGAGAAGCTTAATGTACTGAAGCGAATTGCAGGAGATGAAGTGCCGACAGAAAAGATTGTCCGTTCATTAAGTGATACAATTACTACGGTGGATTCATTACAGAAACTAATTGCCATGCTCCAAAAAACAGTTCATCAAATTCAGAGTGATATGCATATTATTGTTGAGCCGGGAGTGGATGCCGGCATTGTGTTCCATTTGGCTTTTCTGGTTGATTCTATTATTAAAGGAGAAGAAGGCAGAGGCTTTGAAGGTCTTTCCGAATTTATGAAGAAGTATCGACTGGAAACTGATGTGGCCAGAACGAATATGATGATAATCGAAAAAGCCTATAGAATCAAGGTTCCTGAGGCTGATATTGCACATTTAACCAAAATGTTTTTAGATAATAAAATCAGAAAATAGAATTTACACACTAAATTTTTGTGTGTAAGAGAATAATAAAGTGTGCAAGACTAAGTGGTATAGATCAAAACCCTGATATGATGGGATTTGGTCTATACTGTTTTTTGGCACGTTTATTGCTTATATAATTGTGTAATCAAATAATTTAGGGAGATGAAAACAATGGCTAAAAAAACAATTATGCTAGTTTGTTCTGCTGGAATGAGCACCAGTCTGTTAGTAACTAAAATGCAAAAAGCTGCAGAAGCACGTGGAATGGAAGCTGATATCTTTGCTGTATCTGCATCAGACGCTGACAACAATTTAGAGTCAAAAGATGTAAATGTATTATTATTAGGCCCGCAAGTACGTTTCATGAAAGCTCAATTTGAACAAAAACTTGCACCAAAAGGTATTCCGTTAGATGTTATCAACATGGCTGACTATGGAATGATGAATGGTGAAAAAGTTTTAGATCAGGCAATTGCTTTAATGGATTAATTTAAACAATCAGTACTATTTAAGGAGGAATGAAAATGGAAGAACAACCAAATTTAGAAGCTATCATGGGTTTGATTATGTATGGTGGTAATGCCAAGAGTGATGCAATGGAGGCCATTGCATCAGCGAAAGAAGGAAACTTCGAATTGGCGGATCAGAAAATTGCTGATGCAGAGGCATCATTAGTTGAGGCACATCATTCTCAAACAGGGTTGTTGACTCAGGAAGCTCAGGGAAATAACATTACTGTAACGTTATTAACTGTTCACAGTCAGGACCACTTAATGACTTCAATTGCTTTTACAGATTTAGCAAAAGAAATCATTGATGTATACCGTCGTATCGACGCAAACTAATAATCATTCTTTTTTGAACGGAAGATTGAGAGAGTAACTAAAACTTTTTGAACGGAGTTTTAATTCTTTTAATTTAGAGAGCATGGCTCTTTAGATAAATACTATTTATAGGGGGATATAAAAATGAACGCTTTAACAGCTTGGATGGAGAAGCACATTCTTCCAATTGCCGGAAAAATCGGTGCGCAAAAGCATTTAGTGGCTTTACGTGACGCATTTATCGGCACAATGCCAGCAACAATGGCTGGTGCGATTGCCGTAATGATCAACGCAATCATTCGTGATTTACCGCCGGCATTTTGGCCTAATTATGATGGTTCGACAATTCCGGTTATCAGGGAAATCATTTCAGTTAATGGGTATGTATGGAACGGTACATTGGCAATTGCTGGTTTGATTTTTGCTTTTTCTTGGGGATTTAACTTAGCACGTGCTTACAACGTAAACGACCTGGCAGGTGGTATTGTAGCTCTTGCAGCATTTATTCAAGGTATTTCATTTGGACCATCATCATCTGCTGATTTAGGTATTAAAGTTCCGGATGCAGTTGCTGAAGCAATCAACAATGCAGAGATTGGCGCAACGATTGATGGCAGCACTTTAAACGTAAATCTTTGGGGCTGGCTTAAATTAGGTCATTTAGATGGTAACGCATATTTCACCATCATGATTATTGGTGCCTTGGCAACCATTATCTATGCAAAACTAATGTTGGCGAACATTACGATCAAAATGCCTGATCAAGTACCGCCGGCAGTATCAAAAGCGTTTGCAGCGATTATTCCTGCAGCAGTGGCATTATATGTAGTAGCAATTATTAATTTTGCAGTGGCACAAATAACTGACGGACAGTTACTGATTGATTTGATTCAGAAATACATTGCAGAACCGTTCTTGGGTCTGACTCAAGGCTTTGGAGCAATTGCATTGATTCAGGTTGCTATCCAAATATTCTGGTTCTTTGGTATTCACGGAACCAACGTTATGGCACCGGTTCTGGAAGGGATCTTCGGTGTTGCTCAGTTGAAAAATATTAATATTTTTGAACAAGGCTACAACGGTGTTAAAGGTAGTGCTGCCGTATTGGAAGCGATCAAAGATGGAAAAGCGTACTACTGGGTTCGCGGATCATTTGATGCGTACACTATGTTTGGTGGTTCAGGTGGTACAATCGTGCTGTTGTTTGCAATCTTCATTTTTTCAAAACGTGCAGATTACTTAACAGTTGCGAAATTGTCAATTGGACCTGGTTTCTTCAACATCAATGAACCAGTAATGTTTGGTTTGCCAATCGTATTAAATCCAATTATGTTTATTCCGTTTATCATTGCACCAGTAGTAACTACTGCAATTGGATACTTTGCAACTATTGGCGGATTGGTTAATCCGGTATCACAACAAGTGCCGTGGGTTGTTCCTCCAGTGCTATTGTCATTCCTTGCAACAGGAGCTGACTGGAGAGCACCGATCGTAACACTTGTATGTATTGTGGTCAGCTTCTTCATCTGGGTACCGTTCGTTATTGCAGCGAACAAGATGGACCCTTCATTGGGAGAACCTGATAACAAATAATTGAGTTACTAAAATAGTTGCTTCCGCTTCTACGAGGTGAAGCAACTATTTTTACTAGTATGAATTTAGGCGTTCAAAAGTTAAACGAATTTTTCAGAGGGCTTCAAATAAAACTTTGTAAAAAAAGATGTTTTAAGGATTACTGAAATTTTTTTAACAAGGTAATCTAATAAATAGAAAGAGAAAGAAAGGAAGATGGACATGATTGCAATTTCAAGCGCAATGCAGCAGGACGCAATTAAAGAATTATTAGAAGGCTACAGTGAGGGGGATTTTACATATACCTTTAAAGAAAAACAGGGAATTAAGTTAATCTTTGAAGTAACCGGAGACAGCGAAGAAGCCGCTGCCAAAGCAAAACAGTTAATCAAAGGTGAGTCTTGGGGAAATGTTCTGTATTTCCAGTCAGCTGCAGTTTAACGAGTAGATAGGATGAAAAATCATGATGATGAAAAACGGAATATTTTTATGTAGTATTGGTTTATTGGTTTTTGTGTATTCAGCGAACATGAGTACCGGGAAATATGATTTTTCCAGTATGACTACAGCAATTTCCTTAATTGCTGCTGGACTATTCTTCTACTTTAGAGGGAAGAAAAAGGAAAAGCAAAAGGATGATTCAAAAAATGGTGAGGTGAAGAAATAGTGGAAGTTGTAAAAAAACTAAATATTCCTGCACCTGTCTTTTACAAGAAAATCATTGAATCTGTTATTTATGATATCAGGGTACAAACGGGAAAAGATGTCACAGAAAAGCAATTGAATAATTTTGAATATGTTAAAACATTTTCAAAAAGCCAGCGGGCAAAAATAAAAATCGATAAAATTGAAAAAAATTCTGCTTATCATTTTTCTACATCTACGACTAAAAATGAATTTAAAGTGAGTTACGATATTACAATGATCGATGACAATTCCTGCGAAATCCGTTATGCTGAAAGCATGGAGTCATATGGAACTCTTCAAAAAATGAATGATATAGTACTAAGTATGCTACTTGGTTTTTTCAAAAAGCGTCAATTTAAAAAAATGTTGGAACAAATGGAAAATTCATAATTGTAAAATAGAAGAGGTTGGGACTAGCATCATAAGATGAGGCGATAATGTTCCTTCCTTTTTTCATTTTAAAGCAGGAAAGGATGGGGAAGCATGGAGCATATCAGAAAACTGGAACTGAAAGATACAAAAGCTATGTTTGATCTTGCTGCTTACGCGTTTAATTCTGAAGTATCGGATGAAAGAAAAAAGAGATTTGATTGGATTGTAGAACACTCGGAAGCCTACGGATATATTGAAGGGGAACAGTTAACAAGTCAGCTGTTGTCAACGCCATTTGCTGTTGATTTTCATGGGAGTAAATATAAAATGGGTGGTGTCGGCTGTGTGTCTTCTTATCCAGAGTATCGGCGGCAAGGGAGTATAACTGCTTTGATGAGAAGGCTGCTGTCAGATTTAGCTAAAGAAAAAACAGCATTGTCTTATCTGTCTCCATTCTCCTATCCATTTTATCGGCGTTATGGGTATGAACAGCTTTTTGAACAGATCATCTATCGAATTGCGAGTACTGACTGGCCGAAAACAACAGCTGCTGAGAGTTCAGTGTATCGAGAAGATTGGTCCCATGCTAAATCTGTCATTGCTGAGATTTATGCGGAGGAACTTGTCAAACATCCCGGAGCTCTGGTTAGAGAAGACTGGTGGCTGGAATACAAATTTGCACAGGGAAATGAGTTTCGGTTTGCCATTGCAAAAAGCAAAGAGGGTCAACCGCTAGGCTATTTAGTTTATAAGGTTACTTCAGAGGAATTTACGATTAACGAATGGAAGGCATTAAATAAAGATGCCTATTCAGCACTGGCTGGATTTATCGGTTCACACAGTGGTACTACCCGACAGTTCTACTATGAAAAAGGCTTTATAGGTGAAAATCTAAGCTATCTGATGCCTGCGCCTGTGGTTGAAATGAAGCTGGTGCCGTATATGATGGGGAGAATCGTTGATTTTAAAATATTTATTGCTTCTTATCCGTTCCAAAAGTATTCGACAGAATATCAATTTTATTTGGAAATTGTTGATGAGTTTGCCCCATGGAATGCAGGTTTCTGGCAGCTGAAAGTCAAAGATGGAACAGCTGTTTTAAATCAAATTGAAGATAAAGTGTTTGTTGAAGGAAAAAGAGTTTTGAGCTCTGGAATTCAGGGATGGACGCAACTATTGATGGGATATCGTACAGGGGCGGAGCTGAATTTTCATGAAATACTATCCGGCAGCAGAGAAATGGTCGTGCTTTTAGATCAGCTGATTCCTGATGGCAAACCGGTTTTGGAAGATTATTTCTAAGCATAAAAATAACTGGGCATTCTCTGCATACCATGTACTCTTACAGAAAATGCTCAGTTTTTTAATTTATGAAAGACAGAAGGCTTATTTTTTCTTTTCATCTTTTTCAGTTGCCTTATGCTCCTTCAGTGCTTTTTTGATGATCTCTTCTTTTTCCTGTTTGTAATGATCCTGTCGCTCCGCAAATACTTCTTCTTTTGATTTTTCTGTCATACTGTTAGCACTCCTTATTCATTTATTTACTTAATCATAGCATCTCATCCGCTTCTTTTCGATCTATTTGCCTGAGAATAGCAGAAAAAATGAGAAAATACTAAAACTGCTGAAATAAAACGAAAGCGCTGTCTTTTTTGCAGACTATTAATGATTTGCCTGAGAATCACTGATTAAAGATATATTTTTTTAGACTATCCAGTTGCTTGGCAGATAGTCATTGACAGGAACAGGGAAGAAATTTAAAATAGAGAAGTATGTTTATTTAACTGTTTTCGTTCAATAAGCAAGCTTATTTAAATAGTCCCCTTAGTAAAATGGATATTACAAGACCCTCCTAAGTGGTAGTAGTTCCAATCCCTAGGAGGGTAAAAAGAGCAGATTTGCCAACAAAAATTTAATATGTCCTCGTAGCTCAGCTGGATAGAGCACCGCCCTCCTAAGGCGGGTGTCGTACGTTCAAATCGTATCGGGGACGCCATAGAAATTACGTCGAAAGCCTTTATTGATAAGGGTTTTCGGCTTTTTATATGTTGCTCTCTATGGGTATATTTTCTTTTAATTACAATAGATGTCGGTGCTTTGTTAGTAGCCTTTTTTGCTAACAGCCTTGCTAACACTCTTTTTTTTAGTCTTGAATTTCTTCGTTTTTTTCCTTTATTTGCTAACACTTTTTGTTAGTTTCATTTGTCAAATTAACCTAGACACCATCTCATCATCCATATAACTCAAAAATACTTCCATGGGGGTTCGATAGTTCAGTGATTTCCTTGGAATATGATTCCTTTTTGAGGCAACCGATTGGACAAATGCCTCATCAACT
>NZ_JADOEP010000010.1 GCF_016745275.1 Enterococcus sp. BWB1-3
AGATTATCTGCCAAGAAAACAAAAATACGAAACCTATAACCGTCTCTTTCAAGAACGGAATAGCTTTTCTAAAACCGATACAGACGCTACCTTTATGCGGATGAAAGACGATTACATGCGTAATGGACAGTTGAAGCCAGGCTACAACTTACAAATCGCAACAGAAAATCAGTATGTACTGGCGTATGATCTTTTTCCAAATCCAACCGATACAAAAACCCTAAATCCATTTCTTGACAACTTTTTAGAGCAGCACAAAGAACTCCCTGAATATATTGTGGCAGATGCAGGTTATGGTAGTGAAGAAAATTATATGTATATCCATGATGTTTTACATAAAACGCCTTTGAATAAGATAACCAACTAGATTAGTATGTGATTTTGGCAATATTTTTAAAATCAAAGCAATCAAGAATAACACGATGGTCAATAAGATATAGTAATGATTCATAGTTTTTTCCTACCTTTACGTTATAAATCTTTTCTTGCAAATATAAAGTTTCCTATAAATAGAGATAATGCTGTGACCACCACAAAGAATATAATGTTAGTCCATAAATCTTCTGTTACTTTTCTTTGGGCAAATCAATTATTCCTGTTGGATCAAAGTGATAAGTAGGTAGCATAGATTCAAAAGTGAATTTATAATGTATTAGTAACCAACTTGAATTTTAACATCTTTCAGAATTTTTTGTATTTTAGCGTAAAATGTCTATCAATTCTTTTCGAGAAGCCTCAGATGCAGGAACCACAGAAAATATCAATCCAATACTACTTGATATCCCCACCGCTAATAGTATGATAGAAAAATCAATAGATACAGGTAATCCTAAGGTTATTCCTAACAAATTAGCTAGTACTATGCCAATAATGTAACCTATAAATCCCCCTATCATTGTTAAAGTTAATCCTTCCAATAAAAATTGAAGGCGTATCATATTTTTTGTAGCACCTAAACTACGTCGAATACCTATTTCTTTTGTTCGCTCTGATACAGAAATATACATCATATTCATTACACCAATCCCTGCAATAAATAAGGAAATTCCTGCTATTGCAGAAATAAAATATGTGATAGATGTAAGTACGTTACCTATTCCGTCTGTCAAAACACTAGAATCTAATGTTTTATATTCTCCTTTGCTATGCATTGTCCCATTGCTAGATAGTGATTTTATAACATCACTTACTACCGCATTAGGACTCATATTTTTTTCTACAGTTATGTCAACGGTTGATGTATCTTTATCAGAAAAAGCATAAGTTAGATATGTCTTTTGAGGAATTGCAATTTGGTAAGCATCTGTAGAGAAAAGTGATTCTGATTTTACAGCTTTAAAAATACCTACAATGGTAAAAATACAAGAATCAATTCTCAGACCTCTCCCGAGAGAATTATCAACGGACGAAAATAATTCTTTAGCTAGTTCAGAATCAATTACTGCAACTTTATTTAGTATCTCACCATCATTTTTTATCAATCCTCGTCCTTTGAGTATTTCTAAATCGAAATTTTCACCAAGAGAAATTTGTTTACTTTTTTCTTGCCCTCTAATATCTAAACTTACTGGAAACTGATCTAATTTATTATCTGTAAAATTACTGGAAACAATACCTTCAACTTTATTTATCAGCATTAAATCTTGTTCATGAAAAAAAGAAATATTTGTCTGATACATTTCTTCATTGCTAGGTTCAAAATAGATTGAAATAGTAGCATTACCAGACTTACTATTTGTAAGATCATTTAGTGTCTTTTTTTCAAAGCTTTTTCCTAGAGATAAAATCATAATAACTGATGATACACCGATAATTATTCCAACCATAGTTAAAAAACTTCTTCTTCCATTGTTTCTAATAGATCTCAAAGATGTTCTCCAAATAACATATATTTTCATGGCTTAATCTCTTTATCACTAGTTATTTTTCCATCTTCTATTTTAATTAATCTTGAACAATAAGAAACTACATCAGGATCATGAGTAACTAAAATACAAGTTATGTTATCTAAACGATTCAAGTTTTGGATTAATTTCAATATTTCTTTTGAAGTGTGTGTATCGAGTGCACCCGTAGGTTCATCTGCCATTAAGAATCTTGGCTTATTTACTAATGCACGTGCAATAGCTACACGTTGCTGTTGTCCACCTGATAAATGTTTAGGATATTTCTGTGCTTTATTATCAAGTCCAACACGTATCAACGCATTTTGAACAAGTTCTTTTGTTTTGTGTATTCCATAATCGTTATAGAGTAAAGGCAATTCGACGTTTTCAAAAACTGTGTTATTTTCAATCAATGAAAAGTTCTGGAACACAAAGCCTACTACGGTATTCCGTATTTTAGAAAGTGCTACATCTGAAAAGTTAATAAAATTAGATTCTTCAAATATATATTCCCCATCAAATGAAGTATCTAAAAAACCTAAAATATTAATTAATGTTGATTTACCTGAACCTGAAGGTCCCATAATTGCAACCATTTCTCCATCAGAAATATGAAGGTCAACATTTTTTAAAGCATGAAAGTGTTCTAAGTGAGATTTATAATATTTATTTACATTCGTTAAAGTTATCATTTTTTCACCTCAACAACTAATCCATCTTTTATGTGTTCATCCGGATTTGTTATAATATTGTCTCCGACAGATACTCCATCAAGAACAATATATACTCCATTTTCCTCTTTTAAAGATATACTTGTTTTTACTGCTTTACTATCTTTATATAAAAAAACAAATTTTTCTTTTTCAGATTCAATAACTGCTGTTTTTGATATTCTAATTTCTTCGATATTTACTAAAACATCAACACTTAATCCAAACTGTAACTGCTTATCAGGTTTGATAATAAAGTTATAATTAGAAATTTGGTTAGAAGATGTAGCATTACTTGATTCAAAATTATTTTTTGGTAATTTTTCAATGAGCTTTATATTTCCACTTATTTGTTCGTTTGAAGTGATGGGCTTAACGATTACTTTCTGCTCCTTGAATAATCTATGATAATCATACTCAGATACAGTAGCATCAATTACTGTTTGAGGACTAACTAATGTAATAAATGGTTGAGAGGGGTCTGTCTTTCCTTTCATATTTATGTATGCTATACCACTCATGTCACTTGTAACTGTAGTTGTAATTTTTTCTTTGGTTTTTGCTACTGTAGTGTTTGCATTTGATAATTCAAGATTGGCAGAATCTAAGTTTTGTTGATTCTGAATAATAACTCCTTTTTGAGTTTCTATAGAATCTTCAAGCTGATCTACTATAGATTTTAACTCGCTTTTTTTCGCTTCATCCTCAGGCGTATCAGTTTTTTGATTGTTGTACTTATTTATCGCTTCTGTCAACTCAGAATTCAATGAATCTTGTTTTTCAATAGCAAGACTTAGGTTTTGTTGTGCAATATCTACTGCCAAAACTAACTTACTAAGAGATTGCTCTTCTCCATCTGCCTGATCCTTAACGGTATCATTCTGATAAGTAAACAAGAGTGTTCCTTCTGAAATTTCCTGACCATCTGTAATAGAAATAGAGCATACATTACCAAGGGATTCATTAATGAAAATTTCTTTGATATTTTCTGCCTGTACAATTCCACTAAAAATTAGAGGATCAATGTATTCAATAGTAGCAATCTCATATATAGGTTTGATACTATTTTCTTTCTTAGTAAAAGCATAAAAGAGTAAGCTACCTATTACGGCAATAATTATCAGTGAGATAATTATAACGTGAAGTTTATTTTTTAGATATACCATTGGTCAACTCCTTTTAATCATATATGGACAAAAAGTGGGGCTACATAACACTCTAATAATGCTGCTAAAAATACTAATGAGAAATTTACAAATATTAGTATAGAGATAAATTTGAAAAATGTTGATAAGTTAGTTAGCTTTGATGGATGTTTGACAATCAGTAAAAAGAGATTTATATATACATATGGAATAATACTAGCTACTATAATTGCTGCTAACAATTCAATTACTCCATGTATCCAAAAAAAAGATAAAGCAGAGTATATTCCTACTGTTTGACTAGCTCCTCCTACTAAAATTCCTACTATAAAAAATTGATAACAAATAAATAGAATAGAGCCTATTCCTAAGCTAATAATAGAATTTATAAGCAAATCAATGTGTATTTTAGAATTTGTCAAAAAAATTTGAGAAAAATCTAGGTTCAAATCCGGGTTCGTATCTACTGGATTAGAAAGTAATAATCCTAGTATTAAAGACCCTATCCCTATGGCTAGTGACAGGCTAAAAACATAGCTAAATTTCATCTGATATACTCCAATCAAGTGATGCTCCAATAACATCATCAGAATAGCCCAATATGGCTTTATGGGTAGCCAAGTTTTCTATCATTTTTTCTTTTGAGTGAGTAGTGTAGATAACAATAGAATTATATTCCTTTACAAAAGACTGTAATGCTTTAGTTAATGCTGTTTTAGATAAATCATCTAAATTTACAAATGGCTCATCTAGTAGTAAAATATGTGGCTTACAAATCATAGCTAAAACAATACTCAATTTTTGCTTAGTGCCTAAAGACATATCCTTGGTTAATGTTGAAATATATTTGTATAATCCAGATTCTTGTATAAATATTTCGACAATCTGATTGCTTTCGAAATCAGAAATAAGCTTTCTTACAAAGCTAATCATTTCTTGCCCTGTCAGAAAATCGTAAAGAAATAACTCATTTCCTATCAGATATACTAATTCTAAGTATTTTTTATAATTTAATTTACATGAAATACTTTTATTTATAACATCTCCTTCAAAAGAAGTAACTCCTGCAAGTATATTTAATAGTGTAGTTTTTCCTATACCATTCTCTCCACATATTTTAACTAGAGAAGTGTTTGGAATACTGAAATTTGAAATATTAATGATTACTCTATCTGAATCGTCATACGTTTTTTGTACATTTTCTATCTTTAGCATATATAAAGCAACTCCTTAGAATAGTGTAGATGATTAAAAATAGTCCATATCCAATGAGAAATATGTTTAAATATACGAATGTAGAATATTTTATATATAAAGCTATAACAATATTCCCAATATAAATTCCTGATCCTATGACAAAAAAATCTTCTATGGATTCATAAAATCCTGAATATCCAGAACTAATTATTTCAATAGGAATGTCCAAATTACCTGTTTTTTGCCAAATATTAAGAATATTAATACATAGTAGCGATACCGTATATACTATAATAATTACCAAAGGATTAAATGAACCTCTAATAAAAATAACAGGTAATGTAAGGATCACAATTAAAATGGATATTTCTTTATTTAGCATCTGTACAAATTTAATTGCTAATAAGAATCTAGCAGAAAATTTTTTCATAAAATAATAATTGACCAGCTCAGACTGTTCGAAAAAGTGCGATTTAAATAAAAGATGTTTTAAGAAAATATTATAAGTAGTAGGCAGCAAAGCATAATAGTATACCAATATGATGTTAGGAGAGATAGAGAATTTATTTGTCACAATTCTTGATATAAATAGTGCTGTAATACATAAACCTGACATGAAAATTATTTTTAGTCTAATTCTGTAGAAATCAAAAAAGGTACGAAAAGGTGCCGATAAAATTGTCAAGACAGTGTGTTCATGATAAATTTTTCTGCTTTTTATAAAACTGAATAGCAATAATTTGTTTTTATTTAATAACAGAATATTATGTTTATAGCAATAAAAAATAATCTGGATAAAGAAATTGAATAGTAAGACAATTAGACCTATCCAACCTATTTGTAAATCTCTTATGATAATACAGCTAGCAAAAAAAATTAGATATATTATATAGTGTAACGACATTGAACTCATGATTATTGGAAAAACGAGCTTCCAAATTCTTTCTTTAAAACTTAATCTAGAAGAGATAGTAGGGAGAAGAAAGCTAACTTCATATAACTTTGTTTCGTAACTTATAGTTTCAATATTAGTAGTCACTAAAATGATAAAGTATATAGAAGCCGTAATAAGTATAGGTAAATTTGTTTTTATGGCAACAAAAATTAATAGGCAAATAAAAGTTGGTGATAAAACTCTTAAATATTTATTGACCCATAATATTATACGAATCACAAAACTTATGTCTTCATCCTTCAAAACTTTCTTTAAAAAAGAGAATCTTGTTCGAAGATTATATGCCAGTTCCCTATTATTCTGAATTTTTTTAACATTCCAATAATTCATATCAATTTAACCACTTGCAAAATTGCGGAGACTATTCCAAATAATAGAATAAGTATACAAAAGACAAAAATCAACCACAAACCCCATTTTCTTTTTTTATAGTTTTTCATTTTTACTTTCCTCCTATAGTTAAAATATTACTAATAGTCATTAACGATCCTAGGCAAATTATCAAAAATAATCCTAAAATAAGACGCCGAGTATTTACAACTATTTTTTTAGTTTTCAAATAGTAAAAATAGTAAAGGCATAAAACAATCCAAGTGGATGGGAAAAGACTTAGTTTAATAAAGTCATATATATTATTAAAATCAATAAAAATTAAGAAAAGAAGATTGAGTACTACTCCTATAATATTCGCGAATACTACTATAGTGAATGATTGTCTAAACCCCATTCTAATTTTTACGACCCAGCCACTTATTATTGAAAGTATGAGAGTCCCAATAATTGTCGAAATATACGCAAATAAAAGTTGAATCGCATAGATTACAAATGGGACAGTTTTAACGTTAATTACATTAACAAACTCTTCGATCTCTTTAAACTTATTAATAATCTCAAATTTTTGCATTGCTATATATGTACTAGAATATAAAACAATGGCTAAAAGAAAAAATAATCCAATATTTTTGATTCGTGACATCTTACACACCCTTTTAAAAAGAGCCTAAACGCTTTGTTTAAGCTCTTAACTAAATTTGTTTATAAAGCCATTGCTGCATATCTCCCTGCTCTTCTTGCAGTAGCAGCTATTGTAGCACGATAAGCCCAAACTGCTGCACTAGCAGATGCACCAATACCGCAAAGAGTAAGTAGTAGAGATGCCCATGCAATCCAATCTAATGCAGCCAGGATCGAACCTGCTGCTGATAGAGAACATCCAATAAGACCTCTGATAAGTAAAGCATTTTTACCATTAAACATGATTTCACCTCTTTTCTTCTTCAAAATCATCAGAAAAATCCAGTTACTAATTAAATGATTCACAAAAAATCATCCTAAAAGATGTTTTTTTAGGTGAGGGTATAGCTTCATCTATACCCTATTCTTACTATAAAAATAGCTTTTCGGATTTCTTAAAGCAAATCGAATAAAAAGAATTTTTTGATAACTTATTATATCAAATTGTGATTTTTATAACAAGCATCCTTTGTGAGTCGTGGTTTATTTAGTTTGCAATTTACATCAATGAAAATAACAAATTTTTAAAAATTTTGTTTCAGGAGTTTCATATCAGTAATTTTTACTCATTCTTTATTACGAGGAGGTGAAAATATGTCTGAAAACTTTAAGGAAAAAGAAACTATATACAAACTTATGCGGGAAATCATTCAAGAAAGAAGGGAATTAAGTAAGCAATATTATGAATTAAAAGAGCGATTAGAGAAATTAGATCAATCATCAGTGCATCCTATTGCCTATGACCATCAACCTACAGAAAACGGAACTGGTTTATCAATTTTAGACAAAGAAAGAATCAAGCAACAAGATTACTACATCAAAAACAACAAAAGCTCACACTATGTTTCCTATGAGCAATAAGCAACTCTTCAAGAAATTGCAAGATGAATTTAAACTAAGGATTACTTACTCCAATTTTATATGTAATGTATTGCCTAGAATAAATGGTGATAAGAAGATTCCTGTAGAGAGAGCCTATCGTGGCTACTGGCAGTACCGTTTGAAAAGCTAAAGGGGGGTGGGTTTATGTCACAAACAGAGGAAGAAATTACTGGTATGTTCATTACGTATATACACAAATCACTTGTATGGAGAAAAATTGATTTTTATTCAAAAGAGCAGAACCGTATCAACACCCACATTTTCGAATCTTTTGATGATTTTGAAGAAGACAGGCTGTACATTCAGAAAAATAAGTTTGTTTCGATTGATAAACTATTTGACCAAAGTCTAGAAATTCAGCTTGCTCTAAATCAATTGACAGACAAAGAACACTACATCCTCCAAAGAAAATATTATGGAGATCTAACTAATCTGGAAATAGCAAATAAACTTGGTATCAGCAGTCAACGAGTGTCAAAACTAAAAAGACGGGCTTTAGTAAAATTACGGATTTTTCTATCTTCTAAAGACTCAAAAGAATCGTTCTATAGAAAGTGAGGATGCATGAAAAAGAAGAAAGAGAATCTCGTTCCTTTAATTTTATTAGCACAAAAAGGAGATAAAGAAGCGTTATTTACGCTGTTTTTAAGATTTGAATCCATGATCGAGGCAATATCGGAACCTCGTCGTGAGCATATTAGTGAGGATTGCCAACAAGAATTAGCCCTCGAATTCTTAAAACTAATACACAAGTTCAAAATAGCTCCCTGATTAAATTTTTTTTGCATCTAGGGGTTTCAAAATGTGTATGAAGATACGTTATTACTAGTGTAGGGACTTGTTTAAAGATTCCCAAAGAAAATAAATGAATTGACCTTTGAAAACTAAATATTATTCTGTTAAGTACAAAAACCTTGATTGGAGCATCAGCATCTATCGCCAAGACTCATTTTAACTGACGAGCGAAAAAATAGAAAAACTGAGACTTATTTTAAGCCAAAAATAAGTGCAAAGATAATTAAGGGGATAATGATACTTCTGTATAGCTCGGCGTAACTGGCAGAGAGGTGAAATTCCTATGTGCTTTAGCAAGCAGCTTAACAGATATACTAAATTAATAGGGAGATTGAAATGATTCTAGAACAACAGTATCCTTTTTTATTAACACGTGAGCAAGCATCTGAATTTCTTGGCGTTGATCCTAAATCCTTTGATAAATATATTCGAAAACATCCCAATCTAAAACGTTTTATGATTGGCAGGCAAGAACGTTTTCTAAAAGATGAGCTGATTTTATTCATACAAGATCATCTGTCAGATAATTAAAGTTGATAGATGAATAGAAACTCTGTATGATATAAAGGTATTCATTCTGTCAACCTATCAGTCTTTATTTTATAGTAAAGGATGAGGGTCAATGGCAACTATAACAAAACGAGGAACTTCTTGGAGAGCCGTTATTTCTCTATATAAACATGGAGAATATAAACGCCTATCAAGAACATTTAAAACAAAAAAAGATGCAAAGCGATGGGCACTTGAAAATGAATTGTTAAAAGGAAATGGTACAGACTTAGCACAACATGAAACAACTTTTGCCGATTTCTTTGAACAATGGGTGCATATCGTCAAGAAAAAGGATGTGAGAGAAACTACTTTTCAAAATCATCTCATTACAACTGGTATTGTAAAACAGCTTTTTGGAGATATTCAAATTAAGCATTTGAATGATCTTGTAGTCCAATTGAAAATCGATAGATATGGAGAAACTCACTCTAGAAAAACTACCACTGAGGTATTGTTAAAAATCCGAACCTCTTTACGCTACGCTTATGCACGAGGACTCCTTGATAATGACTTTGCGAATCTTGTAAAAACACATGGAAAAGAACTTCCTAAAAGAAATAAAGCACTCTTAATTACGGAGCTGAAACTCCTTAGAAAATACCTCCTTGAACATTCAGAAAACGAATTTCATGTTTTGATTCTACTTGCAATAGAGACTGGTGCACGTCGTGGGGAACTTCTTGGGTTAAAAAAGGAAGATATTTTTGAATATGGTGTAAAGATACAACGTTCAGTTAGTCCTACCTCTGATGATGTCGGACTAAAAACAAAAAACTCCTTGCGAGATATCTCTATCAACAAAGATGTATTTCATCTATTACAACAGATTTCTCCCAAAGGAAACGGCTACCTGTTTGATCGGGATGGTTTCCGTCAATCAGCCAGATTACAAAAACTATTATCGAAATTGGGAATCAGCAAAACTACCTTTCACGGTCTACGTGATACACATGCTTCTTTCCTTTTCTCTGAAAATATTAGCTTAGATTATGTATCAAGAAGATTAGGACACAATAGTATCCTAACAACTCAAAATTACTATCTTGAATTAATGCCAGAAAAAAAGCACCAGCACGATGCTGATGCTTTAAATCTCTTAAATTCGTTGTCAGATTAAGGATTAACACCAACTGACACAAAAAAACCGCTCGAAACATTGATATAACAAGGATATTCTTAACGTTTTGAGAACTGTGAAACTTTACAGGCTTTTTTAATACCTGGTTTTCCCAGAAAGACTTCATCAATAAAAAATTGTACTTTACGTTCTCTATCATTTAACATACCAAAAGGCGTTACCATCCCCGGAACTGTCCCCATGACCTCCATTAAATCACGTTCTGATGCAAAAGATAATGGGCGAGTGCTATTATCCTTCCTAAACTTTTTTAGGTCAACTCTTTTATCCCCCTTTACTGTGATCAGATAATAATTTCTTTTTTTATCGTCACGTACAAAAAGGTTTTTAGCATCTGCTTCTGGATGTGGAAGATTAACATCACTAACTTCAGCCATGTTGTATACAGCTTTGTGTTCTGTAATTTCATACCAAATTTTACGATCACTTAAATAATCAAGAATCGCCTCTTTATTCACAGTAGTCCTCCTTTGACAGCTATTGTTGAATTGACTAAATTATATATCATACAAAAATAAAAAAACAGGCTTGAATATTTATAAAAACATATTCAAGCCTGCTGAAATCCAGAAAATTTACATTTACAGTAAATTAGTTAAATCACTGAGCAAACCAATTCAATTTTGTTTATAGCTTTACTATCCTTTTTTGCCAATTGACTGAATCGCACGCTTCATAACATCAAAAAAGCTTAGTGACTGAACCATCTGGTCAGATGGAATGTATTTTTGTATCTCTCGCAATACCTTTTTAGGATCTTTGGAGGCAAAAGTAAATGTCCCGTTTTTCTTTGTCTCAATTGCATATCGAGGAATCCATTTTCCTTTAAAGATTACGGAAGCAATTACATAGTTCACTTCTTCCCACGGTATCTGAACATACTTACGAGAATCACGTGAGTTGTAAAATTCAAATCCCTTATTCCCAACCATGATCTGCCCATAATCTGTAAGTCCTGTATAAGCAGTGCCATCCACTACTAAATCTACTTTTGTATTCAATGATTGAACCATCCTATCCATTCCTTCCCCACTATTTTGGATTCATCAATTAGACAATTAGCTGTGTAAGCAGGCTATTCAAAATGAACTACCCACGAGATCAATAAACTGCATTTTATAAAACAATAAGAGGCTGGGACAAAACAATTGTCCAGCCCCTAAAAACCTAAATAAACGGTATTCCAGTCTTTGCATACTCCTACGATTACTCATCACATAGAGGAGCTTTGGCACAACCGCTTTACAATAATGACGCTTGTTAAAAGCTTACCCATTTGATACGGTTTCTCAGCTAAATGATTTATAAAAGTCCTACTACATGACCAAGTACACCGACCACAAACAGACCAAGAATAATAACAATTGGTGAAACTTTTTTCTTAAGCAGCCACATACACAATAGTGTAAGCAATAACGCAGCAAGCCCAGGGATCAGCTGATCCAAGTTATTTTGCAATGTTGTCACTTTGTCTGAAGAAAGAGCCAAACCGGAATTGACTTGCTCAAACGCCTGTCTTATCCCTTCTCCACCAGATGGAAGCTTATCCCATTCAATATAAGCACCTTCATCCAGTTTAACTGTAGAAACAACCGGCAGGAATCTGATGGATACCCAACGCTGAACCAACGCTGCTAATACGAACATCCCTAGAATAGAAGCTCCTTTTGTTACATCCTGCAATAAACCACCTGATAGGTCTTCTGTGATTTTAGAACCAGCTTTATAACCAAATTCCTGTGTATACCACATAAATGACCAACGAATAATATTCCATGCAACAAAGAAAATGATTGGTCCAAGAATATTTCCGCCCATAGCCAGTGATGCACCTAATGCACCTAGCATAGGTCGTACTGTAAACCAGAATACCGGATCACCAACACCGGCCAAAGGACCCATCATACCAACTTTTACCCCTTGAATTGCTACATCATCAACAGGTGCACCATTGGCACGTTCTTCTTCCAGTGCCAGTGTTACCCCAAGAATCGGTGAAGCAATATATGGATGCGTATTGAAGAATTCCAAGTGACGCTGTAAGGCCGCTATGCGGTCCTCTTTTGATTTGTATAATTTCTTGATTGCAGGAATCATTGAGAATGCCCAGCCGCCATTTTGCATACGTTCATAGTTCCATGAACCTTGAATGAAGGTAGAACGCCACGCAACAGCTAAACGATCTCTTTTCGTTAATTCAATTTTTTCTGCCATTTTTTTCTCCTCCTTCAAGATTAATAGTCATTTAGGATATCGTCCAGCGGGTCACCGTGACCTCCGCTATTACCGCCGTTTGAAGAACCGCCCATTTTAGAAAGGTTCAAGTAAATCAGTGCCAGTGCTACACCTAACGCACCAAGTGCGATCAGTGTCAATTGAGAAATCGCCGCTACAACAAAACCAATCACAAAGAACGGCCATACTTCTTTTGTTGCCATCATATTGATTACCAGTGCATAACCAACAGCTACGACCATACCACCACCGATAGCCATACCGTCAGTCAACCATGCTGGCATAGATTCCAGAACAGATTGAACTGTTTGAGCCGGAATAAATAGCAATGCACCTGCTGGAATTGCAATACGAAGACCTTGCATGACCACAGCGACAATATGCCAAATTTCCACCCCTCGGATATTTCCTTCAGATGCAGCTTTATCCATTAAATGTACAATCGGTACAGCTAATGTACGAACAACCATTGTCAAAAACAAACCTGCTACTGCCAACGGTACAGCGATTGCAATCGCTGATGCCACACCTCTGTCACCTTGTCCACCTAAAACTAAAATAATTGCTGATGCGACTGATGCCAAAGCTGCATCTGGTGCCACGGCTGCTCCAATGTTTGCCCATCCAAGAGCGATCATTTGCAAGGTACCACCAAGGATAATACATGCTTCTAAATTACCGGTTACTAAACCGATCAATGTACAAGCTACCAGTGGTTGGTGGAATTGGAATTCATCCAAGATCCCTTCCATACCAGCTAGAAAGGCAACTAATACTACTAAAATTATTGAAATAATAGACATGATAGACCTCCTATTAATTTATGAATTTTGTTCTTTTTGATTACGTATTTGCCAATTCTGTCTTCGCTTTTTTCAGGATTTCATCCATGTTTGCTTTAGAGTCATTTGGTACTTTACGTACATCAAACTTAATGCCTTTACTTTCCAATGTCTCAAATGCTTTAACATCTTCAGGTCCCATAGATAATACTTTGCTTACTACTACTTTACCTACAGAGTGTGCCATTGAGCCGACATTTACTTCTTTGATATCCACGCCGCCTTCAACTGCTGTCAAAACATCTTCCGGATTTTCAAATAGCAACAAAGCCTTAGTATTGCCAAAACGTGGATCTTTTGCGATTTCGATCATTTTTTTAATCGGAATAACATTGGCCTTAACTCCTGGAGGAGCAGCTTGTTCGATCAATTTTTTACGAAGATCATCTTTTGATACTGCGTCTGAAACAACGATAATCCGATTTGGCTGTACTGACTTCGCCCAAGCTGTAGCCACCTGACCATGAAGTAGACGAGAGTCCACACGAGCAAGTACATACTCGATTTTTCCATCTCCAACTACTGTTCCTTCCGGTAAAGCCCCTTTCGGTTGACCACCCTTAACAGCTGCTTTTGGCGTTTCTACCACATCTAGTTCTTCTGGTTTGATTTTTACGCCTTCTCTAGCAATACCTAAAATATGTGCTGCAATCTCCTGTGCGGAATTCATTGAGAAACGAGAAGAATATGCTTCAATCAACATTGGCAAGTTCAATCCGCTGACGATCGCCCACTTGTCTTTGTGTTCTTCAAAAAGGCTACTTGCCTGATTAAACGGCGTACCGCCCCACAAATCAACTAAAAACAATACTTCTTCATCATTATCAAATGTAGTGATTGCCTCAGTTAATTTTGCTTTTAAATCGTCTGGTCCTTCACTGGGCATTAATGTCACAGCTTGTACATTTTCCTGTTCACCAAAAATCATTGAACCAGATTGTAGAATTCCTTCAGCAAATTTTCCGTGACTTGCAAGAATAATTCCTACCATAATTTGTATACCTCCTATGCTTATTTACTTTCTTTTTATTATCTGATGCGTTCCAAAATGCCTCATTCCCGATACATAAAAAATAAAAAATTCAGTTTAGCTAATGGAAAATCAAAACCTTTGGAAACCATGCAATAATAAACAGAGCTCATCAATTTTTCTCTAAAGAACCACATCCTTTCAATTTTCAGAAAGACCAAAACAAACATCACTTTTTTCATCTGCTGTTTTGCAGCAACATGAGTGCATCTATAGCTGCTCTTTCTTCAACAAATCCATTAAGTATACCTTACTGTCAGCAACAACTTTACGAATCTCAAGTATGATACCAAGTGAAGCCAGATATCTAAATGCTTCAATATCCTCTATATCAACTGCAACTGCATTCGTAATCATTTTTTTCCCTTGAGAGAAGCTCATACCGCCTATATTGACAGAATCCAGCTGAACACCTCTTTTAACAACGCGTACAACATCTTCAGGATTTGTAAACAACAACATTACTCTAAAACTATCATCGAAACGTTCATCCGGAAAAATCTGGATCATTTTCTCTACCGTAATGACGTTTACCTTGACACCTGGAGGAGCCGCCTGGATCAATAATTTTTTTCTTAATATATCCTGTGCTACTACATCACTAACCACCAAAATACGATTAATATTCATACTCTTGGTCCATACTGTAGCAACTTGACCATGGATCAGTCGATCATCAATTCTAGCCAGCCGAATATCCATCCAACTTTGCACTCCTTTTCTTCCAATCATCTATTTTCTTGGGGAAGAAGGCATTATTTAGCAGGTTGACTTTCATTCTATACTTAAAATACTATGTTCTGAAAGATAATACCAAAATAAAGCCTTTTGACTCTTGGAATCTTGATCTATTTTATTATTAGCAATTACCATGCCAACTTAGTGTATTGTTATAAACCTCAATAAAATCACTAATTTAATTATAAAAAAAGATACACTGTATTGTTTAAACAGTGTATCTTTTTTGTGTATTCAATCGAATACATCATCTGTATTTGTTATTATATCTTTTTGTGCATTATGAACGATATGAACAATATAGTAGATTTCCGATTCAACAATTTTCAGTTTAAACGATTCATTCAAAAATAGCGTTGCCTTCAAAATCTCTGAATAGATTAGGTCACTTTTCAGCTCTTCCAACAATTCGTCTTCAACATTAAGGGGCTCCTGCCTCAACGCCCTTTCCACTACACCTGCCATGTGCATGATCATATTGATGTAAAAGGTGTAGGACTCATCCAGATTTAATTTTGTCTGAATCGTATCGACAAACTGCCACAACAGCGGCAAAACCTTCTGTGCATTAATAAAGGTGTAGCTCTGCTCCATATACTCTATACAAACTCTTCTAGCTGTCTCTTCATCAAGAGTCATACCATGGACTTCCAACTCATCATCATAAATCAGATGTTCGATCACTTCAGCTGCTTCACCGGAAAAAAAAGTTTCCATTGGTATAAACGGAACATTGATTCTTGGATCTGTAATGCCTGTCGCTGCTATGATATGATACTGCTGATAAAGCTCATTCAGCTGTTTCTTCACATCCAGTATCGAACAAGGAACGACGAATAGATGCTGCTCAGTCTGTGGTGTCAGATAGCCTTCGATCAGTTCTTTCATACGTTGTGCAGTTCCTTCCCCTGATGCACAGATAGCCAAGATCACCTTTTTCTTAATCGATGGCAGCCTCAATTCTTCCCTGCTTTTCAAAACATTCATCCCTGCATATCCGCGAAAACGCTTCAAAGTATCATATAAATCATTTAAATGTGTATCCAGCAAAGTTGTTTTTCTCGCTGCCTCCAACACAACCGGAGTTGTTACCATATCAACTGTTCGGACATCAATCCCTGTCTGTCGGATAATCTCATCTGAAAATGTCCCCAGAGAACCCATATCTACCAGCAGGATTACACCACTGCCTTCATTGACTGCTTCTACTGCCTGGACGATTTCAATCAGCGCTTCTTGCGGCTTCATCTCCAAGGGCATATCTACAGCCTTCAAATTATCAACATTCAATAATTTTTCCACGACTTCAACCATACTGGTAGCTGTGCTCTTTCCATGCGCCGCCACAACAATACCAATCCTGCCGGCATTTTTATTTTCACGCAATGAAATCAATAAAACAGCAATATAATAAACTTCTGATTCTGGAATGGACAGTTGATACGCACCCTCAATAATTTTCTTGATTTCGTGTGCTGCTTCAAATTCCTTAGGATAATCTAAAACCATAGCTCTCAGATTTTCATTCAATTCATGCTGCCTTTTATCGCCAAGCTGAATTCGCTTTAGAAAAGAACTGATATGCAGGCTCATTGCATAAATAAAATTTGATTGAAAATCATGACCCAGCTTAGCTTTAGACAAATTGAAAATTTTTCTGGTAATATCAATAATCTGCTGATCCATAATTTCTGCCAGCTTTTTTTCTGTATCAAAAGTAAACCCATGGTTTTTATAGAAAGATTTTAAATGAACATTGATATCTGTTGTAATAAAATTATTAATCACTTCCTGATCCAATCCATCCGCTTTGAGCAAAGCAGCTTTGTCACCAATAATTTCATATAAATTATAAGGAAGCTCATAAGAATCTGACTGAACAGTAACTAATGATTCGTTAGGTAAAACAATCATCTGGGGTTCTAAGCATTGAGACAACTCTGCTAAAACAGCACGATTATTTGCAAGCTGCATCAAGCCGTCTTTAATACTGTCGGTCAGCTCATCCATTGTAATAATCAGTTCCGGCTTATCCATGTGACTGAGGAATCCTCTGGCCGCCACCAGTTGAACATTCGACTTTAATTGTCCAACATTCCCATAAGTTACGCTTCCTATCAGCGCTTTAACTACATCTTCCGAAAGGGAAATTTTTCGTTGAATTCGATTGGCTTCAATTGCAACCATGATTTTGACTAAATCCACTTTTTCCTTCGCCGGACGGTCATTAAAATTAGGCAGTTGAATGATAATCGGTATTCTCCGCACAAAGGTATTTAATAGAGAGGATGCCGGATTCTCTGTCGTTGCACAAATAATACGTACATCTGCCTGATTATTTTTTGTTGTTTCGCCTAATCGGGAATATGTGCCATGATCCATGAAATAAAAAATCATTTCCTGACCTTCCGGAGGCAGCCGATGTACCTCATCAAGAAACAGAATCCCTCCATCGGCTTCATGGATGATCCCTTCCTTGGTATTCTTCGCACCAGTAAATGCTCCTTCAACATATCCAAACAGATGAGACATCAACAATTCCGGATTATGAGCATAATCCGCACAATTGAAAACAATCAGCTCTTTTTTTCCATCTACGACATCATTTCCCTTGGCAAACTGAAACATGGTATGGGCGAAATGGGTCTTCCCCGATCCTGTAGGTCCGATAATCAGGCAGTTCAACCCTTTAGGAGGATATAAAATAGCTGCTTTCGCCTGTTCTACAGGTGTTTTCATACTACCGGCAACACCAATCATCTGCTGAAAGATATTGTCCATCGCAAAAGCGGACTGCTCTGAACGTTCCTCCGACCAAACGGTATTATTCGACACGTTCTCTTCCCGATAGCTTTTCACATGTTTTCTTAGCGGTTGATAAACAGCACTCTTGTCAACATATTTTACGGGACGCCCATCAAGCTTTTCCAGCAAGCCTTTTCGTACAAGCTGATTCAGATCTTTACTGGCATTCGTCCGCTGAATAGCCAATGCCTCAGAGATTTCCGATGTCGTAACTCCCAACTTCATCGGCAAATCTGAAGAAGCACTTTCAGCAGATTTCTCTTTCACATAAAGATAGATCTTTTCAATCCTTTTCATAGGTCTTCTCCTCAAATAGATACACTATATTTTAAATGTATCATACAGTGTATTCCTCAAAAAGTACACAAAAACCTTTATATACCGCACCATTAACAGAAATTTGAAAGAAAATTATTAAGATACACTACATACTAAATAAAACGGACAAAGGAATCTCTTTAATACAGGCTTTCCATTAAATTCCGAACATTTTCCAATTGTTTATTCATTCGTTCGCTTGAAACTGCTTGAAAATTAAAGGGTTCCCCGCTATAATTCAGAGAGGTTCAAGTAATAATAGAAAAGTGAGGAAAAAGATTGATTACTGTAAATGACGTAAGTTTGGTATTTCCCGACCGTAAACTTTTTGATGATGTAAATATTAAATTCACACCCGGAAACTGTTATGGATTAATTGGAGCCAATGGTGCGGGAAAATCAACATTTTTAAAAATTTTATCTGGAGATATTCAGCCAACAACAGGAACTATTTCATTAGGACCTGATGAACGTTTGGCCACATTGAAGCAGAACCATTTTGATTATGAAGAATACACTGTTTTGGAAACAGTTATTATGGGACACAAAAGATTGTATGAAGTAATGAAGGAAAAAGATGCTATTTATATGAAAGAAAATTTTTCAGAGGAAGACGGCATTCGAGCTGCTGAGTTAGAAGGAGAGTTTGCTGAACTGGATGGTTGGGAAGCTGAACCTGAAGCTGCTGTGCTTCTGCAGGGACTGAATATTCCGGAAACTCTTCATGATCAAAAGATGAGTGAGCTGACAGCCGGACAAAAAATTAAAGTGTTGCTTGCCCAATCTCTATTCGGCAAACCAGATGTTTTACTTCTGGACGAACCTACCAACGGACTGGATACCCGTTCCATTAATTGGTTGGAAGAATTCCTGATTAATTTTGAAAATACCGTAATTGTTGTTTCCCATGACCGTCACTTTTTAAATAAAGTGTGTACACACATGGCTGATCTGGATTTTGGAAAGATCAAATTATATGTAGGAAACTACGATTTCTGGTTAGAATCCAGTCAGCTGGCTGCGAAACTTCAATCAGATTCAAATGCAAAAAAAGAGGAGCAAATTAAAGAGCTTCAAGACTTTATCGCTCGATTCAGTGCGAATGCTTCCAAATCAAAACAGGCAACTTCCCGGAAAAAAATGCTGGATAAAATCACATTGGATGACATTCGGCCATCTTCCCGCCGTTATCCTTTCGTTGGCTTCAAGCCTGAAAGAGAGATCGGAAATGATTTGCTGCAACTGGACAATGTCTCGGTAACCATCGATGGGAAAAAGATACTTGACAAGATTTCCTTTACCTTAAACAAAGACGATAAAGTTGCTTTTATTGCTGACAATGATATTGTTACGACCACCTTGTTCAAAGTGATTATGGGTGAAATCACTCCAGATTCCGGAACTATTCGCTGGGGAGTAACAACGTCTCAGGCATATCTGCCAAAAGACAACAGTAAAGATTTTGATACTGATATCACAATTCTGGACTGGCTTCGCCAGTTTGCAAGTAAAGAAGAAGATGATAATACATTTTTACGCAGCTTCTTGGGAAGAATGCTGTTTTCCGGTGAAGAAGTACTGAAACCTGTAAACGTTCTTTCCGGAGGCGAAAAAGTCCGTGTTATGCTTTCAAAACTAATGCTTTCAAAATCAAATGTGCTGGTTTTAGATGATCCTACAAACCACCTGGACTTGGAATCTATTACTGCATTGAATGATGGATTGATTGCTTTTATGGGTGCCATCCTGTTCGCTTCACATGACCATCAATTTATTCAAACACTGGCAAATCGAATTATCGCAGTCTCTGATAAAGGGGTTGTTGATCGCGCAGATACTACCTATGATGAATTTCTGGAAAATAAAGATGTCCAGAAACAGTTGGATGAATTATTCACCGGCATCTATTAAAAAAATGAATAAGTTACTAATTTTCAAGAGAGTGGGATACACTCATGAGGGTTATCGCCCTCACCAAACAGAATGAAAATAAAAAACGATCGACCTGCACGCTATTTCCTGTCATACTAAAGAGGACAGAAAAGCGTGCAGGTCGATCACTTATTGAGGTTCTTTTCCAAGTTGACCTTGAGGGACAAACTAGATCGTTCTACTTATTTTGTACCAATCATCAGGTCACAGAACCTGCGTATAAAAATAAATTGTTTCTATAAGTAGAAAAACTCCTTCTGTATATTTTTTCAAAGGAAAACTAATCGAATACAGGCATTTTTATTTCGGATAAGAAGGAATACTGGACACAAAAAGGCGGTTATTGCGACCGTTCATTTATTACTCCGAATAATCTATCGGATGTTTTCTAATCAGTCCCGTTACCAAGAACTTGGAGGAAATTATTTACAAAATAGAAAGAACACCTTAACAAACAACTGCTAAAGTGTTCTAGATCAAATTTGACTAACCACACATTAAGCAGCAGGTAGTCTTTTTTTTCATTTTTTGAGTTTTAGTTTTCGTATAAAATAGTCAAAAAAACTGATTGTTGTCCTATTTTTTTGATTTAAGGGTACATAAAAAGCACACTGCCTTGTAAGATTAAAGTGACGAAACTCAACTCAAAAGGAGTGTGCCTTATGTTTAAAAATTATACTACCAATCAAACCACTTTACCATTAGATGTAGAACAATATATTCCAGAAACAGATGTTGCTTTTGCGGTGAATACTTTAGTTAAAGCTATTCCTCAAGCGCTCTTCAATCAACTGGAGCAACCGCTTGGTCGTCCTGCCTATCATCCTAAAATAATGTTGAAAGTTATTCTTTATGCCTATACTCAACGTGTTTTTTCTGGTAAAAAAATAGAGATGATTTATTTTCTTTCTGCTCCTAGAGAGAACATTGCAATACAGCCATAACCTGTATGACTGGCAATGGTTGGTCCCAACGGATAAAGCAGAATCTCCTTTGTCTGAATTTCATCATTCAAAAGTTCTTTGGCTTTTTCTGCACCCTCTTTATCTCCAGCATAAGCAATAAACAGCGTTTGATCAACAGGATTTTTAATCTGCTGAACTGTTTCTTCGACAATTTTTTTGATGGACTTGCTGCGGCCGCGAACCTTCCCAACATTTTGAAGCTTTCCATCTGCATCGACAGTAATAATTGGCTTGATGTTCATTAAGCCTCCGATAGCTGCTGTTGTTTTGGAAATTCGTCCGCCTCGTTCAAGATGCTTCAAGTCATCAACTGTGACCCAAGACTGGACATTCATTTTATTGTCTTCCAGCCAAAACAAAACTTCTTCCAATGAATGCCCGGCTTTTTTCAATTCAATTGCTTTATAAACCAGCAAACCTTGACCCAAACTGGCTGCTTTTGTATCTACAATATAGATATCAACCTCGTTATACTCTTCCTTCAGCATTTCCACCGCTTGAACTGCACTTTGATAAGATCCGCTTAAACCGGACGAGAAAGCCAAATAGAGGACTGGTTCTTTTTTTTCTACAAAAGTTCTAAAAAATTCTAAATATCTTCCGGAATTTACCTGAGATGTCGTAGGCAGAGCCCCTTCTCTGACACTTTGTAAAAAGACATCATAATCAAACGTTTCTCCAAGATCATCTATTAATTCATTGTCATTAATGGTTATCGTCATACTGATAAAATCAACATTGTTTTCTTCCAATAATTTATAAGGTAAATCACAACATGAATCTGTTACTATTTTAAACGTCATTTTACTTTCCCTCCCAACTCATTACATTCTATCATAAAAATACTTTTCAGCCCTCTTTATTAGTATATTGTAAGAAATAAAAAGAAAGCTGATAGTCTTCATCTGTTATTCGTGTCACTATTAAAATTCATTATGAGGTTGTGCCAAAGCTTCTCCATGCGACAAGTAAGTTCTAAACTGTGACGAGTGCTTGCACGAGAAAACAAAACATTACGCAGTATCCGTTTTTCTGTGTCTACGATTCTACTACACTACACTTTATTTCGATCTCATCAATTTCTAAACGGCAGAGCCGCTAAGAATTGAAGGACTTCGTTTCGATCCTCGAAGCAGGGAGGTGCTTTGTTCCTACGCTTCTACGAATGCTCGTCACATGTCTGAAGGGCAAGTAAGAATGTGCTCCTACACTTCTTACAAATGCTCGGATCATACAAAGACTGGAACACCGTTTATTCGGCTTTAGGGGTATCGGACATACTTATGTCACAGTCCTCCTTATTTTGCCCGTTGTTAGAGTGCCAACGAAAAAGAGAACCAGAACAGGCTTACCTGTCTCAGCTCCTCTTTCCAGTTCTATTCAACTGATTATAATTTTCTCATATTTTTAAATCTGTGCCCAAACACTTTCCAGCACATTAGTTTGATTGCGATCCGGTCCCACTGAAAAAGTAGAGATACGCACACCGACAAGCTCAGATATACGATGTACATAGTTGCGTGCATTTACCGGCAACTCAGATAATGTTTTGCAGGCTGTGATATCTTCATCCCAACCCGGCAGTTCTTCATATACAGGCTTACAGCGACTTAGCTCTTTCAAGCTTGCAGGATAGTGATAAATTAACTTTCCATCCAGTTCATAAGCCGTACAGATCTTCACTGTTTTAAGTCCGCTCAAAACGTCAATTGAGTTCAGTGAAAGATTTGTAATACCTGAAACTCTTCTGGAATGTCTCATTACAACGGTATCAAACCAGCCCACACGTCTTGGTCTGCCAGTTGTCGTTCCATACTCTTTACCAACCTCTCTGATTCTGTCGCCTGTTTCATCGAATAATTCAGTTGGAAATGGTCCATCACCTACACGGGAAGTATACGCTTTACAGACGCCTACAACTTTATTGATTTTTGAAGGTCCTACACCGCTTCCGATTGTTACACCACCGGCAACTGGATTTGAAGAAGTAACAAAAGGATACGTTCCCTGATCAATATCCAGCATAACCCCTTGGGCTCCTTCAAACAGGACACGTCTTCCTTCATCCAGTGCATCATTTAGAATAACTGATGTATCCGTCACATATTTTTTAATTTCCTGTCCATACGCATAGTATTCTTCAAAAATATCTTCAAATGCAATTGGTTCACTGTCAAACATTTTTACAAATGAACGATTTTTTTCTTCCAGATTAACTTTCAAGCGTTCTTCGAAAATTTCTCTATCCAACAAATCCGCAATACGAATTCCTACACGTGCTGCCTTGTCCATATAAGCAGGACCAATCCCTTTAATTGTCGTACCGATTTTATTTTCGCCTTTTGCATCCTCCTGAAGCTGATCCAATTTAATATGATACGGCAATATCACATGTGCCCGATCAGAAATTCTCAGGTTATCTGTTACAACATTATTTTCTTTTAAATAGTTCAATTCTTTTACAAGTGATTTTGGATTGACCACAACGCCGTTTCCAATCACACTGATCTTATCTTTATAGAAAATGCCTGATGGGATAAGGTGCAGCTTATACGTTGTTCCATCAAATTTAATGGTATGACCAGCATTGTCTCCGCCTTGATAACGTGCAATTACTTCTGCATTCTCACTTAAAAAGTCAGTAATTTTTCCTTTTCCTTCGTCGCCCCATTGTGTTCCAACAACTACTACAGATGACATTAAAGCACCTCATTCTATATTATTTAGTCCGTGTCCATTGTATCAACAATAGCCAAGCATTTCAACGAAAAATCGAATGTTATTAATTAAAAAAAAGATTTTATAGTTAAAACACGAACATTATTTTTTATGCTGATACGAATCTATGAAGAATACGAAATTTCCTATTCACCTATCCATTCATTAAATCCTACAGTTTTATTAAGTGTAACGACTGATAAAATTTTTTAAAAAGACTGCTGGCTCTATTCCCAAGAGAGTGTCTATACTCTAATTACAGTTAGTGAAGAAATCATTTTTAAATGAGAAAAAAAGTATTAGGCAGAGCTGTATAATGAGCTGCAAAAACAACAGATTAAAATGTGTACTCCTCCATTAGACATTTCGATCTATCATGACCCAGAATATAAGGAAACCAATCAGATGTTGAAATACAAAATAAAATCATCGGTGACTATCAGGATACTGAACAGATACCTTCTATGAAGCACAGGGAATACAGATTGCTTCTGCCATTTTTCAGAGCAGCTTTGAACAGACACTGCAAGTAGCAAAGGTCTTATGACAACAGATTAAAATGACCGGCTATCATGTTGCTGATTCTATGATTAATATTTCCCATGTATCACCGGTTTAAAATCCTAATCCGGAAAATTAAATAACAAAAGATTCCTTCATTGCAGCCAAATGAAAAGATGAGTGTTTGTCCCGATCTCATTTTCTATTTTTATAATTATGATAAGGAATTAAAACTCTTCTCGTGGCGATAATGAAGAGAATTTATTGTATTCCTTAATAAACAGCAGTTCTACAGTTCCCCGTGCACCACTCCGATTTTTTTCTATAATGACTTCAATCACATTATCTACTTCCGGTGCTTCCCGATCATCATCTTCTTCTCCGCCCCGTTCATAATAATCGTCACGATAAAGAAATGCCACAATATCCGCATCCTGCTCAATCGAACCAGATTCACGAATATCACTCAAAACAGGTCGTTTATCCTGCCTTTGTTCCACTCCACGCGACAGCTGGGATAATGCGATAACCGGTACTTTCAATTCTTTCGCCAGCTTTTTCAGCTGACGGGAAATATCGGATACTTCCTGCTGACGGTTCTCTTTTCCTGAACCTTCAATCAACTGAAGATAGTCAATCAGTATAAGTCCCAGATTTTCTTTTTCCTGAGCCAGCTTCCGGCATTTAGCTCGAATTTCCGATATCTTAATCCCAGGAGTATCATCAACGTATATATTTGCCCTTGAGAGGCTTCCCATGGCAATAATCAGGTTCTGCCACTCTTCTTCCGATAATTGTCCTGTACGCAAGTGACCAGCCTCTATGGAGCCCTCAGCACACAGCATTCTGTTTACTAAAGATTCGGCACCCATTTCCAGACTAAAAATCGCTACAGCCTTATCTGTTTTTGTTCCGACATTCTGAGCGATATTCAAAGCAAAAGCTGTTTTACCAACCGCAGGACGAGCAGCTAAAATAATCAGCTCTTCCGGTTGCAGCCCCGCTGTCATTTTATCCAGTGCCTGATAGCCTGTGGGCAAGCCTGTAATATCTTCATTCTGCTGGTAAAGCTGATCGATGTTGGCAATCGTTGAATTTAAGATATCTGAAATGGACAGAAAGCCGCTTCGATTTCTTTTTTCTGATACTTCCAGAATACTTCGTTCCGCATCATCTAAAATGGTTTCAACATCTTCTCCCTGCTCAAACCCTTTGGTAACAATTTCTGTTGCTGTATGAATTAGATTTCTCAATAAGGACTTCTGCTCAACTATTTTGGCATAATGAGCAATATTTGCTGCTGTCGGTACTGACAACGCAAGCTCTGATAGATAACTCAGCCCACCAACATCTTCAAGAACATTGTCTTCTTCAAGCTTATTCTTAACTGTGACAACATCGACTGCTTCATTTCGTTCATTCAGCGTAATCATTGCCTGAAAGATCAACTGATGATTACGGCGATAAAAGTCTTTTGGTTCTATGTATTCCATTGCATCAATAACTACCTCAGCATCTAAAAAGACAGAGCCTAAAACTGCTTGTTCTGCTTCTATATTTTGAGGAGGTACTCGATCCTGCCATGCTTCGTTCATCTATTTCTCTCTCCTACAGCTTAATTTGTCTAAGTCTTTCTATTTTAACAAGAAACGGGGGAAATGTATATGTTAACCTCCTTTACTGTCGGGATAAGCCTATGAAAAAATGTGGATTTTTAGAAGAGCAGCAGCTTGTGACAACCCATTTTTCCTTTATACTGTTTCGCTGTATAAATAGAACTTCTGCACGTTCCCTGAAACTCCCCTCTTGCTATAAAAGCTATCTATTTTTTTCCATTAAATAAAAAACGCTTTCTTTATTTGTTGTAATCAAAAAAATAAGCCCGGAATGATCCTGGCTCATTTCTTTTTTCTGATTTACATTAAAAAACCTATTTTTCATCCACTACATGAACCTTTAAGACTGCGGTTACCTCATGATGAAGCTTTACCGGAACCTTTGTATATCCCAGTGAACGAATCGGCTGTGCCAATTCCAGTTTTCTTTTATCCAACTTCACCTTATACTGCTTGTTTAAGGCTTCCGTAATTTGCTTGGAAGGAATTGAACCAAATAGTCGGTTGTCCTCTCCCGCTTTTGCCTTGATTTCAATCACTGTTTCTTCTTTTTCCAAAAATCCTTTCATCTTTTCAGCTTCCGCCAAGACTTCTGCATCATGCTTCTGCTGCGCCTTCTTCTGACCAGCCAATGCACTGATACTGCTTTTATTTGCTTCCTGCGCCAAACCATTCTTAATCAAAAAGTTTTGTGCATAACCTGTAGGGACTTCCTTAACATCCCCTTTTTTTCCTTTACCTTTTACATCTTGTAAAAAGATTACTTTCATTTACATTCACTCCTTATCATACATTTCTTTTGTATTCTTATTAATTACTTCCAGCAGTTTTTCCTTCGCTTCAGTGATGGTCCTGTCAGACAACTGAGTTGCAGCATTGGTAAAATGACCGCCGCCACCCATACTTTCCATGATCAACTGTACATTGATTGAGCCATTACTTCTGGCACTGATTCCAATCTTTTTATCCATTCGCCTTGTAATGACAAATGCTGCATTGATTCCTGCCATAGACAACAATGTATCCGCAGTTTTAGCTGCTATAACACTGTCATATTCTTTATCTTCTTCTCCTACAGCAATAACAGTATCTTCAGTAATATATTCATTCTTGGCAATCAGCTGACTCATTTCCAGATAACTGGTCAAATCAGAACTTAATAAATATTGTACTAGAGATGAATCTGCTCCACAAGTTCTTAAATAACTGGCCACATCAAAAGTCCTGGCAGTTGTTCGAACACTAAAACTTTTTGTATCTACAACAATCCCTGCAAGCAGCAACGTTGCATCAAATTTATCCAGTCTCTTATTAAACGTATTGCTTTGATATTCCAACAGCTCTGTAACCAATTCAGAAGCAGAGGATGCTGATGATTCAATGTAGGACAGTAACGTTTTATCTGGAAATTCATCCCCTCTTCTGTGGTGATCGATAATAACAACCTTGCTGAACTGATCATAAAGTTCCTTGGAAATTGACATAGACGGTTTATGATAATCAACCATAATCAGAAGACTATTATTTTGCATTTTTTTCATTGCCTCTGCCGGAGATAATATTTGATTGTATAGCTCTGAATCCTTTTTTAGTTCTTCCATTACCCGATAGACATCAGGGATATTTTCATCGGTATTTAAAATGACCCATGCGTCTTTTTCATAAATTTTAGCCAGTCTGGCAACACCAAAAGCAGATCCTATTGCATCCATATCCGGTAATCGATGACCCATAATATAAATATCCGAAGATTCTTTCATCAACCCTTGTATAGCGGTACTCATTGCCCTTGATCGAACGCGCGTTCTTTTTGCAACTGAAGCTGATTTCCCACCGAAGAAGATGGGTTTGCTATTCCCATTGGCTTCTTTTACAACTACCTGGTCTCCTCCTCTTACCAGAGCCATATCTAAATTCGTCTGGGCGACCGTTCCTGTCTCATTTAAACTGGTCCCGCCATAGGCAATCCCCATACTTAGTGTAATTGCAATATCTCTTTCATCTGTCCCTTTTCTGACATTATCCAAGATTTGAAATTTACTGTCCATCATCTTTTCAATTACGTCCAGTTGACCTACAAAGACATATCTTTCTGCATTTAACTGTTTATAGAAAACTTTATATTCTTCCAGCCAATCTGAAATCATTGTTGTCAAAAAACTATTTAGATAAGAAATCTGCTTAACATCCATATTGTCTGTCACATCGTCATAGTTATCAATCGATACAATGCCTATAGCTGTTTGCATTGCTTTCTTTTCCTGATACAAAGTATTTTCCTGTGTAATATTCTCAAAAGTAATCGTCTTTTGCTCAATATTAATTTTAAAACGAAATACTTCATCTTCCACTACAAATATATCTTTCCCTTTTTCGAATAAAGAAATGTAACTTAATACATCTTCTGAGGTAAGTAATAGCCTTTTCTGCTCATTCGAATAAAAAACTTCTTCTGCATATGGATTTAACCAGATTGGCTGTTTCGTTTTTTCATCATATGTAATGATCCCCACAGGCACTTCATTAATAGCAAAGTCTATTGAATCTTCAGCCTTAATTGTTGCTTCTCTAATTTTCTCAATATTTGACAGTTCCAAGCGTTTAATCAATTTCAACATTCTATTGATTAAGTACAGATTTATTACTGCTAAAATAGAAGTAATAATGACTTTATTTGATATAAAGTAGACAGCTCCCATTTCAAATACAAAGAGAAATACAAAGAATAAAAAGACTTTTTTTAGCCTCATCTGTTTCATTTCATTATTAGCCCCCCTATGAACAAAAAGCTTGCGGCACATATATTATTTTATCATATCTGTGAAAATTCAGCGAATACCACCAAAACTTTCAAAATGTTTCACGTGAAACATTCTGAAATCCAAAATTATCTTCAACTTAATTTTAAATTTCATCGAATTAAAGTTTAGAACCAACAGAAAGTATCTATCTCTAACTAATTCCATTTCACTTAATGATAACACTGCTCCTTCTGAAGATATAGAATCAATAATTCTAAATAAATATTCTCTGAAAGAAACAACTTTCAACTATTTTAATTAAGTTAAACTTTAGAGTGATAATGGAAGGTAGTTTCCATGCAGCATGCACGGGTAATTAGCATATCTATCATTCTATTTTTTAGTAATCATCTAAGAGATAAGACCAAGAAGTTAACATGTACTCTCCCATTCATTTCCCTATTAATGCTTACTTATCTATTTCAAATTAGTCAAAACTTATTCATAAAATACAAACCATGCTGCAGTTCATATTTTATCTGACAGCAGTCAGTATAGGAAATCTGCAGATTACCTGATTTATAAAAATAAAATTAGACGATAAAACATATTTTAAGTGAATCTAGTGGTATTGACCGAATTATAACTTGTATTAGAAGATTATCTATAAATGATGTTCAATGATAGAAAATTTTCAACTCATATGCTTCAATGATAAGAACAAGCAGCTTCAAAAACAGCTGAAATGAAACCATGTATTCCATAATTTTAGTATCTATTAATTTATATCAGCGCATGTCTAATGTATTTTGCATAACTTACTCCTACGAATGCTCAGTGCCTATCCAGTGATCTCATATGTAATACTACTGGATAGGCTTCACGTTTCTTAGATTAAAGCTATGGATAATTTTTAATATTATCAACCTATTAAAAAAGTAGTCATATTACTCTATTGCTATTAAATAAGAGAAAGCTTTTCTATCAAGAAATGATAGAAGTTATATTTGAGTTAGTGAACAACAAAAAGATCAGACGAGACGGTCAAGAATTTTTATTGTGTCAAAGCCAACTCAAGAATCAGCAGCTGGTTTACAAAGATAGTTACGGTTGATTTGACTCGATTCAGCAATGGAATTGGGCAGCCGCTTCTCACTGACAAATCGCTTGCGACCCCATTTACTGCCTGAATAGACTTGCCCATGACATGATTCTTGCATCTGCATTTTATGGAAGAATAATCTCCAGATATAAGCTGCTCTTATTTATGATGATACTTATTAATATCAGCTCTATTTACACAAACTATTCTACATATTCAATTTCTCCTATAACCCCAAAATATTCAGATTTAAAGAGAGCAGTCACAATCTTCCATATATCATTAAAAGATGTTGAATATTTTATTTTAAAATTTCAAGAAGCATTCTTAAGCTATTTTATCTATGTGTAGCTATATCCTAATAAAAAACAAAAAAATGACCGAAAACAGAAGATATTTCACTTCATTTCCAGTCATTTTAATAGTTACGTTATATTTTATTGCTCTTCGCTTACGAATGGAAGTAATCCCATAATACGAGCGCGTTTGATAGCAATTGTTAATTTACGTTGATTTTTAGCACCAGTACCTGTCACACGACGTGGCAAGATTTTTCCGCGTTCAGAAATGAATTTTTTAAGTAATTCAACATCTTTATAGTCAATGTGTTCAATATGGTTTGCTGCAAAATAATCTACTTTACGACGTTTACGTCCGCCTCTTCTTTGTTGTGCCATTCTTTTTCCCTCCCTATCAAAAATTGTTAGAATGGTAAATCATCATCTGAAATGTCAATAGTTGAACCAGAACCACTAAACGGATCTGAGTCTCTATTAAAATCAGGCATACCACTACTATTATCGTTGCTAGACTGAGATGGTTGATTAAAGTTGCTTTGGCCTCCGAAATTACTGTTCTGTGATTGAGTGGGTTGATTAAATCCTCCCCCTGAATTATAAGAAGAACTATCCTGAGTTTGTCTTTGTTCAGAAGTTGAACGAGATTCCAATAATTGAAAATTCTCACACACAACTTCAGTCACATATACTCTTTGACCTTGCTGATTGTCATAAGATCTTGTTTGAATACGACCTGTAACACCTAACAAAGTGCCTTTACGAGCATAGTTTGCTAAAGTTTCAGCTGGTTTACGCCAAATCACACAATTTATGAAGTCTGCTTCACGATTTCCACTCGCATTCGTAAAATTACGATTGACAGCCAGTGTAAAACTAGCCACTGCAGAACCACTTGAAGTATATCGTAAATCGGGATCTTTGGTAAGTCTTCCAACTAATACAACATTGTTAATCATCTTGACATCTCCTTTCGTCCATTAAATGTTTCACGTGAAACATTCTTAAGCTTCTTCTTTGATGATCATGTGACGGATAATCCCATCATTGATCTTAGCAAGACGATCAAATTCATTGATTGCGCCTGCATCTGATGGAGAAGATACTTTAACGATATGGTAGATGCCTTCTAGGAATCCATCCATTTCATATGCTAAGCGGCGTTTTTCCCAATCTTTTGATTCGATAACTTCTGCTCCGTTATCTTTCAAAATTGTGTCGAAACGTTCTACTAAAGCAGTTTTTGCTTCTTCATCAATGTTCGGACGAATAATGTACATGATTTCATAATTCGTAACTTGACTCATTGATTTTCACCTCCCTGTGGACTTTAGGCTCTTAGTTTGCTAAGAGCAAGGAGAGCTGCCTAAAAAATTAGACTACTCACAATTTTCCATTATACATGGAAACCCTTATAAAATCAAGTATTAGCTTAGGATTTTCAATGTTTCTTCTGGAGCAATTCTGTACTGGACTATCTGATTTTCAGAGCTGAAATCATACAGTCATTTCTAAAAATTTTCTCCTTTGAATTTAATTCCCTCAATATATTTACTTCTATCATCCTCTATCTTCTTCCAGATAAAAAAGAAAAAGGGTCTGGGACAAAATAAAATCCCAGACCTTTTCCTCATCTTAAATCCGAATAAACGGTGGGAGCAGAAGCAACTCCTTCGGAAATAAGCTGGCATTCCCCGAAATTTGAAGAGCAATTTCCGTGAATCTCTTCTTATTTCTCGGAGTTAGACACTTCTGTCCCATCCTCCCCCTAAAGCCGAATAAACAGTGTTCCAGTCTTTGTATGATTCGAGCCTTCGTAAAAAGCGTAGGAGCAAAAGTCCCTCTCTCTTATTGTCATAAATCACTACGATTGACTTGTCAGAGTAGATGATGCGTCATATACCTACTTGGTTCTTGAGGAGGAACACCTCTGCTCCTGCGATTACTCGTCGCATGAAGTACTTTGCTCCTGCGATTACTCGTCGCATGAAGTACTTTGCTCCTGCGATTACTCGTCGCATAAAGTACTTTGCTCCTGCGGTTACTCATCGTATAGAGAAGCTTTGGCACAACCTCTATTTCTTTATAGTTTCAACTTATTCTTCTGTTTGGTTTTCAGCATTTTCAGTTACTTCAGTTTCAACTATTTCTACTTCTGCTTCTGTATCTACTGTTTCAGGTTCGGGTTCAATGACTGCCATCGTCACTACCTTTGCTTCATCTTCCATTCTCATCAGTCGAACACCTAATGTTGCTCTCCCTGTTTGAGAAACAGTTGAAACATTAAATCGAATAATGACCCCTTTATCAGTAATCAGCAGAATATCTTCTTCACCGGTTACAGTTGTTAAACCAGCCAAAGGACCATTTTTTGGAGTAATATTCGCTGTTTTTATTCCTTTACCGCCTCGTCCTTTGACAGGATACTCAGAAGCTTTTGTTCGCTTGCCATAACCCTGTTCTGTGATAACAAGGACTTCATCATCTTCTCCCAAAACAGCTGAGCCGACAACATAATCTTCCTCTCTCAATCGAATACCACGAACACCAGAAGCACTTCGACCCATATCACGAACCGTCGTTTCATCAAACGTAACAGAATACCCATTATGAGTACCAATAATCATATTTTGCTTGCCGTCAGTCAGAGAAACATTTACCAGTTCATCCTCTTCTTTCAAACCAATGGCAATCAAACCATTACTTCTAATATTTGAGAAAGCAGTAACACTGGTTCTCTTCACTGTTCCCTTTCGGGTTGTAAAGAACAGGTAATGACCCTCTTCTGCCTGTCCTGTAACTGAAATAATTGCCTGTATATTTTCACTTGAATCAATCCCAAGCAGATTGATGACTGGGATTCCCTTAGCCGTTCTTCCATATTCAGGAATTTCATAGCCTTTTGCACGATATACTTTTCCTGTATTGGTAAATATCAGCAATGTATCATGTGTTGAACAGGAAACTAATGTTTTCACGAAATCATCATCATGAACCCCCATTCCCTGAACACCTCGACCGCCTCGACGCTGCGCACGAAACTCACTGTTTGCCACACGCTTGATATAGCCGTTATTTGTCAATGTAATTACGATTTCTTCCTCTTCGATTAAATCTTCATCTTCAAGACTCAATACTTCTCCGACCAAAAGCTCAGTTCGGCGGTTATCACTAAATTTATCACAGAGCTCATTCAGCTCTTCCTTGATAATAGTATCAATTCTTTCAGGTTTAGATAAAATATCTGTTAAATCAGCAATTAATTTCAACAATTCCTGGTATTCATTCTCAATCTTTTCACGTTCCAAACCAGTCAGTTTACGAAGTCGCATGTCAAGAATTGCCTGAGCCTGACGATCAGAAAATTCAAAGCGTTCAATCAATGCTGTTTTTGCTTCATCATCTGAACTGGACCCGCGAATAATGGAGATAATTTCATCAATGTGGTCCAAAGCAATACGCAGACCTTCCAAAATGTGTGCGCGTGCTTCTGCTTTGCTCTTTTCAAATTCTGTCCGGCGACGAATAACTTCCTGTTGATGCTCTATATAATTTTCAAGGATTCGTTTGAGGCTGAGAATCTTGGGAACGCCTTTTTCAATTGCCAGCATATTAAAGCCAAATGAACTTTGCAAGGCTGTCATCTTATATAAGTTGTTTAATACAACAGACGCACTAACATCCCGGCGTATATCAATAACAATACGCATTCCTTCACGAGAAGATTCATCACGCAAATCTGTAATTCCCTCAATACGTTTATCTCTGTGAAGTTCAGAAATACGCTCAATCAAACGTGCTTTGTTAACCATATAAGGCAGCTCGGTTACCAGAATACGTTCTTTTCCGTTCGGCATATCAACCAATTCAACCCTTGCCCGAACAGTAATTGACCCTTTCCCAGTTTCATAAGCCCGACGAATACCTGATTTCCCCATTACCAGTCCGCCGGTAGGAAAGTCCGGTCCGGGAAGTACCTCCATTAATTCATTAGTAGTCACCTCAGGATTTTCCATCAGTAAGTCAATAGCTGAAACAACTTCTCTTAAATTATGCGGTGGAATGTTCGTTGCCATCCCAACTGCGATACCAGTTGTTCCGTTTACTAGCAAGTTAGGAAAGCGTGCCGGCAAAACATCCGGTTCCTGCTCTGAATCATCGTAGTTTCCATGATAGTTAACAGTATTTTTGTTGATGTCACGCAGCATTTCCAAAGCCAGTTTACTCATTCTTGCTTCGGTATAACGCATTGCCGCTGCCCCATCTCCATCGACAGAACCAAAGTTTCCATGACCGTCAACAAGCATATAACGATAACTGAAAGGCTGTGCCATACGGACCATTGATTCATAAATCGCACTATCTCCATGGGGGTGATACTTACCCATAACATCTCCGACAATACGTGCGGATTTCTTATGCGGCTTATCCGGTGTGACCCCTAACTCATTCATTCCGTATAAAATACGGCGGTGCACAGGTTTCAATCCATCCCGTACATCAGGTAATGCCCGAGCAACAATAACACTCATCGCATAGTCAATGAAGGATTCTTTCATTTCACTGGCCAGATTGACGTCGTGAATATTTTCTTTCAACTCTTCATCCATGAAATTTTCTCCTTACTTTTATTATGTTCCATCTCTCTTTATTTAGTGAATAATTAAAAATGAATATTTATTCATTTAGATATCGAGATTTTTTACATAATGTGCGTTTTCTTCTATGAATGCTCTTCTAGGTTCTACTTTATCCCCCATCAGCATTTCGAAAATTTGGTCTGCTTCGATTGCATCATCCACACTTACCCGGGCCATTAAACGGTTTTCCGGATCCATTGTTGTTTCCCACAGCTGATGATCATCCATCTCGCCCAACCCTTTGTAACGCTGCACTGTTGGTTTTGGAGAAGCAGGCAACGAAGCAATCACATTTGCCAGCTCTTCCTCTGCATGTTTGCCAGGCTGAACATACGTAATTTTCTTCCCTTGTTTTACTCCATATAAAGGTGGTTGTGCGATATAAACATATCCTGCTTCAACAACCGGACGCATAAAGCGATAGAACAATGTAAGAAGCAATGTTCGAATGTGCGCTCCATCAACATCGGCATCAGTCATGATAACCAGTTTATGATAACGTGCTTTTCCTACATCAAAATCCTCTCCAAAACCAGTACCCATTGCAGTAAATAATGAACGGATTTCTTCATTGGCCAAAATTTTATCCATACTGGCTTTTTCAACATTCAGAATCTTTCCTCGAATTGGCAAAATAGCCTGAAACTCACGGCTTCGTCCCTGTTTCGCTGAACCGCCGGCAGAGTCTCCTTCGACAATGAACAATTCGCATTTTTTAGGATCCTTACTGGAACAGTCCGCCAATTTTCCAGGCAGATTGCTGATTTCCAGGGCTCCTTTTCGTCGTGTTACTTCTCGGGCTCTTTTAGCTGCCAAACGTGCTCTTGATGCTAAAATTCCTTTTTCGACAATTTGTTTTCCTACTGTCGGATTTTCCATCAAAAATTTATTAAAATATTCAGAGAAAAGCCGGTCTGTAACTGTCCGAACTTCTGAATTCCCCAGCTTTGTTTTTGTCTGTCCTTCAAACTGCGGTTCCGGATGTTTAATGGAAATAACGGCTGTCAATCCTTCACGGACATCTTCTCCAGTCAGATTTTCATCATTATCCTTCATTACTTTTTGTTTACGGGCATAATCATTAATTACTCTGGTCAACGCTGTTTTAAAACCAGATTCATGAGTTCCGCCCTCATATGTGTGAATGTTATTGGCAAAACTTAGAATATTTGAGTGGTAACCGTCTGTATACTGCATAGATACTTCAACAGTAATTCCCTGTTGTTCTCCTTCAATAAAGATAGGTTCCGGGAACAGCACTTCCTTGTTGCCGTTTAAATGCTCTACGTAGCTCTTAATACCGCCTTCATAATAGTATTCCTTTAATGTTGGCTTTTCTTCTCTTTTATCCTCTATAGAAATCTTCAGACCGCGATTTAAAAAGGCAAGCTCACGAACACGAGTCGCCAGCTTATCAAAATTGAATACGACTGTTTCAGTAAATATCTCTGCATCCGGAATAAAATGGACAGTAGTACCATGGCGATCTGTCTCATCAATAACTTTAAGATCAGCGACAACTGCGCCTCGCTGAAACTCCTGGAAATAGACTTTTCCATCTTTATAGACTTTTACATCCAATGATTCTGAAAGAGCATTAACAACTGATGAACCTACACCGTGGAGTCCACCGGAAACTTTATATCCGCCGCCGCCAAACTTACCGCCGGCATGAAGAATCGTGAAAACTGTTTCCACTGCCGGACGTCCTGTCTTTTTCTGAATATCAACAGGTATCCCCCGTCCGTCATCGATAACAGTGATACTATTATCCTCTTCAATAATTACCTGGATCGTTGTGGCAAAACCAGCTAAAGCCTCGTCAATAGAATTATCTACAATCTCCCATACTAAATGGTGCAGTCCTTCCGAACTGGTAGAACCAATGTACATCCCAGGACGTTTTCTTACAGCCTCAAGCCCTTCAAGCACCTGAATCTGGCTGGCATCATATTCCTTGGCACGCTCATTCATGCTTTTTTCTTCTTCAGTCATTTGATTCCCTCGCTATCTCTCCCTGTTGAACATAGAATATATCCGGCTCAACAGTAATTTTATTGGTTAAATGGTTTAAGGTTGTAGTCGTTATAAAGGTTTGAACTTTCCCCTCAATCGTTTCCAGCAAATGAAGCTGGCGTTCATCATCCAGTTCACTCATTACATCATCCAGAAGCAACACCGGATATTCTCCGGTTTCCGCATACATTAAGTCAACTTCTGCCAATTTGACACTTAATGCAGTTGTCCTTTGCTGACCTTGAGAGCCGTACGTTTGAACATTCTGCTGATTGACCTTAAAGATCAGGTCATCCCTGTGAGGTCCGATAAATGCAGCTGCTTTATACAGCTCTCTTTTCCTGCCAGCCATCAGCTGCTGAAGCATCAGTTGCTGAAGTTCCCGCAATGAATGCTGCCCTTCACCTAAGACAACACTCGAAGCATACTCAATTGCTAATTCTTCTCGTCCATGACTGATTCGCTGATGGAGTTTATTCGCCCATTTTTCAAGTTTCCTAATGAATTCTAAACGAGCAAATAAAACCTTTCCACCAAATTCCGCCAGCTGTTCAGTCAATATATCCAAGTAAACAGTGTCTGTCTGACTCTTTTCTGCTAGTTGCTTTAAATACTGATTCCTTTGTTTCAGCACAGACTGATACTGAACCAGATCATACAAATAAATAGGATTGACCTGGCCTAATTCCATATCAATGAACTTCCGTCTGATTTGAGGGGAACCCTTGACCAGGGAAAGATCTTCGGGTGCAAATAAAATGACATTAAGCTGTCCGATATAGGAGCTCAGACGTTTTTGCTCAATGTGATTTACTTTTGTTTTGCGACCTTTATTTGAAATGAAAATCTCAAGAGGAACTGTTCCAGTTTTTTTTTCCACTGATCCTTCGATCTTTGCAGAATTTTGACCAAATGTAATCAACTCTTTTTCATTACTGGTTCGATGACTTCGCGTCATTGCCAAAACATAAATACTTTCAAGCATATTTGTTTTGCCTTGCGCATTTTCTCCTAAAAAAATCGTCAACGGTTTAGGAAATTCCAAAGCGATATCATCATAATTTCGATAGTGCTTCAGTGTGATATTATTCAGCCTCATCAGATGTGCCTGTTTCTTTTTTTTCCATAAAAAAAGTGCCTTCATCAGGGATTTCGATCATCATACCAGGATATAATTTTCTTCCCCGACGATTCTCCAGCTCCCCGTCTACAAAAACACTGGTTTCAGCCAGATACCATTTTGCCTGACCACCGCTGCTGATCACATTAATTTCTTTTAAAAACTGACCAAGTGTCATGTAATCAGTTTCTAAAGTGAGTGTCTTTTTCAAATTTCATCCCTCGTTTAAAATTCACTTTTACTTCTAATATTATACTCTTTTTTTAGTAATAAAACAAATTTATCCGTCTAATTTTCGCTCTAAGCAATTTTAATTAAAAATGATAGAATCTATTCTTTCAGAAAAAAATCTCTTAAAAAGCATTTTATACTGTTTTTTCAAAAAAAATAGTTTTGAACTATTTTCACAGATTTTCAATAATATTGAAAACCTGTGTTCTGATACGCAAACTTTTGTCATTTATTTTGATAGAATGATTCATTATATTCAATTTTTTTCGAAAATGACCTATAGATTCTGGAACCAGTCAAATACTGAAATATAATCAATAAATCTTTTGGTCTATTAGGGTGTGTCTGAAAACTCGAGCGGCGAATAGTTTGATGATTTTTATCGAACTCCTCGTCATAAATACTCGCTTATAAACCACATAAGCTGTATTTTCTTCCTTGATTTCAACAAAAATCACTGGCCACTAACTTTTCAAACACGCCCTAGTTTCTTCACCCCAGCATATCTTAATTAAAATAGTTTTTCAGTGCATTAACAGTACTGCTGTCTCTACGAGTCTAACGATTCTTGGGACAAAACATTACGCTGTATGCGTTTTTCTGCGTCTATAGTTCTTATGAATATTCGAATCATACAAAGACTGGAACACCGTTTATTCAGTTTTAGGGATCTCAGACATACTTATGTTACAGTCCCCTATTATTGTCTCTTCGGAAATGTTCATATTTTTCAAAATCCTTCATTGCCCGATTATACAAAAATACAGCTTCTTCTATTGAAAAAATCCTCAGAAAATTATTTAACCGTCTGAAATCAGTAAACAATCAGTTTTCTATATTAAAAATAACCGGTCTTATGTAGATAGAAATATCTTCAATTGTCTCTTCCACTGCAAGATCATTTTTGATCTTCGTCAGCTGAGAAAGAAAATACAATTCTTTAAAATGCCTGCTGCTTTTTTTATGAGACGCAATCTCTTCGCCAGTTTTAACTAATTCCGTCTTGTTGCGCCTGTTTTCTGCATAAATCAACTGCTTATAGAGAATATCATAGACAGATATCTGATAATTATTATTTATGTATAAAAATTCATCTAATTCGACTATACAAAATCGTAAAATTATTTTTAATTTGAGATATGTCTGTATTTCCGATGGAGCATTATTGGACCTTTGCTTTAGCTTATTTTCGGAAATCTTTCTTTTACTACTGCATATATTTTTTTGTTACAAAAAAATTGTCAGAACCTCAGAGAATCAAGAAAGAAAAGAGGAAAAACTCAGAATACTTAATTTCAATCGACAAGTTTCCTTATTTTTTACTTCAAGCAATTTGATGAGCTTAGGAAAAGATCGCTATAGTTTAATGCTCTCAGTAAATTTTCTTTTAATTCTGCTATTTCAGTTTCCTGCTCTTTACTTTCTGAAAAAACAATCTGCCTTGAAACTTATTGCACTGAGCAATTGTCTGTTTGCGGTCAGTCCTCTATTTGTTGCTCAAAGTGCAGATTGGTTCTTCTGTAGCTTAATGGTTATAAGCTACAGTCTCGCAGAAGTCCTGCTGGGAAGTAATTTTGATTATCTGATTGATTCTTTTGCTGACGAAAAAAACAAAGGATTCTTTTTTGGCTTGTTGGAAATTGTCAAAGCAGGAACTACTATAGGGCCTGTTATAGGAGGGGTACTGATAGAAAAATTTTCAAAAAACTCCTTTTCTGCTGTTTTTTTGTTTCTCAGTATTATCACCTTAACCGAGCAGATTTTTCTATGGATTTATTCAAAAAAAGAAGCCATTCAATAATGTTTATTGAGCAGCTTCTTTCAATTATTCAAATTAATTTGTACGAACTGGTGTTATCAGCTGGATAAAATTCATATCTGCTTCTGTCGGCTCCAAAGTAAACGGACGGATTGGCGAAATGAATTTCATAGTGATTGTTGTATCACCAAAAGCTCTTAAAGCAGCCTTCATGTAGTCTGGATTGAAGGAAATTTCCAATGGATCTCCAGATACCTTCTCGTAATTTAATGATTCTTCAACTTTCCCTACTTCAGGGGAATTGCCATAAAGGAAAACAGATTCAGAGGTTATAGCCAACCGAACAATGTTGTTACGACCTTCATGTGAAAGCAGGGATGCACGTTCGATCGCTGATAAAAACTCAGGAACCTCAATCTCCACTTCTGTATTGAAACTTGTCGGAATCAGGCGGTTGGTGTCAGGATAATTTCCTTCCAGTAACCTGGAGTAGAAATACATTGTTTTAGTTTTGAAAAGGACTTGGTTTTCCATAATACTGATCTCAACCATTTCTTCTTCATTTGTGAAGGAGCGAGAAAGTTCCAGTAAACTTTTCCCGGGAATAACAATATTGAAATTTTCCGCTGTCTGTTCAATTGGAATAATCCGCTGACTCAGACGGTGTGAATCTGTTGCTACTGCTAAAAGCTTTTGATTTTCCAAGACAAAGTGAACCCCTGTTAAAATAGGACGGCTTTCATGAAGAGAAACCGCAAAGCTTGTTTCATTAATAATTTTTGTCAGCAAGTGTACTGGAAGCTTGATTTGATTTTTTGCATCGATTACCGGTAAATGAGGATAATTGTCTGCGTCTAAACCATTTACTGTAAAATCAGCTTTTCCTGAAGTTATGGCTACCTGATTATTTTCCAATACTTCCAAAGTAACTGTTTCTTCCGGGAGCTTTCTGATGATTTCACCGAAGAAACGAGCTTGTAAAACGATGCTGCCTGTTTTTTCAATCGTCATTTGTGCTTTTTCATCTTCAACACTTAAAAAGCTTTCTATAGAAATATCTGCGTTGCTCCCAGTTAAAGACAGTCCTTCATCAGTTAGAACAATTTTGACCCCTGTTAAAATTGGGATGGTTGTTTTTGACGAAATTGCTCTTTGAACAGTTTGCAGCTCCTGCAGAAAAATACTGCGCTTAATTGTTAGTTTCATCATTCGACGCTCCTTTTAGTTTTGCATGACAATTTTTTCTACAAAAGAATTATTGTCTGCTGTTTATATGGTGTTCCAGAATCATTTTCAGACTTTTGATACTGTCTATTTATTTTCTAAAATATCAAACTCTTTTTTTATCATACCATATTCATTGTAATTCTTCAGATACTTTCTGTGTTACCTGTTCTCTTTTTTCTATGTTTGAGATCGTCAGTCTTGATATTTATCTGACTCAAAAACAGATTGAAAATCTGTGGATTGCTTAGTTTTATTTATATATAAAAGAATAATAAAAGTAGTAGGTCCTGTTAATTCTGTGGAAAAGTTAAATTTTGTAAGAAAAGACTATGGTTTTGCCTGTGGATAACCTGTGGATAACTTTTGTGCTTTTTGAAAACTTATCCACAATTACGGATTCAGCAGATTTTTAATTTCACTTATTTCTTTCTGAATAATCGGATCATTTTCGATCAGCTGCTGAATTTTTTCATGTGCATGAATAACAGTAGTATGATCTTTTCCGCCAAATTCAGCCCCGATCTTTGGTAGAGAGCTGTCCGTCATTTCTCTTGAAAGATACATAGAAATTTGTCGGGGAACGACGATTGATTTTACTCGCTTTTTCCCTTTTAAATCTTTTAAATGAATATGATAGTATTTGGCTACTTCTTCCTGAATCTGCAGGATGGAAAGATCATTTCGGCTGCCAATTGATTTTAGGGATTTTAAAGCATCCGCTGCCAGACTGGTATTGATGTCTTGCCCGTTGATGGTTGCGTATGCCTGTACACGAACCAATGCTCCTTCGAGTTCCCGGATATTAGAATCAATTTGACCAGCAATGTAACTGAGTGTATCATCAGGAATTTCAAGACGTTCTGCATCGGCCTTTTTCCTTAAAATCGCAATTCTGGTTTCCAGATCAGGAGGTGTGATGTCAACAGAAAGTCCCCATGCAAAGCGAGAAACCAGTCGTTCCGGCAGCTTTGGAATATCATTTGGCGGTCGGTCACTGGTAAGAACGATCTGTTTATTTTCATTGTAAAGATCATTAAAGGTATGGAAGAATTCTTCCAGGGTTGCTTCTTTTTCTGCTAAAAACTGAATATCATCAACTAGCAGAAGATCCACATTTCGATATTCATTCCTGAATTCTTCTGACTTTTTTGTTTGAATGGAGTTAATGAATTCATTAGTGAATGTTTCACTGCTGACATATTTTACTTTAGCATTTGGTTGATTTTGCAGCATTTGATGACCAATGGCATGCATTAAATGGGTTTTTCCAAGTCCAACTCCCCCATAGAAAAATAAAGGGTTGTAGATAGAGCCGGGATCTTCTGCAACAACTAAAGCCGCAGCATGGGCCATTTGGTTTCCTTTTCCTATTACAAATGTATCGAAAGAGTATTTGGGATTAAGCATAGCTTTTTTCCCATACTCATCAATTTCTTTTGTTTCCGTCGATGTCTCCTTTAATTCTGGAGCCATCATTGCCTGATCTCCGCTGACGACAAAATGCGGAATGATTTCGCTGCCGGTTAATTGAAAACCAACCTCTACAATTTTGGCTGCCAGATTTTTTTCCCAGTAATCTCTGTGAACAGCAGAGGGGACTTCCAGCCATAACTGGCTGTTCTCCAGTTTCAGCGGATGAGTGGTTTTTATCCATGCATCAAAGCTGGGGGCAGATAAAACAGATTGGTAAGCTGCTTCTAAATTTCTCCAGACACTTTCCACGTCGGGCATTATGGAACCTCCTTATAATTAAGTATAATTCTCTCTTGTCGATTATTGATTCGCAAATAAGATTTTAGCATTTTTCCTGAACTTTTTCCACAGGCAAATGAATATTGTGGAAAATAAATCAACAAAACGGGAAAAAGTTATCCACACATGCAAAATAGGATGTGGGTAACTCTCCTTTTTTCTAGTTATCCACATATAAAAGTGGAAAATTTCCATTGATAATAAAGTGTTTTTAAGACTTATCCACAACCCTGTCGATGGATGTGCATATCTTTTGCACAGGCTGTTTTTTTGTGTAAAAGTAGCTGGAAAACCGGTGGGTAAAAGAAAGACAAAAATAAGATATCCACAAATTATCCACTTAAAATAAAAAGATGTGGATAACTTTTAGCTTGAAAAGAAAGTTATTTATTGGATTTCTTATTGACAAATCAGGCAATCATTCGTTATACTGTCAAAGTATGTCTATATATTTGATGAATAGATAGCAGTTCAGGAGGTGGAATTAATGAAAAGAACATATCAACCAAATAAACGTAAGCGTCAGAAAGTTCACGGATTTCGTAAACGTATGAGCACTAAAAACGGCCGCCGTGTATTAGCAAGCAGACGTCGTAAAGGTAGAAAAGTAATTTCAGCGTAAACAATGCAAATCAACTTTTATATCACTTATAAATAAAGAGCCCTTTATTATCTATACAACACAGTTGATGTAAAGATAATAAAGGGTTCTTTTTTCAGAATTAAGTGTCTGACAGAGTCGGAGCAATCTGAACGCTTCTGTTTTATTGTTAACGAATTGCGGATAAAAAGCGTATCAAAATAACCTTGCTGCTTTTGAGAATTTGTTTGATTAGGTACTCAGAAATACCCAAATAATAGTTACGCTGTAAAAACATGATTAAATGAGGCTGAATAAAATTAAAATATTAGAATTCTTTGACTAATTTTTAACAGGAATAAGATGAAAATAATACCAGTAATATGCTATCATTGTATGGTAAGTAAAAAGAATGGAAACAAGGGATGACAATGAAAAAATCCTACAGAGTGAAGAAAGAAAAAGAATTTCAGCGAGTATTTTTAAGTAAGGACTCCTATGCGAATCGGAGATTTGTTGTGTATATCTTGAAAAGGGAACAAAAACATTTTCGTGTGGGGATTTCTGTTGGGAAAAAAATTGGGAACGCAGTGACCAGAAACGCTGTGAAACGAAAAATACGTGCATCGATCTACACATTGAAAGATCAGATTGATGAATCGTATGATTTTATTATTATAGCCAGACAAGGGGTTCAGGATCTGACTTCAGAAGAAGTTATGACAAATTTGAAGCACGTGTTAAACCTTGCAAAAATTTTAAAATGAGAGAGGAAAAGATTTGTGAAAAAGTATAAGCGCCTATTGTTAATGGCTGGTTTAGTCATGTTAGTATTTGTATTATCAGCCTGCGGAACGGAACCAATCAGTCAGGACAGTACAGGGATCTGGGATCGTTATATCGTTTATTATTTTGCTGAAGCTATTAAGTTCCTGTCACTTGCAGGAAACTCAGGAGTCGGGATTATCCTGTTTACATTAGTTATTCGTGTTATTTTACTTCCATTAATGCATTTCCAGACAAAGAGTATGCGGAAGACACAGGAAATACAGCCTCAGATGAAAGCACTGCAGGAAAAATATGCGTCCAAAGATCCGGAAACACAACGACTATTCCGTGAAGAACAGCAGAGGTTATATTCGGAAAATGGTGTAAATCCATATGCCGGCTGTTTGCCTTTAGTGGTTCAAATGCCGATCATGATGGCCTTATATCAGTCAATTTCTCGTGTCCCTGAATTAAAAGAAGGAAGCTTTCTGTGGTTGAATCTGGCTTCCCCTGATCCTTACCTGATTTTACCGATCCTGGCGGCAGCCTTTACTTTTGCCAGCAGTTATTTGACAAGCATGAGTCAGCTGGAATCAAATACATCAATGAAAATCATGAATTATGTAATGCCGGTAATGATCTTTATGATGGGTCTGAATCTGGCCAGCGGACTATCGCTTTACTGGGTAATCTCCAATGCCTTTTCAGTAGTGCAGACACTGATGATTAACAATCCGTTTAAAATCAAAGCAGAACGCGAAGAAAAAGTTCGTCAGCAGAAAGAGCTTGAAAGAGCCCTTCAAAAAGCTAAAAATCCTAAGAAAAAAAGAAATAAAAAACGCTAATTAAGGGGGTTTTGACATGCCGATTTATGAAGGCAATACGGTTGAAGAAGCAATTTTAAAAGGGCTGAGTGCCCTGCAGCTAACGAAAGAGGCTGTAGAAATTACTGTTTTATCTGAAGGAAAGAAAGGTTTTCTGGGAATTGGAAAAAAGGCAGCACAAGTTTCCGTTGAACCTACAGTTAGTGAAGACATCTCTGAAGCAGTAGAAGATGTCGTGGAGGATATCGTTGCAATTCATGAAGCATCAGGGATGGAACAGGCAGTAAAAGAAATGGAAAGTACAGAAGTTTCTTCTGTATCGGCAGAATCATTGGAAAATTTGGAAGATGAAGCGGCTATTACTGAGTTGGCTTTATATCTGACCAATATTTCCAAGGAGTTAAATGCTCCGGCGATGGTTCGTGTGGAACGCGAAACAGATCATGTGATTTTCCATTTAGATTCCAATAAGCAGGGGATTCTGATTGGGAAACATGGAAAAGTTCTCAATGCTATGCAGTATTTGGCACAGGTCTTTATCCATAGAGCAGCGGCGAATAAATTGTCAGTAGTTGTTAATGCAGGTGACTATCGTGAGAAGCGTCAGGCGGTGTTGAAACGTTTGGCAGATCGGACAGCTGAAAAAGTGAAACGTACCGGTCAACCGGTCTTTCTGGAGCCTATGCCAGCCTTTGAACGAAAACAGATTCACTTTGCTTTAAGTAAAGATGAGCATATTAAAACACATTCTGAAGGTGATGAACCTTACCGCTATTTGGTTGTAGAACCGTCGAAAAAATACTACTAAATAGTTGGAATAAATGAGGGATACTGTCTAATAATAGTTTGTTAAAATTAAAGCGAGTCATTATTTAGGATTAAGATCAGGTAAAAATGAACTAGAAGCAAAATAGGGATCAATCTTTTTTAGAAGAGATTGATTCCTATTTTTTATATACTTCTATTTCAACAGGTATTAGAGTCACATAAAAGGATAGTTTTGCCGGCTTGTAGTTTGGATTTTAAGCTCTTAGAGTTATGCAGTCTAAAATAAGATACAAGACATATTTAAAAAGAGCGAGTAAGCATCTCTTTTTTTAAAAATAATTTTAGTTCGTTATCCACAAATATATTGAATTTATTTGTTTTTGATGAACGATATAAATCATTTTTATTTTAGATAAAATAAAAATCTATCTGTTGGTTTTCGAAACAAATAGTTAAATGTGTTATATATAATTAATTTAATCATGTTTTTATTTTAAAAAAATATAAGAAATAGTATGGACTTATAAAATAGATTGTTCTAAAATGAAGTGTGTAAAAATACTAATTTTATTAAAAATTATTTCATTATTATGTTTGGAAAAGAAATTATTTTTTAATTAAATTGGATAGAAATTGAAATTTAGAAAAAAAGAAAAGGAGACTCCTGTCATGAACATAGGTGTTATTAATCTATCAATTAAATTTGAAGAATCCTATTCAGAAATTCTGGAAAAAAATGATATTAATGTAGTTCAGTTAACTGCAGATAATTTTGAAGAAAGAGAGTCTGAATGTGATGGAATGATTATTTGTGAAGATGCTGTACAGGATACAGCTTGTACATGTAGTATCCTGTTGAAACTTAAAGAGAAGCCAAATGTATATGTATGGGTTATGTCCTCCAACCTACAAAAAATTATGAGAAGTGTTTATCTGCAATTAGGTGCATTAGGTATTATACCGGAGGATTTGGAACCCAATGAACTTCAATTATTTATTTCAAATAATTTAAACAAATGTAAAAAAGCATTTTTTTATGAAGGAAAGCACTTAAAAAAGTTAGAACCGGAAGAAGAAGTAATGTCAGGTACAAAATCACTGGAACTTATTCCTAGAAATCATAGTGTGAAGATTAATGGGAAAAAAGAAATTCCTTTGACTCGTCTAGAATACAAAACTATGGAAATTCTCTATAAGAATAAAAACAATACTGTCATATACAAAGAATTATTTGAATTAATATGGGATAAAGAATTTAATAATCAAAACTATCGAGTGGCAAATTTAATTTTTCATTTGCGGGAAAAAATTGAATCTGATGCGGTAGATCCGATGATTATACGTACTGTTCGCTCCAAAGGCTACATGCTGTGTTTAAAAGAATATGATAGGGAGATAGGACGGGAAATACATAATTGACTTTTAGCAAGTAGGCAAGGTAAATGAAATCAATAGAATCAAAAAAATGAAACCGCTTTGGATCAACCTACTGATGGCTGCTGTTCTCTGTGGGGCAGTATTTGTACGGCTATATAGTAACATATGAAACATACAAGCAGACATTTTCTATCATTGAACACCATTTATAGACTATCTTTTAATGTAATCTATAGTTTGGTCAAGAGCACTAGTCATCATTTTTAATTACAAAAGTTGATAAAGCTGAGATCAAAGAAAATTAAGAGTTTATCTTGGGATTATCAGATGAATAAGAAATTAAGCAACTTGGGAAGGTGTTAGGAAACCGCTCACAGGAAATTGTAACCGTAGATAGTTCTTCAGCAGCAGATATAGTGCTGAACTTCCTACTTTTAACTGAAATGAAGAAGAACGAATACTGTAAAATCGGCTGCAGTTGCGGCTAAGGATAAACTATTGAATCGAGAAAATCAACCAGCTATTACGAGGCTGGTTGAACTATTTTTGAAAAGGTTATTGGCAATCAAATGATTCTGAAGCTTTTATTTTTTGTTATTTTGATGTCGTTTGGAACTGCGAGTGAGCAAAATCAAAAGTAGATTTTTTATGTTGAAGTATTTGTTAGACAGTCTGACATACGGTGGTGTGAGAGGTCGGCTAGTCAACTAATAATTAACCTCTTGCCCGATTCATTTGTAGCATAGATTATGAGGACCTAGTCGGGAAAGTTTTTTTCGCTCCATAGTTATAGAATTGGATCGTCTAAAAGCATTATTTTTATTATAAATAAGATCGGCTGCTATAAACACTCTTTATAAAGACGAAGAACATTTCCGGTGAAAATCTTTTCTACTTCCCCGGAAGAGTAGCCGGCTTGGTCCAGTGCCTGATACAGTTTAGTGACAGAAGAAGCATCAGGCAGTTCAGATGAGACAGGAATGCCGTCAAAATCTGATCCTAGACCAATACAATCAATCCCTCCGATAGTGTGAAAATGATTCACGTGAGCAATAAATGCATCAGTTAGCGACACAAACCTATTTTCCTCTTTTAGAAACAGGTCAAAGTAGTTTATACCGATTACACCGCCTCTTTCGGCAATTTTTTTAATCAGAGGATCGGGCAGATTTCGAAAATGAGAGCAAACAGCACGGGCATTTGAATGACTGGCAACAAATGGTTTTTTAGTGTGAGTCAGAACATCTTCAACCAGCTGATCTGAGCCGTGAGAGACATCAATGATCATTCCCAGCTGCTCCATACGCTGGACGATGGCTGTTCCCTGTTCTGTTAAGCCTTGCTGAGCAGTCGTCAAAGTCTGTGTTTCTTCATTAAAAAATGCTGCGTTTGGAAACCCGATTTCATTCAGATAATTCCAGGTAAGAGTCATCATCCGAACTCCCTCCTGATAAAACTCCTCCAGCTTTTTCAAATCTCCGCAAACAGGTGCTCCCTCTTCCATCGTCAGCAGCGCACTCATGAGGTTGTCATTTTGATTGGCTTGTATGTCTGCATAACTTTTAACAGGTTTAATCCAATCCTGATTTTTTTCCATTTCCTCATAGAAGCAAGCAATCATTTCTTTGCAGGTTTTGTAGGGATCAGCAGTTTCTTTTTTATCCATGAATAGGGCAAAATTTTGAAGCAGATATTCTCCCTTCTTCAGTTTTTTCCGGTCAATTTGAAACGTGTTGCTTCTTAGGTATTCTGCTGATCCATTTTGCTTGCTTTGATAAATTTTCATTATTGTATCACAATGCATATCTATTGTATTTAGCATAATTATTCTCCTCGTTTTTATTTATCGTACCTCTTTGAAAGACTTTCGTCCATTGTTTTCAGAAAGGCCTTGGTAGAACTGTCAAAATAAAAATAGTCCTATGTATTTTTCAAAAAACTTTTCAGAAATATGAATGTAAAATGATTATTTAATAGGAATCTTTCAAAATTCATTGACAAAAGAGTGCAAACAAAGTATATTTACTACGAAATCATTCTTATCAACGTAGGCAATACGGAGATAAAGTAGTTGAAGCGAATACGCTTCTCCCAGGCCTGATTCCCATAATCAGGTTTTTTTATTTGTCATAAATAAATGGTCTTATAAACTTAGTATTAAAACAATCCTTATAATCAATACAAGCGTTTCAGTTGTAATAGACTCTATAGCGTTCTTGTTTAATAGTTGTTAATAGTGAGTATGTTACTGTTATTTTTAATGTTTACTTAATTAGTTAGATAAATCTCTTATCGCATCTTTTTTTCTTTCGGCGGCTGTTTCTTTTATCTGCATCATTTTTTTCATAAAAATGGCAATGAGATAGATCGAAATAGCTGAGACAACAGCTTCTCGAACACCAAAAACAATAAAATTTAATAAAATGATCACGAGATTCGTTAAAAAAACACCAGTTGCACGATCCATGCCAAAATGACGATTAAAAATCAGCGGCGGAACAGTCACTCCGCCATTAGAAGCCCCAATCTGATAGAGGATGAATATACCCAGGCTGAACATGAAGCTGCCGATAATCAAAGCAACTGGGAAAAATCTGGTTACAGAAACAACTGGAACATAGCTCAAAATGACTGGAAACATCAGGCTGCCTAGAAGTGTTTTTAGAAATACATCTCGATTCAGAAATAAAAAAGCCAGACAAAGCATCAGCAGATTTACACTCCAAACGATAACTGTGCGGTCAATGAGCAAGAGTATTTCAAGAAGATAGCCAATGGAGCCTACACCAGCGGAAGCTATGCCATGAGGAAGCAGGAAAAAATTCAATCCTATGGAAATAATAATAATCCCTGCAAGAATACCGGGGATTTTTTTCAGTTCATCTTTCATTTGAACCCTTCTTTCTCAAAGTAATCATTCCTTTCCATACTTTATCAAAAGAGTCTCCCTAATTGCAGGCAATTATTTCATAGGTCTGCGAAAAAAATGACCCGCTTTACAGGTCATTTATCTTGAAAAAGCAAAAGACCGAGGATTTTGTTTCCCGGTCTTCTGTTTCAATTATCCTATTGTGGTCGGTGTATACTGAACAACGGTTCCATACGCAAAGATTTCGATAAATTTCTCATCCTCTTTTACAACTAGTTTTTCTTCAAAATGGCAGTTGATTACTGCATCTGCATGATATTCAAACGCCATTTGCTTCAGCTTCAGGCAGACATTTGCAAAGATAGCGTTCGGATCTGCTTCTGGAGCAAACAAGTCCTCCTCTACTCGGTCAGCTGCAAAAATAATATCCCGCAAAATATATTTCTTATTAATATTTCCTGTAGACAGGGTAATGCTGCTGATCTGATCTTCCAAACTTTGAATATTATTATTTCGACTCATAATGTTTACCTCCTAAAGTTATGTCCTTTTTATTGTAATGATTAATAGAAGGAAAAGCAAAGCTAATATCTGTTAAAGTTTAAGCAATTTGAAAGAGTCTGTATTGCGTAATCATTAAATTTGTGCTATTCTATTTCCAGTAAAAAACAGACGGAATAAAGCAGTCAAAGTGCTAAATCCAACCTTTTAAGGACAAAGGGTGGAGTGGGCGCTTTTTTTGTAGCTTAAATATAGAATATTGTTTTTATTTATACATAGGTATACAGAGAAAGGAAGAGAATGATGCAGCAAGTGACTTTGGAGTTTGATACAATTGCCGCTATTTCCACACCTCCTGGAGAGGGAGCAATCAGCATTGTTCGTTTGAGCGGAGATGAGGCTGTTGCGATTGCAGACAGCGTTTATCGTTTCGGCAGCAAGAAGTTAGAAGAGGTACCATCCCATACCATTCATTATGGTCATATTTTTGACCCGAAAACAAATGAACTGCTTGATGAGGTGATGATTTCAGTAATGAGAGCACCAAAAACATTTACCCGAGAAGATGTCGTGGAAATCAATTGTCATGGTGGTATTGTGGTTGTTAATCAGCTGCTGCAGCTGCTATTGAGGGAAGGTGCACGTCTGGCAGAACCGGGAGAATTCACTAAACGAGCTTTTTTAAATGGACGAATGGATTTATCTCAGGCAGAAGCAGTAATGGATTTGATTCGGGCAAAAACAGACAAAGCCATGCAAGTAGCGCTGCATCAGCTGGATGGAAATTTATCTGTATTAATCCGGTCATTGCGACAGGAAATTTTAGAAACATTGGCTCAGGTTGAAGTGAATATTGATTATCCTGAATATGACGATGTGGAAGAGCTGACAACTAGACTTCTGTTGGAAAAAGCTGTTTTTGTTAAAGCTCAAATTAAGGGGTTGCTGACAACAGCCAAGCAGGGGAAAATCCTAAGAGAGGGACTGAGTACAGCAATTATTGGTCGTCCAAATGTTGGGAAGTCAAGCTTGCTGAATCATCTGCTGCAGGAAGAAAAAGCGATTGTCACAGATATTGCCGGAACAACCAGAGATGTAATTGAAGAATATGTCAATGTTCGCGGAGTGCCTCTGAAGCTGATCGATACAGCAGGGATTCGTGAAACGGAAGACCTTGTGGAGCAGATTGGTGTGGAACGCAGCCGTAAAGCACTGGCAGAGTCTGATCTGATTTTACTGGTATTAAATCAGAATGAAGAATTGACACTTGAAGACAGGCAGCTTTTGGAAGCAACAAAAGGACTGAAGCGAATTATTTTACTAAATAAAATGGATTTACCCTCTGTGTTAGATAAAGAAGAGCTGACTCAGCTGGCAGAAGTAGAAGAAATTCTTCCGGTTTCTGTTTTATCCAATACAGGAATGAAACAGTTGGAATTAAAAATTGCTGAGTTGTTTTTTGGTGGTAAAACAGGTGAGAAAGATGCGACCTATGTTTCCAATACTCGTCATATCGCTTTACTGGATCAGGCAGTGTTATCATTGGAAGAAGTAATTCGAGGGATTGAAGTAGGCATGCCTGTAGATCTGGTTCAAATAGATATGACCCGCTGTTGGGATTATCTGGGAGAGATTGTCGGAGACAGTGTGCAGGATGAGTTGATTACACAGTTGTTCAGCCAGTTTTGTTTAGGAAAATAAGTGGTATAGCAATAGAAAAATTCAGTTGTATAAATATAAAGAAAAAGGGTTGTGCCAAAGCTTCTCCATGCAACGAGTAATAGCAGGAGCACGTACACGAACGTAACTGCGAGGAGTAATAGCAGGAGCACATGCACGAATATAACTGCAAGGAGTAACCGCAGGAGCACATGCACGAATAAACTGCGAGGAGTAATAGCAGGAGCATGTACACGAACGTAACTGCGAGGAGTAATAGCAGGAGCACGTATACGAACGTAACTGCGAGGAGTAATAGCAGGAGCACGTATACGAACGTAACTGCGAGGAGTAACCGCAGGAGCACGTATACGAACGTAACTGCGACGAGTAACCGCAGGAGCAGAAGTGTTCCCCCTCAAGAACCAAATAGGTAACATGCATCATCTACTCTGACAAGTCAATCGTAGTGATTTATGTCAATAAGTCGGAATATCCGAAAATTGTCAAGGAACACTAGTCATAAAATGAATAGCTGTGAATGGATACCTTCCTGGAGCTGCTTATATTTCAGTATCGTTCGACTTATTTCCGAGATGTTGCCTGCGATTACTCGGCGCAGTTTAGGACCGACCAGTGCTAGTTCTACTTTGCCATTTCTGCTTATATTCGTACTTTAGCAGAATGGTATGTGTAGTTTCGATAAGTATTCCTTGAATGAAACTAGCTCACTTGATGTAGTAGAACTGTATGCGTAGCGTAGAAGAACTGCTGTCTCTACGAGTCTAATGATTCTTGAGACAAAACATTACACTGTATCCATTTTTCTGCGTCTATAGTTCTTACGAATGTTCGAATCATACAAAGACTGGAACGCCGTTTATTCGGTTTTAGGGGACTCAGACATACTTATGTCACAGTCCCTATTAGTAAAAATTAAAGGAGCCTAACATTAATGAATCAATTTAGTGCAGAAACATATGATGTTATTGTTGTCGGAGCCGGACATGCAGGGTCAGAAGCAGCATTGGCTGCAGCTCGTATGGGAAGTAAAACGCTGCTGTTGACAATTAACTTGGATATGGTCGCATTTATGCCTTGTAATCCATCTGTTGGCGGACCGGCTAAAGGTGTTGTTGTCCGTGAAATCGATGCATTGGGTGGAGAAATGGGCAAAAATATCGATAAAACATATATTCAAATGCGGATGCTGAATACAGGAAAAGGTCCTGCTGTTCGTGCGTTGCGGGCACAGGCAGACAAGCATGCTTATGCATCAGAGATGAAGCATACGATCGAACAAACGGAGAATCTAACGCTGCGTCAAGGAATTGTAGAAAACCTGATTGTTGAAGATGGTACCTGTAAAGGAGTCGTTACGACAACAGGAGCTGCCTATCAAAGTAAAGCAGTGATTATCACTGCAGGAACTGCCTTGCGTGGAGAAATCATTATCGGAGAATTAAAGTATTCTTCCGGTCCCAATAACTCACTGCCGTCTATTGGTCTGGCAGACCATTTAAAAGAGCTGGGTCTTGAAATGGATCGTTTTAAAACAGGGACACCGCCACGGGTGAAATCCAGCAGCATTGATTACTCGGTTACCGAAGAACAGCCAGGGGATGAGCGGCCAAATCACTTCAGCTTTAGTACGCCGGATAGTGCTTATAATCTTGATCAGCGTTCCTGCTGGCTGACTTATACAAACGAAGGAACACACGAAATTATTCAAGCGAATCTGCATCGAGCGCCAATGTTTACAGGAATTGTCGAAGGAGTGGGTGCTCGCTACTGCCCGTCTATAGAGGATAAAATTGTCCGTTTTTCAGACAAACCGAGACATCAGCTGTTCCTGGAACCGGAAGGTCTGAATACAGAAGAAGTATATGTACAAGGGCTCTCCACATCTCTTCCAGAAGATGTACAGACCGATGTTCTTCACTCCATTGCCGGGTTGGAGAAAGCGGAAATGATGCGTACAGGCTATGCAATTGAATACGATGTCGTTGTTCCTCATCAGCTGCGTCCAACGCTGGAAACAAAGATCATTGAAAATCTGTTTACTGCCGGACAGACAAATGGTACGAGCGGCTATGAAGAAGCAGCTGGACAAGGATTGATCGCTGGAATTAATGCGGCGCTGAAAGTTCAGGAGAAAGATCCGTTTGTAATGAAGCGCAGTGATGGCTATATTGGCGTGATGATTGATGATTTAGTGACGAAAGGAACCAATGAGCCATATCGTCTGTTGACTTCAAGAGCAGAATATCGACTAATTCTGCGACATGACAATGCTGATTTACGTTTAACTGAAAAAGGACATGAGATTGGTCTTGTACAGGAAGAACAATATGAGAGCTATCTGGTGAAAAAAGAGGCAGTTGAAAAGGAAATTGTACGTTTAAATTCGGTTAGAATAAAGCCGACAGCGGGTGTACAGGCATTTTTAGAAGAAAAAGGCTCAGTACCATTAAAAGATGGAGTCCTTGCTGCTGATTTCCTGAAACGACCTGAAATGACCTATCATGAAGTTCTTCAGTTTATTCCGGCAGAGGAAGAAGCGTTAGACGATAAAGTTATTGAACAGGTAGAAATCCAAATCAAATACGAAGGCTACATCAAAAAAGCACTGGAAAAAGTTGATAAGCTGAAACGCATGGAAGCTAAACGTATCCCTGAAAATATCGATTACGAAGCGATCAATGGACTGGCAACAGAAGCAAAACAAAAGCTGCAGAAAATCCAGCCTGAAACCATTGCGCAGGCAAGCAGAATCAGCGGAGTGAACCCGGCTGATTTGAGTATACTGATGGTGTATATTGAACAGGGTAAGATTGCGAAGGTACAGCGGTAATTCCTTGATACCAAAGGATTTATAGTGATGACTGAACACTCATACTATCAATTGACCTCGGTTTTGACTCCGTCGGTCACCCGTTCATGAAGGAAGAGAACATTTCTACAGTCTCCTCTTGTCGATTTTGAGATACTTGAATGTAGATATCCATTGTCGTTTTAGAAGAAGAGTGACCTAAACGATCTTGAACGTCTTTTATCTGTGCTCCGGCTTCAAATAGCAAACTAGCGTGAGTCTTTCTAAAGCCGTGTACTTTAATAATTTTCATATCAGGGAACTTCCTAGCCACCTTATCCATTACATGATTCGGATAGGCTTTATATAGGAAGTCCCTTTTTTTATTAGCTTTAATGGTACTAATTACCGGAACATCTTCCATATTATCTATTCGGATACCACGAGATAGATTTTTTTTAATTACAGACCGTTTCCATTTCTTTAAAATAACTATTGTGCCGTCATCAATAGTTATTACTCGATTAGATTTATCAGTTTTAGTGGGATTCAAATGCAAAGAGCCATCTGATAGTTCAATAAGTGTTTTATTAAAGGAAATAGTCTTTGCTTCGAAATCTATATCCTTCCATGTTAAACCAAGTATTTCACCTTTTCTAGCACCGGTGTAGGAAGCTAGTCTAAAAAATGCAATTGCACGTTCGTCTCTTAGTTCTTCGAGATAATTGAAAAATTGTTGAAGCTCTTTTTTAGTGTAAACTTCATCTATTGATTTAGAAGACTTTGTTTTTGATTTAGGTGTAACCGTGCGTTCCATCGGATTATCTTTAATGACACCAATTAATATACCGTACTTGAATACTTGGGAAGTATAGCTTTTCACTTTTTGAAAAGCATTGTATTTCTTTGCCCACTCAGAAAGTATCTTTTGGCACATTGTCGGTGTAATCGCATCTAATTTAAGCTTACCGAAGTATGGAAGAATTTGATTTTTAAAGTAATTTCTAATACGTTGTTCTGTCGTATTTCGAATGTTTTCTTTATGCTGACCCATCCATAGTTCATAAAGGTCTTGATAAGTTTTTATAGTATTCTGAGTGCCAAGACCGTTGGTTTCAATTTCTAACTGTAACCGTGCATAATCCAATGATGCTTCTTTTTTTGTTTTGAAGTCTCTGCGTGTAGTTCGCTTTTCTTTACCGGTTATAGGGTCTTTACCTAAATAGGCTTTATAGAGCCATCTAGTTGTTCCATCTTTCTTTTCGTATTGTTTATATGTTGCCATTGTTTTTCCTCCTCGGAGAAGCCTAAAATACCCGCTGAGAGCATTTATAGGCTATCCTTCATCGCATTCCACCTTTCGAAGTGCTTCTAAATTTTCAGGGCTTGTCTTCAATATGCTTCATTACAGCACATGTTAGTGTTTGGGATATCTCCTTGTTTTTTATTTATAAAGGAGAGTCTATTATTCTGTAACTCCTCCTTTATTTTTTTTGTATTTTTGACCAATTGTTGATATAGACTGTCTAAAACCACTGATACTTTCAAATATTTCATCTAGAGCTTCTTTAGGATAAGCAGTATCTTCCAATTGACTCGGTAACCACTCACTCAGCATTACATCAAGATTCTCTTCAATTTTATTGGTAAGAAGAAGAATATCATCATTAAACTCTTGTACAATACTTTGGATAAAGGCTTTTTTTATTTCAGTAATATTTGAAATAGAAATATCATTACTTTTAATAAAATCGAAAGTGTTCCTTGCTATGTTTTCCTGTGAGATTAAATCTAACTTAAAATATCTGTTTAGCCAATCGGTGTAATCCGGTCTTGGGGGCGGAAACTTAGTATTAAGATGTTGAGCTAAATCTATGTCAGAAAAATTTAGTTCTTCTTGAATAACACTATCTCTGTAAAGGATAATTCCGTAAATATATTCTTTCGAATCCCCATAAACTAATTCTTGAATAGTTATATTTCCTAAATTTGCAATCTCTGACAGACGTTCTAATTTGGGAAGATGTATTCCTTTCTCCCATTCGTAGACAGTCTTCTTATCTATTGGCTTGTTGTCGTTAACTAGAAGACCAAATTCAGGTTGCGTCAACTTTAACTGTTTTCTTATTGATTTTATTTTTGCTCCGACCCTTTTTTTACGTTCTATGCTATTTACCGGTGGACGTTGTTTCATACATATACACCCCCTAAGAATAGTATACACTTTAAAAGGGGGGTTGTAAACATTTTAATAAAACATTGACACACCCCTTTTTATGAAGTATTATAAGCGTGTAACATTAATAACGAACCTAACAGCATGATTTTAGTAGTTGGACTACTCGGTTCGTGGTAACCAGATATTTTTTCAAAGCGGAAGGAGAGGTTCTTTTCTCACCTCTTATTTCTGATGTAGAAATATTTAAGTTATCACGAAAGGAGGAGGGACTATGACTGTACAAAGTATTGATAAGTTTATTTCTGATCAAGTCGAAGGACAAGTGAAAGAAATAATTGGTACTGAGTTAAAATCTGCTATTGAAGGGTTCGTTTTTTGTGTTTATCCGGAGTATATGACATATAAGCAAGCCAGTGAATATCTTGGCATCTCAATAGGAACACTTAGAAAGTATGTTTCTCAGTATGGACTACCAGTCATAAAAATTGAGAATGTAACTAGACTAAAAAAGTCTGATATTGATGAATTCATGGAAATGAATCGGGTGTAAATATTGAAACTAAGACTAAAACATATAGTGATAAAGAGTTTTTTACTACCTTTCTATATGTTTTAGTCGCAGTTTAGAATTAAAAGGAGGAAATAAGTGATGATAAATATTCCGGTGCAGTTAGATACGGAAAAATTGATAAAAAAACCAGAAACAAAAAGAGAAACAATGGATATACGTAAAAGATGTCTATTAATTGATAATTACAAAGAAGTTACTCGTGATGGTTTAATAGAGGTTCTTGCTTCATCGCGGTCTTTTATCCCATGCAAAACAGATAACCAAGGTAACAGTGAGAGTGATTTCATCGAGACCGGACTAATTATTCTGGATGTTGATAACACATATAAAGATGAGAATGGCAATATAGTAGGTTTAAATAAAGAAGACCCCGGATATTTAAGTATAGAAAAGGCTTTGACTGTTCAGTTAGTTCGTAATTATGCTTTTGCTATTCAAAAGAGTATTCGGTATTCTGATGAATTGGAAAAATTCAAAATAGTTTTTGTTCTCAAGGAAGCTATTACTGATTATAAAAAAATGCAATCTGTATACTTGTATTTAAAAGAGCAGATACCCTATTGTGATGATGCTGTAAGTTCTTCAACGAGGCTATTTTATGGTGGGTATAGAGAAGGTGCAGTAATTGAAATCAACAAAGACAATACCCTGGATATTACTAAGTTACCAATAAATTATGAGGTAGCAAAAAAGACAGGTAGTTCTAATGATCTTTTATCAAGAAGCTCCGGAGTTGCCAATGAATCTGATTTCTCTGCTATGATTTTACGTGGAAATAAATTAGAGATGCAGCAATGGTTTGAAGGTTGCTTATTCAATCCAGATGGAATGTCTTTTAATGAAATATATGAAAATTTACTGAAACTAGACATGGCTAGTTTACTGAAAACTGACAGTAGTTTAAAATGTATTTTTCATGATGATGATAATCCCTCCGCTAATATTTTTTTAAGTAAAGATGGGCATTCTATATTTAAATGTCACTCTAGTAATTGTGGTGTATGCACTGATTTTATTGGAGTTGTCCGACTGATATTAAGGAAAAATAGCCGGGTAGAGACGTTTAATTGGTTATTAGAAAAATTAGAGTTGTATCCCAGTCATTTTCAAAAGCTACGAAGAAAGTATATACGTCTTTTTGATACATTAGATTCAAAAGGAGATGAGCTTTTTAAGACAATTAATGACAAATTAGAAGAAATGAGATATATCTACGAAGTTCTACTGTCCAATGTGCATTTTCTAGATGATAGAAAGGGCGGTGTAATTTGTATTCTATCTGGTGCGTTACTAGCTAAAAAAATGGAGTTTTACTATGGAAAAACGGGTACTTATGCAACGGATAAATGGAATAAATTGCTGTCGTTTATGACATTTTTAGGGATAATTACAAAACTGGATGATGACGAAATTCCTGAACAAATGTTAGATTACTTAAATGAGCAAAAGAAAGAAAAACAGTTTGGAGAAAGAGTTGGTAATTTTGATTATAAAAGAAGTAATGTTTATCAGCTAGAAATATCTGATTACGAGACAGTATTCGACAAGTTAACCGGTGAAATTATTCCAAATTTAGAAAGGTTTTATTTTACCTATGAATACTTTTCTTATGCATGGGTTGAACTATGTTTTAATGAGGATGTAGCGAAAAGTGTATTTCCACAAAATTCACGGCTACAGCTTAGCCCTGAAAAACAACTGATTATAAAAGAAGCAATGGAAGTTTTGAACGAGTTATCACTACAACACAATTATATTATTACTGAAAGCCTTCTTATTAATAAGGTCTTGAAGCGTTTGCCGGATTTTAAGTACAATAGTGTAAAAAACACTCTTAAAGAGAATAGGGGCTACTTTGTTAAAGAAGGTTTTTATCTTTTTAAGGCAACTAAGAATGCCAAAAAAGTGTATAATTTGGAAGCAAATCACAGTTGTCTAGTTTATGGGCTAGCTTTACCAAAAGTTGACGAAACAATTGCTGAATTAATTCAAAATGGGTGTAATCTGATACCCTTACATGAAGTACGAATTGTACAAGTAAATGGGCAGAGAATGAGTGCACGAAAAGCGCCTATAAAATTAAACTGATTAATAAATTATTTACTTGAAAGGAAGTGTTATTTTGGCATATTCAGAATTTAAAAGTAAGTTTATCAACGACTTATCCCGATTTGAAAATGTACGGGGGAAAATCCCGGTATTAAAGAGAGCTTTGGACGAAGCGGTTATTAATGAGCTTCCTAAGAGGGACAAGCAGCTATCTTTTCAAGTTAGAGATTATACAAACACTGATTCATTGAGAATAAGTCATAATTCTCCATATTTGATGTGTAAATATTCAAATGAAGAAAATTGCCTTTTGGTTGGAACGCTAGCACCTTCATGGGCATCTGGCTGGAGGAACATATCAAAAGATGTTTTTGTTTCGGAACAAATAGATAGTTTTTTTCATTTGGCAAATCAGTATGTGTACCGTGGGTATCAAATCAATCTTATTGGAGCTATTGCGTTAACGTATGGACGGCATTGTGATTTCAGAGGTCATATGTTAAAACAGTTTAAATTACCATACTGCATTTCTGAATATACTTCGTTTATTGAAGATATTCCAACCACCAGAACTAAAAAAAATCATATATTGGAAAGATATTTGGAAATAATTAATTCATTTGATCCCGGTGTAAATAAAGTATTGTATTATTATATTCGAGCGCTGTCACTTCTTGAATCTGGATACGGAGAAGAAGCAATAACAAATGCTGATAACGCCATAGATGCTATATTTCAAGCTGTTAAGAAACATAAAAGTCTTCCAACAATGTCTAGAAAACAAATGTATCCTATTGTACATGAGGAAATACGGTTTTCCCAAGGTATTGTTAACCAACTTGAAAATTTATACCAATTGCGGTGTAGTTTTTCTGCACATCCTGCGCATTCAAAATGGTGGGACTTCTCTGAGATATATGAAGAAGAGATTGAGATGATAATGGATGCAGTAAAATCAACAATAATTAAATTTTTGATGTTCGAATCAAATAACCGGAAAATAGAAAAAGTACCATCCAGTTGGTCTGAATGGTTTTTAGATAATTGTGAAATTATTTATGATGCTGTCTGGTTCAATAAGTTACCATATTTAAATAGATAAGTCTGCCCACCGTACATGAAACGGTGGGTATTTTAAAATAGTTAATTATTTCGTAGTTGCTTTCTTTCCATTTCTTGTTTTTTGAGTAGCTTCATATAGTCAATTGTCCGTTGGGTGTCTTCCACAGTAAGAGACCGGTAAAGAGTGAGAAACTCTTCTTCTGATTCAACTGTATCCACGTCCAGAAAATGGCTTACAGGGGTTCCTAAAGCCTTTGAGAGCGCTGTGAGACTTTCCAAGCTGGGTTCAGTTACAGAGGTCTCCCACCTTGTAACAGCTTGCTGAGTTGAATGAATTCTCTTAGCTAGTTGTTTTTGTGTCCAGCCTAGAGCACGTCTTCTTTCTTTGATAGTTTTAGCATACTGTTTTTGTTTCATTCGATACACCTCTCTTTTGTTATATTACAACAACTTGTTGTATTTGTATTGATAATAAACAATAAAAAACTATATAACGAGTTGAAATACATCAAGTTGTTGTTTATAATGATGCTGAGGAGTGAGCGGATGAAGAAGACTAGCGGGCTTAGTCAGTATAGAGAAGCAAAAGGAATTTCTCAAATTGAATTAGCTGAAAAGATGGGTGTAACACAACAGTGTATCAGTTCATGGCAGACAGGACGTACATTTCCAAAGCCATACCAGATGAAACAATTGTCAGAGATTTTGGAAGTTTCAATAGAAGAACTTTTTTACGAAGAGTTTAACAAAGTATAGTAATTGGATGTGAAAATGCAACCTTACCCCGTTGTTTTTTGACCGTACTTGTACACCTGTGGCAATAGCAGACAAGTTACTTGGGGTGTATTTTTTTCGGCTTTTGGAATCCGACTATATTTTTTCGTATCTGAAATTAATTAGAAATACCCCCTGTAAGTGCTGATATAACAATGTTTTGACTGTTTCAGATAGTAACAGCCAATAAAGGAGTTTTCTGGCATTTTTGACCGTTTTATATCACTAAATAGTACTGTTTTTTTAAGAAATAGCTATATGCAATGTTTCATTTATAGTTGAAATCAGGAGGAAAAGAAGAATGAAATTTGTTTTGAAGAATAAAAAGAAAATAGGGGTAATTGCCATTATCATTTTTGCGGTTCTTGCTATCTTTGGCAGTTGTAATAAAAAGGGTTTTGCAGGTTATTACAATGGAACAGATGAAAAAGGGAACAATTATTCTATTGAAATTACCAAAGACAAACTAAAACTATTACAAGGGAATCAGCTAACCGAACATGATTATAAAGTAGAAGATATTAGAACAGATGAAGGAAAGTATATAAATACTGCTTTATATGTTACCGAGCAAGACACTACAGGCACCTTTATAAGCTTTGGGGAAGCCAAAGAAGAGAAAGGCGTTTACGCTATGGTGATATCACGTGACGGGGCTAACACTTTAAACCTTGCTACTATGCACAAGGTAGACAAGAAATCTAGTCCGATAGTTGAACAAGAAAAAGGTGTTTTAAGCTTCTTAAAAGTATGTATATTCGCTTTAATCGGTGTAGGTGTAATAGCCTATGTACAACATAAGAAACAGCTAAGGGGGACGTACAATGACAAAGAAGGAAGTGCATAAAAGAATACCACTTTTTGGAATAGTCATCATCTTTATAATGCTATTAAGCGGGTGTAGTAAAAGTGAATTTGATGGATTTTATAGAGAGTTTGGCGTAAGTGCTACAGATAATCCCATTGAGTTACGTATTAAGGGAACAAAAGTAACTTATTTCTATGAAGGGACACCAACAACAAAGGACGGAGCTATCATAGACTATAAGGGAGTAAAAGCGATCAGCACAACCTCAGCACATGCTAACGGCGAGGTTATTATTACCAAAGATAAAAATAATGATAAATTATTGTATGTATCCTTTTTAGATACAGGTTTCTATACTAAGTTCATTGTAAGTAAAGATACGAGATGAAAAGTTATATGGAAGACTATAAGTTAAGGTGCTATCACACGGGGGAGAGGGAACACTTTACAGCTTGTTGCTGACAGGAAATACATGAAAGAGGTCAAGACTAATGAATGAAGACAATAGAATTACTGAAGGACAACTTGCCTATCATATGAAACGCTATAGAACTATAAGCATTCAAGCGGTTGCCGGATTTTCTGTTATGCTTGTTTTCTTTATGGGACTATGGACAACTATACCTTTTATCATATTTATGCTAGTAGGAAGAGCATGGTTCTTGAAGCAGTATGAAAGGAATATCAGAGATACCCGTGAGATTGTAAAAGATGAATGAGACTATAAGAAGTAATAGAGATAAGTGATAAATACGTGTAAAGGCTTTGTGATAACAGCTAATAATTACTATTAGATCAGTTGAAGGTGAGTGCTTTCAACTGATTTTTGCTATAATTAGAGTTAAGTAAAACTATGCATATAATAAGAAAATGAGGTAGTAGAATGGGTCAAAATCTATTTAATAAATTTAATGAATTAGCAAAAAATATTAATGTTTCTACTTTTTCAAAAGCAAAAAAATATTTGAACAAACAAGGGTTTGAATACAAGAAGATTTCCGGTACAGATGCTGATGAACTAAAGGAACTAAAAGGAATAGGAATATATATTTTTGTTTTTACCTCTATACCAAAAAACTTTAGTGAACTATGGAATCAACATAAATTAGTAGCAAATAAAATGGATGCAAGCGTTTCTCCAATAAATCCCAATAGAAAATCAAAAATAATGTATATAGGGAAAACCACAAAACAAAGTCTATCAGTCCGGGTAAAGAAACATTTTTTGGACATACATAACAACAAGAGAACTGGTTCCATGAAATTAGGAGCAGATATAATAATTAATAGTGGACTTAAGTATGAGTGTCACGTTTTTGAGATAGAAAAAGGAACAGCTATGAGTGAACCTATTGTTACTTTTCTAGAACAGATACTTCATGAACAACTCCAACCTAGAATAGGAAGAGCATAGCTATATGGGTTCGTTGTAATATGAGAATCTAAGACACAGAAAACAAGAGTTGACAGACTGATTTCTATCAACTCTTATTCTATTCCTCAGCGGGTATTTTTTGACTCCGTTTCTGACTCCGTCTTATTGGTTTTAGTTGAACTCGGGTGAGTATCTAAACTAGTTATTTCTTAATTTCTGTTCCCATATGACTTGCGTTGAACCCTATTGATATTGACTTTTCAGACTATATTGAACAAGGGAAGATAGCGAAAGTGAATACGGAAAAGGCTTAACATAAGCATTCTTCCCTTGTTAATGAAATATCAAATCAGTAATGACTACATTTTGACTACACAAAGTTGTAAATTAAAATGCCATGTATTTGGCAAAGTTTTCAGCAGTCTCATTTTGTTTGGCTTTAGTTACCTTAATGTAGATATCAGTTGTAACTTTTGTAGACTTATGACCGAATCTTTGTGAAACATCTTTAATACTTGCACCACTTTCAAAAAGCAATGAAGCATTTGTTTTTCTAAAGTCATGAACTTTTATTATTTTCATATCTGGAAAGTGTTTCTGTACTTTTGCCATTACATGATTGGGGTAAGATTTTCCAAGATATTGTTTTTCTCTATAAAGTACCGATTGGCTAAAGACTACATTGTCTTCAAAATTATTATTTCTAATACCCAGAGAGAGTTTACGTTGGAGGATGTTGTTTTTCTATTCTTTTAAGATAGATGCTGTATGATTGTCTATTCTAATTGTTCGATTAGATGAATCAGTCTTTGTAGACTGTACAAGTAGTTTGCCGTTCTGTAACTCCATAAGCGTTTTATCAATAGAGATTATTTGATTTTTGAAATCAATGTCTTTCTATTGTAAAGTCATAGCTTCAACTTTTTTTTAGCCTAAGAATGCTAATACTCTAACGATCAAATGACCCACTGTAATTATGGATATAATGGTAAATGACCACGATACAATTTGGGCAAATAACGGGAAGCCGGCTGTGACAATTTATAGGTATTCAGGATCTGGCAATGCTTCAGTTATTCCGGATGGCTCAACTAATACTTTATCAAACACGAGTAACAGCAATAAAAATAAAGTTTATCAAGTTGATGAATTGGTGTTTGTCAATGGCATTTGATAGGTTCGTTGTGACTATCTATGTCCGGTCGAATTTGATTGGACCCAGAACGGCAGTGGGAACTATTACTGGGTATCTGTTCAATTCCGGAACGGCGGTCAAGTTTGACTGAGCACTTGGGATAAGAAACATTTGATTAAAGGGTAAAGAGGAACCCCTATCTCGATTCATAGTTGAGATGGGGGTTGGAATTACCAATTATAGATTGTGCTATCCCATACGTAACTACCCCCAGGAACAGGTATAACAAACGGATAGGTATCTCCTAAAACAGTCATAGGATAATTCCACCATGGATTCCAGAGATAATAAACTCTATGTGCTCCTATACCATGATCTACCCAACCAAAGAGCGCAAATGCATGTCTTGACTTATTAATTGAAGTTGAGCCGCTATATCCTTGCGTGCCTAAATATATTGCATTGCCTTTTCTCAAGTCGGTTAAGATTTGATCGTGATAAATAACACTGCCAACTCTTATGGGAGCTGTGGATCTTGAACGACCATATTGTACTAATTGATCTTGATTAACTCCTTTAGTTTGCCGTTCAGCGGGCGTTAAGGAAGGAAAAGTATAGTTTAGTATATCTATTGCACGCGTTGGACGAGCATCTTGCTTATTGCTCAAAATACCTGCTACAGCATAAGCAGCGCACCATGGTAAGTCAGTTTGAATTTCGTTTATGGCAAAGCTGATCATTGTATGGGTAGGACTAACAGATAGGCTGGATCTTGCTTTTGATGGATCAGAATTTGATTGCACATCTACTTGCGTTTCAACTGAAACATCTTTCACTTCAACATCTTCAGTAGGAACTGCGATATTTACCGCAGGATCGGGTTGTGCTACCCATGGAATTTGATTTTCTTTCGGAGCTTCATAAATTTTTTCTAGCCCATCATTGACTTTAAAATAAATATCATTGTTTGATACAAAAAATGATACAATTTGTCCTTCATTTGTTGATAAGATGCTATTGATTTCATCGACTAAGAACCGGGTAAGAGATGAGGTAAATCCATATTCACCGTTGTCTCTAACTAAGTATAGATACTCTACTTTATCATTAAAAAAAACAGGATAATAAATTGTGCTTTTTTCAGCATCTTCGCCATCAAACATAGAAAATGACGATCCTAACACAAAATCGTTTATAGATTTTGTGTTTTCTTCAAGTATTAATATAGAGGAGAGGGAGAGACTGAAATCTTTTTTAGCAAATTCCTCAATATCATTTGACACAACAGTAGTTTCAACTTTCAGACCCTCACCGGCAACTTGAGTCTCTGCATTTACCTTATCAACATTTACCCATAGTGAACCAAATAGTACCAATAAATAGATTACCCAAAACTTCTTTTTCATACACAACCCCCTAAATTTTTATAAACAAACATTTATTATTAAATGTCTAGTTTCTTAAATTGAATAGGTCTTCCTGTTCCTTCTGTGGACTCAGCATAAATACCATTAAGGAAAGTTAACTCATTGTTATCTAGTAGTAAATTAATGAAGTGATCCTCTTGCTCATTTACTAAATTTAAGGAACTATCTTTGATTTCCAAAATTTTATATTCAAAGAAGTCCCTTTTACTTTCACCTTCAGAAAGAGTAATATTAAATAGTCTACTTTCACTTGTTTGTATGACTAAAGAGTAATCTTTATCTGTATTAATACCTTTCCAAGTACCTATGAATTGTTTTAATGTTGGTTCAGAATTATTGCTACTATCAAAAGATGGCTCAATGTTTTGCTTATTAAAAACTTCACTAGTATTGTTAGGAGAATAACAAGATGTGACAATTAGACCTGAAATTATTAAAATAAATAAAGTTATATATTTCATAAATTGAATTCACCTTCTTTTTTTAACAATAATAGCATTCTTTTAGTTGTTTTTAAAGATCTTTTTTCTGAAAAAATAAACAAAAAGACAATTATTTTTGCAACATCATAGGGCTTGTGAAGTATTTGTAATTAATAGGATAAGATTTTAGCGATTTCAAACCAGCAAAATCTAATATCAATATTTTCTATTTAGAGATGATGTCGGATTTAGCGACTCCATTTTATTTATGAAAACGCAGATTTGCGTTCTGATGATTTAACAGACTCGAAATTTTCTACTCTGTCATTCTCGTAAGTGAAGAAAGGACCTGTCCAAATCTGGACAGACTTCAAAGAACTAACTGACTATTTGTCGGATGATAGGCTGCTAGTTTTTGATTTGCAAGTGGATATGAATTTTCTGAAAATCGTTTATTCAGATTCTAATTCTTGAATTATTGTATTTTATTTGCATCTATTTAATTATTATAATAATCTTTAAGGTTGATGAATGGAGAGATGTTTATTATACGAAAAACAATTAGATTTGTTCTAAAGATTAGGAATGTTTTTCTGGAAGTGAAAGAAAAGTTAGGAGAGAGCTTACCTCTCTATAAACTGGCACTTCAAATATTATTAGCTCAAATAGCAGTTGTGCTGATTAAGCGTTTGAGCCCACAAATATATAAACAATATTTTATATTATTCCAGTGGTGTGGGATAGCCATTGCATTATATGCATTAGTTCAGATGATTATATTCACTTGTAAATTGTACACAAAAGATTGGAGAGAGTTAGATGATCTGTTACAAGAATACGAGGGGGATACTTCAAAATTTGATTTTTCTTTCCCAAATGAGTTTATTAGAGGTATTTATCATGCTGAAGGGTTGAAAGGAGGGAATACGGATTTTATCAAGAAATTAGATAAGGGTGTAGAAGGATTGGATTCTAACCAACGCCGAATTGCCTTGATACAAATCAAGAATTACAATAGCCATTCTTTTAACTTTTTTTCAGGATATTATATTTTGGGTATATTGACCATATTCGCAACCATGATTCCAGTTTTTAATTTTGAAACTCTAAAATCTAGTATACCGTTCTTTGCGCTCGTTACGATATATGCAATTTTTGTGGGTGGATACATATATAGAATTAATAAGAAAAAAATATATATCTGTAAGATAGTAGAGGATATTTTGAGCTATTCAATTAATCAATAGTATGTTATATTTAGCGCCCCACACTAATGAAAATTTTAGTGAATGCCAATAAGAAAATAGTTTATGAAATCGTATGAGATAATACTTATATTTTGTTACTAACTAAACGAGGAATAGTGCCTGCTGAAAAGCTATGAAACTTAAATATTAGACTATGTCGAACAAGGCAAGATAGCGAAGGTGCAGATAAAATAATTAAATAGTTGAGAACCTCCAGGCCATTTCATCAGGTACATACATGAAGGACCCTGGAGGTTCTTTTTTTGAGTTCATAATCACTTGGATTTGCACCACTAGATTGACCTAGTCAGCTACTTGAATGACTGGACAAAAACATATAACAAAACAAATGCTCAACGTGTTTCATGATACTCGTCTGGCGCTGTCTCTAAGCAGAGAAGTGCTGTTTCTTAAAAGCGGGAAAATCGTTCAAAAAGGAGATTTTTTATAGATAGCCTCAAAAATACTGCTGGAAGAGGTTTTTGAAATTGATATGGTTGCTTATTTTCAAGAGCAGGATACTATCTGGTCCAGCATTGTAGAAAATTAAAGGTATGAAATTGATAATGGGGTAATTAAAAATAGCTTATTTAAAAAAATATAAAATGCCCCCTCTGAGTATTGTCTGTTTAAACAAATATCAGAGAGGGCACTATTTTTTATAGAATTCAGATGTGACTGATACTTTTAAATGTTTGGATTCTCAGCGGCAGCTTAGTCACAGTAACTGCTTTTTAATACATTCCAAAGCTGGCAAGCCATGCTAGAAGTACTGCGAGCGGTCCTGTCAGCAGCCGAGAGAACAGAACGGCAGGAACTCCGACTTCAACTGTATAAGGCTCTGCTTCTGCAAGGGTCAGCCCTACTGGAACAAAGTCTGCACCTGCCTGAGAGTTAATTGCAAACAACGCCGGCAAAGTCATTGCAGGAGAAATGGTTCCTTTACCTACCTCAACCCCTAACAGCACACCAACAACCTGGGCAATAACAGCTCCCGGTCCAAGAACCGGTGACAGTACTGGAATTGAACAGATCAGAGATAGAATAAGCAATCCCGGAAGGTTTCCAGATAACGGCTTAACTGCTGTGGCAATCACATTTCCGATACCGGTATAGTTGATTAAACCTACCAGCATACTTACAAACGCCATGAACGGTAAGATATTTTTAATCACCATATCAATGGTGTCGCGTCCGGCCTGATAAAAAACGCCGACGACATTTCCGACAACCCGTCCCATTTTATTAATAAGAGCCATAATGCCGGTTTGCTGCTTGGCATTTTCTTCTTTGGCAGTTCTCACTTTCTCTTTTGCTTCCTGATACGCAGATTTATCAGCAGTTGCCGATTGTTTCTTGACTTTTTCCTGAACAGGACCTTCAGCTGCTGCTGTGATAGTATCAAGTGTAACACCTGAAACAAAATTTTGTTCATTGATAAATTTCATCAGTGGTCCTGAAGGCGTTGTAGAATGAAGATTTACAGTTAGTACATTTAATTTTGGATAAACGCCGCATCGGGCAGTTCCACCGCAATCAACAACTGCACAGACCATTTCCTCCGGTGCCACTTTTTCTTTAAAGCCATCTCGTGCTTCTGCGCCGATCATATCTGCAATTTTCTGAGCCACTGGGTGAATACCTCCGCCAGTGATAGAAGCTACAATTGTTTTTCCTTCACTTACCTGCAGCGTCAGAGGTCCTCCCCATCCGCTTGGTCCTTTATGAGCGATTACTGCTTTTACCATTTATATTCATCTGCCTTTCTTTTAAGCGTCTGTTGTTTCTTTCCACATAATTTTAGTCAACATTTCTGTAATGATTCCCCGAATTAATATTACTACCAGTCCCACCAGAAAATAGCGGACAGCTAACGGCATAACGGACAAGCCCAGTGTTGTTAGACCAGAAGAAATTCCTGTCCAGACAAAAAGCTCTCCTGCATTGGCATGTGGAAACAGACCGGTGATTGGATGGACAAAAGAAACGGCTGCATCATAGAATGCCGGCTTTTGTTTCTCTGTCAAAAAGCGTCCAAACGAATAACACATTGGATTCGTTAAGAAAAAGACGGCTAACAGCGGGAATACACTGTAACGTAGAATAATATTTTTGGTACAGAACTGGGCAAATGCTGTTACACGTTCTTCGCCAATCAATGCAATTAGGGCGTTAACAAAGGTCAGAAGAACGATCAGTGTTGGGAGGATACCGGTAATTAAGCCAACCAGATTTTCTCCCCCTGCATTAAAAATACCGATAAAATTTTCTGCCAAACTAACTAACATATCCATGTACTTGTTCCTCCATTTTCATTATTTCTTTTTTAATTAATCCCAATGCCTGTTCATAAGCTCTAAGACGCTGCTTATTTGTTATTTCATTTAGAAGTCCTTCAGCATTTTTACCGATATAGGTTTCTTTCTTTTTAAATCGGGAAAATACTGTAAAACCGGACATTTCCTGGAAATCTAAAATGGTTCCTGCATCGTCAGTTACCAAAATCAGAATAGAACCTTTCCCCAAGTTGAACTTCGTTTTCGCGATACCGACCCCTAAATAGCCAGACTGCCTATACTTGTTTTCATTGATGACCTTCTGATAATTCTTGTGCTGTATATAGGAAAAAAATAACTGCAGCAGCCAACATGATACTAGCAGAACAATCAGGTTCAGATACTCTCCCAAAATAATCATCCTCCAATTCTTTTTTATTTGAAAGCGCTTCATGATATAAGACCATGGTAATTATATTTATTTTGTTTGTCAATCTGATTTACAAGAATTTCTGCATTGGAACATATGTCACGTTTGTGAAAGAACGGTGTCGAATTATAAACATTGCAATATTTTCGATGATTTTCAAAAAACTAACTTAATCCCGTTGACAAAGAAAAAATTTAAATATACTATTTGTTTGTATCGTATGTTACTACAAAGAACATTTGTTAAAGGAGTGGTAAAATTGACAATCTATCAACAACTTTTAGAACGTGAGCATGAAGGAAATCCAATCAAAGTAGGTGTCATCGGTGCTGGTCAAATGGGTTTCGGGATGGTCGCTCAAATTGCTACAATTCCTGGAATGACAGTCACAGGGATCAGTGATATTCGAATTGAATTTGCTGAAAAAGCAGCTGAAGCTTATCACGCTTCTTCGAAACAAAAGAACAAAACTTTGGTAACGACAGATTTTAAAGAGGTCATTTATTCAGAAGATGTGGAAGTCGTTGTCGATGCAACAGGTGTTCCCGAGGTGGGAGCAAAAATTGCTCTTGAGACATTAATTGCGAAGAAACAGCTTGTACTTTTAAATGTAGAAATCGACATCACAGTCGGCCCATTAATGCACAAACTTTACAGGTCAGCAGGATTGATCTACACAGGATCAGATGGAGATGAGCCGGCAGCAACGACTGAACTGTTTGAATTTGCGAAATCAATGGGAATGGAAGTGTTGGTTGCAGGGAAAGGGAAAAATAATAAGCTGAAAATCGGTGCGAATCCGGATACCTGTCAGGAAGAGGCAGACAGCAAAGCGATGGCTTCTCACATGCTGGCAGCGTTCCAGGATGGCACTAAAACAATGGCGGAAATGAATTTGCTGTCTAATGCAATCGGCTTCATTCCAGATAAAGTGGGGATGCATGGAATTTCCGGAGATGTCGATTCAGTTGTTAAAGATCTTGATCTGAAAGAAAATGGTGGTGTCCTTTCTCAGTATGGAGTCGTTGAATATGTGGACGGACTGGCACCAGGTGTATTCGTTATCGTAAAAGGACAGAATGAAGGAGTTCGACATGAGTTAAGCTACCTGATGAAAAAAGGAGACAGAGACCATCATATCTTGTTCCGCCCGTTCCATTTGGCCAGTCTGGAAACACCGATTACCATTGCTAAAGCCGTGTTAAGAAATGATCATGCCATTGTTCCAATGGGTGCACCTGTTTCTGAAACCGTTGCCGTGACCAAAAAAGATATTGCTGAGGGCGAACGGCTGGATGGCATTGGCGGATACTGTGTACGCGGGGTTCTTGAAACACATGCAGATATGAAGAAAGAAGGGCATATTCCAATTGGGTTAATCTCAGGAAAGGTGGTAGCACGCCGTCCGATCAAGGCAGGAACATTTATCACTGAAGAAGATGTTGTTCTAGATGAAACAACGACTGTCTGGCAGTTGAGAAAACTTCAGGACAGTACATTTGATTAGTCACAGTCGTATTAAAGGAGCCTAAAACATGGTAAAATCAACTGTAAAAGAAATTGGAGAATTTGCTTTTTTTGAGGATATCCCTGTTCTGATTTTATTCAATTCAACTGCACCGGAAGGTCTTCGTGAAGTCTGTGTAATTCATGATTTCGAAGATGACCCAAATGAAAATATGTTAAAAATCGGAAGTCAGATTGTTTTTGGCAGTCAGGTATATGCTGTTGAAGATATTGGACATTTGGCAAATGGGTCCCTATTTGAACTTGGGCACATCTCTCTCTATTTTGACTTGGGAGAGGAAGAGCTGCTGCCGGGTTCCGTACTGCTGTCACCGAATAAGGTGCCGGAAGTGGAGGCTGGGGATATAATACAATTCAATTATTGATAATTATGTTTGGAGGAGAAGAGAATGAGTTATTCAGATGATACAAGATTATTGGTGGAGATTGCTTCCATGTACTACGATGAAGGAGCAAAACAAGCAGACATAGCCCAAAAATTCAGTATCAGCCGTTCTCTTGTCTCCAAATATTTAGCAAAAGCAAGAGATTTGGGATTGGTGGAAATTATTATTCATGATGACCTGCTGCATCCGTATCGCTATCTTGAAGATAAATTAAAGCGTAAATATAATCTGGAAGAAGTCATCTGTACGTCTACTTCCGGAGAAGAAACGCTGATTAAAAGACTGGGTGTAACTGCAGCGAAGTATCTGGCAAGAGTTATTCAGCCTCATCATACCGTAAGTGTCTCAGCAGGTACAGCTGTACAAGAGGTTGCTCTGAATTTTTCTTCTAAAAATCAGCTGCCGGATGTAAAGTTTGTTCCAATGGTCGGCGGCTTAGGTCAGCAGCATATGAACCTACAGGCGAATGTTGTGTGTGAAATTTTTGCCAAGCACAGTGGTGCAACCGCAATTGAAATGCATGCACCGATTACAGTGGATTCAGCAGAGGCCAAGAAGGTTTTTATGGAGCAGTCCTTTATAAAGAGCGTTTTTAATCAGGCAAAACAGGCAGATATTGCTTTGGTGGGGATTGGCGGCAAGCCCGTCTACTCAACAATGACAAAAGCGTATCTGCTGGCGAATACGGAGGAAATTACAACAGAATTATCCAACGGCGTCGTTGTCGGTGATATTTGCTACAACTTTATCAACAGCGAAGGAGAGCTTTCAGACTGTACGTGGAATAAACGTGTGATGGCACTGAACCTTGAGGATCTGAAACAAATCCCAAGAGTTGTCGGAGTAGCTGGAGGTAAAGATAAAATTGACGGAATTCATGCAGCGTTGACCGGTCATCTGGTCAATGTCCTGATAACAGATGAAATCACTGCAAAAGCATTATTGGATATAGTTTAAGCAAGTCCCTTACTCTTGTTAAAAATACAGCCTATATGGAGAAAGTATCAGTTGATTGTCAAGATTGACTGATGTGAATAAACAAGAGGAGATCAAAAAAATGACAGAAGCAAGCACAATATCGTTGCCCAATCGTGCCGGTTTGTCAGACGGTGAGCTGAAAGCGATTTATGAAACCATGTGGGAGATCCGTTTCTTTGATGAAAAAGTCGATCAGCTCTTTGCCAAAGGACTGATTCACGGCACGACCCACTTGGCTGTCGGGCAGGAAGCCACTGCAGCCGGCAGCGGTGCAGTACTTAGAAAAACTGACTGGATTACCGCAACACATAGAGGGCATGGTCAGACCATTGCCAAAGGAACCAATATCAATGAAATGATGGCCGAACTGTTTGGTCGAACCACCGGAACCAATAATGGCAAAGGCGGCTCCATGCACATTGCCGATCTGGATACCGGAAATCTGGGAGCCAATGGAATTGTCGGCGGGGGCTTCCCCATCGCAACCGGGGCTGCCCTGACTGCAAAAATGAAGAAGCTGGATCGGGTGGCGCTGGCCTATGCCGGAGACGGTTCTACCAATGAAGGCAGCTTCCATGAAGCTGTGAATCTGGCAGCAATCTGGGATCTGCCGGTGGTCTTCTTCATTGAGAACAACCAGTATGGCATGAGCGGTTCGGTGAAAAAAATGACCCGGGTGGCCCACTTGTCTGAACGGGCACAGGCTTATGGGATTGAGGGCATCACCATTGACGGCAATGATTTGCTGGAGGTCATCAACACCACCCATGATGCCGTGGAAAAAGCCCGCAGAGGTGAAGGTCCTACCTTGATTGAGGCCCTAACCTATCGCTGGAAAGGGCATTCGAAATCAGACGCAAAAAAATATCGTACAAAAGAAGAGGAGGAAGACTGGCGGAAAAATCGTGATCCAATCAAACGAGCCAAAGAAGTCTTTATGGAAGCTGGAATCTTCACAGAAGAAGAGGCAGAAGCCATTCGATTGGCTGCCAAGCAAACGATTGAAGATGCAGTTTCTTTCGCGGAAGAGAGCCCGATGCCGGTGCTGGCTTCTATGTACGAAGATGTGTATGCAGAGTAGGAGGGGTATGAGATGAGAGAAATAACCTATTCCGAAGCAATAAGGGAAGCGCTTACGGAGTCAATGAGAGAAAATGAAGATGTATTTATGCTTGGCGAAGATATTGGTGTCTATGGGGGTGCCTTTGGGGTCAGTCGAGGGATGGTGGAAGAATTTGGTGAAGAACGGGTTCGTTCCACACCCATTGCGGAATCAGTGATTGCCGGTGCTTCGGTGGGGGCAGCCATGACTGGGATGCGCCCGGTCTTTGAAATCCAGTTTTCTGACTTTGTCACGATTGCACTGGATCAGATCGTCAATCAGGCGGCGAAGATCCGCTACATGTATGGCGGGAAAGCCAAAATTCCACTGGTAATGCGCACACCGGGCGGCTCCGGGACCGGGGCCGCAGCCCAGCACTCCCAGAGTTTGGAAAACTGGACAGCCCATGTACCGGGATTGAAGGTCATTCAGCCGGCTACTGCCTATGATGCCAAAGGGCTGCTGCATGCGGCGATTGAAGATGACAATCCGGTAATGTTTTATGAACATAAACTATGCTACCGAACCACTAGTGATGTCCCGGAAGGAAAATATACGATTCCTATTGGTGCGGCAGATATTAAACGGGCAGGCACGGATATTTCGGTGGTTGCTACCGGCATCATGGTGCATAAAGCATTGGAAGCCGCCGAGCTGCTGGCAGAGGAAGGGATTCAGATTGAAGTGGTGGACCCGCGTACGCTGGTGCCGCTGGACAAGCAGACGATTGTGGAGTCCGTGATGAAGACCGGCAAGGCAGTCGTGGTGACTGAAGCAGTGAAGCGCAGCGGCTTCAGTGCCGAGCTGGCCAGTGTGATTGCGGAAAATGACTCCTTTGATTTTTTGGATGCACCGATTATTCGTCTGGCCGGAGAAGAAATTCCCATGCCTTATCATCCGGAGCTGGAGAAAAAGGCCGTTCCCCAGATGGAGGACATTGTCGAAGCCTGCCGGAATCTGATGGCGGACCGATAGGGGGAGGAGAAAAGAAATGGCTTATGAAGTCTTAATGCCGAAGCTGAGCTCCACCATGACTGATGGAACAATTACTGTCTGGCTGAAAAATGAAGGAGACACTGTAGAAGTCGGCGAAGCAATCTTTGAAGTAATGACGGATAAAATAGCGATTGAAGTGGAGGCCTATGAAGAAGGCATCCTGTTAAAACGATACATTGGTGACGGAGAAAGTGCACCGGTTAATTCGGTGATTGCCTATATTGGCGAAGCCGGAGAAAGCGTACCGGAGGAGATGCCGAGAGTGAGCGGAGGCGAAAGATCGGCTGAAGAGGAAGAACCTTCTGCAGAGACACCAAAAATTGATAGTGAAGCAATGAAATCAGAAACGAGCCAGCCAACTGAAGGCAAAATCCGTGCCACTCCGGCAGCCCGCAGAGCGGCCAGAGAAAAAGGGGTGGATCTTAAAAATGTGATAGGCTCCGGACCGAAAGGACGAATTCAGGCAGCAGATATCTCAGCGTATACGAAATTATCTTGTGAAACGAGTGCAAAAGTTGTTGGCGGACAACCAGTCTCAAGCACAGAAACCAGCCGCCTGATTCCATGGTGCGGCATGCGCAAGGTGATTGCGGAAAATATGCACCAAAGCACCTCCACGATTCCTCATGTCACCATGAGCGCTGAAGTCAATATGTCTGCCATGGTCAAGCTGAGAGAACAGCTGCTGCCGATGATTGAGGAACAGATAGACCAACGATTGTCCTATCTGGAGCTGATTATCAAAGCAACAACGATTGCCTTAAAGGCGTATCCGATGTTCAATGCCCATGGCACAGAAGAAGGCATTCGCCAGTTTGACGACGTGAATATGGGGGTGGCTGTGGCTCTTCCGGAGGGGCTGATTGTACCTGTGGTGAAGCAGGTAAACAGAATGGGGCTCAGCGAGCTGACCGCTTCTGTCAAAGATCTGACCGGTAAAGCCAGAGCCAGCCGACTGGCACCGGATGAACTGATCGGCGGTACATTTACCATCAGTTCACTGGGACGAAGCAGAGTCAAAGAATTTACTCCGATTATCAATGCGCCGGAAGCAGCGATTTTAGGCGTTGGCGGACTGTTTGAGAAGCTGTCCATAGATATGTACAATGACATGGAAAAAATTGAGCATGTCCCTACCTTGAACCTGTGTCTGTCCTTTGACCACCGGGTGGCCGACGGTGCTCCGGCAGCTGCGTTTCTCAGCATGATTGCGGAGATTCTGGAGAACCCAATGCGCCTGTTGTTGTAGGCGGAACGGAAGGAGGAGCAGAAGATGGCAAACAAGTTTGATACAGTGGTGATTGGAGCAGGACCGGGCGGCTATGTGGCCGCGATTCGTGCGGCACAGCTGGGTCAGTCAGTAACCATTATTGAAGCGGAACAGATCGGCGGTGTCTGTCTCAATGTCGGATGTATTCCGTCAAAGGCGCTGATTACAGCCGGTCACCGTTATCAGGAAGCACAGCAGTCTGATTTTTTAGGGGTTAGAACCAAAGAGGTCGAACTGGATTTTGCAAAGATGCAGCAGTGGAAAGACCAAAAAGTGGTTAAACCTCTGACTTCCGGTATCGCCATGTTATTGAAAAAGAACAGAGTAAAAATTATTGAAGGACGGGCACAGTTTACATCCCCGACAACGCTGGATATCCAAACAGCAAAAGGCTCAGAAACCATGACTTTTACACAGGCCATTATCGCCACTGGAAGCTCGCCGATTGAAATTAATGGATTTCCGTTTAGGAATCGGGTAGTTGACTCTACCGGCGGTTTGAACCTGAAGGAGCTGCCGAAGAAGCTGATTGTGGTGGGCGGCGGCTATATCGGCTGTGAACTGGCTGGTGCCTATGCCAATTTGGGAACAGAAGTCACCATAGTGGAAGGCAGCAGCAGTATCCTGCCGAATTTTGAAGCGGACATTCAGGAGCTGGTCTTGAAGCAGTTCAAGAAGAAAGGGGTGAAAGTCTACGTCAATGCCAAGGCGAAACAGGCAACGGCAGGCAAGGACCGGGTGACGGCTGAAATTGAGCTGTCTGACAACAAAATCAGGAAGCTGGCTGCCGATTACATCATGGTCACTGTCGGACGCAGACCGAACACTTCAGCACTTGGACTGGAAAAAGCCGGTATAAAAACGGATCAGAGGGGCTTAATCCCAGTGGATGCTCAATACCGTACCGTTCAGAAACAGATTTTTGCGATTGGGGATGTGGTGGAAGGTCCGGCATTGGCACATAAAGCCAGTTATGAAGGGAAAGTGGCGGCAGAAGTAATTGCCGGCAAGAATGTGGTGAAGGATTATCAAGTGATTCCGGCTATCTGTTTTACCGATCCGGAAGTGGCAGCGGTAGGCTATACTGTAAAAGAGGCAGAGGCAGCCGGGAAACAGGCGAAGACCGCCATGTTCCCGATGCAGGCCAATGGTCGGGCGCTTTCGCTGAATGCCACAGGAGGGTTTGTCCGTATTGTGTATGAAGAAGGCAGCGAGCTGATTCTGGGTGCCCAGATTGTAGGGGTGAATGCCAGTGATCTGATTGCAGAGCTTACCCTGGCGATTGAATCCTACCTGACACTGGAGGATATCGCATTGACCATTCATGGTCATCCAACCTTATCAGAAACGATCATGGATGCCTGTGAAGTTGGGCTGGGGTTGCCGATCCATATGTAGCAGGAGATAATAGAAGAAACAGATTATTCATTGAATCATTAAGTAGTGGAGACAAAAGGCAGACTGTCGTTGACTATTTCACAAAATAAGAACGAATAAGCAGTTTACTGTTGCTTTGATGATGTTATGGATAAACTCTGTGCAAAAACTGAACAATATAAATATATGACGATAATTTTGCTTGAAACGGCAAGATTATCGTTTTTTATAGTGAATACAAGCAGCTGAGTTGTAACTGAGCTTTTTCAGCATAAATACTCTTGAAAAATATGAAAAGTATTTTCCAATACTTTATATCAGAATCTGTCTATCAAAAATATTTTTATTGTATGACAGTTATAATCGGGCAATCATACATATACATAGGGTGAGTAAATAGAGATAATTCAGTAATATTCTGACCAAATTATAAATTACATTTCTTTCTGATATTTTTCTTTCCGAGTTTCCATACTCCTTATTAAAGGAATAAACTCAGATCAAGATCACTCAGACGATAGTCTGTTTTAGGCGGAACCGCAGTATAAATGGTACGAGTACTCTGTTGATCTTCCTGCAGCTGTTCATGTTGTGCAGTCAGCTAGCGATATAAATAGGAATAGCTGAATGATTGCGCTTTTGGCTGCCGGTGAGCTGTCCACTTTTAAATTTTCTGAGCAGCCTGTAAGTACTGCTGAGAAAATGATTAATGCAAACTTTTTTAATTAGATTCCATCTCTTCTGTTAAAATAAGGTTCTTTTGACAGCGTAACAAAAGGAATTTCAAATTACCATAAAGCTTTTTTTGAATTAATTTTCGTTTTTAAGGTTAGTTTAAGCTAGAAGGATTATTCTATAGTCAACCCAATAACCAAGCTTTTTCATTTAATACTTTCCTATCCCTGTCTTATTAATGAGGCAGGGTGTTTTTTTGTCCAGGAACAAAGAGCAGCGATACTCTATCCAGTTTTACAGATTAAATAAAATTGGTGAAAGGTCAAAATATACAAGTATTTCCCGCCTGCTGATTAACTGTTTTTAAATCAATAGAAAGTAATGGATTTCATTTTTTTAAATAAATTTCCCTTCTGTATATCCCGTAAAAAAGCAAGATTATAAATGAAGTCGATCAGGAAGTTACTCAGAAACCGTATTGACCCAATCAACGAACGTACGAACAGCTAAGGTAATCTGATAATACTTTGACTTTGAAAAGAAAACATTGCTGATACATGATTCTGTTAAACACTTCCAAAGCACCTCATTTTTGGTTAATTGCAGGGTGTAAGACGACAGAAACAGCAGCCGAATTGAGAATTAGCCAGAAGAAAGGGGGGGATAATTGTCATGGTGTACTCGGGTATTATCCAGTACCTTGACAATTTTTTCTTCTGGCTGGATAGTTAGGACTATTTCCAAAAAAGTCAGAAAAACAGTGATACTACCTCATTTTTCTTCAAGTGTATCATGAATAGCAAATCGATAAATTTTTAACTAATACTTCACTTAATATATATAATTGGTTCTCTGCTGATTTTTCCATAAAAATATCTCTAACAGTTCCAATTCATTTTCATTTGTTTTTCTTGAATAATTACAAACTTATCTATTTGTTGAAAAATTCAGGGAAATGGCTGAAAAAACGAGGTTTATCTTCGATTTTGTTTTGTGACAATGATAGACTGTAAGTATATGAAATTGTTTGAAGGAGTTGAAATGATGGGCGCTGTCAAATCAGTATTTACAAAACTTTATCCGGGGATTCCTTTTGTTCTTGTTAATACGGTTTCCTTTATTCCCTATTTGGTGTTTTTAAATATGCACACTGGAGCAGGGTGGGAAGGTATTCTCCCCTTTGTACTGTTTTACACTGTTAGAATAGCGGGTATTTTTTTATTAAAAAGCTTTCGATTAGCTCTGACAACACTCCACATTTTTATTCTTTCTTTGATTGTCGGTGCTCTGGGAGGCATCTTTGGTATTTTGGGAGAGTGGTGGTATCCTTGCTATCTTCTTTCTGCAGTACTGATTGGTTTGAGTGCAGCCTGGCTTCCTCCAACCAATACCACTATTAAATATCAGCGGAAAGAACTGAAGGTAAAAAAGGAAAAGACCAGCTTGATGACGCTTGTTTTTATGATTGTGCTTATCGGTATCTTTATCGGTTCTCTGACTGCGAATTTTCCTGCCAGGAATCTGGTTATTTTTACAGAGTACACGCTGCTGTATCTTGCAGCTTTATTTAAAATGAACAGCTATCCGGTTCAAGACAGACGCATGGATAAAATGGATGAGCAGACTTTTTTTATGAAGGAATTTCTATTGTTTCTGGTTTATTTTATTCTGCTGATTATTGTCCGTTTGGCACGTGCTCTATTTGATTCGCATTATCTGTCTATTGCAGTCATTGGCTTTTCTGCCTGTCTGATTGTTGCATCCTGGTATATCAGTACAGTTCACCGAAACTGGAAGCTGCCTATATGGCTCAACCTGCTGGTTTTTATTAATGGAATGAGCGTTAATTTTATTTTACTTTTCGGAACATTTTATACAGCATTTTATTTTGGAAACAATAAAATTGCCTTGTATTTGTATACGCCATATATTCTGGGAATTTTAGCATCTAAATTACTGATGAAATATATTTATCATTTATTTTTAAAATTAGACAGAGAGCTTATTCATATTTTTGGACTGATTTTTTCTTTAATATTACTGATGTTCCGTGCAATTTTTCCGATAGGTGTCTTTATTTTCAGTATGTTTATAAGCGCTGCCAGCACGTATTTAAATCAGGTATATGCTGAAAGCAGCGAACTCCCTAAGGACCAGCGGATTATTATCCGTTATGCTGCTCAGTCAAAAGGAAGTATTGTTCACCAGTTTCTAATTATGGGTGGACTGTGGATCATGGCAAAAGGATCAGGTATTTCAATTAATACGATACTGCAGATTACCGGATATAGGGAAGGTAATCCTCAGATATTACACATTATTGATGCAATTCATTATCTCAGTATCGGCATTTTGCTGTATCTCCTGTTTTTTATCCTATATGAACGTTTGTTTAAAAATAGAAAGCTGACTATTGAAAAATAATTATCAGGTATTTTTATGTAAGTATTTGACAACACCGCACTGAAATTTTTCTCTAAGAGGAAAGAATGAATTAACATACACAAATCATCCAAAAAATAACGTATTATAAAGCAAGTATGTTAAAATAAACATAGGTTATAAAAAACAGAGGAGAGCTTAGATGAAACAACGAGGTTTTGAAATTATTTCAGATTATGAAGATCAGCAAATTACTCTTCCCCAAAGGGCAACAAGCGGTGCAGCAGGCTATGATTTTGAAGCGGCTGAAACTATCGTAATACCCAGTATTTGGGCGCAAAAAGAAAAAGGGGAGACTCCAAAGCCAACTTTGATAAAGACAGGGATCAAGGTGTATATGGCGAAGAATGAATATCTGGAGTTAGTCAGCCGCTCCTCAAATCCGCTGAAGCGATTTCTGATGCTTGCAAACGGTGTGGGTGTGATTGACAGTGATTATTATAACAACGAAGGAAATGAAGGACATATTATGTTCCAGTTCCTGAATTTTGGCTATGAAGAAGTAACGATAGAAAAAGGGGAAAGAATCGGTCAGGGAATTTTTAAAGCGTTTCTTTTATCAGATACAGATGATGTGGAGGCGGAAAGAACCGGAGGATTTGGTTCTTCAGGCCAATGATTGCTTAAAATCTGATTAAACTTCTTTATTGATAATAAGAAGTCTTAGTGTAAACAGACCAGAGTGTGATAAAATACTAACAGTTAATACAACAACAAATTATAAGATTTGAGTAGGGAGCTGCAGCATGGCAAAAAAAGCAAAAGTTCAATTTGAATGTCAGACTTGCGGCTACATTTCTCCCAAATATCTAGGACGCTGTCCAAATTGCGGGCAATGGAATTCAATGGTGGAAGTGACTCTTCAGGATACAACAGACCGGCGTGTCAGAGTCAGTTTGACTGGAAAGAAAACTCAGCCTCAACTGCTGACAGAAGTCATTCCCAGAAAAGAACCCAGAGTAGCAACAAAGCTGGCAGAATTGAACCGGGTGCTGGGCGGCGGTGTCGTTCCGGGATCGCTGGTACTGATCGGTGGAGATCCGGGCATCGGAAAATCCACATTGCTTCTTCAAGTTTCTCAGCAGCTGACAGAAGTCGGCGGAAAAGTGCTGTATGTTTCCGGAGAAGAGAGTGCAGAACAGATCAAGCTGCGCGCGGAGCGTCTGGGTACGTCCAATCTTGATTTCTATTTATATGCTGAAACAGATATGCAGGAAATTTCCCGTGCGATCGAAAAACTTGAACCGGATTATGTCATTATTGATTCTATTCAGACGATGACTCAGCCGGATGTTACAAGTGTTGCAGGCAGCGTCAGTCAGGTGCGCGAAACAACAGCTGAACTGCTGAAACTCGCAAAGACTAACGGAATTGCTATTTTTATTGTCGGTCATGTGACGAAGGAGGGTTCGATTGCAGGACCTCGTATGCTGGAGCACATGGTTGATACTGTATTGTATTTTGAAGGAGATAAGCATCATACCTTCAGAATTTTACGTGCAGTCAAAAACCGGTTTGGTTCAACCAATGAAATCGGTATTTTTGAAATGCGGGAACATGGACTGGAAGAGGTGGCAAATCCTTCACAGGTATTTTTAGAAGAACGACTTGATGGCGCAACAGGATCTGCCATAGTCGTAGCCATGGAAGGCAGCCGTCCGATTCTGGTAGAGGTTCAGGCACTGGTTACTCCGACAGTTTTTGGGAATGCCAAGCGAACGACAACCGGTCTTGATTTTAACCGTGTATCGCTGATTATGGCGGTACTTGAGAAAAGAGCTGGTCTGCTGCTTCAGAATCAAGATGCTTATCTGAAAGCAGCCGGAGGTGTGAAGCTGAATGAACCAGCCATTGATTTGGCAGTAGCTGTCAGTATTTCCTCCAGCTATAAAGAAAAGGGAACGAAGCCGACAGAGTGCTTTATCGGAGAAATTGGTTTGACAGGTGAAGTTCGGCGGGTGAACAGCATTGAACAACGAGTAAGAGAAGCAGCCAAGCTTGGCTTCACGCGAATCTATCTCCCCAAGAATAATCTGGGGGGCTGGGAACCACCTAAAGAAATTGAAGTAATCGGTGTTTCAACGCTTGGAGAAACACTGAAAAAAGTTTTTCAGTAAACTAAAAAGTATGGCAGGACTGATTTATTGTAAGTTCACAATAGCTGCTCAGATGTCTTATCAAAATGAAAACTGACAGTCCGCCGCCATACTTTTTAATAGATAGTAACAGCGGCAGGATGTCGAATCTTTTTAATCTATTTTTATGTTTAAGAAAAAATAACGAGACAAGGTGTTCGGCTGTCAGTGATGGTATATTATTTTGACTGGACCATTGTATCCAGTCGTTTTTAACAAATAATCAAAAATAAAATTTGAGAATAGGAGAGTACTATGCAAAAACGTGTAATCTCTGTCTTGATGGTTGTTGTTGGAGCCAGCTTGGGAATATCATTATTTCCTATAGCTTGGAAGATGACAAATCAAGCGGATAATAAATGGCTGAACAATAATTTTACTAACAGTCTGATCGGTGCAATTATTTTCTTTATTTTATCTTTACTGTTAACAAAATACATTATTTCAGCAGTTAAAAGAATTGAAAAATCTTTAAATGAGGTAAGTCTGACCTTTCTTCTATTTGGAAGTGTCGGAGCGATTTTAGGCTTAACGCTCGGTGTGATTATTTCCATCCCAATGTACAACTTGGATATTCCTGTAGTGAACAGTCTGGTCCCTATTTTAGTTATGATTATGCTGGGTTATCTGGGCTTTCGAATGGGAACTACCAGAATTGAGGAGTGGAAAAAAATCTTTACCAGCAGACAAAAGAAACCGTTGCCGGAAAATGAAGGACAGATGCTGGAGCGTAAGGTGGAGGATCATTTTCACAAATATAAAATTTTGGATACAAGCGTAATTATTGATGGTCGAATTTATGATATCACCAAAACCGGATTCCTGGAAGGCGTTATTTTAATTCCTAACTTTGTTTTATATGAGCTTCAATATATTGCTGATTCTGGCGACAGCTTGAAGCGGGTACGCGGACGACGCGGGCTGGATATTCTGAATGCCCTTCAAAAAGAAGAAGGAATTTCTGTGGAAATGTACGATGGAGATTTTGAGGATATTGCAGAAGTAGACAGTAAACTGATTAAGCTGGCAAAGCTTTTAGATGGTGTCGTTGTAACTAATGACTATAATTTAAATAAAGTCTCTGAATTTCAAAATGTTCCGGTTCTGAATATCAATGAGCTGGCAAATGCTGTGAAGCCGGTAGTGATTCCAGGAGAAACAATGAACGTAATGGTTGTCAAAGCCGGAACAGAGCGGCAGCAGGGGGTGGCTTATCTTGACGATGGCACCATGGTTGTTGTTGAGGACGGGCAGCATTATATGAATGAGCATATTCAGGTCGTTGTGACCAGCGCTCTTCAGACAGCTGCTGGACGGATGATTTTTGCCAAACCTGCACATTCAGGCAGAGGAATTGATGAAAATAAGGGTTCCTATCAGGCAAATGAAAAGAAGTAGATTATGAAAGAATATGAAGTTATTTTACTGGCAGCAGGTCAGGGAAAAAGAATGGGTGCTTCCCGAAATAAAATTTTGCTGCATCTTATGGGGAAACCGGTTATCCTGTATTCGCTGAAAACGTTTCTGAAAGATCCGCTGTGCAGGCATATTATTTTAGTAACTCAATCAGATGAACAGGATTTGCTTAAAGAAACGATTCGAAAAGTTCGAAGCAAAAACTGTACGATTACTATTGTTCCCGGCGGCTGTGAACGCCAGTACAGTGTGTATAATGGTTTGCAGAAGCTGAAACATCCAGAAAATATTGTGATGGTTCATGATGGTGCTCGGCCATTTGTTACTCGTTTGCAGTTAAAGGAGCTTCATGCGGCAGCACTTGAAACACGTACCGCTATTTTGGGTGTACCGGTTAAAGATACGATTAAACGAGTAATCAATGGAACAGTTCAGGAAACCATTCCCAGAGATACATTGTGGCAGATTCAGACACCACAGGTTTTTTACGGAAATGACCTGATAAATGCACATGAAAAAGCCCGTGAAGAGGATTTTCTGGGAACGGACGAATCTTCGTTGATGGAAAAATATAGTAATCTTCCTGTGACAATGGTTCTTGGAAGCTACGAAAACATTAAATTGACAACACCGGATGATATGTTGATAGGTGAAGCAATTGTTAAACGAAAAAGGAGCTAGACAAATATGTTTAGAATTGGTCAGGGATTTGATGTTCACCAGCTGGCAGAAGACCGCAAGCTGATTGTCGGCGGTGTGGAAATTCCCTTTTCTAAGGGATTGTTGGGACATTCGGATGCTGATATTCTGCTTCATGCCATTACCGATGCAATTCTGGGCGGTGCGGGCTTAGGTGATATCGGTCATCTGTTTCCAGATACAGATCCTGCATTTAAAAACGCAGATTCGATGGAACTGCTGTATCAGGCAAATAAAAAAGTCATGGATGCAGGCTTTACTATTAACAATATTGATTGTACAATTTTAGCAGAGCAGCCGAAAATGAAGCCGTATTTGGAAAAGATGAAAGAAAATATTGCCGAGACCTGTAAAATAACCGCAGAACAGGTGAATATAAAGGCGACAACGATGGAAAAAATGGGTTTTATCGGTCGTGAAGAAGGAATGGGAGCGATGGCGGTCGCTTTACTCGAAAATTAAGAAAGAGGAAAAGATAATGACAAAAGTTCGTGTACGTTACGCACCAAGTCCAACAGGACACCTGCATATTGGAAATGCAAGAACAGCTTTATTTAATTACTTGTTCGCCCGTCATAATGATGGTGAATTCATTATCCGTATAGAAGATACAGATCAAAAGAGAAATATTGAAGACGGTGAAAAAAGTCAGCTTGAAAATCTGGCGTGGCTTGGAATTAATTGGGATGAATCTCCAGAAAATCCGGGTGAGTATGGTCCGTATCGCCAGTCTGAACGAAAAGAGATTTATCAGCCGCTGATTGATCAGCTGCTAAGCAGCAATCGTGCGTATAAATGTTATTGTACAGAAGAAGAGCTGGAAACAGAAAGAGAAGCACAGAGAGCGAGAGGTGAAATGCCTCATTACTCTGGAAAGTGTGCAGATCTGTCGCCTTCAGAACAGGCAGAAAAAGAAGCACAGGGATTGAAACCGGTCATCCGTTTCCGCGTTCCAAGAAATACTACCTATACATTTGATGATATGGTTAAAGGGGAAATCGTATTTGAATCTGATAATACCGGCGGCGATTTTGTTATTCAAAAACGTGACGGTATGCCTACCTATAACTTTGCGGTGGCTGTAGATGACCACATGATGAAAATTACTCACGTGCTCCGCGGTGATGATCATATTGCCAATACACCAAAACAGCTGATGATTTATGAAGCATTTGGCTGGACACCGCCAAGCTTTGGGCATATGACTCTAATTATTAATTCAGAAACAGGGAAAAAATTAAGTAAACGTGATGAAACTATCCTGCAGTTTATTGAACAATATCGTGAGCTGGGCTATTTGCCTGAAGCAATGTTCAACTTTATCGCATTACTGGGCTGGTCTCCAGTTGGGGAAGAAGAAATCTTTTCTCAGGAAGAGCTGATCAATATTTTTGATCCTGAACGCTTAAGCAAATCACCAGCTGCTTTCGACAGCAAAAAGCTTGAGTGGGTAAACAACCAGTACATGAAGCAGATTGATTTGGATGTATTGGCAGATATGTGTATCCCTTACTTGATTGCTGACAGTCGCGTAGAAAAAGATCCAACACCGGAACGAATTGAATGGTTGAAGAAACTTGTCAGTCTTTATCAGGCGCAAATGAGTTACGCTGCTGAAATAGTGGGACTTTCTGACCTGTTCTTTAATGAACATCCGGTTCTGGATAATGCAGCAAAAGAAGTTCTGGCAGGAGAAACAGTTCCTGAAGTGCTGAATGTGTTTAAAGCACAGCTGGAAGAAGCCGCTGTAGTGGATGTTCCAACAATTAAAGCGGCAATCAAAGCTGTTCAAAAGGAAACAGGAGTAAAAGGGAAGAACCTGTTCATGCCGATTCGTGTAGCTGTTTCCGGATTGACACATGGACCTGAGCTGGCAGAAACTATTGAGCTTTTAGGAAAAGAAAAAGCACTAGCTCATTTAACGAATGTTTTAAAATAGAAAGAAACACACAGAAAAGAAGAAGTAAAAGGCTGTTTATTTTCAGAGAGACTGCGGCAGGTGTAAGCAGTCAGTAAATACCCTTTGAAATGCCCCTTTGAGTGGTCTTGGTGAAAAGCAAGTAGCTGAGAACGGCTGACAGACGTTACCTGTTTTGAGGCAAAGCAGCAGTCTGTTTTGTGAAAAAAAGTGGAACCACGTGAAAGCGTCTTTTAAGCGGAATTATTTCGTTTGAAAGGCGTTTTTTATCATTAATTAAGGAAAATAAAGGGGAAAAAGAGTCTGTCTGCTGATGGTAAAATGAACTGAAGGAGTTGTTTTGAAAGAAGATAATGAAAGGAAGGAAGCTTATGAGTTGGTTGAAGAGGAGCATTGCTGCGGTTAGAAAAAATGATCCGGCAGCCCGTTCCACTGCAGAAATTCTGTTTACCTACCCAGGGGTATATGCGCTGTTCTGGCATCGGCTGTCGCATTTTTTATACAATCATCATCTCTATCTGCTGGCAAAAATTCATGCTCAATTTTGGCGATTTTTGACAGGTATTGAAATTCATCCGGGAGCAACAATCGCACCTGGCGTTTTTATTGATCATGGGATGGGTGTGGTTATTGGTCAGACAGCTGAGATCGAGGAAGATGTGGTGCTATTTCATGGTGTGACGTTAGGCGGTACAGGTAAAGACAGCGGGAAACGACATCCTACTGTTAAAAAAGGTGCAATCATTTCTGCACATGCACAAATTTTAGGACCGGTTACCATAGGAGAACAGGCAAAAGTAGGTGCTTCAGCAGTTGTGCTGATCGATGTACCGGATCGAGCGACAGCAGTGGGAATTCCGGCAAAAATAGTCCGAATCAACGGGGAAAAGGTAGGAGAAAAAGATGATACAGATTTATAATACATTAACCAGACAGAAGGAAGTCTTTACACCTTTGGAAAAAGGAAAGATTAAGATGTATGTCTGCGGACCAACAGTCTATAATTATATTCATATAGGAAATGGGCGCAGTTCAATTGCCTTTGATACGATTCGCCGCTATTTTGAATATAGAGGTTATGAAGTAAATTATGTTTCCAACTTCACAGATGTGGATGATAAAATTATCCGGGCAGCCAATGAGCTGGGGATTACAGCACCGGAAGTTGCAGATAAATTTATTCAGGCATTTAAAGAGGATACTGCGGCGCTGAATGTAAAGCCTGCTACTGAAAATCCAAGGGTAATGGATCATATGCCGGATATTCAGGCATTTATTGAGGCACTGATTGATAAAGGGTATGCGTATCAGTCTCAGGGAGACGTATACTATCGCACTAGAAAATTTAAAGAGTATGGGAAATTAAGCCACCAATCCATTGATGAGCTTGAAATGGGCGCCAGTCAGCGTACTGGAGAAGAGCTGAAGCTAAAGGAAGATCCTCTTGATTTTGCTTTGTGGAAAGCGGCAAAAGAAGGAGAGATTTTCTGGGATTCTCCTTGGGGTGCCGGTCGTCCGGGCTGGCATATTGAGTGCTCGGTGATGGCAGGCAAGCATTTGGGCGATACCATTGATATTCATGGCGGCGGTCAGGATCTGGAGTTTCCGCATCATGAAAATGAAATAGCACAAAGTGAGGCAAAAACCGGGAAAACATTTGCGAATTACTGGATGCACAACGGCTACGTAACGATTGGCGAAGACGATGAAAAAATGAGCAAGTCTTTAGGAAATTTTATTACTGTACATGAAATGGTTAAGCAGGTAGATCCTCAGATTTTGCGGTTCTTTATGGCAACGACTCAGTATCGGCGCCCGATCCGCTATAGTGAGACAACTCTGAAAGAAGCGGCAGTAAATTATCAGAAACTGAAAATCGCTTTTGAAAATCTTTCTTTCAGAAAAGATTCAGCAGAGGAGGCGTTGCTGGAGGATGCTGAAAAGATTGCGGAACTGGATCAGATTGAAGCAGCTTTCATTAAAGAAATGGATGATGACTTTAATGCGGCCAATGGAATTACGGTTGTTTACGAATTGGCAAAATGGCTGAATCAGTACAGTGAGCAGAATTCTGTTTCCAAAAAAGTTACAGAATATGCCTTGGGATTATATACGGTACTTTTGGAAATATTTGGCATTCTCTTTTCTTCGGCTGAACTGTTGGATGATGCTGTTGATCAGCTGATTGAAGAAAGAAATCAGGCAAGAAAAGATCGAAATTTCGCTCGCAGCGATGAAATTAGAGATCTGTTAAAAGAACAGGGAATCATTCTTGAGGATACTGCTCAGGGAACCAGATGGAGACGTGGCGAATGAGAGATTACACACAGCTGAACGGTCTGGCACTGGCTTATGTAGGGGATGCAATTTATGAAATATACATTCGGGATTACCTGGTCTCAGAAGGACAGACGAAGCCAAATGTTCTTCACCGAACTGCAACCAATTATGTCTCAGCAAAGGCGCAGGCTTCTCTAATGCAGGGAATGCTGTCGGAAGGCAAGCTGTCGGAAGAGGAAGAGCTGATTTACAAGCGTGGAAGAAATGCCAAAAGTCATACCTCGGCTAAAAATGCGGATATCACAACTTACCGTGTTGCGACCGGCTTCGAAGCGTTGATGGGCTATCTTCATTTAATGAAGAGGACCGAACGTTTGGAAGAATTGATTGAATGGTGTATAAAGAAAGCAGGTGAGCAGAATGAAGCCAGGAAGAAATAGAAACAGGCAAAATGATAAGAAAGACAGAAGACCTGTGAAAGTGAAAAAACAGGAAGGCCCTGTCGCAGAAAAAAATGATGATTTTGTTTTTGGTCATTATGCGGCACTCGAAGCACTGGGAAATGACCGCGGCAACAAATTGTTTTTGCAGGAGGACCTTTCTGGAGAAAAGATAGAGAGACTGAAAGAAGCTGCAAAGGAACATGCAGTTCCGGTAAAGTGGGTACCGAAGCAGAAGCTGGATACTTTGAGTGACCGAGGCGTCCATCAGGGGGTGGTTCTGGCTACAACTGCATATGAATATTTGACGCTGGATCAGCTGCTTGAAAAAACAGAATCGGAGACTCCTTTTTTTCTGATACTAGACAGTATAGAAGATCCGCATAACTTGGGCTCTATCTTGAGGACTGCTGATGCAACGGGAGTGGATGGAGTGATTATTCCAAAGCATCGGGCAGTGGGTGTTACCTCAGTTGTTGTAAAAGCTTCCACAGGGGCTGTAGAGTACGTTCCCATTGCCAGAGTAACGAATCTGACCAATGCAATTACGGAGCTTAAAAAGGCCGACTTTTGGATATTTGGGACAGATATGCAGGGAACCGACTATCGGCAATGGAATACCACAGGAGCTGTTGCACTGATTATCGGAAATGAAGGTCGGGGAATGAGTAAAGGTCTGCATAAAGAGGTAGACGAACTGCTGACTATTCCCATGACAGGGCATGTTCAAAGTTTAAATGCCGGCGTGGCTGCCGGATTATTAATGTATGAAGTTTATCGGGGAAGAAATCCCAAGGTATGAGGAGGTGAAATCGGTGAAAAAGCAGCTGCTGATTGTAGATGGCTATAATATGATTGGTGCATGGCCGGAATTAGTTCGTCTGAAAAATCAAAACAAGCTGGAAGATGCAAGGGAAGCGCTGCTTCACCGATTATCCAACTATGCGAAATATGAAGGTCTTGAAGTAATGGTTGTTTTCGATGCCCAGCTGGTACCTGGAATCCAGCAAAGCTATAAAAAATATCAGCTGACAGTTGTTTTTACAAAAGAAGAAGAGACGGCTGACAGCTATATTGAACGTGTAACAGGGGAAAAAAACAATCTGCTGACACAGGTCTCTGTGGCTACGAGTGATCTGGCTGAACAATGGCTGATTTTTTCAAAAGGGGCACTCAGAATTTCTGCCAGAGAATTATATGACCAGATTCGTAAAACAGAGCGGACGATTGCCATTCATGCGACGGATATTCAATATCAGAGCTTTAGACGGAACTCACCCTGGGATATGGAACAACTGTCAAAGCTGTCTGATATTTTAGAAGAGCTTTCGAATGAGAAGGACTGATTTGAAAATATACGCAAGAATGTATGAGTACAGAGAAGAGCCATCAGAAAAAAACTCTATATAATAAAATAATATGCTAAAAAGAAGAAAATATTTATCGTAATATATTTTCTTCTTTTTTTATCTTCATTTTAGATGCGGAGAGATGGTACTCTTTTTTCATCAATTTGTTTAATTGGATGGAAAGGGAGTTAAGTATGAATCAGTTTGAAACAATTTTACACGGGGACTTTGAAGCATTTGATCAGCTATATCGAAAGTATTATCCAGTTGTTTTTAAAATGCAGACGAAGTATTATTTGAGAGGATTTGATCAGGATGACTGGCTGCAGGAAGGACGAATTGTCTTTTTTCGTTCTTTGGAAAAGTTTCAGGAAGGACACAAAGTAACAATCGGAAATTTTTTTAAGCTTAATTTCGAGAATCATATTCGAAGTTTAGTCCGCAGACAATGCGCCTATAAGCGTCAGGGGGACATAACTGCTGTATCACTTGAACAAAAAATGGATACACAAGGGGAAACATTTTTGGATTATATGCAGATAGAAGAATCTCAAGCGCTGGACTACATGATTATTCGTGAAAAACTGGAAGATGCTCATAATGTCCTGTCTTCTTTTGAGCGGGTTACATTTGAAGAATATATGGATGGCAAAGAGCTCAGCGATATTGCAGAAGAATATGATGTGCAGCCGATCAGAGTCAGAAGTGCCTATGATCGGGCAAAAAAGAAGATCAAATCATTGATATATGATTAAAAAAAAGAGAGAAAAATAAAAGAATTAAATAATTGTAGTATAAGTAGTTGCAATTATTTTTGTGCTATGGTAAACTTGAAATTTTCCTGTACATGTGATACAATCGTTTTTGAGGTGAATGCAATGCCAACAACTTTAGCTTCAATCAAGAAAGACTTGGAATGCCGTATTGGCAGTAAAATCACATTGACTGCGCAGACGGGAAGAAAACGGCAGACAGAACGTTCAGGTGTTTTAACAGAAACCTATCCTTCTGTTTTTGTTGTAGACTTAGATCCAGACGAAAACTCGTTTGAACGGGTTTCTTATAGTTATTCAGATGTGTTGACACGTACTGTAGAAATTGAGTTCATCGGTGAAGCTGTCTAAAGAATGACGAATCAAGTTGGGTAAAACGGAAATTTCGTTTTGTCCAACTTTTTTTATATGTTGTATTATACAAACATTCTATGTACTTCACTAAAAACATATGTTAGAATTTTAAAGGATTCTGTCGTATAAGATTGCTGATATATCATAGAATAGGTGGAGACATGGAGATAATTGAGAAGGCACCGGCAAAGATTAATCTGGGTCTGGATGCATTATACAAGAGGAAAGATGGATATCATGAATTGGAGATGGTGATGGCTAGTGTAGATTTGGCAGATCGTCTTTCGTTTGAGCCTCTTCCGGATAATCAAATTATCCTTGAAACAAATAATTCTTTTATTCCTTTAGATCAAAAAAATCATGTGTATATCGCTGCAGAGCTGATAAAAAGCAGGATGCAGATCGATCAAGGAATAAAAATCTTTATAGAAAAACGAATACCTGTTGCTGCCGGCCTTGCGGGAGGCAGCAGCGACTGCGCAGCCACACTGAGAGGATTGAATCGGCTTTGGCAGTTGGGTCTGACAAATACCGAACTGGCTGAACTGGGCAGTGAGATTGGCTCGGACGTTCCTTACTGTATTGAGGGAGGAACAGCTTTTGTGACAGGCAGAGGCGAGCGGATAGAAAAGCTTCAGCCTATGCCGCAATGCTGGGTAGTCCTTGTGAAGCCGAAAATGAGTGTTTCAACAGGCTCTGTATTTGGTAGTTTGTCGTTTAACAGCATCCATCATCCGGATATTACTGGTCTGAAAGAAGCAGTGCAGGCAAACGATTATCTGCGAATGACACAAACAGTTGGTAATGCATTGGAAAGTGTGACAATTCAGCGGTATCCAATTATTCAGCAGATTAAAGATCGAATGTTGAAATTTGGCGCTGATACAGCTTTAATGAGCGGCAGCGGACCTACTGTTTTTGCATTGTGCGATAAAAAGAGCAGAGCCCAAAGAATTTATAATGGGCTAAAAGGCTTTTGTGATGAGGTTTATCTGGTAAGAACACTGAAATAATTGCTTATCAGTGTGTATCTGATTTAGATATGCAGCATGTGCCTGGAATTATAAAAGATTCCGGGCTTTTTGCTTTTTTCTGAATCTGGAAATAATTTCGTGCTTCAAGTCTGTAAATGAGGTCTATTTCTTACTGCAAATCACCTGAATGAAAAAGGTTTTCAGATTCTTTTGATTTTTTTCTTGACGGAATTTTTAACTTCTGATAAAGTAGGTTTTGCTCTTAAATCGTAAAAATTACGATTTGCAAAAGTAAATCGGAATGGAGAAAAAAATGAAGCGAAAATTTTTGAAATATAGTATGTGTATCGGTATGCTCTTACTAGGTATTTTTATTTTAGCTGCCTGCGGGGAAACAACGAAGCCGGCAACTGACAAACAAGATCAGATTACTGTGATGACTACTTTCTATCCTATGTATAATTTTACAAAAGAAATTGTAGGAGATGAGGGAACTGTTGAACTGTTAATCCCTTCTGGTACAGATGCCCATGACTTTGAACCAAGTGCAAAAGATATCGCAAAAGTTTCCGATGCAGACTTGTTTGTATATAATAGTAATGAATTCGAAACCTGGGCAGAAGATGTCATTTCAAATATCAATCAGAATAGTGTAAAAATTGTAGAAGCAAGTAAAGGTATTGATTTGATGGAAAGCGATGACCATGATCATGAAGAGGAAGAAGAAGAGCATGATCACAGTCACGAAGTAGACCCGCATGTCTGGCTGAACCCTGTGCTGGCCCAAAAAGAAGTGGAGACAATTCGTGATGCGCTGGTAAGCAAATATCCTGATAAAAAAGAGGTATTTGAAGCAAATGCAGCTGCTTACCTTGAAAAATTACAGACATTGGATGCTGAGTACAGAACAGCTTTTGCAGCTGTTGAAAATAGGACCTTTGTGACACAGCATGCTGCTTTTGGCTATCTGGCAAAAGAATATGGACTGATACAGGAGTCTATTTCAGGTATTTCTCCCGATCAGGAGCCTTCACCAAGTCGTTTGGCTGAATTGAAGAAATATATTGATGAGCATCAGGTAAAGGTCATTTATTTTGAAGCAACAGCTTCCTCAAAAGTAGCTGAAACGCTGGCTAAAGAAACAGGTGTTGAGCTTTCAGTACTGCAAACACTGGAAAGTCTGACAGAAGAGGAGCAGCAGTCAGGTCAAGATTATATTTCTGTGATGCAGGAAAATCTTGAAGCCTTGAAAAAGAGTATTAAGTAAAGAACAAGACTGATATATTTTGGCTGTATTCTAGAGCATGTGCAGGTTTTGATTGCTCTGAATGAAGCAGTTTTGGATGAAAAATAAAGTAAAGAATAAGATATCATCAGACTGGGAACTGAATATGTTATTTTATTAAAAAAGGGAGAGCGTATATGCATTACATTGATGTACAGGGACTAACATTTTATTATGATGATGAGCCTGTTTTGGAAAATGTTTCCTATTATGTTGATCCGGGTGAATTTGTTATTTTAACGGGAGAAAACGGAGCTGCAAAATCAACCCTGATAAAAAGCACGCTTGGGCTGCTTAAACCTGCAAGCGGAACAGTAACGGTATCTGATAAAAATGCTGAAGGGAAAAAAATCAGTATCGGCTATATTCCTCAGCAGATTGCCTCATTTAATGCTGGTTTTCCCAGTACGGTGCTGGAATTAGTCCGCTCCGGTCGATTTCCCAGACAGCGCTGGTTTCAGCGACTGACAACAAAAGATCATCAGCACGTGGAAAAGGCATTGAAAGCAGTTGGTATGTGGGATATGCGGCATAAACGCATTGGTGAGCTTTCCGGCGGGCAAAAACAGCGGATCAGTCTGGCCAGAATTTTTGCAACAGATCCTGACCTGTTTATTCTTGATGAACCCACAACAGGGATGGATGAAGAATCCAGAAACGAGTTTTATCGTTTGTTAAGACACAATGCTCATGCTCATGGCAAATCGATTTTGATGATTACTCATGATCATGAGGACATTAAGAAATATGCAGATCGGCAAATTCGCTTAGTGCGGAAAGAAGACTCTCAGTGGCGTTGTTTTCACATGAGTTCTGAGACAGACATGGATGAAGTATAAAATTGAAAAAGATAGATTAGGGAGTTGAATATTTTGGAGATGTTTTCATATGAATTTATGAGGCGGGCATTTCTGGCTGCAGGATTTATTTCTGTTATCGCCCCAATGCTGGGAGTGTTTCTGGTTATCCGGAGGCAGTCGCTGATGGCAGATACGTTGTCCCATGTCTCTTTGGCAGGAGTTGCTTTGGGGCTGTTCTTTAATTTGAGTCCCAATTTAATGACCTTGGTTGTAGTCATCATAGCAGCTGTTGTTCTGGAGTATTTGCGGCATATTTATAGTACATATTCAGAAATTTCAATCGCTATTTTAATGTCCGGCGGTCTGGCACTCGCACTGGTTCTGATGAATATGAACAGCGGGAATTCTGCAACAAGTATCCAGTCATATTTGTTTGGTTCCATCGTTACTATTACATGGGAACAAGTAGTAATTTTGGCAGTTTTGTTCGTTGTGCTGGTCATTCTGTTTTTCCTGTTCAAGCGCCCGATGTATGTGTTGACGTTTGATGAGGACACAGCGCATGTTGATGGACTTCCTGTACGCTGGATGTCCATGCTGTTTAATGTAATAACAGGAGTTGCCATTGCTGTGATGATTCCAATCGCAGGAGCCTTGCTGATTTCTGCTATTATGGTGCTTCCTGCAGCGACAGGATTGAGAATCGGAAAAGGGTTTAATATGGTAATTCTAATTAGTACAGTTGTAGGGTTGGTGGGGATGATGGCAGGATTGACTGGTTCTTATTATCTGGAAACACCACCGAGTGCGACCATTACACTGGCATTTATTAGTATTTTTTTAGTAATCAATGTTATTCGTTATATTACAACCATCTCTTTAAGAAATAGAAAAATTAAAGGAAGTTAGGGAAAAACGAAGATTCTTTTCCCTGACTTCTTCTTTTTTATAGAATATGCGAACTATTTCAGATTTTTTCTTTAAAATGCTCGAATTTTTTCTTCTAAACCCTTATAATAAGGAACGATAGAGAAAAAAGGAAGTGACTAATTTGAAAACCCGTAGAAGTGAACGCCTAATTGATATGACACAATATCTGTTAAGTCACCCACATACATTAATCTCTCTGACATTTTTTGCTGAGAGATATCAGTCTGCCAAGTCTTCTATTAGCGAAGATCTGGCGATTGTAAAAAAGACGTTTCAGCAGAGAGGAACAGGTCTTCTGGAAACCGTACCGGGAGCTGCAGGAGGCGTTCAGTTTATTCCCAAGATTCCATACGAGGAAGCAAAGCAGTTTATTATGGAGCTGGGTGACCGTTTGTCCGAACAGGATCGTCTGTTGCCGGGCGGCTATGTCTATCTTTCTGATTTACTGGGACAGCCGGAGCTGCTGCGTCAGATTGGTCGGGTGATTGCTTCAATTTATTTAGATCAAAAAGTTGATGCAGTGATGACTGTGGCAACAAAAGGTGTGCCGATTGCACAGGCAGTTTCTTATTATCTGAATATTCCCTTTGTGATTGTCCGCAGAGATTCAAAAATTACAGAAGGTTCTACAGTCAGCGTGAATTATGTATCCGGTTCATCTGAACGGATAGAAAAAATGGAGCTTTCCAAACGCAGTCTGGAACGGGGATCGAGGGTTCTTGTCGTAGACGATTTCATGAAGGGCGGCGGAACGGTTAACGGTATGAAGAGTCTGATTGAGGAATTTGAAGCTGAATTGGTGGGCATTACTGTATTTGCAGAGTCCAAATTCAATGGACAGCGTGCAATCAATGATTATACATCTCTGCTCTATGTGAAAGATGTGGATACCCAGACGAAAACGATTAATGTTGTTCCGGGAAATTATTTTAGTTAAGAATAAATCAAAATAATTGCTAGACAAGGAAGCTTTGCTGTTCAAAAAATAGCGAAGTTTTTTTGCTATACTGAATAGGATCATCCATCCATAAACTAATAGTTATAGAATGGACCAAATTGATCTGCATTATTTAAAATTGGTTTGGTTGAAAAAGTGCATTTGGTAAGATAAACTAAGAGAAGGTTATGATGAAGAAGTTTATCTTTATCAAAAAAACTTCATTTGTTTGGGATTTAAAGAGCGGGGATTTTAGAATTACGCCGTTCTCTTGTTATAAAAAAGAATGAGACAGAATTGAGGAGTGACAAATTTGGAAGAGAACAGATACGTCATCATTTTAGCTGCAGGTAAAGGTACACGTATGAAATCAAAGCTTTATAAAGTCCTTCATCCCGTGGCAGGGAAGCCTATGGTAGAGCATATTGTCGATCAGGTAGAGCAGACTAAGCCAACGGAAATTGTGACAATTGTCGGCCATGGTGCAGAAGCAATCAAAGAGTATTTGGAAGAACGGACAAAGTATGCGTTACAGCAGGAACAGCAGGGAACCGGACACGCGGTCATGCAGGCAGAAAGCTTGCTGAAAGGGAAAAAGGGAACCACACTGGTGATTACAGGAGATACGCCTTTGTTAACGGCAGAAACACTGACCAATCTTTTTGATTATCATCAAGGGAAAAATGCTAGTGCAACAATTCTGACAGCTCAAGCTGATGATCCTACAGGTTATGGACGAATCATTCGTGATCATTTGGGAATTGTTGAGAAAATCGTTGAACAGAAAGATGCGTCTGAAGAAGAGACACGTGTAAGAGAAATCAATACAGGAACATTCTGTTTTGACAATGAAGCCTTGTTTTCTTCCCTTTCAAAAATAGAGAAAAATAATTCGCAGGGTGAGTATTATTTAACAGATATTATTGAAATTTTGAAAAACGGCGGAGCGACAATTGCGGCTTACCGGATGGCTGATTTTGATGAAGCAATGGGGATTAATGATCGAATGGCACTGGCCACCGCAAATAAAATTATGTATAAACGTCTGAATGCGATGCACATGATGAATGGTGTTACGTTTGTCGATCCTGCTAGTACGTACATTGATGAAGGCGTAGTGATTGGCTCAGACACTGTGATTGAAGCAGGAGTCTGTATCAAAGGAAAAACTGTAATCGGTGAGGACTGCTTTATCAGCTCCGGTTCGGAAATTGTGGACAGTGTGATTGAAGACAATGTCAAGATTGTTCATTCCGTAATTGAAAAAAGTACCATTCGAAGTCATGCGGATGTCGGTCCATTTGCCCATTTAAGACCCAATACAGAAATTGGTTCACGTGCACATATTGGGAACTTTGTTGAAATAAAAAATTCTTCAGTAGGTGAAGAGACTAAAATTGGTCATCTCAGCTATGTAGGGGATGCAGATTTAGGGAAAGATATCAATGTCGGCTGCGGTGTTATTTTTGTGAATTATGACGGGAAAGATAAGCAGCATATCTCAGTAGGAGATCATACGTTTATCGGTTCAGGTTCTAATTTGATCGCACCGCTGACAATCGAAAACAATGTAATGATTGCTGCTGGATCAACCATTACGGATGATGTATATACACATGATCTCGCAATCGCCAGAGCAAGACAGGTCAATAAAAAGGGATACGCAGAGAATTTTTCTTATTTTGAAGGTAAGGAATAAACGGTGTTCCAGTCTTTGTATGATCCGAGCATTTGTAAGAAGCGTAGGAACAAAGCCCCTCCATGCTTCGAGGATCGGAACGAAGTCCTTCAATTCTTAATGGCTCTGCCGTACAGATAAGTAGAACGATCTAGTTTGTCCCTCAAGGTCAACTTGGAAAAGAACCTCAATAAGTGATCGACCTACAAGCCCTTCTGTCCTCTTTAGTATGACAGGAAATAGCGTGTAGGTCGATCGTTTTTTTCTTTTCATTCTGTTTGGTGTGGGTGACAGCCCTCATGAGGTTTGTCACAACCCCTTTTTTCAGTTATTAAATGATGTTGTTATTTACCGTAAAGTTTAAAACCAGTGTCTTGACCGAATTAAAAACAAGTTATTCTTCTAATCCAAGAAACGTGCCTTACCAAGTAGTATTACATATGAGACTGCTGCTTTTGAAGCTGTCCCATTTGTTATTGAAGCATATAAGTTAAGACTTTCAATCATTTATTGATTATCTTTTATTGTAATTTACAATCTGGTCAAGCTGCTAGGATATTTTTCGCTTGTTATAGTAGTAGGTTCCTGTTACAGCAGCGCCTGCAGTCAGTAAGCCAATACCCAGATAAGAAGCAATTTCTTCACCTGTTTTCGGATAATTTCCGCCATTTTTATCTCTGCCCCCTTCACCTGCTGCTTTTTCGCCGTCTGCTTCACCGTTTCCGCCTTCTTTATTGAACTCAGCTTCAGCAATAGAGATGAGGCGTTTTCCAGGGAATTGTTCTTCATATTGAGCCAAATCGATATTGGTTGCTGTATCTAACAGACGCAGTGCTGCGCCTTGTTTCAGATAGTCAATCAGAACGGTATCAAGAGAAGGGCCTTCTTCTCTTTCACCGCCGAGCATGTCGTAACCATCGCCTCCGGCAGCCAGAAAATCGTTAGTTGCCATATTGTAGGCAGCAGTATCTTCGATTGGTGCAAATTCACCGGTTTCACGGTTTTGGACTTCAATTTGCAAGACACGCTGACCAATGACTGTCTGTCCTGATTCGTTGCCTTCATCGTTTGCTAGCAGTGTTCCTTGTTTAGTTGAATCATAATAAACACGAATTGTGCTTGATACGTGAAGAAATCCACCATTTGCACCCAATTTCGGTTGTCCATAATCGTCTAAAATGACTGAGCCGTTTTCATCCTTTTGTGCAGTTGAGCGAAGAGACATCTCAAACATTTCTTTCACCTGTGCGCCTGTCACCTTAATTTGTGAGATGCTGTTGCCAAATGGCAGAACAGCAATAATGTCTCCAAGAGTTACGGAGCCTGGTTCGATAGTTGCACGAATACCTCCACCATTTGTTACAGCGAAATCAGTCGGTGAACTGAACCCGGTTTGTCCATAAGAAAGCATAGAGTCACCAATTAAATTTCCCAGATTTGTTTCTCTGGTACGCACATTATCTCGTTCTCCGTTGAACAAATAAGGGTTATTTTCAATCACAACTTCAGAGCCCCAAGCTTCAAAGGTTTCTTTTGCCTGATCAACCAAGGCCTTAACTGCTGTATTTTCTTCCAGCTCTGCCAGAGTCTCAGCTGAAACCAGTTCTGCAGATTTAGCAGATACATTATTTACATCCAGTTTTACCATACCCACATTGTTCAGATAGTTGCCTGTTTGAGTATACAGGACATTTCCGTACATCATACCGCCATTTACAGCAGTATGAGAATGACCATCCAGAACAACCAAATTCAAATCAGGGAAGCTGGCGTTTAATTCTTTGGCCAGTGTGTCTCCCCGCCACTCAGCTGGAGTTGTTTCATCAATTCCCAAATGTCCGGCAATAACAAAAGCATCAATTGCTGTTTCGGAATTTTTCAAGGTGTTGATGATTTTCTTTGTTTCTTCAATCGGATCAGCGAATGTTACTCCGATAATGTTGTTTGGGTGGGTTTTGGTTGCTGTTTCCGGTGTTGTTACACCGATTACGGCATAATTTCTACCATCTTTTTCAATAAGGGTATAGGGTTCAAAGACAAGCTGTCCGTCTTTATACGTATTATTCGAAAGAAGCGGGAAATTCAAATTTTCTTTATATTGAAGGGCTCGTTCAAAACCGAAATCAAATTCATGATTTCCCACAGCCATTGCATCATAGCCAACTTCGTTCATAATGCTGACCATATCCATTCCTTCAGAGAAATTAGAGATAGGCAACCCCTGGAATGCATCCCCTGCATCGATTAACAGTCCGGGATTCTTTTGATCCTTATAGGTTTTAAGACGGGCCATTCCCAGAACATCCTGTCCGTTTCCTTCCAGTCGTCCATGAATGTCATTTGTATGCATGATTGTTAAAGTGCTTGGCTGGAAGCCTGCCTCAATGACATCCTGTTTGGTAATTGCCTTGACATTTGGTGTCCGGCCGTCTGCAGCGGAAACAACTTGAAGCGTTCCATTATTTACCAGCTCAACAGCCAGTGCCCGCCAGTCTTCATCAAAGTTGTAGCCGATGATTTCCCAGTTGTGCTCAATCTCTTTTTCCGGATCAATCGTTCCTTTTTCTTTGATATATTGAGCAATATATCCTCGAAGTGTTTCCGGATCTGTAGAGACTAACGGTTCTTCTGTAATAATTCCCTGAGCCAGCAAACCTTCATAACGGTAGTTGTTCATGGCAATTGTATAATTGGCAGTTGGCTCTACAGCCGCTCCATCAATGGTTGGGTTGATAATCCGCTGTCCGACTTCTTTTGAAATATCAATTTTATAGTCAATTCCTGAAAAAATATCGTAATTGTAAACACGTATTGCTTCATTGAAGCTGATGGTCAGGTCATCCGGTTGAGGGGTATTGTAATAAGCCGCCTGATTTTCCATGTATTTTAACAGATTTTCTCCGGTAATATTCACGCTGACCAAGGTATTCGGGTACTTGTAAATATCAAAAATATTAGAGTAGGAAAGAGTGCCTTTATTTAATTTGCTGTCTGCTTTAAATAAGGCAGAAGCAGCAAGCTGAGCGCCTGTGTATTTTCTTTGGACATTGTTAATTAATGAGATCATGGCAGTTGGCTGAAGCTGAGCCTCAGGAATGCCTGTCACTTCTTCTGCCGGAAGGAAATCAGCAGATGCTGTTCCAATTGGATCTGAAATGAACTGACGTGCTGTATCATGATAAGTTTGTGTAGCGGCTTTTAATTCTGTATCGGCAGCTGCCTGTGTGGTGTCAATAATGGAAACATGGTCATTTTTTACCTCCCATTTTCCGTTGATTTTTTCAATATCCAAATCAATCCGAACCATTTCGATACCCGTATCTTTTGGTGCGCCGACAGGAGCTGTTCCGCTGGGACTGTCAATCTGCTCTGCGAAAGAGCGATGATCATGTCCTAAAATAAATGCATCAATACCTGCTACATTGTTTATTACCTGATCGGCACTTGCAGCAGGATCGTTGTCTGTCCGTCCGGCGTGGATGGAAGCCACGATGATATCCGCAGAGCCTTTGAGTTCTGCTACAGCTTTTTCGGCTTCATCTTTTAAAGCATTGAAATACAGTGTTTCAACTTTTGCCCCATCCCAATTTGGAATATGCGGAGTGGTCAGACCAATAATTCCCACAGTCAGATCCTTTGTCCCGTCGTTATCCAGATCAATATCTTTTAACGTGGTGCCTCCTACGTAACGGTTATTTGTTGCTTTGACATATGTGTTTGCAGAAAGAATTGGGAAAGATGCTTCGCTGCTGATTTTGTCAATCAGATCAAGGCCAAAATTGAATTCATGGTTTCCAAGGACCATAGCATCATATTTGATTTCATTCATGGCTTTAATCATTGGATGCTCTTCGTTAATCAGTGGTTCTTTGTTGTACAAATCATCGGTAAGAATGGTTCCCTGTACGATATCCCCATTATCAATTAAAATCGTTCCATTGGGATTTTCTGTACGAACATTTTTGACAACCGTACTTACTTGTGAAAGTCCGACAGCAGCTTCTTTGTCATCCTCATACGACCAGTTCCACAGCTGACCATGAACATCAGAGGTTCCCAGAACAGTCAGCCGGTGGGTTTCCTCCGCTTCAGTTTCTGCTGTTGCGGGAACTGTTGTGCTTCCACTTACCAGCAAACCTGTGACAATCAGCCATTGAAAGATGTTTTTGATTTTGTTACGCCCTAGCTTCTTCAAAAAACAAACACTCCTTCTTCCTATTTTTTAGTGCACAAGATTATTTTAACAAATATAGAGCGCTTTCTAAATGTTTTTCTGGCTTTTAATGAAAAATAAATAGAAAAAAGAGATATTCGTATAATCTTGGTAGAAAAATCAGAAGTAAAAAGGTGTAAAAACGATTTTAATTCCTAATTTTTCGTAAAACAACTACATGTCGAGCTGAAGTATATTTAGTGAAGATATGCAAGTGTTTCATTTGGACATATCCGGAGAACTGTCTAAAAAATTTTTTTAAAGGAAATATCTGTTATGAATGAACAAAAACTAAGAATAAGAATGCCTGAAAAGGAATTAAGCAGAAAAAAAGAAGGAGATATAGAAATGAAAATCTGTGAAGCTGCAAACAAAAATAGTAAAATGGTTTAAATGCGTATAATTGATGATAATTTGGTATTACTATAGGAAAATCACTTGATTTATTTGTAAAAAGTGACTACTATTTATAAGGAAGCTATTGTTCAAAATAGAAAGTGGAGGTCCCAATGTCAAAACATTATTTTGATCCAAGATTGAAAATTTTTTCTCTTAATTCCAACCGCCCTCTGGCAGAAAAAATTGCAAAAGCAGTTGGTGTGGAATTAGGTAAATCATCTGTCAGCCAATTCAGTGATGGTGAAATTCAAATCAACATTGAAGAAAGTATTCGAGGGTCGCATGTTTATTTGATTCAATCAACAAGCAGCCCGGTGAATGACAATTTGATGGAACTATTGATCATGATTGATGCGTTGAAGCGTGCAAGTGCCAAAACAATTAATGTTGTTATGCCGTACTATGGTTATGCGCGTCAAGATCGAAAGGCTCGTGCCCGTGAACCGATCACAGCCAAATTAGTAGCGAATATGCTGGAAAAAGCCGGAGCTACAAGAATGTTGACATTAGACTTGCATGCGGTACAGATTCAGGGATTCTTCGATATTCCTGTGGATCATTTGATGGGTGCGCCGCTGATTGCTGATTACTTTATGGAACATGGGATTAAGGGCGATGATGTGGTGGTAGTTTCACCGGATCATGGCGGAGTGACTCGTGCCCGAAAACTGGCGGAGTACTTGAAATCTCCAATTGCAATTATTGATAAACGCCGTCCCAAAGCAAATGTGGCAGAGGTAATGAATATCATTGGACAAGTGGAAGGGAAAATTTGTGTGTTGATTGATGACATGATTGACACTGCCGGAACCATTTCATTGGCCGCCAATGCACTGAAAGAAGCCGGTGCCAAAGAAGTGTATGCTTCATGTACACATCCGGTATTATCAGGTCCTGCGCTGGAACGGATTCAGGATTCAGCGATTAAACGTCTGGTTGTAACAGACTCCATTTATCTGTCGGATGACCGCAAGATCGACAAGATTGATGAAATCAGTGTTGGCGAACTAATCGGGGATGCTATCAAACGGATTCACGAAAATAAACCAGTCAGCCCTCTATTTGAAACGAAAAATCGTTAAAAGAATACAAACAAGCGTTGGAATTGCTGTGAAAGCACAGAAAATCCGACGCTTGTTTTTTGTTAATTGGAATTTTTCAGTTTACGATGCGCAACAGAAATAGATAGCAGATAACCTTTCAGCCAATTCCACATTTTTTTGCTGCTGATATAAAGCAGCAAACCAACCAGAAGACAAACTGGCAAAGCCATGAAATCAGGAGCCTGCCAAAAACCAAAATTCATAACAACAATCGGCAGTGAATAGCCGAAAAACAGACCAATCATTTTGATAACACCTGCTGCAACTACTATAAAGGAACAAAAATAGAATGTAATTGAAATGATTCCTACACAGGAAACAATGAACATACCTGAAAAACCAGTTACAAAATAGAATTTTATCAGTTTCATCAAATTACTCAAGTTGAAAGAGCCTTCTTTAAGAAATGCCTCGTCAATATAAGAATCTGCCAAAGCTTTGGGACTTCCTAATGTTTTCAAGACTATATCGATCTCTGCGCCGTTGCTTACAGCTTCAAAGATGTGGCTTTCTACTTCTTCAAGGATATCCATCCGTTCCTGCTGATCCATCTTCTTTAAATAATTGTTTAACTGCTGTAAATAGACTGAAGCCTGTTCATTCATCATAATTCCTCCCTGTTTTCCTGAATATCATCGACTGCTCTGGTTAATGTTTTCCACAGAACGGTCATTTCCATAAGATATCGAATACCTAGATCGGTAATCCGATAATATTTTCTTCGAGGCAGATCATTATTTTCCTGCCAGTAGCCTTCCAAATAGCTTTCTTTTGTCAGACGTCTAAGTAACGGATACATTGTATTTTCGTTTGTGGCGATGATACTCCAGTTGCTCAATACCTCTATCAGCTCATAGCCGTAATAATCTCTTTTTGATAAAAGAGAAAGGATACAAAGCTCCAAGGTACCGCGTTTAACCTGTGATTTCCAATCATCTATATTCATATTAGCACCTCACACAGTACAGTGTATAACACAGTATAAGATAATACAAGTCTTAACAAAGAATTTAATACAGATATACTATTTTGAAAAGGAATTCTCTTTAGAAACGTTGCCAATGTAGTATAATTAGATAAATCAATATATGAAGGGGAAATAAAATGGAACGTCCGGACGAACGGAAAGCACTTGAAATACTGCAGACAATTTTTCCTGAAAAATATAAACAAGCCAAACTTCTGGACAAACCTGATATTCAAAGCCTTGAAAACAATGTTGGCGTAGAAGTCACTCAATCGCTGAAAGAAGGAGTTCTGCATACGTTGGGAGAAAGCAGTGTGCCATTTCAGGACGAGCAAAAATTGTTAAAAAGACTTAAGCAGGAATACGGTACAGATGTGATAAAGATGACGTTGAGATTACCAGACGGTACAGTAAAAAAAGTAGGAATTTCTTTGGCAAACTGGGACAGCTTATTTAATTTGATTGAAGCCTATGATAATAAACTGAAAAAACTGCAAAATGGAAGCTACACACTTTATCAGGAAAATAATCTTTTTATCTTTGTTTTTTGGGAAGATGAATCTTATATCAGAGGGTTGTTGAAACACTTAACGACAATTGCTTCTCCGCTTTATTATAATATTGTTTATGTGTACAGCAGTCCATTTTTGTATGTGATTGACTGTGATCGGAAAAAAATGGAAAAGTATAAATACAAGATAAATTAAGAAGCAGGAGTTGAATAAAATGGATGTTCAGATTAAAAAATTGGAAGAGTTATCTTCGGCAGAATTACTGAAAATTATGGCAGCACGTATTGCAGTGTTTGTCGTTGAACAGCAGTGTCCGTATCAGGAGATTGATTCCGATGATGAAACAGCATGGCATGTTTGGCTGCAGGAAGGAACTGATATTGCCGGTTATTCCCGAATTATTGACAAAGGAGACTGCATCAGTATCGGGCGTGTATTGACGACTAAAAACTATCGTGGTCAAGGATATGGTAATCTTCTAATGGAAAAGACACTGACTGAGATAAAAAAACGCTATACAAATCTATCGGTAGTATTAAGTGCTCAGGAATATGCAGTGGCATTTTATCAAAGCTTTGGTTTTGAAGTTGTCTCAGAGGTTTATCTGGAAGATGATATTCCCCATGTGAATATGAAAATGGAAAAATAAAATACCTGATAAAAAATATGCTGTAACAGTTGGTACTAAAAACTGTTGCAGCATATTCCAGATAAGTTAAAATGGCTTAATATTCTACCCATTCGCTGTCTTTTTCCTGTTTCTTTCTGAAAAAGAACTGCATGGCATCACTGTTGCTTGTTGTTACCAGTGAATCAGTTGGTAAAATAGACAGTATGAAGAAAAAGATGCTGATTGCGGAGACAATCAACGTTAAGAACGCAGAACTTCCATTTAAATTAATAATGTTTCCGACAAAATTAATAATGTAAAAGGTCAAAACTCCCCGACCGGTAACCCCGGCGTCTCTGTATCTTCTGACTGAAAGTGCCAGTGTTGGCAGTATTAATGCTAAACTAATAACGCCGAAAAGAATGAACACTCCGATAGAGTCAGTTAAAGCTGCAGCAATTTCACTTTCAGAATAATAGCCGTAATCATCAATTAAACTAAATACCAATGAAAAAATTTTTCCCAACATAGCAAAAGCCATAACAAACCCGCCTAATGATAAAATCAATGTTACCCACCAGTAGCCGGCCCTTGTTGTCCGGCCCTTAAAGTCTACATATCCCAGAAAGAAATCTTTAATTGCCTGAATAAAAGACACTTCACCTGGCTTTTGATTAATTTTTCCCATAACTACCCCTCTTTTTAAAATATATTGGTCTCCATTTTATCACTCTTTTCATGTAACTTACAAGCGAATTTACTGAAATGATACACTAGCAGGCAGGGGAAGTTCTTGTTTCATCTACAGAAGGTTGTTAAAAAGCTGATTAGAAGTTAAAAAGGATAGTAATATTAGGAGAGGTCTTCATTTTTTGACGTCATCTATTTGCTTTTTCATTTCCGTTGCCCCATCTATTCTACCTATTTCTGTTATACTGGAATCATTCTGTATTACCGGAGTTTCGAAGAAAAAACAGATCATTTTAAGAAAGCTGATAAAAGTTATCAAAACCATTGCATGAAACAGCTATTTGCGATAAAGTAAAGTAAGAAACTGTGAAACATTTTAGTGTTTCACGCTAGGAAGGAATAATATGACGCCAGAAGAATTTAGACGCTTGTTAGAGGAAAAAGGAAGGATTTTATCTGATCAGCAAATGATGCAGTTTGCCAAGTACCATCAGCTGTTGATTGAATGGAATGAAAAGATGAACCTTACGGCTATTACAGAAGAAAAAGAAGTATACTTAAAACATTTCTATGACTCTGTGTCGCTGGCTTTTTTTGAGGATTTTTCATCTGATAAGAAAATCTGCGATGTGGGTTCCGGAGCCGGGTTTCCAAGCATCCCTTTAAAGATAGTTTTTCCAGATTTAGAGGTTACGATTGTTGATTCTCTGAACAAACGTATCAAATTTTTAACTCATCTCACTGAAGAATTAGGCTTATCTGATGTTTCTCTCTATCATGACCGGGCAGAGACTTTTGGACAGACTGAAGAATTTAGAGGGGCATTTGACTATGTAACAGCAAGAGCTGTTGCCCGTCTGAATGTATTGGCGGAGCTTTGTCTGCCTCTGGTAAAAAGAGATGGCTTCTTTCTGGCATTAAAAGCATCAAAGAGCGAAGAAGAAATAACAGAAGCAAAAAAAGCAATTGCTGTATTGGGGGGGAAATTCGAACAGGAACGTTCGTTTGAATTGCCTATTACTCATGATGAGCGGCATATTGTTGTAATTCAGAAGAAAAAGGAAACACCGAAAAAATATCCAAGAAAACCAGGGTTGCCAAATAAACAGCCGATCAAATAAGATGGAGGAACAAAACACATGGTACGAATCATTTCTGTAGCGAACCAAAAAGGCGGAGTAGGCAAAACAACGACTACTGTAAATTTAGGTGCTTGTCTTGCTTATTATGGAAAAAAGGTATTGCTGGTTGATATCGATGCTCAGGGAAATGCGACGAGCGGTGTAGGAATTAGAAAACCGGATGTTGCTCATGACATTTATGATGTACTGGTGAATGAAGAGCCCCTGAATAAAGTGACTTTACAGACAACAAGAAAAGATCTGGATATTATTCCTGCCACTATCCAGCTGGCCGGAGCTGAAATAGAACTGACTTCCATGATTGCCCGGGAGTCCAGACTTAAATCAGCGCTGAAAGAAGTGAAAAACGATTACGATTATATTCTGATTGACTGTCCGCCGTCACTGGGACACTTGACCATTAATGCGTTTACTTCCAGCGACTCTATTTTAATCCCGGTTCAATGTGAATATTATGCATTGGAAGGACTTAGTCAGTTACTGAACACGATACGTCTGGTTCAAAAACACTTTAATCCGGAGTTGAAGATTGAGGGAGTTCTTTTGACCATGTATGATGCCCGGACGAATCTCGGAGCCGAAGTCGTGGAAGAGGTTCGTAAGTATTTCCGTGAAAAAGTGTATGACACGATTATTCCTCGAAATGTTCGTTTATCGGAAGCGCCAAGTCATGGGCTGTCAATTATTGATTATGACCCGAGATCTCGCGGAGCCGAAGTCTACTTATCTCTAGCAAAGGAAGTGTTGAATAATAATGAGTAAAGGAAAAGGTTTAGGCCGCGGTATTGATGCATTGTTTCAAGATTTTGCTAGTTTGGAAGAAGTGGATGTAAAAAAAGAAGAGGTCATTGAAATTCCTCTTAAGGAGCTTCGTCCAAATCCCTATCAGCCCAGAAAAACATTTGATGAAAGTTCATTGAACGAATTGGCAGAATCCATTAAGCAGTCAGGTGTTTTCCAGCCGATTATTGTCCGAAAATCATCTGTAAAAGGCTATGAAATTATTGCTGGTGAGCGACGTTTCCGGGCATCCAAATTGGCTGAAAAAGAGACTATTCCAGCAATTGTCCGTGAATTCGATGAAGAAGCAATGATGCAGATTGCTGTACTGGAAAACTTGCAGAGAGAAGATTTGAACCCGCTGGAAGAAGCAGAAGCTTATGATATGCTGATGAAAAATCTGAAGCTGACACAGGTGGAAGTGGCAGAACGCTTGGGTAAGAGTCGTCCCTATATTGCAAACTATCTGAGATTGCTGACTTTACCGGAACTGGTGAAAGATTTAGTGCAGCAGGAAATACTGTCTATGGGGCAGGCAAGAACATTGCTGGGTCTGAAGGATAAGAAATTGATCTCTACATTGGCTGATAGAGCAGCCAAAGAAGGGTTGACTGTTCGTCAGCTGGAGCAGATAGTTAATGACTATAATGAAGATGAAGGTAAAAAAACCGCTAAAACGGTTAAGAAGCCGGTAAAAGAGAAGCCGTATTATATACGTGAAAGCGAAGATCGCTTAATGGACAAGTTCGGTACGACAGTCATGATTCAGGAAAAAGAGGGAAAAGGGAAAATAGAAATTGAATACCTTTCTCAATCTGATCTGGCTAGAATATTGGATATCCTGAATATTCAATTTGATTCAGAATAAATTAAATAAAGTTGAAAAAGGCAGGAATCTGAAATTTTCTGTCTTTTTTTATTGGATTTAAAAACAAGGGTAAACGGGACTGTGACATAAGGATGTCTGATACCCTTAAAGCCGAATAAACGGTGTTCCAGTCTTTGTATGATTCGAGCATTCGAAGAAGCGTAGAAGTAAGTTCCTACATGCCCCCAGACATGCTTCGAGGATCGGAACGAAGTCCTTCAATTCTTAGTGGCTTTGCCATTTAGGAATTGATGAGATCGAAACGAAATGTAGTGTAGTGAGAACCGTAGACGCAGAAAAACGGCTACAGCGTAATGGTTTGTCTCGAGAATCGTTAGACTCGTAGAGACAGCAGTTCTGGAAATAAGTCGAACGATACTGAAAATATGAGCAGCTCCAGGAAGGTATCCATTCACAGCTAGTCATTTTATGACTAGTGTTTCTTGACAATTTTCGTATATTCCGCCTTATTGACATAAATCACTACGATTGACTTGTCAGAGTAGATGATACCTACTTGGTTCTTGAGCCAGAACACTTCTGCTCCTGCGGTTACTCGTCGCATGAAGTGCTTTGCTCCTGCGGTTACTCGTCGCATGAAGTGCTTTGCTCCTGCGGTTACTCGTCGCATGAAGTGCTTTGCTCCTGCGGTTACTCGTCGCATGAAGTGCTCTGCTCCTGTGGTTACTCGTCGCAGTTAAGGACGTGCAAGTGCTCCTGCGGGTATTCATCGCATGGAGATTGTCACAACCTCCTCAAGTAAGGGGCTTCTAATTACTGGAGTGAATTTTCCTGATATTCTGGAAATTGCTTCTGTATAAGGGCTGTCAAGCAGATTTGACGAGGGAAACAGGAGATGTCAAAGGTATTTGATAGAAAAAAAGAGATTATTGCAGGATGATTATCTTATACGAAGAAGCATTTTTGTTAAACACAGAAGTACGAAAGAAATCTTTAATATGAAAGCAGTTTAAGCAGTATAATGGAGGAGGAGAGACAAAAAACAAAGTCGGAGGCAGTCATGGAGATTGGAGTTAAGTTAAGAGAGATAAGAAATGAACTGAGATTAACGCAGGAACAGGTAGCAGCATCTGTTCATGTATCTAGACAGACCATCTCGAGTTGGGAAAATGGTCATAGTTATCCAGATATTATAAGTGTGCTGCTTTTAAGTGAATTATATAATGTATCTGTTGATACACTGTTGAAAGGAGATCCTAAAATGACCTCATTTTTAAAGGAAAGTACAGATACTGTAAAGAGTAATAGAAGAATACTTTATGGTATGGGGTTGAATTTGCTGCTTATTATATTAATGTTTTTCTTTGAAGCTGTTAAAGGTTTGGCATTTCTGCTGTTTATACTGATTGCTGTAAACGGCGCTATTCTGTTTTATAACTTTGTCAGGAAGATTTAGGAGGAGACTATGATGCAGACATCATGGAAGGTTTTCGTTGGAGTTGGTATCATCATACTTTGTTCGCTTGCCATAGCAATAAATATTTATCGTTTGCTATTAATTGATGCCAAAGACAGAGGACTGGAAAAACCAAAAATTTGGGCTTTGATCGGAGCAGGCGGACAGCATGGGGAAGGTCTGTTACTCTATTTTTTTCACCGTAGAAATCATCCCAAAATGATGGAAAGCCAACCAGAACAGACAGCTTTTATCAGAAAGAAGATTCAATACCTGCTTGTTTTAGATATTATAGGATTTATTTTGTTTGTAGCCGGATAGTCAGCTTTTGTTGAAATGAACTCTGGACTGGTACTGGTTGCTTACTCAAAAGAAGGGATTTTCTTAAAACATCAAAGGGATGATGTGGTGAATTTTTAAGCGCTTTGTCTTGTTTTAATTTATAGAGCTGTTGGAAAGATAGAGTACAGTTAGAAAATGTTTCTGACTTGTAGTCTATCTTCTATTTATTAGGATAGTAAAACAAGTTTTACGTAATCTGCATTTTACGATATAATAAAAAAGAATGGAGGGAAGATATGGAACTGGACACCACACTTATTGAAGCATTGTTAGCTTCACCCGTCAGCAGTTACCAAATTTCCATGGGTACCGGGATTTCCCGCCAAATGATCGGTAAGCTGAGAAATGGTCAGGCTGATTTTCATAAAGGATCTTTGGAAAATGCACTTTCTTTATACAGCTTTGCACTTGAACAGAAAAAAATAGGGAATTTACTAATGAATAAAAATGAGACGCTGAAAGAAGTAGCAACGAAAGACGACCTATTGGATGCATTAAAAAGAAAAACGGATGAAATTTTGGTTATAGGAGAGCTGGCTGCCGAAATAAACGAGCTGAAAAAAAATCAGTTAACCGATACTGAAATCATGGGAGTGGAGCTTGGTGGTGGAGGTATGTTGACCATTTTGGAGTATCTGATTAGTCTGTTAATTGATGCAGGTGAAAAAATTGATAAAAATGAAAAGGCGATTCGAAAGAAAATCATCCGTCTGTATTATATAAAGAGAGTAGGTCCGGCTTCAGTTTTGTTGCGATTAAAACAGTTGGATTATTAACAAAACGAACAATGTTAACTTTCATCAAAACAGTAAATTGCTTTTGCTACTTGGAGAAAAAAATGGTATTGTAGAAATATCTGCTTTTTTTATTTTATCTGAGCGCAAAGATCTATATTTGGCGCAGAGAAAACTGAGGAGGAAACGACGAAATGTATGATTTAGGTGATGTTGTAGAAATGAAGAAGCCTCATGCCTGTCAAACCAATCGATGGGAAATTATTCGAATGGGTGCTGATATAAAAATCAGATGTTTGAATTGTCAGCATATCGTTATGATGACTCGCCGGGATTTTGAGAAAAAAATGAAAAAAGTACTGGAAAAGAAAGTATCCTAGTGCTCTGACCAAATTATAAATTACACTAAAAGATCGTCTATAAATGATGTTCAATGATAGAAAATGTTAACTTGTATGCTTCAATGACAAGAATAAACAGCTACAAATATAGGGGTTGCTCTTGTGCTGGCTGCGTGTTTTTTGGATTAGAAGCATAACTTAGTTTTAAATTGGTCGATACACTAGCAGCAAAGGAAGAACCCATACAGTTAACAAGAGGAAAAAGTGAAAACTTTGTTGTACAGTATAAATTGATAAAGGAAGAGTGAAAAAAATGGCATTGACAGCTGGAATCGTAGGTTTGCCCAATGTAGGGAAATCTACTCTTTTTAACGCAATCACAAAAGCAGGGGCTGAAGCGGCAAATTATCCGTTTGCAACAATTGATCCTAATGTGGGAATGGTTGAGGTACCTGATGACAGACTACAGCGCTTAACAGAGCTGGTTAAACCCAAGAAGACTGTTCCAACCACCTTTGAGTTTACGGATATTGCCGGAATTGTGAAAGGTGCGAGCAAAGGAGAAGGACTGGGCAATCAGTTTTTAAGCCATATTCGTCAGGTGGATGCGATTTGTCATGTAGTCCGCTGTTTCGATGACGAAAATATTACCCATGTGGAAGGCAGAGTTGATCCGCTGGCAGACATTGATACGATTAATCTGGAGCTGGTTCTGGCTGATCTGGATTCAATTAACAAACGCTATGCGCGCGTGGCAAAGATTGCCAAGACGAAAGATAAAGAGGCAGTTGCTGAACTGGCAGTCTTAGATAAAATCAAGCCTGCTTTAGAGGAAGGACTTTCAGCAAGAACAATTGATTTTGATGATGAAGAAAAGAAACTGGTGAAAAGTTTGTTCCTGTTGACAGCTAAGCCAATTTTATATGTAGCGAATGTTTCGGAAGATGAAGTAGCTGATTCTGAAAACAACAAATATGTTCAGCAGGTCCGTAATTTTGCGGCAGAAGAAAATGCTGAGGTAATTGTTGTCTGCGCTCGGGCAGAAGAAGAAATAGCCGAGTTGGATGAAGAGGATAAAGCAGAGTTTTTAGAAGCATTGGGAATAGAGGAATCAGGCTTGGATCAGCTGATTCGTGCGGCATATGATCTGTTGGGATTGGCAACCTATTTCACAGCGGGTGAACAGGAAGTTCGTGCTTGGACATTCCGAAAAGGAATTAAAGCACCACAGGCAGCAGGTATTATTCATACCGATTTTGAACGCGGCTTTATTCGTGCGGAAACAGTTTCTTTTGAGGATCTCAGCACTTATGGAAATATGCAGGCGGCTAAAGAAGCAGGGAAAGTTCGTCTGGAAGGGAAAGATTACATCGTTAAGGATGGAGATGTTATGCTCTTCCGTTTCAATGTCTAATGTTTTTTGAAGAAAACGGTTTTTCTTCGATAAATTTATGATAAAATACCACATAGATAAGGTTTGTTTTGCGATAGCGGATTGATTAGGGGGATACAGTAAAATGGAACCAGAAAAACTGCAGGAAATTGTTGCTGAAAATCGTGAGTTGGAAAAAAAATTAACAAAAAGAAACGAGCAATATATTTTTGATTTGAAAAAGTCAATTAAAGCGGCCAATCTTTCGGAACAGGAACAAACTTTAGCCTTACATGAAATTCTACCATTAATGGTGGAAGAACAGAAGAGCGGTAGAACAGCACGTCAGCTTTTTGGCACTGTTTCAGAACGGACAGAAGCCATTTTAAATAAACCGGTAGAGAAAAAGGAGTCCACACCTCTTTTGATGTGGATAGACAATGCAATGCTGTTGATGGGTGCGCTGGCTTTGATGATGTCTGTCACAAGTTTGTTGTTTAAAACCGAAAGACAGCAGATTGGGCTGGTAACTTTGCTTATCGGTTCAGCAGTTGGAGGCTATGCACTTTATTTAATGTATAAATATGTGTATCAGTACGACCGCCCGGGTGCCGATAAATCACAGCGCCCCGGATTTTTAAAGTCCGGTGCCATTATGGTTGGGGCTATGTTTCTTTGGATTGTCACATTTTCGGGTTCAGCTTTGCTGCCTGCCGTTATTAATCCGGTACTGGATCCAGTCGTTATGATAGTGATTGGTGCGGCAGTGCTGGCAGCACGTTATTTCCTGAAAAAGAAATACAACATGCAGAGCAGTTTGGCAAGATAGTACGGATAAAATAAGATTTAAGACAAACGTGAACAACAGGTGTCTGAATCTTATTTTTTTATTCTATGATAAGAGAGAGCAGACAAATCAGATAAGGTGAACGTTCTTTTCTTTTAAAATGCTGATAATAAAATGAGAAATAACTAATGTTATAAAAAAATTGATGGAATATTTCAGAAATCAGAAAATCCGGTTGACTTATCTTCTGGAATCTGTTATTTTCATAAATAAAATTAAATTGAGGAGTGATTCAGGCAATGTCTAACTGGGAAACGAAATTTGCGAAAAAAGGTCTTACATTTGATGATGTTTTATTGATTCCGGCAGAAAGCCATGTGTTGCCAAATGATGTGGATATGAGTATTCAATTGGCAAAAAATCTTAAATTAAATATCCCGCTGATTAGTGCAAGTATGGACACTGTAACAGACAGCAAAATGGCGATTGCAATGGCACGTCAAGGCGGATTGGGCGTAATCCACAAGAATATGAGTGTTGCACAGCAGGCGGATGAAGTCCGTAAAGTAAAACGTTCAGAGAGCGGTGTTATTCTAGACCCATTTTTTTTAACACCATCAAACCTTGTTGCAGAGGCAGAGAATTTGATGAGCAAGTATCGAATCAGCGGTGTGCCGATTGTTGAAACGATGGAAAATCGTAAATTAGTAGGGATCATTACAAACCGTGATATGCGTTTTGTTACAGACTATCAAATGAAGATCGATGAAGTGATGACCAAAGATAATTTGGTGACAGCCCCAGTTGGTACTTCTCTAAAAGATGCTGAGAAAATTTTGCAGCAGCATAAAATTGAAAAATTGCCGATTGTTGATGAAGCAGGTCGTTTAAGCGGATTAATCACAATCAAAGATATTGAAAAAGTTATTGAATTTCCAAATGCTGCCAAAGATGAGCACGGCCGTTTGCTGGTGGCAGCAGCAGTAGGTGTGACAAGCGATACATTTGAACGGGCGGAAGCATTACTTGAAGCTGGAGCTGATGCAATCGTTATTGATACTGCTCATGGTCATAGTGCCGGTGTTATCCGTAAAATTAAAGAAATTCGAGATACTTTCCCTGATGCGACCTTGATTGCTGGAAACATCGCAACTGGTGAAGGTGCCCGTGCATTGTATGACGTTGGTGTTGATGTGGTAAAAGTGGGAATCGGTCCCGGTTCAATCTGCACAACTCGAGTGGTTGCCGGTGTTGGAGTTCCTCAGTTAACAGCAATTTATGATGCAGCATCTGTTGCCCGCGAATACGGCAAATCAATTATTGCAGATGGCGGAATTAAATATTCAGGAGATATTGTCAAAGCATTGGCTGCCGGCGGACATGCAGCAATGCTTGGAAGTATGCTTGCTGGAACGGATGAGTCTCCAGGTGAATTTGAAATCTACCAGGGACGCCGCTTTAAAACCTATCGCGGTATGGGTTCTCTTGGTGCTATGGAAAAGGGCTCAAGCGATCGTTATTTCCAAGGTAGTGTAAATGAAGCAAACAAGCTGGTTCCAGAAGGAATTGAAGGCCGAGTTGCTTACAAAGGAAGCATCGCTGATATTATCTTCCAAATGATCGGCGGTTTAAAATCTGGAATGGGGTATGTAGGGGCAGCTAATTTGCAGCAGCTGCGTGAAGAAGCTCAGTTTGTTCAAATGAGCGGAAATGGTCTGAAAGAATCTCATCCTCATGATGTTCAAATTACGAAAGAAGCGCCAAACTATTCTGTCGAACAATAAAAAAATAACTGAAAAAGACCAATGTGAATGAAGTGACCCCAAAAAGTTAGACCAAAAATCTAACTTTTGGAGGTCGGTTCACAACATCGGTCTTTTTTTTGCAGTTTTTGAGTGTTTTCTACTACTTGATTAAGGCTCAATCGTTTTATCGGATACTGAAAGCAGCTGTGAACTGAATCCGTTATGGAGAGACAGGGATAGTTTTATTTCCATAATAAAGATGTAATGGCTCAAGTTTGTTGCCTAATAATTCATCAGGGGAGATAATTTCATAGCCTTCAGCCCGTAAATCATCAATAATTTTCGGGACTGCTTCAACTGTTTCAGAATAGATATCATGCATTAGAATAATTGAGTAGTTATTGCTGGTCTCTTGTACACGCTTGATAATTTTTTTTGAATTTTTACTTTTCCAGTCTTCCGAATCCACTGACCACTGAATAATCGGTCGGTCAATGATTTCAGCCGCCTGACTGTCCACTGCTCCATAAGGAGGGCGAAAGGTTGTTGGAAGTTTTCCTGTTATCTCGAAAAGAACTTTATCTGTTGCGTGGACCTCTTCTTTAATACTTTTAGGTTCTATTGCTGTCAATTTGGGATGAGAATAGCTGTGACTGGCAACATCATGTCCTTCTGCAACAGCTCGTCTAACGATTTCCGGATGCTTAGCTGCATTTTCGCCAAGCATAAAGAAAGTCGTTTTAACATTTTTTTCTTTTAAAATATCTAGAAGTTTTGGTGTAGTTAAGGGGTTCGGCCCATCGTCAAACGTCAAGGCAATATATTTTTTATTCGAATCCAAGCTAGTCCCTGCATGATCACGAATGAGTTGAGAATCAACAAACTCCTGATCAACAAAAGGTATAATTTCTGTAAAGTCCAATGAGAGCTGCTTAATATTGAGTTCATTTTCAGGTAATGAGAAAGTGAACTGATTTGGTGTATAATCAAGTATTTTCTGCTCCATTGTACTATTTGGAAAGTCTATTATTTTATCGATCTGTTGAGAGACTTCATCTGCTGTCATCGTATCCAAAAGTTTCTGTCTGATAATCGGTTGGATTGCCCTGAAGTTATTTTGATTATGAAACAGCTCGGTTAGGGTAGGCAGCTCCAAAGTATCTTTGCTTACATATGTATTTTCCCCCCGTAATAACGGCTGAATCTCCCATAACTCCTCATTTTTGTAGTATAAATCAACAACCGGTGTATAAATAACTGTCTTTCCCAAGATAGCTGATTCAGTATAACCAATTACTTTTGCTGATTGGTCTTCGCTAAGTTGTGTTTCAGCATCTGTCAGTAGTTGCTGCAGCTGCTTTTCCAGCTCTTTTTTCAAAGGTAGATCGGGAAGAAATAGGATATGTTGCCGCTGTTTATTGATAACCGTTCTTTTGACTTCTTGATTTCCCAGCTTTTGCTGTTCGGCAGCTATTATTTCAACGATTTTCTCATCTGGCTCTTGCTGCTGCTCAATTGATTTATCAGTTTGAACACCAGTCTGCTTTTTTGTCAAATAAAAATGTCCGGTGATCAGCGGGAGAAAGGCTGTCAGCAAAAAAAGACTGAAAAATAGTAGGTTTCTTTTTGTTTGCCGCTGTTCCGAGCTCTTTTGAATCTCTTTTCTTGTTTCAGCTTTTTGACTTTCTGGTTCCATAGAGTCAGTCCTAACTAAAAATTGGTGTTTAATTGGTTTGTATATACAAATGATCGGCTTTATTAGAGCCATAAATAGGAGTCTTTGCTAAATATCCTATGAGCTTATAAGTCTTCGGTGTAAATAAAGGGTTATATTAATTAAAAGGTACCATTCAGCTCTAAAATTGTTGCTGTCTTTTCGCAAAAAAGTTAAAAAATAGATCGGATAAATGGACTTTCTCCGAAATTTAAGTGTGCAACCATACAAAAGAGGAGTCAGACAATATGCAACGCAGAATAGTGACAAGTGCCTGCTCCCCCCGTTGAAAATTATTTAATTACTGTAACTCCGCCCATATAAGGAACAAGCACTTCAGGAACGGTGACAGAGCCATCTTCATTTTGATAGTTTTCCAAAATCGCAGCAACAGATCGTCCGACAGCCAAGCCTGATCCGTTTAGAGTGTGAACGTAATTAATTTTTTCATCTTCATTGCGGTAGCGGATCATCGCTCTGCGTGCCTGGAAATCCTCGCAATTTGAACAAGAGCTGATTTCTCTGTATGCATCCTGAGCAGGAATCCATACTTCTAAATCATATGTTTTTGCAGCGGAGAAACCCATGTCTCCTGTGGAAAGTGTGATAACGCGATAAGGTAAATTCAATTTTTGCAGAATTTCTTCAGCATTAGCAGTCATTTTTTCCAATTCATCATAAGAATTTTCAGGCTTGCTGAATTTAACCATTTCAACTTTATTGAACTGATGAAGGCGAATTAAGCCTCGTGTGTCGCGACCTGCACTTCCTGCTTCTGAACGGAAAGAAGGACTTAAAGCCGTGAAGTAAACCGGCAATTCGCTGCCGCTTAAAATTTCATTATTATAATAGTTCGTTAACGGAACTTCAGCAGTAGGAATCAAAGTGAAATCAGTATCTTCCAATTGAAAACCATCTTCTCTGAATTTTGGAAATTGACCAGTACCGTACATTGAATTGCTGTTAACGATATATGGCGGAATAATTTCTGTATAACCATGATCATAAACATGGAGATCAAGCATGAAGTTATACAATGCTCTTTCTAAACGTGCTCCGAGACCTTTATAGTAAACGAAGCGGCTTCCGGCAACTTTAGCACCACGTTCGAAATCAAGAATATCTAGATTTTCTGCAATTTCCCAATGAGGCTTGGGTTCAAAATCAAATGTTTTAGGCTCACTCCATTTGCGGACTTCAACGTTTTCTTCTTCACCGGCACCGATCGGAACAGAAGAATGAGGCAGATTAGGTAAAGCAGCTGCGATTGTCTGCAGCTGTTCGTCCACAGAAGCAATCTCTGTATCAAGCGCCTTGATTTCTCCGCCAACGTTTTTCATTTCAGTAATTTTTGCAGAAGCATCATCTTTATTGCGCTTTAACTGAGCAATTTCGGCAGAAACATCATTCCGATATTTTTTCAATTCTTCCACTTTGGTCAATAATGCTCTGCGGCTTTTGTCAAGACGCAGAAACTCAACAAGTACTTCCTCTTTTACTCCACGTGTTGTCAATTTTTTTTGAATATCATCAAAATTTTGACGAATCATTTTTACATCTAACATATTTTTTCCTCCTAAAAATAAATAATAAAAAAGTCACTCCGTCCCAGAAAAAATCTTGGGACGAAATGACTGTGATTTCGCGTTGCCACCCAAGTTCAACCCTTCGGCTGCCCTTGATTAAACAGATAACGGCTGTGACCGATCTGACTTATTTCGTCAGATGCATAAGTAGAGATGGATTCTTTATAGATGAATATCTGCTTTCAGCAACACAGACTCTCTGGAATTCAGAGCTACAAATACTTGTTCTCTAAGCTTTCATTTAGCATACAGAATTTCGATTAAGATGTCAATGGAAGAATCAGTTTGAATTCACCTATTCTCCACTAAAAACCCTATTATATCAGTAGTTACAGAAGCTGTTTTCTAAACAAATGAACTACACTTCGAAATACTGTTAGTTCAATGCTTTTCTGTATTAGTTTCTAAAATTTGGGGTAAATTCAAAAAGAATCAGCTGCGCCCAAGACAAAAGGATGAAGAAAATAATAGTGAAAAACATATCATTAATTTTCTAAATCCAACAATTCTCAGTTATTTCCCATTCACTTTTATTAACAGCAAATAGCTAGTCAAAAAATACATGGTTATTACGCATCAATTGCAAATTTTTTGATCAATGACCATGTATTTTAGAAACCTATCTACAGTTTCTGAAAAATATTTCTTTATGCTTTTGTCATGAATCAAGCCTCAGCAGCAGTTGTATTACTTTGAAGAGGTAGATGAATAATAAAAGAAAGCCATTGAGCATCTGAAGTAGCATAGATATATCCGCCATGTAAAGCAACAATACTTTGAGCAATAGCCAGTCCCAAACCAGTTCCTCCGGTTTCCTGAGAACGGGATTCTTCCACCCGATAGAAACGATCAAATAATTGATCAAGCGATTTTTGTGGGATTTTTGGTCCATTGTTACGTACGGCAACCACAACCTCAGTCCCGACTTTATTTGCTTCCATTAGAATCTGATTGCCACCCTGCCCATATTTTAAGGCATTGGATAATAGATTATTGAAGACACGGACGAGCTTTTCTGTATCTCCTTCCATTCGAATAGATGCAGGATTTGTTTCAACCAGAATTTCCATCCCTTTTTTATGTGCTTCCAGTTCAAAATCCACTGCCAGCTGTTCGAGCAGCTGGGCCATGTCAAATGTGATAGCATTTAAAGGAACGGAAGGCTGACGCACTTTTGTGTATTCAAAAAGATCATCTACCAATAATTTCATTTGTTTCGCTTTTACATAAGCAATATGTGTATATTTCAGAATCTCTTCTTCTGAATGAAACTGTCTGTCTTCGATTAATCCTAAGTAACCTATAATAGAAGTTAAAGGAGTTCGAATATCATGACTGACGTTTGTAATCAATTCATCCTTGGATTTTTCTATTCGGCGCTCATCTTCAATCGCTGCAACTGTACTGTCAACCAAACCATTGATACTTGCAATTACTTTAGCTAAATTTCCACCCAATTCGAAAGAAATCCGATGATCATAATTGCCGTCTGCAATATAATGGAGTTCACTGATAATGTGACGCAGCTGCATTTGTCGGTAGCGGCGAATCAGGCGCCAATATAAAACGGAAGCATCTATAATAAGAAAGAAAGGAATTACAAACTTGCTCCAGCTCCAAAAGACATCTGTATTTAGGTAGTCAGCCAAAACACCTTTTGTCCCGAAGATAATGTTGCTTAAAGTAGGTGAGCTTTGAACAAACTGATAAATGAGTACAAGAATTGCTACATTTAATAGAAGCAAAAGAATGACTGTCAGAATACCTTCTGCCAAAAGTTCACTGATTTCCTTGGAAGTTAGAGGGATTCTTTTTTGTTTCTCAACTTTCTTTTGTTGTCTAGCGGGCATCAATTTTATACCCCACGCCCCAAACAGTTTGAATCACTTTTTCGCCGCCGGTTGCTTCCTCAATCTTATCCCGCAGATGGCTGACGTGAACCATTACTGTTTTTGCAGAAACAACACTTTCCTGCTGCCATACACGTTCAAAAATTTCATCCGCATTAAAAACACGATTCGGATGACTTGCCAAGAGATAAAGAATACCAAACTCCAAAGCAGTTAATTGAATTTCTTTATCATCAATTGTTTTCACTTGATGGGAGTCCTTGTTAATAATCAATGAACCAACCTCTAAGATATCCGGCTCATCAACTTTTACCTGCATCTGACTTCTGCGTAAGATAGATTTCACACGAGCCATTACTTCTAATGGATTAAATGGTTTTGTGACATAATCATCCGCGCCGGCAACCAGCCCTTTAATTTTATCCATATCTGTTGTTTTAGCTGTAAGCATAATAATCGGAACCTGGGACTCTTTTCGAAGTTCCTTAACCACCTGCATACCATCCATAATTGGCATCATAATATCCAAAATTAATAAATCAATATCAGGAACAGTTCTGATTTTAGATAGAGCTTCCTTCCCGTCGTAGGCTTTAACTACCTCATAGCCTTCGTTATGGATATAAATACTTAAAAGCTCAACAATCTCTTTGTCATCATCTGCTACTAAAATTTTCATATACATGCCCTCCATATCATTAATATCATCAAATACTATTTTAACAAAAAAATCAGGAAAGAGATAAAAAGTGCTCCATATTACAGAAATTTTAAATACATTACTAAAATTGAAGATAGCTGACTATGAAAACACTATAAAAACGAATGAAAAGTCAATTGTATTGGGAATTGATCGGAATTGAAAAAAAGTTGTAAAAAATGACATATTTTGATTGACCTGAGCGAAGAAACTTGATATATTATTACTTGTCGCAAGACA
>NZ_JADOEP010000011.1 GCF_016745275.1 Enterococcus sp. BWB1-3
AATTGATCAAAACGCCCTACACATTTGGTTTGTCTTACTTTGTTCAGTTTTCAAAGGTCTACTTTGTCGCCTTGCAGCAACTTTTATATCTTATCAAATCGAGAAGCGCTTGTCAACTCTTTTGATAAAATTTTGAAAAGTTTTTTCTGCCTGCAACTTGTTGTTCTTGTTCCATAACAACTTCCTTAGTTTACCAACTTCTTTGTTATTTGTCAACAACTTTTTTGTTGGTATTTTAAGTTTTAGAAGCATCTTTTTTTAAATGCTTTGTTATCTTATCATGAAGAAACAACGTTCGTCAAGATAAAAATGAAAACTTTTTTCTGATATAATTTAGAACAATCAGAACATGTATTAATATATCAATTCTTCTATTAAAATGCAACTATTAATTTGCTTTTTTATGAGCTTTTTTTTGATAGCGAACGAATCGTTTGTTAAGAGTTTCAGCATTCGTTTTTTCTCTTACATTTTTCAATTTTTGTCTGATATTATTCGCTATGAAGCAGCAAATGGCGGTTACTTATATTCTAACAATTTCTGATCATTCATTTCTCTTTCCCTACTCTGCGTAATACTTATTAGGCTGCATGGAGTTTAAAAACGAAAAAGATCTGGAACAGCCGATTACTCAGCCTTGTTCCAGATCTTTTTTAGTTACATCTTTAACGATTGGAAGATAGATACGGAAAATGGTCCCCTGATGAAGTACACTTTCAGCATCAATACGTCCTTTGTAACTTTCCACTAATTGTTTTGCAATGGAAAGTCCTAATCCATTACCACCTTTATTTCTTGCCCTGGCTTTATCCACACGATAAAAACGATCAAATATCCTATTCAGTTCTTCCGGGCTGATCCCTTCACCAAAATCCTGTATGGCAATTTCAAATTCTCCAAATGTACGAGAAATAGAAAGATGAACTTCTTTTCTGTCTGTAGAATATTTTACTGCATTATCCAGTATGATTATCAGCAGCTGCTCAAAATGATTTCGATAAATCCCCAAGACAAGCTCATTTGAAAGATCATCATCTAAAGTCATTTGGAAATCGGGATAAAGAATTTTAAAATTATTGAATACCTGATAAACCACTTCTTTGGCATTGGATGTATGATTAGCATACAGAGTATCCACCTGTTCCACTCTGGACAGATCCAGCATTTCCTGCACAAGGCTCTTCATGCGAACAATTTCCTGAAGACTTGCATTGAGGGATTCATCAAGAATCTCAGGGTCCTCTTTCCCCCAGCGGTTCAGCATATTCAAATGTCCTTCAATAATCGCTACAGGTGTTCTCAGTTCATGAGAAACATCTTCCACAAACTGTTCCTGCTGTTCAATGTATCTGCGGATTCTATCCAGCATCTCATTAAAGATTCCCGCCAAATCTGCTAGTTCATCTTTTGAATTAATCGCAGGAACCTGAGCATCCGACTGAGGATTCTTTCTGACAATTTCCATTGTATCTCTTAACAGCTTCAACGGTTTCAAGAAATAAGAAGAAAGAAGAAATCCTAAAACACTACTCAAAATGAGAGAGACTGCTTCTAAAACAATTAGAGTAAACAGCAGCCGATTCTTTATCTCATAAAAAGAGGAAAGCTCATAGAATGCCTGAACATAACCGACATTTTCCCGTGCACTTTTGGATTGCACTGGTTGAATCATTAAAAAGCCGGTTTCATCTCCAATGGTCGTGATTTGCGCCTCCTGCTTTTCCTCACTTATCAACTCAGCATTTTTCGACTGTGTTTCAAAAAGCAAAACTCCATCTGTATTATAGATAGAAAGAAGAAGCGAAGGTGTTCCCAGTTCGGCAATCACACTATCCATTTCCAGAATGGAACCAACAGCTGTCCTTTGACTGTAGCCACTGGTTTGTTCAGCTGGTGTTGGAGTTTTAAGTGCCTCAAAAACCTTAGTAACCGTTAACTCATCATCAACATTGGACAAACGATTGGTAACCTCGACTACAATGCGTTCGACATTTTCCCGCTCTTTTTCTACAAATAACTTTACAGATGTTTTGTAAGTAATCACAGCAAATATCGTAAAAACGAAAAATATAAAGAAAGAACTTGCAAGGGCCCACTTCACAGTGAGAGAGGGTCCCTGCAGTTCTTTTTTTACAATATCTCTAAATCTTGTTCGTTTCACGAGCGCATCACATAACCTGTTCCCCGAACGGTTTGAATATAGCTTTCTTCCCCGGGAACATCAATTTTGTTGCGCAGATAGCGGATATAAACATCAACAACGTTTGTTTCAACTTCAGTTTCATATCCCCATACTTTATTCAAAAGAACATCCCTTGCCAACACTACATTCACATTTTCCATTAATGTAAGCAGCAATTCATATTCTCTTTTTGTTAGTTCAATCATTTCCGAGTTGCGTCGAACCACACGATTTTCTTTTTCGATTGTTAAATCACGATAAGTAATCGTTGTTTGTTTGGCAATATTTTTATCGCCTTCAATATCAATTCGTCGAAGCAATGCGCGTAAACGTGCCAGCAGCTCTTCGATGGCGAAAGGTTTCACGATATAGTCATCTGCTCCATGATCCAATCCAGAAACACGATCAATTACTGAATCCCGCGCAGTCATCATAATAATAGGAGTATTTTTTACTTGGCGCACACGACGACAAACTTCAAGACCATTTAATTCAGGCAACATCAAATCTAATAAAATGGCATCCCATTCATTGTTCAAAGCAGCCTCTAATCCTGTCCGTCCATTATAATGAACTTCAGTTCTATAACCTTCGTGTTTCAATTCGAGCTCAACAAAACGCGCTAAGTTTTTTTCATCTTCAATAATTAGAATATTGCTCATTGATTCATCATCCTTTCTCCTATCGTAGTCTTTTTCAACTTTCCCATTATACCGACTTTCCTTTTAAAAAGCCAGTAAAATTTGATTCTTGCTGTTCTGAGAAAGACTGTCTGTTTCAACTGAAACAGAGAGCTGCGGCTTATTATTAATAAATTGAACAGTTCAACACTAGTTGCAGTGTATAAAATTGCCATCTATTTTCTCAGCTTACTCTTCATGGTACCAGCTGTAGTGATAAATGCCTTCTTTATCTGTTCTTTCATAAGTGTGCGCTCCAAAGTAATCACGTTGAGCCTGAATTAAATTTGCAGGCAAGCGTTCTGAACGATACGAATCGTAATAAGCAATAGCAGATGAGAATGTTGGTACAGGTACACCGGCCTGAACAGCAATTGCAACTACGTCACGGACTGCCTGTTGATATTTTTGGGTAATTTCCACAAAGTAATCATCCAGCAGCAGATTTTCGATATCAGGATTTTTATCATAAGCATCTGTAATCTTTTGCAGGAACTGCGCACGAATAATACACCCTGCTCTCCAGATTTTTGCAATCTCTCCAAATGGAAGATCCCAATCATATTCTTTTGAAGCAACACGCAGCTGTGCAAATCCTTGAGCGTAACTCATGATTTTGCTGAAGTACAGCGCTTCACGAATCTTTTCAACTAATTCTTTTTTATTTCCTTGATAATTGTAAGTATCAGGCTTAGCCAATATACCAGATGCTTTCACACGTTCTTCTTTATAGGCAGAAATAAAACGGGCAAAAACAGATTCTGTAATCAATGGCAGCGGAACTCCCAGATCCAATGAGCTTTGGCTTGTCCATTTACCAGTACCTTTATTCCCTGCAGCATCAAGAATGACATCAACAATCGGTTTTCCAGTTCCTTCGTCATCTTTACGAGTTAAAATATCTGCAGTAATCTCAATCAGATAACTGTCAAGCTCACCTTTATTCCATTCCTTGAATGTTTCAGCCATTTCATCAACAGAAAGACCAAGAATATTTTGCATTAAATCATACGATTCAGCAATCAGCTGCATATCGCCATACTCAATCCCGTTATGAACCATTTTTACATAATGTCCGGCTCCGTTTGGTCCAATGTAAGTCACACAAGGCTCGCCATCCTCAGCTTTTGCAGAGATTTTTTCTAAAACAGGAGCAACCAGTTCGTAAGCCTCTTTTTGTCCGCCAGGCATGATTGAAGGTCCTTTCAATGCGCCTTCTTCTCCGCCTGAAACACCTGTCCCGATAAAATTAATGCCGGAATTCGCAAGCTCTTCATTTCTGCGAATTGTATCTTTGAAAAATGTATTTCCGCCATCGATCAGGATATCTCCTTTGTCTAAATGCGGCAGCAGTTCTTGAATAGTCGCATCTGTTGCAAAGCCAGCCTTGACCATCAACATAATACGTCGAGGTTTTTCAATCGAATCAACAAACTCTTCAATTGTATAGGTTGCTTTAAAATTCTTATCCGGGTGCTCTTCAACAACTTCTGTTGTTTTTGAACCTGTTCGGTTAAACAACGAAACTGAATATCCTCTGCTTTCAATATTTAAGGCCAGATTTTTTCCCATAACGGCCATTCCTACTACTCCAAATTGTTGTTTTGTCATCATACATCCTCCCAATTACTAAAAGACCTTGAAACTTCTTAAGAATCTATTTCATTATAGCTTAGTTTACCCTTAATGGAAACAAAATCGTTTGATTTTCATAGGTTCTTTCGCATTTTCTATTTCCTTTTCCTGAGAATAAATTGACTGCCGGCTTCTATTTTGACTGACACGCGGCAAAACAAAAAATCCCCTAGGCTCCATGGTTAGCCTGAGGGATTTTAACATTTTCAAAAAAATGTTTTATGCTTCTTTTGACATTACATCTTTACCATCGTAATGACCACATGCTGGACATACGTGATGGCTCTTTCTCATTTCTCCACAGTTTGAACATGCATTCAAACCTTTGATTGTCAATTTGTAATGTGTACGGCGCTTTGCCTTCTTAGCTTTAGAAGTTCTTCTAGCTGGTACTGCCATTGTTGTTCCACCTCCTTGTAAAAATCTGTGCATAAAGTATACACAATATATTCCAATCTTAACCGAACACTTTATTCCGAGTCATCATTTAACAACTCAGAAAGTTTGGCAAGACGAGGATCAATTGTTTCTGCTGCTTCGCTTTTACGCTGATGAATATAGTCTTCTTCAGAAATTACTTTCCAGTCGCTTCCTTTGGGCATCTCATTGCTGTTCTTCTCTTCTTCAGTTAAAATCTGAATCGGAATTGCCAGTAAGATATTGTCTTCAATTGATTCAAGCAAGTCGATTGTCGGCTTTTCCAAAACAATTATTTCTTCCTCTGGAACTGTTTCATCTCGATCAGCAAATTGTTCTTCTGTCATAAATATTTCCTGAACATCAAGTTCAAGAGCAAAATCAACTGGTTCAAGTGAACGGGAAGAGGGAAGAGTAAGTATGACAGAAAGCTTGTAATATAATAAGTAATCTGTCTTTTCTGCAACAATAGCGCCGGTTACTTCAACTGGACCGACATTCAATAGTTGTTTCTCTCTCTCCATCAATGATTTTTTTATATCAAAGGTTTCTGAAAATTCGTTTGGTTCTTTGTTATATTTATTAAGTTCTAATAAAGACCATTTCATTAATTATCACCTCTAAGCAACAAAAGCAATTATACAGGGGTATAAAGGGTTTGTCAATGAAATTTTCTTGACAGCTTTCGGTATCTTCAATTATTTTTTCTTTCTGCATTGAGAATTATTTAATGCTACACTATAGAAGAAGGAGGTTATTTATATGTCAATAGTAAGACTTGAAAAAGTAGGATTCACTCGGGATAAAAAAAGACTTTTAAATGACATCAGCTGGTCTATCCAAAAAGATCAGCATTGGGCCATTTTAGGACTAAACGGAGCCGGAAAAACACTGCTGCTCCAGATTATTTGCGGCTATCTCTGGCCTTCTGACGGAACAGTTGAAGTTCTAGGTCAGACGTTTGGTAAAAGCTCAATCCCAGACTTGCAAAGACGAATCGGCTGGATCAGCACAGCATTGCAATATCGAATTAGAGGGAATGAAACAGCAGAAAAAATTGTTTTATCTGGAAAATTTGCAAGTATTGGCATTTATCAAAAGTATACAGACAGTGAGCTGAATAGAGCCAAAGGTATATTGGCACAGGTAGGCGGAGAACACTTAATTGGGAAGAAGTATGATGTGTTATCTCAGGGAGAACGTCAGCTCATTCTAATTGCACGGGGGTTAATGACGGAGCCTGAGCTGCTTATTCTTGATGAGCCCTGTAATGGCCTGGATTTATTTGCAAGAGAAAAACTGCTGAAACAGATTGAAGGAATCGCTCAAAGTACAGTGAGCCCGACAATCGTTTATGTTACCCATCATACAGAGGAGATTTTACCCTGTTTTGAAAATCTGCTGCTTTTAAAAGATGGACAAATTACAGCCAAAGGTCAAAGAGAAAATTTATTTACTGAAGAAATTCTGACCAATTTTTATTCTGAATCAATCCAGCTGCTGCCGTTGAAGAAAGATCGATTTGCTGTATATCCAAAATAAATAACTAAAAAGTCTTTCTAGTTGAGGCTGTGACAAACATTCATGAGTGTTTGTCACAGTCCCATTTTTCCTTTAAGCAGGAGGAATATTCTACTGATTTATTTTGCAAAAATTTTTTACTGATAAGCAGCAGCAATCCAGAAGTTTCAAAAACTTTTTCCATATCAGCTGCCAATCTCTTTCAGCTTACTATCGTCAGTCACTCTCTCTTTTCGCCACTCCATTCAAACCTCTCTCATAAAAGACAACAAAAAAAGAACAGAAGCGAATTTGCCTCTGTTCTCAATTATTCTCGTTAGATTGCTGTTGTAGCTCCACGATAAACGATTCCGCGTCTCGGATCAACAGTGATCAATTCATCCGCAACAACAAGATTTGTCGCATCCGCTGCTCCAACAATTACAGGAATATCTTTAGCAATTGCCACAACTGCGGCATGAGAAGTCAAACCGCCTTCCTCAACAATCAGTGCAATAGCTTTATCAATAGCCGGCATATAATCTTTATCTGTTGTTTTCACAACGAGAATAGAGCCGTCTTTCATTTTAGCATGTGCTTCTTCTGCAGTTTTAGCAACAACAGCTTTAGCAATAACTGAATTTTCTCCGATTCCTTGTCCTTGAACAAGCTTTGATCCAATCATTTGAATTTTCATCAGATTTGTTGTTCCTTTTTCACCTACCGGAACACCAGCAGTAATAATGATCAAATCACCTTCACTTGCAAAGCCGTTTTCCTGAGAAATTTCAGCAGCAAGGTTGAACATTTCATCAGTACTTGATGGTCTTTCAGCAACTGTTGCGTAAACCCCCCATGAAAGAGATAGGCTGCGGGCTTTTTGTTCAGAGAATGTAATTGCAACAATATGCGCTCTTGGGCGATATTTAGAAATCATGCGGGCTGTATGTCCAGACTCAGTGGCAGCTACAATTGTTTGAATACCCAAGTTGCGGGCTGTATGTCCAACTGACTGACCAATTGCTTCTGTCATATCTGTTTTGCTGTATAGCTTCAATGCAAATGCATCCTGATCAACCAACGCTTCTTCTGTACGGACAGCAATACGCGACATTGTCTGAACAGCTTCCAAAGGATAATCTCCGGCAGCAGTTTCGCCTGAAAGCATTACTGCATCTGTTCCGTCATAAATTGCATTAGCCACGTCATTTGCTTCTGCACGAGTAGGACGAGGGTTACGCTGCATAGAATCAAGCATTTGAGTTGCTGTGATAACTGGTTTACCCAAAGCGTTACACTTTTTAATTAAATCTTTTTGTGCAACTGGTACATCTTCTGTTGGAATCTCAACCCCCAGATCACCACGAGCTACCATTAAACCATCAGAAACTTTCAGGATTTCATCAATATTGTCGATTCCTTCCTGATTTTCAATTTTAGGGATGATTTGAATGTGTGTTGCATTTTCTTCTTCAAGAATTTTAGTGATTTCCATTACGTCAGTTGCACGGCGAACAAAGCTTGCTGCAATAAAATCAACCCCTTGTTCGATCCCAAAGCGAATATCCGCAGCATCTTTTTCAGTAATTCCGGGAAGATTAACAGCCACACCAGGGACGTTAACCCCTTTTTTATTTTTCAGAACACCTTCATTTTTAACCACAGTCACGATTTCATCTGCAGCACGATCAATGTCTGTTACTTCCAAATCAATCAACCCATCATCTAACAGGATGTGTGAACCAATCTGTACATCGTTAATTAATTCCGGATAAGTAATAGAGAATTTTTCGCTTGTTCCCAAAACTTCTTTTGAAGAAATACGTGTAATATCACCAATTTTGAGCGTAATTGCACCATTTTCCATATCGTTCGTACGAATTTCAGGGCCTTTTGTATCTAACAAAATGGCCACTCTTTTTCCGGTAATTTTCATAGCCTCATGAATGTTTTTAATCCGGTTGCCGTGTTCTTCGAAATCTCCATGCGAGAAATTCAAACGACAGACATTCATTCCTGCATTCATTAGGTCTACCAGCATTTCAACAGATTCACTTGCTGGTCCAATCGTACATACGATTTTAGTTTTTTTCATTTACTAAACGCTCCTATTCGATTTTTTTATACAAAAGCTTAACAGCCTATATACAGTATTCCACCTTAATTAAAAGGAAATTTCTTTATTTAAATCATAAAGAGACAAATCAGGTTTATGTTTGTTATTTTCCAGAGTATCCACGATATCAGCTGCTACGACTTTATTGTCAATCATACCGACACACAGACCGCCTTTACCTTCTTTCAACAATTCAACAGCATAGCCGCCAAATTTACTTGCAAGAACACGATCACGCGCGCTTGGAGATCCCCCACGGACAACGTGACCTAAAATAGAGACACGTGTATGGAAATCGCCGAATGCTGAAAGTTTTTCAGCAAACTCATTTCCGCCCATAACACCTTCTGCAAGAATGATCAGGCAATGTTTTTTTCCGCGGTCGCGGCCGTCTCTGATACGCTGAGCCACTACGTTTAAATCAAAATCATGTTCAGGAATGATAATTTCATCTGCACCACCGGCTACACCAGACCAAAGCGCAATATCTCCGGCATCTCTGCCCATCACTTCAATAATGAATGTACGTACATGAGAAGTCGCTGTATCACGGATGCGGTCAATTGATTCCAGAACAGTGTTGATTGCAGTATCAAATCCGATTGTAAAATCTGTCCCCGGAATGTCATTGTCAATTGTTCCTGGAACTCCGATTGCCGGATAGCCCCGTTTTGTAAGAGCCATGGCACCATGATAAGAACCGTCTCCGCCAATCACAACAAGACCTTCAATACCGAATTTTTTCAATTGTTCAATCCCTTTCAACTGGCCTTCTTCGGTAGCAAACTCAGGATAGCGTGCAGAATAAAGGAATGTTCCGCCACGCTGAATTTTATCGCCTACATCTGAAATATCCAGACGACGAATATCTCCGGCAACCAATCCTGCAAATCCGTAATTGATTCCGTATACTTCAATCCCATCGTATATTCCTTTTCGCACTACTGCACGAATCGCAGCGTTCATTCCCGGAGCGTCTCCTCCGCTGGTTAAAATACCGATACGTTTCATTCGTTTTTTCACCTCATAATAAATTTATACTTTTGATAAACTAATCTTGTTTCATCTTTATTTATGCAAAAATACCACGTCATTCATTTTACCATTAATAGTGGAAAATGTCTTGACAAAGCGTTAAAAAATTCGGAAAAAATGAAAACAATTAGCATTTTTGCTGAAAGTCATTTGAAAACGACATTCGTTTCTCCCAGAAGCGCTTTAAATTGCTGTTGAACCTCTGTATTTTCTGTAATCCAGTAGTTATTATCCAAAATAATTTTCTTTTTCTGGTCTGCATAAAATAAAACAACGGGTATGCTCCCAGGGTAATGCTGAATAATTCTTCTGATCTCCTGAAGTGTCTTTTGAGCACCTTCCGATTCCTCAATTTTCAGATAACAGGTTTTTTCGCTGATCCCCTTTTCGATTGGAGCTGCTTCGGTAATTTCATTTACCAAAACCTGAAGTTCCTGATTATACGTACTTTTTTCCACTTTTCCCTCAACATAGTATACCTGATTTAGGTGAACAGTCTGTCTCAACGAACGGAAGACGGTTGGAAACAGCGTAAGAGAAATCGATCCGGTGCTGTCATCCCCCTCAACAAAAGCCATCTGCTCGCCTTTTTTAGTTCGTATGGTACGTACATTTTTTACATAAACCAGTATACGAACTGTTTGTTTTTCGACAACATCGCTGATCGGGATAATTTGCTTAAGCTTAGCCAACTTTGTAAATTCTTCGGTTGGGTGCCCGGAAAGATAGACCCCTAAGTATTGCTCTTCCTGAGCCAATTTATCCTCAAGTGAATAATCCTGAACCTCTTCTTCCTTCAACTCCAGTGTTTCAAATAAGTCTGAACTGCCTCCGCTGTATAGAATGTTCTGAATCTTGCTTTCCAGCTGCATATCCAACTGTCTGCGGTTTGGAGAAAGTTCATCAAATGCACCGATGGCAATAAGTGGTTCAATCGTTTCTTTTTTTCTCCATTTAGATGAGATACGGAACAGAAACTGATCAAAGCTCTGATAATGTCCATTCTCTTTCCGCTCGGCCAGGATATCCTGAATAAAATCTCTGCGAATTCCTTTCAGAGAGCTGAATCCAAACGTAATTTCATTCGCATCTTTGAGCAGAAAGCTATAGTGACTGTGATTAATAGATGGTGGAATGATCTTAATTTCATTTTTCTTTGCTTCACTGATATATTCTTTGATTTTGTTTGGATTGTGACGAACAGAATGGAGCAGTGCAGCATAAAAGGCGGCTGGATAATGAACTTTTAAATAGGCCATTTGAAAGCCGATAAAGGAGTAGGCAAACGCATGGGATCTGTTGAATCCGTAGTTTGCGAAACGTTCGATATAATCATAAATCATATTGGCTGTTTCTTCTGTATACCCCTGTGCCAATCCCCCCTGAACAAAATGGCGGCGTTCCTGATCCAGTATCTCTTTTTTCTTTTTGCTGATGGCTCTTCTGAGAATATCTGCCTGACCCAGACTAAAACCGGCCATTTTTGCTGCAACCTGCATAATCTGCTCCTGATAAACAATGACACCATACGTATTTTCTAAAATAGGCTGTAGAGAAGCATCCGGGTAGTCTATCGGCTCAAGCCCCTTTTTTCGCCTGATAAACAGATCAATATTTTGCATGGGGCCCGGGCGATACAATGCATTCACCGCAGCAATGTCTTCAATACTTGTTGGTCCCAGCTTTCGCAAAACATTTCGAATTCCAGCTGACTCAAATTGGAAAACCCCACTGGTCTCCCCTCTTTGAAACAGTTCTAACGACTTTTCGTCATCCAAAGGGATTTCGCTGAGCTTCAGCTCTTCTTTGTATACTCTTTTAACAGACTTTAACGTATCATCTATAATCGATAGATTTCTCAATCCCAGAAAATCCATCTTCAGCAAACCGATCTTCTCAACATCATTCATTGTGAACTGAGTTAAAAGAATATCATTGGTCCCTGTCTGAAGCGGCACCAGCTCCAGTAAATTTTGATCGGTAATCACCACTCCAGCCGCATGTGTGGACACATGTCGCGGAAGTCCTTCCAGCCGGACAGCTGTATCAAACAGCAGGCGGTTTGTATCAGAGCTTTCTACCAGTTCCACCAATTTTTTAGATTCCTGATAAGCCTGCTTCAAAGTAATTTTAAGTGTATTCGGCACTGCCTGCGACCAGCGATTTGATTCACTTTGTGATAAACCGAACACTCTGGCGGCATCTCTTAGAACCATCTTGGCCGCCATTGTACCAAATGTAGCGATTTGGGCCATATGAAAATGCCCATATTTTTTTTGTACATAAGCTAAAACCTGTTCCCGACGATTATCAGGAATATCCAAGTCAATATCAGGCATCGAGTATCGTTCCGGGTTTAGAAAACGTTCAAACAGCAGATTATACTGAATAGGATCAACATCTGTAATAGATAAGACATACGAAACAAGTGACCCCGCAGCAGAACCCCTGCCGGCTCCGGTGACAATTTTCTGCTGATGGGCAAAAGCCATCACGTCCCAGACAATCAGAAAATAGTCATCAAAGCCCATGTTATGAATGATCGTCAATTCTTTTTCCAGTCGTTCCTTATAGACTTCAGCAGCCTCCGGGACTCTATCTGGCAAACGCTCAAAACACAATTTTCTAAGATATTCTCCTGCTGATAACTCATTAGGTACTGGATAATGCGGCAGCAGCTTCTGATGCAAAGGGAGCTCAAACTGACAGCCTTCAGCAACTCGAACAGCATTGTCTACAGCTTCTGCACCCAGAAGCTCATTTAAGCGAATTTGCGTTTCTCCAGGCTTTCTCAGATAATAAGGTCCATCAATCTCTGTTTCCCTCAAATCAAGCTGCATAGCTGTGCCCGCTTCAATATGTTCCAGTACCCGCAGTGCAAAACCGTCTTCCCGGATTAGATATCTGGTTTCCTGAAGTGCAAGCAGAGAGTATTTTTGTTTTTTTATATAGTCGAATAACGGTGCATCTGTTGATGGATTGCACATAAAAGAAGCCCCGATAAAGAAAGAATCTTTGTCGGCCTTCCTTAAAAGTTCGGACATTTCCTTCTCAGTCTCTTCACTGCTTCGCCCAGGCAGATCATTAATAATTCCTTTGTCTGCAGGCATAATAACAAATAAATGACTTAAAAATTTTGAAAACTCTTCTACCTTCAGCTGACCGTTCTTCGTCATCCTAAGGCTGGAAATCTGCATCAAATTTTGATAGCCTGTGTGATCTTTTGCATAAAAAATCAGCTTTTTCGTCTGATCTGTCGTCTCGGGAGTATAGTCCAGTGTCATTCCTATAATCGGCTGAATCCCTTCCGACTGACAGGCTTCATAAAATTCAACTGCACCATGTAAAACATTTATATCAGCAATACCCAGTTGTTCATAGCCAAACTGTTTTGCCTTCTTAACGAATTCTGCTATTCTGATTGTACTGGAAAGTAATGAGTATGAAGTAATGGTGTATAATTGCGGAAACATAAGAACCCCTCCTTTAAAGCTGGATTTCCCTATCTCTGCTCAATTCTTTACAATAAAAAAAATTGTGCTAAACTATAGCTAGAAAAGAGGTGCTATCCATGCGTTACATCATTATATTATTTTGGTCCTTCTTGTTGGGACAAATCGTGGGATATATTGGCGGTGCCTTGAATAACGGCAGTTACGACTTTATGTGGACAACCATCATATCGCTTATCGCCGGTGTACTTATCATTTCGATCGGACATTTTGCTCTGCCTGAAGAAAAGAGTTCTCAAGCATAACGGCAACAGCAAAAACCAGCTACATTAATTGTAACTGGTTTTTTTTTGTTTTCAACTGTTTATATCCTTTTCCTTAAAATTTTTCTGAAGTTGAATGCAGACAGACAGATATTCCCAAATACAAAGCAGGCAGTCGTAATAAATACTGCACTGTAACTAAATCCATGCGCTACAGTGGAACCGATCATCGGTCCTAAAACCTGACCAAAGTTGCTGAACATCTGATTATAACTGTATATGCGGCTGACTCCCTCGAGCGGGGTCAGCTTGCCGATCAGCGTATTGATTGAAGGCATTAATGCCCCAGTCGAAAAGCCAAGCATAAAGCGCAAAGCACCCAGTTGAAAAGGAGTATTTACAAAAGCCATTGGTATGTAGCAGAAGAAAGACAGCAGCAAACCTGCCAGCAGAACCTTATGATTTCCTATTTTATCTCCGAGTTTTCCAAGCATCGGAGAAGAAATAATAGCAGAAACTCCGGCAACAGACACAATTAAGCCGCTGACAAAGAGAATATTCCCATGATCTCCGCTTAACGAACGAATGTAAAGAGTCAGAATCGGACTAATACTGGTCACACCAATTTGCAAAATAAGTGTTGTCACAAACAGCCCAACTAAAATAGACAAATGATCAATTCTGGAAAAAATTTCTTTTGTTGACATTAAGTCCTTTTTCTCTACCGGTTCAAAATCTTCTTTAACCATAAAAATGGTTAGTAGTGTTGTAATCAGCAGCATAAAGCCTGTAATGATAAAAACATTTTGCATACCAAACCACTGAGCTAAAGCTCCGCCAATCGAAGGTCCGATTAAATTTCCGGCAACTGCACCTGTGGAAAGTGTACCTAATGCCCAACCGCTTTTTTCTTTAGGTGCCTGCGAAGCGATCATCGCTGTTGCATTGGGAATATAGCCGGACAAAATCCCATTTAAAAAGCGCATAATCAACAGCCAGTAAACATTCGGAACAAAAGCCAGAGACCCCATCGTAAAGGTCATACCTGCTGCTGCACGAATCATCATAATCTTACGACCTTTTCTATCAGCCAAGTTTCCCCAAATTGGTGCAACAATAGCTGCTGCAAAGGCTGTTACAGAAATAGCCAATCCTGAAAAAAGCTCCACTTGGTCTTTAGGTGTTCCAAGCTGTTCTATGTATACTGGAATAAACGGCATAACCAAGCTAATACTTGCACCTGTGAAAAAGCTCCCCAGCCAGGCAACCATCAAATTTTTCTTCCAGTCTATTTTCATTTCTTTTTCACCACCATACATACAATAGGTTCTCTTTAACTATACTCCACTTTTATCAATCAAACAAAAACTTTATTTCAATTTTTTGAACTTACTCACAAACTGCTTTACTGGAATAGAAATTCTGCACCGTAAATTTCAGATTGTCTCACCATATGTACGTCTGTATGTCTTTCTTGGCTGCACTGTTACATTCTTCGGAGATAAATCAGGCTGGCTTTAAATGACAACAGAAAAAAAGCGGGACAGAAACAACTTCTTCAACAGCAAGCCGAAATTCATCAAAAATTTATGGAACAATTTTTATAAATTCCGGCTTGTTGCTTAAAACTGAGCACTTCTGTCCCGCCGGTTATTCGATTTTAAAGGGTCCTCCATGACATACCATTATCACAGATTCCTTTATTTTTCAGTTTTTATAATGTCGCTAAAATAATAAAATTGATGATAAACAGCGCATTGACAATCCAAATAATTGGTGAAACCTCGTTGATTTTTCCCTTTGCCACTTTTACAATGGCAAAAAACAGAAATCCCGCTGCAATACCATATGAAATGCTGTAGCAAAGTCCCATAAAGATTGAAGCAAAGAAGGCCGGAACAGCATCTTCAAGATCTGTCCATTCAATATCTTTAAATGAAGCAAGCATCATTACACCCACTAAGATCAGAGCAGGAGCAGTTGCCTGAGCCGGAACGATTGAAATTAATGGTGAAAACAGACTGCTTAGTGCAAATAGTGCAGCGACCACTACAGAGGTTAGTCCTGTACGACCTCCGGCACCAATTCCTGCAGCACTTTCAACATAGGTTGTAACATTTGATGTTCCAAAAACTGCCCCGATAGATGTAGCAACAGCATCAGCAAACAATGCTTTATCCATTTTTGTTATAAGTCCTTTGCTCTCTTCCAAAGCAATTTCATCTTCTTTAGAAAAGATTCCTGTACGGCGGCCGGTTCCAATGAATGTTCCAATCGTATCAAACGTATCAGATAAACTAAATGCGATAACTGTCATCAGCACTTGAGGAATCTTTGAGGAATCTGAAAACAGCGACTGCATGCCATCTGGTCCGAATGCGGCGCCAAACGTAGTTCCCAGATCAGAGATAGAACTTCCCAATGAGTTTCCCTGCCAGTCAATAGCAGAAATATCCACAACGCCCATAGGAATAGCTAAAATTGTCGTTACAATAATCCCCCATAAAATTGCCCCGCGAACATTCATCACAACCAATATAGTTGAAATAACCAGCCCAAGCACAGCAAGTATAATCTCTGGATTGTTAAAGTTTCCCAACGCCGGAACGATACTGTTTCCATTTACACCACCGTTTACAGGTTCTGCCTGAACAGTGAAATCCAGTAAACCAGCATTTTTTATCCCTACATAAGCAACAAAAATCCCAATCCCGCCGCCAATTGCGTGCTGCAGACTTTCTGGAATTGCACGAATAATCAGTTTACGAATTTTAGTTACTGTAATTAAAATATTAATAAGACCACAAATAAAAACCATCGCCAAAGCCTGCTGCCAAGTATAACCCAGACCAAAAACGACCGTAAATGTAAAGAACGCATTTAAGCCCATACCAGGTGCCTGCGCATAAGGGACATTAGCAAACAGTCCCATAATTAAAGTTCCAATAACTGAAGCAACAATGGTTGCTAGAAATACTGCCTGAAACGGCATCCCTGTTTGTGCTAAAATCGATGGATTTACAAATAAAATATAACTCATTGCGAAAAATGTTGTTACCCCTGCGACGACTTCTGTTGGAACAGTCGCCTTATTCTCTTTCAATTTAAAAAACTTATCCATGAACTTTCTATCTCCTCTTCAAAATAATTCATCTGTCTGTTAAGAAAAATAAAATAAATGCAAACTGTAATTCCTAACAAATACTTCTAAAGTATAGGAGATAATTAATATGTTTTCAATTAAATGTTAACTATAAACACAAAAAAACTTCGGATCGTTCGTTTTTTAAACGTTTTCAATTATGTCGATTTCATTTTTATAACATTTTGAACAGATAGAGAGGATAGGAAAATAAATTAAAAAGATGTTTTGATAAAGCTTTTCCGTGTGACGAGCAACCTAATGTACAAAAGAGCCATTTGCTTCTGGAACACTATTTATTCGGTTTTTAGGGGATGCGACCTAGTTTTGTCACATCCCCTTGAAATTTAATTTATTCCCATCAGTTATTATACGTTGCTTCTTTTTCTCAAAATATATAATGCGCTGCCAGTCAACAATACAGCTCCTGAAATCATTCCAACACTCGTAATTGTTTCACCAGTGTTCGGCAGAGATCCATCGGCTTCCGTTCCTTCGCTGCTGGTTTTTGTCGCGTCAGATTCAACAGTGTCTACAGTACTTAAGGAGTCCGTAGTCTGAATTGTTCCTCTCAAAACATCCAACGGAAATACAGCACTATATAGCTCTTCAATAACGACAACTGCTGTAATAACATCATTATCTTTAAGATTTAACGTCGAAATATCAATCTTAATACGACCTTCATTATCCGCTTTAGCTGTTATGTCACCCTCAGGCAGTATAGTTCTGTCCTTTGGAAGCACCCCGTTGAACAGAACAATCATTGCATTCGGTAATGTTACACCTTGAAGGTATTGATCTTTTTCATGCAAAGGATCAAAGAATGTCGCCTGACGAATAAATGCTTCTCTGTTTTCCGGTGTAACTGCCGGTTCCTCAATCAACTGTTTGCGTGATTCGATAGCCGCTGTGATTTGTTCCCCTGCTGCTTCTTTTGATTCAATATAGCCGATAAAGGTTTCTGTATCCGGCTGCATTGCATCTACCAATTTAGCCTGAGTAAAGCCGGCAAACCCGTCCCCGCCGCCAAGAAGGAAATCATTAATTACGACACGGTAAGTCTGATCTTTTTCAATTAATTTCCCTGCTGAATCCTTCATCTGCCAAACTTTATACGGCTGTTCCGCATTTTCATTTTTTACAAAGGTATACGATAAGCCGGAGATTTGAAGGAAGTATTTTTCCTCTTCGTCATACTGCTCATTTAAAACCTGTTCAATTTGACTGCCGGTCATTTCAACAATCTGCATAATATTTCCAAATGGCTGAACCGCTTGAGCAGCTCCCCAAGTGATTTCCCCATTTGATCCAACTGCAAGGTCAGCACGAATTCCGCCATTGTTTGTCATGGCAAAATCAACGTCAATTCCATTGGTTTTGGCCATAGCCAGCTGACCATCTGTAATCAGATTTCCAAGCGGAGATTCTTTATATTCATTAACCTCTCTGGTAATCGCTTCCGCAGTTTTGGCTGTTCCAATTTTTCTGCTTGTTACTTCGGAAACACGACGGTCTGCATCTGCAACAATTGCGGCTACTTTTTCGTCAGGTTTTGGAGCATTATCTCCTTCCGGTGAAACCGGAACAATTTCTGCAGATGGAGCTGCTTCAAAGTCTTGAGCTTTCACATCGATAACTCCCTGAATATCAGCATATCCTTTCCCTTGTGAAGTTGATTGGACTACACGTGTATCTCCAATCAGCCCATTTGTATAGACATGATTATGACCGGCTAAAAAGACATCCACACTATTTTCAGGATAAAGTTCATTTACTTTTTTCATGATATTTGCCGCTTCACCTGAAACGGTTCCTTCTTTGCTGGTTGATGGAACATGAGCCAGTACAACAATGGCATTGACGCCTTTTTCTTTTAGCTCACTCGCATAATAGGCGATTGTTTCTGCTTCATCAAGAAAATCATATTCCTGATAGTGTTCTTTTAAGACCAGATTAGGAATCTCAGTTGTTACGACACCAATAAAACCAATCTTGACTTTCTCGCTTGTTCCAATTTCCTTTACTGTATAGGGCTGCCAGTTAAACGGAATATCCTCCGTATCTTTTTTGACAACATTTCCAACGACTATTTCTGTTTTGGATGCTTCCCGTGAATAGCTGCTCAAAATTCCATATGGGTCTTCTTTGGGATTCATTCCTTTCATAATACGGTCAAATTCCGCCAAGCCTTCATCAAATTCATGATTTCCAAGCGTTCCTATGGTGAAATTCATTTCATTCAGTACTTTGATGGTCGGCTCATCCTGAAGCAACCCGGAATTTGCAGGACTTGCACCTACCATATCCCCAGATTGTACTCGCAATGTCTGAGCTCCCGAATTTGCTTGGGCAAATGTGCTTTCTGCCTGATTCAGGTAACTAGCCAAAAGAGCTGCAGTTCCTGCGTTGCTGACTTTATTCCCGGCATCATCATAGTATGAACCTGTTGTACTTAACGCCCCATGAAAATCATTGATGCCCAAAAGCTGAACCGGAATTTTTTCTGTTATTTCAGCTGTCTGATTTTCTACAGCAGATACTTGATTACCGTTAAACAAGAAGCCTCCTGTTCCAGTTGCTGCAACAGCAGCAAGCAACAGGCACAAGCCCCTATTTCCCTTTGTCATTTATTGTTCCTCCTTATTAATTCTCACCCTTCAGATTATCAATTATTCAAATAAGTGTCAATAACAATTTACAATTCTTCCAGAACAAAACGAGGAGAATCCTTTTCATGAATGATGGCAGATTTATTCGAGAACTTTTAAAGGTATTCCTTTTTTCTCTTTAAAGCCTTGCCATTTTATCTCTATATGCTAGACTAAGAAAAAGAAAATTGTCCAAGGAGGAACTTTTTTGAAGAAATTAATCGCCATCGATTTAGATGGAACAACACTTAACGCTCAATCTCTGATCAGTAACAAGACAGAACATATATTAAAAAAAGCGATTGCCCAAGGTCACTATGTCAGTATTGCTACAGGTCGTCCCTATCGCTTGAGCCATCAATTTTATCAGCAGCTCAATTTAGATACTCCCATGGTTAACTTTAACGGCGGACTCGTTCATATACCAGATAAAGTATGGGATAGAGAGCGGGCTTCCAGTGTCCATCGTGATATTGTTTTTGATATCCTCTCTCAGAAGAGTGCACTGAATCTTGATTTTGTTGCCGCTGAGAATAAAGAAACCTTCTTTATTGACAGCTTTGATTATTTTGACTCTGCTTTTTTTGCAGCTGAACCAAATGAAAAAAATCTGCTGACCGTTCAAAATATGACAACTAACCCTACTTCATTGATGATCTGTCCGGCAAAGGATCGTGTTGATCAGGTTTCTGAAGTCTTAACAAAGGAATATGGAAAAATTCTGGATATTCGTACATGGGGCGGCGCCATGCCTATTCTTGAAATTGTGGCGAAAGGAATCCAAAAAGCAAAAGGCGTGGCTGAAGTAGCAGATTTTCTGAGCATTCAGCAAAAAGATGTTATTGCGTTTGGTGATGAGCATAATGATGAAGAAATGATCGAATATGCCGGGTGGGGCGTTGCCATGAATAATGCCGCTGACAGAATCAAAGAAGTTTCCAATGATATAACCGATAAAACAAATGATGAAGACGGTTTGGCTGATTATCTGGAAAAATACTTGAATTTAAATTAACTTGATTCTAAAAAGAAGCTGTAAAGCAATCGCTTCCCGACAAAACTGTCTTGGAGCTGCTTGCTTTACAGCTTCTTTTTCTTTCTTCACGTTCTAATCTCTGTTGCTTTCCTTACACATCCGCACATCAATCTCATTCTTCATTTGAGGAGAAGACAGCCCTTTTACATATAACAACGTCAACCAGCTTTCTGCCCCATCTAAAAACCCATTAAGCATTGCGTTCGTTCATCGAAATCAATAGGTTCCACAAGGTAAATAACCAATTCCGTCACATCCCGAACAGCCATCTCAGGGACCTCCAGATTTCTTTGAACCTTTTTCAACACTTCTTTAAACTGTTCTTCAGCTTTTTCAGAAAGTATGCTGTTTTTGTTATTCCAACCTGTACTGACAGTGTCAACCATCCTAAATCTCCAGAACATTCAATTTGACGAATACAAGCTTCCAATAGTTGATGCACCGCTTCCAGGTTTCTTTTTTGTTTCATACGTGTTTTCCCTTATCTTTTGTCCGATGATTCTTAAACTGCTTTCAATCTATGTTGAAACAAAAAAAGTGCATACTTTAAATAGTATTGCTGACCTGAAATATATCTGATTAAACTTAAAAGAATCTTCTTAAAATATCAATCAAGTACGTAACAAGTCGAAATAAAATATACACTGTAAAGAGGTTTACCAAAATAAGACGTAGTAAATTCGTAGAGCTTGCTTTAATATTTCTCCACATAAATGGACGCAGGAAACGAGGAACCCGGGAAACTTTATTCATTTTAAGTCGATAGTCCGTGCTATAGGTCAATTCAAGCATATTGTAATATAACACTTGAAACGGCTGTTTGGTGAATAACGTTTTTGTAAAACCAACTAATAACGTCAAATCTCTGTTATTTGAAGGAAGATTGCGGGAGCCCTGTTTGTTAATTCTAATTTTTTCGCTATCATTCACTAAGATATTATATGTAAATTCATCTTCTTCAATTTTTTTAATTTGAACGTTCGCCTGATTTTCTAACAAAAATTGCTCATAGAGCTGATTGAAAGCTAGTCGTTGTTTGATAAAGAAAAAGAATCCAGCACCAAACAGAAGAATGAGTAAGAGATTAACTACCAAACTATCTGGATAGAAAAACGTGTAAATACTTAAGATCGGCAAAGGAACAGCCATCAAAATGATCCGCTTCAAATAATAGCTGCGATACATTCCTTCCATTGTTCGCTTGTAATAACTAAAATCCAGTTCAACATATTCCATAAAATTGCTCCTTTAATTTGCTGCAGCTGACCAAGGAACCAACCTAACCTTATACACTACAACAGTTTATAAATAAAAAAGAATTGTTCTCACTAAAATACTAAGAAGCAAACTCTTTCTAATTATTATAACCCAAGTAAAGGCTGATTTCGATAATAAACTTTTTTTGAATTTACCTCAAATTTTAGAAACGAATACAGAAAATCATTGAACTAACAGTATTTCGAAGTGTATTTCATTTGTTTAGAAAACAGCTGCCGTAACTACTGATATAATAGGATTTTTAGCGACTAATGGGTAAATTCAAATAATCTTTTCATTCAAATGATAGATTCCTTGTACTTCTTCCCCAACTCCTCTTTGTCAGGCGTTTCAGTTTGTACTTTAATTGTTGTATGGAAAGCTGGTGAGGTCTCGCTTGATGACTCCTGCTTTACGGGGTAAAAAAAAACAACTCCTAATAACTTAAACTTTGGGTCTGTTGATTTTGTGATTTTTCACTATTGCAATCAATCCTATTCATCCACACCAACAGCTCCTTTGCTCCACTTTATTGCTTCCTTCAGATTTTTCTGCTCTAACATCTGAACCATTAGCTTTCCTACATACATTATGTTATTTTTTTGTAGATTCGGTATCTAATTCCACATTTTTTGTTAGCGTTTTCTCCTCTCTACTTGAGATTTTTCTAACAATAAATTCATTCACCCCTTCGCTTATATTAACTTTCACCGCCCCTCTTCATTACTATGGCTTCTACTTATGCGATTATTCGTCACAGTCTTTCTATATACCAAGTAATCACAGGTAAAAAAAATTGGGCTGACTTCTCACGTTCAGTTATTTATCACTAAAAGAGTTTGGGGCAAATACATGAGACCTGCCCGGTTAAGGTGCAACCTCTTCCTTTCCATCTATTTGTCAAACTGGAGATTTGCTTTAGACTTCCTTCTGATCCTGTATCACCATAGACCCCCTTGTCCTCAGCCAGGCTTTTCCCACTACTCGGACATGCTGTGGACTTGCCCCCATTAAAGCTTGCCATGCTAGGCAAACCAAAAAAGCAGAATTCTTCTTATAAAGAATTCTGCTAAACATTGGCATAATAACGTTTTTATTATTCTCCAGCGTTTGCGTCTTTGAGACCGTATTTCTTGTTGAAACGGTCCACACGTCCATCCGCTTGAGTGAATTTTTGACGTCCAGTATAGAATGGATGAGAATCAGATGTGATTTCCACACGAATCAATGGATATGTGTTGCCATCTTCCCATTCAACTGTTTCTTGAGAGGCTTTTGTAGAACCTGACAAAAATTTAAAACCTGTTGTTGAATCCATGAAAACTACTGGATGATAATCTGGATGAATCTCTTGTTTCATAATCTTTTTCGCTCCTTCGCCCTGAGCCATTTGCTGAATCAGAGTTTATTTTGTCAAAATACAACAGTACAATAATAGCACGTTTCAATTTTGGTTGCAATCATCTTTTCAAATTTCTTTTTGGACCTGGTTTACTGAACGAAACATCATGAAATGCTTCAAAAAACTCAGTATTACTCTTTGTTCTTTTCAAAAACTTGATAAACTGCTCTGTATAATCAAGCGAGTCCCCAGTCATGTTATTTCTAAGCTTCCAAATCTCTTCAAGGTGTTTGCTGTTCATCAGCAGCTCTTCTTTTCTGGTTCCTGATTTCTTAATATCGATCGCAGGGAAAATACGCCGCTCTGCAAGATCTCTTGAAAGATGAAGTTCCATATTTCCAGTTCCTTTAAATTCTTCATAAATCATATCATCCATTCGGCTTCCGGTATCAACCAGAGCTGTTGCCAAAATTGTCAGACTGCCGCCCTCTTCAATATTTCTGGCAGCTCCAAAGAATCGTTTTGGTTTATAAAAAGCAGCAGGATCAATTCCCCCGCTTAATGTGCGGCCGCTTGGTGGAATAACCAGATTATAAGCTCTGGCAAGACGAGTGATACTATCCATCAAAATCACTACATCCCGTTTATCCTCAACCAGACGCATTGCTCGATCCAACACCAGTTCGGTTACTCGTGTATGATTTTGGGGCTGCTGGTCAAATGTAGAGGAAACAACATCTCCTTTGACACTGCGTTCCAGATCAGTCACTTCTTCCGGACGTTCGTCAATTAATAGAAGGATCAATTCCACTTCCGGATGATTTTCTGTAATTCCATTGGCAATCTCCTTCAGAACACTAGTTTTACCTGCTTTTGGAGGAGCAACGATCAGCCCTCGCTGACCAAAGCCGACTGGAGAAAAAATATCAATCATTCGAGTAGAAACTCTTCCCGGTGTTGTTTCAAGCTGAATTTGCTTTTCCGGATATAAAGGTGTCAGTGCAGGAAAATGCGGACGCTGCTTTGCTTCTTCCGGATCTTTGCCATTCACACTCTCTACGTGCATCAACCCGTAATAACGTTCTGATTCTTTAGGCGGGCGAGCTTTACCTGCAACCTTATCTCCATTCCTCAGACCGAATCGCCGAATTTGGGAGGAAGAAATATAAATATCTTCTGCACTTGGTCCATAATTGATTGGACGCAAAAAACCATAGCCATCCTGAGAAACAATATCTAGAATCCCTTCCATAAAGAAGAAACCCTGCTTCTCAGCTTGAGCACGAATTACTGCCAAAGAAAGCTCTTTTTTATTCATCTGACTGTAGTAAGGAATTTTAAACTCTTTTGCATAAGCGTAAATATCCTTCAGCGTACTGTTTTCCAGTTCCGCCATCGTCAAATAGTCACTCATTGACTCACCTCAAATTCTTTTTCCGTTTCTATCATCTGAATATCTGCACCAAGACCTGTCAGTTTTTCAATAATGTGATCATAACCGCGTAAAATATATTCAACATTATAAATTGTTGTGGTTCCTTCAGCCATCAGTCCTGCTGCGACCAGGCATGCGCCTGCTCTCAAATCAGATGCAGTAACTTCCGCACCATGAAGCTTTGCAGGTCCGTTTAAAAGAATCATATTGCCTTCAACAGAAGCATTAGCGCCCATTCTTGCAAGTTCAGGAATATGCTTGGTTCGTTGAGAATAGATTGTGTCCACTACCTGACCGGTTCCATGTGCTTTTAACAGAAGCGGTGTCAGAGGCTGTTGTAAATCCGTTGCAAATCCTGGATAAGGATACGTTTTTACATTAATCATTTTTAAGTCATCAGAAGGATGTACCTCTATCATATCTTCTTCGATAGTCATTTTGACGCCCATCTCCTGAAGTTTGGCGATAAAACTCTCCAAATGTTCATAGATCACATTTCGAACTTTTACTCCCTGCCCCATTGCTGCTGCAATAGACAAGTACGTCCCGGCTTCAATCCGATCTGGAATAATGGAATGGCGGCAGCCATGCAATTCCTCTACCCCTTCAATTCGAATGATGTCTGTGCCGGCTCCACGGATTTCAGCACCCATGTTATTCAACAATGTTGCTACATCAATAATTTCAGGCTCTCGTGCAGCATTTTCAATGATTGTTTTACCTTTTGCTTTGACCGCAGCCAGCATAACATTAATAGTTGCTCCGATAGAAACCATATCCATAAAAATTCTGGTTCCGGTAAGCTCCTCATCTGTACGTAAATACATCGCACCATGTTCATTGGTAACTGCCGCACCTAATGCTTCAAAGCCTTTCACATGAAGATCGATTGGACGAGGACCTAAATAGCAGCCTCCCGGAAGACCAACGACTCCTTCACCAAATTTTCCCAATAGAGATCCCATAAAATAATAGGAAGCCCGCAAGCTGTTTATTTTGCCTGTAGGCATTGGGACTGAAACAATCTCAGTTGGATCAATCACCAGCGTATTGTCTTTAAATGTCGTTTTGGCACCCATGATTTCAAGAATCTCAATCAGCGAATGAACATCTTGAATATCCGGCACGCCGTCTAAAGTAACAGGTGAATCAGCCAAAATTGCTGCTGGAATTAAAGCTACTGCACTATTCTTTGCGCCGCTTACCCAGACTTCACCTTTTAAAGGTCGATTACCATTAATTACTATTTTTTTCATCTATTTATCTCACCTAACTATGTCAGAAACTGAGCTATTTTTTAATATACCCAAACTATTCTAACACAAGACACTTCAATAAAAAAGAAATCTTTTCAAGAATAACAAAACAGCTGCCAATTGAGCTTAAAAATCTCCATCAACAAATCTGAACTCTATATTGATTCTGCTGCTGTTTTTCTTTGAGCATCATTCCCAAAATTTTTAATGTTAATTAAAAAAACTGTCCCAGCTTATTTCACTTGGACAGTTTTTTATTGCTCCTTAGAATCAGGAATTATGCTTTGTTGTCAGAACCGAACCATTCAATACGTTGTTCAACCAGTTCAGTAATTGCTTTTGTACCAGGTGCCAATAATTTACGAGGGTCAAAGCCTTTACCTTCAAGGTCTTTGCCTTCTTCAATATATTTACGCGTCGCAGCAGCAAATACTTCTTGTGCTTCTGTATTTACATTAATTTTAGAAACACCCATTGAAATGGCTTTTTGAATTTGATCTAAAGGAATACCAGATCCTCCATGCAATACTAATGGAATGTCGCCAACAGCGTCCGCAATAGCTTGCAGGTGATCAAAAGCCAGACCAGACCAGTTGTCTGGATAAGCACCGTGAATATTGCCAATTCCGCAAGCCAGGTAGTCAATGCCGGTTGCAACCATTTGTTTACATTCTTCTATATCAGCTAATTCGCCGGAACCAATGATCCCGTCTTCTTCTCCGCCGATAGAACCAACTTCACATTCTACAGAAACGCCTTTAGCATGAGCTTTCGCTACAACGTCTTTTGCTTTTTCGATGTTTTCCTCAAATGGAAGATGAGATCCGTCAAACATAACTGAAGTATAGCCGACTTCGATACATTCCAGTGCATCTTCATATTCACCGTGGTCTAAGTGAAGTGCTACAGGTACAGTAATACCCATTGAATCAACTAAATCTTTTACTAGGTCGTAACATACTTGATAACCGCCCATGTATTTTGCAGCTCCCATAGAAGTCTGGATTAATACTGGTGCTTTTTTAGCTTCAGCAGCTTCAAGAATCGCTTTTGTCCATTCCAAGTTATTTGTGTTGAATCCTCCAACACCGTAGCCGCTTTTACGTGCTGCTTTAAGAAATTCTGTTCCTGATACTAATGGCATAAAAAATTCCTCCTAAGTTTAAAAACCATATTTGTTAAGGCTATCCTTAACCAACAGATTCATTTTATCACTATTTTTGGTACTTTTCTACTAAAATTACCTCTTTCAGAAAATTTTATACAGGCTTTCACAAAGTAGTCTGTATGGGAAATGCTCCGACGTAAATTCTCCGGTTTCTTCACACCAATCAATCCCCTCTAAACTATTACAGCTTGTTCAGTTTTTGATCGTATAAAACTTTAAGTCGTGCTCTGCAGGATAGGTTGAAGAAATAGGCCTTTCCATACAATAATTTTATTTTCAAACGATCTATGAAGAACTGTTCAGTTACGCTTTTTTGATGCTTTTGATAAATTTTCAGCTGCCGCTAATAACAATTTTATTTGATCCGATGCTTTTTCAATTCAGGAAAGTTTCCGGTTGATTTAAATGCTCTTTGTTCCTCTTCATTGGCAAAACGCCCCAGTACTGTCTGGGTCGGAACTATATTCACAAATGCATTTTCATCATACATCTGCACTACCTGTTCCAATTCATATAGTTCATAGCGTGTGATGACCATCATAATCATCTTTCCTTCAGCTTTTGAATACCCTCCTATTGATGGCAGCAAGGTCATCCCTCTGGCAATTTGTTCTGCAATCCCCTGAATAACAGAATCAGGGTTTGTCGTGACAATCATTGCTGTTACTTTTTGGTGACTGGTATGCAGCGTATCAATCACTTGGGTCATGCAGTAAATGGAAATGATCGTATAAAGCGCACTCTCCCAGTTAAACAGAAATCCGGCTATAGCGACAATGATACTGTTTAAAGCAAAAATATAGTTGCCGACTGTTCTCCCTGTTGTTTTAGACAAAACCAGAGAAACAACATCCATCCCGCCAGTGGTAAAACCCATTTTCAATGAAAAGCCTGCACCGATTCCAAGCAGAACTCCGCCCACAATTGCATTCATTAGCGGATTGTCTGTTACTGTATATACAGGTACAACCATTGTAAGCAATGAAATGCAGGCAACATTCACAAAGCTGAAAATTGTCGCTTCCTTTCCAAGCTTCCAAAAGCCTAAAATAAAAATTGGCAGATTGAGAAGTAAAATAAAAATACCTGTATCTATGGTGACTGAAAAATTACTGTATAGCAGTGTCGCTAAAATTTGAGCAATTCCGTTCATTCCAGCTGAAAAAACTTTTGCAGGAATCAAAAACAAATTCAAGCCCATTGCTCCTGTCAGCCCGGTTAGGAAAATGACTATAACTCTTTTCATAAATTCTGATTTCTTTCGTGAAGCAAGAACGTTTCCCATCTACTCTACTCCTTTACTTTCAATTATTTTATATTCATCTTAACCAGATTAGCTGTTTTTTATTCTTAAGAACAAAATTGCGCATACTGAATAAGCTAAACTCTGTCATTTCAAAGGTCTCTATGTTTCCAGCCAAACCTTCCGGAAAATAATTTCTCTGATAAAGAATAACAGGTTATGGGAAGAAAAAAAAGGATTTCTCTCTGATTTTTCGGATAAGCTCTTGTCTGTTCCTGCCATCATTGATACTATTAGTAAAACAACAGTATACAGGGGGTTACAAAATGGCAGCAAAGGATGCAAGTTTTGATGTAGTTTCTGAAATGAATATGGAAGAAGTTAAAAATGCAATGCAAATCGCATTGAAAGAAATTAAAAATCGCTTTGATTTTAAAGATTCACTCGTTGATATTAAACTTGAAAATGGGCGGCTGGTCGTTGTTGCTGATGATGACTATAAGGTTGAACAAGTAAAAGATGTATTGTTCAGCAAATTAGTGAAACGGGAAGTACCTATCAAAAACATTCAGTTTTCTGATAGTGAAAAATCTCTTGGCGGAACAGCACGTCAATATGGCGAGCTGATCAGCGGGATCGATAAAGAAAATGGAAAAAAGATTAACAATGAAATAAAAAAATCCGGATTGAAAGTTAAGTCTCAGTATCAGGAAGATAAAATTCGGGTGACAGGGAAAAGCCGTGATGACCTTCAACAAGTTATTACATTGCTGAGAAAACTGGATCTGCCGCTGGAACTGCAATTTACAAACTATCGATAATATCAAACAGCCTCATGAAAACAAAAACAGCGTTTTCCTGAGGCTGTTTTTTACAGTCAGTTTAATAAATTTTTTCTAACACTTTTTTTGTAGGCAGCTGCCAACGCTTTTCCAAGTACACGCGTTTGCATCAATAATCAAACAAGGTCCTTCAATTCCTAGTGGCTCTGCCATTTAGAAATTGTTGAAATCGAAACGAAGTGTAGTGTAATGTAGTGAGACTTGTAAATACAAGGCTTTTCTACTGTTGCAGGAACAGCTAGCAGAATGGTATGCAGACGACATCCTTTGAAGGTGCAGACATTCAAGCTTTAAACGGAGTCTGCTCCCCTTTGATCCAGCAGAATGCTGGACGAACGACAACCGCTGTTGATTTATATTGGCGCACATCCAGTAGTCGCAACTGCTGGACATGCGCCACGTTTCTTGAATTAGAAGTATAACTTAGTTTTAATTTGGGCGACACACGAAAGTCCTCAGACAGGTTCTGAATTCTATTTGAAACATCTATTGCATTACAAGGCAGCTTCTTGTTCCAGTATCACCCCAAATAAATCTTCTGCTATAACTCCTTTAAAATACTCTCTATTCTTTAGGGATGATCGACCAGATTAATCCCAGCACTGCAGTAAATAAAATAATCAAAAAGAGCCACATTCAATCACCTCATTTTACAAAAGGAATCAACACCAGCAAAGAGGAAAAAAGCAGTAGAATTAAAAAAAGTAAAGACATAGAGAGAAACCGTTCCTGCAATTTCAACGATTTCCGTTAGAATCAAGCTAGTTGTGAAAGCAGTCAGTGCTGAATTCATCAGATTAAGGACCAGACCAAAAGAGCCTGTACTCTCTTTCCACCAGCCTGCTAAAAAAAGTAGCAATTGCAGCCACCCCCAGCATACTTTAACGCTGAGAATACAGCACCCTATCCGTAATAATGATAAATTTTTTGAAAAATAAGCCAATACCTGTATAGAAGAAGAGTATTTTTTTCTGGGCTATCCTTTCCTACTGGCTAAAATAGATACTATCACTGACAGAGCATTTACTAGAGCCTTTTCCAGACATTTGATTAATGGTCTCCATTAAAACACAAAGCTGGAGAATCATCGCCCTCAATAAGAAGAATTTTTCTATTCATCTGCTCACCAAGCTGTCAAACAACTGAAACTACCTTTTCTCTTGGTCTGTAACTGGAAATAACGATCATCGCTGTTATCTGATCACCTGCTTTTATTTTAGTAAAGTAAGAATAACAAGAGGAACTTAAAAAGAGCTTAAACAACAAAAGAGTTTTATCCATTTATTTCTCTGATCTCCAACTTTTCCCAGAATACAAAAAAGTGTCCGAAGCTTTTAATTTCGAACACTTTTTAGTAAAAATACCTGTTATTCTCCTTCCAAATAGGCGCGCAGTCCTTTACTGTCCTTATCACTGTTCAAGCCCACTATCAGTCGAATTCGAGCTTTTTGTCCATTTAACCCTCTGGCAAAAATCACTCCGTGTCTCTTCAGCTCGACCCCGCCGCCTTCATAAGCATAGATATCTTCCGCAATGCCATTGGAACACCGTGAAACCAAAACAACCGGTATTCCTCTATCCAGAATGACTTGCAGATTTGTCAGAACAGCTGGCGGAAGGTTGCCGGCTCCCAATGCTTCAATAACCAGTCCAGCGAGGCTTTCTGTATTAAGCAGTTTAAAAATCTCTCCGTTCATCCCTGCGTAAGCTTTCACTAAAAATACTTCTCCATCAATATTCTGAATATCACAGACCTCTTCCGGCATAACTTCTTTTATATAAAAGGTCTTTCCCTTCGTCAGCATACCAATAGGTCCAAATGTCGGTGTACGAAATGTTGCCACATTTGTTGTATGCGTTTTTGTCACATACTTTGCCATATGGATTTCATCATTCATTACAACCAGTACTCCTTTTCCTAAGGAGTCATCTGAAGCAGCCGTCCATACTGCACTCATGAAATTGTACAGCCCGTCGCTGCCAATTTCATTACTGGATCGCATGGCACCGGTTAAGACGACAGATATTTTTTTGGGCACAGTCAATTCCAAAAAATAGGCAGTCTCCTCCAACGTATCTGTTCCATGTGTAATAACCACTCCGTCAATCCCTTCTTCAATTGCATCAAGAATACGTTCTTTTAATAAGAACATTTCACTTAATGTTATTTGCGGAGAAGGAAGGTTGAACATTTCTTCTACAATCAATTCTATTTCTTCGGAAAACAGTTCGTTTTGATTCAGCAAAGGATTTTTCTCATTTAAAACGACCCCTCCTCCAATATCTTTTGACATCGAAATAGTTCCTCCTGTATGTAAAGCAAGTATCCGTTTCATTCTTTTACTCCTTTTTCAAACTTCTCTTTTGGCTGCCAAAACTGTTCGATCTGTCTTTCCAAATGAGCCAGCGTTGGTTGAACCTGCGCACGATACCAATGAGGCGGCATCAGCCGCTGATAATCCGGACTTGCAAACCGCTGATCCAGCAGCAAGACAACTCCGCTATCTGCCGCATCTCGAATCACACGACCAGCTGCCTGTAATACTTTGTTCATCCCCGGAATTTGATAAGCATACTGAAAGCCCAATCCCTGTTCATCAAAATAATGCTTAATCAGCTCCTGCTCTTCATTAATTTGAGGCAGACCAACACTGATAATAGCTGTCCCGATCAGCCGGTCTCCCTTTAAGTCGATCCCTTCAGAGAAGACGCCTCCCAAAACACAGAAACCAATTAACGTTTCTTTCGGTTTTTCTGTAAATTGTTCCAGGAATCGTTCTCTTTCTTTTTCCTCCATTTCAGTCTGTTGAATCAGCAGCTTAATATCGGGGTTCTTTTCATTAAAAGCGTCATAAACCATATCCAGGTATGCATAAGAAGGAAAGAAAAAGAGATAATTTCCTTTCTTCTGCTGAATCATGGCCGTTAGACTTTGAATTAACGTATTCAAGCTGTTTTGTCTTTCTCTATAGGTTGTCCGAATATAATTGGCAATCAGCAGCAGTTGATTTTCTTCCGGAAACGGATTAGGAATCCTGTAGGTCAGACTCTCATCTGTTCCCCCCAGAATTTCTTTATAATAACTCAGCGGTGTAAAGCTGGCTGAAAATAAAATTCCGGTATGCGCCATACTCAATTTTTGATCCAGAAGATAGGATGGATCAAGACAGAACTGCTTAATTATAATTGTATGGTTTTTCTTTTGAATATACGTACAATAATGATCGTCATAAAATTCGCTGATTTTCAAATAGTTCAACATGGAAAAATAGATTTCCAACACCTGATTTAATTCCGGCAGCTCCTGATTTTGCGGCAGCCATTCGCCAATTTTTTCCGTCAGTCGAAAAAGCTGTTTGTTCAGGCTGTCAATCGGAGCCGGCTGGGAAATAAACTCTTTTTCTTCACTTTTACAATATTCATCCAATTGATTAAGCTCATCGATAACTTGATTAATTGTACGAGTTAAAGACTTCTGCTTCTTCCCTAACAGTTTCTTCAGCACAGACACCTGAAATTTGGATAACTCTGCTGAATACATTTCTCTGGACCGATTCACTAGATTATGTGCTTCATCAATCAGAAAAACGTACTCTTTTTTTACACCCTCATCAAAAAAACGGCGAAGATAAACGACTGGATCAAATACATAATTATAATCACAAATTACTAAATCACACCAAAGACTGATATCCAGTGATAACTCATAAGGACAAAGCTGGTGTTTTTGTGCATATTTTTCAATAATAGGTCGTGTGAACTGATCCTCACTGTGAAGAATATCCCATAAGCCTTCATTCAAGCGGTCATAATAGCCAGCTGCAAAAGGACAGTGCTCGGGAGTGCAGTTTCTTTCTGACAGAAAACAAATTTTATCTTTCGCTGTAATCGTGATACTTTTGATCTTCAGTTCTTTTTGTTTCATCCCTTCAACTGCATCTTCCGCCACCTGACGAGTAATTGTTTTTGCCGTTAAGTAAAAAATCTTCTCTGCTTTCTTTTCTCCCATTGCTTTCAATGAGGGAAAAAGTGTGGAAATCGTTTTACCCGTACCTGTGGGAGCTTCCACAAATAAACGCTTTTCACTAAGAATGGTCTTATAAACACCAACAGCCAATTCACGCTGGCCTTTGCGATATTCACCATAAGGGAAAGAAAGATTTTTTAGTGATTCATTCCGAATTACCCGCCAGTTTTCATTAAAAATCAACCACTTTTCATATTCAGCCAAGAGCATATCCAAAAACTTGCCAAGCTCTGTTTGTGTATAAATTTTTTGAGTTTTCGTTATTTCCTCAGTTGTTGTTTGATAATAGGTCAGCTGCAGGACAACCTCAGTTAGTTCCTCCTGCTGACTGTATATTGCACCATAGCACTTTACCTGATTCCAATACATATCAAGCTGTTCTTCATACAAATCTTCAAAAGCCGCTTCGGAAGTTTTTATCTCGTCTATTACTATTTCTTCTTCTTCGTTTTTAAAGAGACCATCCATACGCCCTTCTACAAAATATGATGTATTATTTAATCGAATCTCTTTCGAAATTTTTATTTCTTTTTGATAGTTTTTCCCTGCTTCTTTTTGTATCTTTCTATGAATACGCGCTCCTTCCTGAGCGGTATGACTGCTGGTCTTTCGTGCATCTATGCTTCCTTTACGCAAAATAAATTCAACCAGTTTACGAATCGGAATCTTTTCTGAATCAAACACTTTCCATCACCTCGTAATCTCTCTTATTATAAAACATACGTTCGTAAATAGAAAGGATAACTAAAGAAAATAAAAAAAATCTAAGAGGAGCCTATCAGAGTCCTTCTCAGATTCTATAATTGTATCAATTATGTTTAATAAAAATTATTCGACCAGATTTTCCCTTACCTTCTTTGGCAATTTCGCTGCAGTCAGTTCGTAGGATTTTTTCATTAATCCAAGATACTCTTTCTCAGAAAATGTGCTGTCTTTAAGGATAATTGAGTTCCAGTGTGTTTTGTTTGCATAGTATCCCGGAACCACAAACGTATACTGTTCTCTTAACAGTTCATTTTCTTCTGGCAGACCTTTAAAGGTGAAGATTTCATCACCTTCTTTGTTTGTACCCATTAATGCAAAAAACTTTCCGGCAATATCAAAATAATCACATCCCCAGCTTTCCCGGTAATACACACTGGCACCCGGCAGTTTTCCAGCTTCTTTTTTGATTACTTCTTTCAGCTCTTCCATTTTTCGTTTCGCCTCCTTCATTCATTAAAAAAGGAGCTGGGAGATTCTTTCCCAACCCCATAAATATTGATTTAGTCTCTTGAAAAAATTCGCAGGAATGCCAAAAACAAATTAATGAAATTAAGATACAGCTGTAAAGCCATAAATACAGCAATCCCATTTCCAGCTGTTCCATTTGTTTCAAAGTAGATATTGCGGATTCGCTGATTGTCATATGCGGTTAATCCGGAAAAGACCAGCACAATTATGATTGATACTGCGTAATCCATTCCGCTGCTTTGGAAAATGAACGCATTCAACAGAACAGCGATAATAATTCCAAACAATGCGGCATATAATGCTCTACCCATTCCTGACAGATCTTTCTTCGTCAACACACCGACCAAAGCCATACAGCCAAATGTAGATGCCGCACTGACAAAAGCCGAAACGACTGTTGCCGGAGTATACATTGCAACAGTAACTGCGAGAGTCAGTCCGTTAATCATTGAATAAACAATGAACCCGCCAATTGCCAATGTTGGATTTTTCTGTGCTTTGGCAGCCAAAAAGAGGACCAAAGCAATCTCTACAATCCACATCCCCGTAAAGGCAAGTGGATACTTATAAAAAATCGTGAAAATTTGGTAAGCATAAACTTCTAAAACAATGTAAGAAATGATGGCACTGATTCCGATTCCCATTGCCAAAAAGCCATAAACTTTTGCATAAAAATTATTTAGTCCATCTTGGATTTTCGTTGTTTCAAACTGATTCATTTCTGACCCCTTCTTTCTCTTCTGGTTCCTCTAAATCTACATGTTTTGGCGGCTGTACTAATACAACAGCATCCAATACTCTGTTTTCCTCTTCGTTAACTGCCTCAATTGAGATTGTAACAACATCTTTCATCTTGTCAATTTTGATTACTTCAAATTGAAACGTCAGTGTTTCATAGTGAAAAACTGGTTCCAGAAAGTTAATGGAAAAATTGACGACGTGAGAGCCCGGTCCAGGCAAATGCTTTGAAATGGCACTTGTTATGATGCCCATCAACATGATCGATGGTACGATCGGCTTTTGATATTCAGTTTGTTTGGCATAATCATGTTGGATATAAAGAGGGTTTGCATCATTCGTTAAGCCTAAATAAAGCAGCAGATCCTTGTCTTCGATTGATTCCGTCAAAGACAACGAATCACCTTCCTCAATATCTTCGATGGTTTTGCCTAATTTTCTCGGTTTTCCGATGTTCAAATTAGTACACCTCCATTAATGATAAGATTATTGTACCAAAAACACTGCAAAAGGCAAGTAGGGGGAAACGGGAAGCAACACATTTGGGTGCATACTTAGATAGTGGGAGACCGCTAATCCGCATTTTGGAGATGCATCATTTAGTTGTAAAAGCGTTTCGGACAACCATTTTTCTTCCTCTTTTCACTTCCTGAAAAATGCTTGATATCCCTTTCGCTTACATTTTTAAACATTTTTTCTCAGCAAAAAAAGATTTGGAATTTCTCTCATCCAAACCTTTTTCTGCATTCATTTTTTAATGACTGAAAAAATCTAATACAACCTGTTCAACTCAGCCATTTAAAAGATTTTCACCATTTGATTCAATGACCTGTTTGTACCAATAGAAAGATTTTTTTCTGCTTCTTTCCAGCGAGCCATTTCCTTCATCGTCACGGTCTACATAGATAAAGCCATAGCGTTTGCTCATTTCACCAGTTCCAGCACTGATAACATCAATACAGCCCCATGGAGTGAAGCCGATTAAGTCTACCCCATCATCAATGGCTTTCTCCATTTCAATAATGTGGCGCTTGAAGTAATCAATACGATAGTCATCATTAATCGAACCGTCTGTTTCAACGCTATCAAAAGCACCTAATCCATTTTCAACGACCATCAGCGGAACTTCATAACGTGAATAAATCTGATTTAGTGTGTAGCGCAATCCAACAGGATCGATTTGCCACCCCCAGTCGCTTGTTTCCAGATATTCGTTAGACACTCCGCCGAAAAGATTTCCACCCGTTTTATCATCACGATTGTCAATATCATCAGTCACACAAGTCGTCATATAATAGCTGAATGTGTAATAATCCACCGTTCCAGCGGCTAACAGCTCTTCATCTTCTTTTGTGATATCAATCTGAATGTCATTTTTTTCAAAATAGCGCTTAATAAAATATGGATATTTCCCTTTAACCTGAACATCACCGCAGAAGTAATTGAATTTATCATTAATTTGCTGTGTTTTCAGAACATCTTCCGGACGACAAGTTTTTGGATACATGGTTATATATGCCAGCATGCAGCCAATTTTAAACTCGGGATTAATCTTATGACCGGCAACTACTGCACGTGCTGAAGCAAGAAAAACATTATGCAGTGCCTGATACTGTTCTGTTTCCGTATACTCACGATTGAACAGACCATTAATCCGTTTTCCATGCTCCATTGTTCCAAAGTTAATCTCGTTAAAAGTCAGCCAGTATTTCACTTTGTCTTTGTAGCGTTCAAAAAGAGTGGTCGCATAGTTTTCATAAAAGTCGATTGTTCGTTTATCCAGAAAACCATCATATGTTTTTCCTAAATGAAAGGGCAGCTCAAAATGCGAAATAGTCACAAGTGGTTCGATCCCATATTTTGCCAGCTCATCAAATACATCATCATAAAATTGTAAACCTGCTTCATTTGGTGTCTCTTCATCGCCGTTGGGGAAAATCCGTGTCCATGCGATTGACATGCGATAAACTTTATAACCCATTTCTGCAAATAGTGCAATATCCTCTTTGTACCGATGATAAAAATCGATCCCTGTATGACTTGGATAATAATATTTATCTGTATCAATTACCGGATCAAATGAACGATGTATGCCGGAAGTACGACTTCCAGCTCTATTATGATCACTGATGGAATCTCCTTTACCGTCTACATTCCATGCCCCTTCACATTGATTGGCAGCTGTTGCACCGCCCCATAAAAAATCTTTTGGAAAACTCATCATTTATCTCCTTTGCTGATTAATATCATTTTTTAAAACAGAAGGGGCCTGTGACATAAGTATGTCTGAGACCAGACCCCTAAAGCCGAATAAACGGTACTCTAGTCTTTGTATGATCCGAGCATTCGTAAGAAGCGTAGGAACCATTTGCTACTGCGATGACTCGACGTATGGGGAAGCTTTGTCACAGCCTACTTTGCTGATAAAATTTTCCGACCGCTGTCGTTAATTCATCGTTTGCTGTATTAGCTTATCAGTTTGAGATGACAGCAGTAATCAGTACCTCGCCTTTTTTCACTGATGATTTGGAAGATGCTATCACATCCGCATAATCTGGTGTATTTGTAACTATAATTGGTACCTGTGTACTGTAACCGGCTTCCTCAATCGCTTTAATATCAAAAGTCACCAGCTTATCACCTTTTTTCACTTTTGCATGTTGTTCAACAAACGCTTCAAATCCTTCTCCTTCAAGCTGCACAGTGTCAATACCTATGTGAATCAGCACCTCTGTTCCATTGTCTGAAATTAAACCAATGGCATGTTTTGTAGGGAACAGCGTCATTACTGTTCCGTCAAATGGTGCAACAACCTCACCAACAGTTGGTTCAATCACAACACCTTTCCCCATAATACCTTCTGAGAACGCAGCATCTCTAGCTTCACAAAGAGGAAGAACATTTCCTTCCAGTGGTGAATCAACTTCTTCTTTACCCAATTGCTTTTTTTGACCGATAGCCGCCTTTTTTGCCTCTTCTTTTGACAGAGCTGCCGTAGGCTCATCATCTTTAAATCCTAATACCCAAGCCAGTGCAAAACCAGCTGCAACAGCAATTGCATCTAAAATCATACTATAAACTGCAAATTTGACCGGTATATCTAAAGATTCCAAGCCCACCCATTTGATATGCTTGAATACCCAAGCCCATTGCAATTGCTCCAGTAACAGCACCGACAGCACAAGAAGCCCAGAAAGGTTTCTTTTTCGGTAAAGTAATACCATAAATTGCCGGTTCAGTTACTCCGAAAATTCCTGAAATGAAAGCAGGTATAGATAGTTCCTTCAATTTTGCATTTTTTGTTTTCAGCATTACTGCAAGAACAGCCCCTGTCTGGGCAAAAGATACACTTCCTGATGCAGTTAACAGGGCAGTTGGTTCACCTTGAGATAGGGCAATAATAACAAAGGGAATCAGTGCCCAGTGCATACCGAACATTACGAGAATCTGCCAAGAGAATCCAAGGATTGCTCCAAAAATAATTGGATTGAAATCTTGAACAGCAAGCAGCCCATTTCCCAAGCCATCAGCAACCACGTTCATGATCGGTCCAATAATTAAGAAGGTCAATGGGATTGTGATTAATGCTGTAAAGAATGGCACCAGAAATAGTTTTACTACATCTGGAATGATCTTCCTCAGCTGCTTCTCAAGCAGCGCAGCAAATGCTGTTGACGCAATGATCGGCATAACGGTTGAACCGTAACCAGCAGCTGGGATCGAGAATGGAATTCCAAAGAAATTCAGACCTCCGCTTTCAGCAAATGTCGCTGTTGCAGAACCGTCAATAAAGCCAGTATAAACTAAACTTGAAGCGATCATCATTCCAAGGAATGGAGAACCGCCAAATTTTTTCATTGCTGTATATCCGATAAAGATCGGTAGAAACAGGAACAAGCCGTCTCCCATAGCATTAATAACAGCGTATGTTGAGCTTGCTGAAAACTCAGCACCTAAAGCAAATGCCAAAACTGCATTCACACCTTTCAGCATACCTGCTGCAGATAATGGTGCAAGAATTGGCTGAAAAATGCCTGAAATCATGTCTACAAATCGATCGAATAAGTTCCCTTTAGGTCCATCATCAACTACCGGCTCCAATACGCCCAAAACACTGTCTACGTCTTTACGAACATCCGGAACGTGATTCCCAATAACTACTTGGTATTGTCCGCCCGCCTGCATAACAGTAACAACCCCATCCATATTTTTCAATACTTCTGTATTTGCTTTACTTTCATCTTTCAATTTAAAACGAAGGCGTGTAATACAGTTTGTTAATGAATTAACGTTTTCCTTGCCTCCAACTTCTCACACGATATTTTTTGCTAACTCCTCATATTTACCCATTTTCTTTCCTCCAAATTTATGTTTATTATTTTTATTCAGAGGTCTCGCCAACTCAATGTCACGATCCAGATCCTTTCCACAGGTATACTGTCATTCTGCGCTCCTTTCTTCCTTTTTTATCTTAAGGAATTTACTTCCTCAGTCACAGTTTTTTTCAATGATTCTGGCTAAATGTATTGTGATATAAACTTGCTCATCCTTTGAAATATCATAATCACGACGGGTTTTTAACAATTCAGAAACTTTCTTCGTTGCTTCAAAAGCCTCCGGGTATTGTTTACTGACCAGAGAAAACAGCTCATTCTCAATCTGATTTTCTTCCTGATCTACTGGGTTATCGCGTAATACACGTTCTGAAAAAAATTTTAAGTGTGTAATAAACCGTTGAAAATAAATATCATTTTCAACAAAATTAATACGCAAGGTATATTTTATGACCGTCAATATTTCTTCAATCAGTTGTGTAAGACTGACTGCATCATCATGATTACTGTCAATTTCAGCATTTGTAATATGCAACGCTAAAAACCCTGCTTCATCGTCGCTTAGCTCTGCATTTAACTGATAGTTGACTGTTCGAATGGTCTCTCTGGCAATCTCCAATTCCTCTGGGAAAAAGCGCTTAATATCCCAAAGCAGAAAATTCTTTACTTGGATATTTTTCCTGCTGCGCTGGATAGATGAATGCAAGTGATCGGCAATTGCAATAAATGATGTTTCATTCAATTCTTTATTCAAAATTTTTTTAGCATTTGAAATTGTTTTGTAAGAAATATCTATTATTTCTTCAGGTATTTCTGAGAATAATTTTTTAATTTGTTCTGTCTCCACCTGATTTTTCAGCTCAAATACTTTTTCAATTTTTGAGTTGTCCACTTCAGTACCAAGCTTCTTTTGAAATCCTAAACCATTTCCTGTTAATATCACTTCTTCATTATCCTCATTCAAAACAATCACAACGTTATTATTTAGAATTCTTAGAATTTTCAAAACAACCTACCCCCATTTGTTTGTAACCCAAACCTGAACATAGAAAAAGACCTAAACATTATCCTTTGCAGGTATTGTTTAGGTCTAGCTTAACTTAATAATAACTATCCATTTATTAAGCCAAATATACACCATTAAGAAAACGCCGTCAACGAATTTTTAAGTTTTTCAAATGAAAAACTAATGGTGATTTAAACAAGCCCAATGATGTATAAAAACTTCCCAGCTATTGTTATAAGACTGGAGCGTGTCTAAGACTATCGAGAAGCGAAATAAAGAGTTGCTCCTACGCTTCTTCGAATGCTCGTCGCATAAAAACTTGCTCCTACACTTCTTCGAATGCTCGTCGCATAAAAACTTGCTCCTACACTTCTCTGAATGCTCGTCGCATGTCTCAGAGGTATACAAGACATAATAACGCTTTTCCAAGTAGACGCGTTTGTATGGAGAATCGAACAAAGTCCTTCAATTCTTAATGGCTCTGCCATTTAGAAATTGTTGAGATCGAAACGAAGTCCTTCAATTCTTAGTGGCTTTGCCATTTAGAAATTGATGAGATCGAAACGAAGTGTAGTGTAGTTTAGTGAGTCTTATAGATACAAATTTTTTTGTAGTAGAAAGTTCGTTAGTGGAATAGTATATGTAGTTTCAACAGATATCCCTTAAATGAAATTGGCTCATTTTAGTATATTCATTTTTCTACAGACAATGGTTGGAAAAATAAGACTTATCCTCGTACGCATACCAGCAATCTCTTAGACGGGGCATACCTGTTTATTCATTTATTTCATCAGAGCTTTGCATACCATCCTTCTAGCTTAACACTAGGTAAGAAGGACTGGCGATATATTTTATAAACGAGTCTTTATAATGATGATTTTCATGAAAATAGTACAAAGATTTTTTGCTATTATTTTCAGTCAGGTCCTAAATATAAATTATGAAAGTCCAGATAATAGCAGGCAGGCTCAATTCTATTGAACAGATTTTTTTATTAAAAAATTATATACTATAAAACAAACCAAAAATTTATAGAAATCCTTCGAATTATTTATTCTCATAAAAAAGTATTTTAAATCAGCATACTTTCTAAGTTTCCAGAAATCAATAATGATCATCCCCGTCTTCTGAAACTATTACTGCCCCTCTTTTAGAAATCTAAAATAAAAAAACTGTAAAGAGTCGTCGGATAAACGAACAGTTCTCTACAGTTTAAAATTGACTTTATTCATAGATTTCAAAATTACAGTACATTTCTAGTTGTATTGCTTAAAAGTGTTTCATAAGCTTGTTCGAATTTTTGTACGTCTCCGGCTCCCATGAAAACAACTACTGCTTCTTCATAATCAAGCAATGGAGAGACATTGTCTTCCTGAATAACCTGACCGCCCTTTTTAATTCGATTACCCAGATCTTCAATCTTAACATTTCCCTGCTCTTCTCTGGCAGAGCCAAAGATGTCACACAGGAAAACATAATCAGCCAAATCCAGAGCTTCTGCAAATTCATCCATCAATGCAATGGTCCTGGTAAAGGTATGAGGCTGAAAAACAGCAACAATTTCTCTATCCGGATATTTTTGACGGGCACCATCGATGGTTGCTTTTATTTCAGTTGGATGATGCGCATAATCATCCACAATGACAACTTTTCCAACCTTTTTTTCAGTAAAGCGGCGTTTCACACCTTTAAAAGTCAGCATTTCTTCAGCAACTTTTTCCATATTCAGACCTTCAAAATAAGCAACAGCAATCACACCCAAGGCATTCATAATGTTATGCTCGCCAAAAGCAGGAAGATCAAAGTGCCCGACAAATTCCTTGCCATGGTAAACATCAAAAACGGAACCAGTTGTTGTCCGTTCAATATTTTTAGCCTGAATATCATCCTCTTCATTCATGCCATAGTAATAGATAGGAACATCCGCTTCAAGCTTACGAAGATACTTATCATCACCATACGCAAAAATTCCTTTTTTAACCTGATTTGCCATTTTTTGAAATGCTGAAAATACATCATCAATACTCTTGTAATAATCTGGATGATCAAAATCAATATTCGTCATTATTACATAGTCAGGAGAGTATGCTAAAAAGTGCCGACGATATTCGCAGGCTTCAAATGCAAAAAATTCTGCATCGGGAACACCATGACCTGTGCCGTCGCCAATCAGGTAGCTGGTTGGCTTGATGCCGCTCAATATATGAGAAAGCAATCCTGTTGTACCGGTTTTACCATGAGAGCCAGTTACAGCGATACTTGTATAAGGCTGGATGAATTTCCCAATAAAGTCGTGGTAGCGAATAATTTCTGCTCCAAGCTCTTTTGCACGCACCAGTTCTTCATGTGAATCAGGAAACGCATTTCCGGCAATTACTGTCATATCTTTTGTGATATTCTCTGCATCAAATACCAGCAGGGGAATTCCTGCTTTTTCCAAGTCCCGTTGTGTAAAGAAGTACTCCTCCACATCAGAGCCTTGAACCTTATATCCCTTTTCAAATAAAACAAGGGCAAGAGAGCTCATTCCAGAGCCTTTAATTCCCACAAAATGATACAGTTGATTTTCACGATTTTCCATTATGATCCTCTTCTCTTAATCTCTATATGTAAATTGACTTTTATTTATTAAAATTATGCTAAAATTGTACGTTTCTCATTATCATATAAAACAGAAAAATAATCAACTAAAAAATAATTCACAATAACCAGTAATATTCTAACAAATAAATAGAGCTGGATTGGAAGTTCCTTTTCTGACAGCGGGACAGATAGATTAAAAGCGCAGACCATTGGATGGTCGTACGCTTTTTTCATCTATCGTATTTAACTGAAATATTTTGTATTTTCCATTTCAGCATGGGAATCTTCAATAATGCCGCTTAACGATTTATCAAGTATCCCCTTTTTCTGTTCCTGTTCTGCTTCAGAAACCTTTTGACCATACGCCGTCTGATTCTTTGCCTGTTCTTTAGCTGATTTCAGCTCTGAACGTGAACGCGGCAAATTTTCTTCCCCTTTTAGATCAAAACGCTTCATGTTCGGACGAATTTGCTGATACTGGCGTCGCGTCAGCGGAATTTCCGGTGTTTCCTTTGGAACATTAAACTTCTGAACAGACGGATCATTTTCCTTTTTTTCTTTAAACTGGGTATCCTCATGATCCATCAGCAGATAGGATTTAGGTTCTTTCCGCATGGCGGCCAGCAATTCTTGATCAGATATAATTGCTTCTTCTGCTGGCTGATCTGGAATAACAGATGCAGGAACATAGGTAGGAACAAAGTAGGTTTGATCCTGTTTTTTCGGCTCGCCAAATGAAGTGACTTTTCTGGTAGTGGTTCGTTTATTGAACGCAGCCGTTTCAAAGTTTTCCTTACTCTTCTTATGCATGTTTCCAAATAAGTTTGGTTTCTTCTGACGTTCCGCTGCTCTGCTGCGGTTTATTGTATAATCAGGAAGATTCAACTTATGCTTTTTTAATTCCTCGATTTGTTCTTTGGTATGCGCTGGCTTCAAATCAGATCTGCCTGCAGCTTGGGACGGATTTGTTTTTGGCTTGTTCTGTGTCGCTGCATCCATCTCTGCATACATCGTTGTATTTCCATCACTGCTTTGAAGCATAGACGATTCGTCTTTGAATAAATAGCGCTTTGTTTCAGGGGTTATCTTTACGCCAACTTCATCATCAAAAGCTGGAAATCGAGAATATCTTCTTGTTACCTGTGCCGGGTTTCCCATTTACGTCATTCCTTTATTTTTGCTTTCGGCTAATTCTACCATAAACAAACTATTTTCTAAACTGCTTCCTTCATTTTTACAATCAAAATCTTTAAAATACAAGAAACTATTAACTGATTTGTAAAAATTTGAGAGGGCTTCCGCCTTTGCTTGTTTATTCAACAGGAAATATCACAAAAGAGACTGATGATTAATTTCTGCTGTCATAAACCTTTTTAATCTAATCACTCAAAACAGGTTTAAATGATACAAAGTAACTATTGTTTCTGATCAAATTTTCACTACACTAAGGAACGGAGCATCTAAATCGCTCCTGTTTAAAATTCTAGCACTCGTTTTCATTTTACTCAACCATTAACTGCCAACAACATACTATCCTTTCAGCTTACTTGCTTTTGACTGCTCTCTCAGGTTTTTCAACTATATACATAAATAGCCCTGCCGGCTAAAACGACTGAAAAGAACGTCTACCCGACAAGACTCTGTAAATTAATGTTTATGGATATAATCTGTTCAACAACCGTGGGAATGGGATAGCTTCACGCACATGTTCTATTCCTGATATCCATGTTACTGTTCGTTCCAGTCCTAAACCAAAGCCGGCATGAGGAACCGAGCCGTATCGGCGTAAATCAAGGTACCATGAATACTCTTTTTCATCCAGTCCATGCTGACGAATCTGCTCCAGCAGAAATTCATAATCTGTTGCTCTCTCTGAACCGCCGATAATTTCTCCGTAGCCTTCCGGTGCAATCATATCTGCACAGATAACCACATCATCTCTAGTTGGATGAGGTTTCATGTAGAAAGGCTTAATTGCTTTTGGATAGTTCAAAATAAAGACAGGCTGTTCAAATGAGTTCGCAATAAAAGTTTCATGCGGTGACCCGAAATCGTCTCCCCATTCAATATCTTCGAAACCATTTTTCTTCAAAAGCTCGACTGCATCATCATAAGTAATTCTAGGGAAAGGCAGACTTGTATATTTTTTCAGCAATTCTTTGTCTCTTTCCAATACATCCAGCGCATATTCACAGTTGTCCAACACACTTTGTACGAGAAAAGCAACATATTTTTCCTGAACTTCAAGGCTCTCCTCCTGATGCATGAAGGCCATCTCAGGCTCTATCATCCAAAACTCAATCAAATGACGACGAGTCTTCGATTTTTCAGCCCGAAAAGTAGGCCCGAAAGAAAAAACTTTTCCAAATGCCATCGCTGCTGCTTCCATGTATAACTGTCCACTCTGTGATAAATAAGCCTCTTCATCAAAGTAATTCGTATGGAATAGCTCGGTTGTACCTTCCGGCGCGCTGCCGGTAAGAATTGGCGGATCAATTTTGACAAAACCGTTTGAGTTGAAGAATTCATAAGTTGCACGAATCAGCTCATTACGAATCTGCATAATCGCATGCTGTTTGGAAGAACGCAGCCACAGATGACGATGATCCATCAGAAAATCCGTTCCGTGTTCTTTTGGTGTAATTGGATACTCATGACTTTCGCCAACAACTTCAATTGCCGAGATGCCAATTTCATAACCGAATTTCGAGCGCGTATCTTCTCTGATTTCTCCGGTGATTACTACCGCTGTTTCCTGATTCAATCCTTTGGCAAGCTGAAAGACCTCTTCACCCACCTCGTTTTTTACAACAATTCCCTGAAAATATGCTGTACCGTCCCGAAGCTGCAAAAAGGCAATTTTCCCGCTTGACCGTTTATTTGCTACCCATGCACCAATTTTAACTGTTTCTCCTACATGGCTTTTTGAATCAATAATTTGAATTTGTTCCACCGTTGTCTCTCCCATTCCTTCAATTTTACCTATCCCGAATTAAGTCGTTTCTATTTGTTGGCGTTGCTTTTTCTCTCAATAAAGGCTGCAATGCGTGCGACAGCCTGCTCTAACGCAGCAAGATCTGCTGCATAACTCATTCTAACATATCCAGGCATCCCAAAGCCTTCTCCTGTCACAAGTGCAACATATTCCTCCTCAAGAAGAGCATCAACCCATTCAGTCGCCGTTTCACAGCCGCAAAGAGCCAATGTCTCCTCAATATTAGGGAACAGATAGAAGGCACCTTGAGGTTTAGTTAATTTAAAGCCCGGCAGTTCAGCAACTTTAGGATAAATTATATTCAGACGTTCTTCAAACGACTGACGCATCGTTTCCACTGTATCTTGATCACCCAGTAAAGCTTCAACTGCCGCATACTGGCTGACAGCTGTCGGATTACTGGTTGATTGTGATGCAATCTTATTCATCGCAGAAATCAGCTGCTCATCAGCAACAGTATACCCAATCCGCCAGCCTGTCATAGCATATGACTTGGATACGCCATTAACAATAATCGTTTGTCGGCGAATTTCTTCTGAAATGCTGGCAATCGGAGTAAAAATATTTCCGTTATATACTAAACGGCCATAAATATCATCTGAGATAATAAAAATATTGTGCTTAACAGCCCAGTTCCCAATGTCAAGGAGCTCCTCTTTGGAATAGATTGCTCCTGTAGGGTTAGATGGAGAATTTAAGATCATGATTCTGGTTTTATCTGTCCGTGCAGTTTCCAATTGGGTAACAGTCACTTTAAAATTATCATCCTGCTGACAAGTGATGAAAACAGGAGTCCCTTCTGCCAGCTTTACTTGCTCCCCATAGCTTACCCAATAAGGTACTGGAATAATGACCTCGTCGCCAGCATCCAACAGTGCCTGAAACAAAAGGTACAGGGAAAATTTAGCCCCGTCAGTAATAATCACATTTTTCACTTCATAAGAAAGACCATAGTTTTTCTGAATATTTTCTGTAACTGCAGCTCTCAACTCAGGAATTCCTGCTGATGCTGTATAATAACCGGCTTTACCATTGGTAATCGCCTGAACAGCTGCTTTCTGGATATTCTCAGGTGTGGCAAAATCCGGCTCCCCCACACTTAGATTTAGAACATCTTTCCCCTGCTGTTTAAGAGCTTTTGCCTTAGCAGATGCAGCTAAAGTCACTGAAGACTCCAATTGTTGTACCCTTTTTGACAGTCTCATTCGCCCACTCCTCATTTTTTTATTTTTCTTTCTGACTGTTATATCTTAAAAGCCCCGCTACTCTAATTTTACCGTTAGATATTTTGAATAACGTTGACTTCTTTTCCTTCCTTAAATGTAATCAGGTAATAGTTCAACGGTCCTTCCTCTGACTTTGCGACGATTTCCCAAACTACCTCTCCATCAAACAAGCCAAGGTTTGCTTTTTGTATCTCTTCTTCTTTGTAACTTTGGGCGACCATCTGTTTTGCCTGATCTTCGCTGATTCCATCCTCCTGATTAAGGACGGTAACATTCCCGCTCTTTTCAGGAACAATTACAATAATTTCTTTGCCTGACGCATCTTTTCCTGTTACTGTGAAATAAGTTTCCTTGCGGTTAAACCAGTAAAAGTTATCAACAGTTTCAAGTTCCGTATATTCCTCAGCAATCTTCACTGCCTCACGTTTTGCCTGAGCCATCGGGTGCGTCGCCCGAATATAGAAAATACTGAGCATCACAATGACTGTCAGTAAGATTGCAACCAATACCAACAGAATGATTACTCGTTTTTGCTCTTTTAATTCTTCAGATGCCACAATCAGGTTCTTCCTTTCAAAACTTGCTGTTTTTCATTATAGCAGAAAACAAAATTATTTTGATAATTGACAGGAAAATTATTCTCTTTCTTTAAAAAAATTTCGAATGTCCTTCAAGGTATCTTCCATGGACAGCGTCTTTACCGGAAGCTGCTTCGGCAAAGCTTTCAGTATTCTCTTCCCATATTTCGTCTGAATCAGGCGGCGATCCAGTACAAGCAGCACACCGATGTCTTTTTCAGAACGAATTAACCGCCCCAGAGCCTGTCTTAATCTCATTGCTGCTTTAGGCAATGCTTCTGAAGTGAAAGAGTTCACCCCTTTTGATTCCAAAAACTCATATTCCGCTTTAACTAAAGGACGTTTCGGATTTTCAAACGGCAAACGCGTCACAATCAGCAATTGAAGAGAATCTCCCGGAAGATCCACTCCTTCCCAGAAACTGTCCGCACCGAGCAAGATGCTGTTTTTACTTTGATAGAAACGTTTCAACAGCTTTTCTCTTGTACCGCTGATGCCCTGTGCCATCACTTCCCTGCCCTGGTTCATCATAACTGTATGCAGATGCGTATACGTCCTCTTTAGAACGTCATGAGAAGTAAATAAAACCAAAATAGGCTTATCCTCTTGAACGGCCACTTCTTTCACTGTTTTTGAAATATATTCAGCCAGCTCTGCAGCAGATGTTTCTTTAATATCCATTGGAAATTCTGGAACAATCAACTGAGCAGACTCTTCATAGTTATAAGGATCAGGAAGCACTTTTACTGAGAAATGCTCCAATCCTAATTTATCAGGAAGGTAGTGATGATTCTTTCCAAATGCGAGTGTTCCGCCTGTATAAAGAATATGCTCATATTCCCCGTACCAACCGGCTTTTTGTATCATTCCTGCACTGAGATCATTTACTGAAATCGTTACATTGCCATTTTTATCTATTTTGTATTCTTTTACCCAATGCGGTGACCAGTCATTGACAAAAATATCAAAGCAATCTGCTGTTTCAGATACATCTGAAAACAGTTGAAACATATCTGTTAGTTTCATTCGATCAGCTATTGAAAAACGATCTATCTGCTGTTCTATTTCTGCTTGACTCGTTTGCTGGATTTCTGCTAAATCCGTAAATCGGGTTTCTAATCTTCGGATGAGTCGTTCTCCTTCAAGCGATAACTGATCAAACTGCAGCTTTTCAATCACCTGCTCCTGTCCTCCGTCATTTCTATTCACCTGAAGGAGCTGTTCTATTTCAAAACAGAAATCCTCAAAATCCTCTAAAACATCTGCAAGTGTCCGACGATAAATCTCTGTATACCTTCGCACATCTGGCAGCTCTTCAAACAGCTGACTTAACTGATCAAACAACTGGCCTTCTTCCTGAGCCTGATTTACTTGCTTTTGAAAGGGATAAAAAAGAATTTTTTGCAGTGCAGCCCGCTTAACAACATCCGGTAAATGATGTGCCTCATCAATAATCAGAGAGGAGGCTCTAGGAAGCAGGGGCGATGCTCTAAATGATTCCTGCATCAGGTAAGCGTGATTCACAATCAGCAAATTGCTGTGTGCAGCCTTGTCATATAAAAAGCGAACAAAATCCTCCTTGTACAGCGGATCTTCTACTTTAAGCATATCCAGCCCTCTATGAACAACATCTTTCCAAAAAATATGATTAAAATTAATTAGCTGCAGCTCATCCAAATCACCCGTGGTTGTTTCCAACAGCCAGACAAGTACTCTCATCTGAAATAAAGCATACTGCTTTTGCTTAACTGGATGATTTAAAGTTTCTTTAAACCGCTGAAGATCAAGATAATGCCGATGACTTTTTAAGATTGTTGCCTGCAGCTTTTTGGGAGAAAAGCGATTGACAAATGCCACATCTTTTTCCAGCAGCTGATTCTGAAGCATAATGGATACCGTACTGACGATAACAGGATTTTCCGTTGAAGCAAAGTAGCTGGCAGGAAATAAATAACCGAAAGTTTTACCTATACCAGTTGCCGCTTCAATGAAGAGGTTCTTTTCCTCACCATCTGTAAAATGTCTGTAAACATCATTCATCATTCTGCTTTGTTCTTTTCTATAGACAAGACGATCAGCAAAAACCTTTTCTTTTTGCTTCTTTGTTTCCGGATATCCTGCTGTTTTATACAGAGGTGTTTCAATATAATTCAGCTCTTTTTTCTTCAAGACAATTCCTGAAATGACCCGCCATTTTTCATTCAACGGTTTTGTATCAGCCTTCATTTGTTCAAACAAGTATCGAAGATAGATTCCTGTGTCCATGCCCAGCTGATCACTCAGAGACAAAATTGCTTCCATTGTAACGAGCGGAAGTCGTCTGATTTTAGCTTCAATCAACAGAAAAAGTTCTGCCGTAACCTGAGCATCACTATCAGCCTGATGAGGATTATCGTGAATTAACCCTTTGCTTTCTGACAAATCACCCAAGCGAAAACTTTTTTCTGTCGGAAAAAAAATCTGAGCCAATTCCACTGTATCTATTCCTGGAATAGTTAATTCCGGTGAGCCGCATCGTTGAAGCTCCTTATTTAAAAATGAATAGTCAAAATAAATATTATGTGCAACAAAAATTGTTTCAGCCAGCAAATGATGGATCGTCAATGCAATATCTTCAAAGTAAGGCGCCTTTCGTACCTGACTGTTGCTGATTCCTGTCAAATGCTGAATCTGAGGCGAGATACTCCGTCCCGGATTTACATCGGTGGAAAAACGGGAAACAATTTCTCCATTTTCAATCAGGACACAGCCAAATTGAATGATCCGATCCACTGTCGGGTCCGTACCAGTCGTTTCAATATCTACGACCGCATACATCGGACTTTTTTTCATACCTTCTCCACCTTTCTGCTGTCTTCAAAATTATACTATAAATCGCTGCTTTTTCACTATGATTTATGCTAAAGGAAGTCAAAATATGAAAAGACTTTTTCCTGCGTATAAACGATTTGATAAAGTGATTTCTTCGGTCGCAGCCTGAAAACACCTGATCACTCATTCAAACGATAAAACCAGAAAAGATTAAATTAGCTTTGGTGCTCCTTCATTTCAACCGTAATCAATCGTGTTGCACCAAAATAAAAATGAGAGTTCTGAGCCTTGCATTAAGCTCGTCCTCTCATTCATTCTTACATTATTTATAATCTTCTTTGGAAATCTGACTTAACTTCTGCATATATTGATCCATTAAAACATAACCTTCCAACCGTCTAAGCTTATCAACGGAACAGTTAACTTTTCTGCCGAAAAATGACCGCTTGCTGGCGATTTTCTTCATTTCAAATAGAAAATCATCCATACCGGCGACAAGATTGGCACTGCTCAGCCGATTGCAGATCAAGATATCTTCTTTGCGCTGTTTCAGTACTTGTCCCCAAGAATAATTCAAATATTCAGCTTGAGAAATCTGCTGCTGCAGTTCGAACTGATCTACACGGCGTTTTTGATCACGCTGCTTTTTCTTTCCGAGAACATTCATTCGCTTATTCATAAAACGCAGATAAATATCATCTTCCAGACTTTCCATCTCACTGACAGAAAAATTTGGTATTTTTTTTGGAGCAGGAACTGAGCAGCTGTTTTTCATCAATCTGGAAAATCTTGGCCAGTTACTCGGAGTCCGCTTGCGGGAGTCCTTTTGATGCAAGATCAGTTTTGAAAGCAATTGACCTCTGATTTCTTCTTCAGACAGCTGAGGCTCTGTTTCCTCAGCTTCTGATTGTTCAGCAGTGCTGGCCTTTTTCAAATCTTCAGCTTTCAAAACTTGATTTTCCTGATTTTTCCGGCGCAGTTTTTCTGTCGGAGATTCATTTTCGTTCTTATTGTCTTTGGCTGCCTTTTCTTGGGAGATTATATCCTCTTCGGCTGACCGGGTATTTCCTTGGGCCGTTTCTCGTGCCCTCCCCAACTTGAACTTTTTTTCAGCTTCCGTCGTTTCCTCCTGTTCATCAGGTTCGAAAGTGACATGCTGAATTTCAATTGTAACATCGTCCTCTTCAGAATACTCGCCTTCAACAGTCGGTGCTTCTGCAACCCTTGTAACAGGTTTCTTCTCAGCTTTCTCTTCAGGCACTGATTCCGGATTGTTTTCAATAATCGGCTGTGCTCGTTTTAGATGAATGGTATGTATATTTCTTGAAATAACAGGCTGAGATTTTGCTTCCAAACGTGCCTGACCAATGGTCTCACTAAGCTCCCCGATCATTTTACGTAAACGGAACATCTCATTTGATGCTTCCATTATTTGCTTCAGTACAGTGTTTAATTCGGCAGGATTAGCATTTTCGTATCCTTTATAAACAAGAGAACGCTCCTCTTTTTGAACAACAACCTCCGCCAGCCACTGCTTTAAGCCCGTTCTGGCATCTCTGGTCAGCGGTTCAAAACTGCCCATCAATAATGTATAGTACATCATTTCAGTTTCAACATACATATAGATTTTTTTGACGACCAGTTTATTAAAGTCCTTTGTTACATCCCAGCTATCGCAGATTGCATCAAAATATGCTTCCCCTTCTGCCAGATTTTGATAATCTTTAGCCAGATTCATTTCACGGATTAAATAAAAATTATAAGGTGTCTCAACATTATCCGCATAAATTTCTCTGCCTAAAAATTCTGGATCAACACTTTTACAAAGGAATACGGACTTTTTAACAGGTTCTGGTTTTCTATTCCGTTTACTAATTTTTCTCACTTCCTCAAATATTCTGCCTTTATATTTTATGATCTTTAAAAGATAATAAAATACACACTATCTTCTTAATTATACCGTTAATAAATAGAAATTGCTCTCACATTTTTAGTTAAAACAATTTATTTGTGAGTCAATCCTATTGATTTTACCACTTTCTCAAAAAAACAGCAAAAAACCATGTAAATTTTATGTGAATACCCCAAAAAAGCATTTCGTACTTTTTTCAATCCTATCATTCATAGTATCTCGCTTAGAAATGAACACAACATTTCCTGCATTTCAAGGAAGCCGCTGCAAAAAAAGGCTGAGCATCTCTTCAAACACTCAACCTTTTGTATAAAAAGCATTTAGACAAGTCAGAACTTCCCCCTGATTCATTTTGTGCTTCCATGCTATTGGATAAATTTCTAAACGCTTTTCCAAGCAGACACGTTTGTATCAAGAATCGAACAAGGCAAGACTTGCAGAGACAAGATTTTTCTGTAGTAGGAAGTCTTTGTCCCGCCGTTTATTCAGGTCAGATACGAAGAGAGTTTGAAACTTCATTTCTGTCCTACTCCTGTGCGGGCTCCACGCTTCTTGGACTAGAAGCATAGATTAGTTTTAATTCGATCAATACACCAGCAATTAGCGGGACTCACATAATTATAACTGACCTTTCAATTGTCGAATGGTTTGCGAAATTGATTTCGCTTGTGTAACCGCTGAAATGACTGCAGCACCGCCGACCTCTGTCTGAAGAATCTCGGCTATATTCTTTATATTGATTCCTCCAATTGCAACAGTAGGCTTTGATGCCTTATTTACCAGCTCGCTCAGCTTTTCAACACCAATCGGAGGTTTTGCATCTTCTTTTGAAATAGTGCCGAAAACCGGACCAATCCCATAATAAGACAGTCCTTTCAACTGATTGGCTGAATTAATTTCCTTTTCATCATAACAGGACAGACCAACAATCTTTTCTTTAAAAAGCGGCAATACCTCCAGGATATGTTGGTCTTCCTGCCCGACATGAATACCATCAGCTTCGATTTCAAGAGCCAATTCAACATCATCATTCACAATAAAGGGAGTCTGATATTTGCGGCACAAATTCTGACAGATACGTGCCATTTGCTTTCGATCCTCAAATTTTTGAAGACTGCCTTTCCCCTTTTCCCTGTATTGAAAACATGTAATTCCTGACTGCAGCGCTTCTTCCAATACCTCCGGCAAACTCCCTATTGGAATATCCTGAGTGCCGGCAATCCAATAAACTTCTAAATAGCTTTTATTTTTCTTCATTTATTTTTACCTTTCGATACGCCCAATGATTAGTAGGTCCATTTCCTTTGCCCACATCTATACCATCTGTAATTGCTGCTTGGATAAATGCTTTTCCGATTCGAACCGCTTCTTCTACCGATTTTCCCTTTGCAAGCTCAGCTGTGATACAAGCAGAAAAGGTGCAGCCCGTGCCATGCGTATTTTTAGTGTCTATTCGTTCAGCCGTCAGCCACTCAATCTTACCGGAAGACAGTAGAAGCATGTCAGATGATTCTTTATCGGCAAGATGATGTCCACCTTTGACTACGACATTTTTTGCTCCAAGAGATTGGATTAATTTTCCCGCTGCAGCCATGTCTTCTTGACTGGTGATCGTCATTTTACTAATTGCTTCTGCTTCCGGAATATTTGGTGTAATTATTTCGGCCAACGGCAACAGCAGTTCAATCAGGGCTTGAACTGCGTCTTCTTTCAGCAATGCATGCCCCCCCTTAGCAATCATCACAGGGTCAATCACTAGCGGACCAAAGTCAGCTATCTGTAAAAATTGAGCAACACATCGAATTATTTCTTCTGTGAACAGCATACCTGTTTTAACTGCATCAATTGAAAAATCTTCTTGTATCACGTTCAGCTGATCAATAATTGCAGCTGTTGAAATGTCGTAGACTGCCTTGACTCCCTGAGTATTCTGAATGGGCAAAGCCGTCAGGACAGAAGTACCAAAAACAAATCTTTCCTGAAACGTTTTTAAATCTGCCTGCATCCCGGCTCCGCCACCGCTGTCAAATCCTGCAATTGTCAACGCCTGTATTGTTTTGTTCATCCGTCAATCCTCCTGATTCTGGCTGATTTTTCGACTTTTTCCTGATTCAGTAAAGAAAGTTCATCAAGCAGCTCCTGTCTAAATGTTCCTACTGCAAGTCTCTTAAGTTTTCCGGCAACTGATTCACCTGCCAGTGCATAGCTGCAATTGGCCAGCACAACGGATTCAAGCGATGTTTCTGTATCAACAGCTAAAAACGCTCCGCAAATAGAAGACAGTAAACAGCCGGCACCTGTCATTGAAGTAAAATAAGGAGTTCCATTTTCAACAAGATAAACAATCCGTCCATCTGTGACAACGTCTTTTTCCCCGCTGACAGATACAAATGTCTGATATTTATTCGCAACCTTCTTCGCTGCAGCAATGATATCTGCAGAGCCGGCTCCCGCATCTACACCTTTACTGGTCCAATCACTCTCTGCCAATGCAGCAATCTCTCCTGCATTTCCACGAATCAGTGTTGGACTAATGCTTGTCAACAGATGTGCAACCGCTTCTTTTCGATACAAAGTTGCACCCACTCCTACAGGATCAAGCACAACTGGTTTGTTCAGCTGATTGGCTTTTTCACCAACAGTAATCATAGCCTCCAATTGCACCTGTGAAAGGGTCCCAGTATTTAAAACCGTTGCATCCGCTATTATTGCCACCTCAATCATTTCTTCAAGCGCTGAGGACATAAATGGTGAGGCACCCAATGCCAAAAGACCATTCGCTGAATCATTTGCAACGACGATATTGGTAATATTATGAATCAAAGGATTTTGCTTTCTGATTTCATCAATTAAATAATATGGATACATGAAGATTCCTCCCACTGTTCCTGTTCATAGGCCATGCCCCAGAACTTCCATTCCTGATAGCTGCTAACTAAAAAACTTTGAAGCATCAAGTTTCTTTCTGATTCTGAGACATTTTCAGCGAGGAAATCAGTCAGCCTTCTTTGGCGGTCAACTGCTTCCTGATATCCTGTACTGTCATACGTTTCAATCCATTGTTGATAAAGGGGCTTCGGGGAACCGTTTTCAATCAGCATTTCTCCAATTTCCTGATACAGCCAGTAACAGGGAAGCAGTGCTGCAGCAGTTCTCGCTGCACTGCCCGAAGCCAGTTCCTTATACATATGTGCAGTATAATAATATGCAGTTGGTGCAATCGGTGTGGCTTGTATCTCTTTTTCATCAATTCTCAGCTCTTTGAAAAAACTTTCTCGTACAGCAAGCTCTGCTTCATCCAAGCCTGCGACACCGGCAAGAAATGATTTCTTTATGTCTTTGTCCTCTGAAAGCTCTGCAGCAGCTTGATGAATATTAGAGAACTGCTCCAGATAATACCTATCCTGAATCAGGTAATAACGAAATATTTCCGGTGAAAGTGTCCCTTCTTTCAACTCCTTTAAAAACGGATGCTGCTTACTTTTATTCCACAACTCATCTGCCTGTTCCCTTACTTCCTCTGTAAAACTCATCTTGTTCCTCCTCAATTTTTTTGAGAAGAAAGCCAAAAAAACAGAAAAACCCTTCAGAATGTACGAAACCATCTTGAAGAGTCTAAAATATCTTATTCTATTTCTCAGACTACTTCCCTACGCAAGTATCAACTCACAGGTTCAAAGGGTCCGTTCACATGAACGTCTCAGTCATAAAGACACCCCCAGCATATCTAAAATTATAACATAGAAAGAAAAGAAGAAACAATGAAAAAAACAATCTTCGCAAAATAAACCTGTAAAACGATTTACTCAGCAGCAGCAAGCGAAAAGAAAAAGTCTGCAGCCTGTATTGTTGAATTTAGGTAAAAAGCCAGAAACGGCATGATTGCATGCTCCACCAGACCGCTTCCTAAATCTTGTCAAAATATAGCAGTCAATTCAATAAAATCCAAATCTAAACTTCTTTATCATTACTCACAAATACAGTATCTCAAGCAGTATAACTCTTTTATCAGAATCACTCCGGATCATTTAGAAGGTTCTTCCTTACGTACCGCAACAATTTCTTTTTTGATCTCTTTTCTCTTTTCAATCATCACATAAACCATTCCTATCAGAAAGGGCAAAACAAAGCTGCCGAATCGATACAAGAGCAGAGAAGAAACAGCATCTACTGTCCCTACCAAAGGTTTAAACAGCAACAGATAGACAAATTCAAATGAGCCAATTCCAGCAGGTGTTGGAATGACACCAGCCAGAACAATCGCAAAACTAGTATAAGACAATGTCAGCAGCAAGTCGAGGGAAGAATGATGCTCAACCAAAGCTACATAAGGAATAACCAGCCAGATCAGAACTTTTCCCACATTCCACATGAATATACGAATCATTGCAGAGTGGTCTTTGATCACTGTCTGGACGGTATCCCTCAGTGAATAAATCTGGATATTCCATTGGTCTACCCAATCCCTAAGCTTAGGTCGCTTGATATGCTTATCCGCCCAAACCGTTAAAAATACTTGCAGTCTGATACTGATTGAAAGAGCTAAAATAACAACAACAATCAAAAAGCTGAAAATTAAACTAGCTAAAATAAATGGAATCATCATGGGGGCATTCGAATAAAGAAGCGGAAACTGAAAAATAAGACCTAAGACAGCTAAAAAGATTACAGCCAGTTTATACATAATCATATGCAGAGCTGTAATACCAATAGCCTGAGAGGTTGCCAGAGCCTTTTTCCGGTAATAAAGCACTTCTGAAACAAGCGTTCCTGTACCAAAAGAAACAATCCGATAAAAAGCAACATAACAGGAAGCAAAGAAGCCGTCCTTTGTTGTAAAATCAGGCTGAAAGCTGTAGACAATTTCTTTAATCGATCGACCTTCTACAATTTGATAGAACACCCCCAGCCCAACAACAGCCAGTAGGGTAAAAACACTTGTTTTCAGCAGTTGTGCAAAAATACTGCTTAATGAATTATCTATTACATAAAAAACGATTCCAATCATAACCAGCATCAAAATCACATTAAAAATGATTTTCAGCATAGGTTTGTTTTTCATGACTTCCTCCTTTAAGAAAAATAGCTGAAATACAGATAAAGAATGCCGCAGAAAACGAAGCTTCCCAATATGAAAGCAGCATAAAATTTTAATTTTCTTGATTTATGACGAAAGATCTGCTGCCCGATTAATCCCGCCGGCCCACCGCCAATGATTCCGGCTGTGAGTATTCTGTGTTCTGGAATTCGCCAGCCGCCTTTTTTGGCCTGACTCTTGTCGTAATACATAATAAAGAAAACATAGAGATTAATAATTATCAAATAAATCCATAAAAAAACATTTACTGACAGTAACATACACTTGCCTCACTTTCATACAAAATAGTTGGTTTACAGCTGCTTATTTAAATTTGCGACCCAGTCAGGTACTCAATATCTGGAAGCTCATTCACTTTTCTCACTATAATTTTTGACAGATAAGACATCAGTTTAAGTATATTAACTCTTGGCAAAATAATTAAGTGGAACACCTTATGTCCTCGGCGCTTGAAGAAATGATTGGGGTGACAAGCATTCATCAGCGGGCTTGGCAGCAGTAAAGTTTCGACAGCCTCCAACAGAGTTTTTCATTAAAGGGACGGTGACATTAGTATCAGTATAGCTAAGTCCCCAAAAACTGAATAAACAGTGTTCCACGCAGGAGCACGTTCTTACATGACCCTCAGACATGCGACGAGCATTCGAAGAAGCGTAGGAGCACGCTCTTACATGACCCCTCAGATATGCGACGAGCATTCGAAGAAGCGTAGGAGCACGCTTTGTCACAGCATCATTTTCTCCTGCCATTTTAGTTCGCCGTCAATTTTTATATCAAGCTAAATCAACAGCTGCCTGATCAGCAACATCCGGTCCAATCTGCTGCAGATAGCAAGTCACTGCACCCTTATCTTTTTCTTCTGCATACGTCACAAGTTTTTCAGCAAATTCTTTTCCTTGTTCACTTCTGGATATTTCGTTGGTTAAAATCAGCATTTTTTCCATCTCATCATCCCCTCACAAGAAAAAAACAAGACCGGAGCAACGGTTAATCCTGCAGCTCCAGCCTTATAAAACAAAAGATTCTCAACCGCTTTTACTTATTGATTTTGGCATTCAGCTCAGCAATTTTTACAATTACATCTGTTGCCTTTTCCATTGCCTGAAGTGAAACATATTCAAAACGTCCATGCATGTTTTCTCCGCCGGCAAAAATATTTGGGGTCGGTATTCCCATAAAAGAAATTTTTGAGCCGTCTGTTCCACCACGAATCGGTTCAATGACTGGTTTTATATCCAGTTCAATCATCGCCTGTTTTGCCACTTCAATAATACTCATGTCTTTTTCAATAATTTCGCCCATATTGTAGTATTGATCAAACAAGTTCATCACAACACGTTCCTGATCAAACTGACTGTTTAATTTAGCCTGAATCTCCGTAATCATCTCTTTACGAGCTTCAAATTTCTCGCGGTCATGGTCACGGATAATGTAAATCATCTGTGCTTCTTCCGGAGTTCCTGACAATTGATGGAGATGGAAAAAGCCTTCTCTGCCCTCTGTCTTTTCAGGTACTTCCTCTGCAGGCAATTCATTATGAAAATCAATAGCCAGCTGTAACGCATTAATCATGGTGTCTTTTGCAGTTCCAGGATGAACATTTTTTCCAAGAAGCGTAATTTCTGCCTGTGCTCCATTAAAGGTTTCAAACTGCAGTTCCCCGACAGGTCCGCCATCCACTGTATACGCAAAATCAACATTAAACTGGTCAACATCAAATTTATTTGCACCTATCCCGATTTCTTCATCGGGGCCGAATGCCACCCGAATCGTTCCATGTTCAATTGATGGATTCTTAATTAAGATTTCCATAGCAGTCATTATTTCAGCAATCCCGGATTTATCGTCAGCACCTAACAAAGTTGTCCCATCTGTCGTAATAAGTGTCTGTCCGGCATAATTTTTTAAGTTCGGAAAATCATTCGTATTTAGCGTGTATTTCCCTTCAGCATCTAATTTAATGGTCGATTTTCCATCATAATTTTCAACAATCTGAGGATTTACATTTTCTGCATTAAAATCAGCAGTATCCATATGTGCAATAAAACCAATTGTACGCACGTCTTTGTCTGTATTTCCCGGCAGCGTGGCTATCACAAAACCATTATCCTCATTATAAAAAACCTCTGACATTCCCAGTTCTTCCAGTTCCTTTTTCAGTGTGCGGGCAAAAGCAACCTGAGTCTCTGTTGAAGGGGTCGTTTTACTCAGCGGATTTGACCGTGTTTCAGTCTTTACATAGCGTAAAAAACGAGGTAATAAATTTTCGTACATTCTCATTACTCCTATCTAAGTTTAAATGGATTTGTATTTACTTCTGATTGAATAAATGTTACTTCCCAAGTATAGTCTTTTTTCCACTGATTGAACAGTTTGACCAACTCAGGCATACACAATTCTTCGATGTGGTGCCCCGGATCAATAACTGTGAGTCCTTCTTCTTCCATGTCATGAGCAGTATGATAATAGACATCTCCTGTGATGTAAACATCAGCGCCCTTATTTAAGGCCTCCCGGTAAAACTTTTCTCCGCTGCCGCCGCAGATCGCCACTTTTTTGATCTTCTTCTCCTCGTCCTTTGTAATCAGCCGAAGTCCTTCCACACCAAACTTATTTTTCACCAATTTTATAAATTCTGTCAGAGTCACTGCTTCATTCAGTTCTCCAATCCGCCCTAGTCCATATTCTTTTTTTAGGTTGCTAATAGTATAAACATCAAACGCTGGTTCTTCATATGGATGAACAGAATACATTGCATTGAGGACAGCTGTTTCCAGTGTTTCAGGAAAAATCACTTCAATTTTGGCTTCCTGAACGCTTTCTTCCTGATTCAGCCGACCAATTGACGGACTTGCTCCTTCAACTGGCGTAAAGCGTCCTGTTCCAATAATTGAATAACTGGTATTACGATAATCCCCCTGAGTACCTGCTCCCGCTTCCCCCAATGCCGCTCTCATTTCTGCTGCCTGCTCCACCGGAACAAAGACTGCCAGCTTTTTATAGGGAACGGTATGTGTTTTTGCCAGGTAGACAGTGTTCTCAATTCCAAGCAATTCGCAAAACCAGTCGTTCAATCCATTTTCAACAATATCTAGATTCGTATGGGCTGCAAATACTGCAATATCATGCTTTAAAAGATCTGCATACATCTTCGTTTGCGGCTGATCCAAGTCTAATCTTTTAGCCGGTCGAAAAATTGGCGGATGTTTGGCAATAATTAAATCCACTTTTTTTTCAATTGCTTCTACCACGACTTCAGGACGCACATCCAGTGTGACCATCACTGTATTCAGTTCCTTGTTAGTTGTGCCGATATGCAATCCTACGGGGTCTCCTTCTTCGGCCAGCCATTGAGGACAGTAAGCTTCAAATTTTTCGAAAAATTGTTTCCCGGACAAACTCATTCTAAAGAACCTCCTCGATTTTTCTGATTTCTGATTCTATTTTTTTTATTTTTTCCGATTGATCTGCGGCTGACCTTTTTAGCTGTTCAACCACATTCTGCCGCTGTTTCAATTCCCGCTGCCATTTCTTCCGGAAAGCATCTCCTTTTTTAGTGATAAGAACAGGGCCAAACAACAATTCTGCTTCTGTATATTGAACAGTTCTCACTTCTCGTTTTGCACAGATAATCTCATAAATTTTTTGATTTTCTTCAAGGATAGCCTCTTCCAAAATGGTATATCCGCGCTGCTGCAGCCAGACGCGCAGTTCTCTTTCTCCAATGTTAGGTTGAAGAATCAGCAATTCACTGCCATTTATCCGTTTTGCGTTCCATCCCCGCTCCAGAATATCTCTGATGAGTACTCCGCCCATTCCACAAATTGAAACAGCATCAATTTTATCCTGCTCTTCAACCGCGTCCAAGCCATCAGCAAGACGGACCACTATTTTGTTCTCAAGCCCGCTTTTCCGAACTTGCTTTACAGCTGATGCATACGGTCCTCTGACCACTTCACCTGCTACAGCAAATTTTATTTTCCCCTGAAGCATCAGTGAAACAGGCAGATAGGCATGATCTGAACCGATATCAGCCAAGCGACTTCCAGTAGGAACAAAGGCTCCTACTTGGTTCAAACGTTTTGATAATTGATTTTCATTCATCTCTCAATTCCTCCATTAGACATTATAACATAAGAGAATTATTCTAAAAAATTTCAGCAGCAGGAAAATAACTTATTTGGTTTATTCCATTGCTTGATTTTCACTCCTGTTCCATTCAGGGAAAATAACAAGATACGCAGCAGAGAAAGGCGAACAGTCAGCTCTATTTTTCTATGTTTTCCAGAGTGAAACCGTTACACCTTTGTCCTCTCCTTTTTGAGTAAAGCCATTTCCATCTCGAATCTGGGTTAAAAAAAGCAGTCATTGAAAAGCAAACTGCTGTTCAATGACCACTCCCGAAATTCTATTTGTCAGACCTGTTTTATACGAAAGCTTATCAATAGCTTTCATTATTCAGATTGAACGAATAGTATGAGCTCACAAATGTTTGACAAAGGTCCGAACGCTCTTCGTCGTTCAGTTTTAATCAACTCTTTTTCTAATTCCTATTTTTCCAACCAGCTTTTCACTTCAGCCAAGGCTTCTTCAATCCCGGCAGGATTCTTACCGCCCGCTTGAGCCATATCAGGACGACCGCCTCCGCCTCCGCCGACTTTCGGAGCAATTGCTTTGATCAGCTCTCCTGCTTTCAAGCCCTTATCATTTGCTGTTTTAGACATTGCCGACAATAAACTCACCTTGTCACCTTGAGCAGTGGCTAAAACTAATACATCTGAAAGTTCCTTCTGCTTCCATTGGTCAGCAAGCTGACGCAACTGATTCATATCCTTAACAGTCACTTTTGCTGCGATATACGTATAGCCATTCGCTTCTTTCACTTCTTTGAACACATCGCCTGCCTGTTGATTTGCCAGCTTGCCTGCCAACTGTTCATTTTCTTTTTGAAGCTCACGCAGTAGCTGCTGCAGTTGTTCTGTCTTGGAGACAACATCCTTCAATTGTGGTGATTTTACAATTCCGGCAATTGTTTTCAACTGCTGTTCTTCTCCATGCATTAACTCGTAGGCTTCCTTACTCGTAACAGCCTCAATTCTTCTCACTCCAGCACCGATACCTGACTCAGAAACAATTTTAAAGATACCGATATCCTCTGTATTGCTTACATGCGTTCCGCCGCAAAGCTCAATGGAGTAACCGCCGATATTAACCACACGAACTTCTTTTCCATATTTTTCACCAAACAATGCCATTGCACCCATGTTTTTCGCTGTATCAATATCTGTTTCAATTGTTGTAACCAGAATTGCTTCCCAGATTTTTTCATTAACAATGGCTTCCATTTGAATCAGTTCTTCTGGAGTCACTTGTCCAAAATGTGTAAAGTCAAAGCGTAAATGTCCCGGCGCAACCAACGAGCCTGCCTGATTTGCATGATCGCCTAAAATATCCTTCAATGCACGATGCAGCAAGTGTGTTGCTGTATGATTTTTTAAAATGCGGTTGCGTTTATTTGTATCAACCTTCAATTGATACACAACACCTTCACTCAGTTTCCCTGTAATCTCAACTGTATGCAGAAATTGTCCGTTTGGTGCTTTGAGAACCTTCGTTACGTGAGCAACCACTTCGCCGCTTTGATTATTAATCGTACCCTGGTCAGCAACCTGTCCACCCATCTCAGCATAAAATGGTGTTTCAGCAAAAATCAACTGTGCTGTCCCTTCACTCATTTCATCAACAATATTTTCGCCGTCCAAAATAATCAGCAATTCTGAGTTTGCTTCAAGTTCAGTATAACCGACAAAAGTGCTTTTCACTTTAATATCAGTCAACACAGCTGACTGCACACCCATGGACGCTTCTGTATTTCTTGCAGCGCGTGCACGCTCCCGCTGCATGTCCATTTCTTTCTCAAAACCGGAGTGATCAACTTTCAGTCCTTCATCTTCTGCCACTTCCTCTGTCAGTTCAACTGGGAAGCCATAGGTATCATACAGTTTGAAAATGTCTTTACCGCTCAATGTGTCTTCTTTAGAATCCTTAACAGATGCAATCAGCTCATTAAGAATTTCCAGTCCTTCATTAATCGTTTCATGGAATCGTTCTTCTTCAGTCCGTACTACTTTTTCAATAAAGTCTTTCTGTTGAAGAACTTCCGGATAGTAGCTGACCATAATTTCACCGACAACCGGTACCAATTTGTAAAGGAACGCTTCATTAATCCCTAATTTCTTCCCATGCATCACTGCTCGACGAAGCAAGCGTCTTAAAACATAGCCCCTTCCCTCATTTGATGGAAGTGCACCATCTCCGATAGCAAATGACAAAGCACGAATATGATCGGCGATGACTTTAAACGAAATATCAGTCTGAGGATTTTCTCCATATTTTGCTAAGCTGCTTAATTTTTCAACTGCACGAATAATCGGCATAAATAAATCAGTTTCAAAGTTTGTCGGAGCATCCTGAATAATGGAGACCATTCGTTCCAGTCCCATCCCCGTATCAATATTTTTATGAGGAAGCGGATCGTAAGACCCGTCTGCCTGATGATTAAACTCAGAAAAGACTAAATTCCAAATTTCCAGATAACGCTCATTTTCTCCTCCCGGATAGTTCTCAGGATCATCTTCGGCAACATCTAAAAATGCTTCGCCACGGTCATAAAAGATCTCTGAATCTGGACCGCATGGACCTGCACCGATATCCCAGAAGTTATCCTCCACATCCACAATATGGTCTGCTGACAATCCTACTTCCTCTGCCCAAATTCTTTTTGCTTCTGTATCTTTTGGATAGACAGTGACATACAGCTTATCCGGATCAAAACCAATCCAATCAGGAGAAGTCAAAAACTCCCACGCCCAAAGAATCGCTTCTTTTTTAAAATAGTCGCCAATGGAGAAGTTGCCCATCATTTCAAACATAGTATGGTGGCGAGCTGTTTTTCCAACATTTTCAATATCATTAGTACGGATTGATTTTTGTGCATTGGTAATTCTCGGATTTTCGGGAACAACCGATCCGTCAAAATATTTTTTTAAGGTTGCTACCCCTGAATTAATCCAAAGTAGTGTGGGGTCATTAACCGGCACAAGTGAAGCACTTGGTTCAATAGAATGACCTTTTGATTTAAAAAAGTCCAAATACATCTGGCGGACTTGACTGCTTGATAACTTTTTCATCGTTCTATTCCTGCTTTCTTAATAAAGTTTTTCTTGTCTAACAAAGAGCTCTGGAAAACTTAATCTTACAGATACTATATAAAGCGACAAACAACTGGATCTTTGCTGAAACAGTCTGACAGCTGCTAATGATAGTCTGCATTTTATATGCTGGAGGTACTCCCCCTTGTCTGAGCACACAAAAACACCATTGCAGTCAAGGACGAAATCTTCGCGGTACCACCTTGATTGCAATGATGCTGATCATTACCTCTTAAGCTCTGTAACGCAGAGTGGCGCCGATATTTCTACCGGTGTAACTAAAGAGAGCCGATTTAATCATATGTTGTTCTTTTCTCAGCTGTAAAGAACTTTCTGTAAACATAGAGAACTAAAAAGATATTCTTTAGATTTCTTCTCAAAGTATAAGGAAAATCGCCTTAAAAGTCAACTGCCAGTCTTGAGCAAGACAGGAAATTGTTCAAGCTAGCCTTAAAATTGTTCTATTGATAATCAACCAGTATAGCTTTCCTGTACAAATACATATCCGGACTTAAAATCTGTTCCGCAGAAATGGTATGTTCGGACTGATAATACGTGGATAATGGCAGCATATTTTCAATCAATGATTGCTTCGGCCGCTGCCGCTCCAATTTTACAGAGCTGCTCTCTCGAGTCAGCTCATATCTGTTCATATGACTGTCAACAATCAATCCAAACATATTGGGCCCGTTAATTTTCTCCAGAATATGCTGTCCAGATGAATTAGGATAGATTTTCAATTCATTTCCCCACCGAAACAAGCGTCTTGTTCCCGCACCCGCCGCGAACTCCCAATGATCTTCTGATAGCAGCTCAAAGCCTTTTTGAGCGATTCGTTTCTTTAATCCAGCATGCGTACAATCCTGAGAAGAATAAACAAGATAAGAATCTGTTGTCGGCACGAACTCTAGATAATAGCAGTTCTTTTTATGCAGCGTTTTTGGAAATTCCCAGAATATGCTTTCCTGAGCAGATAAAGGTGGAAATAGTATGGTCTTAATTTCTTCTTCAAACTGTAAAAAGGTACCGACTTCTCCTCTGAACGTTCCAGTTACTGTATCAAGAATACCAAGAATTGATGTGCCGGCAGGCAACGCATATTTCTGAACGAGCATCGGTGCAATTTTTCTTTTTCTGAGTTCACTTGTATGATCATTAATATACAAACTGATTCCTTCCAGAGTCGAAAAATCATAGGAATCTTCCACATTTAACCAATCAGCCGCTTCATCAATTTCTTGCCGGCTCAACATTGCTTTATATGTTTGATTCTCAATTTCAGCAGAATCAACATTTACCAGTTCGTGACTGCGAAGTCCTTCCACTCCAAGATCCCAGCCCAGGATAGCCTCCCGATTTCCCGGTATAAAAACAAATGTTTCGCCATCCAGTTCCAATTCGAAGGTTCGGCATTTTATTCCATAAAGCTCAAAATTTTTCAAACGAATATCTGTAATTTCTATATTTGGATCAACGTAATAAAGAAGAAGCTGTTGAAAGACTGTTTTCTTCACACTGTCAGACAGCTGTTTCCAGTTCACCCAGTCTAATTGTTCCATGAACACTGCTGAGAACCTCCTCGTAATTTTTTAATATTTCTGTTATGATAAGTATACCACTGAATCACATTTTATTTATCATAAAACATGGAGGAAAACTATGAAACTACATTTTGGAAATGAACGTTGGAATCAGGCAGCAGCTTTTGCACTCCGCTATGAGGTATTCGTAAAAGAACAGCACATCTCTGTACAGGAAGAATTTGACAGCCTGGATACACCTGATCGTAAGTACTTCGTATTATACGATGGAAAAGAAGCAGTCGGAACTGTTCGTTATGAAAAAGCAGAAGATGAAATTATTCAGCCCGATCGCTTGTGTGTGGAAGAAAATAACAGAAGAAAAGGCATTGGAACAAAACTAATGAATGCTCTTGAAGAAAAAGCAGTCAAAGACGGCTGCACGACCTCTACTTTATCGGCTGAAATAAGCGTTGTGCCATTTTATGAAAAACTTGGCTATACCAAACAATCAGGCACGTTTTTGGAAGATAATATCCTGTGTGTAAAAATGTCTAAAGAACTACCTGTTGAAGAGTAAAAGCAAAAAATGAATACATAGGGGTATTTTCTAAAAGCATGCGATACAAACGTCTTTTGTACTTACCTTCTAAAAATTCTATAGAAGAATACTGCCAACATAGCTTTTCATCAAGACTTCTTTTTGTCTATGACAACTTGTCCGATGCAGAAAATGTATGAAAAGTAACAGTTATGTTTAATTACTTTTAAACAACCAATAGAAAAAAACTACACCAAAAGTATCCTCTAAATACAATATGGTACTTATACATCTGTTTTGTATAGGCTAAACTGTTTGTTTTATTAGCCATTTTTTGCCCTTCTAATCGTTATTAAATATGGTCTGAACAACTTATTTTAACGATTAGAAGGGCTTTTGGGGATAACCTCTTGTCTCCCACCCGCATAGCAGGTGGATAGTTGCTTTATCCAAAAACACCAATGAAATGAACCCTTTTTTGGGCAAGCATTCCATTGGTGTTTTACTATAAGTTTGGGAAAGAATAAAGTTTCAAACTCTCTTCATATCTAACCCTGAATAAACGGCGGTACAAAAGCAAAAATTCTTTTTGCGACGAGTAACCGCAAGAGCAGCTCCTTTAGAATTAAGCCGAACTATCCTGAAAATAGGAGACGCTCCAGGTCCTTCACCGAGTAGGTAACAGGACGTCATCTACTCTGCTAAAGCAATCCTAGTGAAGCCTGTCAACTCTCGTATGTTTCATACGTAGAAGTTGAGGTGATCGAAGCGCAGCGTAGTGTATCAATTCTCAGCTATTTATTTTATGACTAGTGTTCCTTGACTAGTTTCGGATATTCCTTCTTGATTCTCGGAGCTGATCGCTTTTGGCCCGACCTCCTTTTTTAGTCATCCTGATTCAGTTTGCGAATCAGCTCGTCAATATGATTTCCGTATTCAACAGACTCATCTTTTTCAAAAATCAGCTCAGGCGTCTTGTATAAGCTCAGACGTTGCCCTAATTCCTTGCGAATCAACCCTTTTGCTTTATCCAATCCTTCCTGTGCCTTTGTCTGATCAGATGCCAGGCCAGACAGCAGGCTGTAATAAATCGTTGCCTGCTGCAAATCTCCTGTCACACGAACATCAGTAATCGTAATCCCCTGAACTCTGGGGTCTCTGACACGTTTTCTCAGGATATCATTGATTTCTCTTAATATTTCCTGTCCGACACGTCGGTCACGATAATTTGCCATGTTCTTTCTTCTCCCTTCATTCTGGAGCAGAATAGACTAGTTTCGTTTAATTTCTTCCATAACGAAGCCCTCAATCACATCGTCAACCTTTAAATCATTAAAGTTTTCGACCATTGCTCCACATTCAAATCCTAATTTTACTTCTTTTGCATCATCTTTAAAACGTTTCAGACTCGCAAGCTTGCCTTCGAAAATTACAATACCGTCACGAATAACATGAACTCCGCTGTCTCTGCGAATTGAGCCGTCTGTCACATAACAACCGGCAATTGTTCCAACTTTAGAAACTTTATACAATTCACGAACAACCATCTGTCCTGTAATTTTTTCTTCAAATTCAGGATCAAGCAATCCTTTCATAGCAGTTTCAATTTCATCAATTGCATTATAAATAATTCGATGAAGACGAATATCCACTTCTTCTTGCTCAGCCTGTTGTTTAGCCTGAGGTGTAGGACGTACATTGAACCCAATAATGATGGCATTACTTGCCGCAGCAAGTGTCACATCACTTTCATTAATTGCTCCTACTGCTGAATGGACGATTTTTACCCGCACACCTTCAACATCAATCTTTTGAAGACTAGCAGAAAGAGCTTCCGCTGATCCCTGTACATCAGCTTTGATAATAACATTAACTTCTTTCAGCTCGCCCTCTTTCAGACTTTCAAACAAGTTATCCAGAGTTACACGGCTGTTTGCTGAACGTTGTTCATGCAAGGCCCGCTTCGCTCTTTCTTCCCCTGCCTGACGAGCTGTTTTTTCATCTTCAAGTACGGCAAAACGATCTCCTGCCTGAGGTACATCATTCAATCCGGTAATTTCTACAGGTGTTGCCGGACCAGCAGTTTTGTCACGACGTCCGATATCATTTGTCATCACACGGACACGTCCATAAGTATTGCCGACAACAATCGGATCTCCGACTTTCAGTGTTCCCTGCTGTACCAGTAATGTAGCAACAGAGCCTTTTCCTTTATCCAGACGTGCTTCGATAACCGTTCCAATAGCATGCTGTGTCGGATCAGCTTTCAGATCTTCTACTTCAGCAATCAGTAAAATATTTTCTAATAACTCATCAATATTTTGATTGAACTTTGCCGAGATATTAACAAAAATCGTATCTCCGCCCCATTCTTCAGGAATCAGTTCATACTCAGACAATGCCTGTTTCACATGATCCGGATTAGCACCAGGTTTATCAATTTTGTTCACAGCAACAATGATCGGAACCTTCGCTGCTTTTGCATGGTTGATAGCTTCAACAGTCTGAGGCATCACACCATCATCTGCAGCAACCACTAAAATAGTGATATCTGTGATACTTGCTCCACGAGCACGCATACTGGTGAAGGCCGAGTGTCCTGGTGTATCAAGGAACGTAATTGGCTTCCCTTCAATTTCAATCTGATAAGCCCCAATATGCTGAGTAATTCCGCCAGCTTCGCCTGATGTCACTCGAGAATGACGCAGGGTATCCAATAAAGTTGTTTTCCCGTGGTCAACGTGACCCATGATTGTAACAACAGGAGGACGGCTTACCAAATTCTCTTCTGAAACAGCATCAGGTTCAAAGAATTTATCGATATCTGCAATATCAATTTGTACTTTTTCCTGAGGCTCAATCCCGTAATCTACTGCCAGCAGTTCAATCGTCTCTTTGTCCAATGACTGGTTCTGATTAACCATCACACCCATCATAAACAGTTTCTTGATGATTTCTGCCGGCTCACGGTAAATCTTTTTGGCAATATCCGCTACGTTCATACCCTCTGTATATTCAAGAATTTCAGGAAGCTCCTTGAATTTTCTAGCCGGTACCGGCGGCTTGGTAGATTCCTGGTACTTGCCTTTTTTCCCTTTTTTATTAAATCTGTTACGATTTTGGTTGTTAAAGTTATTACGGTTGTTTCTGTTTTGACCTCCACCGAATGAATTGCTTCTATTCTGGTTATTAGTGTTGCTGCGGTTTTGATTTTGACTGCTTTGTCCTGCTGCAGATCTGGTTTGACCTTGCTGACCCTGAGTCGGGCGTTGTTGCCCCTGCTGTTGTCCTTGCGGACGATTGTTTTGGTTGGAACGCTGTTGATTATTCTGACCTTGTTGTCCCTGTGGTCGATTATTTTGATTTGGTCGTTGTTGATTTCCCTGACCCTGTTGTCCCTGTGGACGGTTGTTTTGATTTGGTCGTTGTTGATTTCCCTGACCTTGTTGTCCCTGTGGACGGTTGTTTTGATTTGGTCGTTGTTGATTTCCCTGACCCTGTTGTCCCTGCGGACGATTATTTTGATTTGGTCGTTGTTGATTTCCCTGACCCTGTTGTCCCTGCGGACGATTATTTTGATTTGGTCGTTGTTGGTTTCCCTGACCCTGCTGTCCCTGCGGACGATTGTTTTGATTTGGTCGTTGTTGGTTTCCCTGACCCTGCTGTCCCTGTGGACGATTGTTTTGATTCAAGCGCTGTTGATTCCCCTGACCTTGTTGTCCCTGTGGACGATTGTTTTGATTTGGTTGCTGCTGTTTGCTCTGATTCTGTTGAACTGCCGGCTTTGACTGAGGCTTTGCAGTTTGCTGAGCTGCAGGTGCCGCCTTTTTTGTAAACGCAGAGCGCAGCTTTGTTTCATCAGACGGGTTGATCGCTCCCATATGATTCTTTACATCTATACCCAACTCATGCGCTTTATTTACAACATCTTTACTTGGTTGATCTATTTCTTTTGCTAATTCATATATTCTCTTTTTTCCCATGCAATCACCTTCCTAGCATTTCGTTAATTCCTTGAATTTCTTAGCAAATCCTTGATCGTTTACGCCAACAATCATTCGCTGTCTGCCAATCGCATGACTAATTTCTATCTGAAGTAATTCGTCATTCCAGGGAATTTCGTAATAAGAACATTTGTCCTTAATTTTTTTGCGTGTATTGTCGCTTGCATCTGCAGCAATAAACACAAATTCTGTTTTATTTTTTTGGATATCTTTCACTGTCATTTCTTCACCAGTGATCAATCTCCCTGCCCGCATCGCCAGTCCAAGTAAATTCAATGTCTTCTCTTTATTCATTGCCAAACAGCTCATTACGTGCTTTTTGATGTTCGACATAAGCCAGCAGTTCCTGATAAAAATCATCAGTCAGTGTTGTTTCCAACACTCGGTCCAGTATCCGGTTTTCCCACGCTCTTTTTATTTCTTCCGGTTCAAGTGCGACATAAGCACCTCTTCCCGGTTTCTTTCCAGAAGGATCAAGAGAAACCTCTCCTTCTTTTGAACGTGTAATACGAACCAGTTCTTTCTTAGGTTTCATCTCTCCGGACACAACAGATTTACGCATTGGAATTTTTCTTTTTTTCATAATATAGTTCCCTCCAAAAACGCTATTTTTCTTCTGCCTGTTCGTTGTCAAATTCTATATTTTCATATTCATCTGAGGTCAAATCAGCTTCCATCACTTCTTGATCTTCTTCATAACTGTCTTCAAAATTTTCGTTATACTCTTCATCATATACTTCTTCGGAATATTCTTCTCCATCAGCATTTTCTGCCTGTTGAGCATAGAAATCTTCCATCTCTGATTCTGGCTTAATATCAATTTTGAAGTTTGTCAATTTTGCTGCCAAACGTGCATTTTGCCCGCGTTTTCCGATTGCCAGAGACAGTTGGAAATCAGGAACCACAACGGTGCAGGCTTTTGGATTTTCAGCAGCAAAAATTACATCAACTACTTGAGCCGGGTTTAGCGCATTGCTGATAAATACTGCCGGATCTTCATCCCACTCAACAATATCCATGTTCTCGCCTTTCAGCTCGTTAACAATTGCCTGAACACGTTGTCCTTTAGGACCGACACATGTCCCTACCGGATCAACATTCTGATCGTTTGAGCGTACAGCTACCTTTGAACGATCACCCGCTTCTCTTGCAATATTAACAATTTCTACAATACCATCATAAACTTCAGGAATTTCCTGTTCAAACAAACGTCGCAACAAATCCGGATGGCTGCGGCTTACAAACACCTGAGGACCCTTTGACGTATTTTCAACACGGGAAACGTAGACTTTGATTCGGTCATGAGGCTGATAAAATTCATTTGGCATCTGATCTTGTTTGGATAAAACTGCTTCAATCTTGCCTAAATTCACGTAGATATACCGTCGATCCTGTCGTTCAACGATTCCCTGCATGATATCATTTTCGTAAGCGCTGAACTCATTGTAAATAATTGTTCTTTCCGCTTCACGGACACGCTGCAAAATAACCTGCTTCGCTGTTTGAGCTGCGATTCTTCCGAAATCTTTAGGGGTTACTTCAAAACGAATTTTATCACCAACCTCATAAGCTTTGTTTATCGCCATTGCATCTTTTAAAGATACTTCCAATTGTGAATCAAATACCTCGTCAGTCACTTCTTTGACAGCATATACGTGGATATTGCCTTTCTTTTCATCGAACTCCACTTCAACATTATTGGCCTGTCCATAATGTCTTTTATATGCGGAAACCAGCGCTGCCACCAACGCTTCAATTACCGTTTCCTTTTTTATTCCTTTTTCAGCTTCTAATGCATCCAAAGCATTTAACATTTCTTTGCTCATTTTTTATTATTTCCTCCCATATTTAGTCAAAGCTGAACGCATCTGCTTCCATCAATAAAACAGACCGTTAGAAGTTAATACTTAAAACTGAATTGCTAAGCGAGCCTTTGCAATATTTTTTCGATCGATGACCAGTTCCTTTGTTCTTGTTTTCACTTTGACAGTCAGCATTACTGTATCCTTATCAAATTTTTCCATTGTTCCTTCAAACTGCTTTTCACCTTCTATAGCTTGATACAAAGAAACATGGATATATTCTCCGACAGCATTTTCATAATCCTGTTCCTTTTTCAATGGACGTTCAGCCCCGGGAGAAGATACCTCTAGAAAGTAAGCCTGAGGAATTGGATCAGGTTCCACCGCATCAAGCCGTTCACTTAGTTTTTCACTGACAAATGCGCATTCCTCAATATCTATGCCGCCTGTTTTATCAATAAATACACGTAAAAACCAGTTTTTACCTTCCTTGACAAACTCTATATCTACAAGTTCAAAATTCTGCTCTTTTAAGATCGGTGTGACTAACTCGGTAACAGTTTCCACGACACTACTCAAAATTTTCGCCTCCTTCGAGATTGATGTAACGTACCATTGGCAATACAAGGCTCATGATCAATGCCATTAAAAAGAGTGAGCAGAAATCCGCTCACTCCCAATTAGTATCATTACTTGTATATAAGTTTAACATATTCTCCTACAGGAATCAAATAGACTGTATGACTCTTTGCTTAAGCAGAGCCGTTTCCAGAAAAATACCTGATCTTTCACAGAATAATTGTCTTTCTACTCATAAAATCAGCTATCTTTATGTTGTTTTTAATGATCGATTGTAATATGCTGTGCTGACCGAATTAAACCTAAGTTATGCTTCTAACCCAAGAAATACGGAGCATATCCAGCAGTATTACATACGAAACTGCTGGATATACGACGAGCATTTACCAAAAACGCAGGGACAAATTATACAAAAGATCATTAAAATTTAAGAAATCCTTTTTTTTGCAACATCTTTCAATTTCAATGATTGCTTCTTCAGAAAGTACATTTATTTTAAGGTACCAGAAATTATGATCATATATTTGGGAAACCAATAGATTAATATGCTCTATTATAGTATTGCCCTCTTTTCCCAGATTAACCAGATGATAATAAGAAATTTCATTTGTTTCTATCTTCTTTGCTCTATTCATGATCAGAGTCGTTTTCCCAATTAAATAGTTTACTTTTAATCTTACCGGATTGCTCTGCAAATTCCAACGTCACGTTTAAAGATAAAGATTCTGATTTACGAAGAAAAAAGCTGCGTACTGAGTAAAGATCTGCAGAACCAATTCCAGTAGTTTATCATAGAAACAATCGCAAGTAACCCGCAGCTGCTTCAAATCCCCAAAAAATGCGATCCTCTTTAAAAAATCAGCTTTCCTAATAATTTGATCAGTCTGTCCCAAATAAGTATTAAGAAAATAGTTTTCTGTTTTAGCAACATAGTTGAGCCTTTCTTTTTTGGGTTAATTATCTTACTATAGAGAAAATACAGAAAGGACAGAGAAAATGAAACAAAATCAAGTAATCAAAGTATCGAACGAAACGCTTAAAAAAATGGCTGCGGTCTACGAAAAAAATAAACTAAGTAAATCTGTTCCCTATACCCTTTTCACAGCTAAAACCGGAACAACGACTATCACTGCTTATAATTCCGGTAAAGTGATGTTCCAAGGAACCGGTGCAGAAAAAGAAGCCCAAAAATGGGGAAATCCTGCGACCTCTGCAAAAACAGCTAACCCTTCCAAATCCCAGCAGCTGCCTCCGGGATTTGATCAGCTGTCTGTCATCGGCAGTGACGAGGTAGGAAACGGCAGCTACTTTGGCCCCGTCACAGTCTGTGCAGCCTATGTTGAAAAGAATATGATTTCAAAATTAAAAGCATTGGGCGTCCGCGACTCAAAAGAACTGACAGATGACCAAATCATTAAGCTCTCACATCTGGTGAAGGAATTGATTCCCTACCGTCTGCTTATTTTAGAGCCAAAAAAATACAATGAGATTCAACCAAAATACAATGCCGTACATATGAAAGTTGCACTGCATAATCAAGCAATTTATTTACTGCTGAAGGATTTGGCACCTGTTAAACCGGAAGGCATTCTGATTGATCAATTCACCCCAGAAGGCAACTACCGGAAATATGTCCGCAGCGAAAAAAATCAGGTAACAGAAAAACTCTATTTTATTACTAAAGGAGAACAGTATCACATTGCAGTTGCTGCAGCATCAATCATCTGTCGAGCGGCCTTTCTAGAAGAGCTGCAGAAGGAATCTAATGAACTGGGATATACAGTACCGTCTGGTGCAGGTGCAAAATCGGATCAGGTTGCCGCCCGAGTTTTAAAACAAGGAGGCATGGACCTATTGTCCAACTATGTTAAACTGCATTTTGCCAATACAGGAAAAGCCCAGAAAATTGCAGAGAAATAATAGAACAACCTCTTTTACAGAAGAACCAGACTAAAATACCTCTTATTATGCTGCATGTTCGCTTTTACTGACAGAGCCAAGCAGCAATTGATCTAAAGAAATTAAGGAGAGATGTATATGATTATTAGGGAAGCAATACTTTCTGATGCCGAAGCTTTACATACAATTAACCAGGACTCCCTTGGCTATGACTACCCGCTGATTAAAACAAAGGAGCAGCTGGAAGATCTTCTTAATTTGACTGATAATAAACTATTCATCTGCACTATTGATGATCAAGTATGCGGTTATATTCATGCAGCGGTCTATCTAACCATTTATGCACCAAAGATGATTAATATACTGGCATTGTCTGTTGATACAGCATTTCAGGGAAAAGGCTGCGGAAAAGAATTAATGCAGTCCGTTGAAAAATGGGCAGCAGCAACAGGAGCAGGCGGAATACGTCTGAACTCCGGTGAAGAAAGAAAAGCAGCTCATCACTTTTATGAACATATAGGCTTTGCAAAACGAAAAAATCAGGCAAATTACTATAAAATGATTGGGTAAATTACATTTGTGCTTGTTAGGAAAAATCTAAAAAAATTTACTGCCCTGAAAAAGTCCGTTTTACCTGTTGATCTCAATGAGCTCAGGCGAAACGGACTTTCTATTCCATTACCAAAATAAGTTCAGTTTAGTTCAGGTAACATTACTTTACTACTTTCTAAAATCTTCCAATACTAGTCCAATTATTGAAACCACCCCATTATCGGCAAACTTCACATAGATTCTCTTACCCAGACTTTCATCCTCTTTTGCAGTTTCCAATGTATCGTATAAATAAATTGTTTCATTATATTTACCTGAAAGTTCTGAAAGTTTCATGGAAAAATCATTTTCCGAAATATTATATGCAGATGCTAGCTGAGAGATCAGCTTCTTTTGATCCTTCCCATTGAATTGCTCTGTAGAGGCAATATTCTTTACAACAACAGCTTCTCGTGTTGAAGAAACTGTTTTCTTTCCCTTGTCAAGGGTATATTTTATCTCTACCTGAGCAGAAATCGGGTAATACCCTTCAGAAGTTTTGAAAACTAAATATTCACTGTAATCAACCTCTGCTGCTGAGGATTGACTATAGTATTGCGTGTAGTCCAACGTCTGATTATCCATGGTCAGCTGCTCAGTCAAAATGCCTGTTGCGTTTTTGAAAGCTTCCGTTAACATCAATTGAAGCTTCTCCTTCATTAACTCCTCTGCCTCTTCCTTAGTCATCTCCCCAATATCATAACTTGGAAATGACTTATCTCGATTTTCCGACCAGATTAATAAGTTGTCTTCTGATGACAACTTATTAGCAGATGATCCATCACATGCTACTAAAAACCCACATCCAAGTAAGAGTACAAGTAACGAATGAATGATTCTTTTATTAAAAAACATAAATTTTCCCCTTTATCTTAATCAGATCAATTGCTTCTATTAGATAGCTGTTGGCAGTGATCAATCGACATAAGAATATACAGCTTAACTAATTCTCTACTGAATTTATTTTAGAAAAATCAAAAAAATTAGTGCTAAAAATACTTTTTTGACAAATGCACCATTTTCCCTCTTTTACTTTCTTTCATTTACTTATTTTTCTAGTCAAATACACTCAAATCCATCTGAATTAGCTGGCTTTGATCAAACTCACCTTCAACAAAGGTTAGACTCACAACCCGGTTATTTTTATCAGTTGGAACTTTATAAAAAGCTAATCCTTCGCTTTCTTCTCCTCTAGAAAGCTCATCATCATTCGCCTCAGCCAGTACTTTCAAATTTTCTACAGCTTCTTCTTCTGGAAAGTCTGATTGATTAAGCACTTGATTCCCAATTGTCAAGCTTGTCTTTTTAAACCAGACAGCAGGTTTTATTGAATTTTCGCCCTTATTCAATAGCTTAAACCTTACTGCCAAATACTCTTGATCAATGATTGTCACTTTGCGATAGCCAGTTACTTCAAACCGCATGGAAGCATTTTCTGCAAACATATTGGAGCTGCTGTCAGAAGCAGAACTATCTGAAATCCCCTCACTGTCTGCTGCTCCTTTTTCTACTAAACTATCAGCTGATTGATTAAGGATTTCTACTCGCTTTTCGTAATTTCTATCATCTGCTGAAAAATAATTAACTTGTACAACACTATTCTCCGTCGCAATATAGTAAAAGTGAGCCCACATACTCTCATTTTCAAAGCTTGTATTCAAAGTATATTTAAATGCCGGATAGCCATTTACTTCATATTCTTTCATAAAGACATCTTCAAGATTTTCATAACCATATGTCCGTTGAAGTTCTTCTCTTGTCTTTTCAGCGAAATTCTCTAAATCAACCTCTGCTTTTGAAAATGCCAAAATATACATAAAAGAATCACTCTTTGTATCCTCTGCACCAAAAGCTGCTGCATCACCAAAGTTTTCTTTTAATTTTGATTCCGTTTGTGTGTCCCAGTCGCTTGGAAGTTGAAATTCAAAGGTATGACCAGCACCATTGAATTTCACTTTTTCATCGGATAATGAATCAGAACATCCGCTAAGGAGAAGCAGTACCATTGCCAGAAATATATAAAAATTTTTATTCATTTGATGATTCCTCTTTTCTCCGTATCAATCGATCTTCGTACCTTCTATATAGCAAAAACAAAGCAATACAGCCTGCAAAAAGTATGAGACCTGTTTTTAACCCTTGTGGTAAAAAGACAAATTCTATCTCGTGAGTTCCAGCAGGAATTGCCAATGTCAAAAAGGCATTTTTGAAGGTTGGTATTTCTATTTTTTCACCATCAATATAGGCAGTCCAACCTGCATCATAAGGAATTGTTGTAAAGAGGACTTGATCCTTTGCCAATTTAACTTTTGCAGTTGCCGTCCTGCCTGTGGTTTCAAATGACACACCCTTTGCTTGAACTGCTTCAACAGCTTGTTCAAATTTAGTCGAATCTAATAGTAATACATCCGGCTTATAAATTTTAATCATTCTAGTCCCTGTAAATACAGCTTTAACCTCAACCGTTGTTCCTGTTTCATAATCACCCAAATTGTAGTATTGACCTGACGATGTGATAGTAGTCTCCCTTGTCACTCCATTAACTGTTGTTTTAACACTTCCTTCAAGCATGTACATCATATCTGTTGGATAAATACTTAAGTATGCCTGGTGACCAGCCGGTACATAGACAGACCACGTTATCACTTTTTCTTTTCCAGGACTGATTTCAGTATAGATTTGTTCCTTTCCAGAAGTTGCAACAACTGCATTTTCTATAGTTACTTGTCTTGGCTCCACCACTTCAGTCATTATTTCATTCGTTTCAGCTAAGTGGTTAAATAAAGCAGTTTGATTTTTTACTGCATCTGTTTCAAATATTCCATCATCTGTCAAAATTCCGAGCGGTAAAGCATAGCTGTTTTCATAAAGAGCATAATCACCGCTTTCAGAAATTTTTTCATAGCCGAATTTCATTGGGTCATCTTTAGCAATGTTATACTTGATTCCCAGTAAAGAATCCATGAAAAGTGTATTATTATCATAATTAATTGTCAGATTAGTCCCCAAGGATCGAAAGCCTAAATTATTCAAATACGCTGAAGAATGGCGGTTTCGAATTGAAGAAAACATTGTTACCCCACTATACCCATGAGTAAAGCTGTCATTCAAGTTTGCCCGATCAAGATTTTCCATTCGATAGAATGTATCATTTTCTTTTTTTGTCTGATTAACCAGCTTTTCAATATCGGAATAGGATTCAGAATAATAATATCTGCCAGGATATCCCCAATCAGCTCCCACACCTGCAATTAAACCTTTTGCATTAAAAAAAGTTTCAGTACTCATTAAAAGAAACAAAAATATCGGTATGTATATCCTCAGTTTATCTGTTTTTCCATATAACAGCAGACAAACCGCATAAAGAGCTAGAAATCCAATCGTCAGATAAAGCGACTCATTCGTGATATAGTTGTATCGTTTAGGATTTGACAAAAGAATTGCTGCAATAAACAGACTACCAATGATTAGTAGTATGTTCATTAGTTTATTTTGATCCTTTTTATCAAAAGCCTCAAATCCATAGCCGCCGAACAAAATGACTAAAAAGGAAAACAGAAAGCTAAACCGGAATAAAAACATATTTGGAGCATGCAGACCATGCCAGAATAAATTTAACGCATCAATATAAACACTTGCAATAAGTAGAATGAACAAAGTACCATAGCATAATTTACTTCTTAGAGAAAATTTGTCTGAAACAAAGTAGAAGCAGCAGAAAATAAGTGGAAGCAATCCAATATATATAAAAGGTGCTGATTCATATTTACTGGTGTCATATACCGCAACCATACTTTTTACAATAAAATCCCAGCCCCCTGTATCTGGAGTAAACAGACGATCAATTTTATTTAAACCTTCACCATTGTTTGTTAAATCTAAAATGGTCGGCAGAACTGTAAGCATCGAAGCGCCACCAGCTAATAAAGAAGTAATCATATATGGGTAAATCGTTTTTTTATAACGAGACCAGTCAATAATTAAGTGCATGCAATAATAGAGGAAGGAAAAAACACCGATCATAAATGCCATATAAAAATTGGAGAGAAACAATAATAAGTAGCTCAAAAATAGAATTCCCAGCTTCTTTCCATCCAGTATTCGGTGAATTCCCAAGATAATCCAAGGCAAATAGACAAAGGCATCCAACCACATAATCACTGGTGAATAAGCAACAGTATATCCCATCAATGCATAGGTGCTGCTAAAAGAAAGCTGCTGCCAGCGTGACATCTTTTTATATGTCTGTTCCGCAAACACATAAAAAGATAAGCCAATAAAGCCAAATTTTATTAGAGTAATCACATAAAGTGCATCTGGCATAGCTGCATTATCAAACAAAGCAACTAAAGGTGTAAATATACTATTCACATAATATGCTGCAAATGCCCAGTAATTTAATCCTAGGGACCCGTACCATGTATAAAACATACTTTGTTCTCCATGAAGCACATTATTGAAACTGGCATGAAAATTGGAATATTGAGATAAAGAATCACTTGCCATGATACTTCGCTCACTACCTATGTATATCCCATTCATAGAGTAAACAATTATCATAATGATGACAGGTATTAAAAAACTCAGGATCAAAACCAACCAATTTTTCTGGATATATCCAACAATTCTTTTTTTCATATACAGTTCACTATCCTTTTATTCAATTTATAATCCCCATTTTTGAAAAGGGGTAATAACGAATGACAGCGACACCTTCAACCTGATCATCGCGAACAAAGCCAAAATGTCTGCTATCTGTAGAATGGTTGCTATTATCCCCTAATACAAAATAGCATCCATCTGGAATATTATCTAAGTGTTCCAAATCATTCCAGACATTTTCTGTAATCGTCACTTTTAGCGTTCCATCCGGCAACTCTTTTGCTGGAATATCTTTTTCAGCTTGTTCCTTCTTTATTCGGCAATTAATGAATAGGGCATTTCCTTCAACCCATATTCGATCTCCAGGTATCCCAACCACACGCTTAGTATAAGAACTGTCTTCGGTATTTTCAGGATCGAAAGCAATTAAATCATATCGGTCAGGAATTTTTGTCTTCCAAATAATCAGCCGATCACTATTGGTTAGGGTTGGTTCCATTGAACTCCCGTCAATCCGATGCATCCTGATTTTCATGATGCCTATTACAAGCAATAAGACCATACAGATACAGAAGAAAGCAGAAATAAGGATCTCTTTCTGCTTTCCTATAAATTTTTTTTTCAACCTAGCTTGGGTAACTAGTTTCTTTTTATCTTTCTTCATACTTCTTTATTCCTTTATCATTAAAATTAGAAACGAACCATTGTATGGAAAGGAAACAGACGAAGTTTTACTACTCCTATAATGTCTTTTTCAGAGACAAAACCAAAATGGCGGCTGTCAATTGTATAAGACCGATTGTCTCCCAGAACAAAGTATTTCTTTTCCGGCACCCATTTTTCTCCAGTCAATTCAACCAAAGCAAAGTCTTCAGTAATTTGTGAAGAACCCTCACTTGAACTATTCAAATAACGCTCCAGCTCTTCTTTTTCATTTAGATAGAGCTGATTATTTTTATATAATAATCGATCTCCAGGCAATCCAATAACACGCCGAATATAACTCTCCCCTGAAGAATTTTTGTAACAAATCAAATCAAAATTTTTGATTTTTTCGACCTTACTTACAAATAATCGGTCTCGATTGTTCAATGTAGGGGTCATCGCATACCCTTCGACTTTTACTAATCTGAATGTAAAAAATGATATAAGACCTATTAGAAAAGAAAAAACTACAATTGAAATACTCATTTGGACCAAAAACTGATTAAATTTCTTTTGCCCTTTTTGTTTTCCTGACAGATGTCTTCTTTTTTTGGATGATTTTCTTCCAGCTCTTTCTTTTGGAATGTCTGAAGTTATTTTCTTCCGCTTCTTTTTTATAGCAGTTTGTTTTTTATTATCTTCTATACGATAGTGTGGCGATCTGGCTGCCTGTCTCTTTTGGCTTTTAACAGTCATTTTCCTATTTGTTCTTTTTTTCATAGTTATTCACACTCAAGATAACTCATTTTTTTTGCTTCAGCGCATGTTCATTTACTTGGTATTCTTTAAATATTTCCTGCTGATTTTCTTTTATTTTTTCTATGTCTGATTGATACATTTCCATTTGTTCCAGGTTTTCCAAAATCACTCGAGCTTGAGCATTTAAATTTATCCCAAGATTTTTTGCTGAAGTGAAGTAACGGTTCAGCTTTTTCTGACCATCAACACTCAATCCCATATAAGCAGTCTCTACAGAAGCACTTGTCAACTGCTGGGATAAATCCCGAATATTCTTTTCTGTTTTTTCAATTGAAGCACCATTATTATAGGATTCAATCTGACTATCTATTTCTCCTATCAAATAATAGATTTTAGCTAATGCAGCTGCATTCGAAGTACTCAAATTCGTCAATTGATAATAACGAGTATAAGATGCTCCTCCACCAAGTAAAACTGCCATAATAAGAAGGAAAATACCGTTCCTTCTTCGCTTTTTCTTGTATTGTTCTGCCTTTCTACAGATACGCTGCCATTTTTTGCGTTTTTTCTTGTTTTTCGGTCTTTTTTTCTTCAGCCCTTCCAGTTTCCTTCCAGCAACAATACTAAGAACTAAAAAGATTATACCTAACAACAACAAAAGAATTCCTAATGACAGCAGACCTATGAAGGCCATATCCAATTTACTCATATTCAAATTCATAGATATTTCCTCATTTTCGAACTATTTTCTGCCTGTCTTTTTTTAGAAGGCTTTTACTTCTTCTTTTTCTTTTTATTAGAGACCGTATGAACAATCAAGAATATGACAATAAGCAATGCCAATGCCGTACCTACAATTCCAGCAATCAGCTTCCAATCGATTCCTCTTTCTTGAACCAGTGAAACATCCTGCCCATTAAATTTATCTGCTTCTTCATCTGCAATGGCGAAATTCTCTGTCCACTCCCAACGTTTCTCTCCGGAGACAACAAGGATATGTGCTTTATACTTTCCAGGCTCCATACGATCACCATTCATTGTGACTGGAAAATCAATATATGAATTAGGTGCCATTCTCATCCCGGCTTTTTTTACATCATACAAAACTTCTTCTGAATCTCCTGGCATAACCTGAACCTCTACAGTCATATCTTCCAGGTACTCTGCAACAATATTCGAAAAATTAACAAACACAGCATTTCGATAATTAGCCAGCCCCGCATACACTTTGTTCAGGATTAAATCCGGCTCCAGCACTGCTTCATTTTCCTGCAAAATCATGCCGATCATATAAGCATATTCATTAATAATCCCTGTTTGATCTTCTGGATGTTCTACTCGTTGTTTCAATTGAATACCGCCAACAATCTTCCCATCAAAGGAAACTTCCGGCATCTTTATATTCAGCTTTAAGGGAACCACTGAATTTGCAGGAATAGTAATCTCACTTTCAGCACTCACAATATCATTAAACTTATATTTTAATGACTTGTCATCTTCCATTGCAGTCGGTCCATGTTCAATCACACCATTACCGTTTGTTTTTGCACCATTCAGTGAAACATCTACAATCATTTCGTTTGCAGAATCGTTAATCAACTGAATTTCAACTAGTTGTTCCTGACTTGCTGTCATCAGCAAATCAAAATAGCCAACATCTTTTGAAAGTTGATTTTCTGGTTTAATAACTTGATAATTAAATCCACCCATTGGATCTGTTCCTTCATTTTCAGTGCTTACAGATTCTTCTGCATATGTGGAAACTCCAAAACTGAATAGCGACACTATGTACAGAAGGAATAATGGAAACAAAAAATTTTTTTCTTTTTTCATAACCTGACTACCTTGTGACCTTTCATATTTTTAATAAGAGAGGCTATGGCATTAGCATGCCTAGAACCCTTAAAACCGAATAAACAGTGTTCCAATCTTTGCATGATTCGAGCATTCGTAAGAAGCGTAGGATCAAGTTCTTATATACCCCCTCAGACATGCTTCGAGGATCGGAACCAAGTCCTTCAATTCTTAGCAGCTTTGCCATTTAGAAATTGATGAGATCAAAACGAAGTCCTTCAATTCTTAATGGCTCTGCCATTTCGGAACAAAGTGTAGCGAGAACCGCAGACGCAGAAAAACGGATACAGCGTAATGTTTTGTCTCGAGAATCGTTAGACTCGCAGAGACAGCAGTTCTTCTGCGCATACAGTTCTACTACATCAAGTAAGCTGGTTTCATTCAAGGAATACTTATCGAAACTACGCATACCATTCTGCTAAAGTACGAATATAAGCAGAAGCGGCAAAGTAGAACCAGCACTTGTCGGTCCTAATCTGTGCCGAGTAATCGCAGGCAACATCTCGGAAATATAGAAAGCTCCAAGTAGATATCAATCCACAGCTATTCATTTCATGAATAATGTTCCATGACAATTTTCGGATTATCCTTCTTGGTATCATAAATCACTACGATTGACTTGTCAGAGTAGATGATACCTACTTGGGTCTCCGAGCTGAACACTTTTACTCCTGCGGTTACTCGTCGCATGAAGAAGCTTTGTCCCGACCTCTCAGTACTCTTTGTTTAATACTGTAAATTATCTAGTGGCTTCCAGTGTCCATTGAATTTTAGCAGTATATTTCGTTTCGAAAATTTCAATATCATCCTTTAAATTAAGTTTAACTGAAGTTGCTGCAGTCCCTGCATCCTGGTTACCGAATGTTAATTCATAATCACCTGCTCCTTTATTTGCTGCAGTATTTTCCAGCATAAGCTGTTTATTACCAGCAACATTGTAAGACAATGAATTAGTACCAAAATTCAAATCAGCTGATTCTGGTTGTAAATGACTTGGTTCAATAGAAGTTAATGCTAGATTTGTAAACGTCAACTCTGATCCATTCAACGCAACATCTGTACCTTCTACTTGACCAGTAAATTCTTGTGTCATTTCAGCATATAATTTATATGCACGATTCAACGTTGAACGTCCATCATAGAATTTAACAAAGTTTTCAACCAAATATTCGTCTGCATTTCCTTCATTTGCAACAAACGGCAATGCAAAATATTCAGTCGCGGCTGACCCGGCAACTACTTCATGTGAGCTGAAATCCAATGGTGTTACGGCTACAATACCAAAATCACCTGGATCAGTAACATCTGGAATGTTTGTAATTGTTGAACCAGTTGTTCCTGGTTTTGTGATAGTTGTATTGCTGCCGCCCTCTGTATTACGCGTAAATTCGATGTACGCATCTCCGTCATGCTGCAGATTGTCTACCGCTTTCGTATTTGGTGCTGCAATCGCAACTCCTGCTACAGCTAATAAAGCTGTACCACATAATTTACTTGTTAATTTCATTTGTGTTTCCTCCTAATAATGTGTGTTTTATATTTATGGTAACTCGGCTAAAATCCAAGTTATCACCGTTGAATAGGGTACCGGATCTATTTGAGTGCCTCCCGGTACAGTTAGCTTTATTGCACTATTTTCATAGACCTGCTGACTATTAAAAGCGGAGTCCAGAACTGGCTCATTGTTTGCGTCTGTTTTAGGACTTAATGTTGATGATTGTCCCTCTGAATGTCCTTCAGATGCCCCAAAAGAAATACTCCATGTTCCCGCGCCGCTGCCTGTCTCAGCAGTTGCCAAATCATACGTATCACCAATATTGCTTAAGCGAATAATTTCGCTGGAAACAACAGGTGCATCCGTTGTTGAATTTGGTGTACTTATCCATGATTTATCAAATGACAATACTGCTCCATTTAATGAGCTGTTTGTCGTAGTTGAATTACTGAATTGATTTTCTTGACGAACCTGCAGCTTCCAGCCCTGTGCTGTCGCTGTTGTCCGATAATCAGATAATTGAATAAAGTTTCCTCGCGGACTAGTTTGCCCATCCAAAAACAGTTGTGCATTTACCGGATATGAAACTTCTTTATCAGAAATAACATTTGATGAAAAATTTAATTGTGGAACAAAATCAATCCGCAGCCTTCCGCTTGTACTTGGGCTTTCACCGGGATTAACTTCATTCTCGGGTTTTTCCGGATCAACAATGTAATCAATCTCCGTACTCCTCGTAAATTCAATTGCAGCATTCTTTTCAGTTCCTTCCGCAGGAACAAAATTGTTGAAGGAAACTAAAAGAGAAGCTGAAAGTAATACAGCAGGGAACAATTTTTTATTTAGCATTATCTGCTCCCCTTTCTCTTACCTTGTTCCTTACGTTTTATCCAAAAGAAGAAAAGAACAGCAGCTACAATTGCAATCCCGCTGAATGATAAGCCTGTTTTTACAAGCTCACCAGTTGAGGGATAAGTTCCTGTCGGTTTCCCAACAGTACTTGAACCGTCTGTTGCGGGCAGTGTTGAAGAAGAAGCCATTGATGAACTTGTTGTTGAAGAATTAGCTGGTTCAGTCGAAGAAGAAGTGACTGTTTCATCATAAAACGTAATCACACCATTCGTTTGAACGGAACCGCCATTGCCACTGGCCATTGCTTTCATTGAACCCCCTGAAAAGATACTCAACACCGCAATGAAGGAAGCGACAAGTAAAGCAAATAATTTTTTTCCCATGTTTATTCTTCCTCCATCCGTTTATGGTGTATTTTCCAAGTAATAAAGCATGGTTGCTTTATATTTTCCGAGTTTATTTACTGACCCTGCCGGCAATTCCAATTTAAAGCCTGTTCCTTCCGGTGTCCATGTTGAGCTGAGATCATATTCACCTTCATATGATTCAGTCACAATCTCTTCTAAATCTTCAGTAATGGTTAGTTCATTATTACCTGTTTGATAACGAATCGCATCAGGCAATACATAGGCTTCATCAGGATTTGCCTCATCAGGAAGCAAAGGTGATATTAATTTCACTGACAATGTCCAACTACGTTCACTATAGCGATAATCTGAAATAATCAGTTTATCCTTATTGTCAACATCATCAGACTCAGTATAGTTTTCATTATCAATCAGACTAGGATCATTTACTTTTACTTCATCTGTTACTTTAATAGACTGTGTACGGAAGTCCAGTGTTGGAACTGATTCCAATTTTAACAACCCAACAAAGATATATCGCACTGCTTTAGGTGTTCGTTCTACCAATACAGCAGATTCATCACTTGGACGATTTGAATCTGACAATGTGAACCTGCCTTTAGAAATGATTGTAGAAATCGCTGTAATCACACTGCTTTCCTGTGTCAGATTGATTGTTTTCCCTACTTCTCTGTCTGATAAAGTAACAGAAGATACATCAGGAACCGCTTTATAGGTGTCATTTCTGGACAAATAAACAAATTCTACAATGACGGTACTTTTAGCTTTTGCCAGAACATATTTCACTTCTGAACCGCCGCTGACAACTTCAACGCCTGTTTCATTTGATGGTCTTGTGATGATGTCATAACCATTTGTCTCCAAACTAGTGATTGCATCCAAGACTGTTTGTTCCAGCGTCAAGTCAACACTGTCACCAATTGATTTGGACAAATCTACTGCTGGTCGGATATCTGCATCCTGCTCATCTACAAAGCGAACTTTAAGAACAGCTTCTGCTATCACAAATGTATAACTCACAGCATTTTCGCCTCTTGCCACAGTGAGAGCTGTTTCATTTGATGGTCTTGAAATGACCGTATACCCTTCACTCTCTATGATAGCGACCATATTGCTGATTGATGATTCAGCTGTCAAATCAACAATATCTCCTACTTTTTTATTTAAAATAATCGGAGTCTTCAAATCACTGAAATCAGCAGCAAAGATGAAGCTTACTTTTACAGTTGCATCTGCTTTCTTCAGAACATATTCAACTGTTCTTCCGCCAACAGTAATTTCCACTGCATCTTCAGTACCTGGACGTTGAATAATATCATAACCAGCATCTGTTAATGCAGTTAATTGGTCTGTAACATCTGATTCTTGTGTCAAATCAATCTTGTCAGCTACTTTACCCGGAATAACCACAGGTGTCGCAACTTCTCCAGTTTCATCAACAAAGTTTATAGTCAATGCTGCTGCTGAACGAACAAACACATACGCAGCTTCTGAACCGCCAGAAAGCACTTCAACAGCCGTTTCATTTGGCGGACGAGATTGAACATCATAACCCAGAGCTTTTATTTCCTCAATCGCAGCTAAAACTTCTGCTTTTTGAGTCAAGTCAACAAATTGACCAATCATTTCTCCAGTAATTGAAATAGATGTACGTATTGTCTGATTCTGATCGTCCACAAAATGAACAGTTACATCAGCCTGTGTTTCACCAATTGCCACTTTTACAGGTACTTCTTTAGTTACACCCTGCGGAGTCGTCAAGATAACATAAACTGTTACTTCTTCTCCTGGGACAGTTGTATCCGGTAATCTTGAAATATCAACAGATACGCTGACAGGCTCATCCAAGATTGTATTTCCTGTATCGGTATGAACATTTTTTATTAAAGATGAAAGAATTTGGCTCTCTGTCAATGCAGCAAATTTAGTTCCTTTTGGATAAAGAATATCTTCTCTTGCATCAGCATACGGTATGCCGTCATAACGGACTTGTGATTGACTTTCTCTGTCACGGCCCAAATCAACTTGTTCTTCAGGCGTAAGAGAAATCAATGCAACCTCAGTTTTTGTTGAATAACTGTAAACTGTTTGTGTCTTGGTACCGCCCATTTCAAAGTTCGTCATGTATCCATTATTTTCACCAGAATACTGATAACCATAAAAATCCTTGTTTGCTTCAAAATCAAAGGATAAATTAGGCTTGGCCACAACTTTGATATCAAATACTTCACCATCAAACTCATCACTTTTTGGATTTTTTGCAATAACTCTGACCTTGTTACCCGTTGCTTCAATAGTAAAAAGATCAGTTACATCAGCTCCGGTTGAATAGTTATAAACCTTTGTAGCATTTTGATCTACATCATAATAGTCTGGAACTTCAGACTGAACTTCAAACTTATCATTTCGGTTATCTATACCATTAGCTGCATCAAACATATTTGGGGAAGTTCCTTGGCGAATGGTATATTGTAAATCCATATATCCATTATTACCATTCGAAATACTATTTCGATTACCATAGACAATAGGTCGAGAAGGAGCAATTCTTACTAAAGAATTGGAATCATACGTAATACCCATCGCACCTGAAGTATCATTTTTAAATTGAACAGACATATTTATTTCGCTGCCTTTGACTAATTTTGTTAACTTAGTATTTGGCGTCAGCAAAGATGTTCCACCCGCATACAGTTCAATAAAATCTGGATTGCTCTCGCCATTCTTAGTAGATTTTTTTATACCAATAAAGTTATTTGAAGTGGTATCATATTCCCGAATATAGATATCACTAAAATCAGTCAGATTAGAATGCTCAACAGATACTGCTTTTTGTTTATTAATATTAAGGAAATTCCAAGTACCTTTAAATTGATCAATCCGGGCATTAGTCTCACTATCGTAAAATTCATAATGATAATCAAAACTATCACCTTGAGAATATTTGTTATTCAAAATATTTTTATTACCGGATGAAGTTTGGTTTCCGCTTCCTAAAAAAAGAAATAACTTTCCCCAATTAGGAGCTGAGCTTGAAGATACAGGCATTGCTGCATCTGAATTTGTTAGCTCAGCATCAGCTGGATCCACAGCAATAAAATTTACATATTCAGCTGTAATATCAATTTGATCCATTACCAGTTTTAAATCAATTGATCTGCCATTATATATACCAGCATTTTTTATTTTTACAGAAGGTTTTTCATTAATAGGTAATGTTGAACTAAATGGCTTAAAACGATAATACTTTGTATTAGTAGGAATAGCTGACTCACCAACCCTAACAACTGTTTGGCTAACCACATAGTCTGTATTCCCCTCAACCTCATAAGAAGTGTTATCTGAAAGTCTAAAAACCGTCCCATATTCTCCTGGTACTTCTACAATATTTCCATCAGGGTCCGTACTATTCCCTTTAAGAATATTTACCAGTGGAGTATTCGTTTGATCAAATGCTGAATATCCTTCTGGAAAAGTAATTGGAGCTGCATTTATTGTACTGTTTGCCCTGAAATATAAAATTCCTGACAAAACAAGTCCAACCATGGTAATTAGTCCAGCTCCTAACTTTAATGTCTTATTTTTCATAATTTCCCTCCTTTCTTCTATTAATTGTCAATCTAATTACTTATAAAGCTGTGTCTGAAAATTAAAAAGACAGTAAATTAATTCAAATAGATAACTTTGAGACACAGCTAATTTTATCTTGTTTACCTTCTAAAATAGTGAACCTTGTAAAGAAATTTTCCCATAGTTTTCCATTTTGAACTGTTGTGATAAGTCGCCAGTTACTGAAAGTGTTTTACTATTACAAATTTTTCCGAAGTTTATAGCAAATTCTCCACCACTAAATGTTGAAGATGGTGCATCCAAATATTCTCCACCAACTTGTGTCCAAGTATAAATGTCGTTTACTCCTGTCGCATTAATCGTTGTATCTGTCGAATAGAAAAGCTTTGCCCCAGCTTTCTTATTGGTAACTTCAAAATTTGCAGGTGCATTTAAGTTGATAACCGCACCTTTATATTCGCTGCGGAATGTACCTATTGTGCTGTTTCCTGTTGCTACAAATTCAGAATCAGGTTCCATATTCAATTGAGCTCCATAGTATTGGAAGTAAACAGCAGGATAATTTCCACCGCCACGTCCGTTAAAGTATGCTTTTGCTCCGCTTGCCAAGTTCAATGAAGGTGCTTTGTTTACATAGTTAGCACGTGGGATAAATCCAAATGCTGTCCCTGCAGCATCTACATCTAATGTAGCTCCTACACCAACATCAACCTTGTGAACTTTATCGTAGAATACTGGATAATAGTAATTCACATTACTTTGAGGGCCAATCTTCACATTTACAGTTGCTCCGTCACCAATTTTTACTTCTCCGTTTGCTTTACAATTTACTAATGAACCATTGAAATAGAATGCTGAGAATTGAGAATGATCTTTATTTGCCGCAATTCCTGTATAAGTGGACCCTGCTTCAAACTCCAAATCATGAACCCAAGCATTTTCAGCTCTAGTATTGATTACATTTGTTCCTGAGAATGTTAATTTCCCTTCACTTAAATGAACAAAACGAGCACCATCATAGTTAACATTTTGAGCTACAACATCCCATCCATAGCTTAAAGGACCATTTCCTGCTCCACCAGTGAAGAACCGTCCATTACCGCTATCTCCAATAATACGAGCATTTTTAATAGTTAAAGTATTTTTCCCTTTTGTATTTTGCTTTCCATAAATAGAGAAGTGTCCAGAATTAATTACTACCCCCTGCCCTTTTCTACCACGAATTTCTACGTCACGGTTTGGAATATGAGTAACATTTTTGTTGAATGCAATACTTTGTGTAACAATGATTACTTTAGTATTTACATCCTTTAACGCAGATTCAAATTGAGCAAATGTCGATACTTCAACTGTACCTGATGCAGCTGCTTCAACTGTTTGGGCTTCCAATGGCGTGCCTGGCGCTGCACCAAAAGTAACTGCACTGATTGCCGCAACTGTTGCCAATGTCAGAAGCCCGTGCTTTAAAATTCTTGCCTTTTTCAAAATAATTTCCTCCTATTATTTCCCTGTGTTTTTTGCCTGAAACTGAAAAGTATTCCTCCTTTCATTTTTGATCAATTAGCCAGTTTCGCGGCAAATTTCATCGTTCGTTATACACATCCCAATCCCCCCTTTTCCCTAAATAACCAGTTTATAGCCCATTGACCGCACATTTTTTATGTATTTAGGATCTTTTTCATCGGTTTCGATTTTTCTTCTCAGGTGGAAGATCATGTTGCTGACGCGATACTTGCAAAGCTTTCCGCTTTCTTTCCAAACATTCTCATAAAGCTCTTCATAAGTTACTGTTTCTTTCGCATGTTTATGTAAATACTGAATTGTCATAAACTCAAGCTTTGTCAAATCAATTTCTTTTCCATCCTTCAGGCGCACACTCAAGTTCTTAGGCAGCAGTTCAAAATTGGTTTCTGCTTCATTCTTTTTCCTGCTGACTGAATCACTTTCATTGATTACTTGCGTTCCTTCTATAGTAGAAAATTCCATCATTTTATGTCGTTCAAGTGCATTTTTTACAATAAGACTAAACTCATCCAAATCGTTGGAACTGTCTACAACACCATCAGCACCTAACTGTAAATAAACAATTCTCATTGTTTTCGGAACTGCAGTATTAGGAGACAAGACCCAGACGAGCACGTCTGATTTTTCTCTAATCTTCATTAGCAAATTACACACCCAACTGACATCCGTAGCACTTGTTTCTTCCAAAACAATCCCTTCTAATGAAGAAAGATCAGAAAATTCTTCTTCATCGAGTTTCCGAAACTTATACAATTGGTTATCCAAAATACTATCGATGTACCCACTTTTTTGATTATTTGACACCAAATATCCAATCTGATGCATCTTATCTCCTCCTCAATCTCAAAAAAAGTATTTGAATTTATTCTTACAACCGTTTGGCTCTACAAATTGAACCTTTTACGTTATAATGAACAAAATAGTGGGTGCCTTGTTTCATATGGCTTATTTGACGGTTAGCAATATGAGAATTAAGTGGTCAAAAACGTGACGTTCTTTAATATGGATAAATCTTCTTTTTCTTTTATGATGCAGTTAAAAGAAAAGTTCTTTCCAAGCTTGCCCGTACAATAAAAAATAACAAATTTGACCATTATTTGACGACTTAAAAGACTAAAAAAAAAGAGGGACTGTGACATAAGTATGTCTAAGTCCCCTAAAACCGAATAAACGGTGTTCCAAAAGCTGTCTCTTCGGAAATAAGTCGAACTATACTGAAAATATGAGTAGCTATTTTCGTATATTCCGACTTATTTCTTGAGACAGAACACTTCTGTCACAACCTCTCTTTCTAGTTTAATTATTTTCAGATTTATACAATTGCCTAATCTGCCATTTCCAACCGTCGATCCATTAATGTTATTGCCTGCATTCGATTCTCCCATAAGGAGTCTGCATAGATATCTAACGTCATTTTTGTAGATGAATGCCCTAATAGCTTACTGATCGTGACGATATCTACTCCACTTTCTACACATCGGGTCGCAAAAGTATGTCTCAACATATGAAAATGAATAGAAGTCATTCCTATTGCAGACAGCAGCCTTTTAAACCGATAGCTGATTACTCTCGGTTCAGCAAAACTGCTCTTACAGGAAACAACATACTCTGAATCACTTTCCTTTCGTTTTTCCATTAAATATCTTTTCAAATTATGTGCTATTGGAATAACCCGCTTGGAAGAAGCTGTTTTCGGCTCGTCAATAACAATCTGAGTCTTCTGCTCTCCATCAGCATTAATAATTCTGTAGATGGTTCGACTAACATATAGTCTATTTTCTTCAAAATCGATATCAGACCACCTTAAACCACTAATCTCTCCTATCCGCATGCCTGTGTAAAGCGAAAGAATAGCCGCAGAGCAGCGCTTTTCCTTCAATGCAGCTTCCTCAATTTTTGTCTGAATACTCTTTGACAAAGCCTTAACATCCTCACTTTCACTTTTCTTAAAGCTGATATTAAGACACGGATTAATCAACAGCTGGTTCTCAACAACTGCCTGCTTCAATGCGCTTTTCAACACCGTTAGTATTGCGCGAATAGAGGAGCTGGAGATGTTTGTACCTTCCAAAAAATAGATAAATTCCTGTATATGGCGGGTTTGAATTTGGATAAGCTTCTTCTGTCCTAAAAAAGGTAAAATATATTTTTCAATTCTCAATCTATAATTTAGATAAGTAGATATTTTAATACGGCCTCTCATTGGACCATTCAACCAATACCACAGCCATTGTTCCAGTGTTCCTTCGTAAATCTTTAAACTACCGTAACTTGCAACATATTGAACCTTCATCTCAGCTAATCTTTGCTTAACAACAGTATATTTCCTGCCGTAAACATAACCATAGACTATTTTCCCGCGTTCATCTCGTGCTTTGATGTAACGTCCTTCCCACCGTCCATCTTTTCTCTTATAAATATTTTCTCCTCTTCTGCTCATAAAATAACATCCCTTTCGACAAAAAAATGACGGCTTATTTGACGGCTTAAAAATATGTATAAAATTTCAGTGTTATTTTTTAAATATGGATTTTAAAAAATGTTTTTTCACATGACATCTCCAAACATATCATTTCTTACCAAAAACATTTGAAATTATTCTCAAAAATATATTTTTAGTGTAGACTAATCCTTGCTCTTAAGTTAAAATGAATGAATAATTGAATAGAAAAGTGGGTGCTGAATTATTATTTTTTACATTTTTTCTTTTAACTGCATCATATAAGAAAAAATAACATATAATTTGAGAACAAACCTTTTAAAACAATGATATAACACTCGTTCCTCTATGTCTATGTCTCATTTCATACTTTTAATAAAAAAATTTAAAATCACTAAATTTTCGTAACATCAAACATTCTTTAACAAAAGTTTTTTTACTCTCTCTATTTCTATTTAATAAAAATACTGAATAATAAACTAAAATAATTCGTTTGTTTTATAAAATAGCTTTCTCTCAGGAAATAAACTCTCATTTTTTTAATGGATAAACAAAAAAATGATAGCTTCATCCGAATATTTCACTTCTTCATAGTTTTTTTATTTCAGTAAAAAATAATATATGCCTATCATAATTTCTCATAAAAGAAACCAGGACTATTGAACCGTCTATCCGAATTCAAGTCCTGGTTTCTTTTTTGTACTTATCCTTAGTTTTAGTTTTTCTCTTGAATAAGCCGAATCAGCTCTTGACTAAATTCAGAGCATTTCAACTGGGTGGCATTTCTTATTTGATCAGCAAAATCTTTTGTTACAGTCTTTGCAATGATCGCTTTTTCGATACTTACGATAATCTCTTCACTGACTTCATTCCAGCCTATATACTCAAAAAGGAGAGCACCTGACAGTAGTAGAGAAGAGGGATTTAATTGATCCAGCCCAGCGTATTCAGGTGCTGTTCCATGAGTTGCCTCAAAGATAGCATGTCCTGTTTGAAGGTTCATATTTGCTCCTGGCGCAATACCTATTCCTCCAACCTGAGCCGCCAACGCATCAGAAACATAATCCCCATTAAGGTTGAGGGTTGCTATTACATCATATTCTTTAGGGTGCAATAGAATTTCCTGTAGAAAAATATCAGCAATACGATCTTTTATAATAATTTTCCCTTGTTTTTGTGCTGTTTCCAAAGCTTCGTCTGCTTGTTCTTTCCCATGTACTTCTTTAATTTGCAGATAGTTCTTCCAAGTAAACGTTTGCTCAGAAAATTCTTCTTCAGCCAATTCATAGCCCCACTGCTTAAATCCACCTTCTGTAAACTTCATAATATTCCCTTTATGAACCAACGTGACCGATTTTCTTTTTTGTTTAATTGCCTGCTCAATTGCTCCACGCACCAAACGGACGGTCCCTTCCTTCGAAACAGGCTTAATCCCAATAGCCGATGTATTTGGGAAACGAATCTTGTTACTGCCAAGTTCATTTTTCAGGAAAGCAATTAGTTTTTCAGCTTCCGGGCTGCCTGAAGGAAACTCAATTCCAGTATAGATATCTTCCGTATTTTCCCGAAAAATCATCATATCTGTATGTTCAGGATGCTTCAGTGGAGAAGGAACTCCTTCAAAGTAGCGGATCGGGCGATAACAAATGTAAAGATCCAGTTCCTGACGCAAAGTCACATTTAAAGAGCGAAATCCTCCGCCAACAGGAGTCGTCAATGGCCCCTTTATTGCTACAAGATGAGTACGAAGTGTTTCAAGTGTCTCTTCCGGCAGCCAGCTTCCTGTTGTATTAAATGCTTTTTCTCCTGCCAGCAGCTCCTGCCATTGTACTTTTCTTTTTCCATGATATACTTTCTGAACAGCAGCATCAAAAACTGCACGACTGGCTGCCCAAATTTCAGGTCCAATCCCATCACCTTCAATAAAAGGAATAATGGGGTGATCAGATACTATTAAATTTCCCTGTTTCATTCCAATTTTTTGTCCCTCACTCAAGCTTCCATTCCTCCTTGTCTCATTATTCCCGAATTCACCGGATAATGTCTGTGTGTTTCTCCAACATAAAGAGATCTTGGCCGTATCAGACAGTCTTCAATCTTTTGCTCTGAGACATGCCCCAACCAGCCGGAGACTCTGCTCATTGCGAATAATAGTGTAAACAAATCACTATCGATATTCAGGCAATGATATACAGTTGCAGAATAAAAATCCACATTTGGTATTAATCCTTTTTTATATTTTAAATACTGTTCAATCTGGCAGGATAGAAAATACCATTGCTGACGACCTGTCGCTGTAGTCAGTTCCTGTGCCAGTCTTTTCAAATGCTTCTTCCTCGGATCCTCCACCTTGTATACACGATGTCCAAAGCCCATAACTTTTTCTTTCCGATCCAGCTTTTGATCCAGATGATCTTCAACAGATAAGTCTCCTGCCGCAATTTCTGTCAGCATATCAAATACTTTTTCATTTGCTCCGCCATGCAGCGGACCTTTCAATGAACCAATTGCAGCAGTAATACAGGAGTAAACATCTGAAAGTGTCGAAGAGCAGACTCTTGCAGTAAACGTACTGGCATTAAAATCATGATCTGCATGAAGCACCAATGCCTCATTCATCCCTTTTATCTGCATTTCCTCAGGTTCCTCACCTGTGAGCATATATAGAAAATTCGCCGCAAGCTCTGTTCCATCCTGTTTAGGTGATATTGGATCCAGACCTCTCCTCAGTCTTGAGTAAGCTGCTACAATTGTCGGTATCTTGGCTTGAATAGATACGCTCTGACGATAAACAGCCTCCTGACTTGTCTCCTCTGCATCCGGATCAAAAACACCTAACAGAGAAATTGTTGATCGGAGTACACTCATCGGATGAAGGTTTTCATGTGTTTGAATCTTTAAACAAGTAATAATCGTATCAGAAATAGGCATCTGAGCATATAAATCTTCCTTGAATTTCTCCAGTTCTTCCATAGTTGGAGCCTGTAAATACCAGAGTAAGTAAATGACTTCTTCAAAAAGAATTTCCTTTGCAACTAATTCATCAATGTTATAGCCTGCAAACAGTAATTGATTATCAACAATAGCACTGATTTTTGTTTCAGAAACGACGACACCGTCCAAACCTCTATGAACCTGCATGTGAGTTCCTCCTTATCTTCTATTATACAGTGACTTCTTTCGCCAGCTTTTTACGGATGACCATCGGCAAAATCCCACCATTCTGATAGTAGCTGACATCCACTGCAGAATCAAAACGAACAATCGCAGTGAACTGAATCTTTTCTTCCGCCTCTCCATAAGCAGTAATACTAGCCTCAGTTCCAGTAACAATCTGATTGGGAAGCTGAATATCAAAACGTTCCTTGCCAGTCAGTCCCAAAGTCTCAGCATCTTCACCGAGTTTAAACTGTAATGGCAGTATCCCCATCATAACCAGATTCGACCGATGAATCCGTTCATAGCTTTTGGCAATGACCACACGGACACCCAGCAGCTGAACCCCTTTTGCAGCCCAGTCTCTAGACGAGCCCATTCCATAGTCCTCTCCTGCAAGAATAATTGTTCCTGTTCCATCCTTCTTGTAATTCATTGCTGCATCATAAATGGGTAATACTTCATCTGTTGGAAAATATCGGGTAAAACCGCCCTCAATTTCCGGAATTAATTGGTTGTGTATACGAATATTGGCCAAAGTTCCACGCATCATAACTTCATGATGCCCCCGACGAGAGCCATAAGAATTAAAATCCCTGAGTTCCACTCCCTGCTCGGACAGATATTGCCCGGCAGGACTGTTTTTTTGTATATTTCCAGCTGGAGAAATATGATCAGTCGTGACAGAATCGCCAAACTTAGCCAAAACGGCCAGATTATTCAATGAAGGAACACTTTCCTTTTCGATTTCCATTCCTTCAAAGTATGGAGGATTCGCAATATACGTAGAGTCCTCTTCCCATGTATATAATGGAGTGTCGACAGACTCAATGTTATTCCATTCTTCATTATTATTAAAAACTTGCTGATAATGAAGCTGGTATAAGTCCGGAGTTACCCATGAATCAATGCATTGTTGAATTTCTTCATCAGTCGGCCAAATATCATTTAAGTAAACAGGTTTGCCTGTAGTATCTACCCCCAACGGTTCATTCATCATGTCGATATCCACGGTTCCCGCCAGTGCATAAAGTACTACTAACGGGGGTGAAGCCAGATAATTAGCCTTTACCAAAGGGTGTATACGCCCCTCAAAATTTCGATTTCCACTTAATACACCAGCAAGCAGCAGTTCCTCCTCAGCCATCATATCTTCTATTTCTTCTCTCAGATTTCCTGAATTTCCGATACAAGTTGTACAGCCGTAACCGACAACATAAAAGCCTAATTTTTCCAAATAAGGAAGAAGTCCTGAATTTTCCAGATACGCAGTTACCACCTTGGAACCAGGAGCCAGAGAAGCCTTGACATAAGCTGGAACAGTCAAGCCTCGTTCTACAGCCTTCTTAGCCAATAATCCGGCACTTAACATAACATGAGGATTGGATGTGTTTGTACAAGAGGTAATCGCTGCGATAGCTACTGCACCATTTTCCAGCTCGTACTCTTTGCCATCCAGTACCACGGGAACCGATCTTTTTTCAGAACTATTTGATGTATCCATATCTTCTTTTGCTTTATATTCATTGCTAAAAGCTTCTTTCATCTCTGCCAACGGTATTAAATCCTGCGGTCTTCTGGGTCCTGCCAGATTTGCTTGTATCTCATTTAATGAAATGCTGACCACTTGAGTATAGGAAATTTGATCCTCTGCTGAATAATAGAGGTTATTTCTCTTTAAATATTCCTCTGTGACGGCAATTCCTTTTGTGTCTCTCCCAGTAAGCTTCAAATAGCGAATTGTCTCATCATCTACAGGGAAAAAGCCGCAGGTTGCACCATATTCCGGTGCCATATTTGCAACTGTCGCACGATCTGCCAAAGACAATGATTCCAAACCCGAACCAAAAAATTCAACAAATTTCCCAACCACTTTGGTTTCCCTAAGCACTTGCGTAACCTTTAATGCCAAATCTGTTGCAGTAGCTCCTTCCGGCAAATGTCCGGTCAACTGAACCCCTACAACTTCCGGTATCGGGAAATAAGAGGGTTCGCCAAGCATACAGGCTTCCGCTTCAATCCCTCCAACACCCCAGCCCAGTACACCCAAGCCGTTAACCATAGTAGTATGAGAGTCCGTTCCAACCAGTGTATCTGGATAAATCAGCGTATTTTTCTCATCTATTTCCTTTTGAGCAACCACATCTGCTAAATATTCGATATTCACCTGATGGACAATCCCTGTTGCAGGCGGCACTACACGATAATTATCAAATGCTTTCTGTGCCCAATTCAGGAAACGATAACGTTCTTCATTTCGCTGAAATTCCATTTTCATATTCCGCTCCAACGCAAATTTCGTTCCGGCAACATCTACCTGAACAGAATGATCAATGACTAAATCAACAGGTATTTCCGGATTGATATGTTGAGGATCTCCACCAAATTTGGCATAGGTTTCCCGCAAAGCTGCCAAATCAACAATTGCCGGCACTCCCGTAAAATCCTGCAAAATAACTCGAGCTGGTTTAAAAGGAACTTCTCCCGTATTTTTACCTGATGCATTCCACGATGCCAGATTTTTAATATGTACTTCTGTCACTTCGCGACCGTTTTCCTGACGGATAAGATTTTCCAGCAGTACTCTAATACTATATGGCAGTGAAGTAATCGTCACATCCATAATCTTATTCAAAGAATCCAGTGCAAAGTAATGATACGTGTGACCATTTTTTTCAAATGTCTTTCTTGTTTGATTACTCATTGACCACCCACCTCTTTCTACCCTTTCTTTTTTCATCATTTTCTAATGTTAGTAATTATAACCACTTCTTTTTAAAATGTAAACACTTTTACGCAAGATCTTATGGTACTATATAACACCGACTTTACAGGCAGATGTCAGACTTTTTTATAAATATTTCAGTTATTTATTTTTCTTCATTTTATGAAATTTCGATTAGAATGACTATCTATTTAGAATCCTGTTTGTTTTTTTACTACGTTGAGAATATGACATGCTTATATAATGGCTATGCAAAAGATGAAATAATGAAGGTTTTTGTATCATTTAGATGTTTTTTACTCATTTTTGATTAAAACAGTAAAAAAGAAGGGAAAATGATTCTCAAAAAAATCATTTTCCCCTCTTCAATATAAGAAACTACAGTTGTTTTTGCTGCTGTCACAAAGCTTTTCTCTCAAACGGATCAGCTTCAAATAAACTAAACCAACTATCTTAATACTGCTGCTGCCAAAGCTCTTTGCACCTCAAGTACATTCTTATCTTTCCCAAATTGCAGTACTTCAACCGGTTCCATCCCGCTTGAAATCCAAATATTTAATTCTGAATCTAAATCAAAATGTCCAGAAGTTTCCACTGAGAAACGTGAAATGGATCGATAGGGAATCGATTTATATTCCGATTTTTTACCTGTCATGCCCTGTTTATCCACTAAGATCAGCCGTTTATCTGTAAAAACGACCAAATCCCGAATCAGTTTGAATGCAAGTTCCACCTGTTCTCCAGGTACCAAAAATTTTTTTAGCTTTTCCTCAACCTTCTCATTGGAATGGGTTGAGGCATTACCGATTAATCCACTGAATAAGCCCATTAATATTCCTCCTTATTGCTATTGTCTGAATTATATCAAATTCTCCAACATTCGACAAAACTACTTTTATCACAATCAGATAACATATCTATTTGTTAAATGTTCGTTACTAATATTCTAGTTTTTCAGAAAGGCTCTCCATAACAACTAAAAGTTATTTTTGTTATCATTAAAATCAGTTTTCTACTATACTAATAGGTGTAATCTACCCAAAGGAGTTTATTTATTATGATGATGTATTTTAATGTTTCTTTAGCTGTTCTTTTCTTTTTGGGGGTTCTGCTAATTCCTGTCTGGTGCTATCGAAAAAAAAGAAACTGGTTGTTGTATGAATTTATCTGGTCACTCTGCTGTTTTGTCATCTACTTGCTCTCACTGGAAATCAGTAATCGAACTTATTTTATTATTCTCCCTTTTACCTTTTTCTGGTTCTTCTTTATACCTTATAAAAAGGAGAAGAGACGACTGACAAACGGTCTACTGTTCAACTTGTTTCTAATCAGTATCGGAATCTATTTAACCCTGCTGGTGTTCAGTACAGAAAGTCCTCTGCTGATTGTTCTTTTAGGCGCTGCTTTAGTTCCGATCCTCCTGCTGCTTATGATTGGACTCTATACACTGATTATTTTTCTGTATTGGAATGCCATAGTTGTCCGGAAACGCGAAGGGCATTCACTGAGTAATTTGCTGACCTTTCTGTTGGCAATTGGACTAACTGCTTTCCTTATACTCAACTATGTTTCAGGTCGTTTTCTTCCAAACTGGGCAGCTACCCTATTTTCTATTTTACCGGTAATTTTGGTCTATTTCGCTATTGTATTCTATAATTTTCTAACGCTCTCCATTCTTTATCAGTTTAACCGGCCAAAATACAATCAACAGTACATTATTGTCCTTGGAGCCGGTCTGATTGAAGGAAAAAGAGTTTCCCCATTACTCGGCAGCAGAATCGAAAAAGCCATTCAATTTTACCAAAAACAAAAAAAGCAGACGGAGGTACCGCCGAAATTACTAATGTCAGGCGGCAAAGGCGATGATGAACAGCTTGCAGAAAGTGTGGCCATGAAGAATTATGCTGTTAATCTGGGCATTCCTGAAAGTGACATTTTAATAGAAGCAAACTCAACAAACACACTTGAAAATATGCTTTTTTCAAAAGAAATCATGGAAAAAGATTTCCAAGGAACAGATTATCATGCAATTTTCTCAACAAATAATTTTCATTTGTTTCGCGCTGGTTTATTTGCCAGAAAGGCTAATATCAAAGCAGACGGAATCGGCTCCAAAACAGCTTTTTATTACCTTCCCAATGCATTTTTAAGAGAATTCATTGCTGTCGTGATGATGAGAAAAAGAAGACATTTGATTATCTGTACCACGATTGCTGTATTCGAAATCTTACTGGCACTGCTGCAGTTTATAACTACTACCTTATTTTAGATAAAGCAAAAGGGACTGTGACATAAGTATGTCTAAGTCCCCTAAAACCGAATAAACGGTGTTCCAGAAGCTGTCTCTTCGGAAATAAGTCGAACTATACTGAAAATATGAGTAGCTATTTTCGTATAGTCCGACTTATTTCTTGAGACAGAACACTTCTGTCACAACCTCTTTTACATACAGCTATAAATCTGGAGAAATGCCTGAAGTAACAAGGCATTTCTTTTTGTGGTTCGGCAGTTGTATCCGGTGGAGACAATTGGGCAGAGATGAGCATTTACGGACCAAATAACCTGAACCCCCACATTCACTTGTTCCAGCTTTTAATACACTGCCGCTAAAAGCATCCTGTATATTCTCTGCTTTTAATACGAAGAAATTACGGGGAAAATAATTTTGCAGCTAAACTAGTATGAACTACACACTGCTACAAAGGAGGGAAATAATGGAAGAAAAAGATACAGATAAGCTGCTTCATTCTTTGAAAAATGCAAAAAGCTTCAAATCGGCTATTTCTGAAACAAAGCCATATACCGTCGATGTTGAAATAAAAAATTATTTAAACAGCTGGCTTGAAAAGAAAAATATTTCTAAAAGTAACGTCCTAAAAAATGCAGGAATCACTGAGGCTACAGGATACCAGTACTTTGACGGAAAACGTAAACCGCCTAGAGAAAAATTAGTTGCGATAACAATCGGACTGGATTTGACATTAGAGGAGACAAATACGCTCTTTAAACAAATCGGCTATGCCCAGCTGTATCCAAAACATCCTTGGGACGCAGTCATTATTTATGGTATTACGCATCACTTATCAATCGAAGCAATTGACGATCTGCTTTATGAGGAAGGGTTGAAGACGTTTATTTGTTGATTGTTATAGTTTTGAACACTAATTTGTAAACCAAGCTTATTTGGAAACCGAGCAAAAATAAAAAACCGAGCTTGGCTTGCTCGGTTTTTCTGTGTGACAAAACTATATGATATGCTTAAATATGGATTGGCAAACCTAAAGCCAATTCAGAAGCATCCATAACAATTTCACCTAGAGATGGGTGAGGATGGATAGTCAATGCAATATCTTCTGCATTCATACCGGATTCTACTGCCAGTGCCATTTCAGAAATCATGTCACTTGCTCCTACTCCGGCAATCTGTGCGCCAATAATCACATTTCCCTCTACTGTAGTAACCAGACGTACAAATCCTTCTGTTTTACCTAAAGAAATAGCACGCCCATTACCTGCGAATGGGAATTTATAGCCTTTCGCTTCAATTCCAGCTTCTTTCGCTTCAGCCACTGTCATACCAACAGATGCCAATTCAGGATCTGTAAAGGCCACAGCCGGCATTGCTTTATAGTCAACGGCTACTTTTTTACCGGAAATTGCTTCTGCAGCAATTTTAGCTTCATAGCTTGCTTTGTGTGCAAGAGCAGCGCCCGGTACGATATCACCAATTGCAAAAATGTTTGATACATTGGTGCGGCCCTGTTTATCAACATTGATTAAGCCGCGTTCGCCAATCTCAACACCAGCCTGTTCAAGACCCAAATCTTCAGTGTTTGCCCGACGACCTACAGTTACCATTACATAATCAGCAGTGACAGATTCTTCCTTTCCATCCACTTCATATTTCACAGTCACACTGTCACCATTGTCAACGGCTTCTTTCGCCATTGCAGAAGTCACAATCTTAACGCCTTTTTTCTCGAAATCATCAACCACAATTTTAACCATGTCTTTTTCATATGTTGGTAAAATTGAAGGCGTTCCTTCAATTATTGTAACTTCAGAACCTAGGTTTGCATATGCTCCGCCCAATTCAGCACCGATAACACCGCCGCCGATAATCACGAATTTTTTCGGAACTTCTTTTAAGTTCAAACCGCCTGTTGAGTCCAGTACACGCCCGCCAAACTTAAAGCCCGGGATTTCTATCGGACGAGAGCCTGTAGCAACAATCGCATTGTTGAAAGAATACGTTTGAGCAGAATCAGGATGAATCACACGCAAGGTATGATCGTCTACAAAGAATGCTTCGCCTTCAATAATTTCCACTTTGTGTTTCTTCAACAGCATACCAACACCGGAAGTCAATGTCTTTACGACCTTATTATCTTTCCATTCCTGTGTTTTTGTAAAATCAAGTTTTACATTTTCACTGGTAATACCAAATAGTGTTGAGTCCAGTGATTCCTGATAATGGTGACCCGCTGCGATCAGCGCTTTGGACGGAATACATCCAACATTCAAGCAGACACCGCCGATAAACTCGCGTTCAATGATGGCAACTTTCTGTCCCATTTCAGCAGCACGGATGGCAGCTACATAGCCGCCAGGTCCCGCACCGATTACAACTGTATCTAATTCAATGGCAAAATCTCCTACTACCATTTGTTAATCATCCTTCCATCAAAAGTAATTCAGGGTCAGCCAATAAACGTTTGATGTTGTTCATCGCTTTTTGAGCAGTTGCTCCATCAACGATTCGATGATCAAAGCTTAGTGACAATTTCATTACGCGTCCAACAACGATTTCTCCATCTGCATTCACTACAGGCTGTTGAGCAATTGTACCCACGCCCAAGATCGCTACTTCAGGGTAATTGATAACTGGAGTGAACCAGCCGCCGCCGACTGAACCGATATTACTGATTGTAATTGATCCATCACGCATATCCTGAGCTGCTAATTTACCATCATGAGCAAGCGCTGCTTTTTCATTGATTTCATCAGCAATCGCAAACATACTCTTTGTATTTGCGTTTTTAACATTTGGTACATACAAGCCATGATCTGTATCAGTAGCAATACCGATATTGAAATAATGTTTGTATACAATTTCCTGCTTTGCATCATCAATTGATGCATTTAAGACAGGGAACTTTTGAGCTGTTGCTGTCAATGCTTTAACAACATACGGCAGGAATGTTAACTTCGTACCATTTTCAGCAGCAACATCTTTAAACTTCTTGCGGTGATCCCACAGCTTAGATACCTCCACTTCATCATGCAGCGTAACATGAGGAGCTGTATGCTTGCTGTTGACCATTGCTTTGGCAATTGCTTTACGTGTTGGTGTCATCGCTTCACGCGTTTCCATTTCTCCCAAGTTTGAAGTAAATGGTTGAGCAGGTTTCACCGGAGCTGCAGCTGGTGCCGCTGTTTCTTTCACGGCGTTTGCTTCTACTGCTGCAGAAGCTGAGACCGCAGGCGCTGAACCTCCATTAGTCAAGAAGTTGTCGATGTCCTCTTTGACCACACGTCCGCCTTTTCCTGTTGCAGCAACTTGTGTAATATCTACGTCTTTTTCTCGGGCATATTGACGAACAGAAGGCATTGCCAATACACGTTTATTAGGATCGGCAGCTGTAACAACGTCAGAAGACGCTGCAGGCGCTGCTTCTGTTTTAGATTCTGTCGAGGCTGGTGCAGGAACACTTGCTGGTGCAGCATTATGTCCCGGTGCATCAATCTCAACCAGTACATCGCCGACATTGGCTATTGTGCCTTCAGAAACAACAATGTTTTTCACTGTTCCTGTCACTGGTGACGGAATTTCTTCTACTGATTTGTCATTTTGCACTTCCAATAATGTATCATCTTCATTAATTGTATCGCCGGCTTTTACAAACCACTTAACAATTTCTCCTTCAGCAATTCCTTCACCAATATCCGGTAATTTGAATTGGAAGACCCCATCGCCTGAACCAGATGATTCTGCCGGAGCTGCAGGCTGTGCTGGTGTTTGTTCCTGAGAGGCTGCTCCGCTGCTGCCTTCATTATCTTCATGTCCCGGTGCGTCAATTTCGACCAGTACATCACCGACATTGGCTACTGTGCCTTCGGGAACAACAATATTTTTCACTGTTCCTGTCACTGGTGACGGAATTTCTTCTACTGATTTATCATTTTGTACTTCTAATAATGTATCATCTTCATTAATTGTATCGCCGGCTTTTACAAACCATTTTACGATTTCACCTTCAGCGATTCCTTCACCGATATCCGGTAGTTTAAATTGATAAGCCATCGTTTTTTTCTTCCCTTCTTTACTAATTAAAATTCAACGATTTCTTTCACTTTTGCTTCAATATCAGAAGCATTAGGCAGCCAAATATTTTCCGCTTGACCAAATGGGAAGATGGTATCTGGTGCTGATACACGGCCAATTGGTGCTTGTAGAGAAAGAACAGCTCGTTCTGAAATTTCAGAAACAACTTGTGCAGCTACGCCTGCCTGTTTCTGCGCTTCCTGAACGACAACCACACGGCCTGTTTTTTCAACAGACGCAATAATTGTTTCAATATCAAGAGGAGCTACAGTACGTAAATCGATAATTTCAACAGAAATATTTTCTTTTTCAAGCGTTTCAGCAGCTTTGACTGCTTCACGAACCATGGCACCGTAAGTAATGATGGAAACATCGCTTCCTTCACGGGTAACAGCTGCTTTGTCCAAAGGTACTTCATATGCTTCATCCGGCACTTCCTCACGGAAAGAACGGTACAATTTCATATGTTCAAGGAAAACAACCGGGTCATTACTGCGGATTGAAGAAATCAGCAACCCTTTTGCATCGTATGGATTTGATGGAATAACTACACGTAACCCCGGTGACTGAGCCATCAGTCCTTCCAGATTATCAGAATGGAGTTCGGGAGTGTGTACTCCTCCGCCAAATGGTGAACGAATAGTTACCGGGATATTTCTTGTACCGCTCATACGATAACGAGTACGAGCCATTTGAGCAACTACTGCATCCATCGTTTCAAAAATAAAGCCGAAAAATTGAATTTCAGGAACCGGACGATATCCTTCCAAAGCAAGACCAAATGCCAATCCGCCAATACCAGACTCAGCTAACGGCGTATCAAATACACGATCTTCGCCGAATTTTTCCTGTAAACCTTCTGTCGCACGGAATACACCGCCGTTTTTACCAACATCTTCACCAAAAACCAATACGTTTTCATCATTCTCTAACTCAAGAGCTAGGGCATCAGTAATAGCTTGAATCATTGTTTTTTGTGCCATGATTATTTCGACTCCTTCGCTTCGTAAATTGCAATTTGTTCTTTGATACTTTGTGGTTGTACTTCAAACATATGTTTCAGGAAATGAGAAACTTTTTGTTTGCCCACTTTATCTGCTTCAGAAATTGCTGTTTTAATTTCTTCTTTTGTTTGTTCAATAATTTGTTCTTCTTTTTCTTCAGACCATAATCCCTTTTCAGTAAGATAATTACGGAAACGGATCAATGGATCTTTTTGTTGCCACTCATCGTCCATTTCTTTTGAACGGTAACGAGTTGGGTCATCCCCTGACAATGTATGTGGACCATAACGGTAAGTTAATGTTTCAATTAAGACAGGACCGTTTCCTTCTGCTGCCCAGTCACGTGCTTCCTTAGCAACTGTGTAAACAGCCAAAGGATCCATTCCATCTACTTGGATACCTGGAATTCCTGCTGCCACTGCTTTTTGTGCCAGCGTTTTAGCCGCTGTTTGTTTTTCACGAGGAGTTGAAATCGCAAAACCATTATTTTGAATGATGAAAACGCCATTTGCCTGATACGCTCCTGCAAAGTTGATTGCTTCATAGAAATCTCCCTGTGAAGAACCGCCGTCACCAGTATAAGTGAAGACAACATTTTTTTTGCCGCGTTTCTTCATACCCAAAGCAACGCCTGCTGCTTGAATGTATTGTGCACCGATAATGATTTGTGGAGGCATAGCATGCAGATCATCTGCGTACATATTTCCTCCGGCATGTCCTCTTGACCATAGGAAAGCTTCTTTTAAAGGAAGACCATGTTGAACCAATTGCGGCACATCACGATATCCAGGTAACAAGTAATCCTCTTTTTCCATAGCGAAATGACTGGCCAATTGACTTGCTTCCTGTCCTGCTGTTGGAGCGTAGAATCCTAAACGTCCCTGACGGTTTAATGCAGTTGAACGTTGATCCAGCACTCTTGACCAAACCATGCGTGTCATTAATTCAACTAATTCCTCATCTGATAAATCCGGAATCAGCTCTTTGTTTACAACTTTCCCATCTTTATCCAGTGCCTGGTAAGTCGGGAACTCTGCGTTGACTTCATCCATTAGCTGATTAAAGTCAATAGGTTTTTTCTTGTTTGCCATTTTGTCACACAATCCTCTCTATTAACAATTCTTTTTTATTTTAGAGAAAAATGAAACAGCATTTAAATCTGTATCATTTTCTCTGCTACGTATACAAATTATCATTTATTTCAAAAAAGAGCAAGTAAATAAACTCAATGAATTCGAAAAGATTTCTAAAAGGAAAAACCCTTATAAAACAGTGAATAGTGATGAATGTCACAAGTTTGAAATACCTTCTCTCTGTTTCAAATCTGTTTTTAAGTTTTCTCACCTCCTGTTATAGTGTTTTACATCAAAAAATTATAACAGAAAGCTACCTGTTATATCTTTATACTTATATTGTACTTGCTCATTGTTTAACTTTCCAATGATACCCCTTTCAAAAACAAGTGCTTTTTATCAATTATTTTATATTTATCCAAAATTTCTGATATTATTTTTCAACTATTACTTGTAATCCTTATTAAAGCAGTCTTGCAAATTCCTCAGGCTGTAAAGTATTAGCAGCTTATACCAAAATTATAGAACGGAATATCAATTTATCCCTTGGATTGACCGAATTACCTTCGGATTTTTCCTATTAAACAAATAACATCACTTAACCCCTTTGAACAGGATAACTACTCCCCGTCTTAGATAGTTTTTTAAAAGCAAAAAAGGGACTGTGACATAAGTATGTCTGAGATCCCTAAAACCGAATAAACGGTGTTCCAGTCTTTGTATGATTCGAGCATTCGAAGAAGCGTAGAAGCAAAGCCCCTCCATGCTTCGAGAATCGGAACGAAGTCCTTCAATTCTTAATGGCTCTGCCGTTTAGAAATTGATGAGATCGAAACGAAGTGTAGTGAGAACCGTAGACGCAGAAAAACGGATACAGCGTAATGTTTTGTCTCGAGAATCGTTAGACTCGTAGAGACAGCAGTTCTGGAAATAAGTCGGACTATACTGAAAATATGAGTAGCTATTTTCGTATAGTCCGACTTATTTCTTGAGACAGAACACTTCTGTCACAACATATTCTTTTTTAAATCCATTCTTTCGTCAAATGAATGTATAAACGTTTGGCAAATTCGACTGTAATCAGATACAGGATGATGATAGCAAAGAACCATCCCCAGTATGCTGTTGGCAATGCGGTAAATTCGAAAATCTCGCGTAATGGACTGATAACCAGACCGAAACCTAAAAGTATTGCTCCAAGACTTGTCAGAATTACCGGCATAGAAGCCGTACTCTGAATAAACGGCAGTTTGCGTGTCCGCACCATGTGTACAACCAATGTCTGACTGACTAAACCGACCATAAACCAACCCGTCTGGAACAGACTTTGGTTTGCAATCGTGTTTGCCCCAAACACAAACCACATCACCAGATAGGCCATAATATCAAAAATGCTGCTGACAGGTCCGATACAAAGTGTAAATTTAGCTAAGCTCTTGATTTCCCAGCGAACAGGTCTTACTAATTCATCTTCATCCACATTATCCCAGGGGATCGTCAGCTGAGCAACATCATAAATCAGGTTTTGAATCAGCAATTGTATGGAAAGCATCGGCAGGAATGGCAGGAAGGCACTCGCCACTAAAATAGAAAAGACATTCCCAAAGTTCGAGCTGATTGTGATCTTGATATATTTCATCATATTGCTGAAAACTTTTCGGCCTTCAATCACGCCTTCTTCCAGCACATTCAGACTCTTCTCAAGTAAAATAATTGAACTGGCATCTTTAGTAATATCCGCAGCTGTATCAACAGAAATGCCAACATCTGCTTTTCTAAGTGCGGGTGCATCGTTAATACCGTCTCCCATAAAACCAACTGTATGCCCATTTTTCTGAAGTGTTTCGATAATTCGAGATTTTTGCATTGGATTCAGTTTAGCAAACAAATTAGTCAGCTCAACTTCTTTTTCCAATTCCTCATTAGACATTTCATCAATTTCTGATCCCAGTACAACATGAGAAACCTCAATCCCAACATCCCCGCAAACTTTTTTGGCAACAATATCATTATCTCCGGTCAGAACCTTCACATTTACACCGTGCTCGTGCAGTGAACGAATGGCAGTAATTGCTGATTTTTTTGCCGGATCAAGAAATCCCATAAAGCCGATCAGCGTCATATCTTTTTCATCATCCGCACTATATATCGCTTCATTGTGAACATCTTTTTTCAGTGCTACAGCAATAACCCGCATTCCCTGTTCATTCATCTTACGGTTAACATCACGCATTTTCTGACGCAGTTCTTCGGTCAATCCAACAATTTCTCCATTAATTTCTGCATGAGTACAAACAGCTTCCATCTCTTCAACGGCTCCCTTAGTTACCATAAACTGATGTCCATCCGCATTTACAACAACGGTTAACCTTCTTCTCGAGAAATCAAAAGGAATCTCATCCAGTTTTGTCACAGTTTGAAAAGGAGTCTCTCTTTTATTTTCAGTATAGTAATTAATAACAGCTATATCCATCAGATTTTTCCAGCCTGTTTGATAATGAGAGTTCAAAAATGCCATATCCAATACTTGCTTATTCTCATCCCCCAAAGGATTTAAATGCTTCACCAGTACTACGCGATCTTCTGTTATTGTTCCGGTCTTATCTGTACACAGCACATCCATGCTTCCCAGATTTTGAATGGAAGGAAGCTCTTTTACAATGACTTTGTGTTTTGAAAGCATAATGGCTCCCTTTGCCAGATTACTTGTTACAATCATCGGCAGCATTTCCGGCGTTAGTCCGACAGCTACAGCAATTGCAAAGAAAAATGCTTCTCCCCATTCGCCTTTTGTCAAACCATTAATCAAAAACACAATCGGAAACAGAACCATGACCATTCTTAATAAAAATTTGCTGACTTTTGTCAACCCAATATCAAATGATGTTTTTCCTCTTTGTGTCGTTGCGTTTTTAGCAATATCCCCGAAGAATGTATTTTGACCTGTCTTTAAAATAATTGCTTTTCCCTGACCACTCAACACATCAGTTCCCATAAAGATTAAATCCTGCATATCCAGTGCGGAAATATTTTGCTGATCCTTATCTACACCAGCATCTACAAATTTTTCAACCGGCATGGATTCACCAGTTAACGAAGATTGATTAACAAACAAGTCCTTTGTCCAAATCAGTACAGCATCCGCCGGTATCATATCACCAGTTGCCAGAGTAATAACATCCCCCGGGACCACTTCGTCCATTGGAATTTCTTTCGTATTGCCCTCTCTGGTTACAGCCGTTGTGTTTTCAATCAGTTCTTTCAGCGCAAGGCTGGCTTTTTGAGAACGATATTCTTGAACAAACGTAATAATTACACTAGCTAAAATCATTAACCCCATCACAACAGCTGCTTCGTAGTCTCTTGTTAATGAGGATACGACCATCAGCAAGGCTAAAACAAATACAAAAGGATCTCTAAATGCTTCAATAAACATGATAATTGCCGGTATCGGCTTTTGTGCTGAAACTTCATTGGGACCAAATTCTTCCAGTCGTTTTACTGCGTCTTCTTCAGATAGCCCCTTTTCAGAGGTCCGCAACTCCATCATTAATTCTCTTTCAGAGAGCATTGCCAGTTTTTTCAATTGCTGTTCTTTTGTTTCTTTTCTCAATTCTGTTACTCTTTTATTTGTCATCATTGTTCTTTCCTCCAACTCCTTCACTCGACTGAAAGGAAAGAAGCCTAACTAACCTTTTCCAGTTAAGTGAAGATTATTTTTGCTCCACCTCTGATGTGGGTCTTCCATGATAATCTTCCCTTCTGTTTTTTTATTGACTGTTCGTTAAATTTTTTGAAAATGACTGTCAGGTCCTTCGCTTCTTTCAAAGCGCCTCATGTCCATGGTACTTCCATCTGCTGAGAAACACAATTATTTGGTAACCCTGAAGCCGCTAAGCTTTTGGTCTCCTGTTCCAAATAAAAAATACAGCTTTTTGTTCAGCCTGTAAGTCCTGAAACATAAAAAAACGCATACCCAACAATAGAGCATACGATAAACAGCATAAATATATTCTCCATCGTTGAGCTTTAGCACTATATGGCGTAGATAATTTCTTATCAGCTGCATTATGAATGACCTTCACGATCATTCCTGTTCTACCAGCTAAGAGTCTCTCGAATCTTTCGCGGCAGCAGCATATTTCCATATAGGAGCCTCACCTAACAATTCATTATTCAAATTTTTAACCAAACTCATCATAAATGATTCACCCATAAAAGTCAAAACAAATACGCCTGCTAAATAGCAAATCTTGTTCTATTTTATTCAGGATAACTCAATGAAACTTTTGAATATTATACTCAAAATAACGAGCTGATTTTCCTGTAAGCAGTTTTATTATCTCTGCTTTAATCGAAGCACAGTCTGCCTTGCTCATGCTGATAAAAACAAATGAAGAAATAAATCATAGCTTATCAACGATTTTAGGAGAAATTTTCTTGTCGCTATAAAAACACAACGAAGGATGAATTAATACTTTCTCATCACAATTATTTTCGAAATAATAACCGAAGATAACTGCACTTTTAAGAAAACTTCAAAACAGGATTTACAATCTGTCCATAGCCTTTGAATGGATACGTAATCTTAACAACTCCTTCTTGTGTATCACCGATACCAGAAAAAAGCTCACAATTCTCATCATCATGATAAATCATCCCTGAAGGGAAGCAACAATCTTTTAAATGTTCCCGTTTTGCAGGTCCTTCCGGGTAGCTCTTCCTTGTTGCAATAATTTTGTAATCGTCAACCGCTAAAGTAAGTGGATCAAAAACAAAAGACATGACTGTATAAACACTTTGTTCTTCTTCAAGATAAGATAAATGCCCGATTACACCGATTTTATTTGTATCCAATAAAAAAACCTGATTGACCCCACCCCATTCCAGATTCCCAAACAAATCTGGCAGGATCTTGGCATTAGCAATTTTTTCAGCGGTCAATTCATCTAAATGATCAATGATCGTAAAACCAATTAGTGCCTCACTGCCATATTCTTTAATTAACTGTTTATCTCTAGGACGTGAAAAAACACCAATACGACCATCTGCTAATTGGACAATCCGAATATCCTTCATATTTCGCGGACCAGTAGTAAAGTATTTAAGATCGTTTAGAGCCTGTCCATAATAAAAATAACCAAAATAAGCTTCCAATTTATCTTCTTTTTTTACTTGAACATGAGTACCTCCCATAACAAGGTTGTTGTCAATCTTGGCAATATAAGGATCCTCTAATTGATAAACCATTGAATCTTCAACTAGCTTCCAACAATTTTTTTCAACCTTCTCGAATAGACGTACCCAGGATCGCATCCATTCACTTCGACGCTCTACTCGTCCAAAAAGATACCACTTATCCTCATAGTTAAAAGGTTGAGAACAATTATAAACATCAAAACCATCAACACCTTTAAAACGAAGAATTTCTGTTTCTGATTTTTGCTGCTCAGCTTCAAATAGCTGCTTTCTTTGTAATGCATTCATAATGACCTCCATCTTGACTCGCTCCGCTCTTCGAGTCAAATAGTTGATAAAAAACGGATGCGGATATTCGTTTATAATATAAAGCAGTAATGAATCTGCTAAAAAAGGACATCTGTCAGATCACTAGGTCCTCCTTATATTTGAACAAGCTGATGGAATGCAGCTTGTAGAGCCTTCATATTTTCATTGGCTTTTTCCTGTGTTGGTGCATTGACCGAATAATAAATTTTAAACTTCGGCTCAGTTCCAGATGGTCGAACGCACACCCAAAAATTATGTTTAAAGACGAACCTCAAAACGTTGGATTTAGGTAAAAGAAGCTTTTCTTGAGTTCCCTTGACTAAATCAACTTTCAAGGCTGATACGTAATCTTCTTTTACAATTAATTCAAAATCAGCTAAAGAAGTGAATTCTTTTTCTCGCAAATTTTCTACCAATTGGTTCATCTGATTAATCCCATTTTTTCTTATAAATTCTTTCGTTTCCAAAACTTCTTCATAATAGCCATATTCCTCATATATCATGTTCAAACGATCAATAAGATTACTATTTGAAAGCTGACAATCTAATGCCGCTTCAGCTAAGAGAACGGCTGCCTGAATTGCATCTTTATCTCGTACAAATGGTTCAATCAAATACCCATAGCTCTCTTCATAGCCAAATAAAAAGCGTTTATCATTTTGCTCTTCTGATAATTCAATTTGTTCACCAATAAACTTAAAGCCAGTAAGAGTGTTTCTGACTTGAATACCATTTGCTTCAGCGATTTTTACGCCTAAATCCGAAGTTACAATCGTTTTTGCCAAAAAGTAATCTGCTAAATTTTCCCCTTTTCGTTTTTTTTCCTTGATGAGATAGTCCAGTAATAAAGTACCGATTTGATTCCCATTTAAATAGATTGGCTTCCCATCTTTAAAGACAATAACACCTAAACGGTCTGCATCAGGATCTGTCGCAATTACCAGATCAGATTGATTTTTTAAAGCTTGTTTCAATGCTAGCTCAAAAGCATCAGGATCTTCTGGATTCGGGGATTTTACTGTAGAAAAATCCGGATCTGGGAATTCCTGTTCCTTCACTAACTTCAAATTTGAAAATCCTATTCGTTTGAATGCCTGACTAACCAAGATTCTTCCTGTCCCATGCAAGGGTGTATAAACGATTTTCAATTGGGAACCAAACATGTTTACTTTTTCATAGTTTTGGGTCACCAAACGTAGATTTTCCAAATACCATTCATCTGCCTCTGAAGAAAACACCTCAATCAGCCCTTCAGAAATATATTCCGTTAATAAATCCGCTTGAATTGATAACTCATTGGTTATTTCCTCCAGAATAGCCGTCAAACGTGCCGCTGTTTCTAAAGTTATCTGACCGCCATCTTGTCCGTATACCTTAAAACCATTGTATTGTTTTGGATTATGGCTGGCAGTGATCATCACACCCGCAAAAGCCTGATAATGCCGAACCAAAAACGATAATTCAGGCGTTGGGCGCAATTGGTCGGATAAATAAACTTTGATTCCTTTAGATGCTAAAATTCGAGCAGTCCATCTTGCAAAAAGGTCGGAAAGATGCCGATTGTCATAAGAAATGACCACCCCTCTTTCAGCTGAGTGGTCATCAGATTCTAAAATATATTTTGCAAGACCTAGTGCAACACGTTTAATAGTATAGATATTGATCCGATTCGTTCCTACACCCAATTCTCCGCGCATCCCACCAGTTCCAAATTCCGGATAGCGGTAAAAACGCTCTTCTAGATCAGCTGGATTTGAAAGAGCAGCTAATTGCTCTTTCAAATCCAACTCTAAACCCTGAAACTTCTGCCATTCCTGCAATTTTGTCTGCCACTCCATCTCTATCCCTCTTTTGCCTGTTGAATGATTTCGCTGATAGAAAGTGTACAACCAGCCATAGAAGTATCTGCCACTCCGTAATACATGGTCAAGCGATCTTCATCAACAATACCACCACAACCAAATACTACATCACCAAAGAAGCCGTTTTTTTCATATTCAGCTTCCGGCTCCATAATCGGCTTTTGCGAACGAGCAATTACCTTCGTAGGATCATTCAAATCCAGTAACACTGCTCCCATACAATAACGATGCTCAGATGTTGCTCCATGATAGATAACTAACCAACCAGCTTCAGTTTTGACAGGAACCAACCCACCGCCAATCCGACCACTATCCCACTCTGTTTTTCTGATTCCTAAAAGATGTTTGTGATTTCCCCAGCTGACTAAGTCCGGTGAAGAAGCTATCCAAATGTCATAATTCCCGATACTTTTCAAAGAAGGTCGGTGTAAAGCATAATAGTTATCATTAATTTTTTCTGGAAAAATCAGCACATCTTTATTTTCTGGTGCAAAAATATTTCCTAAATCCTGATAATTTTTAAAGTCCTTTGTTGAAACTAGCGAATCACACACACCGACAGGAGAAACTGAACTAAAATTAATGTAATATGTATCATCAATCTTAGTACAACGAGCATCCTCAATTCCATAGCTTTGATACTCATTAAAAGGATATAAAAATGCATCATCGTCAATCATAAAATGATGCCCGTCTTTACTACGCGCAATTCGAATGTAAGATAGGGATGTTAAATAAATGAAGCTATCTAACTTATCTTTTTTGCGGATCATTCGGGGATCTTCAAAATCATAATCTGGATCATTATAATCAAATTCTACAATCTTCATTTGCTTGGTCCCAGTATCATAAACAGGTGCTTTAATTATATTTGGATCTTCAGAAATTGGGCGTTCTGCAACTCTTAATAAAAGCAGTACTTCACCATTGTATTCTGCTACTCCGCCGTTAAAGGCACCAATAACTTCATACCCCTCATGTAATGGCTTCACATCAGCTGGTGTGATTAATGGATTTTCTATAAAACGTTCTATTTTCATGTCAATAACCTCTATTTAAATGGATTTTCAATCTCTATTTTTTGTGCACTGGCATCGCTGATACCGACATATAAAACTGCTCGCTCTCCATGTAGCTGAATGCCGCCGCTAAAAACAACATCTACTAAGTCAGGACGCTTAGCTGGTCCGTCAATAAAGTCCCTTCTTTCAGCAATGATCTTCGCTTCACACATAGCTTTATTTTCAATGTCCACCTTGAAGCTCATTGCGTAATAATGACGATTCCCATCTGCATCAAAGTTGGCGATATGACCTAAAATCCAGATATCTTCGTTGATTTGATGAATCTCATTTCCACCGCCCCACTCTTCATCGCAAAACTGATTAGACAAAAGTGGTGCATCCTCAATCATCTGAATCGTCAAATTACTGACTTGATCAATAATACAGAAGCCAATTTTCCCACGACCGCCTTTTTCACCTTGCGAACGAGTCAACACTAAAATTCGCCCATCAGCTTGCTGCTTCAATCGTAAATCTTTCATTCCCCAAGGACCTTCAAAAACTTTATATGCTTCTGAAATAGAGTCCAATTGATAAAATACCGTTCGCCACTTTGCTTTTCCATTATCAAAAAAAACTGCTTCGACTCCTCCCAAAATAATTTTCCCATCAATTCTTGTGTAAAAAGGGTCTTGAAGAGCTAAATCAATCCCGACATCGAGCTTTTCCCAAACACTATCATTGACTTCCTTGAACAAATTGATATGCGAATGCTCATCATCACGAGATTCTACACGTCCGGCAATAACTTCTTGTCCATTCAAATCAAATGGTGCTGTAATATTGTAAACATCTCGACCACCAACACCTAGAAAGTTTAAGACTGCTGCTTTTTTATTTGTATTTTTTTTTCGATACTCTGTTAATAATTCTTTTGTATAAATCACTACTCTACCCTTCCTATCCAACAAGCTTTTGCCAAAATTCGATATCTTTTATTTGTCTTATTTATTAATTCAGCTCCAAAAAGTATTTGCAGCTTTCCTTCTATTGTTAATTCATATTCTCTATCATCAAAATTCAAAACCACTAAAATATCATCCACTCGATAAGAAAGGCATTTCTCATCCAAAAAAATAGCTGTAATTCTATTAAAGGGACCCTCTTGATATCGTAATTGGATTAGACTGCGATACCACTCCGCTAATTCCAGGCTGTCTTCATTCTCAGAACATTTGCCAATCCAATTATTGGGTGCATCATTCCAAAGCATCATTCCGCGTGAACGATCTCTATTCACCTTATTTGCCTCTTTAAGAGCTGCTTCTTCTGTCATTGATTCCAACATTTCTTGATACTTATTCTTCGCTTGAATATCTCGGATATCTTCGATTTGAGCAGGTATAAAATCACCAATTCCCAACTCTTCTCCCTGATATAAAAATGGAATTCCCCTATTGATCAATACAAAAACTGCTAATAGTTTATACAACTCTTTATCCTCTTGTACCAATCGATTCCATGAACGACTCATATCATGACTGTTAAAAAACAGAGTTGGCAAGCTATCCATATAAAGAGAATTAATCGCCTCAAATGCTTTTTTTATTTTTTCAAGATCAAAACTATCTTGACTGCCAAGATCAAAATTAAAGGCTGTATCAAATAGCTCTCCACCAACATAACTGGAAATTTTCATCAGCTCATCAGAGCTAATCTCCGCAACAGTAAACAATTCAGAATTATACGATTTTACAAATTGATTAATTTCTTTCAGAATTTTCTTAGTTCCTTCTTGATCTACATCAAATTTATGGAGCTGATTCCCCGTTGAATCATTGGGATTATCTGGAAAGTCAGCCGAAGCAGACAAATTATTGATAACATCAAAGCGGAACCCATCAATACCTTTATGAAGCCAGAAATCAAGCACTTGGAAAATTGCTGTTTTCACCTCAGGATTTCTCCAGTTCAAATCGGCCTGTTCTTTAGCAAAGCTGTGATAATAATATTGATTGGTACAAGAGTCAAAGTTCCAAGCAGATCCGCCAAAAAAACTTTCCCAGTTATTAGGCACATCCCGCCAAATATACCAGTCACGTTTCAAGCTGGTACGATCTTTTGCAGCTTCTACAAACCACGGATGCTCAGTTGAGGTGTGATTAAATACTACATCTATAATAATGCGTATTCCCATTTGATGTGCTTCACTGATTAGAAACTGAAGATCATCCAGAGTACCATATTGCTCATCAACACCACAATAGTCGGCAACATCATACCCATTATCAATTTTTGGTGAGGGATAAAATGGTGTTAACCAAATACAATCAACACCTAGATTTTTTAGATAAGGAAGCTTTTCTCTTATTCCTAAAAAATCACCGATCCCGTCTCCGTTACCATCAGCAAAAGACGGTAAATAAATTTCATAAAAAACTGCTTTTTCCCACCACATCAGCTAACCCCTCTTATTTCAAAGTAAATTGCATACCGTCTTGGAATCGTTTTGAGAAAATTAAAAACAAAATGATCAGCGGTAATGTCAGCAAAACAGAGGCAGCATACATTGGACCTGGATAAGTGCCATATGGACCGAACATTTGTGAAATCAAAACATTCAACGTCACTGTACCATCACTCTTAGACACGATCATATCCCACAGCAAATTCGTCCAACGATCCGTATAAAGAAAAAGAAAGATGACCGTTGTAATAGATTTTGACATTGGAAGCACGATTCTAAACAAAATCTGCATTTCTGTTGCTCCATCAAGTTTTGCAGCCTCAATTAAGGTATCAGGAATCGCTTTGAAAAAGTTAGTGTACATAAAAATTGCCCATAAGCTGATTGCCGTAGGAATAATCATTCCAGCATATGAATCCAGCAATCCAACCTTCGTGATCATTAAAAATTGTGGAATCAATAAGATGATCGCAGGGAAAAACATTTGGAACAAGATAAAGTTATTAACGAATTTCTTGCCCTTAAAATCAATTTTTGCTAAAGCATAGCTTACCATCAAGGCAAACATCAGCATCAAAAAAGTAGCGATAGTTGCTACAATAATCGTATTCACAAAGGCCCCTAGCCAAGGGACATTTGCTGATGTAGCTGACCCGCCAAACAGCCATGTCCAAGAACGTAAACTAAAACTGCCTGGAATCACTTTTCGATCGACTTGATCCCATGAAGCAAATGAATGCATCACCAGATAGATAAATGGAAAGGTCATGATCAACATCACGATGGTCGTAACAAGATAAAGGAGAACAGTTTGCCTTTTAGTCCTTTTATACCCAACCATTTTTTTCACCCCATTTTTCCAACAATTTACGAATGAGCCCAATCGATGTAAAAGTGACAACCGAAGCTAATAATGCCACAGCCGAAGCATACCCAGATCTCAATCCGACAAAAGCTTGGTTATAAATTTCCATTTGCCAAGTATTAGTCGCAAAATTCGGACCGCCGCCAGTCAATTGATAAACTTCAGTAAAAATACCAAAACTGATTCCTACTGCTAAAACAGTTACAGTGAAAAAAGCTGGATACAGCATGGGAAAAGTGATCTTCCAAAAACTTGTCCAAGAAGTCGCTCCATCAATTGCTGCTGCTTCATATACCTCTTGATTGATATTGCTTAACCCTGAAATCAAGATTAAACCGTAATAACCAGACATCTTCCATGCGATCATCAACGAAACGATCATCATTGCAGTATGCGGATTTCCTAACCAATCAATATCCCACCCCATTTTTGTTCGAAGAAATATGTTAAATGGTCCATTATATGAAAGCAGTCCCTTAACAATCAATGATGTTACTACTCCGCTTGAAAGATATGGTAAGAAGAAAGCAACCATATAAAGACCTTTAAATTTCGGTAAGCTGTTCACCAATAAAGCGATAATCATTGACATAGTCAAAGCCATCGGGACAAATATAATCAAAAACTTATAAGTAACAAAAAAAGCGGATTGAATAGCTGGGCTTTTAACAGCGTCTATAAAATTTTTGATACCAATAAACTTAACCTCTGGTGAGATCATATTCCAGCTAGTCAAAGCCAGCCAGAAGGACCATAGCAGCGGCAGCAAGAAGAAAATGAATGTAAAAATCAGGTATGGGCTGGTAAATAACCAGCCCAATTTGGTGTTTTTGCTCATCACTGAAGCGCCCCTTCAACTGCTTTTTTAGCACTCTCAACAGCTTTAGCCGCATCTTTTTCAACACGAACAACAGGTACCCAAGCTTGCTCACCAAAGACTTGTTGAATCTCGTTGTAGTTTTCATTGTCCATTGCCGGAACAGCATAAGGCACATTCTCAGCATAAACTTCCATAGCAGGATTTTTGTCAAAGTATTCTTTGAACGCATTATTTTCAGTCGCATCATCCCGTGCTGGAATTAATGATGTCATTTCCAATAGTTTCATGTCATTTTTTTCATCCCCAAATACAAATTCTAAAAATTTCATGGCAGCTTCTTGTTCTTCTTCAGTAGCTTTTGCATACATAACAATACCTTTCGCATCAGCATAAGTAGAAACCTGTTCTTCGTCAGCTAGAGCATCCGGAACCACAGGTGCCGTAACGGTGTAATTTTTTCCAAATTCCATTTCCGGATATTTTTCAGCCCAGTTAGGGAATGTCCAAGGTCCCAGATCAGTCATAACACTATCCCCATTTTCAAATGGGTCCGTAGCTTCACCAGTTCGCAGTACTTTATTTTTCGCTAAGGTACTCATCAAATCAAAGACTTCTTTCATTGCTTCTTCATCAGCAACAAACTGATTGCCCTCTACAAAGTTTGCTCCGTTACTTGCTGCATTATACAATGGGAAAAAATCAAACCAACGCATCCAGGCAGTCGGGTCAGCCAGATCTTTTTTAGCCCAAAGTGCCCTATCGGTATCTTTGACTTTCTCAACTACTTTTAATAACTCAGAGTACGTTTTTGGTGCTTGATCAAACCCCATTTCCTTCAAAATATCTAATCGCCAACCAAACAAAATAGGATTAGAATAAACTGGCAATACATATTGACTGCCATCAGAAAATTTCCAGCTTTCAATCGTTTTATTCATATTTCGACTATCTGTCACTGAGCTAAATTGACTTTGCTTATCTAATGGTAAAATTGCCTTGCTTGCAGCCAATTGAGCAGCAAAGCTGCGATTGATATTTTCTGAAAGTGTCGGCGTAGTATTTGAAGCAATGGCACTTTGAATAGTAGCTTCAGAAGAAGGACTTTCTTTCATCTGGCTAACCTCAACAATAATATCTTTATTTTCTTTTTCAAATTCCTTTGCCATTTCTTCCCAATATTTCAATTGAGGTGGATTAGGTGCCGCCCAAAAAGTAATTTTTGTTTTCCCGTCACCGGAACCAGATTCTTTTTGTTCCCCTCCACCACTGCATCCTGACAAAATAATTGCTCCAACCAATAGCGATGAAATGCCGATAATCAATTTTTTCATTTTCATAATCATTCCTCCTATAAAAGTAAACGTTTTCTTTATCACGAAACGATCATATCATTCGTAATCTTTTTTGTCAACATTACGTAATTATAATTACAAAATTACTATAAGATTACAACAAGTTACTTTTTTTAAAGAGTGTGGTATAATCAACTCAAAGTTAAAGAAAATCAAGGTGATAAGTATGAAAAAAGCATCTATGCAAGACATTGCGAATGCATTAGGAATATCCAAAAATTCTGTTTCACAAGCATTAAGGAATAAAGCCGGAGTAAGTCAGCAGACGAGGCTTCTTGTTCAGAAGAAAGCAGAAGAACTAGGTTATCAGTACCAAAAAAATGACGAGAATATGGACAGACCCAAATTTCTTTTGTTAGCTACTGAGTTCGCATTTTCTCAAACAAGTTTTTTTGGAGAAATCACTAAAAGTATTGAAACCGAGTCACTAAAAGCTGGATTCCAGATTGATACACATACTTTGACAGAGAATGACATCTCAAGCATGACAATTCCGCCATTCATTAAAGAATATGACGGCATCATTATACTATCCCATAGTGATAATTCTTATATAGGAGAAATCATCTCTACTAAGATCCCTATTATTTTAGTAGATCACCATGATCCCTCATTATTAGCAGATGCAATCTTATCAAAAAATACAGATGGCACTTTTCAAGCTATTTCTCTGTTAATAGAGAATAATCTACAGCGTATCGGTTTTATTGGCGACATCAATTTTTCCCCAAGTTATTTAGAGCGGTACCGCGGGTATCACCGTACATTAGCAGAATATGGTATTCCTTACGATGACTCGATTGAAATCACACAGATTGAAGAAACACAAGGAACTCTCTTCAATAAACTAAAAAATATTGAGGAAATGCCGGATGCCTGGTTTTGTGTAAATTCAGGTCTAGCCTTTATGTTGAATAGCTACCTTCAATCTGCCGGTTACACCATTCCTGATGATATCAGCATTATCTGCTTCGATGATACTGAATTCACACGGATGGCTATACCACCAATCACTAATGTTGCCACAGATCTTCACTATATGGGGCAGCTCGCAGTCCGTTCGTTAATCAATCGAATCACTCATGTTGATGAACCTTTCGTTCACCAACAAATCGTTCCTCAGTTAAATATACGAGAATCTGTCAGATTTACAGAAAAAATGAAGACAATAAAAAGAGAGGGACCATGACATAAGGGCTCTATAATTTATTGGACTGATAGAAAAAAATCTATCGGTCCTATTTTCTTATTAAAAAACAAGGAAGACACACAACATTTCCGCTAGAATAGAATCACCACAAAACCAACTAGAAAGGAAAATGAATGTATGTCTACACTTGATTCTATCAAACAAATCCTTGGAGTGAAAGA
>NZ_JADOEP010000012.1:0-32896 GCF_016745275.1 Enterococcus sp. BWB1-3
GGAGTCGTGAGTAATTGTGGTGCTAGCGGGAGACCTTTCTTCAGTGGGCCTTTCAGGCTCTGGCCGGTAATAGAGGCTTTCAGCCGCAGAGCAAACCTCCAGTTCACACTGGAGGTTTTGATTGTGCAGAAATTTATAGTTTATTAATTTTTTCCTTCGAATTCACCCATTTTTCACTAAAAACCCTATTACATCAGTGGTTACATAAGCTGTTTTCTAAACAAATAGAATACGCTTCGGGAGACTGTTCGCTCAATGATTTTCTATATTGGTTTCTAAAATTTGAGGTAAATTCAAAATTTTTTCCATCTTTTATTATTTCTGGGAGTACGATAGAATAAAGGATAGTATTACAAAAAAAGGATTTTATTTGTTAAAATGAAGGGGTTTACGCAATGGAGAAAGAGTATTATATTTTGGAACCATCTTTAGCTTCTGCTGCAACAAAGCAAGAAAATATTGAAATGTGGCTGAAAGCAAAAGAAACAGATTTTTATAAAGCTCAGATTGAACAGGAAAGAGATTATTGTTTTTGGTGTTATATTACTGAGACTGCGAAACAAACATCGCTGGAAAGCCATACATCAATGGCGTATACATTGAATGATCCGCAAACTTTGAATGTTGCTGCTAAAACGAATTTTATTCTGAACAAGGATGAGGTTCTCTATATTCACACATTATCTGTAGTCCGAGACGGTCAAGTTATAGATAAACTGGATGATATTAATGTAAAAGTTCTGGATCATATACAGGAAGGCAATAATGGAAGTTTTTCAGATCAAAAAAATATAACGATTCTTATTCGGGATCTGCATTTAAATGATGTTTTTATTATTGAGACAACGATCAAATGCAAATACAGTGAAGACAGTCTTCGTAATCAATTTTTCCGCTATAGCTATTCCTATCCTGGGCCTTATTGGGCATATAGTGAATATCGGTTTCAGTTAAAAAATGAAAGCGGACAAGCCCTTGAAGGAAATTATCATTATTTTCGTGATGAATCAGGAAAGATTATCGAGAAGGAAAAAGTTGTTATTGCAGATCAGGGAACATTCGTAATTGAGGAAAAGCTGTTTAACGGAAAGGAAATAAAAGAAGGAGAGATTGAGCCATTTATTGATTTTTCCACTCAAAAAAATTTTACTGAGATTACTGAGGTATTGGCAGAACTATATCAAAAATTTTATCAGGCAGATGTGAATACTTTTGCTGCTGAGTTAATAAAAGAATTAGAACTGCTTCCTTCTTTGGAAAATAAAATCAGATATGCTATAGACTTTGTTCAAAAGCAAATCTATTATTTATATAATGCTTCTGAGATGGATGGACATGAGCCTCAGGCAGCAGATAGTACATTTAAAACAAAACAGGGGGATTGTAAGGCAAAGACAGTGCTTTTAAAAGTGCTTCTTGATTATTTAGGTATTCATTCCGAGATTGTGCTGGTAAATTATGAACGGGATATCTTTTTGCCGGTGTATACGCCATCTCCATTTATTTTCAATCATGCCATTCTAAAAATATATTATGAAGATAAAATTTATTTTGTAGATGCAACGGTGGAAAATGATCAGGGGGTGCTAGGCAAACGTCGAAAAGACAGTTTTATGTATTATTTGGAAATAAAGGCAGGGACTGAGCTGCAGAAACAGATGCCTTTTCAGGAGCAGCCGCCGGTTATTGAAGAGATCATTACCTGTAATGTAAAAGAAGATGCAGCAGATTTTAGCTTAAAAGGTACTTTGCGCGGAAGAGTTGCGAATACAACCAGAGATATGTTTAAAAACCAGACCAATAAAGATATTATAAAGACATTTAATGGTTCAATTTATAATAACATGGCCTTGCACAACAAATATGAAGCTGAAGAGATTGATAAGTACTTCAGTGATACATCTATTCAGATAGTTAATGATAATAAAGAACAAAATGAAATACAGGTACTCTATAAAGCTCGTATTTCCAGCCCTTATCTAAAAGAAGGGAATAAACGCTTTTTGCATTACTGGGATCGAACTTATTTTGTGGATGACGGAGCTAAAAATTTTCATCACCGAGATTTTCCATTTTGGATTGACCGCAATTCAGTGAAAATGGAAATTCATTTAACCACTGATTGTGCTATTGATCAGCAGGAGAAATTTACACGACAGGAATGCGATATCCAATCTGTCTGGCTGCAGCATCGGACGACTAAAAAGATTTCTGAACATGGTGTATCTTGCTATTTAGAGTATCATCCGTATCGCAACTTAGCTATTTCAGGAAAAGAGCTGGAAGAATATATTAAAGTGAATGATCAAATTAGAAACAGCAATTTGGGTGTAGGGATTGATATTGTTGAGGATACATTTTTCAAGAAAATCAGTCGACTGTTCAAAGGGAAATAAGTCCTTTTTATTGTATTCTTTGGAATAGGCCAAGTCAGAAGAATGATTTTATATCAGAAAATAGTTTATTAAGATAAAAAAACAAAAAAGATCAGTTTATGTAGTTAGAGGAAAAACGAACCTCTCAGGGGGACAAACTACGTAGACTGATCTTTTATGAAATTAAAATGACGACTGCATAAGGAAGAGTATAACGACATAAATATGCAAAACTAAAAATGTTTGATTAGCTGTTGTATTAATACGAATTGTTCAGTTTTGAGCTTTTTGGTATAATAAGCTATGTTTTCATATTGAATTAGCTGTTTTATATGAAAACTTCCCGGCATTATTGTTTTGCAGACTAAGTAGTGTCGGGATTGGAAAGAGTTGTTGATTTGTATAGCAGTTTTAAACTAAAAAGTAATATGTTTTTCGTACTTTTCCAATATAAAGGTCATTTTAATTTTAAGGAAGTAACCCCTCTGTTGGTAAATGTTATCAGACATTAAAGAAACGATAAAGTACATTTGAAGCGTTTTGATAAAACCGCACTAAAAAGTACTTTTTGTAAGCAAAAAAGATGAAAAAGCTTATTTATTTCTTTAATGTGTGTGTTATTGACACGAAATGGAGGAGATTTTTTGGAAATTGGAGAGACATTAAGATTTATTCGAAAAAAGAAAAAGTTCACTCAACAGGAGATTTCGAAAAGCTATCTGGATCGCACAGCTTATTCAAGAATTGAAGGAGATGAACGACCAGTTAGAATGAACGATTTAAGTGGGATTCTGGATGGTTTGTCTGTAAATGTGCATGAATTTTTTTCCTATATTATGTTTGATTACGATCAGCAATCTTTTAGAGAATTACTTCATAATTGCCTAGACCAATCCAACAATCATCACGACAAAGAAAAGCTGATCAGTTATTTTAAAAGATTAAATAACAAGACGAATAAAAACTTAAGAGAATTTTCCAACTATTTAGCAATTAAGCACTGCTTTCAAAATTTATGGAATGAAATCCCTCCGATTAATAAAAATGATGTTGAGATCGCTTATAGAAACGTAGCGGATAAAGATTATTATTTCCAATATGATTACGCAATAATCATGAATATTATTCCTTATTTTTCAACTGAACGGGCTGATTCGATTATAAAGCAGGTAATTCCAATCAAAGATGAGGCTAAGAGAGACAGTACAACAAAGAATTTTGCCTACAGTATTTTGATAAACTTAATTAATCTTAGAATTCATGACAATAATTTAAGTTCTGCAAAGGATTATCTTGAACTGGCAAAAAAGCAACCTAGTCTTTTTAGAAATTATAGTCACAGACTGGATTTAAATTATTTGGACAGTCTAATAGAATTTCTATCTAATGGAGATCCTTCTGCTTATACTAAGCTTTTAACTTTTGTAAATATGACCAGAGATATCGGAGATTATGAAAAAGCAGAGACAATGAAAGCAGAACTAAAGACATTGACACAAAAGAAATTTGATGAAAAATATAAAGAAAAGAGAACACATCTTCCAATCAACCTCATAAAAGAGGGATAATTTATAGGAAAGCAAGAAAGATACTGAGACAGCTGGAATTCTGTTTTCAGTAATTTTTATGTGTGCCCTGCATGGGTAACGACTAGTGTCTTGTTCTGAGATTATTCTTCTATAGAACGCAACTGCAAGAATCATCATGGTCAAGTATTTAGGCAGTGGACTTCAAGCAAATCGTCTGTGAAAAATGGCTGCTCGACTCCATCGCTGAATCGAATCCAATCAGCTGTAATTAGTCTTGTAAAACAGCTCTGATTCCCGATTTTCCTTTGACACTGCGGAGATTTTTGACCAGTCGATCTTTTTGCTTTTCATTGACTAAAATGTAACTCCTATTATTTCTTGCTAGGAAAACTTTCTCTTACCAGACTGTACTTATTTAACAGTAATAGAGCGGGTCAATGTCCGGACAAGATAATAGGCGGTGAAAGTCTGCTACAGGTTTGGCAGTAGGAGCTGTTGGATGGCAAGGCGACAATCGTGATGTTGTGGCTGAAGCAGGTCGGATGAGTCTGCATAACAAGACAAAATCTACTACTGATCGAAACCCATACAGTAAATTCAGCAGTTGCAATGAAAGAGAATTTCCTCTGGTAATTGTCCAGTATACTAAAATTGAAGTACCTCCGATGAACGGTTTAGTAAGAAGTATTTGTCTAAACGGAAGAAGCAGACGATTTAAGCTATGAGTATTAGTATAATGAACACAAAAAGTTTTTTATCTGGGAATTGAAAATATTTGGACAAAAATTCACACTGGAATTCCTATGGTTTGTCAGCTTTTTAAATTACTTGATATCTATGAGGAGTAAGGCTCAGCGATAGTTGTGTATAGATGAAGAGGGTTTATGGAATAGTATGAAAACTTGAAAAGGATAGGGCTATGGGGATTCAATTAACATTAATCACAAATAAAGAACAGCTTAGTGAAGTACAAAACATATACCAAAAATCGTTTAGTGAACTGCTTGAGAAATATCAGGACGTAGAGACCAATCCGGCAATGGAAGAATTGGATAGTCTAAAAAGTAAATTTTTGCGTTCGAACACTTCGTTTTTCTTTATAGAATATACTGGCAAAAAAATTGGCGTTATCCGCGTATTGGTGGAACAGCCAATTGGACGTATTGCACCCATTGCGATACTACCGGAAGCGCAGGGACATGGTTTGGGCTATATGTCGATGCTGAAAGTAGAAAAACAGTTTCCAGAGGTGACCTGCTGGCAGCTGGACACGATTAAGCAGGAAGAAAAACTCATCTGTCTTTATGAAAAATTGGGCTATGCTCAAACAGGATTAGAAGTAAAAGTAACAGACAAGATGGATATCGTCTATATGGAGAAAAACATTTCTGTTCTTGGAATGTGAAGTAGCATTTTCAGACAATTATCTTCGACCTGAACCAAAAGTCAATACATAAAGACTCTTCTATTGACTCTTTTTCAGAAAATGACTATAGTCAGTAAGTACGAAAAAAATTAGAAATTAGGGATAGAATGAGTGGAAAGATTTTATGGGAGTTAGGAGAAATTTATACAGCGCCATTAAATTTCTTTCTGATTCTGTTGGGTATGTCGTTTGCAAAAGTAGAATATGGTGTTTTTTATAATTGGCGAGTTTTGGTTTTTACGATTACATTATTGTTTATTCATATCGCAGTCAATATTTTTAATAACTACATGGACTATCAAAATGCAGAGGATTTGAAGTATAAAGAAGTGACGAATATTATTGGCAGAGAACACCTATCACTTAAAACGGTTCGTTCTTCGTTCTTATTGATCCTGCTTTTATCTTTTTTTACAGGGGCATTTTTGACTTGGCATTCAGATATTTTTGTTTTTATTTTAGGAGTCTTTGGATATTATGTAGGACTGGGGTATTCAACCGGAAAGCATCCGATAAACAGTCTGCCGATTGCAGAAAGCATTCCCGCCCTTTTAAGCGGGTATATGATTCCAATGATGAGTGCATACTTAACAAGCTTTCAGTATCAGCAGGAATCAAAGGGCTTTTTATTAAAGACATTTATCGTCTGCATGCCTATGGTTTTCTGTATGTTTAATAATTTACTGGCGAATAATACCTGTGATTTGGAAGAAGATATTAAAAATAATCGAAAAACGCTTGTTTATTATATAGGGAAAAAGACGAGTGTTCGTTTGTTGCTTGTATTAACGGCAGTGCAGGCTGTTTCTATTGCAGCTTCAGTTTATTTGAAATTAGCTTCTCCGTTTCTGCTTCTTTCATTACTATTTTTACCAGTCATTTTCTTTATGTTGAGGCCTTATGTAAAACGACAAATCAAAAAAGAAACATTCCCAATTGTTTTGAAGGCCATGTCTTTGATGATGGTTGGTTATCCGTTAATTTATTTAATCACAGCATTTTTATAGTAAGTTTCGATTAGTATTAAAATTTAAATAAAGTTCAAGAGGCGGTCGGTACAAAAGCGATCAGCTCCGAGAATTAAGAAGGAATATCCAAAAATTGTCAAGGAACACTATTCATAGAATGAATAGCTGTGAATAGATACCTTCATGGAGCTTCTTATATTTTCAGAATCGTTCGGCTTAATTCCGAAGGAGTTACTTTTGTACCGCCGTTTATTCGGGGTTAGATATGAAGAGCGTTTGAAACTTTATTTTTGTCTTGCTCTCTTCTTGTTGCTTCTATGTAAAATCTGCAACAGCAATTTTTTTTATAAGCGTAGATTGATTGAATGACCATCAAGAAAATCATAAAAGTACTGATAGGCTTTGTTAGTATTTGTTGTGATTCTTTTATGAATATAACCATCATTTTCAGCATACTCAATTTCCTATTGCCCCTTTTCAAAAATACTCTGAATAAAATGATTTATTTCATTATTTGATAATGTAAAAAAATTGAAATTATCCAGAGTATGCTCCTCAAACACATAATCCAATGTTTTTTATTGACATTATGGAAATAGTCTCTTCCTTAAATGGATTGTAATTCATGTGATAGGGAAAAGTAAAAGTAGTTTTAATTCTCTTTTTTATTATGATAATTTGAAGTATATTCACTTAAAACCCCAAAAATACTTGACATACAAGGATTCATCCCCTGCTTTTCTCCACCTTATAATAATTTATTTAATAGGTTGTCTTAGGTCGCAAAGCGATCACCTATCTTTAATTTGGAGCCGCTGTTCATTTATATTGGTACATGTTTTATGGTCATGTAAGAACTTGCTTCTACGAATGCTTGTCACCTATCCAGTAGTCTTATATGTAAGACTACTGGATAGATGCACATTTCTTGGATTAGAAGCATAACTTAGGTTTAATCCGGTTAATATGCTAGCATTATTTTGTCAGAAAGATTAAGGTTAGGCGGATAAATTTTTAGCAGGATAATCAAACAGCTTGTTTTTAGAAACTTTTTTTAATGGAAACGATGAATTTTTGTGTTCTCTAGGCAGCAGCCCATATCTTTTAATTGACAATTTATGATAGGATAAGGAAAAGTATTAATGGATATGGAGGCATCAGTAATGATTATTCCGAAAAAATTAAAAAAGGGAGATCATATCCGAGTGATTTTTCCTTCGAGCAGTATGGTAAGAATCGGTGGAGCAGCAGGAAATCAGGAGGCAGAAAAAGTCTTGGGGAAATTAGGATTAACTGTCAGCTTCAGTAAAAACAGTATGGAAAACGATCAAATGGGCTCTTCATCTATTGAATCCAGAGTAGAAGATCTCCATGAAGCATTTCTAGATCCGCAGGTTCAGGGAATCTTAACTTCTATAGGTGGTTTCAACAGTAATGAACTGCTTCCCTATTTGGATTATGAACTTATTGGAGCGAATCCTAAAATATTTTGCGGGTATAGTGATATTACTGCTTTGAATAATGCAATTTATACGAAATCTGATTTAGTAACGTATAGTGGTCCGCATTATTCAAGCTTTAAAATGAAAATGCTTCAGGAGTATCAAACAGCTTCTTTTGAGGATGTGTTAATGAAGTTCGGACAGCATCAATTAACTGCTTCAGAGCAGTGGAGTGATGATCCTTGGTTTCTAGATGAATATAAACCGAATATTAGTTCAAATGGCTGGAAAGTCTATTCTGAAGGGACAGCAGAAGGTGTTAGTTTGGGAGGAAACATAGGGACATTCAATTTACTTTCAGGGACTGTTTATCAGCCTTTAATTGATCATCCTGTTATCTTTATGGAAATGGAAGAAGAAGGGGATTTTAGAGATTTTGCCCGTGACATGGCTTCAATCCTGCAAGTTTATCGGAAACCGGCTGCTTTAGTGATTGGCAGATTTTCTGCTGCAACAGAGATGACGGAAGAGCGTTTGATCATGCTATTGGATAAACATCCTGTAGCAAAAACGATTCCTGTTCTGTACAATGTCAATTTTGGACATACACAACCAATATTTACTTTTCCTGTTGGTCAAAAGATGACAATAAATACAGCAAACCAAGAAATTTCTTTCATGGACCATGAGGAAAATTGATTGCTTTCATTTACCATGAATAGGTATAATATAGAATGTTACTGTGTAAAGGAAAAAAGTTCTAATTAAGCCAGTGATTGACTGTGTAATGGCAAACTAGCGTTCTGCTCAAATTACGATAAAAGATAGTCTGTAGATGATGTCCAATGATAGAAAATAGTAACTTGTACGCTTCAATGACAAGAACGAACAGCTATAAAAGCAGCTGGAGAATCGTCAGTCCCACTGTTACAGGAACATCTAGTAGAATGGTATGTGAACCGATAATCTGATGAATTAGCAATAATTTATTCCTGTGTTAAAAGCTTGCTTCTACGCTTCTACGAATGATCGTCGCATGTCTCTTAAGGTCATGCAAGAACTTGCTTCTGCGCTTCTACGAATGATCGTCACATGTCTGAGGGTCATGCAAGACTTGCTTCTACGAATGATCGTCGCATGTCTTAAGGTCATGCAAGAACTTGCTTCTACGCTTCTGGTATATGCTGTACGTTTCTTGGACTAGAAGTATTACTTAGTTTTAATTTGGTCTATACATTAGGAAACTAAAATGACAATAATTCAATCTTTATAAATGATGAGGGAGTCTGCTGTATGTATAAATTTTATTTACTTGAAGAACATGAATTTGGAAAATTTACTGATGAAGCTGAGAATGGAAATTATCTCCAAACGAAAGAGATGGCTTCGCTGAAAAAATCAAGAGGAGTAGAGGTCTTTTTCCCAGGAGTCAAGGATGAATCTGATAATACCGTGATGTCAGCATTAATGACCAAAACGAAATTGGGCGTAGGTTTTGTTTTTGATATTGACGGACTTGAAATACCTAAAAATAATACAGCGTTGCTTTCTTACTTTCTGGAAAATTTAAAAGAGTATGTAAAAAAAGAAGGATGTTTGTATCTAACAATTAGTCCAAATTGTGCTTATGGTATGTATGATTACTATGGAAAATTGTTGAATGATAAAGATAAGTCAGTGATTCAGCAGTTTTCAAAAGAAGGATATATTCACGAAGGGTTTACAAGCGGCTATGCTACAGATGGGAATCCGCAATGGATTTACAAAAAATCACTTGAAGGTTTTACTGAGCCAGAGCTTCTGAAATCTTATGGTAAAGATGCAAAATACAGTTTAAATAAAGCAAAAAGCTTTGGAATAACAACAAAAGAATTGAGGTACGAAGAGCTTCCGCAGTTCAAAGAAATTACTGAACGTACAAGTATTCGAAGAAACTTCAAGGATAAATCACTGGATTATTATCAAGCTGTTTACAAAGCATACGGCGATCGGGCGAAATTTGTTGTTGCTGAAATAAATTTTAGAACCTATTTGGAGAGTCTGGTACAGCAGAAAGAGCAGCTGCAGAAAAAATTGGATGAAGTAGCAGCATTTTTGGCGATCAATCCTAATAGTCGAAAGAAAAACAACCAAAAACGTGAATTTTCAGATGAATTTTCAACATATGAAAAGCGCATTGAAGAAGGAAAGAAAATGCTTGAAACACATGGAGATGAAGTTGCATTAGCCTGTGCACTGTTCCTGAGCTGTCCCCATGAAACAGTTTACCTCTTTTCAGGAACAGAAGAAGAGTTTAAAAAGCTTTATGCGCCATTTTTAATTCAAGATAAAATGCTAAGATATTCAGTGGAAAAAAATATTCCTTTATACAATTTTTATGGAATTGAGGGTATTTTTGACGGCTCAGATGGTATTCTGAAATTTAAGCAGTCTTTTAATGGCTACGCAGAAGAAAAGATTGGTACCTTTAAAACAATTATTAATCCTGGTAAGTATAAAGCATATATGATACTGAAGCATGTTCGCGAGTTCGTTAATAAACTCAGAGGTAGAGGGTAGAATAAGGCGCCTACTATCAGTTTGTTGGTTTATACTTAGAGTGATGGGACTATGACAAACACTTTATCCTTGTTTTTTTTGAGGAATATTTCGTCTTTTTCTTTAAAAAATGTTTTTTGATACAGAAAAAACCTTTAAAGTTAAGTACTTATATCAGTTTTCTTGCTGATATAACATACAAAAGAACAGTTTTTCTCTCATTTTAGTTTTTTTTGTATTTTTTGAGATTATTTATGCAAAATTTGCAAAAAATAAGTGTATGTCTTTATTTCTTCATATTTGTTTGTTATTCTTTACTTAAGAAAATGGATGTTTGTAAACATGTTTTTTCTTAATTTGAGAAAGGGAGGCCGGAATGATAAAATTGCTCATGCAATATTGTCTAATACTGCTGCTTGTGAAATAATACAGTAGTCTAATGATTTACTTCAAATTACAACAGACTTTAAAGAACTATAAAGTGCAGACCAGATTAAGTTCAATTTTCAATTTAGAAAGTGCAAAAGTAAGCTATGGTGCCTGGGGAGGTGCTATAGCTTGTTTTTTATTTAGAAACCAGCTTATAGAGAATGAGAGATCAAGAGGTGTCGATGCCAAAGACAATTCATTTAGTGAAGAGGGTGCGTGGGATGGATATAGTTTTTAACCAAAAACGTATGAAATGGATACAAAGGATTTTAGAATACAAAAAAGGTATCAGATCTATTTATAGTCCTGATACCTTTTCTATTCCGTAGTGTTACTACTCAACTCGTCCATTGAACTGTTTTACTCCTTACTTTAAGCAGTTAATTTTAGTTGTTGTATAGCTTGTTCAATTGTGACACCATAGGCAACTTTGTTATGATCATTCGCATCATAGACCATAAAAATGTTTTTCTTTGTGTCTAGAGCTACACGGTAGTCAATGTTTCTTGTTTTGTATGTCATAGAAATCATACTCCTTTCATAATTGTTTCTTGAAAGGCAACGATAATATGATAACGAAATCCTAAATACATCATATCATTTTTTTCCTCTATTTACAATTGTTATTATTTAGATTATTTATTTTGTTTCTTTTCTTAAATGTTGGATTATTTTGCCTTTTCCCCATTTCATAGTAAAATAGAACTATAAAGGGAGGGATTCATCATGGAACAAACATATCGAAATATCTTAGTAGCAGTTGACGGTTCAGCTCAGGCAGAACAAGCGTTTGAGAAAGCACTTGAAATTGCGAAACGAAATCAGGCAAAGCTTCATATTGTTTATGTTATTGAGGAAATCGGTAATTATTTTGGGGAGCTTACGGTTTCGGTAACCAATGCGATGGAAGTCCTTAGAAAAAGAGAAGAAGAAAAAATGCAGCAGAGAGCAGACTTGGCTCATGCAGGCGGGTTGGATAATGTGGCAACCTATGTTCTTTATGGTTATCCTAAAACATTGCTTTCTGATTTTTCTGAATCTGAAGAGCCGATTGATTTAGTTGTGATTGGTAAAACTGGGTTGAATGCATTGCAGCGTGTACTTGTAGGCTCAACAACCTCGTATGTGGTTAATCACTCTAACAGTGATGTATTGGTTGTTGCAGGGAAAGAATAGGTACTTAGGAGAAGTGAAAATAGTGAGGAGGATTCGCTTATTTTCACTTCTTTTTCTGTTAAAATGGAAGTGATATTTTTTCTCAAAGCTTGTTTTCAAATCTTCTTAAAGATGTTAAGTTATTTATAACAGTAAAAAAAGAGGGAGTGAAAAGATGCTTTCCGAAGAGCCAATTGCTGTTTTGGAAAAGAAGAAGCTGCAGCTGTAATTGTCAGAGGCACAGAAGAAGCGCTGGTGTGCGGTGCTTAATTGAGATTGAACGCCCTGAGACGATTGATCCTATGCAACTGGATTGTCAAAACTGGATGACTGGCTGATTAGAGAGTATCGCTGATATCACAACTGCTGGAAATACTGAGGACTATAGAAATGTCCGCTTAACTAAATAAAGAGTTAACTGTAGAAAAAATAACATTTCAACAACTGGTTTGAATTTCTGCAGTTTTTTTGTTAAAATGTATTTTATGTGAATGAATATAATGGTTGGGCGGAAGCTTCAAGGATCAGGTTCTTCAAGGGGTGAGAAGAACGACTTTTGAGTTCGGCCTCTTTTGTGTGTTCATTGAGAGGAATAATCCGTTTCCTTGTAAACAATCTTTAATTTTTATGCTATTTAGAAAATTGACAAAATTGACGAATGCTGGAGGTGAGAGGATGGTATTCAATGCATTGGAACAGATCAGACTGGCGGAAGAGCGTGTACAGGAAATGAAAAAGGATGTACAGCGTGAAATGGTTGAGTATGAAGCGAAAATGGAACAGGAACTGCTCCTTCTTCAAACGAAAAACCAGAAAGAAGTAGAAGAGCTGCTGAAGGAGACAACAAAAATTCAACAGCAGCAGCTTCAAAATGAAAAAGAACTATTATTGAAAGAAGCAGAGGAACAGAAGGATCTTTTTAAGGAGAAGTATGATAGAAATAAAGATGAAATGATTGATTATGTCATTGAAAGGGTGAATGTACTTTATGGCAGTCAATAAAATGGAGAAAGTAACGATTATAGCTGCGGCAGATCAGGAGGAGACGATCCTTCAGGCAATTCAGGGACTGCAGGCAGTAGAAATCAAAGATTTCTATCATTCCAGTGTGGACCAGTCCTATATTGATCACTATTTTTCTTTAGATCAGACAGCAAGCAACAGGCAGAGGAAAAAATTCTACGAAGAAATGCTGCTGAGGATTCATGATGTACTCCTGTTTATTGATTATTTTTCAAGTAAAGAAGGACATAAAAATGGTTTTAAGAGGAGAGTACAGTCATTGGATTCTCTGGAATCATCTTTTAATCAGGAGAAAATCCTAGGTTATCTGAGTGCTGTTGAAAGTTTAAAAAGGCGTCTGGATTATGTGAACAGTCAACGGAAAAAGCTTCTTACAGAAGAAGATTGGCTGACAAGGTGGCAGGCACTTGATGTTGTACCTCAGCAAGTGATACTGACCGAGGCTTCTCTGGTATCAGGTTCGATTAATGCAGCGAACAATGAAGAGTTTCAAGCAGCTTTAAAGAATATCCCTTCGATTTATTATGAAGAGTTGTATTATAGTACAAATCATGTTTACTACAGCCTGATTTATTTGAAAGAAAATGAAGATGAGATTGGCGGACTGTTAAACCGTTTCAGCTTTGAGCGAATGAATTATCCTTATGATGTTGTACCGAGCAAAGCCTATGAAAATACAAAAAAAGAACTGGTAGAGCTTGTTGATGAAGAGAAAACAATTAAGAAGGAACTTGGGGTATACAGAGATCATCTTGAGGAACTGTATCTTGCAGAAGAAATGATTTATGCTCTGATTTATCGGGAGCAGGCAAAGGACCATTTGTTAAATACACACTATTTCTGTCTGATGCAGGGGTGGATTCCTGAGGAAGAAAAAAATAATTTTTTGTCAGTCCTAAATAAAGCAGTCCCTGAAACCGAGGTATATCTGACATTCGAACAGCCGACTGCTGAAGAAATTCAGATGGATATTCCTGTTAAGTTAAAAAATAATAAAGTTGCAGCACCCTTTGAAATGCTGACAGAAATGTACAGTTTACCGAAATATGATGAAATTGATCCTACACCGGTGATGACTCCTTTTTATATGGTATTTTTTGGGATGATGGTTGCAGATCTGGGTTATGGACTGTTAATGTTTCTTATAACAATAGTTGTAAGAAAAAATATAGTTTTGAATAGAGTTAAAAAACGTTTTGTTGATTTTTTCTTTATCCTGTCATTTCCGACAATTGTTTGGGGAATTATCTACGGTTCATTTTTTGGTGTTGATTTTCCAAAAACACTGTTTAGTATACATCTGCCGTTTCCAATTCTTTCAACAACTGAAGATGTGAATACGATTTTGCTTCTGTCAGTGGCGTTTGGTTTTATTCAGCTGATGACCGGTTTGATTATTAATGGAATTGAATTGATGAAAAGGAAGCAGTATCTCACAAGTATTGGCGACAGCTTTGCCTGGCAGGGATTGCTAACAGGTATTCTGATTGCTGTTCTGGGAATGCTGGTAATGAACAACAATGGCTTTTTCATTGTCGGAATCACAGCAGCTGTAATTTCTGCCCTGTCAATTGTGGCAGTACCTGTGATTCAATCCAAATCCAAAGTAAAAGGGATTGCTAAAGGACTTTATGAACTGTACAATTTAACGGGTTATATTGGTGATTTGGTTAGTTATACACGTTTAATGGCACTGGGAATTTCAGGCGGAAGCATTGCTGCAGCTTTTAATATGCTTGTTGCATTCATGCCGCCGATTGCCAGATTTACTGTCGGAATTTTGCTGATTATCGCTTTGCATACGTTAAACTTGTTCCTGAGTTTGCTGGGTGCTTATGTTCACGGTGCACGTTTGCAATATGTAGAGTTTTTCGGAAAATTTTATTCAGGAGGCGGAAGAGCTTTTCAACCGCTGAAAGCAGAAGAGAAACATCTGAATATCGAAAAGACGAAATTGAAGAAATAAGTGGAGGAATGTAGAGATGATTGATTATTTAATTAATGAAAATGGCGGAATACTTTTTGCAGTTTTAGGAATGGCCATGGCAACAATTTTATCTGGTATTGGGTCTGCCAAAGGTGTTGGATTCACAGGAGAAGCAGCAGCAGCACTGACAACCGAACAGCCTGAGAAATTCGGACAAGCTCTGATCCTGCAGCTGCTTCCCGGAACACAGGGATTATATGGATTCGTTATCGCGTTCCTTATCTTTATCGACCTTGATAATAGTATGACAATGGTTCAGGGACTGAATTATTTTGTTGCATCATTACCAATTGCATTTGCAGGATTATTCTCAGGTATCTCACAGGGACGTGTTGCTGCGGCAGGTATCCAAATTCTTGCTAAAAAGCCTGAACATGCAACAAAGGGAATTATTTATGCTGCAATGATAGAAACCTATGCAATTTTGGGCTTTGTAATTTCCTTCTTACTTGTGCTGAATGTGAAGTAAGGGAGGTTGACTATGGATGCAATTGAAAAGATTGTTGAGCAGATTCTCGAAAAAGGAACCCGCGAAGCAGAAGCAGTCAAAAAGAGCGAAGTAAACCGTATTGAAAGTAACTTTTATGAACAGATTGCTGCTTTGGACATTCAAAAAAAGCAACAAATCACTAAAAATGCGGAGCTGAGTAAAAAGATATTTAGGCAAAAACAAAATCGACAGCAGCTGGAAGTAAAGCAGGCGACATTAAACAGCAAGCAGGAGCTTCTCGGTCAATTGTTTAAAGAAACGACTGAAAAAATGAAGCAATGGGATACAGAAACCTTTCAGCAGTTTGCATCTGGAATGTTATCCAAGCTGGATTTATCCGGTGAAGTTGTATTCAACGCAGGAGAATACTCAAAAGATAAAATAAGTCAGACCTGGCTTGATCAATTTGCAACAGATAAGCTGACATTACAGTTGTCTGAGAAAATCATCCCAAAAGAAAGCGGCTTTGTGCTTGCAAAGGATGGAATTGAATATAATTTCCTGTTTTCTACGTTGGTTCAGGAAGTACAAACGACGGAAATCTATAAAATAGCGGAGATGCTATTTGGTTAGGAGAGGATAGCGTTGAAAGAAACAGCATACAATCAAATCAATCCTTTAATTCGTCTTAAAGAAATGGAGCTGCTGACAGCATCCCAATATGAGCAGCTATTGAAGGCAGCAGATATGGAGGAGCTTCGTGATATTTTAAGAAATACTGTTTATGGAGAATATTTAAAAACAGATTTTGAGGAAAATTTTGAGTATATTTATTCAAAAGAACAGGGTAAGTTATTTGAATGGCTCTATCAGATGGCGCCTGAGCCTGAAATTATTGCTATCTATACTTCTCGTTTTACTTTTCATAATTTAAAGGTTCTGACAAAAGCAGAGGTCACAAATCAACATTTGGACCACCTATTTATTGAGGACGGGCGATATTCTCTATCAACTATGAAAAGTGCGGTTCATACAAAAATGTCCAGTGAACTGCCGGAAGAGCTGCTGAGTGCTATCAGAGAGGTATTTGATTATCTTCAGGAATCAACACTGCTTCAGGCGATTGACGTTATCTATGATCGGCTGTTTTTAACCTTTCAAAAACAACTGGCGGATAAATTGGGATACTCAGATATTATTGCAGAGGTTACAGCGTTTATTGATCTGACAAACATTGCTGTTATGGCAAGAGGGATTATTCAGAGGCAAACGAGAACTTTTTTATCCACTATCCTTTCTAGTTCGGGCAGTATTGCAAAGCAAGACCATTTGCCATATGCAAAAGAATCGTTGGAAGCATATACCTCATTTATTTTATCAACGAAATATGGTGATATGCTTTCTTCAATCGTGAATCCGGAAACGCATGTTTTGGATTTAACTGCCTTTGAAAAAAAGAAAGATGATTATTTAACAAACCTTTTTGTTAAAGGGCGTGTGACTGCATTTGGCCCATTACCTTTGCTTGCGTATCTAAATGCAAAGGAAGTAGAGTGGAAAAACCTCCGTTTGCTTGTTGTTGGAAAGAAAAATCATTTTCCGACAGAACGACTGAAAGAAAGGATGCGGATAGTCCATGGCTCATAAAATTGGCGTTATCGGGGATAAATATTCTGTTATGCCCTTCAAACTGTTTGGCTTTGATGTTCGTTATGGGATGTCTGCTCGTCAAATTAGAGACAGCATTGAACAAATGGCTGCTGAAGATTATGGTGTAATCTTTATTACAGAGGAAGCTTCTGAACAGGTCTCAGAAACAATCAACCGTTACAGAAGCAGAATCCAGCCGGCCATCATACTAATTCCTAGTAATGCAGGATCAAAGGGGATTGGAAAAAAGGCTGTGCAGAAAAATGTTGAAAAGGCAATTGGACAAAATATTTTATAGAATTTATCTGTTGAATTCAAGAAGGATGAAGCTGAAGAAACTTTTTAACACTATGGAAATTTAGAGCCTAAAATAATAATAGAACAAATTACTTACGAGTATCATATGAATTCCGGAAATTTTGAGTTAAGCAGATGAAAACCCAATCTGACTTTGAATGGGAGGGGTTCGCAGTGCTGCTTTTAATGGAAAGCTGTAATGCGGTTAATGCCCTCTGATAAATTTTCAGTGAAAGCTCGGAACAGGAGGAATGATAGTGCAAAAAGGAAGAATTGTTAAAGTATCCGGTCCGCTGATTATGGCAGATAACATGTCCGATGCAAGTGTGCAGGACATCTGTTATGTAGGCGATTTGGGAGTAATAGGAGAAATTATTGAGATGCGCGGTGATGTCGCATCCATTCAAGTATATGAAGAAACAACTGGAATCGGTCCGGGTGAACCGGTGGCAACCACAGGAGAAGCTCTGTCAGTGGAGCTTGCTCCGGGACTCATCTCTGAAATGTTTGATGGGATTCAACGTCCATTGGATACCTTTGCAGAAGTGACTGCCAGTAATTTTCTCAGCAGAGGTGTAAAAATCCCTTCATTGAATCGAGAAAAGAAATGGCTGTTTGTTCCTGTCGCAGCGGTTGGTGAAGAAGTTTCAGCAGGCGACATCATCGGTACGGTTGAAGAAACGGAAGCTATTCAGCATCGTATTATGGTGCCAGTTGGTGTATCAGGTAGAATTACGGAAATAAAATCCGGCAAATTCACAATTGAAGAAGTTGTTTATGTTCTTGAGACAGAACAAGGTAGCAAAGAGTTCACCATGATGCAGAAATGGCCGGTTCGAAGAGGACGTCCAATTTCTCAGAAAATGAATCCTGTTGCACCGATGATTACCGGTCAGCGAGTAGTTGATACCTTTTTCCCGGTAATCAAGGGGGGAGCAGCAGCTGTTCCAGGTCCGTTTGGTGCAGGTAAAACAGTAGTTCAACACCAAATTGCCAAGTGGGCAGATGTTGATTTGGTTGTTTATGTGGGCTGCGGCGAGCGTGGAAATGAAATGACGGATGTACTAAATGAGTTTCCTAAACTAATTGATCCAAATACAGGCAAATCATTAATGGAACGGACAGTATTGATCGCAAATACGTCCAATATGCCTGTAGCTGCTCGGGAAGCATCGATTTATACAGGAATTACTATTGCAGAATACTTTCGTGATATGGGCTATTCAGTGGCAATTATGGCAGATTCAACGTCCCGCTGGGCAGAAGCACTTAGAGAAATGAGCGGGCGTCTGGAAGAAATGCCGGGTGACGAAGGCTATCCTGCTTATCTCGGCAGCCGACTGGCAGAATATTACGAACGTGCAGGTTATGTCGTTGCATTAGGAAAAGATCATCGGGAAGGCAGCATTACAGCTATCAGTGCTGTTTCACCATCAGGAGGAGATATTTCTGAACCAGTGACACAAAATACTCTGCGTGTGGTGAAGGTATTCTGGGGGCTGGATTCGGCATTGGCTCAGAAACGACATTTTCCATCAATTAACTGGCTTCAGAGTTATTCATTGTATAGTACAGAAGTCGGCAAATATTTGGATCAGCAGCTGCAGCAGGATTGGTCTGCAATGGTAGCAGACGGAATGAGAATTTTGCAGGAAGAATCACAGCTGGAAGAAATTGTACGACTGGTTGGAATTGATTCTTTATCTGATAAAGACCGTCTAACTTTAGAAACTGCTAAATCGCTTAGAGAAGATTATTTGCAGCAAAATGCATTTGATGATGTGGATACATTTACTTCAAGAGAAAAACAGTTTAAGATGATGCGTCTGATTCTGACATTCTTTGAAGAAGGAAAGAAAGCCATTGAATTAAATGCTTACTTTTCTGAAATTATGAAGGGAACGGAAGCGATTCGAGATAAAATAGCCCGAAGCAAATATGTTCCGGAAGCAAAGATTTATCAGATGGATGAATTGGCAGGCGAAATTAAAACAACGATGAAGCAAATTGTGGCAGATGGAGGGATGACCAATGATTAAAGAATATCGTACGATCAATGAAGTTGTCGGTCCCTTGATGATTGTTGAAAAAGTTGAAGGTGTAAAGTATGAGGAACTGATCGAAGTTCGCATGCAGAATGGTGAAATTAGAAGAGGTCAGGTACTTGAGGTTAATGGAGATAAAGCGATGGTTCAGATTTTTGAAGGAACCAGCGGCATTAATATTCGTGATTCGAAAGTTCGATTTTTAGGTCATCCTCTTGAACTGGGTGTTTCAGAAGATATGGTTGGTCGTATTTTTGATGGACTTGGACGTCTCAAGGATAATGGTGTGGCTATTCTTCCTGAAAAACAGGTGGATATCAATGGGGAAGTAATCAATCCATTTAATCGTGATTATCCAGATGAATTTATTCAGACTGGAATTTCTGCAATAGATCATTTAAATACATTAGTCCGTGGTCAGAAGCTCCCTGTATTTTCAGGATCAGGGCTGCCGCACAAAGAGTTGGCGGCACAAATTGCCAGACAGGCAAATGTGTTGAACAGTGAGGATGATTTTGCGGTTGTATTCGCAGCAATTGGAATTACCTTTGAGGAAGCAGAATTTTTCATGGAGGATTTTCGTCAGACCAGTGCAATTGACCGTTCTGTTCTATTCATGAATCTGGCCAACGATCCTGCGATTGAACGGATTGCTACGCCAAGAATGGCATTGACAGCTGCTGAATATCTGGCTTATGAAAAAGGCATGCATGTGCTGGTAATCATGACCGACATGACAAATTATTGTGAAGCACTGCGTGAAATATCAGCAGCTCGACGTGAGGTTCCTGGTCGCCGCGGGTATCCGGGATACTTGTATACGAATTTGGCAACATTGTATGAACGTGCCGGACGAATCAGAGGTCTAAAAGGCTCAGTGACTCAAATTCCAATTTTAACCATGCCAGAAGATGACAAGACGCATCCGATTCCTGATTTGACAGGCTACATTACGGAAGGTCAGATTATTTTATCCAGAGAGTTGTATAAGAAGGGGATTCAGCCGCCGATTGATGTATTGCCGTCGCTTTCTCGTTTGAAGGATAAAGGAACAGGCGAAGGGAAAACAAGAATTGATCATGCGCCGACAATGAATCAGCTGTTTGCTGCCTATGCACAGGGAAAACAGTCAAAAGAACTGGCTGTGGTTCTTGGAGAATCAGCACTTTCTGATGTTGATAAAATCTACGCGAAATTTGCAGATCGATTTGAAAATGAGTATGTCAATCAGGGCTTCTCTGAAAATCGTTCAATTCAGGAAACGCTTGATCTTGGCTGGGAACTGCTGTCCATCCTGCCGCGAACTGAATTAAAGCGAATAAAAGATGATATGCTGGATGAATATTTGACTGTGGGAGAGTGATTTTATGGTACGCTTGAATGTAAATCCTACCCGCATGGAGCTTACCCGATTAAAAAAACTATTGGGAACTGCTGCCAGAGGGCATAAATTATTAAAGGATAAGCAGGATGAGTTAATTCGCCAATTTATTCTCCTGATCAGAAAAAACAATCAGCTGAGAATTGATGTGGAAGAAGAATTGAATGGTGCGCTGTCAAGTTTTGTTCTGGCAAGCAGTACCTTGAATGAAGCCTTTATTGAAGGGCTGGTTTCCATTCCTGCAAGTGAAGTAACGATGGATATCATCGAAAAAAACGTAATGAGTGTAACCGTTCCAATTATGAACTTTCATTATGATGAAGAAATCGTGGATTCGCCTTTAGATTACGGGTATTTAAACTCCAACGCAGAGTTGGATCGTTCATTTGATAAAATATCCTCAATCCTGCCTAAAATGCTTGAATTGGCAGAGGTTGAAAAAACTTGTCAGCTGATGGCAGAAGAAATTGAAAAGACACGCAGGCGTGTTAATGCATTGAAGTACTTGACGATTCCGCAGTTGGAAGAAACGATTTATTATATTAAGATGAAGCTGGAAGAAAACGAGCGTGGGGAAATCACCCGTTTAATCAAGATTAAAGATATGGGGAGTTAGATAATACAATCAGAGATCCGAGGAATCAGAGTTATTCCATCGGGTCTTCCTGTTGATCAAAGCTGAATGATAAGGATGCAGGGTTGTTCTTTTTAGCAGCAGAGGCCATAACTTGAAGAAATATTCTGCCCTTCGTTGTCAGTACCGGCTGGTTTGTGTGAGAAATATAGTAAATAGAAAAACCAATTTGTTTTTCGAGCGACTGAATTGTTTTAAGCAGAGAAGGTGTCAATGAAGAATTCATCCATTCTTTCGGATTGTCCATGTTCAAATATTCAAACTGTTTGAGAATTACATTAAATTCTTCCAAGAAAACATCTCCTTTCTTTTTTTGGACAGCGCTTACATTTATATGTAAGATATCATAAGATGATAAATATGTAAATGAATTCTATTTAAAAACAAAAAATTTACTTACTATAAGAATGCTATATTGATCAATAAATGTAACGTTCTATTTTTGAATGAAAGAGACATTCATTTTTTCTGCAGGGAAATACAACATTTTTTTCTGATTAAAGGACGATTTAGATAGAGTGCTTATATTATTTGCAGCTGGGATTCAAGGGATCTTTAAGTAACTCATACTGAATAAAACAGAAAATATATCTAATCTAAAGTGTTTATCCCAATTTTGTAAAATAAGTACACGATTTTGCTGTTAATTAAAATAAAAACTGTGCACTTTTTATAAATAAATCCTTATTTTATACACTAATCGTTTTCTAAAAAGTGTAAATAATTTCTGAAAAATATTTTTTATCAGAGATTAGCTAACCTTTTTTGCTTAACAATTAATTTATGCAGTATTTTTGAGTTATTCAGCAGGTATTAAGTAAGAGAAATCTAAATGCTGATTCTGTAAAAAGCAGATAGTTCTATACTTTTTTTGAAGTTTTGTGTATTCTTAGAGATATCTAAGGAGGTTGCTGTATTTTCATGAATAATTTGTCAATTGATAAAATGATAAAAAAATATTTGATTATAGGGACGATCATTGTCCTGGGGCTTTTAAATTTTCAGACGATACTGAAATGGGGGCAGAATCTTTTAGGTGCTTTTTCCAATATCATTTTTGCCATCCTGCTGGCTTATGTAATTAATCTGATTATGTCCCGAATTGAGAAGCTGTTTGAAAAAGTAAAGGAAAAGAAAATCTATCGCTTTAAACGAGCGTTGAGTTTGTTGGCATCGCTAATTCTGCTCGTAATAATTATTGCAACATTTTTTGGATTGGTTTTTCCGACAATTTTTGAATCAATTAATATGCTGCTGGCTTCTTTGCCTAAGACGTTTAATCAGATTCAGGAATTTCTGACAGCAATCTTTAAAAATAATCCGGAAATTGAAAAAAATCTGAAATTGCTTGAACTGGACTGGAAGTCTTTCCTTCAAAATATTTTTAGTTTTGTTGGGGGCGGTGTGGCGAATACCGTTGATATACTGATTAATTTAATCAGTACATTAATTGGGAGTCTGTTTAATTTTTTACTGATTTTTGTTTTTGCTATCTATTTGCTAGTTGATAAAGAAAGATTCATACATTTGTATAAACGCTTGTCCAAGCTTTATTTTCCAAAGAAAATTCAGCAGCGGACGAATCTGGTTTTGTTAATTATTCATCAGACATTCAGCGCATTTATAACAGGACAGTGTCTGGAAGCAGTGATTCTGGGGACACTCTGTGCAACAGGCATGTTTCTTTTCAATATGCCATATCCGGTACTGGTAGGGACTTTAGTGGGGGTTATCAATATTATTCCGATTGTCGGGGCATATGTAGGCGGAGCCATTGGTATGTTTCTGGTATTTACGGTTAATCCTGTATTGTCACTGTGGTTTCTGGTTTATCTAGTTATTCTGCAGCAATTCGAGAGCAATTTCATCTATCCGCGTGTGGTAGGCAATTCTGTTGGCTTGCCGGGTATCTATGTACTTGGTTCAGTCATAGTTTTTGGTCCGCTGGCTGGGATTCCAGGTATGTTTTTGGGTATTCCTTTTATTGCCAGTATCTATAAGCTGGGAAAAATATATATTCAAAGAGAAGAGACCCAAAAAAAGCAGGAAAAGGTATCTGAGTTGAATCTTTGAGATGTTAATGAGTCAGATGAAGACAAGCAACTATTGTTGGAGGCTGTCTTACAACCTTTTTGATTTGTTTAAATTTCGCAAATTTTAGTAAATAATCTTTAAAGAAAAACGTTGTTATTTCCCTTATTTGATAAATTCCGCTATGATAGAAATGTGCAACTATATCTTTCAAAGTAAGGTGGAGGGTCAAAATGAAATTTAGAAAACTAACAGCTGCAGTGGCAGCTGCTTTATTAATGGTTGGTGGAATCAGTACAATGATGCCTTCCTTAAGTGAAGCGAGTGCCTCGGATACAGTGATTAATGAACGTTGGGGGAAACCAACATTTGTAGCAGGCGCAGGATTATCAGATGCCCAACGGGAAGAAACAATGAAAATACTTGGTATCAGTGCAGATCAGGTGAATATCCAAACTGCTACAGGCGCAGATTTAATTAAATATCTGGGCTCAGGAAGCGGTGATGATGCAGCAATGCTAAGTTCAGTCGTGGTAAACAGAGAAAATGAAGGTAAAGGAATTACTGTTGATATTGTGACACCTGAAAATATTACGTTGATTACAGCAGATCAGTACAAAAATCCGCTTGTTACAGCAGGTATCAGTGATGCAACAATCAAAGTAGGAAGTGTGGTCAAGGTAACTGGCGAAAGTGCATTGACCGGTGTTTACAAAGCTTTTGAAGCAAATGGAGAAGCAGTGGATTCAGATCGTGCACAGTTGGCGCAGGAAGAATTAACAACTACAACCGATGTTGCCAATGATATTACGAACGAGGCAGTCAGGAACAATTCGAATATGACAGATGAAGAAAAACAGGCAGCGAATAAAGCTTATCAGACTCAGCTGAATCAGGCGCTGGTTGACATAAAAAGGGAACTTGCTGATTTGAAAAATCAGAAAGGGGATGCAGTCACTGTCGAAGAAGTGGAAACGGTTGTCAATAATGCCATTGAAAAAAATGATTTATCACAGTATATTTCTCAGGACAGCATCAACAGACTAATTGCACTGGCACAACAGTATCTTTCAATAGATGGGGTACTTTCTGCAGAATCTATTGCACAGCTTGATAAAATCAGTGAAGGCTTCCAGAATACTTTAAAAGATCTTGGCAACAGATTTGGTGATCTGACTGGTGCTTTAAAAGCTAATGAAGGTTTTTTTGCAGGCTTGTGGCAGTCAGTCAAAGATTTCTTCAGCGGACTGTTTAATTAGCAGCTGCTTTTATAGGCTCATCGTCAAATGGAACTGCTAACTGAAATACGTATGTTGGTTATTGAAAGTGGAAGATTTTCGATAACCAACTTTTTTGTATGTTATGAAAGGGCTTGTGATAAAAAGTCCATAATAAAATCCCAATGAAAGAACTGGAAAGGGTTCATTTCATTGGGATTTTTGAGTACAATAAAAGTGTTTGTCACAGGCTCTTTTCTGCATAAATTAATAAAAATCGCTCGTGATGCTTATGAAAACAGCCAGTAGCTCATCAGCAAGATACCAAGTACAATGCGATACCAGCCAAATGCAGTGAAATCGTGTCTTCGAATGTAGTTTAACAAGAATTTAATCACCATTACTGATACAAGAAAAGCAACAACTGCACCTACCAGTAAGATAAACAGCTCAGAAAAATTAAACGAATTACCTTTCATCAGATACTTCGCAATTTTAAGAAAGCTTGCACCAAACATTACAGGAATTCCTAAAAAGAAGGAAAACTCAGCTGCCACATAACGGGAAGCACCTATCATGATTGCTCCTAAAATTGTAGCTCCAGAACGGGAAGTCCCTGGTATTAATGATAAAACCTGGAAAAAACCGACAATCACTGCTGCTTTATACGTAAAGTTTTTCAAATTCGTACATTTGGGCTGTTTATTTTTATTCTGTTTTTCAATAACAATAAAGCCAATCCCATAAACAATCAGCATAATGGATACAGTGACAAAGTTATGAAAACGTGCATCTAACCAGTCGTCCAAGAATATTCCGATTATACCAGCAGGAACACAGGCGACCAGCACCTTTTTCCACAATTCCCAGGTTTCCCTTTTTTCTCCCTCTGACTTACTGTTGGAGAAGGGATTAAGCTTGTGAAAATAGAGAACAACGACAGCCATAATCGCGCCTAATTGTATAACAACATTAAACATTTCCATGAAATCTGCACTTAAATTCATTTTTATGAATTCATCGGTCAGAATTAAATGCCCGGTACTGCTGATAGGAAGCCATTCAGTAATACCTTCAATAATACCAAGGATAATTGCTTTCCATAAATTAGATAACATAGGTTCATTCCTTTCTATGATAAATACATATAAAAATGCATATAACCTAGTATACCTTTAAGTCGGGAAAAAACCAACCAGTGATAGAAAACCAGATAAAAATTTTAGAGAATTATATGGTTTATTTGGTATACACTTTATCCACTCTTTTATCCATTGAAAAAATTAAATAATAAGAAAAATGTTCTATATTTCTCTTGACTAATCGTAGGAAAGGGTCTGTGACATTAATATATCCTAAATCTTTAAAGCCGGATAAACGGTGTTCCAGTCTTTGTATGGTTCGAGCATTCGAAGAAGTAAGCTCTTGCATGCCCCTCAGATATATTTCGAGGATCGGAACGAAGTCCTTCAATTCTTAGCGGCTCTGCGTTTAGAAATTGATGAGATCGAAACGAAGTGTAGTGTATTGTCGTGTAGTAAGAACCGTAGATGCAGAAAAACGGATACAGTGCAATGTTTTGTCTCGAGAATTGTTAGACTCGTAGCAACAGTAGCTCTGCTACGCATAAAGTTCTACTACATCAAGTGATTCAAGGAATACTTATCGAAACTACACATACTATTCTGCTAAAGTACGAATATAAGCAGAAGTGGCAAAGTAGAACTAGTACTTGTCGGTCCTAATCTGTGATGAGTAATCGCAGGCAACATCTCGGAAATAAGCCGAAATTCACTAAAAATTTGTGGAGTACCAATTAGGAATCAATCAATATCGGAATGAACATTCCGTGTTTCTTGTCATTTTCGGAATTTTCTGCTTATTGCTTGAAGCTGGGCACTTATGCTCCTGCGATTACTCGTCGCAGTTAAGGGCGTGCAAGTGCTCCTGCGATTACTCGTCGCAGTTAAGGGCGTGCAAGTGCTCCTGCGATTACTCGTCGCAGTTAAGGGCGTGCAAGTGCTCCTGCGGTTACTCGTCGCAGTTAGGGACGTGCAAGTGCTTCTGCGGTTACTCGTTGTATGGAGAAGTTTTATCACAACTTCTTCAAAACTATTTTAATTTTCAGACTGACTCTCTTTTTAATCGTTCTACATCTTCTTCTGAAGGCGTGACAAATAATGTTTTCTGATTTTCATAAATTACATAGCCGGGCTTTGCTCCATTGGGTTTATGCACATGTTTGACTTGAACATAGTCTACTGGTATCTGAGCAGATAATCGGAATTTTGAAAAATAAGCGGCAAGAACTGCAGCTTCATAAAGTGTTTTTTCAGAGGGAGCCGAATTTTTTATAATAACATGTGATCCCGGTATATCTTTGGCATGTAACCAGTAATCTGTTTTCTTCGCTGTTTTTAGTGTCAACTGGTCATTTTGAAGATTGTTTCTGCCAACTAAAATCGTATCGCCTTCTGAAGAAATAAAAGACTCAGGTTTACTCTGCTGCTGTTTCTTTTGCTTATTTTGTCTTTGTTTTTTTATATAGCCTTCATTGAGCAATTCTTCTCGGATCAGACTAATATCCATAGGAGTGGCCAATTCCAGCTGTGAAAGAACAGATTCGAGATAAAGAATTTCCAGCTGTGTCTGCTCCAATTGTGCTTGTACAACACGGACAGCATTTTTCAGCTTCTGATATTTCTGGAAATATTTCTGAGCATTCTGATTTGGAGAAAAAGCAGGATTTAGTTTGATATCAATTGGCTGATTTTCTTCATAATAATTGTCCAGTGTTACTATTTCCGCTCCTTTTGGAACCTGTGTCATAAATGTGGTGAGCAGCTCACCGTTTCTGCGATAGAATTCTGCATTTTCAGTATCAGCCAATGTTTTTTTCAATTTGCCAAGCTTGGAATGATTCTTTTTTAACTCATTCTCAATTTTACGAATAAGTTCGCCTCCCTGTTGCTTTACACGATCCTTTTCAGCTTTACCGCTGTAAAAAACATCAAGCAGCTGACTTAATGTGTCATAAGTTGTTTTTTCTCCAGACAATGTTTCGAATGGAACAGGAGTGAAAAACTCTTTTCGTTCTGTCTGTGTAAGGGTGGGTAAAGGACGTAATTGAATGTCCGCCCAAAAGGATGTCCATACAGGGATTTTATTATTCGGTTGTTGGATCAGACGGAAAGCCAGCTCTTCAGCAGTGTCTCTGCCTAAGCCCTGAAACTGCTGCTGTAAAAATGAACCGCTTAGTTCCTCTGCTTTAGACAGGATTTCAAAAACTTTCTCTTTTGATGCTGTGAATGGATTTAGTTGATTTTTATTGGGAGGTGAAACATATTCTGCTCCCGGCAACAGTGAACGATAGGTATTTTGAGAACTGCCGACATGTTTGATTGCATCATAAATTTTACCTGTTTCCTGATTAATAAGCACAATCGTACTATGTCGTCCCATCAATTCAACAATTAAAAGAATATTTTGAAGATCACCAAGTTCATTGCGTTTTGTGAATGATAGATGAATAATCCGATCATTTTCTACTTGTTGAATGGTTCCGAGGATGGCACCGTCTAAATATTTTCTCAGCATCATTAAAAAGTTCGGCGGTGTCTCGGGGTTTCCATAAACCATTTTGGTAAGTTGAATTCGAGCATAACTTGGGTGGGCAGATAACAACAATTTATGATTTTTTCCTTGAGAACGAATGACTAAAACAACCTCATTGGCATAAGGCTGATGAATTTTTGAAATACGTCCGGATATAAGCTGATCGGATAATTCATTTATTATTGCGTGGGTAAAAACTCCATCGAAAGACATGTTATTCCCTCATTTCTGTAATATCCATAACATTCTTATTATAACGAATACAGAGTTAATAATAAAGGAAGTAGTGTATGTATCCGATTTAAAAGAGAATGTTGCTAATAGTGAATAGCTGATCGTGAAAAAAATTCATTTGCATGATTAATATTCTATTGTCAATTTTCTTTTATTTCTCAGTTCAGTACAGTATACTTTAGGAGGTATATAATGAGGCATGGTTGGAGCATCAGCAGCAAAAAGTTTAAAAAATAGATTTCTGTTGTTATTTTCAATATAACGTGTCCTAATTTTGGGAGGATGAATAATGGTAAAAAGACTTATTAGTGCAAGTTACAGTGATATTTCAAAAATGTCAGCCAGTGAACTGAAACAGTCAATTAAGGCAAGTGAAGGCCGAACAATTCTGGCTGAAAATGTAGTAATTGCTTCTCCTCAGGCGGGAGATATTACGAATGCAGAAGTGGCAGCTGCCTATAGTGCTGATTTGATTCTGTTAAATGCTTTTGACTGCTTTAATCCAATTGTACAGGGATTGCCTGGAATGAATGAGGCGAAAGTATTTGATTATCTTCAACATCCGGAAAAAAATAAAGAAAATCCAATTGCTGAGTTAAAAAAGCTGGTTGGACGACCAATTGGCGTCAATCTGGAACCTGTAGATTCAGATTCCGAAATGTTTAGTGAAAAGCTTGAAATTTCTGCAGGGAGAACAAGTTCAAAAGAATCGATTCAAAGAGCAGAAGAGCTAGGTATAGATTTTATCTGTTTGACTGGTAATCCAGGTACAGGTGTAACAAATAAACAAATTGCGAAAGCAGTAGCTGTAGCAAAAGAAAATTTCTCCGGACTTGTAATTGCAGGGAAAATGCATAGTGCCGGTTCAGAGGAGCCTGTTGTTTCAAGTGAAGCAGTTGAAGCATATGCGAAAGCAGGAGCGGATATTCTATTACTTCCTGCAGTTGGAACAGTTCCGGGCTTTACCGAAGATAATTTGAAAGAAGCAGTTGCTATAGCAAAAAAATACAACTTGTTGACTATGTCTGCGATTGGAACGAGTCAGGAAAGTGCGAATAAAGAAACGATTCGCCAAATTGCATTAATTAACAAAATTTGCGGAGTGGACATTCAGCATATTGGGGATGCTGGCTATGGCGGTTTGGCACCGGCTGAAAATATTTATGAAATGTCTATAGCAATCAGAGGAATGCGCCACACCATTAATCGGATGGCTCGATCAGTAAACAGATAGAAAAAAATTATGAGTATGGATCAAAAAAAGATCTGTACTCATTTTCTATTTATAGAATTTGGAATTTACCTGCTTGTCACTAAGAACCCTATTATATCAGTAGCTGCAGAAGCTATTTTCTAAACAAATGCAATACACTTCGAAATACTGTTAGTTTAATAATTTTTTGTATCAGTTTCTAAAATTGGGGGTAAATTCAAATACAGAATGAATTGACAGAAAAGCGAAGTAGGTTATAATTATGTTGTGAACGAAAATATTTTTTTATTCATAACATAGGAAAAGAGTGTATGTCCAGAGGTAGAAAAGGTACTATATGAAGGACAGACTATGTGTGGAATGTAAAAAAGATGGAGATTGTTTGGTTATAAAAAAATGAGTATCAGCGATGTAACTTCGGCTATAGGAACTTCAACAGAAGCTTTTTACTTGCTTTATCCTTCGTCTGTGATACTTTAATTCGTGTTTAAGAACGATTGAAGAGGCGGTCCTAAAAATAATTAGATTTATTAAATCTATGGAATAGCAGTTTCAGGAATATGAACGTACACCATTTCTCTATGATTTCGGTTCTCCGGCTTTTCTCTCATTTTTAAATAGAATTCCTGCAGAAGAAGTGGAAAAAATGAGATTTGACAGTAAATCATTCTTTTTTTAATGGTTAAAGAAGCCAGCCTGAAATTGAAAATAGACAGGGAGAGGGTTTACGCAGTTTCAAGTACATTATTATTTACTGTAGAGATGAAGAAGCAATTGAGCCGCAGATCCAGAGAAATATTTATGTTCATTTTAAACAGTATGATTGATGATTTGTTTGAGTAAAAACAGAAACATGGTTGAAGAAAAATTAATAAATGAAAAGAGGAGAAATTGATGAAGGAACAAAAAGAAGATTCATTATTTAGTGTACTGGATGATGCTCAGGAAATAATTCAAAAATCCATTGGAATGAATATCAGACTTCCGAAGCCTGGAAAAAGATCATTGGAAATAAGCACCATTACAAATGGTATAGTTGGAGCAAGTCTAGTAGCTTACGGGTTGCTTTCATCTCGTAAGTGGACGATAATTTTAGGTGCAGCTGGAATTGCGAGCAGCATGGTGATGAATCAGGAAGCAAAGAGAGTACGGAAATAATATAGGCTAAAAACACTGTTTTCATCTTAAATGAAAACAGTGTTTTTTTCTTCACAATGGGACATTCGTTATTTTTTAGAAGTAAAGTCACTCAAAGATACCATGATTTTTTTCAATAGCTGAATAGTTTCGTATGGAAGTGCGTTGTAACCTGCCAACAGCTTTTGCTGTTCTTCTAGAAACGCAAGTCGATCTGCCAGATGACAGTAAATTTTGTTTAGATAGGTCTGATCTGAAAAATCTGGAAGATAATCCGGAATCGGAAGGTAAAACATACCTGAGATTGGAGAGAAAGGAACAAACTCAGTCTGTTCTTCTATAATTTGTTCAATACTGTCCAATGTCTGTTTGACAGTAATTTTCTTTCCGTTAAAGTGCCCAGTATTTAAAATATAGCAGGAGATTTTATCTTCAAATAAAGTTAGAAAGTCCTGATAGTCTTCTGCCAGAGGATAACATCTAAAGGGGTTGGCAAATGGTTCAATAACTAGTTGCCCCTCGTCCGTTTTTTCTGTTAAGTGTTCAGCATTTGATCGTTTTGTAGCCAAAGTAACACCAAAAAGGGCGGCAAGCTGAGCATTGTCCACTCTTACAACCGGAGGAAGACTGTCATCTTTCATGATCCAATAAACTGCATCAATTTTTTCAGCAAAATAATTTTTTCTGTTTGGAGTAGCTAAATGTGATTTGACTGTTCTGCCATTGCCGTTTCGAACATCTTCCGTTACTAAAACTTTCTTGCCGTTCTCATTTAAGGTGACACCTACATTCTGACAGGTTAGAAAATGCTTAACAGCTGGATTATTCATTGGATAATCTTGTGTCTTATCGAAATAGGAGGGCTCTAATGCAATTGAGGAACCGTGTTTTTTTGAAATGATAAAGGCATCGTCATGAAGTACCGTGACAGGCTGATTATGATAGCTTGCCAAAGTAATTGTTGACTTACCGGAACCGGAAAGTCCAAAAGCTGCCATTGTATAAGTACGACTATTTAATTGAAACTGTTTCATTCCACCGTGACAGGCAACATAGCCGTTTCTATGAGCAATGGACCAGCTGAGTGTTAAAGCAGCCTTTTTTAATTCGCCAAAATATCGTAAACCTAGTATGGCAGCTGTATTATGAAGCGAATCAATCAGGACAAGACCATTTGGAAAATCTGGGTGTACCCAGTCAGGATCAGCCAGCAGAAAAAGGTCAGGTTCGTTGTAAAGAACAGAGTCCTGGTATCTCTTTTGATATTCGAAATCAAAAAATTGAAAATTTAGTAAATAAGAATAAAGATTTCCTTCAAATCCTTTTGGCAGCAAAAGATGTCCCTGAAGCATAAACTCTTTTGCAAGACCTATTCCTACAGAAGAATGATAGCATTCCTTTTTTCCAAGTTTATAAACAGCTTCGCGAAGAATTCTGCTGTAATATTCTTCATCTATTCCAGGCTGGCCGATAATTCGGCGGGCGGATGCAGTTCTTCCGACTATTTCTCCGTCATTTGTGACAAGAATCTTACTGTTTTCAGGTAAACCGAATAAATCAGGCTGATCGATCGGTAAATCTGTGACGATTGTTCCGGGAGACTGTTGTGCCAACCGATAAGCCTGAGCAATTGTTGTAACTTCAGTTACGTTATTGGCATAAAAGGAAGTTTCAATTATACTTTTGATTTTTGAGAAAAACGGATTCGATTTTGTGATATCTTGAAGATTGTATTTTCTGATGGTGCTCATAAATAACACTCCTTTCGTCAGGTTTAATTCTAGTTTATCATAAGAATAACAGTTTTGTATGCGTTTTCTATAAAAAAATAATATAGTTTCTCTAGGCAAAAAAACAAAGTATTAGTATAATGAAAATGAGAAGGAATAAAATAATTCAGTGAATTCTATAGTTCACACAAGTTTAAAAGAGAAAAAATTCTATACTGAATTCCCGGTTGATGATTCTTTGTGATTTCACCCCGTAACAATCATTGTATCTACGGTTCTCGCCGGACTGCGATCCTCGATACAAATGCGTTTATGAGAAGCCGAAACGTGTTGGCAGCCGGACTGTCCGAAAGAAAGCAAATAATCTACCAAACAGAGCTAAAGATTATTTGCTAACAAAAATTAAAAGG
>NZ_JADOEP010000012.1:32992-121158 GCF_016745275.1 Enterococcus sp. BWB1-3
AAGGAGAGCCAATAGTTCTTTGTGATTTCACCCCGTAACAATCATTGTATCTACGGTTCTCGCCGGACTGCGATCCTCGATACAAATGCGTTTATGAGAAGCCGAAACGCATTGGCAGCCGGACTGTCCGAAAGAAAGCAAATAATCTACCAAACAGAGCTAAAGATTATTTGCTAACAAAAATTAAAAGGAGAGCCAATAGTTCTTTGTGATTTCACCCCGTAACAATCATTGTATCTACGGTTCTCGCCGGACTGCGATCCTCGATACAAATGCGTTTATGAGAAGCCGAAACGCATTGGCAGCCGGACCATCAGAAAAAAATCCATTAACCAAGAAACAACGAATGGACTATAATCAATTTAAAAGAGGAGAGAGTCATTTGCAAAACAATTCTACCCCAACCAATAAACCTAAAAAGGGAAATAAGAACCCCAAATTGCTGATTCAACTGGGGGTTGCTGTGATCATTATTATTGCAGCACTATTCTTGGTCATTCCAAGAGTCCAGGCAAATATTCGTTTATCACAGGTCGAATCATTAGTTGATGTGGACTTCAGCAGTAAAAAAGTGAAGTTTGCTGATACAAAAACAATTGAAAAAGAGATTAAGGATAGCCGTGCAATTACAGTTGTATTTTCAGTACCAAGTGGAAAAACGTATGATCGGGTAATTTCACTGTTTGAAGATGAGGAAGAAATGAAGATGTTCAGCCGCAGTCTTACTGTTTATCCAATCATATATGATGCAAGTGAAATCGAAAAGCAGTATAATATAAAAAAAGAGGACGTCACAGTTATCTTTTTTGAAGGCGGCAAGGAGCGAAATCGATTTATTGTTGAGAGTACAATGGATGTCAAAACAGAGTTAATATTAAAGCTTAATGAGTTGCCATTAGCAATAGTTGAATCGGACGCGCCGATAGATACTCCCACAGATGCTCCAACAACAGAATCTGCTGCTCCTGAACCAACTGAACCGGAACCAACTGCAGAACAGCTGCATCAGGAAAAACTACAGACGGTACAGTAGACTGACAGAAAGAAGGGATTAAGATGAGATTTATGATTTTATTCACTTTAGGTGTTTTCTTCTTGTTAAATACACGCAGGAGTGCTGTTCCTGTATATGTAAGAAGTGGTTCACGTGATCGTTACTGATTTGAAAGAAAAAGCAGCAGTCTTATTAAAAAGAAAGAGGGTTCCGGATAATCAGGAGCCCTCTTTCAGGCAGTTTAAGAATAGACGGGTATATTTAGGGAAACGAATTAGGCTGGTTCGCTTTGATAAGACTCGGGGAGAATCTCTTCGTTGGTATAGTGATCCGGAGAGTATGAAGAATATAGTCGGGACTGCAGCTGTTTATAATAAAAAACAAATTGAAGAAATGTATAAGTGGCAAAATGAAAATGGGCAATTATACTATATAGAATATTTGAAAGATGATGAATATCAGACAATTGGGGATGTCTGGCTTGCAAAAGATGATTACGCAATTGTGATTGATCAGGATTTTAGAAGTCGTCATATTGGGCGGACAGTTACGAAATACTTTATTTATAAATCAAGAAAAATGGGCAGAGAATCAATGATTGTCAGCGAGATATTCAACTGGAATAAAGCTTCTCAGAAAATGTTCACCAGCCTGAAATTCTATCCCTTTAAGGAGCATAAAAACAGCTGGAGCTATCAAAAAAGACTGACTGTTTCTGAAAAACAGTGAAATTCCACCATCAAAAACTGAAATTTTTGATAAAAGGTTATTGACAGAATCAAGTAATTGACGGTAAAATAACTTTAACAAAAATTTGGGAGGAATCAAACATGACACAACTATCTATTACCAAAGCTCAATCATGGCAAAACTGGCGTAGATAAGTTGTATGTATGATTTTTCATAGATACAACTTTAGAAGATGGATTCTAAAATTTGTATCTATGCTGGCTTATTCAAATTATTTTGAAATTCAAACCACATAGATAATCATCTATGTGGTTTTTGCGTTGAGCAGCAACCATTCTTAAAAAGACGGTTGCTGTTTTTTGTTTAAAAAATGAAGATGATGATTTTAGAACTGCTTCAGAATTAAAGAGGTCATTGAAGTATAAGTTATTCATTTAGGAGGAAAGTGTATGAAATCGAAAAAATTAATGGGAACACTTGGCGTTGTTTTTTTATTTTTAATCATTGCTTTTTTTACAGAAAAACGTGAAGAAAAAGCTGAGGAAATTCCTGTAGTAGGTGTGTTGCAGTATGTCAGTCATCCGGCTTTAGATGAAATCTACAACGGGATTCAAGAGGGATTAAAAGAAAGCGGATTTGTAGATGGAGAGAACATAAAAATTATTTTTCAAAATGGTCAGGCAGATCAGAGTAAGCTGACGACAATGAGTCAGCAGTTAATTCAAAAAAATTCAGAGGTCTTAATTGGTATAGCGACACCAGCAGCGCAAGCATTGGCTAACAGTACCAGCGAAATTCCAATTGTACTTGGTGCGATTACAGATCCTGTAAGTGCTGGACTGGTGGAAACAAATGAAAAGCCGGGCGGAAATATCACCGGTGTCAGTGATAAATCGCCGGTCGATAGTCAACTTGACTTAGCAGTTTCATTATTGCCTAAAGCGAAGAGTGTGGGTATACTTTACTCTTCCGCAGAGGAAAACTCAAAGTATCAGGCCGCTGAAGCGAAGGAAGCAGCACAGGGACTTGGATTGACGGTTAAGGAGTATGTTGTTCCGTCCAGTAATGAGATTGCCCAGACAGTTCAGGTTATGTCGAGTGAGATAGACTTTATCTATATTCCAACAGACAATACCATTGCAAATGCAATGCAGACTGTTGTGAACGAGGCAAATAAAATGAACACGCCCATTATTCCTTCGGTGGACACTATGGTTTCTGAAGGTGGACTGGCCACTGTGGGAATTAATCAGTTTGATCTTGGGGTCCAAACGGGAAAAATGGCGGCAGATATCATTTCAGGCAAGTCAGATCCAGCAACAACGCCTATCTATACATTTAACACAGGAGACATTATCATTAATGAAGTTCAGGCGAAAAAACTTGGTGTGACGATACCGGAAGCAGTCTTAAAAGAGGCGAAGCTGGTAGGAGAAGAATAAAGCTGAATAATTTAAAACGAGCGGTTAAAATAGATTTTTTCGTATTATAAAATGAAGAACAGGAGTGGATCACATGATTGTTTCAGCAATTGGACAAGGAATGCTATGGGCAATTTTAGGACTGGGAATATTTATGACATACAGGATATTGAATTTTCCGGATATGACAACGGAGGGCTCATTCCCATTGGGCGGGGCAGTTTGTGTCACTGCGATTACGCAAGGAATTTCACCGATATTTGCAACACTTCTGGGGATTTTAGCTGGTATGTGTGCAGGCTTTGTAACTGGACTCTTGTTTACTAAAGGGAAAATACCAGTCATTCTATCTGGTATATTGGTGATGTCAGGCTTGAATTCAGTGATTTTATATGTGATGCAAACACCCAATCTTTCATTGTTGAATCAACCCAAAATTCAGGATATTTTTTCTTCCATGGAACTGCCGAATTATTTTGACAGTGTTTTTCTTGGAGCAATCGTTCTGGTTCTGATTATCGGACTTCTGTTATTTTTCTTTAATACGGTTCTAGGACAGGCGTACATTGCTACGGGAGATAATGAAGATATGGCCCGCTCAATTGGGATTAAAACAGATAACATGAAAATTCTCGGGCTGACACTTTCCAATGGCATTATTGCACTGTCAGGAGCTTTGATTGCACAAAATGATGGGTATGCAGATGTCAATAAAGGGATTGGAGTCATTGTGATTGGCTTGGCTTCTATTATCATTGGGGAAGTACTGTTCGGTGAACTGACATTTGCGGAGCGGCTTGTGGCAATTGTCATTGGCAGTATTATTTATCAGCTGCTGATTCTGGCTGTTATCAAACTAGGATTTGATACAACCTATCTTAAGATTTTCTCAGCAGGAATTCTTGCGATATGTCTGATGATTCCGCAATTAAGAAAAGCGTTGAATCTCCGTATTTTGCCAGAAAAGGGGGAAGAAAAATGAGTGCAATTCTGGAAATCAGCCATGCAACTAAAGTAATTGATAATGGAATAAATGAAAAGAAAGTAATTTTAAACGATGTTTCATTAACTATTAATGAGGGAGATTTTATTACTGTTTTGGGCGGTAACGGAGCTGGGAAAAGCACATTGTTTAACAGCATCACAGGAACATTGACCTTGTCTGGTGGGAAAATAAAAAGCGGAAGTGAGGAAATCACCTCTTTTTCTGAGGAAAAACGGGCAAATTATTTTTCACGAGTCTTTCAAGATCCGAAGCTTGGTACTGCACCAAGGATGACTGTTGCTGAAAATTTATTGTTAGCATTGTATAGAGGTCAAAAGAGGACATTAAAAAACCGACGCTTGAATGAACGCCGGGACCTCTTTTTTGAAATCTGCAGTGAGGTTGGAAACGGACTGGAAGAACATTTGGATACGCCGACTGGAAATCTGTCAGGCGGACAGCGTCAAGCACTCAGCTTATTGATGGCCACTCTGACAAAGCCTCGACTTCTGCTCTTGGATGAGCATACTGCTGCACTTGATCCAAAAACTTCCAAACAGTTAATGAAGCTGACCGATCAGCGTATTACCGATGGAAATCTTACCTGTCTGATGATTACTCATCGAATGGAAGATGCGTTGCATTATGGCAATCGGCTGATTGTTATGCAAAAAGGAAGGATTGTTAAAGACTTAAACAGAGAAGAGAAGGCTGCTTTGAAATTGCAGGATTTGCTATTGTTTTTTGAAGAAGAACCGGAAGAGCTGTCAGTTGACTAGAGGTTAACTCGAAAAAAATAGTACTTTATTCTTTGTCCTCTATGAAACAGGTACATCAGCTCCTGGTTTATTATGAGGTTGTGTCAAACACTCATTCCTTCTTTTTGGTAAACGTACAAGTGTTTCCAGATCGGTAGTTTACTTTTTGAGAATACAAAAGCAAAAATAAGAAAAATTATCAGAAAATTCATTGTTGGCTTAGAAATTTGTTGTTATGCAGATTGTCCGGCAATGAATTTTTATTGTTGTTGATTCAGATGCTGAATGGCGTCTTGAATCGATACTTCTTCTCATGTTAAAATAGCTAACAGCGAGAATGGACGGGAGAATTATATATGACTGACAGTCAGAAAGTTCAGAAAGTATTGAAAGAAGTATTTGGGTATGATCAATTTAGGGAAGGTCAAAAAGAAATTATTGATCATGTATTGAATGGGGAAAACGTTTTGGGAATTATGCCTACTGGCGGCGGGAAATCAATTTGCTATCAGCTTCCGGCATTATTAATGGAAAATGTAACTCTTGTTGTTTCTCCTTTAATTTCACTGATGAAGGATCAGGTGGATGCTCTGAACCTGATGGGAATTCCTGCTGCGTTTATTAACAGCACTTTAACAACACAGGAAATGAATCAGCGGATTCAGTTAGTTGTAGATAAAGAAATCAAGCTCTTGTATGTAGCTCCTGAGCGATTGGAATCATTTGAGTTTCAACAGCTGCTTACACATGTAGAGATTGATCTTTTAGCTGTTGATGAAGCGCATTGTATTTCGCAATGGGGACATGATTTTCGTCCGAGTTATTTGCGGATGGCTGAAGTCGTTCAACAGTTCCAGCAGGTACCTGTAATCATTGCGTTAACGGCGACAGCAACGCCGCAAGTTGCTGACGATATAATCCAACAGCTGCATATCCCTGAGAAGAATCAGATTAAAACTGGTTTTGCCAGAGAAAATTTAGCTTTTCAGGTGATTAAAGATCAGAACCGGGATGTCTTTCTTTTAGAATATTTGAAGTTGAATGGAGATCAGTCGGGGATTGTTTATGCGAGTACCCGAAAAGAAGTGGAACGTATTTATCATTTGCTGAAAAGTAAAAATATTGCTGTCGGTATGTATCATGGCGGAATGAATGAAGGACTTCGTAATAAAAGTCAGGAACGTTTTCTTTTTGATGAACTACGGGTAATGGTGGCGACAAATGCTTTTGGTATGGGGATTAACAAAAGCAATGTGCGTTTCGTTATTCACGCCCAAATTCCCGGTAATATAGAATCATACTATCAGGAAGCAGGAAGGGCCGGCCGGGATGGCTTGCCAAGTGATGCTATATTATTTTATGCCCCGCAGGACCTCCAAATACAACAATATTTTATCGACCAATCAGATTCTCCTATTGAATATAAGCAAAAAGAGTACATGAAATTGAGAGAAATGTCACAATACGGCAATGCCCAAATTTGTCTGCAAAAATTTATTTTAAGATATTTTGGTGAAAAAGGAACAGATTGCGGGAGATGCAGTAATTGTCTGGATAATAGAGAACTGGTAGATGTGAGTCTCGAGGCACAAAAGGTTCTTTCCTGTGTAAAAAGAATGGGGGAACGCTTTGGAAAAGGACTGGTAACTAAAGTGCTGACGGGATCAAAGGATCAGAAGATTGATCAGTGGGGCTTTGACAGGCTGTCAACCTATGGGCTGATGAAAGATCGTACTCAAAAGGAAGTAGGACAGCTGATTGATTATTTGACTGCTGAACGGTATCTTTCTCCTTCTGATGGTCAGTTCCCTCTGTTATCCGTCTCTCAGTCAGGTGTTCAAGTACTGCTTGGTAAACAAAAGGTCTTTAGAAAAGAAGATCAGCGGATTCGGCGTCTTGAAGCAGTGGATGATCAGTTGTTTGAATTACTGAGGTCTTTGCGGATGGAGTTTGCTCAGGCAGGGAATGTACCCCCATACCTCATTTTTTCAGATAGTACATTGAAAGAGCTCTGTGAAAAGCAGCCTAAAAATTCGATTGAATTTTTACAGGTCAAAGGTGTTGGGCAAAATAAATTGGAGAAATATGGGGAGCAGTTTCTTCAAGTAATTAACAGCTATCCGCCGTCAGACAATACAGAATCGACAAAAAATTAGACTAGTCTTGAAAGCTTGTGTTTTTTTGAGAAACAACAGGTTATAAATAGCAGATTTTTATCTTTTTTGATACTATGTATAAATGTATTTGGTATTTTTTTGAAATATTCTGATGGAAATCAGCCGAAAAAACAAATGATTTTTCATTAAAATTTTTTCGCAGCTGGTGAAGTTTCAGCTAGAGGTCAATACAGACAAGTCTGCTGCCGGAAAGTTAAAAAAGAGTATAGACTGTTGTTTTTCAGAAAATTTCTATTAATAATGCAAGGAAATATGCTATAATTACATAATTAAGATTAGGAGGTTGACTGCAGATGAAACCTATCACAAAAGAATTTGCGATGGAACTGCTGAAAGAGGATGCTGACAGAATTATGATGCTGATTCGCAATCAAAATAACAGCCTTTGTATTTCTCAATGTAAGGCATTTGAAGAGGTTGTTGACACGCAAATGTACGGCTTTTCAAGACAAATGACCTATGCTGTTCGACTGGGTATTATTAGTTCTCAAGAAGGTCACCAGATGCTTAGTGATTTGGAAAAAGAACTGAATCGATTATATACTGAAGTGTATGAAGTGACACAAGATAAAAATGAGAGTGGCAAGGAGGTTTAAACTTTGCCAAAGAAAGTAAAGAAAAGACATCTGCTGGATTATAGTATTTTGATTCCTTACTTAATTTTGAGCTGTGTGGGCTTGATCATGGTTTACAGTACAACTTCGGCAAAACAGCTTACAGAGGGAAAACCTTTAACTGCAATGGTGATAAATCAGGTTCAGTTTTGGATTTTGAGTCTGGTGGCGATGTTTTTTATTTACAAGATGAAGACAACTGTTTATCAGAATAAAGGGTTTATCATGTTTGCTATTGCAGTGATTTCAGCATTACTTCTGGCGGTCCGCTTCACAGATTTGGGGCAGACAATCAATGGTGCCAAGGGTTGGCTTGTTATTGCCGGATTTTCCATGCAGCCTGCGGAGTATTTAAAAATTATGATTATCTGGTATCTGGCATATATATTGGCCAGACGCCAAAAATATATTGATAAAGAATTTAAAAAAGCAGTTTTCAGACCCATGCTTTTAGTTGCTGCTCTTATTTTTTTGGTTATTATTCAACCCGATTTAGGAAATGCAGCAGTGTTGACTCTGGTAGCCATTACTATTTTGTTGGCGAGCGGAATCAATTACATGTATACATATGTAATCGCCGGAGCAGGGATTTTGGGAAGTATTGCTTTTATTGAAGCTCTTTTACTGACAAAAGGAAGTTTTATTCCAGCCCAGTTTCAATATGTATACAAACGTTTTGAAGTTTTTTTGAATCCTTTTATTGACGAAAGAGAAACTGGACATCAGTTGATTAATTCCTATTATGCAATGAGTAATGGCGGCTGGTTTGGTCGAGGTCTGGGAAATAGCATTCAGAAAAAAGGTTTTTTGCCTGAAGCACACTCGGATTTTATTTTTTCGATTACGATTGAGGAGCTGGGACTGATTGTTTCAATTTTGATTCTTTTAGTTTTGTTCTTTTTGATTAGTCGGATTATTTTGGTCGGGGTTCGTTCGAAAAAACCGTTTAATTCACTCTTCTGTATCGGAATTGGCGCAATGCTGATGATTCAAGTGTTTGTCAACTTAGGCGGAATTACAGGAATCATTCCTTTAACCGGGATAACTTTCCCATTTTTAAGTCATGGAGGAAACAGCCTTTTGGTCGTCTCGGCAGCTGTTGGATTTGTACTGAACATCAGTGCGGATGAAAAGCGGCAGAAACTGATCGATGATTACCAGGTGGCTGAATCTGATATATAACGATTTGAGAGCAACTATAAATGAAGGTAGGAGTGGGAAAATGAAGAAAGTTTTAGTAGCAAACCGCGGTGAAATCGCTGTTCGTATTTTTCGGGCATGTACTGAATTAAATATCCAGACAGTTGCTGTCTATGCGGAAGAAGATGAATATTCAGTCCATCGGTTTAAAGCGGATGAAGCGTACTTGGTAGGACGCGGGAAAAAACCGATTGAAGCATATCTGGATATCGAAGGAATTTTAAAGATTGCTAAAAATGCAGGAGCTGATGCAATTCACCCGGGATATGGTTTTCTTTCTGAAAACCTTGAATTTGCGAAGCGCTGTGAAGAAGAAGGAATTACATTTATCGGACCCAATATCCATCATTTAGATATCTTTGGTGACAAAATTAAAGCTAAAGAAGCGGCTGTAGCTGCTGGTATTGCGTCAATTCCAGGATCGGACGGTCCAGTTGATACAATTGACGAAGTACTTGAGTTTGGAAATACACATGGATTTCCTGTCATGATCAAAGCTGCATTGGGCGGCGGCGGTCGTGGGATGCGGGTAGCTTATAATGAAAAAGATGCACGTGAAGGTTATGAGCGTGCAAAAAGCGAGGCCAAAGCAGCCTTTGGTTCGGATGAAGTATATGTAGAACGATATATTTCAAATCCAAAGCATATTGAGGTTCAGATATTAGGAGATTGTCATGGGAATGTTATTCATTTGTTTGAACGTGACTGCTCTGTGCAAAGACGTCATCAAAAAGTTGTAGAAGTTGCTCCATGTGTTTCAATGGATGAAGCATTGCGGGAAGAAATTTGTAATGCCGCTGTTCAGCTGATGAGTCATGTCGGTTATGTGAATGCCGGAACTGTTGAGTTTTTGGTTGAAGGCGACCGCTTTTATTTTATTGAAGTAAATCCGCGTGTACAGGTTGAGCATACGATTACGGAAATGGTTACAGATATCGATATCGTAGTTTCGCAGCTTCTTATTGCTCAGGGGCTGGAGCTTCATAAAGAAATTGGCATTCCTAAACAAGAAGAGTTGCGCTTGAATGGTGCTGCTATTCAGTGCAGAATTACGACAGAAGATCCGCTGAACAATTTCATGCCGGATACTGGAAAAATTGATACGTATCGTTCTCCAGGTGGTTTTGGAGTTCGTTTGGATGTTGGAAATGCCTATTCAGGTTATGCGGTAACTCCTTATTTTGACTCACTATTAGTTAAAGTCTGTACGCATGGTATTACCTTTGAAAAGTCTGTGCAGAAAATGCAGCGTTGTCTGAAAGAATTTCGTGTTCGTGGTGTAAAGACGAATATTCCGTTTCTGCAAAATGTAGTAAGTCACCCATTATTCCGATCAGGTGAGGCACATACAACTTTTATTGACAATACACCTGAATTATTTGAATTTCCTCGTGTACGCGACCGTGGAAACAAAACAATGAAATTTATCGGTGAAGTAACTGTAAATGGTTTTCCAGGGATTGAAAAATTAGAAAAGCGTTATTTTGGTCAACCTAGATTGCCTGAAAATCTGGTTCTTAAGAAAGATTTCATTACTGCAAAGAATGTGCTTGATGAGAAGGGAGCAGAAGGAGTTGTTGAATGGGTAAAACAACAGGAAAATGTTTTACTGACGGATACAACATTCAGAGATGCGCATCAAAGCCTTTTAGCTACACGAGTTCGCACACAAGATTTCAAGGAAATTGCCCAGGCAACTTCAGAAGGTTTGCCTGAACTTTTTTCAACTGAAATGTGGGGCGGGGCTACATTTGATGTAGCTTACCGATTCTTAAATGAAGATCCATGGCAGCGATTAAGAAAACTGAGAAAGCTGATGCCGAACACATTGTTCCAAATGCTGTTTAGAGGGTCAAATGCAGTCGGTTATCAAAATTATCCAGATAATGTCATCAGAGAATTTATTAAAGAGTCAGCCAAGCAGGGAGTAGATGTTTTCCGTATTTTTGACAGCTTAAACTGGATTCCTCAAATGGAAAAGAGTATCCAGGCTGTTCGGGATTCAGGGAAAATTGCAGAAGCGGCAATTTGTTATACTGGAGATATCAATGATCCATCCAGAAATAAATATACTATTCAATATTATAAGGATATGGCTAAAGAGCTTGAACAGCTGGGCAGCCACATCATAGCCATTAAGGATATGGCAGGTCTGCTCAAACCACAGGCTGCCTATCGCTTAATCAGCGAGCTGAAGGATACTGTTGACGTGCCTATTCATCTCCATACTCATGATACAAGCGGAAATGGTATTATCACATATTCTGCAGCAACAAAAGCCGGAGTAGATATTGTAGATGTTGCGGCGAGTGCAATGAGCGGAGCAACAAGCCAGCCTAGTATGACTAGTTTGTATTATGCGCTGGTAAATGGAGAACGTACTCCAGATATCAATGTTGACAATGCTCAGAAAATCAATCACTACTGGGAAGATGTTCGTATGTACTATATTCCGTTTGAAAATGGCTTGAATGCGCCTCAGACAGAAGTTTATATGCATGAAATGCCTGGCGGTCAGTATTCCAATTTGCAACAGCAGGCAAAAGCAGTCGGTTTAGGTGACAAATGGGATGATATAAAAAAAATGTACCAGACAGTTAATTTAATGTTTGGTGATATTGTGAAAGTAACCCCGTCTTCGAAAGTTGTTGGGGATATGGCATTGTTCATGGTGCAGAATGATTTAACAGAAGAAGCAGTTTTTGAGTGCGGCAATCAATTGAGCTTCCCTGAGTCTGTAGTAACATTTTTCCAGGGAGATCTTGGGCAGCCGACTGGCGGATTTCCTAAAGAGCTGCAACGTATTATTCTTAAGGGACGTCCGGCCTTTACTGATCGTCCGGGAGATTTGGCTGAGCCTGTAGATTTTGCAGCGATAAGTAAAGAGCTTGCTGAGAAAATCGGATATGAGCCGAAAATGGAAGAAGTATTAAGCTACTTGATGTATCCTCAGGTCTTTCTTGATTATCGGACCTCTTATCAAAATTATGGCGATGTTACTCTACTTGATACACCGACATTCTTCCAGGGAATTCGATTGGGTGAAACGGTTGAAGTCCAGATTGAAAGAGGAAAGACGTTAATTGTTCGCTTAGACGAAATCGGTGAACCGGATGTGGAAGGAAATCGAACATTATTCTTTAATCTGAATGGTCAGCGACGTGAAATAGAGATCAAGGATCACTCAATCAAATCCAGTGTTCAAACGAAGCGAAAAGCTGAGCCGACAAATAAGGGGCAGATAGGGGCTACTATGTCCGGATCAGTTCTGCAGCTCCTTGTTAAGAAAGGTGACAAAGTTAAAAAAGGCGACCCTTTAATTATCACAGAAGCAATGAAAATGGAAACTAGTCTGGAAGCTCATTTTGATGGAATGGTAGATCATATTTATGTGTCAGAGGGCGAAGCAATCAGCTCAGGCGATCTATTATTGGAATTAGAGGAAAAATAAAGGCATTGAGGGAGGAAAAAATGAAAAGAGTTTTGGCTTTTCTTGCAGTACTTTCAACGGTATTGATTATTGGCTATCTTGAACCTGTATTTTTTCCTCCTGAAAAAGCCGAAATCGATATAAGTAATAACGGGGGACAGGTTGTCTCTCATACGGCATTGCCCCACGAAGAGCTTGAAGCTTCGGGGTATGCCTTATACATAGGAAAAAAAATCAGCACGTTTACGCAGGAATTCGGCGAGCCGCTTACCAGATATTCCACAGGCTTAGGTTATGATTTGTTAATATTTGGTGAGGAAGATTCAGAATATATGGAAGTTAGCGTAAATAATGATATTATTCAGTCTGTTAAGGTGTTTAATACTACAGACAGAACTGCCCCGTTTAATTTTGAGATGACCTTGTCTGATATTTCAGAATTAACCACCATATTTTCAAATTTCTCCATTGATTATGAAGCAGAAGAGTATTCGATAGAGCTTACGGAAGAAGATATGAACTATCGACCGCTGATAGCCTTTGACAATCAAAGCTTTGCTGTTTTATTTTTTACGCATGGAAAAGAGAGTATTTCTGGGATTACATATGTTTCAAAAGAGTATCTGTTGACAGTAATGCCTTATCAGCTGACAACGGGACAGGCGCTGCCAATTACTATTGAAGAAACTGAAGCTGAGATAGCAGCGGAGAAGCAGAAAACAATCATTCGAATGATCAATTTATTAAGAATTAATGATGGTCTGGAACCCTACGCAATAAATTCTGAGACAATGAAGAATGCAGTTGAGTTATATCAGTTTTACGAAGAGAATGCTTCAGAATTCCTTTCTGTCGAACGGTTGGAATCTCTATCACAAGTCAAAAATGAAAGCCTTGGCGAAATTGCTTCTGCTTTTATATTTTCAAATACAGAATTTGAAAAAATGGCGGATAAAAGTAATCTGCCTTTGCGAAAGCCGGATGGGATTTATATGACCCCTGTCTATGATCCTTCCTTTGCTGCTCTTTTTTGGTTTTCAGATGGTGCCTATTATGCACGCTTTTCACAGGAGAATGCTCAGAACATTGGCGTTGCTTTTTCTAAAGAAGATGTGTTAGTCTTATTAGAGAATACACAAAATAATACAGAAGAAACAGAGGATAGCAGATAAGATGATAGTGAATGAATCACTTTTTAACATAGAGGATCAAACAGAGCTGCTGGTTCAAACTGTTTTGAGCAGCAGCAAACTTAAACAATATAAAGAAAATAAAAGAAAAATGAATCAGTCAGAAACGGTGCAGGAGAGGCTGTCTGAATTTTTGTCTTCAAAAACAGCGTTTGAGCGTATAGAAAGCTATGGCTCGCATGCCCCTGATTTTAAAACGAAGCAAAGAGCACTTCGTCAGGCGAAAAGACAGCTGGATATGTGTGAAGAGGTTTCTGAATTCAGAATTTCAGAAACAGATATTCAGGATATTTTAGATACGATCAGTTCTGCAATCGCAAAAACAATTTCTGATGATATTAAAGTGGATGCTGGGAACCCGTTCTTTACCAAAGGAACTCAGCATGGATGCGGAGGAAGCTGTCATGCAAGTTAATGTAAATGAGGAAAAAGAATTGACTCTGCAAAAGCGCAGATCAATCATTATTTGGGTTTATTCTTTGAAGCAGTTGAAAACACTGAAGAGATATGGACTTATACAGTATGTTTCCAGAAGGATGAAATATATTGTTCTTTATATGAATGAAGAAGAAATTGAGTCAGCAGAAGCAAAAATTAACGGACTGCATTTTGTTCGCAAGGTGGAACGTTCTTATCGACCGGATGTTGAAATGAATTTTGCAGAAAAAATCGGGACAAAGGCGGCTTATCAATATGTTGAAGAAGAAGGTTTTGAAGTTGAAGAAATCAATACTCAGATTCGCTTAGCTGAAAATGTATAAATTTGAAGAGATGAAAAATGTGTAGGAACTTCAAACATTTTTCATCTTTTTTCCATGAAGAAAAGCTAGAATAAAGCTGATGACTGTTACTGTTTTGTTTGATGACTGCGGCAAAACGAGTGAATTCAGTTAGCTATAAAAAGAACAGGAGCGAGAAGATGCGAGTAGTTGCAGGTGAATATAGAGGTCGTCGTTTAAAAGCATTAACTGGTGATAGCACACGACCTACAACAGATAAAGTAAAAGAATCCATTTTTAATATGATTGGTCCTTATTTTGATGGAGAATATGTGCTGGATTTATATTCCGGCAGTGGAAGCCTTGCAATTGAAGCTGTTTCCAGAGGTGCAGCAAAAGCAGTATGTATCGAGAAAAATTTTTCGGCATTTAAAGTGATTCAGGAAAATATTGCTGTGACAAAAGAAGATGAAAAGTTCACTGTAAAAAAAATGGATGCGGACAAAGCATTGGACTATTTATCAGGTGAAGGCTGGCATTTTGATGTGATTCTTCTTGATCCGCCGTATGCGCAACAAAAAATTGAAGAACAGCTCAAAAAAATGCTTTTAACCCATCTGTTAAATGATCATTGTGTTGTGGTTTGTGAAACAGATAAAGAGGTTGAGTTGCCTGAAACAATCGATTCTTTATATAAAGCAAAGGAATCTGTTTATGGGATATCTAAAATATCGATTTATAGAAAGGACTCTGCTGATGACTAAAACAGCTCTTTTTCCAGGAAGCTTTGACCCTTTTACTAAGGGGCACCTAAATACTGTTGAGCGCGCAGCACAGATTTTTGATGAGGTAATTATTGGTATTTTTACAAATACCGGAAAGAATTCCTGGTTCAATGCGATAGAAAAAGAAGAAATGATTGTGAAAGCAACTGAACATTTGAGTAATATTCGTGTTATTCATCAGGAAAAGAAACTTACAGTAGAAACTGCATGTGCACTAGGTGCTGGATTTTTAATCAGAGGAATCCGGAATATTCAGGACTATGAATATGAAAAAAACATTGCTTTGATGAATCGGCATTTAGAGCCGAAGATAGATACTGTCTTCTTGCTGGCAGATGAAAAATATGCGCATGTCAGTTCAAGTGTGTTGAAAGAAATAGCAGTATTTGGTGGAGATGTTTCAGAATTTTTGCCAAATGCAGTAAATGATATGTTGGAGAAGAGAGCGATGATTGATGATAAATAATAAGAAAAAATTTTCTTTTATTCCCTTTTTTTTGATTCTTGTATTCATTCTATTGTTTGTTGTGAGAATTCCTTATTATATTGAAGGGCCTGGCTCGACAGAAAATCTGAAGGACTTTGTAACAGTGGATGGAAAGAAAGATGAAGGAGCCGGAGGCTTTTATCTGACAACTGTGAGTGTGAGAAGAGCAACTGCTGTATCAGCTATAGCAGCCCATTTTACGGATTTCAATGAGCTGCTAAGCAAAGAGGAGCTGATGGGCAGCAGCACAAGTAAGGAATACGAACAAATTCAACAATACTACATGGATTCTTCTCAAAATGCTGCAATTGAACAGGCGTTGAGGCTCGCAGGAATTGATTATCGGATGGAGTATAAAGGTGTCTACGTTTTGACGATCGATGAAGAATCAGATTTTAAGAATAAAATTGAAGTTGGTGACACAGTAACAGGAGTTGACGGAAAAATATTTGAGAACAGCGAAGAGCTGATAGAGTATGTAAAAAGCCAGGAAGTGGGTCAAAAAGTAACAGTAACGTTTTTACATGATGGGGAAGAAAAGGAAGCATCTGGCAGATTAATGGAGCTTTCCACAAAAAATCCGGGGATTGGTATTGGACTGACGGACCATACAGAGATTGAGACAGATGTGGATGTGAGAATTGATGCAGGCAGCATCGGAGGGCCCTCAGCCGGGCTGATGTTTACGTTGCAGACATACGAATTGCTTACAGGAAAAGAAATTCGGAAAGGTCATGAAATTGCCGGCACAGGTACGATTAATTCTGAAGGAACAGTTGGAAGAATTGGAGGAATCGATAAGAAAGTGGTAACTGCCAGTGAAAACGGGGCAGAAATCTTTTTCGCTCCAGATGATGAAATATCTGACGAATTAAAAGAAGAGTACCCAGAGACCAAAACCAACTACGAAGAAGCACTTGCTGCAGCCGAAAAAATTGGAACAGATATGAAAATTGTTCCTGTAAAAACCGTTCAGGATGCCTTGGATTACCTAAATGAGCTGGAAGAAAAATAGTAATAATAGTTATTGACTGAACATCGTGTTCACATAGTGGATGTAGATTTTTCCCGATTTACAAGTACAATTAGACGAACCTTTCATAAAAAAATACACCTGTGAGCCGTTTGAGGTATGGCATACAGGTGTATTTTTAGCGTTAGTATTTTGGTATCAAGTCGGCCCACGGACCAATATGAAACACAACTCCCAGCAAAAAGAAAAGTATAAAGAGAACAATCATTGAGTAGGATAAGAAAATACCAATTCGCAAACCCATTTGAAAATTATTAATCAGGAAATCAAATTTTCTTTTTCTGTAGACGGATTCTCTAATTGAAATATTTTTCATCTTATCAATTTCTGATATTTGTTCTAAGAAAAGCTGGGCATCTGCTTCATCGATCAACTCCGAAAAAATACTGTTTTCACATTCAAAGTCGAAGTAATAACTAATTAATTTTTTCCTGGTAAATCGAAAACCACCTTCCCGCTCCCAATAACTGCTCTTCATTTTTTTCACGGTAATCACGCTGATCGCTTCATATGGGTAGCTGTAAAATAACCCCTGATCAATATATTCAATGATTGTCAAAAAGATAATCCTCTGATCAGTAAAGATTAATAATCTGTTTCCTCTCAAATCATGAAAATCTTTGATATATTTACGACCTTTTTCTGTTTTTGGATGATAAATGCCCAAATAACCAACATTCATAAAGCTGAGATTGGGGCCATCAGTTGTCAGAGGAAAGTAGGATTGGATTTCTTCCTCTGCCTCAAGTTCACCTTTGACTGACTCAAGCAGCTCCTGCAGGAAAATATACATCTTAGTCTGTTTGAAAAGTGCATTTTTCTGCTCGCTGGAAAAGAGTGCAGATGCGTCTTGATTCATCTGTTCCTGATTCAGTTTCCGGACACTTTTTCTAAAAGTATTCGCCATGATTTATTACTCCTTCCTGTAAATTTTTTTTGAGTTTTTTTCGACCTCTGGATAGGTGATTGTAAATTTGTGTGATCGACAATTGCAGTTCCTCTGCAATCATTTGCGGAGTTTCCTGATAGTAATAATATTTAAGAAAAATCAGCTGATCTTCGCTGCTCAGACTGCAAATCAAATCCAGAAACTCTTCTTTTTCAAAGTATTGATCATATATTTTAGATTCTGCTGCTTGTTCAAGAGGTACAAGTTTTTGCTTACGGATAATAGTTCTTTTTTTATCAATACAGCTATTACGGGTGATTGTCAGAGACCAGGTTTTCAGACTGCTTTTCGATACATCAAACTGATCTATTGATCTCCAAATTTTGTAGAAAACTTCATTTTCTGCTTCTTTATGGTAATTGTGCTCTTCAGTACGATTTAATACCGCATTAATTGTCTTGATAATTTTTTCTCCATAAGAGTTAATCAGCAATTCCAACCCCCTGAAGTCCTTCATCTTCATTAATTCTACAATTTTTGCATCCATATCTGGCCCTCCTTTCATCCTATTATACGATCGACAAACTATTTTTTTATCAACAAAAGCTAAAAAATGCGTATTATTTTTTAGGAGGGAGGATTATGAAGGAAAAAATCGTTACTTATCGTTATTGGCTGGGTGGGGGCGCTGTGATTTTCTGCTGTATCATTTTCTGTGTCTATCGCTTAATCTTCCTAAAACCTATCCTCAGTGAGCAACCGCAGGAAGAGTGGTACGCAGCTACTTCAACTTCTGAAGCAGCTGTACAGGAAAGCTCATTTGAAGAGGAGCAGGTGTATGTGGACGTAAAGGGAGCAGTTGCAGTTCCAGGGATTTATGAAGTTAGTTCAGAAATGAGAGTATGGGACGTTTTGGAAATGGCTGGAGGGCTGACTGAATCAGCTGATGAAAAGCAGATCAATTTATCTCAACGGCTGGAAGATCAAATGGTCATCTATGTTCCTGAGGAAGGAGAGGAAATTATAAGTGCTGTAGACGAAGTCAATAAAACCAATAATTCACAAAGTGGTAAGATTGATTTAAACACTGCAGATGAACAAGCTTTAATGACTCTATCGGGTATTGGGGAGAAAAAAGCACAGGAGATCATTAAGTACAGAGAAGAGAATGGCAGATTCAGCTCTATTGAGGAATTGTCTGATATTTCTGGAATCGGAGAGAAAACATTTGAGAAGTTAAGAGACTCTATTTTTGTCTCTTAATACGAATTATTTTGTAAATCCTATTGACGGCAATTTCTAATTCACGTACTATTTGTATAGCTTAAGTTTCAGCAAAAGAAGATTTATGAGATGGAGGGGAGCAATATTGACAGTGGAACGTATACCTTGGGATCAGTATTTTATGGCACAGAGTGTGCTGCTGGCCTTAAGAAGCACGTGTACTCGTCTGGAAGTCGGGGCAACTATTGTGCGGGATAAACGAATCATCGCAGGAGGCTACAATGGTTCTGTCAGCAGTGATGTTCATTGTATTGACGACGGCTGTTATGTCGTAGATGGTCATTGTGTAAGAACAATACATGCGGAGATGAATGCCATTTTACAATGCGCAAAATTCGGTATTCCAACAGATCAGGCGGAAATTTATGTCACACATTTTCCATGCCTGCAATGTACCAAAATGATCCTACAGGCTGGAATCAAGAAAATTCATTACCTGAAAGATTATAGAAATGACCCTTACGCAGTTGAACTGATTTCAAAAGCAGGGGCCGTAGCGGAAAAAGTAACCTTATCCAAAAAATACTTTGCTGAACTTCAATTAGGAGAAGAGGAACTCAGCTCATTTGAAGAGCCTGCTTCAGGAACTGACTAATTATTGGTTTTATCCAATTCTTTTTGCGGTTGCCGGAAATTGTGTGATTCTACAATTTAATAGTATTACCCTGATCTTATGGATATACAGTATCATCCGATTAGTAAGCACAGGAAAACGTAAGATTATTTATGCGGGTTTTCTGTGCAGTTTTTTTACTATTCTCATTTCGATTAATGTTTTGATTAAAGAAGAGGCTGAACAGAAGCTTGTAGGTCCAGTTACAGAAAAAATTCTGCGTATTCATCCTGATAAAATTAAAGTAGATGGTGATCTTTTACAGGTGGAAGGGGACTTGACTGAGGACAGACAGCTGATTGTAAAGGGAACTTACCAGCTGTCCTCAGAACAGGAGCAGCAATTTTGGCTTCATCAGACAGAAATAGCAGAGGTATGTGTATCAGGAAGTTTTGAACTTCCGTCAGGCAAAACAAATCTAAACGGTTTTGATTATGCAGAATATCTTAGACAGAATCATATAAATCAGATTCTGAGAATTGAAAAAATTCATAGTCAAAAAGATGTAAAGGCTCCATTCTTCTCTTTGTTTGAGCAACTGTCCGTAATTCGGAAAAAAGCGTTGCTATATTGTAATGAAGTACTCTATCCAACTACAGCCGTTTACTGTAAGATATTTCTGTTTGGAGAAAGAGCAGGAGATGATGAGCTGAACGAAATTTTTACAAGCTTGGGTATCTTACATCTTTTCAGTTTATCCGGTATGCACGTTGCTTTTTTTGCCAACCTGCTGCGATACACGCTGCTCAGACTGGGTGTTTCTATAGAGACATTTTTCTGGTGGCAGTTGCTGCTTTCTTTTCTTTTCGCAGGACTTACAGGTTTTTCTGTCAGTGTGGTTCGGGCGCTGCTTCAAAGAAATCTTTCAGAAGGCAGCAATCGCTTTCGGCTTCACCTCTCCACATTGGATATCTGGAGCTTGACCTTATTTTTTGCGGTACTCATTCAGCCTTTTCTGCTTTTTACTTTAGCAGGGCAGTACAGTTATTTTCTGTCTTTTTCCATTATTTATTTAAGTGAAGCGCTAAAAACGGTAAGCTCTCCAATTTTTCGGAAATTTCTTTTCTCTGCACTACTTTCTATCTTTACTATTCCGATCTTGGGAATGACTACTTATGAGTGGCAGCCGCTTGGGATTCTTTTAACATTTATTTTACTTCCTTTTTTTGAAAATCTGCTTTTACCGGCTTTGACAAGTGGATTTGTATTGTCTTTTATTTTAAAAAAGACAATACTCAGCCAGTTGCTGGAAATATGCCTCATTCAAATGAACAAAGTATTTGCCAGTATGAGTGAGGAGCAGTTCTTTTCTGCAGCCATTGGAAAGATACCGTTCATTCTTTTTGCGGCAGAAATTATCCTGGTTTTGCTTATTCTGTTTTATCTTCCTGATAAGAAAATAAAGGCTTTAGTGTATACAGGAATATTGGTGTTTCTTTTATTTCAGAAATATGTGCTGCAGTCAGGGATTGTAGCTTTTATAGATGTTGGACAAGGAGACAGTATATTCATTCAGGCTCCTTTTGGTGGTGAGTCAATTTTGATTGATACAGGCGGAAGGATCACATTTCAGACCGAGCCGTGGAGAACTCGTACAATGCAGAAAAGTCCAGCAGAATATACGGTGATTCCATTTCTTAAGAGCAGAGGGGTCAAAAAGCTTGATAAAGTTTTTATAACACACAGTGATACAGATCATATGGGCGACTTGCTGGCTGTTAGTGAAAAAATAAAAATTGAATCTGTTTATTTTTCTGAAGGAGCAGAACAGGATACTGCTTTTTTTCAAATAATTCAAGAAATGGAGAGGAAGGGAACTTCTTTCTATAGCATTAAATCAAAAGCTGATTTACCTGGGGAGTTAGATGTCAAAGTATTAGCTCCTATGGAAGCTGGCGCAGGAAGCAATGATGATTCACTTGTTCTTTATACCAATATAATGCAGAAGCGTTTTTTGTTTACAGGAGATTTAGAGGAGACAGGGGAGAAAAAGTTGGTTGAGGCATTTCCTGCTTTGTCAGCAGATATTTTAAAAGTCGGACATCATGGTAGTAAAACATCAACAACTCGAGAATTTTTAAAGGCTGTCTCTGCGCAGGAAGCAGTTATTTCCTGTGGACAAAACAATCATTTTAACCACCCGCATGAAGAAACACTTGAAAAGCTGAACGAAGAAAAAATGAAGATATATCGAACCGACAAACAGGGAATGATTTACTGTGAGTGGTCATTTTTTTCACCTGATCTGCAATTAAAAACAGTGACAGGATCAGACTAGCTTTTGACACTTGAGAATGTTAGGATAAATAAGAGAAAAGAGGGATCAGATGAGTTTGCAGACAGTATTGAAAGATGTTCGTGAGAGTAAGATTGCTCCGTTATATTTGGTTTTAGGAACAGAAACCTATTTGAGTGAACTGTTCAAGTTAGAATTACAGAATCACTTATTTCAATCAGGAGAAGAGGAATTTAATATAACTTCTTACGACATGGAAGAAATCTCTTTATCTGCAGCATTGGCTGAAGCAGACACGTTACCTTTTTTTGGGGATCATCGGCTGGTTTTTATAGAGAATCCTTATTTTTTAACCAGTGAAAAGAAAGCTGCGCCTGTCGAACATGATATGAAAGAGTTAACTGCATATCTTGAGCAGCCCTCATCTTCTACAGTGGTTGTTTTTCAGGCACATGTTGAAAAGCTGGACGAAAGAAAGAAGATAACCAAACTCCTAAAGAAACAGGCGGTGGTGGTTGATGTTTCTCCAATGGATGAGCGGGCATTAAAAGAGTACACTCAGCAAACTATTAAAAATGAAGGCTATGAGATTCAACCTAAAGCATTTGATAAGCTTCTTTATTTATCTGATTTCCAATTGACGAAGATTATGGGAGAGCTGCAAAAATTGTTTCTTTTTTCTTCTGAAGATAAAAGGATTACTTTGGAGATAGTGGAAGAACTGGTACCAAAATCCTTAGAGCATAATGTGTTTGATCTTACAGCAGAGATTTTGGCAGGCAATAGTGAAAAAGCAATTCAGACTTATCAGGATCTTTTGCTGCAGGGAGAAGAAACGATCAAGCTGACTGCCATCCTATTAAGTCAGATACGTCTGCTGCTCCAGACAAAGATATTGTCTCAGCTGGGCTATCAGCAGTCAAATATAGCCGAAGCATTGAAGGTTCATCCTTATCGAATTAAATTGGGTCTGCAGCAAAGCCGCAGCTTCAAATTACAGAGATTGGAAAAAATTTATGATGAACTGGTGGAAAATGATTTTTCAGTCAAAACTGGAAGAATGGATAAAGAATTACAATTTGAGTTGTTTATTCTAAAGATTTCAGATAAGGTTTTATAGAAAACAAATAAGAAAAAAGTGTTCCAAATAATAAAATCAGTGTTCTTCTGAGTCTGTAAATATCCAGAAAATCACTGATTTTGTTTTGAAGATATATTGTATTTATAGGCCAAAAGAAAATGATTGAATCAATCTAATCTGCCTGCTTATGGGAACTGTTAAAGCAGCTTTTTATCTGAATTTTTCTAAGCCTTCTAATAGTTATATCATTGGAATCGAGTAGAGGGAAAAGCTAACTGACTTTCCGCCCCCTCTCACACCACCGTACAAGCCGTTCGGCATACGGCGGTTCAACTTTATATTGCAGTGTGTACGTTTAGATAATAATCTAAGGCAAAGGGGATTCCTCTTTGCTTTAGTCGTTTAGTGGATAACGCTCTATGAACAACTTTGGATAATCCACTACTATGACCTCGGCTGATTTCTCACGATAAACCTTTTTCGACCGATTTTCTTACTAGGGGACTCCTCAATCGTTCGTGAGACCTCCCAGGGTAAGACAACTAACTTTCTTCTTTTACTCGCCTGATTTACCCGATAAGTTTACGCACATCTTTTGGACTTTGGTTTGTATAGGAACCTTATCCACTTACCGAGCCTTGGTATCAGGTTTCTGTTCGTAGAGCCAAGAATTTGATACACGCTTCCTTCAGCCACATCCTCACGAATGCCACCTTGCGTTTCTCTAGCGATTGGTCGATGTGTACCCTCGCAGTGGACTTTCACCACCTAGGTAGTTGCTATGCTTGGCGCACTACAAAAAAGAAGCTGACTTAAATCAGCTTCTAAAAATCAATTATTTAGCTACTTTTTTGCTTAGGCGAGACTTGTCGCGGTTCGCTTTGTTTTTATGGATCAAACCTTTAGTTTCAGCCATATCAATAGCTTTTACAGCATCTTTATATAATGCATCCACGTTGTCAGCTCCGGCAGCGACAGCTTCTTCAAATTTCTTAATAGCTGTACGCATAGCGTTTGTTTGAGATGAATTTTTAGCATTCGCGTTTGCGTTAGTACGTACACGTTTGATTGCAGATTCAATATTTGGCATTTCTTTCACCTCCGATAAAATAAGGTCTTACAATTCAGGCGAGCCCAAAATGTAATTCAACAGTAATCATTATACCGAATCAAATCATTCATTGCAATAAAAGATGACAAGTTTTTTTCCTTAACAGTAAATTTTTTCATTTTACTATTAGGTTCAGTTCGTTTCTCATCTTTAAAAGTGTAGAAGTAAAAAGTTTAATTATATAACAGATAGCTGGCTGTATATTCCAGAAATTCTCACAGGAGTAACGATTGAATGAGTCATTTCAATTACCACAAATGAAGAAGAGGCAGACTGTTCTCCTACTATATTGCCTGCTGACAGAATGAAAGAACTTCAAAAGGATGTGTAAGCTTAAATAGTTGATGAAAAACTGCTATAATTAACGATGGATATGAAACAGCAATATAATGTTTAAGAATAGTATAAGTATAAAAAATGAGCTGCTTTATCAGGAGAGGCGTATATTTATGAAAAAAGTATTATTAGTTTTTGGTACGAGACCAGAAGCAATTAAGATGTGTCCATTAGTAAATGAATTAAAAAGTCGAAAAAAATTGGACATAAAGGTCTGTGTGACTGGTCAGCATAGGGAAATGCTGGATCAGGTTTTACATGTTTTTAACGTGAAGCCCGATTATGATTTGGCTGTAATGAAAGAAAATCAGACGTTATTCGATGTTACATCAAACATACTTCTTAGTATTAAAGAGGTTTTGGAAAAAGAACGTCCGGATGTAGTGCTTGTTCATGGAGATACAACCACCACTTTTGTTACAGGGCTGGCTTGTTTCTATCTCCAAATTCCAGTTGGTCATGTAGAAGCAGGACTACGTACTTACAATATTTTCTCACCGTTTCCAGAAGAGTTTAATCGTCAGGCAACCGGGTTAATCAGTAAATTTCATTTTGCTCCGACTGAAACAGCAAAGGAACATTTGTTAAACGAAGGGAAGAAAGCGGAGCACATCTATGTTACTGGTAATACTGGAATAGATGCTCTAGAAACGACTGTGACACCTTCATACAAACATGAGGAGTTGGACTGGATAGGGGAGGATCGTCTGATTCTGATTACAGCCCATCGAAGAGAAAATTTGGGCGGACCACTGGAACGCATGTTTAAGGCAATTCGCAGAATTATTGATGAACATCATAATGTTAAAGCCATTTATCCTATCCATCTTAATCCCAAGGTAAGAGAAACGGCAAATAGATACTTGGGCAGAGAGGAACGTATTCGCTTAATCGAACCTTTGGAAGTCGTTGATTTTCATAATTTTCTTGCCAGGAGCTACCTGATCCTAACTGACAGCGGTGGAATTCAGGAGGAAGCTCCGTCTTTGGGGAAGCCGGTTCTTGTTCTTAGAGACACAACGGAAAGACCGGAAGGCATTGCGGCAGGAACGTTGAAGCTCGTCGGAACAGACGAAGAAACCATTTATGCGAATTTTAAAAGGCTGTTGGAAGACCCTGCGGAGTATGAGAAAATGAGTCAGGCGAGTAATCCTTATGGAGATGGGCATGCATCTCAGAGAATTGCAGATATTTTGGAAAAAGAACTGTAAATCTGAACTTCATAGATAATAAAAAGGGTTTTTCCTGATAATGATAGCATATTGAATGAATTAAAACTAAGTTATGCTTCTAATCCAAGAAATATGGAGCCTATCCAGTAATATTACATATATGACTACTGGATAGGTGACGAGCATTTGAAGAAGCGTGGAAGCAAGCTTTTAATACAGGTTTAAAGCTGTTTTGTTCTTGTCATTGAAGTATACAGGTTAACATTTTCTATCATTGAATATCATTTATAAACGATCCTTTATTATAATTTATAGCTTGGTCAGGGTGCTGGGAGAAACTCTTTTTGTTGCTGTTCCAGCAATTCGATTAACGATTTTCAATCAGCTTTCCAGTTATTTGTTCATGAGAACTTGAATCTTTAGATGTGGGAAGCGGAATTGTTTTCAGCAATCTTAAACCGTTCAAAATCACCAGAATGGTACTTCCTTCATGGCCGATAACTCCAAGAGGTAAACTTATTACCTGGAATAAGTTGGATAGGATTAAAAGAAGGATAACTGCTGCTGAAAAAATAATATTTTGTGTAACAATTCGCTTTAATTTCTTGGACAAAAGGTGGCTCATCTGAAGTTTTTCAAGATCATTCTTCATCAAAACCATATCTGCCACATCCATCGCCACATCTGTTCCTTCTCCCATTGCCACGCCTATTGTTGCGTTTGCAAGAGCAGGGGCATCATTAATCCCGTCTCCAACCATCGCATTCACCTTATATTTTTCTTTTTGCTGCTTGATTAAGGCTGTTTTATCTTCAGGCAAACAATCTGCATGGATTTCATCAATAGGAAGGTCTGCTGCCACTGCCTGCGCTGTTCTTAAATGGTCACCGGTAATCATTGTTGTATGGATTCCTTCATTCTTAAAGTACTCTAAGACATTCTTTGCTTCCGGTTTAGGCAGATCCAGCAACCCGAAATAAGCTGCAATTTCTTTTTCTTTAAACAAGTAAATAACTGTTTTTCCTTCGCTGTGAAGTTTTTCAACTTGTTGAATTAATTCGGGTTTTAACGGTTCTTCATCAGAAAAGGATTGCTTTCCAACACGCCAAGTGATGCCCTCAACAACAGTTTCCATCCCAAATCCTACGATGTTATGAACAACCAAGTCTTCAATAATTTTTTCGTTATGATCTTTATAAAAAGACACAATCGCCTGTGCAAGCGGATGGGTAGATTGCTGTTCCATCGCCAGTAATATATCCAAACCATCACGATTTTCTGTCAAAAACAGTGCATCTGTGACCGCTGGGACACCTTTTGTCAGTGTACCAGTTTTATCAAATGCGATTGCTTTCAGATCAGCAATGTTTTCGAGATAAATACCTCCTTTAAACAAAACGCCGTCTTTAGCTCCAGTTGAAATTGCTGCAAGGGTTGCAGGTGTTGCCGAGGCTACGAGCGCACATGGGGAAGCAACGACCAACAGAACCATTCCCCGATAGAAACTCTCATTCCAACTCCAATCTAGAAAAAGGTAAGGAATAAAGATCATTAAGGGAACAATAATCAGTACAATTTTTACATAGATATTTTCTATTTTGTCAATAAAGCTTGCCGTTTGAGATGGCGTATTTTGCGCTTCATCAACGAGTCGAACAATTTTTGCTAAGAGAGTATCGTCACTTTTTTTGCTGACTTCCATGGTAAACACTTCACCCAAATTAATCGTTCCTCCAAACACTTCAGCACCGGCTTGTTTTTCAACAGGAATTGATTCTCCGCTGATTGCTGCTTCATCAATTGAACTGTCCCTTGCTAAAAGGATGCCGTCAATTGGAATGCTGGAGCCTTTTGGGACTAATACATGGTCTTTAAGTTTCAGCTCAGAAACAGGTATTTCAATCGTCTTTCCATCTTCCATGAGTTTCAAGGCAGTTTCCGGCTGCATATTAATCAGATTGGAAATTTCTTTTTTACTTTTGTTTGTTGCGTATTCTTCCAGTGCTCCGCTTAGACAGAAGATAAAAGTGAGCATGGCTCCTTCAAACCAGTTGCCGATAATGCAGGCTCCAACAGCTGCCAGTGCCATTAATAAATCCACATTCAGATGTTTATTTTTCCAGGTGTCTAAAATCCCTTCTTTCGTCTGCTTTGCCCCACCACTGATTATTGCTAAAACAAAACTGATTGGATAGATAGAACTTCCTGATTTTTCTAACAGCAGACCTGTGATCATAAATAGAAAACAAAAAACAGTGGATAATGCTGCTTGTTTTTCTTTTGATAATTTCATCATGATCCCTCCTCATATACAGAGTAGCATAAATTCAATTGCAATTGATAATGAATTCATCTAATTGAGAACGATAGTGGTTATCAATTAGGTTGAACCTTTGTTTTAATGTGTTTTTATTTGTGTTGTTTCTAATTCGTAATGATAATCATTATCAATTGTTAGGATAGGATAAAAAGAACAGCAGAAGGGGAAGGGTAACGGATAAAAAACTTTTTAGTATTTTTTTAGATTTTATAAAAATAATGATTAGCGCACAAAAAAACTCTGAACATGTATTATTGAATGTTCAGAGGTCTCTACTTTTTATGCACCTGCTTGTTGTATCAGCTGTTGAGGCGAAGCGGCAGAAGAAGGGTAGTGTTCAGACTGAAGCTTCCATAGTTGATCTGTCAGTCTTGAAATAGCTTCTGCACCGGTTCCGGAAACTTCTTCTTTTGTAAAAACAGAAAGAATAAATGGATGTGAAGTTTCCAAAATACCAATATCATGAATATAGTTATCGTAAGAACCGATTTTATGTGCGACTTTTCCTTCCGTTAATGAGGTTTCTAAGCGTTCGTGAAAAACAGTCTTTTTCATATAATCATAAATTTTTTGGTATTCAGCATTTTCAGCTTTTTCCTGATAAAGTATCTGAAGGATGGAAGCGGCTTCTTCCGATGTAAACTGGACATCTTCTACATCTGTTTCACGAGAAAAAAAGTATCTGTAAAGCTGACGTTTAGCCTGTTTTTCTCCGCCAAATAAGCTGTACAGCATATTTTTCGCAATATTATCTGAGTAAGTAATATTGTATTCCTGAAGAGTGTTTAAAGAATAGGAGGGTTGAATATTGTTGATTATCTTTCCAGTTCCTTCTTCATAATCTCTTTCTTTATTATAAACAATTTTATCATTCCAGTGAAGGACACCTTCATTAACTCTATCTGCAACCATCATAGCCAGAGGGACTTTAATGGTACTTGCAGTGTAGAATTCTTTGTCGCCATTAACTGACAATTGTTTTCCAGTTGACAGGTCTATATATGTCACAGCGAAATCTCCGGAAAAATCAACAGAAGCTTTATTGATAATCGTTTGTATTTGATCATAAAAAAAGTCCAGCTCTTCAGCATCAACTATTTCAATGGCTGTTTCAGGATTACTTTCCTGTTTTCCTGCAATGGGCTGAGCAGGAGGCTCTATCACTATATCAGGTTCAGAAGTCTGTGTTATTTTCTCTTCTTTTGCATAATCAACTGTATTCGTTGAGAAGAAGTAGGTGAATATTAGAAACAAACAGACAAGGAAAACCACTCCATATAGGCTCATTTTCTTTTTAACCAATGTACTGTCCTTTCTATAAATAAATTGAGACAGTTCCATTTAAACATCTTTACCTTTTTTTTGCAAGGTGAAATTTTGTTATGGAATTTTAAGTTCTATTTAAGTTGGCAGGAATAAAGTAATGATAGTTCCGAAAGGATTATCTAGCTAGGAGGATTTTTATGGATTTTATTAGACGGGCATTGTTAAGTATGAAAGCAAAGAAAGGACGGACATTACTGCTGAGCGCTGTGTTCTCAGCGATTTTAATATTTGTTTTGGCAGGGCTGACTATTCGAAGCGCAGCCTTGACAGCAACTGAAAACGCAAAGAAAAGTGTAGGAGCAACCGTAACCTTGAGTACCAACCGAGAGAGCAGTATACGGAGAGCTGAAAGCTCTGACGGAAGCAGCGAAAGATTTGATCCGGGAAGTTTTAGCGTAACACCGGTAAATCTGGAGGATGCAGAAAAGATTGCTGCATTGGATAACGTTAAAAGCTACTCATTTATTTCTTCATCCTCTGCAGGAGCGACGGATGATATCATACCAATTTCCAGCGAAGACGAAACAACAGATTCTGCGTCAACAGAAACAGCTGAAGGCGGCACGAACGGCTTCGGAGGCGGCGGAATGATGGGTGGAGGCGAACAGACCGGTGACGGTGCTGCAATGATGCAAAGCGATTTTCAGGTAACTGGTGTGATGGATCTATCCATGTATTCAGGATTTTCTGAGGGTACTTCCACTATTGTTGAGGGAGAGGCAATAAGTTCTGCTGATGAGGATACAAATAATGTTGTTATTGAGCAGACATTAGCGGATGCCAATGAATTAAGTGTAGGCGACACATTTACTATTACAAGTCCTGATGACGAAGACACTACCTATGAAGTTACTGTAAAGGGAATTTTTGAAACGTCAGAAAGCGGGAGCAGCATGGGGATGATGTTCAATTTTCTGAACCCATCCAATACTTTGTACAGCTCGTATACATTTGCCAATACACTTAAGGGGGATGATTCAGAAGGGACAATTGATTCAGCAAGTTATAGCCTGACTGATCCTGAAAAAATGGAGGCATTTGTCGAAGAAGCAGAAGCACTGATTGATACTGACACTTTTAGTCTGCAAACGAATGATCAAATGTATCAGTCTATGCTGCAGCCATTAAATAATGTGGCAAGCTTTGCAAGAAATATTGTGATTTTGGTTGCTGTTGCAGGTGTAATTATTCTGACACTGATTGTTATGATGACAATTCGTGAAAGAAGATATGAGATTGGTGTTCTGCTTTCAATGGGTGAAGCAAGGGCAAAAGTCATTATGCAATTTTTTACTGAAATATTTGTTTGTATGTTGATTGCATTAGCAGTTGCCTCTGTTAGTGGAAATGTTGTCGGAAATGTTGTTGGTGAACAGCTGATTCAGCAGCAGACAGAATCAAGTCAGACAGCCGCGAATGGTAATGATAATGCTCAAATGGCAGGTGGAGGTCCAGGAGGTCAACAAGGTAATATGGGCGGTGGTCCTGGCAACTTTGGAAGTCTTGGAGCAAGCTCACAGGAAGCAGCTGCACAAATTGAAGATATGGATATTAAGGTTACTGCAGAACAAATTGCAATGCTGGCTGGAATGGGTCTGATGATCAGTTTTGGGTCAATTCTGTTATCTTCAATTGGAATTATTCGGCTGCAGCCGCGTAAAATTTTGACAACATAGGAGGGGTAAATAAATGTTAGAAACTAAAAATGTAGGATACTGGTACAAACAGGAAGAAGAATATTTATATAAAGATGTGGATCTGGAATTTCACAAGGGGAAGATGTACGCTATTTTAGGTGCCAGCGGATCAGGGAAAACAACTTTTCTGTCACTGATTTCAGGATTGGATGTACCAAAAACCGGAACGATTCAATACAATGGAGAATCTTTAAAAAATATTGGTTTGAGAAATTACCGCCGAAATGATGTATCGATTATTTTTCAGGCCTATAATTTACTTCCTTATATGTCAGCATTGGAAAATGTTCTTACTGCTATGGCTATTTCAGGATTGAAAAAGGATGACAGAAGGGGCCGTGCCCTTGAACATTTGGCTGCAGTCGGTATTGATGAAGCACTGGCAAAGAAAAATGTGACTCAATTATCCGGTGGACAGCAACAAAGGGTAGCAATTGTTCGTGCATTATGCTGTGATCATGAGCTGATTGTAGCGGATGAACCGACAGGGAATCTGGATGAAAAAACATCTGAGGACATTGTTAAACTTTTTCAAAAGGTTGCTCATGAAGAGCATAAATGTATCATTATTGTAACGCATGAACAGGATGTAGCAAATGCATGTGATACAGTGTTTGAACTGAAAAATCAGAAGTTTACCAAGAAGCGTAAAAATAAGGAAGCCAACGAAGCTGTCAGTTGAACAGGCGGAACATTGGAACATCAAAAAGGGAGCAGGAATTTAATTATTCCAGCTTCCTTTGTTTTTTTGTCAACACTTTTTGCAGATTTAAAGCATCTTCTTTCAGCGACTGACCAATCGTTGTATCTCTAACTTTAATGCGATTGTTTTTTCGATCAATGATTTGTCTGCTGGAAACAATATCATCGCTGTTGCGAATCGCTGCTTCTTTCTTTGTAAAAGGCTTGTGTGCTGCCAGATGCATGCCATAGGAGTTTGAAATAAGTGTATAGCCGCCAATTCCTGTAATCTTTTGGTAGGATTTAGAAAATCCGCCGTCAATGACCAGCATTTTTCCATTGGCTTTTATCGGTGCTTCACCATTCACCACTTTTACTGGGGTATGTCCATTAATGATGCTACCCAAAGCAGGGTCAGCATCGAATTCCTTCATTAATTTCATGCAAATCTGCTCATCTTCACGCAATTTATAATAAGGATTTTTTAACTCCGCATGTGTTTCTTTCTCTTTTAGAAAGTATCGTTCAAATGTCTTCATTGCTTTTTTTCCAAAAAGAGAGGAGCCTTCGCCGCACCAGAGATACCAGATAATATCTGTTAGTTCTTCAATTTGACTGTGTCGATTATGGTATGCAGACAGGATACATTGGTTAAAGTAGTCTAACAGCTTTTTTCCTGAATAGGTGTACTTTTTAAACTGAATTGGTTGAAACGTTCCATCTTCATTTAGCGGAATACATCCGTGAATCAGCAAATTATGATTATAATTTAAATACAGAGAGCCTTTTTCAACGAGAAATGACATGTGTTTTTCCAATAGTTTTGATTCTTTAAACTGTTGGGAGAGATCTTCCATAAGCTGATCCTCTTCATTGCTCAACTGATAAGGAAAGTCCATGTTGACTGTTTGAAAACAAGAGTTGACCGTAGAGTAGTTTTTTTGGTTCAATTTGAGGATATTTCCCTCAAGCTTGTCCAGCAAAAGGCGCCCCTCCATTTTAAAGTCAGGTCGGCGTATAATAATTTGTCCCTCAAGTTTCTGTTGAATAATGGTCATAGCCTGCTGAATTAGCATACTGTCGATTTTTTCTTCAGTGCTAAGCTGTCTGTAAGGATTGTTCTTTGGCTGGAAATGCAAATTATCTGTATAATGTTTTCTACTGAAATTGCGTAGTGACTCAAGATTTATTCCATACGAATCTTCAACCAGATCTAAATTGCCGTATCTTGCAGAGATTCTCAGAACGTTGGCAAGACAGGCTTTTGAACCACAAAAAGCACCTAGCCAAATAATATCATGATTACCGAACTGGATATCCACAGAATGATAATTGATCAGCTTTTCCATTATTTTGTCAGGGTAGGGTCCCCGGTCGTAAATATCACCTATTACATGAAGATGGTCCACAACCAATCGCTGGATCAGCTCACAAAGAGCAGCGACAAAAAATTCAGCTTCCTGAAGATCAATAATTTTCTCAATAATCTGTTTAAAATAGTCTTCCTTGTCAGCCTCTTCGTCGTAGGGATAGATGAGCTCTTCTAAAATATAGGCATAATTTTCCGGAAGAGCTTTGCGGACTTTCGAGCGGGTATATTTGCAGGAGCAAAAGCGTACGATGGTTAACAGCTGTTCAATTTTCTGTTGCCAGAAATCGAATGTCAGAATTTGTTCCTCTTTTAGCAAAGCAAGTTTCTCCTGAGGGTAGTAAATCAGAAAGCAGAGGGAATTGATTTCTTTATCTGTCAGTTTTTTTCCGAAAATAATCCTTACCTTCTCTTTGATACTGCCTGAACCATTTCGCAGAATGTGATCAAATGCTTCAAATTCTCCATGAAGATCGCTGACAAAATGTTCTGTCCCTTTTGGAAGATTTAAAATAGCTTCCAGATTAATAATTTCTGCTATTAATTCATTTCGTGTCAGTCTGGTCAACTGGATACGCCTTCTTTCCTGGAAATATTTAGAGATTTGTTTGTAAAAATTTTCTGTTTATTGGGAAAATAAGAGGTTGTGACTGTGACATAAGTATGTCTGACTCCGCTAAAGCCGAATAAACGGTGTTCCAAAGCCCCTCCATGCTTCGAGGATCGGAACGAAGTGAGAACCGTAGACTCAGAAAAACGGATACAGCGTAATGTTTTGTCTCGAGAATCGTTAGACTCGTAGAGACAGCAGTTCTGGAAATAAGGCGAACTATACTGAAAATATGAGTAGCTATTTTCGTATAGTCCGACTTATTGACATAAATCACTACGATTGACTCGTCAGAGTAGATGATGCATGTTACCTACCTGGTTCTTGAGGCAGAACACTTCTGTCACAACCTCAGGCCCTCTTTCTGTGTCTGTTTTATCTTCTTATATCTGGGTTTCTGTCATATTTTCAATTAATGAACAGGTTTCTTCAATTGATTTTTTATCAACATTAATGATGATTGTGTTGTATTTTTCAAAGACTTGATTCGCATAGTTTAATTCTTCCTTGATACGATCAAAGTTTGTATAGGCGGAGTCTCCTTTAAGTCCGAGAGAGTCCAGACGTGATTTTCTGATATCTCTCAGGCTTTCCATAGAAGTTGTCAAACCGATTATTTTCTTCGGATCAATCTGGTCCAGTTCTTTTGGCAAGGCTACTTCCGGAATAAGAGGCAGATTTGCTACTTTGTGATTTCGATTTGCCATATACATGCTTAATGGTGTTTTCGAGGTTCTGGAAACGCCAAGCAAGACATAATCGGCTTCCAGAAAGCCTTTAGAATCTTTTCCGTCATCATAGCGGACTGCAAATTCAATTGCAGCTACGCGGTTGAAATATTGTTCATTTAATTTGTGCAGTGCCCCAGGTTCCTGTAAAGGTGCGATGCCAAATGTTCCTTCAATGATTTCACTGAGCGGGCTCATGTAATCAATAAACTGAAGTCCTGTCCTTCTGGCAAAATTATTTACGAGAGCCACAAGTTTCTTATTTACCAAGGTCGTAACAACAATTGCTTTATCATGTAATGCATCTTTTAAAATCGGCTGCAGCAAATCCTCTTCAGTAATAAAAGGGAAACGTTGAATATCTCTCATATCGATATCTGGATATTGCGCTGAAACAGCTGAAATAATTTTTTGAGCAGTTTCCCCTACAGAATCAGAGATTAAATAGATTTTTACACTGTTTTTTTCCATAATAGTTAAACACTCCTAATAATTTTCATTTTCAATATCTTTACCTGCCAGGATAAAATATTCCATTAGTTTGGTTTTTGTTAATTTGCCGACTACTTTTCCCGGTTCTGCTTTATCAACTACCGGCAGTGTGTCCACACTGTGCTGAAGCAGAAGGTCGCCGGCTTCCAAAATAGTGTGTTCTCCGGTTATTGTAGTGATATTCGGCATTCGGGTCATTATTACCGCAACAGGTGTTTTTTCAGTATGAGGGTTGCTGATCGCTGCACGCAGTAAATCTTTTCGAGACAGCAGACCGATTAATTTTTCCTGATCATCTTTTACATAGAGCGAACCGACATCATACATAAAAAGATTGGTTACTGCATCGTAAATGGTTGTTGATTGGGGAATCAGTAGAGGAGGAATCATGATATCCTTTACTTTTTTTCTATAGAGTTTTTCGTATAGAAGCGGTTCTACTGTCTGTCCTGTGTAAAAATAACCTACTTTTGGTCTTGCATCGAGTAGACCAGTCATTGTTAAAATAGCTAAATCGCTGCGCAGAGTAGCTCTGCTTAAGCCTAATGTTTTTGCGATTGCTTCTCCGCTGATCGGCTCATTATTCTTTACGATTTTAATCATTTCCAGCTGTCTGGAAGTTAATTGCATAGTTGATAACCTACCCTCTTAAATGTGACATACTATATATTATATATAGGGGCATAAATAAAATCAAGTCAAATCTTCACTCGTCATAAAAACTGTTGACAGGGAATGTGACACACTATATAATTCGATTTATATCGAATGTGGCACACTATTTGGAATAGAGGAGGATATTCAATGGTTTTTGTTTACGATTTTTCAGAAGGGTCAAAAGATCAGGCTGGACTGCTGGGTGGAAAAGGGGCAAATCTGGCTGAAATGACAAGCTTGGGTTTACCTGTACCAAATGGCTTTACGATAACGACTGAAGCTTGTATTGATTACCTAAAGAATGAGCAGCATTTGCTGAATGAACTGAAAATGGAGATAGAACAGCACATTCTTTCTTTAGAAAAGAAGACAGGAAAAAAACTTGGAGATGTTGATCAGCCGCTGCTTGTTTCTGTTCGAAGCGGATCAAAATTTTCCATGCCCGGTATGATGGATACAATATTGAATTTGGGATTAAATGACGAGACAGTGGATGGATTGGCTGAAAAAACAGGAAACGGCCGCTTCGCTTATGACTGTTATCGACGTTTGCTGCAAATGTTTGGAGATGTTGTCTGGGGAATCAACAAGAATCGTTTTGAGGATCAGCTGAGTTTTTACAAAAATAAAAAAGGCTACAAAGAAGATACAGAAATGAAGGAAGAAGACTGGCGGTATTTAGTTTCTGCATACAAAGGCATTTATCAGGAAACTGTTCATAAACCGTTTCCACAGGAGCCAAAGGAGCAGCTGTTTCAATCTGTAGAAGCTGTTTTTCGCTCTTGGAATAACAAGAGAGCCAAGACATATCGGCGTTTGCATGATCTTCCTGACCATTTGGGAACAGCAGTCAATATTCAGGAAATGGTTTTTGGAAATGCGGGTTTTGAAAGCGGTACAGGTGTTGCATTTACGAGGAATCCAGCAACTGGCGAGAAGGGGATCTTTGGTGAATTCCTGCTTAATGCACAGGGTGAAGATGTGGTGGCTGGGATCAGAACACCGCAGCCGATAGCCGCATTAAAAGAATCAATGCCTTCCGTGTATGAAGAATTTAAGCAAATAGGTTCAAATCTGGAGAAGCATTATAAAGACATGCAGGATATTGAATTTACTATTGAAAACCAGAAGTTGTATATTTTACAAACCAGAAATGGGAAACGGACTGCAAAGGCCGCTTTTCGAGTATGTATTGATTTAGTTGAAGAAGGGGTTCTTTCAAAAAAAGAAGGGCTTGAACGAATTACACCTTCCATGATTACACAGCTTCTTCATCCAGTCTTTGAACCAGCAGCACTTGAAAAAGCAATCCCAATTGCCAAAGGGCTGCCGGCAAGTCCCGGTGCTGCCAGCGGAAATATCTATTTTACTGCTGAAACAGCGAAAGCAGCGAGTGAAAGAGGAGAAAAAGTAATCCTTGTTCGTCAGGAAACCTCTCCGGAGGACATTGAAGGAATGGTGGTCAGTGAAGGTATCGTTACTTCAAGGGGAGGAATGACCTCTCATGCCGCAGTCGTGGCACGGGGTATGGGTGTTTGCTGCGTAGCAGGCTGTGAAGCGCTTCAAGTAGATGAGTTTTTGGAACAGATCAGCTGTAACGGGCTGACTATGAAAGCTGGGGATGTTCTTTCTGTTGATGGGACAACAGGAACCTTATACCAGGGGAATATCCCAAAGAAACAAGGGGATGAACAGCTTCTGCTGGATAAAATTCTTGAATGGGCAAAAGAGAACAGTCATCTTCTTGTCTTTGCGAATGCGGAAACACCGGAAGACATTCAAGCTGCATTAAAGCTGGGTGCAGACGGTATAGGTCTGGCAAGAACAGAGCATATGTTTTTTGGAGAAGAACGAATCAGCGAAATGAGAAAGATGATTCTGGCAGAAGACAGGAAAGGTCTGCAGGAGCCTTTGGAAAAGCTGAAAGAGTATCAGAAAAAAGATTTCAAAGAAATTTTCCGCTTAATGGAAGGCCGTTCTTGTACTATTCGCTTGCTGGACCCTCCGCTGCATGAATTTTTACCAAAAACAGGAAAAGAAATAGAAGAGCTTGCAAAAGCAACGGGTCGGATGCCGGCACAAATCCGAAGAAAAATGGATAGTCTGGAAGAACAGAATCCGATGCTGGGGCATAGAGGCTGTCGTCTGGCGGTGACTACGCCGGAGATTTATCAAATGCAGGTTGCTGCTATCATTGAAACAGCTTTGGAATGTAATCAGAATGAAGCATTTACTACTATTCCAGAGATTATGATCCCTTTAATCAGTACAGCTGAAGAACTGGAAATGCTGAGGAAACTATTGGAAGAAACTATAGAGGATATTTTCAAACAGACCGGACAGAGCCTTCAATATAAGATCGGTACAATGATTGAAACACCTAGAGCCTGTTTAGTTGCAGATAAGCTTGCTCAAACTTCGGACTTTTTCAGTTTCGGAACCAACGATCTGACGCAGCTGACTTATGGCTTCTCCAGAGATGATTCAGCGAAGTTTTTAGGTGAATATGCAGATAAAGGACTTTTAAAAGATGATCCGTTTCAGCATTTGGATGAAAATGGGGTAGGAGAGCTGATAAAAATTGCGGTATCGAATGTATGCTCTATTTCAGATAGTGCTAAAATCGGAGTTTGTGGAGAGGTAGGCGGAGATCCCAAATCTATTCGTTTTTTGAGAAAGCTACCGATTACTTATGTATCCTGCTCACCCTACAGGATTCCGGCAGCAATTTTGACAATTGCACAGGAAGAAGCGCAGGAAACAATAAATTCTTGAGATCGTTATAAACAGTACCAAAGTAAGCGAAAATAATCAGACGCAACGCCAAATAGCCTTTCCTATTCTTATACTGAATGTATAAGATAGAAAGGTTATTTGGCTTGTTTCAGGCAAGGCACAGCAATTGAAGTAGAGAATAGCCTTTAATCGTTGGTGGAATGTGGCGTGAATATGGCAATCGCTTTTTTTTAAGATTAGATTTTCCTCTTCTAAAGCTGCTTTTTATTTTTGGATTTTACGTACTTGCTTGGCTGTAAGAAGTTCACCAGACTCCATTTTAATTTCAGAATAGAGTTTGATTTATCGTGAGATGGCGGTTTGTGAAATACCATATTCTTTGCACAAGGAAGTTTGTGTTTTTCCTCCATGATACAAATTAACTAAGCTTTTTTCTGAAGTCTTCGTCGTATTTTTTGTAATTAGACATAAAATTTCTTCCTTTATCTTGGATTGGATGCTACCATAGAAGAAAGTGGTACGAACTTATCTGGCGGACAAAAACAACGTCTAGGACTGGCAAGGGCACTCTTAGCAGATAACGATATTATTATTTTTGACGAAGCTACCAGTAATATAGATAGTACTCTTAAAAAAAATAGTAAAGAATTTAATGTCTATCAAAGATAAAACTATTATATTTATTACACATAGAGTTGAGTTGACTGAATCATGTGATAAAATTTTTGTTTTAGAACAAGGAAATATAATAGAACAAGGAAGTCCTGATAGCTTAAAGAGAAAAAAAGGTCAGTACTATAATTATCTATCTATAAATTACAATTCATTTGATGTATCTAATGAGATCGAGTAGCTAATCTGACTCTCTAATCAAGCTTTTTATGAAAGGATACAAAAGTATGTATAGTATAATTTATACATTGAATAACTCTTTTAAAAATTCAATTAGGATTAGAGGACAATTTTGGACGCTAATAATCATTATAATATTGAGTGTTTTTTCATTTTCAACAATATTTCTTTCTCTATTTTTTTTACAATGGATAATGCAAATGATTGTTAATAAAAACAATATTGTGATATACCCCTTAAAAATTTACATGGGGTTAACTGCTATAAGTGGTCTATCTATGTACACTATATTATTAATGTATGTCAGTAGATTATTTTTTTTATCAGTACTAGAAAATGAAAATGATCTAAAAATTATGAAATTATTGGGAGATACTCAGAAGCGAATAATTATTGAATATACTATCCAGCCAATTTACTATTTACTCATTTTACTGCCTGTATCAGCTGGTATCTCTTTTAAAGTAGCAAAACAATTCATAGCTGATTTTTTTGACATATCTGATTTACAAACAGTTATTCAATCTTTTCATATTCCGTTGTCTTTAGTAATAAGCATGATTATTATATGTTGCTTATACGTATTCATATCCAATTTTTTTAAAATCAGACGTTTATTAAAAAAATGGAATTAACTATTATCTTCATTATAACTTCAGCTATTGAGCAACCGATACAGATGAATTGACACTAGATATTTGGTTACGAAAAGAGGGAAATCTCTTTGATTTTTCAGCCTGCATAGAAATCAATCGCTTTTTGAGAATACCAGTTTAAAATTAGGATCAACATAAGAAAAATTTATTCGCTTTAGAAGTTTGAAACAGAACCAAAAAGGATAATAGCTTATTATTTAGGTTCTATGTCAAACGTTTATGAACTCATACTATTCGTTCAGCCTGAATAATGAAACTTATTGATAAACTTTCGCATAAAATAGTGTTGGTGAGCCAAAAAACTGAAAAAGAAATCAGAGTCTAGTGAGGAAAAAGCTCGCTAGACTTTTCTATTTCTGAGTAAAAAAGGTTCTATGTCAAACATTCATGAACTCATACTATTCGTTCGGTCTGAATAATGAAACTTATTGATAAGCTTTCGTATAAATGTGTTGGTGGAACAAAGGTAAGCGTCTTGATTTTGTTGTCTAGATCTTCTGTAAGTCCGTTTGAAAAAGGATGACAGAAAATCATTCGTGATTCCTTGTTTGTATTTCTTAAAGAAGGTCAGTTTCTTTTTGAACAAGAAAGGTAATCTGGCATCTAAGGTATCCAATTCTTCAAAAAAGCGCTTGGTCTCTCGATGAGCGAAGGTATATTTTAAGAATTGAATCGTATCGTAAGCTAAGCGCAACAGGGGATCATAACTAAGCAGTTTATCGATGCTATCTGTTTGAGTCAATGGACGTTTAACTAACGGATGATAAGGATGGCGCTGACTATCTAGTTCGGCTGAATCCTTTAAAAGCAATTTCCACTATCGTTTTAGTCGACGATTGATTTGTAGTTTTAGACGATTTCAGTTTATCAGTTTGTTGTTCCTTTTTTGTGTTTGAACACTCAAAAATAGTGTTGGCAAATTTTCCATCAACACAAAATATTATAGAACCTTTAGAAAATCGCAGGAGAAAGCCCTTGTACGACTTCAGACATATGGTGAGCACGAAGCTATCCTGTAATGAAAGGTAGAAGTGAGGATATAATTCTGGACTAAAAATGAACTTAGAAAGAATATCCGCATGTTTACAAAGAATATATGAAAGCTATTCAGCTATTTTTGAAATATGATTGCTCCTCTGCAGCCGCTCTTTGAGAATTGGAGTATCTGTCTGTTGGTGCATTACGTAAATGGTTCAGAAAAGCATCCGCAGCTCCGGAATCAAACTGCAAGAATCAGCTTATCTAACGTAACGTTTTAAATATATTTCTAAAATCAAATCAATATTTACCATCAAAAAAGCACGTGAAGTTATATCATAATTGTGATAAACATTTGTCGGAATTCCAGTGGTAATACTATGCATAGTAATATTATTTAAAGAATTAGCTCTGGAATTGGTAATAGAAAGAATTTTTCCGTTAGTTTGTTTAACCTTTTGAGCAGAGGTTAGCAAACTATTTGTTTCTCCGCTCATACTAATAAAGATTGCTAAATCATTTGATTTAATCAACTGGGGTAATAGATCCAGCATGTGGGATTCATAGATATACATTGAGGCTTTATTAATTTGATAGAGACGTTTACTTGTATATTCTGCTATGGGTTTGGTTAGCCCGACACCAACAATAAATAAATTTGCAGCAATATGAATTTGCTCAGCAAAAAATTCCAAGGAGTTCAAGGTTAGGGCACTTAGAGAATCTTGGAAGAAGCTCTGATATTGTGATAAGAGATCTTTTTCATTAATATAGGTTGTTTCTTTTATTAATCTTGCCAATTCATATTTGAATTGAGAATAACCTTTGAATCCAAGTCGTTGTGCCAACCGAATAATTGTAGAGTTTGAGGTTGCTAGTACGTTTGCCAAGTCTGTTAGATTCAGTGTATTGACCAATTCTGGAGAATTGTCCAAATCATAAAACACATTTTTTTCTGATTCACTCATTTCATTAATGATGTTTCCATAATTTTCAATAAGAATACCCATAGTCATCGCCTTTATGTTAGTTTTACTTATTATATCAGTTGCTGGATAAATATCCAAGAATTGACTGAAACGGGTTACAAGAATTTGTTATATTGTAGCTGTAAACAAATTAATTTTTTTGAAAAGGAGAAATAAAAATGGATATCATTAAAATGACAGAGTTAGACTTGATCCAAACAAAAGTCGATTTGACTTCCAGAGGTTCCATCTTGGAATACATGAGCAAGATGTTGTATCATGCCGGATATTTAAATGATCAAAAAGCATTTTTACAGGCTGTGTTGGAACGTGAGAATCATTCAAATACTGGTCTTGAAAATGGGTTAGCAATTCCTCATAGTAAAAGTTCAGCAGTAAAAAAAGCTGGATTTGCTGTAATAACTCTAAAAGAGCCTTTGAAAAAGGAAGACTGGCCGTCAATCAGTCAATCTAATCAAGTTGAAGCTGTATTCTTATTAGCCATTCCGGAAGCAGAAGCTGGCAGCACTCATTTAAAATTATTATCAGAATTAAGCATTCGTTTAATGGATCAAAAATTTTTGGATAAAGTAAAAGCTGTGCATACTAGAGATGAATTATTTAAAGTTTTAGAATCCGGTATTGTGGAGGAACAAGTAAAGGATGAGAATAGGCAAATTAAATCATCTGATAAATATATCGTTGGAGTGACTGCTTGTGCAACTGGTATTGCCCATACCTATATGGCAGCCGAGGCATTAGAAAAGGCTGCCAAGGAATTGGGGGTAAAAATTAAAGTTGAGAAACAAGGAGCGAATGGTTTAGAAGATAAAATCACCGCAGCTGATGTTGCAAAGGCGGATGGTGTAATTTTTGCTGTAGATACAAAAGTAAAAGATAAGGGACGATTTAATGGAAAGCCCTTTGTTGAAGTTAAAGTGGCGGAACCATTGAAGAATGGAAAAGCTATCATTGAAAAAGTTTTGGCACAGCCTCAGGGTGTGGTGAATGAATCAGATGATAATTCCCAGACAGGATCAGCTAAAAAAGGGTTGAAATCTGAATTGATGGCATCTGTCATGACAGGTATTTCTTATATGATTCCTTTATTGGTCGCTGCCGGATTAATGTTAGGCATTGCTAAACTAGTATGGATTTTAGTGCTTGGTATGGACCCTGGAGTCATTGGAGATGCTGAGTACAATTCAGTTGGGGGCGTTGTTCAGTTTCTACATTATTTAGATAGCTTTGGTAATATGTTATTCAAATTTATCTATCCGGTTTTTGCAATGTTTGCTGCGTACTCGATTTCTGATCGTGTTGGTTTAGTATCAGGATTTGCTGGAGGTTTATTTGCAGCGGGTCTTCACTATACTTTTTGGGGTATTGAGGGTGGTATTCCCAGCGGGTTCTTAGGAGCGCTGGTTTTAGGTATTGCAGCTGGATATATTTCCCGTTTCTTAAATGAAAAAATCAAGTTAAGTAAGAACTTAAATGCTATGAAGCCAATGTTCTTGGTTCCGGGAATTTCTGTATTAGCCATTTTTATACTGAATTTATTTATTGTTGATCCGGTATTTGGCGGGCTTAATAAAATGATAGCTGATGCTATTACTAGTATGAGCGGTTCCGGGAAGCTTGGGCTATCAGCAGTTATTGCAGCAGCAACTGCCTTCGACCTGGGGGGACCAGTTAATAAAGCAGCTGGCGCTATAGCAATTGGTTTATCTGCAGATAAGATTTTCCCGCTAACACCACGTGTTTTGGCAATTGTGATTCCACCATTAGGACTTGGCTTATCAACCATGATCGATAAGTATGTAGTTGGACGTCGTGTTTATCCAGATGATCTTCGTGTTGTTGGGGGAACATCATTCTTATTAGGATTCTTGGCAATCTCTGAAGGAGCTATTCCATTTATGTTACGAAATCCACTAATTACTATCCCTATCAATATCATTGGTGCAATTTTAGGCTCTTGTACAGCTGTTGCGATGGGAGCAGTTCAATGGCTGCCGTTGCCAGCAATTTGGGGGTGGCCGTTGGTTGAAAATCTACCAGCATACTTGGTTGGTTTAGTTGTTGGAACATTGTTTATTGCTTTTGCAAATATCTTTGTCCGCAATTACTTGATTAAAAGAAAAGAAGCAAAAAAATAATTTTTTAAATTGTAGGTATGGAGGTCGGGACAAAAGTGATCAGCTCCGAGAATTAAGAAAGAATATCCGAAAATTGTCAAGGAACACTATTCATAAAATGAATAGCTGAGAATTGATACATTCCGCTGTACTTCGATCACATCAACTTCTATGTATAAAACCTACTAGAGTTGGCTGGCTTCACCAGGTTTGCTTCAACAGAGTAGATGAAGTCCTGTTACCTACTTGGTGAAGGATCTGGAGCTCCGATCGTTCGGCTTAATTCCGAAGGGGCTCCTTTTGTCCCGTTGTTTATTCGGGGATAGATACGAAGAGAGTTTGGAACTTTATTTCTGTCCCACTCCCATGCCTGTTTTATAAATCAGATAAGGTGAGTTGTTATGAAAAAGAAAGTTTATGTTGTCCCTCATAGCCATTGGGATAGAGAATGGTATTTTTCTATTGAAGATTCGAATACTTTACTGTGTGAGAATCTTGATTTTTTAATGGAATACCTAGAAAATAATCCAGAATTCCCAACTTATAGCTTTGATGGACAATATTCATTAGCAGAAGAATTTAATAAATATGTTCCTGAGAAGAATGATAAATTGAAAGAATTAATCAGCAATAATCGCATTCACATAGGACCGTGGTATACACAGTGTGATACTTTATTGATTCAGACCGAATCGATAATCAGAAATCTTCTGTTAGGACAACGTGGAGCTGAAAGTTATGGAAAATCTATGTCAGTAGGTTATCTGCCGGATATTTTTGGGCAGAACGCCTATCTGCCAGCAATTTTTAACGGTTTTGAACTAAAATCGAGTATCTTACAACGAGGAGTATATAATGATCAATTAGCAGAAGATCTTACTTTTGATTGGGTTGCACCAAATGGTGACAGTATTTTGACGAATAATCTCTTTTATGGATATGGGCCAGGAAAGTTTTTATCAACTGATGAAAGCTATGTGCAAGAAACCTTATTGCCGATTCTAGATAGATTGTCTGAAAAAACGAATCCAGAAAATCCCCTTTTATTACCAGCTGGCGGTGATCAAGTTTTAGTGCGAACTCATTTTCCAGAAGTAGTAGCTGATTTGAATAAAATGGACTTGCCATATGAATTTATCTTATCGGATTATGAAAGTTTTATGTCAGCTGTTAAGAATGCTAGTAATAATAAAGTAGAAGGGGAACTTATTGCAAGCCAGAAATCAAGAATTCACAGCACGATTCGTTCTCAGCGAGTGGATATCAAACTATTGAATAGTCGTGTAGAAGAAAAGATCTATCAACAGTTGGAGCCTCTGGGAGTTCTCCACCAAACACTAGGCGGGAGATATCCTCAAGCTTGGATTAATACTGCGCTAAAGCTACTGTTTGATGCACATGCACATGATTCTATCGGAGGCTGTAACTCTGATGAGACTAATAGAAATATTATTAATCGATTACTAAAGGCCGAACGTATTGCGGATGATTATATTACTATTTTGAAAAAACAGATAGCGAGAGCAATAAATCCAGAGGAAAACGGACTGGTCGTATTCAATTTACTGCCCAAAGAGGTAACAAAAACCATTAATGTTGTGGTCTTTACACGTTTTCAAAATGTTGTTTTAAAAAAGATTACAGGTGATCAATTACCCCAAACTATTATAAATCAAACATACCTTTCCGGTGGAAAACAAATCAAAGTGACTGCTGAGGGAGAGCAAGAAATTGAGTTGCCGGGATATTATCGTAGTGAGCTGGCGATTGAAGTTGAATTCAGCGGTTTTGGTTATCAGCAATTTTTTGTAACTGAAAGTTTGGCAGTAGACCTTCTAAGTGTTTCTGAAACAGAAGAAATTGAAAATAAATTTTATAAGATTCATTTGATAGATGGCAAAATTCAATTACAGCGAAAAAGTGATGGGCAAATAAAATCAAATTGGATCAAGTTTGAGAACACAATTGATGGAGGCGATTCTTATGATTATTCACCTGTGATGAATGCTTTGCCAATGTATAATGATTCTTTTTGTTTATTGGGGATTGAAACCTCTACGGAGTTGTCACGAATGACGTTAACTACTTCGATAAAAGTTGCTGCTTCACTTGAATATTTTCAGGAGCTGACGGACGACCTTGTAATTGAGACAACGATTGATTTACAGCGGAATTCTGATACGATTCTGATTAAACATCATATTTTAAATGAGGTTAAAGATCATAGAGTACGAGTTTTATTTGAAGGTGAAAATGCAGATGGTTTTAGTTATGGAGATCAAGGGTTTTCATTACAAAAGCGGTCCATTGTCAATCCACATTTGAAAACATGGAGAGAAGAAGGCTTTGCTGAAGCTCCACAGCCTATATTTCCTCTGGAACGGTTGGCTGCTGTAAATGAAAAAGATGGAAATGTTATGCTGCTGACTAAAGGATTGAAAGAGTACGAAGCAACCAAATCATTTTTTGCATTAACATTGTACCGTTCAGTAGGGCTTTTAGGAAGAGATGATCTATCTTGGAGACCAGGTAGAGCTTCTGGTATTAATAATAAAATAGTGGAGACTCCAGAAGCACAAATGTTGGGAGAACTTAATTTTGCATATGGGTATCGTTGGAAAGAAGCTAAACTAGATGTGTTGGATGTTTACCGTGCATTTGAACTTTTTACGGATAGTCAATTGAGTTACCAAATACAAGATTTAAATAGTTTTGAAGAACGAATAGATCGCTTTGAATTGCCGCAACCAAGTGGTTTTTGCAACTTACCTGCAACGAAAAACTTACTGACAGTCCAAAAAGATGTTTTTGTATCAGCGTTCAAAAGAGCTGAAGATTCTCAAAAGGTCATTCTGCGTGTATTTAATCCACAAGAGAAGTTAGTAAAAATCGATGAATCTTTAGAAAATGTTCAGTTGGTAACGTTGGCAGAAAAAGTAGTGAATAGGACATTCAAAGAATTAAGAGCAAAAGATTTTGCCTCAGTTATTGTAGATCCGTTAATTAAGGAGAGAAATAAGGATGATTGATATGAATAAAATTCAAAGCTATTTATCAAAGCTTTATTCTGGTAATAAACTGGCAATTGCCGAAGAAGAATTCCGGAAAATGTTAGAAGGATTTTCGACTAGCAGCTTTGTTGAACGAGAGCCGCTATCTGAACGTAGTGTATATTTAATCACATATGGAGACTCATTTTTATCGGAAAATCAAAAACCATTACAGGTCTTGAAAGAGGTCATTGATAGAACGTTGTCTGATACTATTACAGATGTACACCTGCTGCCTATGTTTCCTTTTACTTCCGATGATGGGTTTTCAGTAGTGGATTATGATCAAATTAATCCTGATTTAGGCGATTGGACGGATATAGAGGAATTAGCAAAAAATAAGCGATTGATGTTTGATTTTGTAGCGAATCACATGTCAAAGGATAGTCTGTGGTTTAAAAATTATCTTAACCGCAAGCCAGGTTTTGATGAAGCTTTTGTAGCCTGCCAATCAGATTTCGATACCACAAAAGTGGTGCGTCCTAGAACATCACCTCTGTTTCATGAATATAAGAATACTCAAGGTGAGCTGGTTTCTGCATGGACAACTTTTAGTGAAGATCAAGTCGATGTTAATGTAAAAGACCCAATCATGTTGGTGCGTCTGACCAAAGTTCTGCTGAATTATGCTCAAAAGGGTGCAGCTTCAATTCGCCTGGATGCAATAGGTTTTTTGTGGAAAGAAAGTGGAACGGTTTGTATGCATTTACCACAGACACATACGATTGTCCAATTATGGAATTACTTACTATCAAAATTAACACCAAATACTCAAATCATTACGGAAACGAATGTACCCCATAAGGATAATATTAGTTATTTTGGAGACACTGAGAATGAAGCGAATCAAGTGTATCAATTCCCTTTACCGCCACTAGTTCTTCATAGCTTTATAAATAGAAATTCTATCAAATTATCAGAATGGGCTAAAACTATTGATAAAGTATCCGAAACTGCGACATATTTTAATTTTCTTGCTTCGCATGATGGTATAGGGCTGCGTCCAACTGAAGGAATTCTGAGCGATGAAGAAAGACAAAAATTAGTGAATCGAGTGTTGCAAAACAAGGGAAAAGTATCTTATAAAAGCAATGCTGATGGTACCCAGTCTGTTTACGAGATGAATATTAATTATAGTTCTGCTTTGTCTGATGAAACGGAACCTGAAATGACACCTCAAAAAATGATTGCCGCACATCATATTTTACTTTCCGTTGTGGGTGTACCTGCTATTTATTCCCATTCAATATTTGGTTCAAAGAATGATCTGGAAGGATTGGAAAAATCGGGTATTAATCGACGAATTAATCGTGAAAAGTTACAAAAAAATGTTTTATTCGCAGAATTGAAAGAAGATGCTTATCGCAAAGCTATTTATGAGGGGATTACAAAGCTCATTAGAATCAGAGCTGATGAAGAAGCATTTAATCCGTATAATCCTCAAGAAGTTTTGGATATAAGTAAACAGGTTTTTTGTCTAAAACGAATTGGTAAAACTTCTGACATCACTTGTTTAACAAATTTAAGTAACCATGAAGTCATGGTCGAAGGTGTTAAGGGGAAAAATCTGATTACAGGTACTGAGGTAAACGGAGGCTTTTTATTGCCACCATATGGCTGTGCTTGGTTAAAGGAAGAGAAGTAAATGAAAATTGTTGCTGCAATTGATTCTTTTAAAGGGAGTGCAAGTTCAAAAGAACTAAATACTGCATTTTTTAAAAATATCACGAATACTACTATTGAAAAGGTCAATTTTCCTATCGCAGATGGCGGAGAGGGGACTATGGAGGCTATACATAGTTCTCTCGGAGGAATCTACCATCAAGCGAAAGTTCAGGACCCTTTAGGTAAACTTAGAAAAATCAATTTCTTGGTTGTAGATATAGACGGTGTTCCTACGGCAGTGGTAGAATCTGCAGAAGTTATTGGAATTCATCTTGTCTCACAAAATAATGAAACTCTTCGACAAAGCTCTACGTATGGGCTAGGAAAGCTGCTGTCTATTTTGATTGATAAAGGAATTAAACATATTTATGTGACTTTGGGTGGAAGTGGTACTTCTGATGGGGGTTTAGGCTTATTGGCAGGCCTAGGTGCTGAGATGAACTTCGAATGGGGAAGCAATCCTTTGATTACGGCGAAAGAGGTTAATTTAACTCCTGCGCTCTCAAAAGTAAAAAATATTAAAATTTCTACGTTAGTTGATGTAGACAATCCTTATTGTGGTGAGCGAGGCTTTTCAAGAGTTTTTGGACCTCAAAAAGGCGGCGATATGAATACTCTAGATGAGTTTGATAAAAAAGCTCATGACCTTTCAGTTTTATTTAAGCAAAAATCGAGTATCGATTTGAGCATTTTATCGGGTGCGGGTGCAGCAGGCGGATTGGGAGGTGCGTTGGCACTTTTAGGAGCTGAGCTTGTTCCAGGCTTTGCAACGATCAGCCAATTAATTGGTTTTGAAAAGACTATTTTGGATGCTGATTTGGTTATTACTGGTGAAGGTAAAATTGATGGTCAAACTGGAGGAGGGAAAGTTCCGCTGGGAGTTGCACAAGCTGCTAAAAAAATTGGACTTCCTGTGATTGCTATCTGCGGCAGTCGTACACCTGAAATTGGTGCTTTAGAAGAGTTGACTTTAGGTATATTTAGTATTCAACAAGGACCTATAAGTTTAGAGGAAGCTATCAATAAAAAGCGAACTTTAAATAATGTATCGATCTTAGGGAGATCGTTACTTGAGATTTGGTGTAGATATTAATTAGCATAATATTGAAATAATAATATATAGAACTTATACGCTTTCTTACTAGTGCTCCGACAATCCATTGAATTTGTTGAAATTTCACTCAATAGCTTCAATTGGCTATGCTCAGACTCTTATCTTAGCTTCAACAGTTACTTAATTGGTCTCACAAATCCTTATTTTTGCTATTTTACTATTCACCCAATCTGTTTTTCAGCAGAAAAATGCCTAAGCGACTGGGCACAGGCTATATACGATTGGCTGTCTCCATAATCTATGGCAGATGCAGAGGCTATGTGTTTCGCTCTATTACCAGAAAGTATTGATATGATAATTAAGTCTTGGATTATTTTAAATGAGAAACTGATAGGAACTTCCCCATTTTTATGCTATCATTTTTAGTAACTAAAATGAAGTAGGTGAAAGAATGTCGTTATTATTTGGTACTGCAGAGTATAATGAAAAGAATCATTTAGCGATTGGCGGGTGTGATACAACAGAGCTGGCTGAAAAATATGGCACCCCTTTATTTATTTATGATGTTGCACAAATTCGGGAAAAAGCCAGAGGGTTCAAAAAAACATTGGATGAAATGGGCGTCAAAAATAAAGTCGTATATGCAAGCAAAGCATTCAGCTGTCTAGCTGTGTACAAGTTGCTGGAAGAAGAAAATCTAGGGTGTGATGTTGTTTCAGGCGGAGAACTGTATACTGCTTTAAAAGGCGGTATGAATCCTGATAATATTGAATTTCATGGTAATAATAAAACAAAAGAAGAACTTGAATTTGCCTTGGACAGCAAAATAGGTATGATTATCATAGATAATTTTTATGAGCTGGAATTATTGAAAGAACTGACGGCTTCGAAAGGGGTTAAGCAAGCAGTGATGCTTCGAATCACTCCTGGAGTCAATGCAGAAACACATGAATTTATTCTTACAGGACAGGTGGATTCTAAATTTGGATTTGACGTAAACAGCGGACAAGCTGAAAAAGCCTTGGCAACAGCACTTGAGATTGAAGGCTTGTATGTAAAAGGAATTCATTGTCATATAGGTTCCCAGATATTTTCCTCTGAAGGATTTATTATTGCAGTTGAGAAAATGATGGCGATTTTGCAAAAATATAAGGAAAATTATGGCTATATTGCGGATATCCTTAATATGGGCGGAGGTTTTGGTGTTAAATATGTAGAAAGTGATACACCATTAAAACCGGAACAGTTTGTTCAGGCAATTGTAGAAGCTGTTAAGGGACACTGCGTGATTCTTGAATATCCTTTACCGGAAATTTGGATTGAGCCTGGTCGTAATATTGTTGCAGAAGCAGGGACAACGCTGTATAAAGTGGGTTCACAGAAAGTGATTCCTGATATTCGTCATTATGTTTCAGTTGACGGTGGAATGGGCGATAATATCCGACCGGCGTTGTATGATGCAGTGTACACAGCTGCGCTTGCCAATCGGGTGAGCGAGGGAAACAAAAGCGAAGTGGCACTAGTTGGGAAATACTGCGAATCTGGAGATGTCCTCATTAAGTCGATTGAGCTGCCTGACCTTGTTGCCGGAGATTTGCTTGCAATGAGCAGTACCGGAGCATATGGGTATTCAATGGCTAATAATTATAATCGTAATCCACGACCGGCAGTAATATTTGTTGAAGATGGCAAAGATACACTAGTGGTTCGCAGAGAAACCTATGAAGATTTGATTTCACTGGATTGCGAAGTTTAGCAGTAATCAAAAAATAAGATAGAATTTTTTTGTTTAAAGTAAGAGTGATATCAATGGATTTTGAAGAGCTTTGAGTCGATAAAACATTTGCAGAGAATATGATTTTTATCCTCGTGGTTGTTTTTCTTTATTTTGTAAATACTTTTGAGTGCAACAGATGATATAATAAAAATACGGAGATTCAGCGGCAAAGATTATTTTTTGCAAAGATCAAAATCATAAATAAGGTGAGAAAAAGATGAATTCAGACTTAGCACTACAGTTTTCTATCAGTCTTATTTTTATTGTAATAGGTATGCAGCTAATAAGAGGAAAATGGCTGATGCTTATTGCCGGTTATAATACGATGAGCAGTGAAAAAAGGAAGCGTATCAATGGACAGGCTTTGGGGAAAGCGATAGGTATATTGTTACTTTATTTTGGTGTTGTTATCCTTGCAACCACCTTGCTGCCTGCATTAGCTGATCTGTTTGGCTGGCTGATTTTGGTTCCAATAGGCTTTCTGCTAATTTATGTAAATACTTCAGCAAAATTTAAGAACTAACTGATCCGCTGCTGATGGATGAATGATGTTTCTTCTGCTCGGAGGAATGTTAATGACATCTGTCAGTTTTTTTTGGATAGTGAAGAGTAAAGTTTTAGGAGTAAGGGAATGAATAAAATTTTTTAAAGGCGGTATTGAAAGAATGGATTTGCTTATGAAAGCAGTTCTGTTCTGAACTATTCAGTGAAAAATTAGATTGCTTTTTTACTGGAAATAAGTTTATTTTACGTATCTTATAAAAAACATAGAATTATCATTTAGCATGTTTGTGAAAAAATTATTTACCCCTGCTTTCTATTTAATTTGTGTTAAAGCCATGTATCTATAATTTGTATTAATAGAAATATTATAAAATGAAATTATATCAACTATAGGTAAAGATAGTAATGAACAAACAACACAAAAGTATTGACAAGATTCAGCTATTGAAGGCAATTATACCAGGTATTCTTCTGCTTAAAGCAGTTTTTAAAAGCATGACTAACTAGGAGGCATCTGAAAACTCAAGAGGTGAATATTTTGATGATTTTTATAGAACTTACCGTCATAAATACTCGCTTATGACCTACATAACCTGTGTTTTCTTCCTTGATTTTAACAAAAATTACTGAAAAATTTGAATTCCACTAACTTTTCAGACAGGCCCTAGTCAGAGCTGACAGAAACCTGAGAAGCCTTTATATTTTTGAATGAAAAAAGAGTAAGCAACAATAATTTAGCGCCAGATAAAAAGAGCTGCTGTTTTATAAAGGCGGCATCTTGTTTCTATCAGTCAAAGAAAAGGATGTATTTACTATGATGATTGTTGGGGTATTGTTTATTTCAGGTGTAGTAGTTTTTTTGTTTCGTTTCCTTCTTCGCCAATCAAAAAAACCGACTGGCTTTGTCGGAAGAATGATGATGCGTATTTGGAATCGTGTATATATTCCAATGACTGATTGGGCGATTAATATTCTTCCAAATAGTTCATATGATAGGATTTTGGACGTTGGTGTCGGAAACGGTGCGTCTAGTCAGTTACTGAAAAAAAGATTTCCAGCTAGTTTGATTTATGGGATTGATCTTTCAGAAGAAGCTGCAGCGGCAGCTGATCAACTAAATACAAAAGGTATTCATTTTAGTATTCAAACAATTGAACAGACTTCATTTCAATGTGGAGAATTTGACTTGGTTTCAGCTTTTCAAACGCATTTTCACTGGGAAAATCTGGATCAGGCTTTATTAGAAATACATAGAATACTTACTCCTGCCGGGCTTCTTCTGATTGCCTGTGAGTATTCGAAAATTCAATATTTTTTGAAGGACATAGCAAAAAAAGAGAGATTAGAAGATTATCTGAATGGTTTAGGCTTCAGGCTGACAGATATGAGAAAAGGGAATAATTGGGTGTGTTATTTGATAGAAAAAAAGACTGATAACGATCGGTGTATAAATTTTAGTAGATTGGAATAAAATGGTAATCCCAAGTGTTTCTGAATGTTGTATAATTCTATTTTTTGAGGAGTTGAAAAATGTCAATAAATATTGGAGAAACACTGCGTTTTTTTAGAACGCACTTAGGTTTAAAACAAAAGGAAATGCTTTCAGAATATACTGATGGTTCCGTTTATTCCAGAATTGAAACTGATACCAGACCTTTAAAATTAGATGAATTATTGGATATTTTGGATGTTGGATCAATAAATGCACATGAATTCGTAACCTTTAGCCATTTGGATAAAGAGCAGCGGCTATTTCGAAAACTGCTTTCAGAAGCTGCGCAGAATTTGAGTCATAAACAAAAGAAGGAGAGTCTTATTAGTTATTATAATAAGCTGTCCAATTTAGGCTATCGAAATATACGTGAAACTTCTAATCTAATTTTGATAAAACTATCATTTTCAGAACATTGGGAAGAGATTGATGCGGTTGACCAAGAAGAGGTTGACAAAATGTTCCGTTATTTAATGGAACGAAAGATACTTCTTCAATATGACTATGTTTTGCTGTCCAATCTCATGTTCAAATTTTCTGGGAAACAAAAACGGCTGATTGTAGAAAGGGCTTTTCCTGTTAAATATTATGAGAAAAGAGATTATATCACGCTGAATTTTTCATGTAATGCATTAACAAACGTAGTCACCAGCTGTTTATATAATAAAGAATTTGAAGATGCAAAGAGGTATCTGGAGACTTGTGACAAACAAGAAAAAACAATTTTCAATTTTCAGTTCCATTTAGAAGTAAAATACCTTAAGAATTTACTTGCGTATCTTGAAACAGGGAACATCAACTATTTGCAGAAGATACACAGCTTTATTGCGGTTTTAGAAGATAGTGGCTATTTAGAGCAAGCTGAAAATATCAGGGAAGAAGTTAAAACATTTACTCATGCTCCCTAAGAGCAAAAATATAGTTCTGGGGAGAGAATAATGGGTATTATCTATGCGGATGGAAAGGCAAAGTTATCTCAATTGATAAATATTGATGAAAATCCATAAAAGTTGAGGATTTTACGATTATTCAGACATTGCTTTACACGTAGCATATCTGGCAGGGAACAGCAGTTGCTGTTATTCTTAAGCTATTTGGAAATGGATTTCTTTGACAGAGAGAAATTGATTAGAGATTACTGAAATCAGAAAAACTAAGAAAATGTTGCATTATGGAATACAAGGGAAGAGAAACTGCCTAATAATTGTTTTTTGGTTATATGGAAGAAAGAGGACTGTGACATAAGTATATCTGAGCCCCCTAAAGCCGAATAAACAGTGTTCCAGTCTTTGTATGATTCGAGCATTCGAAGAAGGCCCCTCCATTCTTCGAGGATCAAAACGAAGTCCTTCAATTCTTAGCAGCTCTGCCGTTTGGAAATTGGTGAGATCGAAACAAACACTCATGAGTGTTTGTCACAACCTCTTTTATTTTATATGTGTAGGCGGGGTATCAGGATGTCTTTTTTTATAGGTGAAATCCTTGATTTCCTGTATTGTTCTTTCCGCCTGACCAATATTACCAATTTCTTTTAATGTGTTGATATAATTATTCAGCTTATTTGCATAGTCTATATCACCTGTTTCAAGGAAAAGGATCAGATTTTTCAGATAGTTAACCTCTAACTGGGCTTTCATATTATCCTGATTTTTAATGAGATTATCAGCAATCTTTATATATTTGAGTGCTGCTTTAAGGTTATTCTCATGCAGATATATTGTTATCAAGTTAGGAATAGCAGTATAGGCATACTTCAATGTTATTGGATCGCGCTTATCTTGATCTTTAATAGGATAGGCTTTCTCTATCAGTGCTTCTCTCTGAACTGGCGGAAGCAGATAAATCATATTGGACAATAATGTATAGTCATATTGCAGAAAATAGGTTTTATTTGAAAGTAGTGCGAATACTTGCTGTTTGTCCTCTTCAGTTATTGTTTCTATTTCAGGCCAGAACTGATGAAAGTACACTTTGATTGATATGTAATTTGATAATTCCAGCACATTTTTCATTTTTCTTGCAGACAACTTATTGTAATAATCCAATATTTTATTTTTTTTTACTGGATTTTCTATATCTGCAGAGGCTGCATAATAATCAGCTCTGAAGTCTTTCTGAAGTTTATCTAAGTTACTATATGAGATAAATTCATAGATGTTTATGTCTGCATTATCAAGAATTTCCACAAGCTCATCAATCTTTATAGTCCTGCTGTCACTTTCTATTCTGGAATAAGTGGAAGGATTTTTGGATGATGGCATCATCTCTTTTTGCATAAGATTCAGAGATGTTCTAAAAAATCTTAGCGTATCACCAATGTTCAGCTTCATATTAACCCTACTTTCCTTCTTTTATTATAGTATGCAATAATATTGAAAATAGAAAATATTTATCTTAATGTTTATTATATCATTACCAATTATGTTCATTTTTTTAATTGCTCCCTTTATTTTAAAGTCATAATATGTTATATTTAAGTTACTTGATGGAAGGAGGGAGAAAAGTATATGGTATCTTTAGCAGTGTTAGCAGGCTTATCAACCATTATTGGTTTAGGCATAATAGTTGGTCCCTAGTTATCTAAATCAGACAACCAATTATTCCTCAGTCTGTTTTAATTGATAGGGAGAATCATACCTATTTTACAGTTCGAATGTTTCCTATGAAAAATTAAGAAATATATTCTATTGATTAATTTGGATTTCTGAAAAAAATTATAACAGCTCAATTGTTTTTTATCGACAATGTTGCTCTAGTTAAAGAATTGGCCGGTCAATACAAAGCTAATGGGAATCAATTGGAATAAGCTGGAAATGTTTTTGCGTGATCAGCTCTTGTCAAAGAGTAAAAAACGTAATGATTATTGTGCAGCAAAAGTTGCTGGGAATAAACGAGGTCGTGACAAAACACTTCATACGACGAGTAAGCGCAGGAATAAAGCTCTTCGTGTAAGAATTGAAGAATATTGTTCCGATTCTCGAAGCATGGAGGGGTCTTGGAACACCGCTTGCTTGGTTTTAAGGGTTCTGGACATACTAATGTCACAACCTCGTTTATTGGTTTTTAAATTAATATATTTTCAAATACCCAGTTGACTTATAAATAAGTAGGCAAGGAGTTGCTTAAGAAGTACTTTATTTGAATTTACCCCAAATTTTAGAAAATTATTGAATTAACAGTAATTCGAAATGTATTTTATTTGTTTAGAAAATAGCTTCTATAACTACTGATATAACAGGGGTTTTAGTGGGAAATAGGTAAATTCAAAGTACTTTACTATTGATGTTTACAGACATTTCATGTAAGTAAAAGCTGGGGAATAGCTTGTTGGAATATCAACTAAGCTGCTTTATTTTTATATCTGATTGCTGTGAAGTCAAAAAAAGAGTTGCAGAAAAACTCAGCAACTCTTGGAAAAGCAGAAACTATCTAATCCCCAATGCAATTCGTGCATAACGGGACATCTTATCTGTTGTCCAGGCAGGATACCACACAAGTTTTACTTCAACGTTCTTAACTTCGGGAATGTCAGCTACCGCCTGATGAATCTGTTCAGTTAAGATATCAGCCAACGGACAGCCCATTGTTGTTAATGTCATCTTTACGACTGTATTGCCTTCTGGATTAAAATCTATCTCATAAATTAAACCTAAATTTACAATATCAATACCTAATTCAGGGTCAATCACTGTTTCAAGCGCTGTTAAAATTTCTTCTTTGATCTCTTCAATTTCTGCTTCAGACCATTCTTTTGCTTCGCTCATTGTTTTTTCGACTCCTTTATTATCAGCTATCGTATATAATACCTTTTTTTACTCATTTTGTAAATGGAGAATCTTCAAGAGCTTTTTGAGACGTCATTAAAACTGCAAAGTAAAGAGAAGCAGCTCATCTTCCGTTTCATTCATGATGTTATGCTTTGTAAATGCACCCAGAAAAATTGTATCTCCCACATTTAATTGATGCTGTTCACCTTCAAGAAAAATTGTCGCCTTTCCTTTTATCACATGGTTAATTTCACTCAGATTATGAGAAATCATCTGCCCGCTGGAAGAAGAGTGGGCATCAATGTAAATTTTTGAAATGACCATATTTTCAGTATGTACCGGCAGATTAAACAGCGTATCATAATACGTTGAGTTTGACTGCCAGGGAGAGTAAAGAGTTTCACTGGAATTACGAATAATTCTATATTCATACTTCATTTTTTCCATCGATTGATTCACTGTTGGTGCTTCGTTTGCCATTAGGGAGGCAACAGATACATCCAGCGCCTCTGCTATTTTTCGCAGTGCCTCCAAAGAAGGACGATTCACCCCTCGTTCAATCTGTGAAAGAAAGCTGGCAGAGTAGCCGGTTTTATCACCCAGTTCAGTTAAAGTAATCTTTTTTGATTTCCGCAAATCTTTTATCTTTCTAAATTCCATGAGTCGTTTCCACTCCTAAACTTCAATTTCTTCGCAAGAATATTATCTCTAATATCATTCAAAAAGACAAGAAATAAAAAAATGATGAGTGAATTTACAGAATATTCTAATATTCGTATTGACTTTTGTTAAAAAAAGATTAGAATTGTAACTGTAAATTCAAAAAACGGTTCAATTTTAACTATTAGATAATAAAAGGAGTGCCTTAGATGAAAATCACAGAAATAAAGGTGACAAAAAAAGCAGTTGAGCTAAAAGAGCCTGTAACGATTTCTTTGGGGACCGTCACAGAATCTATCAGTGCTGTGATTGAAATAGAGACTGATGAAGGGATAATTGGTTATGGTGAAGGTTCTCCCGGTATTTTGATCACAGGGGAAACACTGGATGGAACGACAGAATGCATAAAAATGTTCTCTCAGCAGTTGATAGGAACTGATCCGACTGATATAGAAAAAGTTCATTCGATTATGAATAAAATCGCTGCACATGCACCTTCAGCAAAAGCCGCAATTGATCTGGCCTGCTATGATTTGCTTGGAAAAAAAACAAGCATGCCGGTCTATAAACTGGTTGGGGGATATGACTCTGCTGTGGAAACAGATATGACAGTTGGTATAAATTCACCTGAAATAATGAGTAAGAACGCGAAAAGAGCAGTTTCACAAGGATTTAGTGTTTTAAAGGTAAAAGTAGGAACAGGAATGACGTCAGATATCGAAAGAATAAAAGCGATCCGAGAAGCAGTTGGCAATCAGATTAAGCTGAGATTGGATGCAAATCAGGCATGGGGAGCGAAAGAGGCTCTTCAAATGATAGAAAAGCTGTCGGAATATAATATAGAATTGATTGAGCAGCCTGTGAAATATCATGATATTGAAGGACTTGCTTATGTGAGAACACACTCTCCTGTCCCGATAATGTCTGATGAAAGCTGCTTTAATGCGGTAGAAGCATTAAGGCTTATCGAAAAAAGGGCAGTCGATATCGTTAATATTAAATTAATGAAATGCGGCGGGATTTATGAAGCGTTAAAAATTGTAAATATTTGTGAAGCAGCTGGAATTGAATGTATGATCGGCTGTATGATCGAGGAAAGTAATATTGGTGTAACTGCTGCTGCTCATTTGGCTGCAGGCAAGAAGAACATTACCAGAGCAGATCTGGATGCCTCTTTTGCATTACGCGAGACAGAGCTTACGGGTGGAGTTCCGCTGGAGCCTACACCATCAATTGTTCTGGATAATGTTCCTGGTTTAGGACTAAGAAGAAAATAAAGGAAGGTGTTTGAACGATGCCATTGGATTTAAGCTATTTGAGTATACCGTTGCCGGAAGAAGTCGTTCGGATAAAGCAGTATGGTGATTTTCAGGGAGCAGCAAAAGTAATTGACCATTTGCTGGAACGTAAAATCCCGTTTGCGCTAAAAAAACGTCTTGAAATTGAAAAAGAAATCATAAAAATGATCGGAATTAATGAATATCCGTTCTCAGTTAACGAAGCAATTCACCAAATGAGGGAAGCCTTTGAGCAGTTTGAATCGAAAGAATTAGACCAGCTTATGGAAGAATCTCTGGTGGACTGGATTTATATAGGCGGGGAGCCTCATTTTCAAAGACGTTTCCTATTGAATCTGGTAAAGACACAGCCGGCATATGCTGAGCGGTTAATAAAAAAAGAAGACAGCGAAACAGATCAACTCCGAAAAATCGAATTAACTGAAAATATTCGATTAATGAAAGAAAATGGGCATCGAAAAGTAAAGATTCATATTCGTTCGTCTATCAAAATAAAAAAAGAACATGAACGAATTGGCGAGCAGGTAAAAGTTCATCTACCTGTTCCCAGAAATGCTCAACAAATTTCAGAAATAAAAATTTTAAAACATTCTGAAGCAGATAAGGTGACAACATCACCGGAAGACAGCTATCAGCGTACCATTTGTTTTGAAACTAGACTGAAAGAGAATGAAGAATTCTTTGTTGAATATGAGTATGTTAATGAAGTGCACTATATTGAATTGGATGCATTGAAAGCAGAGAAAGCAAAAGAAGAAATGTCTGATTTAGAAGAGCAGCTTCCTCACATTCGCTTTACTCCTTATCTTCAGTCTATTCTTGATGAAGTGCTTGATGGAGAAACAAATGCTGTTATTCAAGCAAGAAAGATTTATGATTTTATTACGACCAATGTAAAATATTCCTTTATGAGAGAATATTTTACGATTGATAATATTTCAGAATATGCAGCAGTCAATTTAAAAGGAGACTGCGGGGTTCAGGCGATTCTGTTTATTACTCTTTGTCGAATGGCGGGGATTCCTGCTAAATGGCAATCAGGTCTCTATGTTTCACAGTATTATACTGGCTGCCATGACTGGGCACAGTTTTATGTGGAGCCCTATGGTTGGATTTTTGCAGATCTTTCATTTGGAGGGGGCGCTTACGCTGCAGGGGATATTGAACGGTGGAATTATTACTTTGGTAACCTCGACATTTTCAGGATGCCGGCAAATGATCGTATTCAAGAAGAGTTTATACCTGCTAAATTGCATGTCAGAGCAGATCCAATCGATAATCAGCGAGGAGAATGGGAATATGGGGATCAGGGAATCCCATATGCTTATTTAGAGGTTAAACAGGAACTTATTTCAATGAAGGAAATCTGGGGAGAAGGGGAACAAAAGGAATTATTCAGAAAAAGTCAATTGGATGATTCAGCAGAAAAAGTTCTGTAAAAAGAAAGGGTGGAACGTATGAAAATCGGGATAAAAAAAACGGCAGCAGTCGCTTTGTCAGCAATACTGATGCTGACAGCTTGCAGTACCGGAGGAAGGAAAACAACAGAGGATTCAGGGACAGAACAGACAGAGAAAACTTCCAGTAAAGTTCTTAATTTAATGGAAAGCTCAGAAATCAGTTCAATGGATACTATTTTTTCTCAGGATGAGCCTAGTATCGTTGCACAGTCCAATGTATTTGAAGGGCTGTATCAATTAGATGAAAATGATAGCGTGATTCCGGCAGTAGCGAAGGAAATGCCGGAAATTTCTGAAGACGGAAAGACATACAAGATTAAATTACGTGAAGATGTAAAATGGTCTAATGGAGACCCTGTTACTGCACATGATTTTGTTTTTGCATGGAAGAAAATGGCGGATCCGAAAAATCAGGCAAATTACTTTTTCCTGATGGATGGAACTATTGAAAATGGAACGGCTATTGTAAATGAAGAAAAAGAGGCAGATGAGCTGGGCGTGACTGCTGTTGGAGATTATGAGCTTGAAGTGAAATTGGAAAAGCCTGTTCCTTACTTCACCTCCTTACTGGCATTTTCACCATTTTATCCGCAAAATCAGGAATTTGTAGAAGAAAAAGGGAAAGATTATGGAACTTCGAGTGAAAACATTCTTTCCAATGGACCTTTCCTTATGGAAAATTGGGATCAATCTTCTATGTCTTGGGATCTTGTTAAAAATGAACATTATTATGATGCAGACAGTGTGAAGTCTGAAACAATTCATTTTGAAGTATTGAAAGAAACCAACACTATTTTTAATTTGTATGAATCAGGTGATTTAGATGTCGCTGTACTTTCCGGAGATTTTGCAAAGCAAAATAATGATAATCCTGATTATCAAGCAATAGAACGCTCGAAAGTATACTCTTTAAGAATGAACCAGTTAAGAAATGGCGAGCCATCTATTTTCGCTAATGAAAATGTACGCAAAGCTATTGCTTATGCTATTGATAAAAAAGGATTGGTTGAAAATATTCTGGCAGATGGTTCAAAAGAAATCTATGGCTACATTCCAAAAGATTTTGTCTTTAATCCTGAAACCGGTGAAGACTTTAGAGAAGAGGCCGGCGAATTAGTTGTAACAGATACGAAAAAAGCAAATGAATATCTGAAGAAAGCAGAAGAAGAGCTAAATGGTGAAGTGAAGATTGAACTTCTTTCAAGGGATGGCGATGGAGATAAAAAGGTTGCTGAATTTATCCAGGCTCAGCTGGAAGAAAGCTTGCCGGGATTAAAAGTTGAAGTGAAAACAGTCCCATTAAACAATGCGATTGAATTGATGAAAAAAGGGGATTATGAACTTTCTGTCAGCATGTGGGGACCAGATTATCAGGACCCTATGACTTTTCTTGAAAATTCAACGACAGGAAACACCAGCAACTATTCAAGCGAAACCTATGATCAGCTGATCGATGATGTAGTGAATAAATATGGGAATGATCTAGAAAAACGCTGGGAAACATTAATCAAGGCTGAAAAAGTACTGGTAGAGGAAGATGCAGCATTAATTCCGCTTTATCAGCAGGCACGAGCTCAGTTGGTTCGTCCGGGCGTACAGGGTATCCAATATCATAATTTTGGTCCTACTTGTATCTATAAATATGCTTATATCGAATAAGTTTTCATTCGTTGTAATAGACACTCAATTATGCGCGCTAATCATTTATTACCCCCAAAAATAATAAATGATGTATTGAAAAGAGGTCGGGATTTTATTTCTGTCCCGCTCTCTTTTCATGTCATCGATACTTTTGTATAAAAGGAAAGCAGTACAGCAAAAAAGATTACATGCGATCAGTTGATTGAGTAAATCAGATAGGTATTGGAAAATTAGTTTGTGAAAAAAAGTAGTTATTTTTTTAAAGTTTTTGGTTGACAAATGGTCTATATCTTTGTAAACTATCAATGTTAACAAGTTGAATAGCGTTTTCATGTGACTGGATAATACTAGGCATGGAAGAATTTCTATGTAATATGCTTTTTCATATTACCGTGGGATTTTTCTATGCTTTTTTGTTGCAGCGTTGAAACATTCAACCAACTTCTGCAGAAGAGGAAATGAGTATGAAGATCAAAAAAGTACTGAATCAAAATGCTGTTCTTGTCCTTGACGAAGGACAGGAGAAAGTCGCAGTCGGTAAGGGAGTAGGCTTCAATAAAAAGAAGAATGATCTGCTGCATGCTCATCAGGTGGAACGAATGTTCATTATGGAGCCTGAAGGGCAGAAAAAACTGCAGGTTTTACTCTCCCAAATCGATGAAAAATATTTTTTTGCTACGGAAGAAATCATTAACTACGCTGAAAATATTCTTGGAGAAAAACTGAATGCACATATTAACATTAGTTTAAGCGATCATATCGCTTTTGCTGCAGAAAATATTCAGAATAATATCATTGTTCGAAATAAATTACTGAACGAAATAGAGATATTGTACAGTGAGGAATTTGCCATTGCTCAATGGGCTGTGGACTATCTCACGCAAACTCTGGGGTTGCCGTTTAGCTATGACGAAGCTGGTTATATCACTATTCACATTCACAGTGCTCGCAGCGGACGAACGGACAACAGTAAAAGTATCCGTGAAGTCACTATTGTTTCAGAAATTATTCGATTAATTGAGCAGGAACTGGATATTGATATTTACGATGAGAAAATGAGCTTAAGTTATTCTCGTTTAGCCAATCATCTTCGGCTGTTTATACACCGTTTTGAGCAGAATCATTATGCCGTGTTGGATGATGATATTTTAGAGGTTGTTCGAAAAAAATATGCAGAGAGCTATGAGATTTCCAAAAAGATTCAAGTATTGTTAATGAAAGATTTCCACTATCAGGTCCCTAACGAAGAATTAGGATACTTGGCGATTCACATTGAACGATTACGAATGATAAAAGAAAAGTAGAGGAGTTTTGACTATGAAAGCATATATGCAAAAAATGGGCCGCTCATTAATGCTGCCGGTTGCGACATTACCTGTTGCAGCATTATTCATGGGAATTGGTTACTGGATTGATCCAAGCGGATGGGGAGGCAATAATCTGCTTGCTGCGTTCCTGATAAAAGCAGGAAGCACAATTTTGGATAATTTGGGTATTTTATTTGCAGTTGGATTGGCACTGGGAATGTCAAAAGATAAAGATGGATCTGCTGCATTAAGCGGACTGGTTGCCTTCCTTGTTCCTATGACACTGATTAATTCAGCATCTGTGGCTATGTTTCAAGGGATAGATGTAGAGAATGTTAATATTGCTTTTTCTGCTATCAATAATAAAAATGTCTTTATCGGTATTCTTTCCGGATTAGTTGCTGCTGCAATGTATAATCGTTTCAGCAATGTGAAGCTGCCAATGGCACTTTCGTTTTTCAGCGGAAAACGACTAGTCCCAATCGTCACAGCGGCAGTGATGCTGGTTCTTTCAGCAGGGCTGATTTTTGTTTGGCCGCCGGTCTACACTGGATTGGTTTCATTTGGAGAAGCTATTTCAGGAATGGGCCCAATTGGTGCCGGTCTATACGGTTTCTTCAATCGTTTGCTGATTCCGACTGGGTTACACCATGCATTGAATAATGTGTTCTGGTTTAACATTGCAGGAATCGACGATATTGGTAAATTCTGGGCAAGTGAAGGGGTTAAGGGTGTAACTGGTATGTATCAGGCCGGCTTCTTCCCTGTAATGATGTTTGGACTGCCGGCAGGAGCTTTGGCAATTTATCAGTGTGCCCGTCCTGAAAAGAAAAAAGCGACAGCTTCCTTAATGATGGCAGCAGCATTTGCTTCATTTTTTACTGGAGTAACTGAACCTTTGGAATTTGCATTCATGTTTGTTGCATGGCCATTATATGTGGTACACGCTATTTTAACGGGTATTTCAATGTTTGTTGCGGCTGCATTCCAATGGACTGCCGGTTTTAACTTCAGTGCTGGTCTGATCGACTTTGTTCTGAGCTTAAGAGTTCCTATTGCTAATCAACCATACATGCTATTACTGTTGGGCTTAGTTATGTCTGTCATTTATTATTTTACATTCATGTTTGTTATTAAGAAATTCAATTTGATGACTCCAGGGCGTGAAGAAGGCGATGGCGAAGAAACACCTGATTTAGATGTATCCGGCGACAGCAAATTTACTTCGATGGCACGCAGAATTTATGAAGGGTTAGGCGCTCAGGGAAATGTAACTTCTATAGACAATTGTACGACTCGCCTGCGTTTGACTGTAAAAGATACCGGGCTTGTTGATCAGACGAAAATCAAATCAACAGGTGTTCCTGGGCTGAAAGTAATTGACAGCAGCAATATTCAAGTTATTGTTGGAACTGAAGTTCAGTTTGTGGCAGATGAGATGACGAAGCTGCACCATTCAGGCGGAATCTCAGAGAATCCAGTTGAGGAAACTGTAAAAAAGCCTGAATCAGCACCTGAAAAGACAGCAGTTTCTGGTGAAAAAGCTGATATTTATGCTGTTGCTGATGGGAAAGTAATCCCAATTTCAGAAGTTCATGATGATGTATTCTCAGCTAAAATGATGGGAGACGGCTATGCAGTTCTGCCAGAGAATGGAGAAGTCACTGCACCAGTATCTGGAAAGATTACCACCATTTTCCCTACGAAGCATGCAGTCGGTATTTTAACTGATACAGGAATAGAGGTCCTTCTGCATATGGGTGTTGATACAGTTGAATTGAAAGGTGAACCATTTACACTTCATATTTCAGCCGGTCAGACTGTGAAAAAGGGAGATAAGATTGCAACGATTGATCTTTCCGCTCTGGAACAAGCCGGTAAGAAACCTGATCTGATTGTTGTATTTACGAATCAGGATATTGTAACTGCCTATGAGCTTGCAAAATCCGGACAGATGGTTTCTGCAAATGAAGTTGTAGGAAATGTCACTGTTTAATTGAAGAATACAAGACCAGCCTTAAAATGAACATTTAAGTTCATTTTAAGGCTGGTTTTTGATTTCCCTTTAATCATTTTGAACAGTAACGAGCAAAACTGTTGTTAAAAAATAGAAGTTTCCCGTAAGCATAGAATTGATAATGTTCAAATAACAGATAGTAAATAAAACAAGATCAAGAAATTTTTGTTTTAGATAGATTTTAATTTTATTTGTATGAAAAACCGCTTGATGTTGAGCTGATTTACTCTGCTGCTGTCGAACAAGATACAACATTCTCTATTATTATGAAGGTAGCTGGACAGTATGACCTGACAATGTGATAGAAATTAAGGAATAGAGAAAAATCAATTTTTAGAAAAAGAAGAAGAGGCTGTGCGTTGAAAGTGTGTCTTTTTATTAAATTACTCAAAAATATTTTAGGAGAAATAAGAATCTCCAGCTCCATTTAAATTTTGTTGACGATAAAAATATTATGTAAACAATAAATCTTGGACAACCTTTCTATATGAGAGGAGAACAGCAATGCTTTGAAACAAAGAGAATCGATCCTTTCTGTATTTTTCTATGCTATAATCTTTCAAAAAGGGAGAGATACAGTTATGGAATGTATGGTGAACCAAATAGATGCTTTTACCAGCGAACCGGGGCAGGGGAATCCGGCTGGTGTTATTTTGAATGGTGATGATTACTCAGAGGAGCAAATGCAAAACATTGCTGCGGAAGTGGGGTTTAATGAGTGTGTATTTGTCTGTGCGAGTAACGAAGCGGATATAAAACTTCGCTATTTCACTCCAGGTCACGAGACACCTTTATGTGGTCATGCAACTGTTGGGGCGATATATTTACTTTCTCAGCCAATGGCAAAAGATCAAGAATGGAAAATTGAAACAGGTGCTGGAATTTTGAATGTATTGTATCAGAAGGAGACTCAAAGTATAACAATGGAGCAATCTGCAGCAACCTTCATTCCATTTGAAGGTGAACCTGAGAGGATCGCTCAAATTTTAGGAATTCAAATGACTGATTTAGCTGAAGGGCTGCCTTTGACATATGGAAATACAGGATCGTGGACATTTATTGTTCCTGTAAAAAATGAAGCTGTTTTAGACAAAATGACGCCTCTGAAAAAAGAATTTCCAAAAATTTTATCTGAAATGCCCCGATCTTCCATTCATCCGTTTGCATTTGTAGAAGGAGAAGAAGATGTGTATTCGGCACGACATTTTTCCTCTCCTTTTTCTGGGACTACAGAAGATTCTGTAACTGGAACAGCTTCAGGAGTAATGGCGGCTTATCTTTTAAATCACCGATACTCTGAAGAAGCAGAGAAGCAAATTTTCATTCGTCAGGGAAAGCATGTTGGACGAGAAGGTGAGCTGACTGTTTTAGCAAAAAAATCAGAGGATGGCCATCATAACGTATCAATCACAGGTACGGCTTGTAAAAATAAAACTTTTTCTGTGAGAATTAACTAAGCTGTCCTTTAGAAGAGAAATGCTGGCAAAGGAACGCGATTCATGAAATGAGTAGCTGTGGATTGATACACTTACGCTGTGATCACATCAACTTCTATGCATGAAATATGCTGGAGTTGAAGGGCTTGGAACTTTGCCTATTTTTGAGAGTGCTCAGCTTGTTTCTGAGATGCTGCCTGCAATTAATTTTCTCCTTTTAATGCGTATTGCCAATTCATTGAATTATACAGCTATCTCTTTGTATATGGAATAAATTTTGATAAATTTATCCCTGTCAGAGCTTTGCATACTCTCGTCTCTTGTTGTTCCTGTACCAGTGGGAAATCCTTGTATCTACAAGTCTCACTACAACTACACTACACTTCATTTCGATCTCATCAATTTCTAAACGGCAGAGCCGCTAAGAATTGAAGGACTTCGTTTCGATCTCAACAATTCTAAATGGCAGAGCCATTTAGAAATGAAGGATCTTGTTCGATTCTCGATACAAACGTGTTTACTTGGAAAAGCGTTGGCAACTCGGTACAGTTTAGTTTATACAAGTATCAGTTCTATTTTGCCGCTTCTGCAGTTCTCAGGTTACTGCGATCCTTCGAAGAAGTGTTCATATACCTTGACCTGCCGGTTCTCCTTGTAATAGTAGCAGAATGGTATGTGAAAAGACGATCTCGTGACTACGTAGACCTTCAATCTTAAATAGGAGATAACTAACTGTAGAGGTATATAAAAACTGGAACACCGTTTATTCGGTTTTAGGAGGCTGCGACTACTAATGTCATGCTTCCTTCTTTTATTCAAAAGATTAGTGGCTTTTCTTTTCTCTGACAGGTGCGTTATCAATTATTAGCAAAGCAATCATTGCATAGAGAAGTGAACTCTTTCGAGAGTAAAGCGTATACCGAGGGCTCCATTCAGATGCAAACTTGTCTTTATAGGCTTTTAGTCCCTGAAAGGAGTAAAAAGTTGAACCAAATTCGTAAACCAGAAATGCGATTCGTTCTTGAAAAAAGCTTTTTTTGGATGTACCAACATTGGCCAGCGGAGCCATTCCCATATTGAAAACGGAGACTCCGTTTTCTTTCATGTAATTAAAGATGGAGATGAAAAGAAAATCCATTACACCCGGCGGAGCCTCCTTTTTATAACGCATAAGATCGATTGTGCCTTCCTCTTTTGTGTATGTAGGCATAATATTAGCGAATGCAAGAATTTCATTTCGTTGGTTTTTAACTATTGCAATTTCTGACATCTGTAAATATTCTTCCGAGAAAAAACCTAGTGAGAAACCTTTTTCTTTTCGATTTCCCAACCATTCATTTGAAATGAGTCTTAATTCATGCATTACTTCTGGCAAGTAAGGAGGGGAGAGTATTTCAAATGTATACTTTTCTTTTTCAAACCTATTCATAATTGCTCGGTCCCCGCGTCTCTTTTTACCGGATAAAGTGAAATCCCCCAGCGAAACATATGCTTCTTCACCCATCTTGATAAAATCATAACCGAACGAATGAAGAGTCAGAACAATGGGTGCCGATACTTCGTAAAACACTGGCAGATAGCCCCAGTAGTCGCATTCTTGGATGAATTCTGCGATTGCAGATGCAAAATCTTCCTTTTTTCCCGAAGGATCTCCCATTACGATACATTTGTCATTTAATGTTTTAAACTGTAAAAAAACAGTTGAAATTCCGGTGTTGTCTGTATAAACATACATATTTTTGTCGTTAAGAAAAACTAGTTGGCTGTTCGCATTTCCGCCGAAGTGATTCAATATATTTTTCGCATTCTCAATGTTTAAAGGCTCGCCCATAATTCGCTGTTCACCTTTCAGATAACGAATAAAGAGAAAGGTAAATAAGGCAATGAGAATAATAGCAAGTAATCTGGAAAACCAGATTTTTTCTGAAGGGAACAAAAAGAATGAGATAAAATGTTTTTTGTGATGAGGAAAACTTGGAAGATTATAAACCCCAATAATAATATAAAGCAACGTTAAAACAGTAAAAATAATTCCATCCACTGTTATCATTTCCCATGAGTATACCAGCTGTTTGCGATACAGCTCATCTTTTGAAAAAATGACAAAAATCAGCAACAGTATAAGAAGGATAAGTACTCCTAGATTAAAATTTTTTACACTTGAATAAGCCAGTGTGATTGAAATCAGCCCAATCGCAGGAGCATATGCCCGTTCTACTTGGGCAGCAATCCCTCGTCCCATAATAACCAAGGCAAATCCTAAAAGAAGAGTCGGAAACTGAGTGAATAAGTGTGAAGACCAAGGATTCAGCCTGCTTAACCAGTGTATTTGGTTGAATGCTTCTGGAACAGTAGCAGAGAGGACAACCATGATACCTGAGAAGTACATTAAAAAAACTAATAACTTATGGCTGATTTCTCTGGAAAGCTCTGTAGGGATTCCCGAAAAACGTTCGTTTAAATTTTTTCCCAAGTTTTTTATCAGGAGAAAAATGCCAATGGAAAAGGGAACAATATAGTAGAACAGTCGAAACAGCAGCAGCCAGACGATGACCGTTTCTCTTGGAATTCCCAGTGAAGGCAGGCCTAAAATGATCATCACATCAAAGCTTCCCAGCCCACCAGGGATCATGGAACTCATTCCCATGATTGAAGCTGCAACGTAAAGAGGAATGACTTGTAAAGGATGGAAGGAAGCATTCATTAAAATACCAATCAGAAGAAAGAAGCTGAGCACACCTGTCCATTCAAAAAAAGAAATTAAAATTAACTGCAGTCTTGCAGAAATGGAAATATTTCCAATGTAGTGGTCCTTTTTTATACTTGTTATTAAGAGAACCAGCGGAAAATATAAACTTCCTATAATGAGCCAAATCAAATATTGCTGCAGGTACAGATTTTGTTTTCCAAAAAAAAACAAGTAAAAAAGAAAGAAAGCTCCAAATGGACAAGCCGGATAACAAAAAAATAACAATTTTAGATAATGATTGAGCAACTTTCTTGCCGGAGTTTTTTTTCCTGAAAAAAGCCGTTCGCAACCCAATATTGATAATACCGCCGAATCCAGCAATATTGTTGATGGAATTAATCATCCAGCTGGTTTCCAGCAAATAGGAAGGTTTCATTTTATTCTGCAGCATGCGGTTGAGCGTAATATCATAACCAAACATTGGAATAACTGCTGCTAATCCGACAATCAGCATGATAACAATTTTCCAGACTGGAATAGACTGAAAGATTTCTTCCAGCTGGTTGAATGAGATGGTTTTGCTGATGCTCAGCAACTCTCCTGCAACGATGATTAAAACAGAGAAAATAAAGAGTGTCTTAAGAAGAGCAGTTTGCTTTTTTACCCGCATTACAATTTTTTTCATATCATCACCTGTTCTCCAATAAGAATGTTAGAATACTTTGATTAAAAAGCAGAGGATTTTTTTTTGCAAATAGATGTCCCTGACCGGAAACAAGCACAAAAGAGGAATCTGGTATTTCTTCTGCGATGTAGAGTGAGTGGCTGAGCTTGATAATATCTTGTTTTCCGACGATGACCAGCGTCTTTGCAGAAATGTGCTGCAGGTCCTCTGTAGTAATACCTGTATCTTTTAGCATCAATTTTGTTCGCTCCTTGTACTGCTTCCATTTTTGACTGAAAAGTCCCAGAAAGGAATAAAATGAATACTCGGCATGTATTCCCAGTTGTGTAAGAAAAGATAGACCTTCACTACTTGTGTTTCCGGCATTCAGAATTAATTTATTTACTTTATTTGGATACTTTGAGGCAAAAACCATTGCAGCATTTGCCCCATCGCTAAAACCTAGAATATTCAGAAAGTGAATCTTTTCTTTTACTGTGATAAGATAAATATCATCAGAAAGTAAGTCGAATGAAAAAAACTTTTGAGTGTTCGTGGATTTTCCGTGACCACGAAAATCGATGGTATACACTTTAAAATATTGGCTGAAAACGGGAACCTGATGCTTAAAGTAATCACTGCTCCCTCCATTTCCGTGGAGAAGAAACAAAGGGAAACCGGAACCGCTGACCTCATAGAAAATTTTACTGCCGTCAGGAGTTAAAATGGATTTCTTTTCAATTGTCATGTTATCATCACCTATCATTGCCAGTATAGTCTGTTCCTGAGGAATTTAAAAATAATAAGCCAGAAACTAATTAGTTTTTTTAAAGAATCATCTTTCAAGGAGCTATTTATAAAAGAGTAAAGTATGATAGATAATATTTCTCTTATGTTTGGAGGACTTAATTTATAGAATATGAAAATCATAAAAAAATTGGGTGTTTTTTTCTTACTGCTGATAACGATCACAGTCATTATTTTAGGCTATAAGATTCGAGAAAACGTGCAGCAGGTTGCACAGTATGAGGAACAGGTTGAACTTGCAGCTGAACAAATGGGGATTCCAGAATATAAGCAGTTGATTTTGGCCATAATCTATACAGAGTCAAAAGGCCGCTCTGTTGATTTGATGCAAAGCAGTGAAAGTGTCTACGGCCAGCAGTCAGTAATTGATAATCCAGAGGAAAGCATTGAATACGGCGTGAAATTTCTTGCTGAAGCCATTCAACAAAATAGAGAGGCGGGAAATGATTTATGGACCGCTGTCCAGGCTTATAATTATGGTTTGGAATACATTCGATTTGTAAAGGAACGCGGAGGTAAGAATACAATGGCTTTATCTGAAGAGTATTCAAGGGAATTTCTATCGCCTTTACTAGGAAATGAAAATGAAGAAACCTATCGCTACTATCGTTTGCAGTCAATTATTCACAACGGTGGATTTCTTTATAGGAATGGCGGGAACATGTTTTATGCAGATATTGTTAAAATGAATCAAAACTTTATCCACTGGTTCAGCTGACCAGTGGAGCAGGTATTATAGAACGAATGTTGTTCACAAAAAGAATCAGCTCATTTAAATTCTAAAGAATAAATCCTCAAGGATTATTTTTGGGGATTTTCTTGCAGTTCTTTCTTTGAACAAGTAAACTAAAGAGGATGTGTTTTTTAGCAATGAGTAGGAAAGTAGGGATTTTGTGTCACTAGATCAATTTGAAATGAAAAAAGGGTTGAGTTCTCAGGGAGTTGAGAGCAGGAAACAGCAAGGGCTTCAAAATGATTATGAAGAAAATGTAGCAAAAACTACCAAAGATATTATCTATGACAATGTCATGACACTATTTAATTTTTTAAATTTCGGGATTGCACTTTGTTTACTTGCAGTGGGCGCATATTCCAATCTGGCTTTTTTAGCCATTATTTTAGTCAACATGACCATGGGTATTTATCAGGAAATACATGCACGTAATTTAGTTCAAAAACTTTCTATTGTGGCGAAAGAAAATGTCACAGTTATTCGGGATGGCAAACGACAGTCAATCAGTACAAAAGAACTAGTTATGGACGATGTTGTTCTTATTTCTGCGGGAGAACAAGTGCCGTCTGATATGAAAGTAATTGATGGAAAAGCAGAAGCTAATGAAGCCTTACTGACAGGTGAATCTGATTTAATCGAGAAAACGGATGGAGATGTGCTGTTATCCGGAAGTTTTTTATCAAGCGGACAAGTCTATGCGCAGGTTATTCACGTAGGTGCTGATAATTATGCCGTTAAAATCACTTCAGAAGCGAAAGTACATAAACCTATTCGTTCAGAGCTGATTCAGTCAATTCGCAAAGTATCAAAATTCACCAGTTTTGTTATTATTCCATTGGGAATTATTTTATTTATCGAAGGCTATTTTATTCGAGAGTCTGGAATGAAAGGGTCTGTTGTTGCTTCTGCTGCAGCATTGTTGGGGATGCTGCCAAAAGGGCTGGTTCTGCTGATAAGTATTGCTTTAACTACCGGTGTTATTAAACTGGCAAAAAAACGGATTTTGGTTCAGGATATGTATGCTGTGGAAACACTGGCACACGTAGATACCCTGTGTCTGGATAAAACAGGAACAATCACTGAAGGGAAAATGAGTGTCCAAAAAGTTGCAATTTTGCATTCAACATTTAGTGACAGTTTTCCATTGATTATTGGCAGTTATCTGGCTGAAAGTACAGACAACAATATTACTATGCAGGCAATTCGCAATCATTTTGAGATATCCAATCGATATGGTGCAGTAAAAACACTGCCCTTCTCATCGGAAAAAAAATGGGGAGCTGTTCAGTTTAATGAGATAGGAATTGTTGCACTTGGGGCACCGGAGAAACTATTTCCAAAAGATCGTCTGCCAAAAGAAGTTTTTGAAGCTCAGGAACAAGGCTACCGCACATTAATGATGGGAATTTCTCCTGATGGTGTTTTAAATGACAATGGTGAATTGCCGCCGTTGGAACCCTTGGCGCTATTTGAGATTGACGATCCGATTCGTCAGAACGCAAATGAAACCTTGGCCTATCTTCGTGAAGAGGGGGTAGATTTAAAAGTAATTTCAGGAGACAACCCGATTACAGTTTCCAATATTGCACGGCGTGCCGGACTGCACGGTTATGAGTCATATGTGGATTTATCAACTAAAAAGACAGAAGAAGAGGTCCGACGAGCTGTTCATGAATATACCATTTTCGGTAGAGTTTCTCCTCAGCAAAAGCGGACGATTGTAAGGGAATTAAAAGCGAATGATCATGTCGTCGCCATGACTGGGGACGGAGTAAATGATGTTTTGGCTTTGCGTGAGGCTGATTGCAGTATTGCCATGGCAGAAGGGGACGGGGCAACTCGACAAATTTCTAATTTGGTACTGTTGGATTCTGACTTCACTACACTGCCGGACGTGCTATTTGAAGGACGCCGTGTAGTGAACAATGTAACCAGAGTTGCCAGCGTCTTCTTTATCAAAACCATTTATTCACTGATTTTATCAGTTATTTGTGCATTAACGACAATTGCTTTTCCCTTTATCCCTATACAAATCACTTTGATTGATTTGGCAATCGAAGGGTATCCGGCATTTTTCCTGTCTTTTGAAGGGGATAAAAGAAAAATTAATGGTAAATTTCTACCTACTTCGCTTAGGAATGCCTCGGTGAATGCAGTTCTTGTTGTTATCAATGTTGTTGCTGTTTATCTGATTGCTCAAAATCAGGGAATTAATCAATTGGATACGACTACATTGATGTATTATTTGTTAATTGGAATTAGCTGTATGGCGGTGGTTCGAGCATGTTTACCATTAAATCGCTTACGAATTTTCTTAATTGTTACAACCATTTGCGGAATTTATGTAGCTGCGATGCTGTTTCACCATATTTTGGAGGTTGGCTTCTTAACAAGTACTACTTTGCCGATCTTTATTGTTATGATGGTTCTAAATATTATCGTTCGTACGATGATTGGGCTGTACACAATGAAGAAAAACGGCTTAACCGTAAAAGATTTGTAGTTCGAAGGTATAGAAGGTAAAGAAAATCCCTTGTTTTACAGAATTACGAAGGCGCTAAATACTTGAAATAAAAGAATTTTGTGATACAATGAATGATGTGTAACTGTGTCATTTTAAGACGTACTGAAAAAAGATCAGTGCGTCTTTTTACCGACTATTCACATGAAGATGTTTTTCTGTTCTTGGAGGTGAGGAACATGGCACAAAGAATACCTCAGGAAGTAATTGATGAGGTAAGACAGCGTACAAATATTGTTGAGATTGTAGGACAGTATGTCCAACTGAAGAAATCCGGTAAGAGCTACATGGGCCTATGTCCGTTTCATGAGGAACGCTCACCTTCATTCTCAGTTGCAGAGGATAAACAAATTTACCATTGCTTTGGCTGTGGAAAAGGCGGATCTGTTTTTAACTTTATACAGGAAATTGAGGGTGTTAGTTTTCCGGAAGCTGTACAGAAAATTGCAGACATGGAACAAATTCCGCTGCAGATTGATTTATCTGAACATATCGAAGGAAATGTGCAGGACAGAGATCCGCAACGTCGCCAGCTTTTAGAATTACATACAAAAGCAGCTGCGTTGTATCATCATGTTTTGTTGAATACCCAAATTGGCGAACCTGCATTGAACTACTTGTTGGAACGGGGACTGACTAAAGAAATCATTGAAGAATTTCAGATTGGTTTTGCTCCTCAAAAAAGAGACTTTCTCAGTCAGGTTTTTTCAAATGAAAAAATTTCCGACTCGCTTTTTCAGGAAACAGGATTGTTTATTCAGCGGGAAAGCGGCGAGTTTTTAGATCGGTTTTATCAAAGGATTATGTTCCCAATCTCTGATGCAAAAGGAAAGATTATTGCATTTTCAGGAAGATTGTTGCAGACAGAGGATTTTTCCGGTGAGGATATGCCTAAATATCTGAACAGTCCGGAAACGAAGCTGTTTAATAAACGGGAAACTTTGTTTAACTTTAATCTTGCAAGAAAAGAGATTCGAAAAGAAAATACGGTCTTCCTGTTCGAAGGATTTATGGATGTAATTGCTGCGTGGCAGTCAGGGATAAAAAGCGGTGTAGCCTCTATGGGGACCAGTTTAACGAATGAGCAGATTAGACAGCTTGAACGTGCTGCCGGAGAGCTTGTGCTGTGTTATGATGGTGACAAGGCGGGAATAGAAGCAACAAATCGTGCAGTGTCTCTTTTAAGTGAGCACAGCAGATTCCAATTAAGTATTGTAAATATTCCGGAAAAACTTGACCCAGATGATTATCTGCGAAAATATGGTCCGGAGGCTTTTAAAGAGTTGGCTCTTCATGGAAGAGAAACAGTTGTTTCATTTAAAATGCGTTATCACAAGCTGACTCGTAATATGAACAATGAAAAAGAGCAGCTTGATTATGTAAATACAATGCTTATGGAATTATCCTCCGTGGATTCTCCGCTGGAAAAGGATCGTTATCTGAACCAGCTGGCTGAGGAATTTCATCTTTCCATTCACAGTTTGGAAGAACAGCTTCGGCTGATAGAAGCAGAGAAGCGGCACTCATCCCGTGAGAAGAGACAACAGCAGTCAGCACAAAACTTTGACGAGTCTTTTCCAATTATGGATGAGACGGCAGCACCAGCTCCAACGAAAAAAAAACTTTCTCGAGTGGAAAAAGCAGAGCGGATGCTGCTGTACCGGATCATGAACGAAGGAAATATTCGAGCTGCGCTTCAGCAAAACGAAGCGTTCTCATTCGTGCATACAAGCTATCAGGAATTGTATTTGCTGATTGACAGTTTTTTGTCAACTTATCCTGAGTTTGTGCTCGCTCAGTTTTTAGAATACCTGCAGCAGGAAGAGTTGCGCAATCTGGTTATTGATATTTCCTATCAGGAACTGTCTGAAGAAGGATCTGAAAGGGAACTGGAAGATCTGTTGAAAGTGATTGAAAACTCAGTGATTGATCTGGAAATTCAACAGAAGAATTTTGAAAAACAGGAAGCATTGCATATGGGAAATAGAACCCGAGTGGATGAATTGTCACTGGAATTAATTAAACTGGCGCAAAAAAGACAAAAAACCAGATAATTTAAATAGAAAATGATTAACAAACCAACAGCAAATGTTATATAATAACTAAGTATGTAAAAATGTAGGGGGCCTTCTTTCATGGAAAAAGAAACAGAAAAAAAATACGCAGCGGCCGTTGCAAAATTCATTAAAGAAAAGAAGCCGAAAGGCACAGCTTTTTATGACGACTTGTCAAATACGCTTGCAACACCTTTTACACTGAATGCAGATGAAATGGAAAAACTGATTCAAAAAGTTGAAGATGCAGGGATAAGTGTAGTGGATGAAAATGGCGACCCAAGTGAACACAGTTTGAAAAAAGACGAAAAAGAAGCGACCAAAGCTCAAATGGAAGATTTATCTGCCCCAACAGGAGTTAAAATCAACGATCCGGTACGTATGTATCTGAAAGAGATCGGGCGTGTTCAATTACTGACTGCTGAAGAAGAAGTAGAGTTGGCGTTGAAAATAGAAGAAGGCGATCAGGAAGCAAAACAACGCTTGGCAGAGGCTAACTTGCGTTTGGTAGTTTCCATTGCTAAACGTTATGTCGGACGCGGTATGCAGTTCCTTGATTTAATTCAAGAAGGAAATATGGGATTGATGAAAGCTGTAGAAAAATTTGACTATCGCAAGGGGTTTAAATTTTCTACTTATGCAACCTGGTGGATTCGTCAGGCAATTACTCGTGCAATTGCTGACCAGGCAAGAACAATCCGAATTCCGGTTCATATGGTTGAAACGATTAATAAACTGATCCGAATTCAGCGTCAGCTCCTTCAGGATTTGGGAAGAGAACCAACACCGGAAGAAATCGGTGCTGAGATGGATCTTCCAACAGAGAAAGTTCGTGAGATTTTGAAAATTGCTCAGGAACCAGTATCACTTGAAACGCCTATTGGTGAAGAAGATGATTCTCATCTGGGTGATTTCATCGAAGACCAGGATGCAACCAGCCCAGCTGAGCATGCTGCTTATGAGCTTCTAAAGGAACAATTGGAAGATGTTTTGGACACCTTGACTGACCGGGAAGAAAATGTTCTTCGTCTTCGCTTTGGTCTTGACGACGGTCGTACAAGGACACTGGAAGAGGTTGGGAAAGTATTTGGTGTAACAAGAGAACGGATTCGTCAGATTGAGGCAAAAGCATTGCGGAAATTAAGGCATCCGTCACGTTCAAAACAACTGAAAGATTTCTTGGAATAAAAAAGATTTTGAAAACAGTTCTGACTTGAAACTGCTCAAGTGAATGAGTCATTTCTATTTAACAGCTCTTTTCGAAGCATACGAAAAGAGCTGTTTTTCAAAATGTTTTAATAAAACTTAACATAAAAGTTAACTTGTACATATTGGAACAACACGCATTTTGTGATAGATTAGATTTACTTGGTAGAGTAGAATGTGAGGCGAAAAAATGACAATGCATTGTCCGAATTGCGGAAATGAAGTTGATGATAAAGAACAAACATGCCCTGAGTGTGGATTCAAACTTTCAAAGGAAGCCGCTGACCAGGAAAAGAAAGAAAATACAGAGCAAAAAAATCAGAAACATTTATTTAAAGATTCTTCTTCAAATTTCTCAACTGCTGAGGAAAATGAAAATATTGAATGGGCTGATCTGAAAGACCTTAGTATTGGTCATGTAATGGACTTATTCAATGAGCAGCAAAGCTTGGGCAGCAAGGATGCAACTCCTGTTGATGCTGATAAAGAAATAATTGAAAAAGAACCGTCTGATGAGGAAAGTATTGAAGAAGCCCCTTCAGTTCAGGAAAAAGATTCCCCGGAACTTCTTTCTGAGGTTGTCGATGAGGATGAATCTCTTTCAAATGAATTAGAGGAGCAACCAGACAATCAGGGAGTTGAAGATGAAGTAGAGCCTTCTTCGGAACTATCAGATACTGCAACTTTGAAAGACTATATAGAAGCACACAAAAGGGAAGTCGAAGCAGCAGAGAAAAGGAAGCTTGAAGGAAATACAGACCTCGAATTTGTTTCGGAAATTTCTGATGAATCTGTTGAAAATGAAGAAGCTTTAAAAGGAAATCAGGAGAAAGACGATAAACTATCGTTCAACGATCCGATCGTTGAAGCCGATACAGTGAATCTATTGGAGACAGATGGGGTTTTTGAAGAGAAAGAACAAATCGATGATTCTATTGCAGAAGAGAGTCTATCTGTCGAAAAATCCAAAGTCAAAGAACCGTTCATCCCTTCAAAAAGCAAGAAGCCGGAAGAAATAGAAATGGATCAGGCACCGATCTTTTTTAAGGAAACGGATGTATTACCTACTGAACTGGGACCTAAAAGACGTCCGCAATCTCAATTTGCTGATCTTGATAAAGCAGAACGTCCAAAGAAGAAAAGAGCTACTGAAGCAGCTAACCGTCAGAAACCTCCAAAGCAGCCCAAAAAGAAACTTCCGATTGCTATAGCAACAGCGGCCGTTTTGGTGCTGGGGGCAGGAGGCTGGTATTACAGTCAAAATCAGACGAAAGATTCTCCGGAGACAACACAGTCTTCTTCAAAAGAAAAGCTGGCTGATGAAACAAAAGCTTCACTAAAGAGCTACTTCTTAGATGATAATCAGCTCTATTTGAAACCTGATATGGTTTCTGTAAGTACAGAGTCGATTGAAGCAAATATAGAAAAATTAAAAGAAGATAATGAGTATGAAAATCTAAATAAATTGCTTGAAAAGGTGAAATCTAAACAAGCAACAATTAAAGATGTCAATACTCTTTTTACTGCGACAGCAATTACTGGAGACAGTTACAAAGAACAGCCCCTTGCGGCAGATAAAGAAGTAACATTGAAAAAAGAGACTGGAACAGACGGATTTTCAAAATTGATCAATCAGGCAATCGATGGTGCAACATCGCAATATGATCAATTACAAAATGCTAAAAGTGCAGTTGACGCAATTTATAAAGATGATCAGGCACGTGCGATATTATCGGACGAAACTTATGCAGCTGCTGTTGCAGAAGTAGATAAAATTAAGAATGAAGCGTTGAAAAAGCCATTAACAGAGAAGCTGACAAAGGCAAAAGCAGCCCTTGATGCAGATAATGCAGCTCAGCAAAACGCAGCCTCAGCTGCAGTTGAGACTGAAGCTGCAAATGTTGAAGTTTACAGCCAAACTGAAGTTTCGAACGAAGCAAACTCTGCAGCTGCGAACAATACTGCCGGAAATGTTAATACGGCTGTTGACAGCAGCGGATTTTCAGCAGCTGATAGTAATGGTGTTTATACAGCCCCTGTCTATACTGTAAATCCGGCTGATGTTGCTGATACCGGAAATGCGGCTTGGATATGGGCAGCGGGTGTGAAGGAACGAGTAATTGCAACATGTATTGAACGCGGCTATATGGTAGAGGGCGGCTATTATTTGGAGCCTGCCCGCATCGTAAACGGACAAGGTTACTATAATTTGTATAGAACAGATGGTACTTATTTAGTGACGATCAATGCACAAACGGGCTGGTTCAAAGGAAATGCCTCCAGAAATGCAGGGAACTGATTCCAGCAATGGTTTGTATAAAAAAGTATCAGGCTAAAAAAATTTTATGAGAACCAAGTATGATTAAGATACCTCTGTACTTGGTAAGAAAACACGTAGTATTCTGTTTCATAAGGGCTTAAAGAGTTTGGAAGATATTCTCTTCCGGACTCTTGTTCTATTAAGGAGACAAATAGATTAAACAAAAGGGGAGGAATTCTTTGGATGGCAAAGAAGAAGTATGAAACATTTCGGGAAGGATTCCATGCTTGTCTGCCAACTGTACTTGGGTATGCAGGAATTGGCATTGCAGCGGGAGTTGTAGGGAAGAGTGTTGGTTTATCTGTAATTCAGGTCGCTTTGATGTCGATACTGGTATATGCAGGCAGTGCTCAATTTATTATTTGCGGGATGCTGGCGATTCAGGCCCCCATTTCAGCAATTGTTTTAACCACATTTTTGGTAAATTTAAGACATTTTTTAATGAGTATGTCTGTAGCCAGTCATTTTAAAGAGGAACCCTTAGTAACCAATGTGGGAATTGGCAGTCTGCTGACGGATGAATCTTATGGTGTCTTAATGACAGCGATTTCCAATGATCATAAGATTACTTCAGCCTGGACGCATGGATTGAATATTACGGCTTATCTTACATGGATACTCTCAACAGTTGTCGGTGCACTTCTGGGGAACTGGATACCTGATCCTTATGTGTTGGGTCTGGATTTTGCTTTAGTGGCTATGTTTGCCGGACTGTTTGTCCTTCAGGTGGATACTGTCATCAAAAAAAAGACGAAGCAGACGATTATTGTATTAATTTCCGTCTGTGTATCATTATATGTATTGATGAAATTTTCTTCACCAGAGGTCTCAGTTATCGCAGCAACCTTGATTGGCTGCGGAGTGGGGGTGGCAGTAACTCATGATGAATAGTTATGTGCTTATGACGATTTTGGGATGTTCCCTGGTTACATGGATTCCGCGTATTGTTCCATTTATTTTGACAAAGAAAATGGATTTCCCGGAGTGGCTTTTAAAATTCCTGTCCTATCTTCCCATTTGTATATTAACAGCTTTGCTTTTACAAAGTATGCTGACTTATAAAGAGGGCAGTTTTCCTACACTAAAAGTACTGGAGGCTGTCAGTTGTATCCCAACATTATTGGTAGCGGTCAGAACTAAGGATTTAATGCGCACGGTTATTACAGGAATAGTAACAATTGCGTTACTGAGACTGATTTTTTAAAACAGATAGGATGAAAAAGAAAATGAATGAATTAATAGGAAATATTTTTACTGCATTGGTTATTGATCAAAATGATACCCATTACTTTTTACAAAAAAATGGTGTTACTTTCCGCCTTGCAAAAGAAGAAGGCGAACATCAGCTGGGAGAAGCAGTGGAAGGGTTTGGCTACCTGAATCAAAAACAGGAAACAGTGATGACTACAGCTGTTCCTGAGAGCAGAGTGGATAATTATGCTTTTGGAACAGTGACCGGGGTCAGGAGAGATTTAGGTGTGTTTGTTGATATCGGGCTGAAGGACAAAGATATTGTTGTCTCTATGGATGATCTTTCAACGATGAAAGAACTTTGGCCTAAAAAAGAAGATCGCTTAATGGTTTCACTTAGAGTAGATGAAAAGGGAAGAATATGGGGACAGCTGGCAGATGAAACGTATTTTAAAGCATTGTCTCAGCCTGGAACAGATGAATTGAAAAATAAAAATATTACTGGTACCGTTTTTCGTCTGAAAATGGCAGGTACTTATATCTTAACAGATGATTTAAAATTGGGTTTTATCCATCCTTCTGAAAGGTACCGGGAACCGCGTCTGGGTGAACAAATAGCTGGAAGAGTTATTGGTATCCGACCGGATGGCATACTGAATCTTTCGTTAAAACCTAGAGCACATGAAGCAATTAGTGATGATGCTGCGATGCTTCTGACTTTTTTGGAACGATCTGCAGATGGAAAAATTCCATTTACTGATAAATCAGATCCGGAAGAAATTAAGCAATATTTCGGTATTAGCAAAGGTCAATTCAAAAGAGCCCTGGGCAGTTTGTTAAAAGCTAAAAAAGTAAAACAAGAAAAAGGCTTTACGATTTTGTTGGAAGAAACAAAAGAACAGCATCCTAATTGAGAATCACTTGCAAATGTATCTAAATTAATTTATAATAATTATTATTTAGTTAAATAGAAACTTATTCTAGATTATAATTATTTTAAATAAGGGGTTTTTTTATGGCTTCTATGACAGCTTTGAAAAAAATTAAACAACAACTACATGAATCTGGGTTTAAACTGACTCCTCAGAGGGAAGCGACTTTACTCGTTCTGCTTGAAAACGAAAAAGACCACATGTCTGCAGAAGAAATCTATTTTTTAGTTAAGCGGAAAAGCCCAGAGATTGGTCTGGCTACCGTGTATCGAACGCTCGAAATCCTAACAGATATCAAAGTGATAGATAAGGTGAGTTTTAATGATGGACTTGCCCGGTATGATCTGAGAAAAGAAGGTGCCAAACACTTTCATCACCATCTTTTATGTCTTGAGTGCGGGAATATTGAAGAGGTGGAAGAGGATTTGCTTGGAGCAGTCGAAGAAATTGTTGAGCAACGATATCATTTTATTGTGAAAGATCATCGGCTAACGTTTCATGGGATTTGTCAGGAGTGTCAGCAAAAGCAAAAAGAAGAAGTTAAAAGCCAGTAATACTAAAGTTAAAATAGAAGAAAGTTCGAATTTCTACTTTGTTAGCAGAATTTGAACTTTTTTGTTTGTCAAAAATTGGTGTTACTGTTGTATTTAAAGGGCACTGAATTTATATCAGTAAATAGCAATTTTATTTCTTGTAATTGAAAAAAGAGACTGGTAAACTTAATTCGGAAAATGTAAAATATTGTTCACTGAGATAAAAAACAGAGTAATAACACTATCAAAAAATATCTCTGTTATTTATTTTTAGATTAAGTGATCGAAAAAGGAGAGATAGTTTATGAAGTTAGGTAATTTCTCAGTTAGTTTCCCTGTAAAAGACTTACATGCTTCTATGAAGTTTTATGAGGTGTTAGGATTTAAACAAGTAAGTGGAGATGTGCAACAAAATTGGTGCGTATTGCAAAATGGAGAGGCAAGAATTGGATTGTTCCAAGGGATGTTCGATGAAAGTTTTCTTACTTTTAATCCAAAGTGGAATGCCAATAAAGAAACAGAGGACGGGATGGAGGATATTCGAAAAATTGCTGGCAAGATAGAAAAAGAAGGGTACTCTTTGGAATTAGGAGCATCATTGGATGGGGAGAATGCAGGTTATTTCTTCATTAAAGATCCAGATGGGCACAAAATATTATTTGATCAACATGTATAATCAAAGAAAGGAATTAAATTACTGTGAGGTTGTGACAGAGCTCTTCATGCGACGAGTAACCGCAGGAGCAAAGGTCTTCATGCGACGAGTAACCGCAGGAGCAAAAATATTCTTCCTTAAGAACCAAGTAGGTATCATGGATCATCTACTCTGACAAGTCAATCATAGTGATTTATGTCAATAAGTCGGAATATCCGAAAATTGTCAAGGAACACTATTCATAGAATGAATAGCTGAGAATGGATACACTACGCTGTGCTTCGATCATATCAACTTCTACGTATGAAACATACCATAGTTTCAGTATCATTCGACTTATTTTCAAGAGAGCTGCTACCTCTACGGTTCTAACGATTCTTGAGACAAAATATTACGCTGTATCCGTTTTTCTGCGTCTGTGGTTCTCACTACACTACACTTCGTTTCGATCTCATCAATTTCTAAATGGCAGAGCCACTAAGAATTGAAGGACTTCGTTCCGATCCTCGAAGCGTGGGGGGCTTCGCTCCTACACTTCTTATGAATGCTTGGATTATACAAAGACTGGAACACCATTTATTCGGTTTTAGGGGACTCAGACATACTTATGTCATAGTCCCACACATTAAAAGGGCTGTTGGACCGTTAGTGATTCAACAGCCTTTCGTATAGCTGATTAATAATTTTTAGCCAAAAAAGTAAAAGAATGCAGCCATAATCATAATGCAAACGGTCTTATAGCCCTCATTGATTAAAATCAGTGTTAATGACTTTTGTTCAAATATATAGTTTTTCAATGCTGAAAACACTGCAATACTTGAAATTAACAGCCCTGATGTAAAAACAGGTAATTGTAATTTGCTGATTGTGTAGATAACTAAAAATGCTATCACTATTTCAATTAACAACGACAGTAACATAGGAAAAAATCCGCTGTCGCCCTCTTCAACTTGTTCCTCAGTAATTCCAAGCTCTTTCCTCCAAGTTTTTCCAAAAAGGACTGTGTACCAAAGTGCACCTACCCCAAAAGCTAATATACCTGCACTAATAATTGCTAAAATATTCATTATTTTCCACCAGTCTTATCTTTTAATGCTTCAGTCTTTACTCGTTCCATAAAATCAGTAACCACTTGCTCATTCTTCTTATTTCCCATCATTTTTACCATACAACGTGCAATAAAATTCGTTCCTTTATTTTGACCGCTATATAAGAATTTTGTTTCATTTTCACTTATTTTTATCAGTGTAAAAGAAGTTTCAATTTCAAACATTTTGGCAAGAGTAAATCCTGACTTATTATGCTTTCTTTCAGGGGTATCTTCATGTTCCAAATCAGTTACGATGTATTTTTCTACTCTTTTCCCCTCTTGATAAGTTTGCTCATAGGTACTGCCAACAATCCCATCTGTTTTCTCTAAAACTTTTGTCTCAATCACTTGAGGCATAATACGTTTCATGTTCTCTATATCAAATAAAGTCCAAATAATCTCGATATTTACAGGAATTATTATTTCTTTTTTCCAGGATATCAATTGTCGTCACTCCTTCTTTGTTATTCTTACTAAAGTATTCTTGGTGAATCCTTTTATTCGTTCCATTGGTACCGCTAATTATAACGAGAAAATTACCAAGTTTCCCCAAATTTATCTGTCACTATACCATACAACCCATTTCAAAATATTTGCTGAAGCTCCATTTTTACAATTCTACCACTCTTAAGTTTATTAAACATTCGTCGAAGTTCATTTTGATTGTAAGAACCTATAGGTGGTGCAATGTCATTGTCTCAAATCAAAATACTAGTTGACGGAATATCATTAAACATTACAATGTTTGAACCTATTCTAGGATTCGTGTACATCACTTTTTGTTTATTATTATCAGCTGCTGGAAATTTTTAGTTTTCCAGTAACAGTTCAACTGTTTTAAAATCCTGAACCTCAGCTTTAAAAACAGTTGGGTATAAAGCGAGTGTATTCTTACATTGCCCATCAAAATTCAAAGAAATGTCAAATTTCATTATTTTACCTCTCATTCTCTGTTATTTTTATTTCTTTAAAAGAATAACATCAGAACCTATGTTCGTCAAATGAAAAGAAATATCAAAAAAATGACCATTTTAAACTGTATCAAAATGGCAGTATTTAGTCGAAAACAAAGGTTGTATCCATTTCACGAAAGCTTTCTTTTTCTTCGTGAACTCCATAAAGAAAAATCTGCAAAACCTTGGTAAATTTGAGTTTTTCCTGATAATGGTTAAAGTGAGCAATCTTTTCTTGAATCGAAGTTGGCAACTCTTTTAGAATTATGATTGAAAACCATTTATTTAAATGCTGAATTTGTTCTATACTTATCCATTTGGCAGTCCTTTTTACTGGTCTTGGATAAGTCATCCAAGGTTCAGTATAAAGGACTCTTTTGTTGGGTAAAGAACGTCGGTTATGAGGAATTTAACAAGCTAAAGAAAAGGTGTATATAAAGGAAAACCATCAATGTACTCTACAAATACTAAAAATTCTAAAAACTGTGCTATCTGTTTTCAAATCAAAGGAACATGCTTTTTAGTGGTTTTTAATTACAACTATTAAGGATTTGACCAGTGTAACCCGCTCGACAATTCATCGAAATAAAAATTATGCCATCTAAAATAACAAAATTGGACAGAGCAAACTAAAAGCCTTTGATAAACCATTGCAGGATTCTATTTATGTCAGTTTTCTCATAATCATTGTGAAAAAACATTCAATATAAGCGATTTCCAATAAGTTTTGCTATAATGATAAAGAAATCAAACAAGAGGAGGATAACGAAATGAAAGCATTGATTGTCTACGCTCATCCAAGAGAGGTGAGTTTTAGCAAGGCAGTTTTAGATCGAACGAAATCGACTTTAGAGAAGAATGGTCATCAGGTGGAGGTTCGTGATCTTTACAAAATGAACTTCAATCCGATTTTAAGCAGGGCGGAAACTATTCATGTAGAAAAAGGAAAATTCATTCGTGAAAATAGTAACTATCCTACCGATGTTCTTAAAGAACAACAGCTGATACTTGAGAGTGATTTACTAATTTATATTTTCCCGATTTGGTGGAATGGTATGCCGGCTATAATGAAAGGTTATGTTGATCGTGTATTTGCCCATGGATTTGCTTATAGTTTTGAAGATGATGAACCCAAAAAACGATTTAACGGGAAACGGGCACTATTTTTCACTCCAACTGGTCAGCCTCAAAATGAAAACAGCGAGCTGACTCCAATCGATCAGGCAATTAAGCTTCTCACGTCAGAATGGATGTTCCAGTCCAATGGTGTAGAGGTAATTGATCATGTTTTTTATGGCAGAGTTCCTTATCTTACTGAAGAAGAGCTATCTGTCTACTTAGACGATGTGGAGAGTCGAATGAATCAAATTAATTAAACAGATCTTTCAATACAATAAAGCAAATAATAGGGGTTTGAGAAAAATGAAAAAAGCAGTTAGCAAACTTATTAAAGCGACTATGATCATGGGCATGTTTTTATTATTTTCCGGATGTGGAGGAACAAAAAAAGATTCTCAAAAAGAAAATGAAGCAAGTCCGGATAAAATTATTAATATGATGGAAATCAACGAGATTTCTTCTATGGATTCTGGAAATGCACTGGACGGCGGCAGTTTTATTGCCATCACTCAGGTAATGGAAGGGTTGTTTAATCTGGATGCCGATGATTCAATTATTCCCGGTGTTGCAGAAGAGCTTCCTGAAATCAGTGAAGATGGTCTAACCTATACCTTGAAGCTGAGAAAAAATGCAAAATGGTCCAATGGGATGAACGTAACAGCCCATGATTTTGTATATGCCTGGCAGCGTGTGGTGGATGCCAATTATGCTTCGCCAAGTTCATTTCTACTGATGGATATTAAAAACGCTGAAGCCATTCTGGGAGGTGTGAAACAGCCGGAGGAATTAGGGGTTTCTGCTCCAGACGACTATACACTTATAGTCGAACTTGAAGCGCCGGTTGCCTATTTTACTTCTGTTATGACATTTCCGACATGGTTTCCTTTAAATGAAAGCTATGTGAACGAGCAAGGGGATAATTATGGAATAGATGCCAATCATCTTTTATATAATGGTCCCTATGTTCTCGAAAACTGGGAGCATGGAAATCAAAAATGGACATACAGCAAAAACGACTTGTACTGGAATTCTAAACAGTCAAATGTTGATAAAGTAAATATTCAGGTAGTGAAAGAAACTAATTTGGCTGTCGATCTGTACGAAAATAACGAGCTGGACAGAGCGGTGTTATCCGGTGAGTTTGCGAAACAGTATAAAAATGATCCAGATTATACAACACAACTGGATTCCTGGGTACACTTGACCGAGATCACATTGTCAATGAAATTTTGGATAATGATTCCAGAGTTGCCGGAGGAGTTGTGGCTGCTGAATTTGTCGGAAATCCTGAATCAGAAGAAGATTTTAGGGAGGAAAGCGGCATTCTGACTTCTTACGATAAAGTAAATGCCCAGAAACTGTGGAAAAAAGCACTCTCTGAATCAGAAACAAAAGAATTTACTATTGATTTGCTGGCCTCAGATCAGGATGAAAACAAAAAAATTACAGAATATATCCAATATAGCCTGGAAGAAAATTTTGAAGGCTTGACGGTAAATATATCATTGCTTCCTGAAAAGAGCTTGCTTGATCGTGAAAGTAATCAGGATTTTGATTTGCTGTTAACAAGAATTGGTCCTGACTTTCAAGATCCGACCACTTATTTGAATAATTACGCAGGCGATTCATTTCATAATCATTCAGGCTATAACAGTTCAATTTATAATGAATTACTGCAAAAAGCCGGAGAATTGTCTGCGAAGCCAAAGGAGCGCTGGCAAGTGCTGATTGATGCAGAACATACATTGCTGGAAGAAGCCGGTGTCGTACCGCTTTATCAATCTGCCAACACAGCATTAATGAGACAGGACATTATGGGGATGATCCATCATTTATTTGGTCCCCCTAATTATTATGGAAAAATAATTCCTAAAGATGAGTAACAGCACTTTTGGGGATTGTTTATTAACGTGTAAAAGAGCGGATATTGGCTTTGAATTGTCAATATCTGCTCTTTTTGTATGTTCTGAAAACCCCCAGCTATGCTGGGGGTTCTTGAGAGCTTCCAGCGTGGTAGTAAAAAAGCCTCCTAAATTGATAAGATGAAGTTGGTTTCCCGACCACCACATCAAAAGTTAAGGAGGCACCTCTATGAAAAAGGCTAACGAAAGTTTATCACACACTGTCTGGAAATGTAAGTATCATTTAGTATTCGCAC
>NZ_JADOEP010000013.1 GCF_016745275.1 Enterococcus sp. BWB1-3
AGGAAATTGGGAAAATATATGGAGAGGAAGACACGTAAAAAAGAAAGAACACGCTCGATTTTGATGATTATTGCCAAAATCGAGCGTGTTTTCTTTTTGAGGACGGACTATTGTCCCAGACTCGCTCTGTCATTTTTAAGACTGTACCAGTTTATATACTTTATTAAAATAGAAAATTCTTGCAATCATATAGTAGACAATCTGTATGAGAACAAAAGCACCCAATACCTGCCAGCCTGCCAGCTGCATACTCTGACCAAAGATATGGAACATTGCAGTCAGTGCTACTGCTCCATGTATCACGGAAACAATAATTGGCGTAAAAAACAAAATGCCTACTTGCTGATTAATCATCTTCTTCAGCTCTTTTTTCGCCAGTCCCATTTTATAAATCATTTTAAATTTCTCTACATCGACATCCATGTCACTGTATAAACGGAAATACAAAAAGCTGCCTGCAGATACAAAGAAAACAATTCCGATAAAAATCCCGACAAACAAAATAGGTTTATAACCGTCTATTATTGATTGTGTCATAGAGGTTTTCGCAGTAAAAAGATAGTTGCCTTCCTGCGTTTTCCCTAATGCAATCAAGTCCTCTCTGGAAGCATCTTTTGGCTGCCAGACAACACTTTTAGTATAGGTCATTTTAGCAAAATTTACTGTATCAGGAACCACTACTGTTGCATTAAAAGCTGGTAAAATTTCCTCTTTTTCACTTTTAGACACAGGCAGGATCTGCTGCCCTGCTATCTCCACCTGTGTCAGCTTTGTTGCCTGATTCCCTGTATTAAACTCACTTTTAAATTCCAATTGAACGGCCTGTCCATTTGTCTGGATTTGAGGTTTGTCTGCAACTTTAGCCAGCTGATTGTAGTCGCTCTCTGTAATATAGTTAATCTGATTCTGATCTGTGTAAAGCCTATACTCTGCCTGATCAACCTGGATTCCTTTTTCTTCCAGAAGTGCTGTAAATTCATTGCTGGTCGGCATAATTTTAATTTCTTCTCCAGAAATTTGAAATTCATAAGGGACATTAGCTGCAGACTCCAGAATCATTTGCTGAAAGCTGTAAAGAGTCCCGATTGCCGCAAAAGCAACAGTAGAAATGACAGATACAAGAAAAAACGAACGTGCATTGTCTTTCATTCTGAATGACAAATCAGAGAAAATCACCATATTGGTCTTTTTCCAAAAGATTTTCTGATTTTTTTTTAACTTCTCAATGCTCCAGACACTTAATTGGTTAAACAAGAATCTAGTTCCGACAACAACTAGGAAAATAACTGGGATCATTACAACTGGAACCATCATTCCCGGTACAAGCAATGCAACTGCATAGCCAACTCCAATCAAAACAATTGCCAATATTCCTTTTAGTAAAGAGCCTTTGATCATTCCTTTACCTAAATCGCCTGCTTTCAGCAAGGTTTGCAACTTAAGTTTTGGCAAACGAAACTGGATGAAAAAAGCTATCATAAAAAATAAAAGTGTGAATGCCGCAATCGTAATCAGCATTGCCTGCAACGGAAAATAGAAAGCCAGCTGTACATGAATTAAATGATTGCTGATCAGGAGAATAATCTGAGAAAATCCAATTCCCGCAAATCCGCCGATAAATGTTGCAAAAAAACCAATGACCAGATTCTCAATAAAGATCATCCGCTTCAGCTGTTTCGGACTCATTCCCTGAATCATTAATAATCCAAATTCTTTTTTTCTGGACTGAATAAAAACATCCATCGAATATAAAACAAAGAAAAACGAAAAGGCATAAATAATAATTGCTGCACCAAGCATCCCCTGTCTTGCACTCGCATTCAGTCCATCTGATAAAGCAGGATGAAACGCAAAACCGGTAAATGTAAAGAAGACCATCACTGCAAACAATGTACTCAGGAAGTAAGCCATATACAGCCTTTTATTTCTTATTGTATTGCGGATAACAAATTGACTAAAACTCATTTTCAACACCTTCAATCTTAGCCAAATTTACCATAATCTCATTGTAGAACTGCTTCTGACCATTCATCTGCCTAATTTCACCAATCAGCTGTCCATCTTTAATAAAGACAATTCTTTGACAGTAGCTGGCAGCCAGCGGATCATGTGTCACCATTAGAATTGTCGCTTTTTCTCTTTTGTTCAGCTGTTGGAGCAGCTTCATAACATCTTTGGAAGACTTAGTATCCAGATTCCCTGTCGGTTCATCTGCAAGCAGCAGCTGCGGCTGATGGATCATCGCTCTTGCCACTGCTGCACGCTGTGCCTGTCCTCCGGAAATTTCAGCAATTCTCTTTTTGAGCAAAGGCGCAATTCCCAGCTGTTCTGATAATCTGCTCAGTTTTTTCTTCATCACCGAAATTTTTTCTCCATCCAAAGTCAGCGGCAGTACAATATTTTCTTCCACTGTCAAGGTCGGCATCAGGTTAAAGCTTTGAAAAACAAAACCAAGTTCTCTTCTTCTGAATTTAGCAATAGCCTCCTGATTCAATTCATTTGGATTTTTTCCATTTAGTTCAATCGTTCCTGAGGTTGGCTGATCAATTGTTGCCAGTAAATTCAAAAATGTACTCTTCCCACTTCCGGAAGGTCCCATAATTCCTATAAATTCTCCATCCTCAACAGTAAGATTCAAGGCTTTTAAAGCTTTATATTTAATTTCATCTCCATAGGTTTTACTTAGATTTTTTACTTGCAGCATTTTTCTCACTCCATTTTCTTTTTCCTTTCATTCTATAGGAGACACTGCTTACCAGCCATTGAAACAAATAACAAAGGACTTACATTTTTGTCATGTAAGTCCTTTGTTATTTATGCTTCATATTCAATCACGTAAGGATGCATGGCTGTGTTATAAACAGCCTCAGAAAACTCAACAATTTGGTCGTTCTTACCAAATGATCGGCGGATTCGTTTCAGCCCTGACGATTCAGCTGTATTCAAGATTTTTTGCAGCTTGGGAGTCAACGGGATAATTTCAAAGCTATCCTCGAATCGATAAATCTCTATATGATGCTGATCAAGAATCCGATAGAGTGATTCTGTTTCGAATTGTTCTACAGTCACATCCGACAGTGCTCTTGGCAGCAGATATTCAAAATAGATATAGGGCTGGCTGTCAAGCAGATAGAGCCTTGAAAACTTCACTGCGCTGTTTCCCAGTCCTTTGTATGCTTCCATATCTTCTGACAAAGTCACAAGCTCAAGATCAAAGTTCTTTTTAATAATATCCAATCCTGAATCATGGAGATATTCTGTAAAGGTTCCTGCTTTTGATAATTTGTTGTATGGACGATTACTTAGAACAGTCGTCCCTTTTCCACTTTTCTTTTCCACCAGCTCTTCATCTGCCAACATTTCAATTGCCCGACGAATCGTAATTTTACTAACCTCAAACAATTCTTCCAGTTCTGACTCTGTCGGAAGCAGAGAACCAACAGGATATTTGCCATTTAGGATATCCGCTTTGATTTGTTCTGCCACTTCCAGATATAAGACGCTTTTTCTCTTCATATCGCTCACCCTTATCCCTATTTTATCTATCTGTTCCCGCCAAACAGCATGCAGCTCGTATTTTTTCCTTACAAACTATTCCAAACAAGAACTAATACCTTTTTCTTTTTTCCAGACACTTCTGTTGTTTCTTCTCAAAAAATAAGCTGCGTTTCCTCAGAGCTTCTTTCACTGCGCTCGTGCTTTTTTCAATTCTCAATTCCTCGTACTGTTCCGCCATGACTGCCTGTGCTTTTTGTAATAACAACTAGTTTTTTTCTTCTCTTTCTGAATCATTCTTTGTACATGCTTGAGATTCAGCCTTTTCTTTTCTGTCTTTACACTTGTTATCTGACTGTGCCATGATTCTTCCTTCTTAAAATGAAAAAAAGAACAACCGACACCCCAAGGAGGAAAGGTTACTGACAATTTATGCTTTTGGACTACCAACCAAAATATGTTTTTATGCTCTTATAAACATGATACCGCAAATAGAGCGGAATGCAATTCGATTAAGGTTGATTTCTCTAAAAAAAGAAGAAATATTTTATAAAAAAGGAAAAATCAGGTAACTTAGAAATATCTAAACAGTCTATCTTACTGGTTTCTAAACAGTCTTCAGACTGTTTATTTCTATCTGTATATCTTTCATTTTATTTCAGGGAGATATCTTTTGTTCAGATCAATCGAGCTGTTTATAGAATGGCATGATATCTACATACGAGCCATTCGAAAGCTTAAAGCCATTTGGCATAGCTCCCAGTGCTGTAGTCATATAAATGAACAGCTCCCTTATTAGCTGCTGCAATTTATACTGCTTCCCTTCTGTTTTTTAGTGTAAAAGAAGAGACCACGGAAATTCCTCCCATGGTCTCTGATACAACAATTTCTCTTAATTAATAATCTTGATCATGTTCAGGCGGTTGAACCTCTTCCTCTTCTTCCACTTCAACAAAAACTTTTCTTGGTTTGCTGCCTTCAGACGGACCGATAACATGATTGGCTTCCAGCTCATCCACCAGACGGGCTGCCCGATTATAACCGATTCTGAACCGGCGCTGCAGCAAAGAGATACTTGCTGTCTGCATTTCGATCACAAGTGCTTTTGCTTCTCCATATAGTTCATCCTGAGGATTTTCACTGCTTCCGGAAACAGCTTCTTCCGTAGGCATCATATCTTCCTGATAGTCTGCCTCCTGCTGCTCCGTCACAAAGCTCACTACACGTTCCACTTCGTGATCCGAAATAAATGCTCCCTGCACGCGTATTGGTTTATTTTCCCCCATAGGCAGAAACAGCATATCTCCGCGTCCAAGAAGCTTCTCTGCACCGTTACTGTCAATAATCGTTCGGGAATCTGTCCCGCTGGAAACCGCAAACGCAATTCTGGACGGAACATTCGCTTTGATAATTCCTGTAATAACGTCAACACTTGGCCGCTGCGTAGCAAGAATCATGTGAATACCCGCTGCCCTCGCCATTTGTGCCAGTCGAATGATTGCATCTTCCACTTCATTGCTGGCCACCATCATCAAGTCAGCCAATTCATCAACAATCACAACAATAAATGGTAAAATCGGACGGTTCTCGCCATCCTCGAGATTTTTCTGAATCACCAGCTCGTTGTAGCCGGATATATTTCTCACACCCGCTGCTGCAAATTTTTCATAACGGAATTCCATCTCCTGAACAACCTTTTGTAAAGCCTGTGCTGCTTTTCTGGGGTTTGTAACCACTGGCGTCAGCAAATGCGGAATCCCGTTGTAGACATTCAATTCCACCATTTTGGGATCAATCATCATCATTTTTACTTCGTGAGGCTTTGCTCTCATCAGAATGCTGGTAATAATCCCATTAATAGCTACAGATTTACCACTACCAGTAGAGCCGGCAATCAGCAAATGCGGCATCTTTGTCAAATCAGCAGACTGTACAACACCAGATATGTCTCTTCCCAAAGGCACTTCCAAAATTTTATCCGGATGACTTGGCTGAGCATCAATCACATCTCTAAATGATACTGTGCTGACTGTACTATTGGGCACTTCAATTCCAATTAAGGATTTCCCCGGAATCGGCGCCTCCATCCTTACATCTTTCGCGGCCAATGCCAAAGCAATATCGTCTGTCAATCCGACAATTTTACTTACCTTCACACCCACAGCAGGTTGAACTTCAAACTTGGTAACAGCCGGACCCAAGCTCGCCTTGACAACTTGAGCGTCAACACCAAAGCTCTTGAATGTCTGCTCCAAAACAGAAATATTCTTTTCAATCTTCTTATATTCTCCACTCTGGTCAGCAACAGGTACTGAGTCAAGAAGAGTCGAAAAAGGCAGTTGGTAGTCGCGGTCTTCTGCTTCAGCAGCAATATCAAAGTCAAGATCACCAGCCTCTTCCTGTTCGTTATAGTGTATCTCTTCCTGAGAATAATGCGGTTCAGACCTTTCCTGTTCCTGACTCTGAAAGCTGTCAATTGGTACCAAGGTCAACTGCTCAGGCTCCTGTTCAGGATAATCGTACTGCTCTCTTTCAGTTTGCGCCAGATGCTCTCCCGGCGTATGCTCTCTGACCTGATTCTTCTCAAGCCACTGTTCAGCCATCTCTCTGGCTCTTTCCTGTTTTTCTGCTTCCTTCATTTTTTTCTGTTCTGCACGCTTCTCTGCTCTCGCGGCCAGATGCTCATCACTTTTTGCAAATAGCGTTCCCAGTACCTTGCGAAATTTCTGAATACCATCCAACAGCTGCTGAATTTCCAGCATGCTGATCAAATAGCTGCCGGTCAATATCAACACAACAGCAACAGCATAACTCCCAAGCTGAGCAACCAGAAAATGGGTAACAGTGTACAAGCCGGCTCCGATCATTCCTCCGCCGATATTTTCAGCAATGGTGCTTCTGCTTAGATCCATTTTCAAAAAATCCCAGGTAGTATTAATAATATTAGGTGATCCGCTGCCAATATTTCGAAACCAGTAAACATGCAGGAATAGCAATACTCCTAAATATATCAGCAGCCCGCCAATAATAGGACGAGCGGATTTAATTGGAAAATTTTCTCCGAAAAGGACCAGCGAAAACCCATATAACATTAACAAAACTGCAGCAATGGTAAAGGTATTCCCCACTACCAGACGCAGTCCGTTTGCAATCAGTATCCCCAAGTATCCCAACTTTAGCAACCCCAGTAAACTAAAGCAAATAAAGAAGATACCAATAAAAATGTAACGCAGCTGTTCTTGCTGCTTTTTCTGTTTCTTTGTCTTTTTTTTCTGCGCCATTTTTTCCCCTCTTTTCAACAAATTCCATTATACCTGAAAACGAGCACGATCAAAAGTATCCCTATTCCTTTTTCAAAATTATTCACAGAAACATGATTTTATTCAGATTTACAGAGAGTTCCTTCTTAACATCCCCTTTATCAAATAGTCTAACTCTAACTAGAAATATTCTCCCATTGAAGAGGCTTCTCCCTGTTTATACTGCCTGAAACCAGTAATCTGCATTTCTCATTTAATATTAAAGAAATATAATTGTAATATTTTTGACACGCAAGTAATATTATGTAATGATTTTTCTTAGGGGAAGTTAATATTATGGAGGGTACTGGTTATGGGAAGAAAATTATTTTGTGAAATCTCACCGACAACATACAAACTATCAGTCTATAAAAATATTATCTCAAGGCATTTTCAGGATAAACTGCAAAAGCAACGATTCGCTTCAAAAAAAGAGGCAGAGAAACTGCCTGTTTGTATTTATAAACATAGTTCGTTAATTAGAAGAAAGCTTGGAAATGTCGATCAGCATCTGCAGGATAACAAAGCGGTTAATTTGGCACTGTCAACCCCAAAGGTTTCAGGAATCCTCATCCGACCGGGCGAAACTTTTTCATTTTGGAAGCTGGTAGGCTCGTGTAAGGAAAAAGACGGCTATCAGGAAGGACTGATGATAGGCAAAGAAGAAGCGATCAGCGGAATAGGCGGAGGGATGTGCCAGTTTACCAATCTAATTCACTGGATGGTTCTTCATACTCCGTTTGAAATTGTGGAACATCATCATCATGATGGGGTGGATCTTTTCCCAGATTATGGCAGAGTCATTCCTTTTGGAACTGGAACATCCATTGTTTACAACTATATGGACTACCGTTTCAAAAATTCTTCCGATCAAACCTATCAGCTTATTACTTATACAGACGACACTCATCTTCACGGAGAGCTTTATGCTGAAAAAGAGCAGCCCTACAGCTATCACGTAAAATGTGAAGATGACTATTTTAGCAGAGAACAGGGAATTGTTTACCGCAACAGCAATATTTATCAACAAGTCATTGACAAACAAACAGGAAACGAAATTAAAAAAGTACTAATTAAAAAAAATCATGCCAAAGTTGTCTACCCTACAGACCATTTAACTATAATAGAAAAGTAGAACAACCGATAAATTATTTACAGCTTAACAAATTAATAGCGTGAATGGGACAGAAATAAAGTTCCCAACTCTCTTCGTATCTAATCCCGAATAAACGGCGAGACAAAAGCAAAAATTCTTTTTGCGACGAGTAACCGCAGGAGCAACTCCTTCGGAATTAAGCCAAACTATCCTGAAAATATGAGGAGCTCCAGGGAGGTATCAATTCACAGCTAGTCATTTTATGACTAGTGTTCCTTGACAATTTTCGGATATTCCTTCTTAATTCTCGGAGCTGAACGCTTTTGTCCCGACCTTGTTTTTTCAATAATTAATCAAAGCAGCAATGTTAACTCTTAATGGTAAAAATCAAAACGTCCTTTAGCCAATACTTCTTTTACTCCGCCCGTTTCAAATAGGGAGCGATCCATAATGGCTTTCTTAACAAATGAAGCAGGATAGCCTTTAATTTCCATTTTGCCAACCTCTCCAAAAGCATGGGTGTTTCCGATAGAACAAACAGAGCCCAAAGAATGAAAAGTAAATGGCTGTGTTGATTTTCCTCTAAGCTGAGCTTTAATATTCTTTCCGGCGCACTCGCCCATTTTCAGTGAAATTTGAGCGGTTGTCGGATAAGGTCGTTGACTTTCTTCATCCATTACTGCAGAACAATCTCCGATAATGTAGACATTATCACGTCCGGGGTAAGTTAAATCAGGATTAACCATTACTCTCCCGCGTTTTTCTTCAAAGCCCGATGCGCCAATAACATGGCTGCCGCTGACTCCTGTCGTCCAAATGATGGTTCCGCCATGTAATTCTTTTAAGGTATTGTTTTCTTTGTCATCCAAATAAACAACCGATCCTTCTTTGATTTCCTTAATCGGTTTGCCTGTTAAGAACTCAACACCCCAATCTTTCAGCTTATTGATTCCATAATCAGAAAGTTTTTCACTAAACATAGGCAATAAGCGGGTAACAGCTTCAACACAATACAGCCTAATTTTTTCCGAATCTACACCAGCTGCTTCAGCCAGCTTTTTCTTTCCGTCTGTCAAAGCACCCAGCAATTCAATTCCTGTAAACCCTGCCCCGCAAACAATAATTTTCAGCGCATTTTCATCCTGCATTTCTTTATAGCTCTTCATTTGCTCCTCAATATGCTGATAGATTTTCTCAGCAGTATCCACATCAACCATTTGCAGCGAGTATTCGTCGACACCTGGGATTCCGAATGATTCAGATTCAAATCCTAAAGCTACCACCAAATAATCATAGGATAATGTCTTTCCATCTGCTAATTTTACCAGCTGCTGTTCAGTATCAATCGCACTGATGGTTCCCTGTATAAAGGTTGTACATGAATTTTTTACAACATCTCTGATCGGGTAAATGATTCTTTCGCTTTTTTGCGTACCGGCTGCTACCTCATGAAGATCTGTTGCTTCGTAATGATACTCATTTCGGTCCACCAAAGTAATTTCTATATCGGCTGCCTCTTTCTGCAATTCATGCAATGCTCTTAAACCAGCATATCCCGCACCTAAAATAACGATTTTTTTACTCATTTTATTTATCCCTCTCTCTACACGTTTATTTGATCATTCATCACTTATCGGCTGCCATCTTCTTTCACAAATATCCAAACCTTCAAATTCACAGCCACAAACCTAGCGCAAAAAAGAATACTTGAGCAAATGCTCCGACTGCCAATATTTTTACTGCACAGCTAAACGTTTTTGACTTTATCTGTTCTTTCAGAAAGCCGCAGGTCTCTTTCCAAACAAAAGGAATAACTACCACCGTCAGCAGTAGAGTCATCGGTGCCAGTCCTGCAATAACACTGTAAAAAACTGCAGATAAAGCAATCAACAATAATAAAACAAATAATGTAAGTGATTTTTTTCTTCCTAAATAGTGCACCAGTGTAAAGCGGTGATTTCTTTCATCCTCATCTAAATCACAGATATTATTTGCCAACATTAGATTGGCAATCAGACACATATTCGGAAGAGCAATCACAAACACATTGAACAAGCTTTCTCCTGTCCATTGAAAAACCTCAAACGTATTGATATAAACACAAATCAAAAGAATCATAAAGCCCATCGTAAATCCTGAAAAAAACTCTCCCAAAGGTAAACTGGATAACGGTCTAGGTCCTGAAGAATAAAAAATGCCGACTAGGTAACAATAAATTCCCATCCAAAGCAGCGGCCAGCCGACTACTGTTGAAAGTAAAATACCAATCACTGCCGAACTGCAGACCATCCATTGAATCCATTGACGAATCATTGATAATGACAATCTTTCTCTACCAATAATGTTCGTTTTTTCTTTATAATCATGTCCCTCTTTAGCATGAAGATAATCATTATAATTATCCAGAATATCTACAGCCATGTTAAAAACGATCATTGCTACAAAGTAGATAAGCACATACAATACGTGAACCTGACGATAATGATACCAACTGAAACACAGACCTAAAAGAAATGGCAAAATACTGGCAGTTTTTGCTTTTAATTCAACTAGCTCAAAAAATATTTCTCTATTCAAACTATACTCCTATCTTCAGCTTTTTATCAAAAATTTGCTTTGCAAAGTTTTGATAAGATTTACTGTATTTATTTTGGCTCTTCGTATACAATCAATAGTATTGAGCTATTGAAAGGATTATTTATGTTATGGAAAAATTTTGGACATATTTCCCATTGATCCAGCAACAGTTAGATGAAACGCGGTTGCTGATCATAGAAAAAGTCAACAGTCGCAACAAAGAGATTAAACAGGCTTTGGTTGAATTGACCAACTCCGGCGGTAAATTACTGCGCCCGGCTTTTTTCTTTATCTTTACCCAAATGGGAAATGCCGATCAACAAGACCGCCAGCAGCTGATTAAAATTGCTGCTTCACTTGAGATTTTGCATATGGCAACGTTGATTCATGACGACATTATAGACGATTCTCCATTACGTCGGGGAACACAAACCATTCAATCACGTTACGGCAAAGACATTGCAGTATATACAGGGGATCTGCTGTTTACAGAATTCTTTGATTTGCTTGCTGATACTATGAAGAATTCTAAATATCTTCAAGTTAACGCACATTCAATGAAGCGCCTGCTGCTTGGCGAGCTAGACCAGATGCATACCCGCTATAACCAAAATATCACGATTACCGATTACTTACGAAGTGTAAATGGAAAAACGGCTGAGCTTTTTTCATTGAGCTGTCTGGAAGGTGCACACTTTGGTCACGCGTCTAAAGAAATTGAACAGTTGGCTAGACGAATCGGGCGTCATATCGGAATTGCCTTTCAGGTTTACGATGATATTCTTGATTATACAGCGACCACAGAAACGTTACAAAAACCGACAATTGAAGATATTGCTCAAGGTGTTTATACACTGCCGCTGATCTTTACCCTGCAGGAACACCCCGCTCTCCTTGCCCCTTACTTAAATAAAAAGGAGCAGCTGACTGCTGAAGAAGCAGCAGAAGTCGCCTCGATTGTTCAACAACTGGATGGAGTGGAAAAAGCAAAGGAATTCGCTGATCTGATGACCGAAAAAGCCAGACAGGATATTGCCAAGCTGCCAAAAAGCACCAGCCGTAAACAGCTGCAGAAACTGACTGAACTATTACTAGTCCGTAAGTACTGATAATGCCTGATAAAAAGCATGGGGTATAAACAACTCTCATGCTTCCAGGATTGAAGCATGGAAGGGCTTTTTCTTTGAATACTCAGCGCATGTATGAACTTGCTTCTACGCTTCTTATCGAATGCTCGAATCATACAAAGACTGGAACACCGTTTATTCGGTTTTAGGGGTCTCAGACATACTTTTGTCACAGTCCCTAGTGAGAACCACAGAGACAAAACTAACAGAGCTTCTACTGGTCCGCAGTCATGAATATACTTGGTAAATACGCAGAGGGGATGTGACAACGCTACGTCGCATCCCCTTAAGCATTGACTAGTAGATGATACATGGTACCTGTCTTGTGCTAGAAGCTGGCTGCTTATATCTCTGCGATTAGCTGTCTCCTATTTAAGTTTGAAGACTATCTGCACATTCAGCAGATCGTTGTTTCACATACAGCTGTATCTTTGTATCTGGAATAAATTCTGACAAATTTATTCCCATCAGTACTTCGCATACAAGCAGCCTCTTAGCAATGAACATAGCTGTTTGTTCATCTATGCATTGGTATGTCTTATATGCCCCTCAAATATACGATGAGCATTCATAGAAGCGTAGAAGCAAGTGACCCCTTCAGCCAAGCAAAGAGCCGTCACAATCTCTTTTAACTAATGCATTGCTTAATAGATAGATTGCCTGTACCAGCAAAAAAGATGGAAGTTCCATTTCTTTGACTGTAAACGTCGTTATGATTTGAAGCAGTCAGTATACTAATTTAAGCCTTGATCAATTCTATACAGCATTTGGAAATGCCGGTTTCCTGTCATCAATTCTTCAGGTGTTCCGCTCATCATCAACTGACCATCCTCAATAAAAATTATCCGATCCATTTTTTGTACACTCTGCAGGTGATGTGTAATCCAGATGATCGTTTTATCCTCAAGTACATCAAAAAAGGTTGTTAACAGTTTTTGCTCTGTAATTGGATCCAGTCCTGTTGTCGGCTCATCAAGCAGAACAACTGGCGTATCCTGCAGAAGAATCCTGGCCAGTGCAAGTCGATGCCGCTCTCCTCCGGAAAAGCGGAGTCCGGCTTCATCCACCATTGTCTGCAATCCATCAGGCAGCTGCTGAACCATTTTCTTAAGTCCAACTAATTCCAGAACATGCCAGACCTCTTCTTCACTTGCTGATTCCTTACCAATTCTAAGATTATTGAGGATCGTTGTATGGAACAGATACGGTTTTTGTTGAATTACCCCGATATATTCTGTAATAGAATCCCCTAGTTGGTCTGCCGGCACACCGCCAATCAGCATTTCTCCCTGAGTCGGCTGAAGGTCCCCTCTTATTAAAGAGGCCAGCGTACTTTTCCCAGAACCACTGCGCCCTAAAATCGCCAGTTTCTCTTTTTCTGGAATCTCAAGCGACAGATTGCTCAGCACAGTCCGTGAAGCATTCTGATACGCAAAGGTCAGCTGTCTGGCCTCTATCTTTGTTGAATTCGGGTTTGACGCAGCGGCTTCTTTTGCTCCTTCCACTTCCGGAAGCTCATTCAAACGTGAAATGGAATCTTTATAAATTGTCGTTTCCTGAGCCGCATCCGACAATGGAGCAAACGCATCAATCAAAGGAAAAACAGTTAATACAAATGCTGCTATCCAATTAGCGGCACCACCATGATTTCCTGGAAAGCGAGTGCCTGCCCAGATTAGCACAGCAAGTGCAATCATACCAAAGAACAGCTGAAACACAACATCTCTTCTGCGATCAAACTTCTTAATTTCTCCATCAATCTCACGCAGTTCCTTTTCCTTCTCTTCGTAGGAAAGAACAAATTCCGAACCCCGCTGACTGAAAACCCAATCAGAGACGCCCAAAATATTATCCGTCAAAATTTTATACAATTGATTTTTTGTTCCTTTCTGTCGCTCCTGTCTGGCGCCGTTCACCAGTACAGACAATATCGGCAGGAGAACAACCGTTACGCCTAAAAGAAGAAGCATACAAAGAGCAAACCACCAGGAAAAGAAGCCCAAGCCAATCACAATAACTACATACAGCAATCCTGCAATAATCATTGGAAAGATTGTTCTCAAATACAAATTCTGCAAATGATTGATATCTTCTGAAAGCAGTCCCAGAATATCTCCGGTTTGATAATTTGATTTAAGAAACATTGCATCTTTTTCCAAAACCCGATACAGCTTCAAACGCAGATCAGAAGTCATTTTCAATACCCAGTTATGGCTGACCAGGCGCTCAACATAGCGGAAAACAGGACGACTGATACCAAACGCTCTTGTCAAAACAATCGGAATATAAATCAGCAAAATGTTCTCAGGCAATGAAGCTGCCCGGCTGATTAAATAACCTGAATTGAACATCAGAGCACCAGCACTGAAGAAGGTGAGGAAACCTAAAAAAATTGCCAGCATCAGCAGTCCTTTATATTTTTTTAAAAACGGTCGAACCCACTGATCCTGCTGCCCATTGTCAGTCATTGACAGTTTCATTTGCTTCCCCCCTCATTTCTTTAGTCAACGCTACGTAATACCCTTCTTTTTCCATAAGCTCATCCAGCGTTCCTGCTTCAACCAGCATCCCTTCATCCATGACTAAAATATAGTCCATCTCTTTCATCCAGTGAAGACGGTGAGTGGCAAAGAAAACCAGATGATCTTCTATTAACGGCAGCATTTTATCTTTAATCTCAACTTCGGTTTCAATATCCAAATGTGCAGTTGGTTCGTCAAATACCAAAATACGGCGTTCCTGATCCAAAAATGCTCTTGCCAAGGCAATACGCTGCGCCTGACCACCGCTGAACATTCGTCCGCTTTCGCCAATAACCGTCTCTATTCCTTCCGGAAGCTCCGCTACCAACTCTGTCAATCCGACTAAGTCAATCACATGCATAATTTCCTGATCAGAAGCTGCCGGTGTATAAAATCGAATGTTATTTGCCAGTGTATCCTGAAAAATATAAGGAGACTGCGGAATATAGAGCATTTGTTTCTGCCAGTCCTTTTGATTTAAATGAGACATCCCTTCTCCATTAATAGCAAAGCAAGAATTGTCCGGAGCAAGAAAGCCGTTCAATAAATTTATAAGTGTAGATTTGCCCGAACCGCTGGAACCGATAATTCCAATTTTTTGAAACCCCCGAACAGAAAATTCTACCTCTTTCAGCGCAGGAAAATCACTCTGTCCATAGGTAAAATTAAGCTTATTGACTGTCAGCTGATCATTCCTTGTCCAAGTTGATAAGTTTAACTGATCTGTATCCATTATTTCAGGAAGATTCATAATTGCTTGAATCGCCTGAAAGGAATTTTTTCCATCAAGAGTTGCATGGTAGTCACCTGCAAAATCTCTGACCGGAAGAAAAAATTCCGGAGCTAGAATCAGGGTGGTCAATGCAGGGAACAGCAGAATCTGTCCATTAAGCAATGCCAGTCCCAAGAAGACTGCGACCACTGCGACAGAAAGTGTTGTAAAAAAGTCCAGTGCAAAGGTCGATAAAATTGCTATTTTCAAAGTCCCCATTGTTGCTTCCCTAAACCGCTCACTGGTAGCATAGATGCTTCTAGCATAATTCTTGCTCAATCCGAACAGTTTTAATGTATCCAATCCTCTCAGAGAATCGATGAAATGATTAGACAGCAGCTGAAAGGCTTTATATTGCTTATCTGCTTTACTTTGAGCTGCATACCCCAGAATAATCATAAAAATAATGATGATGGGAAAAACAATCAGCAATACAGCAGCTGATCGAAGGTCCAAAGTAAACAGGAAGATCAGGATGATCCATGGAATCACCATCATGTTGATTATTTTCATTAAAATCAGCTGCAGATAATTTTCTGTCTGATGAATACCCTCCAATGCCATGGTTACCATGTTGCCGGTCCCCTCTTCCTGCACAACAACAGGGCCAAGACGAAACACCTTGGATAAAAGTGCTGCTCTTAACTCACTGGAGCGCTTGTAGCTGAACGTATCCAAAAGCTTGTCCCGGAAAAAAGTGATCATATGACGACCGCTGTAAAATAAAAAAAACAGGAGCATGGACAGCCCCTGCTCCTGTAACTGTCCGCCATTCCAAAGCCTAGTAACTGCTTTGGCCAAATAATAAGCCTGCCCAATAATAAACACTGCTTGCAGGAAAGCAGCCCCTGCAAGCAATAGCATTACTTTTTTTATCTCAGGCATTTTTAAAATTGCCTTATCTATCATTCGCCATACCCCGTATGTGTCGGCAGATTGGAAACACGTTTTCTGAAGACATGATACGTCCAACCTGTATACACCAGTACAAATGGCAAAATACTCAACGAAATCCAAGACATGATTTTCAGTGTGTATGGGCTGCTGGATGCTGTTTCAATCAACAGATCGTTGGAAGCTCCTAAAGAGCTGATCATTACTCGAGGGAACAACCCACTGAATAATAATGCAACAAGAAGAATCATGGTCAAACCGCTGGCAACAAACGCAAGTAGTTCCTTTTGCTTGAAGACACTGATATTTGCAACTACAGTCAAGCTTACAATTCCCACAAGCAAAATCAGTGTAGTCATCAAATGACGGTCAAAAAAGTCTGTATTGAAGTACAGTAATACAGCAAAAACAACTAAGCCGACATAAAGAATCCCATATAAAAACTGTGCATAGTTTCTCGCACGATGTCTGATATCACCATCGGTTTTTAAAGCAATATAGTTCAGTCCATGCAGATAGCACAATAATGTCAATGCAACTCCGCCAACTAAAGAAAATAGATTGATATAATCTGAGAAGCCTGCTGTCATATTGCCTGCTGAATCAATCGGCATTCCCTGAATCATACTGATAAATAGAATACCAAAGAAAAACGGCACAATAAAACTGCCTATCGACAAAGTCCAATTCCAGACATTTCTCATTTTTCCTTCCGGCATCCGATGACGAAATTCAAAAGAGACACCTCGAATAATCAAACCTATTAAAATAATGAATAAAATTAGATAGTAGCCGCTGAACAAAGAGGCATACCAGTATGGAAATGATGCAAACATTGCGCCGCCTGCAGTCAGCAGCCAGACTTCATTTCCATCCCAAACAGGTCCAATAGTCTCAACGATCTGATTTTTTTCTCCATCATTATGTGTCAGAGTCTGAACAGCCATTCCAACTCCAAAGTCAAAGCCTTCCAAAAAGAAGAAGCCTGAGAAAAGTACCCCAATCAGTACATACCATAATAACTGCAAATTACTCATTTAATTAAAAACCTCCTTATCAAAAGGATCAGAAGAAGCTGTTTGTTTTTGCACCAGCATCTTTTCCTCATAATCAGGTCCCTTTTTCAATTCTCTGATAACCAGATAGATCATTACAGAAGCCAAACCAGCAAACAAAACGAAGTAAACAATATTTGAAATCAGCAGTGAAGTCACTGATACGTTTGGTGAAACACTATCTTCGATTTTAAATAATCCGTAAACCGTCCAAGGATAACGTCCCAGTTCAGTAATCAGCCAACCAGCTGTATTTGCCAAAAACGGTGCAAAGGTGCACAGCCCCATAATCCACAGCATCCAGCGTTTCTCATAGAGAGAGGGTTTCTTTTTACGGGTAAAAAATAGTCCCAGTGCTGACACCAGCAGCATCAGCATACCGAAGCCGGCCATCACACGGAAGCTCCAGAACAGTGTATTCACCGGAGGGAAATAATTGTCTTCCCCATATTCTTCAATCAGCTTCCTATTGACAGTATCCATCCCATCGACTGATCCTGAAGGTTTATTATAAGACAAGATACTCAGCATATATGGAATTTTAATCCCAAAAACCTGCTTGCGGTTGGCTTCATCTGCCCAGCCAATTAACGTCCAGGCTGCCGGATCTCCAGAGTCTTCATACTCTCCTTCCATTGCCGCAAATTTCATCGGCTGATCATCAAGGAGAGCTTTCATCTGCATATCTCCTGTTCCCAGCACAAAAAGAGCACCAAACAATGTGATAACCAATCCTAAACGCATGGAAGGTTTGTGAAACTCGACATCTCTTTTCTTTAAAATCTGAAAAGCAGCCAATCCGGCTACGATCATTCCGCCCATTGTAATTGCTCCCGCAATCACGTGAGTAAACTCATATAAAACCTGATGGCTGGTTAGCAGCGCGCCAAAATCAGTCATTTCTGCACGGCCATTATTAAGTGTATAACCCACAGGATGCTGCATAAAGCTGTTGGCTACCAGTATCCAAAATGCTGACATCATAGAAGAAATGGTTACGAGCCAAATAAACAATAAATGCAGTTTCGGTTTTACTCTATCCCAGGTAAAAATCCATAAGCCTAAAAAGGTTGACTCCATAAAGAAAGCCAGCAACGCTTCAACAGCTAACGGTGCTCCAAAAATATCCCCGACAAAACGAGAGTAATCAGACCAGTTCATACCAAACTGGAATTCCTGAATAATCCCTGTCACCACACCAACTGCAAAGCTTAAGAGAAAAATATTTCCCCAAAATTTTGCCATTTTTCGATAACGTTCATCTTTTTTCCATACATACATTGATTCCATAATTGCCACAACAAGAGCGACCCCAATAGAAAACGGTACAAAGAAAAAGTGAAAAACCGTAGTCATCCCAAATTGAAATCTCGCTAAAGTAACAATATCCATAAAAATCCCCCTCCTAATCTCTGTTTTTCCTTCAATTAAGAAAAACTTTACTAAATAATCATTATAATGATGTCAATTCGAGTATACTCCTTTAAACAGAAAAGTACCAAATATTTGTTAAAAAATTTCAACTTTTTACCTAGTTCTATTCAAGGATTTGAATGGATACGGTCTTTTATAAAAATAAAAGAACCCGACAAGGCTGAAAAAAGTACGCTTTTTTAAAATAAGTGAAAATATTTTTTTATTTCAATATAAACCAGCGGAAAGATTGACAGCCCAAGAACCCATATCCAGTTAATCAAGCTGATTGTTACAAACCCAAAAATTTGTTGCGTTACAGGGATATTTACCAGAAGAATGATGATCAAAGCTCCTGCAATTGTGGTTGCTGCCAGCAAAGAATTACTTAAAAAGTCCATTTTGAAAATAGAGCCGGTACTCCGACAGTTATACATGTGTACGATTGTCGACAGCCCCAAAACAATAAATGTCATTGTTCTTGTTATCTCAACCGATTGTGCTTGTCCCACTAAAATAGCAATTAATGTAACCCCTGTAAACACCGCAGAAATTTCAATAATTTTAAGCAGCAAACCATTTGAAAAAATACTCTCATATTTACTTATAGGAGGATACTTCATCCCTTCTTTATCTGCCGGTTCTACACTTAAGCTGAACCCTGGAATACCATCTGCGACTACCTTAATAATTAAAAGTTGAATGGCTGTAACCGGTGCTCCCCAGCCAAGTAATAAAGAAATCAGAACAATGGTCAGTGCCGAAATGTTGCACCCCAGCATTGCATATAAGGATTTCCTGATATTGCTGTATACACGCCGACCTTCCTCAACAGCTGCTACTATTGTTGCAAAATTATCGTCTGCCAAAATCATATCTGAAGCCTCTTTTGCAACCTCTGTTCCTCCCCCCATAGCAATCCCCACATCAGCGGCTTTCAATGCAGGAGCATCATTCACGCCATCCCCAGTCATTGCGACAATTTCATCATTGCTTTGAAAAACTTTGACAATGCGGATTTTATCTTCGGGAGACGTACGAGCAAAAACCCGGTAGTCTTGAATAACAGCAGCTAATTCCTCATCCCCCAATTTATTTAGGTCTGCACCGGTCATCGCCTTTTTTCCTTCCGCAAGAATCCCCACATCTTCTGCTATCTTCTCAGCTGTTAATAAATGGTCTCCGGTAATCATGACCGTTTCAATTCCTGCTTGTTTTGCTGCAGCAACAGCCTGATAACTCTCTGCTCTTGCAGGGTCCATGATTCCCACAAAGCCGGCAAGATTCAAGCTGCATTCCAACTCATCATCAGAAATACCAGTCGGAAAATTTTCATATGTCTTATAGGCTGCTGCCAATACACGGTAGGCTTGTTCAGCTAATTTATCGTGTTCCTGCAAATAAAAGTCCTGCTTGTCATTTATAATACTTAATCGGTCAAAGGCTCCTTTTGTTACTGAAATATACTGCTCTTTAACTTTATATAAAACAGTCATTCTTTTTCTTTTGGAATCAAAGGGGATTTCATAAACTTTTTCAACTGTTGAAGCAGCATTCGTTAATTCTTCCTGCGTGAAAGCTTCAGCTAAAGCTTTACTAATTGCCAATTCAGTGGGATTGCTGCTGACAGTCGCGTTTGCTTCAATGGAACTAGCAAGATAAAATAAGAACAATAAATTTTTTTCCTTATCTTCTGTAATATTAAAAATTGTATTTGATAAGTCTCCCAATGGACTGACACACTTAACTGTCATTCTATTTTCTGTTATTGTCCCTGTTTTGTCTGAACAGATAACAGACACTCCGCCAATGGTTTCGACGGTTGAAGGTGTTCTGACAATTGTTTGTTTTATTGCCATATTGCTCATTCCTACTGCCAGTGAAATAGTCACTACTACAGGCAAAACTTCAGAAATCGCAGCAACAGCCATTGAAATAGCTGTCATAATACTTGTTTCCAAAGGCAAGCCTTTGATCACGCCTATACCTATCGCAAAGAATCCAACTAAAATGGCAACAAACCCTAATGCTTTTCCAAGCTTTTGCATTTTAAGCTGCAACGGTGCTGTATTCGCAGCTTCATTATTTATCAAGCTGGAAATTTTGCCAATTTCTGTATGAATACCTGTTTTTTCAACTCTGACTTTCGCTTTTCCTGTTACTACCAACGAGCTTGAAAAAACTAATTCTTTTCGATCCCCCAGTGAATCATGCTCCAAAGGAATATACTCAGGATTCTTTTCACTGGGTTCACTTTCACCTGTCAAAAATGATTCATCAACAAAAAAATTGCTGCAGCTCAAAATTTTTGCATCGGCTGGAATTCGGTCCCCCAGTTCCAGCTGAATGATATCATCTGGAACAATCGCTGTACTTTCAATTTCTTTTATTTGTCCATCCCTAAGAACTTTACTTGTCGAAACGCTCATTTTTTTCAGCTCATTCATTGATTTTTCCGCATTTTTTTGCTGCCGAATGGATAAATAAATGTTAAGCAGAACAACTGAAAAGATAACAATCGGTTCAGAAAAATCATCCGGGTGTACTGTGAAAGCAATGTACCCTGATAGAATCGTTGCAAAAATTAAGATAAGTATCGTGATATCCTTTACCGTTTCTTTTAAATACTCAAAGAACTTTTTTCCAGTCCGGATTTCCAGTTGGTTATAGCCAAATTCTTCTAATCGTCTCTGCACCTCTTCTTTTGAAAGCCCCATTTTTTCGTTAACTTGCACTTCTTTTCCAAAGATTTCTTTTGTCATATGCCTGTACCTCCTATGAAAAAAGGAGCCAGCCAAACGAACCATTAAAGCCTACGGTCCGTTTGTCTGACTCCTGCAAGATTGTTCCGGCGAACAAATCTTAAGTCGTTTCTATTTTGAAGCTATTATTTCACACTTTAAAAAAGAGTTCAAGGGGCAACTTATTTGAATTTACCCATTCCCCACTAAAACTACTATTATATCAGTAGTTACAGAAGCTGCTTTGTAAACAAATGAAATACACTTTAAAATACTGCTAGTTCAATAATTTGGGGTAAATTCAAAATAACTTAAAATAACAAGTAAAGAAAGACTGACTTTTCATTCTCATTTATAAAATCTCGATTTTTCCATATCTGTGATGCTCTTATTCCAGTTCATTAACAATTACTGCAACATTATAACCAATGCAGCTATTCATTTTAGACTAGTCCCAGCATCTATATATCCCAGGCGTTCTTCCCCATAACTAATATCAAATTTTCCTGCTTCTTCAAGCTATCCGAATTATAAACAATAATTTCCCAATTTAATCCATCATTCAAGGACGATTACATATTTTTTTGCCAACACTTTCCACCTGCTAATCCAAAAATGATAAAAAGAATCAAAGCCGCAAATAAAATTCCTGCCACAATAAGAATGTCAGTCTAAAGATTTATAAGCTATAGAAATTATCTAGTGTATTAACCGAATTAAAACTAAGTTAGGCTGCTAATTCAAGAAACGTACAGCCGGCACGGGAGCAAAAACAGCTTTGTGAGTTGCTTTTCATCAGTAACAGTTTAATTTCCTCTTTCAACAAAGAATTCAATCACTTCTTGTTTAGTTTTTAATTGATTCAAAAGAGTAATGCTGCCATCTTCAGTGATCTTTATCAACGTTTTGTAGAAGCCGCGAATCGTTTTTTCAGTGGTAAAATCATTGATCTCAGAAACAACAAGAAAAAAGATATGCTTAACTTTGTCTGCTTCTGTCCATTGAATCGGCTCCTGTAAATTAATATAAACAATGATTGATTTTTTCACTAATTTTGAATTTCCATGAGGAATTGCAACTGCAGAACCAATTTCCGTAGAAACAAAAACTTCCCGTTTAATAACCGATTGTATATAGTTTTTGTAGACGTATCCTTTTCTCTCTAAAAGCCTGCAGATTTCTGTAATAATTGTGTTCTTTTCTTTGGATGGATAGTCCAGAAAAATAAATTCTTCCTTGAGTCCCATTGCTTCATTCATATCTCGTTTTTTATTACCTAATATTTTCTTTTTAATCAATTCTTTAACAGTTGATAAGACCGCAATCTTATCATTTTCAGTTAGAATACGTCCAATATGAATGACTTTTTTTGAGGTATAGTTACTTACATTCATTAAAGGTGAAACAACTATATCATAGACATCCTGATACTCTTCTGTTGTTTGGCAGCTCAAAGAAATTCTCGGATGAAGATTCCTGATTTGCTCATACAATAACTCTGAAAAACTATTCTTACCGTTCACAAGTAAACAAATATTAATATTTTGTTTTCTTTTTTCCTTTGCGATACCCAAATATAAAGCAATATAAGCAATTTCATCTTCATTAATTGTTGCATTATAGTATTGATCGAAAAGCAAGCTACTGGCCCAGGTAGCTTTATAGACCATTGAAAAGTTTTTCTTTACCTCATAAAGAAGCGGGTTATGAATACGAATACTCATAGTCAGCCTTAAGATCGTTCCGCTAAGATGATGGACAATTCCCTTTTTCAGCTGCTTATCTGTACCAATATCAATATTTAATATACCTTCAGTGATGCTTAAAAAGTTATCAATAAACTCGTTAAATCTCTCAGATTTTTCTACCTCAAGTTTCTTTTTATCAAAAGAATTGGAAGTCAGCAGTCCATATAAATCAAGGTAAAGATAGATATAGGAAAGCTCAGTTTTAGATGGCTCTGTTGTATAATTTTCCTTGAAAAACTGTCCCAATTCATTTAAAAACATTTTGGGAAAAGAAGCGATTAGCTCTTTCTGTTGTCGAGTATATGTCAACTTATACCCTAATTTTTCACGAATGATCGCTAAAGAAATATGCAAAAGTACCGTATTTCTGGAAAAGTGATCCAGCTTTAGCTGATTTTTCTTTTCAAAACCCAAAATCAATTGTTCAATCGGATGATAATTAAACTCGCCAAAAACACTTTTAAATGAGTACTCTTGTTTTTCATTAAAGAAGTGCTTCCCAACTGCAACTTGTGTTGGAAACAAATAGGTTTTTAAGAACAATTCGATAATGGCATCACGAATATCGAATTCACTGCCTTCAATGACCAAACCATAATTTTTAACTCGTTTAATCATCACATGGTAGTCATGACAAATTTGATTTAAATCTTCAATTTTATGAGCTAAATAGCTGCGGCTTACATATAATTCTCGTTTTAGTTTCTTTTCTGTAACAATAGTCTTTTTCGGCCCCATGAAAAGTCGTTTTAGCAGGTGAGACACATCATCATCTACAGAGATTTGATAGCAGGCTTCTTCTAGCTTTTGCTTCGAAACAGCGTCTTCAATCAGTAAACGAATTCCAACACCACGACTCTTGATCAGCCTGCCATACTTCCTCTTTTTCAGTTCTTGATCAATTACCGTCAGTTCATTGAGAACAGTCTTGTCAGATAAAGAAAGCGTCTCTGCAATTGCTTTACTAGTTGATTGTTCCTTTTCTAGTAATACTTTAACAATCATCTGTTGCCGTTTCGTCAGCATCTTATCGCACCTTCTCTCTCGTTCTTACTTCTTATATCCTAATTTGAAGCTTTACCTGCTTTACCTGCTTGACCGGCTAACTTCATATAATAAATAAGTCTATCCTTAAATCCCTTTTGCAAGCGATGATAAATCATATAAGATTCTCCGAGTTGATTGCCTTCATCAATCGCAGCTGTAAACAGATCCGTCGCGATATTGATTTTCGTAATCCCACATTTGATTGCTTTCACTAAGTTGGCATCTCCTGTACCGCTCCCTCCATGCAAGACCAATGGAATTAACAGCTTTTGATTCAATTCATTTAAGAGTTCGAAGTTTAAATGAGGTAATCCGTTATACTGTCCGTGAGCAGTTCCCACAGCTACTGCTAAACAATCTATACCCGTCTTTGTAACAAAGCTCTGGGCTTCTTCCACATCAGTATACAGTCCTTTAACAGAATCTCCATACATTTTGCCTTCTCCAACATGTCCAAGCTCTGCCTCAACACTTACATTTACTGCATGAGCCATTTTCACAATTTCCTTTGTTTCCCTAATATTTTGTTCCAGAGGCGCCGTACTGCGATCAACCATTATTGAGGTAAAACCCGCTCGAATTGCCCAAACGGCTTGCTCGAAAGTAGCACCGTGATCCAAGTTTAAAGCGATAGGAACAGAAACTTGATTGGCTAAATATTCAATGATTCTTCCTAAATAGACAATATCCTTATGAAATACAAAACCAAAATCTAAAATCAAAGGAGCATCTAACTCAACAGCAGCTTCGATACAGGCTCGAGCAGTATCTTCATTAATAACATTGGGTGCAATCACCCCATATTTTTGTTCTCTGGCTTTTTCTAAGATTTCCTTCATTGGAACCAGCATGCTTTCATCCCCTACTAATTGAATTTAATTTCAAAATCAATCTCTTCTTCTTTTTCTTCATTTTCAATCGCTTTTGGTTTCAGTATGATCAAACTAATTGCCGTAACCGCTACACCAATAACAAATGCCAGGATAAACATGAACGGTCGTTCAATAAATGGAATAGCAAAAATGCCGCCAGCTGGAATCGGACACAAGCAACCAAAGACAACAGCCAAACTGCCGGATATGGCACTTCCTAAAGTACAGGAAATAATGATTCGAATGGGATCAGTTGCAAGAAACGGAAAAACTCCTTCAGTAATGAAGAATAACCCTAAAGGAAAAGCTGTTTTTGCAGCATTTTGTTCTGCTTGCGTGAATTTTTTTCGGGCTAAAAATACAGCTACTGCAACACCAACCGGAGGTGTCATACCACTAACCATACTAGCCGCTTTGGGTGCATAAATACCTTCTACTAACATGGCATCACAAAATGCACTTGCTGCTTGAGCAAAGGGGCCTCCCATATCAAAACGCATTGCTCCGATAATACCGCCTAGAAGAAATCCAGATTCTCCCTGCAAGCTAAGCAGCCAGTCGGTCATACTGCTTTGAATAAAAGCCAGAGGTCCTCCTAAAGCATATACAAGAACAAGTCCGACAATCAGAGTAGAACTAACAGGAATAATCAAAACCGGCATTAACCCTTGCAATACTTTTGGCGGCTTCACATAGGTTTTCACCATAAGTGCAATATAACCAGCTAGGAATCCACCCACAAGACCACCAAGAAAACCTGCTCCTACAGCATTAGCCAAAGCTCCGGCTGCTAATCCGGGAGCAATCCCCGGCCTTCCCGCAATTGAATAGGCAATTGCCGCAGCAATAACAGGGACCGTAAAAGTAATAGCAGCTACACCAATATCTTGAAGCGAAGCAGCAAAAGTTCCAGGCTGAATATCAATACCACCGAATATTTGAGATAATCCTAGGCAAATCCCCCCAGCAACGACAACAGGAATCATAAATGAAATACCAGTCAATACATGTTTTTTAAATTGAAGCTTCTCCATGAGATTTCCTCCTCACTCTGATTTCAACTTTTCTTCTATCTTTGACAAGAGATTTTTAGGAGATTTCATCGCAATTTTCATTGGAACTTCTAAAATTTTTTTCCCATCAAATCTTTCTCTTCCAGATACTTCAATATCTGCAGAAATAATCACTACATCTGCTTCTTCGATATCATTGCTTGTTAAAATATCTTCATTTCCAATACTTCCCTGAGTTTCAATTTTTATTTCATGTCCTAATTCTGCAGCTGCATTAATCAGCTTTTCTTTGACTAGATAAGTGTGCGCAATGCCTGCAGTACAGGCAGTAATCCCCACAATTCTCATACTAAATTCTCCTCTCTTTGCGAAAAGATTTCAACGACTTCCTTTGCATTTACGGCCTTCTTCAATTGCTCCTTCAGCTCATCATGTGCCAGTACCTTTGCAACATTCGCCATCATTTTTAAATGACGTTTGCTGCTTCCATATTCCTTAGTAGAGACAGCAAATAGGACAATAACCTTAATTTTTTCATTATCGACACTTTCCCAATAGATAGTTTCTTTGAGAATACCAACAGCTATCGCATCCTTTTCTACCCCGCTTGAAACGCCATGGGGAATTGCTACCCCATCCCCAATGCCTGTCGCTCCTTCTTTTTCTCTAATATAGATATCCATAATAAACTGCTTTTTATCCGATAAAACACCGTTGTCCTCCAATAGATTTGCTAAAATTTTTACAGCCTCTTTTTTGTCTTTTGCTGAAACATCCATTAATACAAACTTCTCATCAAGTCTAATTTCTGCAGTCATCCACTCACCTCTTTCTCTACACTTAAATCATAGCATTGATTTTAAAATCAATAATTCTGATATTTACCTTAAAAAAAAAGAAATTTTTGCATTATCTCTTAAAATCTGCCTATTCCTTCAAAGAAGTCAGCTTATTAACCTATTCAAGCTTGAGACTGACAATTCTACTAAAAGTTCACATACTAGTAGAATATCCTTATATCTACAAGTCTCACATTGTTCGGCTCTCGATACAGATGCATCTACTTGAAAAAGCATTGGTATGTCTTGCAGGACCACTCAGACATACGACAAACATTCGAAGAAACGTAGGAGCACGTTCTTACATGACCCTCAGACATGCGACGAGCATTCGAAGAAGCGTAGGAGCACGTTCTTGCAGGAGCCCTCAGAAAAACAAAAACCGATACAACCCTTTTTTGTTCTTTAAATACAGCTTAACAGTCAATTTCATTACACATTATTTAGGACATGTCTGAAAATTCAAGCGGCGAATATTTTGATAATTTTTATCGAACTCCTCGTCATAAATACTCGCTTATGAACCACATAAGCTGTGTTTTCTTCCTTGATTTCAACAAAAATCACTGAAAAATTCGAATTCCACTAACTTTTCAGACATACCCTAGTCTGATTGCTCTCTGTTTTTTTCAACTCTCAAACATGAAAATCGGAAATGGACTCATCAATACGCATGCTGAGTCCATTTCCGATTCTGTTATATTCTTTTTACTTATCTTCACCCAATGCAGCTTTCAGCGCCTGAGCCAACGCACTCTCTTCCGGCTCTTTTTTCTTTGAGTACTGCTTCATTAAACGCTTCTCTTCATGTTTAGTCATTTTTTTACTATGCTGTTTTTTATCAGGAATTTTTTCACTGATCGAACACTGATTACATTTAAAATAGGCACCATTTTTCCCTTCAATAATCACCATTTTACGATGACACTGCGGACAGCGATGATTAGAGGTTTTCGGTTCTTTTCTGCGTTTATAGCTGCATTCCTGGTTCGAACAGACATAGAGCTTTCCGTCTCGAGTATTCTTCTCTTTGAGATTTGAACCACAATCCGGACATTTTTTCTGTGTCATTGAAAAATCCTGATAGCTGTTTTCGCTATGTTTAATCTCACTGACCAGACGGCTCGTGTCCGCTTCTATTTCACTTAGGAAAACCTTGCTGTTTTTCTTTCCTTTGGCAATGCCCTCCAACGTTTTCTCCCATTTTTCCGTTAGCTCCGGAGTAACTAGTGAAGCATTTACCAGCTGTAAAAGCTGTTTTCCTTTAGGTGAAACCTTCAATCCCTGTGGTGTTCGTTCCATCAATTCTGACTTAATCAGCTTTTCTATGATTTCTGCCCGAGTTGCCGGTGTTCCTAAGCTATGCTTCTCCATAAAGCCCAGCAGACTACCTTCGTTCAATGGCTTGGGCGGCGAAGTCAGTTCTTTATTAATTGTAAAGTCGGCAGGAACAATCATGTCCTTTTTCCAGGCAACAGTCGAAACTGCTTCATCTTTTTCCTGTTTCCAGCCTGCTTCCTCTACCTTATTTTGTCTAAAAATAAATTGTTCCTTCCCAAACTGAGCTATGATTTTTCGCTGATTCACTCGATGGGGCTGGGCAAAAATTCCCAAAAAGCGATTGACAATCATCAAATAAATTTTCTGTTCGTCATTGCTCAGCTTTTCAAATCTGGGCTGCTGCTCTGTTGGAATCAGTGCATGGTGATCACTGACTTTTTCATTGTTAAATACTTTATTTAAAACAACTTTGCCACCTGTTTTCAGATACTCTTTTGCTTCTGGAAAGCTTAAGCTGATCGCACGAAGCCGCTCTTTCATCGTATCCTTCATGTCTGTTGTCAGATATTTACTATCCGTCCTTGGATACGTGACAATTTTATGAAATTCATAGAGACTTTGAACTAGTGACAGGGTCTTTTTAGCAGAAAACTGATAGCGTTGATTAGCCTCTCTCTGAATCTCAGTTAAATCATACGGAAGAGGTGCTGCTTCTGTCTTAATTTTATCCTGAATATCTGTCACTCTGCCTTTAGTTTTGCTCAGCTCTTTGACAAAGCTTTCCACATCGTTTCTTTCTTTGAATGCAAACTGATTTTTCTGAACCAGCCGTCCTTTTTCTTTCTGATAAAGCAAATCTACAGTAAAATAGGTTTGCGGTCTAAAGGATTCAATCTTTTTTTCCTGATCCCTGACCAGTGCCAGAGTAGGCGTCTGCACACGTCCCGCCGAAAGGTTATCTTGATATTTTACAGTCAAGGCTCTTGTTACATTCAGACCCACCAGCCAGTCTGCTTTCGCTCTTGCCAAAGCAGAATAATAGAGATTATCATATTCTTTTGCCGGTTTTAGTTTTCTAAATCCTTCTTTAATTGCTTTGTCTGTCTGAGAAGAAATCCATAAGCGCTTCACAGGTTTATCAAAGCGAATATATTCCAGAATCCAGCGGGCAACCAGTTCACCCTCTCTCCCAGCATCTGTTGCAATCACCGCTTCACCAACGTCTTTACGACTTGCCAGTTGTTTAATGGCTTTCAGCTGATGACCTGTTTTTGGCAAGGGCTTAATTCCCAGTTGTTTTGGCAGCATAGGGAGAGTTTCCATTTGCCAGTTCTGCCAGTCTTTATTTAAATCTTCGGGCATTTTCAAGCCCAGTAAATGTCCCAATGCCCAGGTAACAATCACATCAGGACCTTCATAGTAGCTTTTGTTTTTATTTTTAGCATTCAAAACACGGCTCAAATCTTTCGCTACACTGGGTTTTTCAGCGATAATTAATTGTTTTTTTGCCATAATACTCTCCTTTAATTTTTCTGCAGCACTTTAATTATAACAAAACTGGAAATAATAAATGAATCTTTTTATAAGTGTTTGTACCGCCGTTTATTCGGGGGTAGACACGAAGAGAGTCCAGAACTTTATTTCTGTCCCACTCTCCTGTCTATTTAAAAGAAAAAAGATGGGCCGTTGTCCAATTGACAGTGCACCATCCCTTTTGTGGTTTTCATTGAATTATCTGTATTGCCGACGATTTGCTTACCAGATTTCGTTTGCAGCATTTTGCCTTGCCGCATTTATTTGTCACTTCTGAAAAATCACTGCTGCTTTCATGCGAAACAGCCTGATAATCTTTTAATAAAGCCAAGCCAATATACTGCTGCAGATCTTCATCGCATTCTTCACACCATCGTTCATCGCCATCATTCCAGAAAGCAGCCAGATAGTTGGGTTTAATGTTCGTATATGTATATTTTGAAGAAATTTCTTTCCACTTTTCCAAGTAGTATGTAACTGCTTCATCTAAACTATCGAATTCATATTTTTCAACAATGTCGTCCTGCCATTCTTCAAAAAACCACCATGGTTCATTATCACCGTACATCACGATCACTTGGTACAATCCACTCACCTCTCCAATTCATACAACTGCTATTGTAATCACTTCCAAACGAAGATGCAAGTGTTTGAGATTCTTTTCTCCGCATTTTTCAAAATTCTTTCCATTTTAAAACAGAAGAAGCAAAGAAATTGATACTCTTCAGCCTCTCCTATTCTAATTTAATTTTCTTTTATTTTTTAACATTTTCCAGTCTGCAACTGATTAAACGTATTGAAGTATTTTTTCTTCTTTATAGGCCTGATCAATCAGACCCCCGCCCAAACATTCCATACCATCATAGAAAACCACCGCTTGTCCCGGCGTAATGGCTCGAACTGGTTCGTCAAAAATTACCTCAGCCTGATCATTTTCCAGGAGACGTACAGTTACAGGTACATCTTGCTGACGATAACGGAATTTTGCTGTACAACGAAATTCCTTTGGCTTTTCTTCATTCGTCGTAAAATGAATAGCACTGGCATCCAAACGAGTCGCATAAAGTGTTGGATGATGAAATCCCTGTCCAACAATCAGCGTATTGGTTTCCAATTCCTTGCCAATAACAAACCAAGGGTCCTGGGAGGTTCCGCCTCCGCCGATCCCCAAGCCTTGGCGCTGACCAATCGTATAATACATCAATCCGGCATGCTGACCTTTAATTTCGCCATCTTCTGTCACCATGTTGCCTTTTTTAGCCGGAAGATAGTTGCTTAGGAACTCTTTAAAGTTCTTTTCACCGATAAAACAGACCCCTGTTGAATCCTTTTTCTTGGCTGTCGCCAAGCCCGCACGCTCAGCAACTTCACGTACTTCTGATTTTTCCATTCCACCAAGAGGAAACATTGTTTTTGATAATTGTTCCTGAGAAAGCTGACTGAGGAAATAGGTTTGATCCTTATTATTATCTATCCCTCTCAGCATATGAACCGTACCATCCTCATCTTTTGTTACCTGCGCATAATGTCCGGTTGCCACATAATCTGCACCAAGCTGCATGGCATAGTCGAGAAAAGCTTTAAACTTAATTTCTTTATTGCACATCACATCTGGATTTGGTGTTCTGCCTAAACGATATTCCGCTAAAAAATATTCAAACACCCGATCCCAGTATTCTTTTTCAAAATTAACAGAATAGTAAGGAATCCCAATTTGATCGGCTACCTTGGCAACATCCTTGTAATCCTCTGTTGCTGTACATACACCGTTTTCATCTGTGTCGTCCCAATTCTTCATAAAAATTCCGACAACATCATAGCCTTGTTCCTTGAGCAGTAAAGCAGTGACAGATGAATCCACTCCTCCGCTCATCCCGACAACCACACGTATTTGTCTGTTGTCTGTCATTGTATCACCATCATTTCATATAGATTCTGAAATATCCACGATTTGAAGGTCGCTGTTTCCAGTGTTTCTAATTATACTAGGTTTTTTGGAGATGTAAAGATGTTCGCAAGATGTTGAATAAATCAAAAGTACCTGCCTCTATTCAAACACCATGTTAATAAAAATATCTCTATGATGTTAGCATAGAATTAGGACAAGGTAAAATGAGAATACTCTGACCACATGGTACACTTGAAGTACCAAAAGAAGGAGGAACTCATCATGGTCAAGCCGTATGATAAGCAGTTTAAATTGGCTGCAGTTCAGTATTATTCGGAGCATAAAAATCTGGGGTTGAAGGGATGTGCCAAGAATCTGGTCGTCAGTTACCAAACCCTCTCCCGCTGGAAAAAAGAACTACGAGAATCCAGAGACATTCACCCTAGAGGTTCTGGCAACTACAGCTCGGATTTAGCCAAAGAAAATACCCATCTCAAACGTCAGCTGCAGAATACAGAAGAGGCACTGGATGTCCTAAAAAAAGTCATCAACATTCTGGGAAACTGACAGAGACACTTTATCAGAGCGTTTCTGATAAGTGGGAGAATGCGTGTATCGAGTCCTTTCATGCTCTGATTAAACGGGAATGGTTAAATCGTTTTACTCTCAAAAATTTCACTCATGCCTACCATATGATTTTTGAACACATTGAAACATTCTACAATACAGTTCGAATCCACAGCCATTGCAATTATCTGTCCCCAAATGAATTTGAAAAGTTACATGAACAAGCCGAGAAAAGGAAATGTCGACTCATTAGCTAAAAGTAGGGGGCGTTCTCATTTTAACTTGTCCTAATTCTTGACATAGGATCAAATACCACAACCAGTACTACAAAGCAGTTTAAGTTCTTGCATAAGTTTTATCTGATAAATTGAACTTATTTATCAGATAAAACTTATACGACAGTCAAACGATAATGCAACAGTTGTTTCTTCAAATAAAGCAAAAAACTACCCTTCACAAATCGAAGAGTAGCTTTCAAAATCTTTAATTATTTCACTGCCCTATTGACGGGTAGCTCACCAGATTGCCAGAATCAGTTGTTCAACTTTGCTCCAACACTATTATAAAAAACTAGTAACTATTACACTTTATAACTTTCTTCAAAGCAATCATTCAAATATTTTATGGATTTCAAGTAAACTACCCTCAAAATCATTACAAATCATTTTCGCTGCATTCCTTGCTTTTTGATTAGCGAAAGGAAAACTAAATGAATAGTCGCTGTTTGTTAAAATATCAATATCGTTTTCTCCATCTCCAATACTGGAAACAACTCCATTAAAACCGCTGCTTCCAAATATTTTCTTTAGTGAACTCCACTTTCCAGTTCCATCTGGAGTGATATCAATATATTTGCCATTTTTTTGAACAACAACCGTTTCAAGTTCTTCCTTTAAACATTGACAAATCCACTCTGCGGTTGCTTCCTTATTTGTTGTAATAGAATAGGAGTATGTTTCGCCTTCATGTTCTCCAATTTCTATACTTTCAACCATATTTTTATTATCTTCAAAAAATTGTTCAATAATTTTCTCATCTTTTTCATGGAAAAGATTTTTTGACATTACGTTTAAACTATTATTTAAAATTATCGGATCATTAGAGCATATCACATAGTCAAAGAAATCAATATTGTATTTTTTTATTCCTCTTTTAAATCCTTCTATGTTTCTTCCTGTTGCATAGTTTGTATTAATAATCTTGTTTTATCCGAAATTTTCTTTTCCTTGAAAGGTATAATAGTTCCATCCAAATCACTAAGAATTATTTGATTATATTTATTCGTAATATTGATTATCATACTATTCTTCCCCTCACTTTCCTAGACAATGTATGGTGTGCTTCTTTAAGCCATGGATGAACAATTTTTATATCATGATCCAATATATATTCTATATAATATAATGCAGCACTTTCCAAAGAATTTTCAAGCTTCAACATCAAACCATCTAGATATGGAGGAGTTCCGTTTTGATCCCATCTTATTTTATCTGCAACAAACAAAACTAAATCTAACTGAGAAAAATCACCTTTTAAAGTTGTATGACATTCAATTGCAGATAAGATATCAGTATCAGTTATTTTAAAAACTTTTTCTGCCATTTTTTTTGAAATCTTCTGATGGATGATCATTGGAAATAACAACTCTTCTTGATTTAGTTCAATACCCATTTTTTTTGCCACTTTAATTCTATATTCATTAGGGTATATTGCGGAAATATCGTGTAAATAACCTGATATTTTTGCTTTCTCACTACTAACTTTGTGGTTTAAAGCAAGTTTGCCCGCACAACTTCCTACTGCTGTACAATGATTATAAGTGCTTATATGATCATGTTCTCTAAGAAATGTATGCAGATCATCTCTTAATTCTAAACTATTTATCATCGTGACTTATTCCTCCAACTATTTAATATATGTATTCCCCAAAAAACATTCTCTACTTTCAGTTATTTCAAAAATTGATTGAGAGTTAGAAATTTCTTTTAAAACTATCTTTAGATTCGATTCATTTAAGTTAAGTCAAATGGTGGAAACATACAGTCTTCTTCATCTGCCTGAACTACATCTAAATGTCCTACAATACCAATATAATCTGAACTATCTCCCCATTGAGCATAACCAATTGCATTATTTATAATTTTAGTTTTAAATCATAATTGCCAGCTAACTTTACAACCATTTTTAAAGCATTTTTTGGTCCTTTACCAAAAGGATTTTCTTGATTTCCTTCAGACTTAACACTATTAATTCTCATAACTCGCTGTAAGTCATAATAAAAAATTTTTTTATTTTTGTTAATCAAAGTAACAATTCTTTCTGTCATAAAAACCTCCTATTTGTTGAATATTCTTCTAATAATTTTTATAATGTACTACCTTTTTAACTTCTCAACAAAAAATAAGATTTAAATATTATTTAAACAAACAATAAAACCTTTACATTGATTTAGTTATAATCACTAAAAATAATTAGTTCATTACATTTAGAATATCATATATCTAAAAATGTATCAATTTAATTTAAAATAGTTTTTATACAAAATAAGTCTCCCAATTTGGCATGCTCGTAAATAATAATATCTACTCTTTAGATGGTCAGTCGCATATGCCCTAAATTATCTGGTTATATGTTCAAAGTCCAATTATGCTTTTTCATAAAGAATCTTATTAAATAAAGTAGTTGCTTCAAGCATCACAAAACAACAGAATACTATATGAAGAAAACCAAAACCTCCAATGTAAACTGGAGGTTTTGATTTTCTGCTGGAATGGCAACCCTTTTCTTGACAGTTTTTATAAGGTGGCAATTGGACACCTTATTTTTTATGTCTAGTTTATTGTAGTCTATCAGCTCTTAACCACTTTCATTATCTCGCTTCCTTGTTTGGATATCTCAACTTTATACTGCTGACCTTTCACAAAAATTTTAAATGACAGCTTCTGCCATTTTTCAGGCAGCACCGGATCGACTGTAATAATACCAGCTTCATTTACTTTCAAGCCGCCAAACCCCAGTACCGCTGTCATCCAAGCTCCGCCATTAGCTGCCGGATGAGTTCCGCCAATGTAGATTGTGCCGGCAAATTGCTTGGATTCTCCAGTCAAGTCTACTGAAGCTGTTTTCATAAAATAGGGATAAGCCCACTCAGGATCACCAATATCACAGGCCTGCATCGCATAGATACAAGCACTTAGAGAAGAACCATGCTCTGTTCTGGGTTCATAATAGGTCCAGTTTGCCTCTTTGTCTTTCTGTGAGTACTCTTCTTTGAACAGATTCAGCAGCAGCACAACATCTGCCTGCTTAATAATTTGTGTATCCGAAGCGACTCCATAAGCTCCGCCCCAGTATTCTTTCGGATTAATCAATCGGGAGCGAACTTCCTCGACCGTAGTATCCTCCAAATTAAAATAACCATCAAACTGTTCGATTAAGCCTGTTTTTCTATCTGGTTCAGGTACATAAAGCATTCGCTTCAACCTTATGATTCCTTCAAGGTCCTCCTGATAATTCAGCTTGTCAATCAACGCTTCATAAAAATTCGGTTCTTCTTTCAGCAATTCCAATGTTTCCAAAGCAATTTTAATCGTGTAAACAGCCATTTTATTGGTATAAGCATTGTTATATACGCGCTCATGATATTCATCCGGTCCAATTACATCAATCAATTCAAAACGTTCTTTCTCTTCTTTATAATAGGAGAAAGAGCAATAGAAACGGGCACATTCTAAAATCACTTCTGCTCCTCCATCCAACAAGATTGAGCGATCACCGGTTAGAAGATAAACCTGCCAAATGCCATATGCCACATCCGCGCTGATATGAACCTGCTTGTCTCTAAAATACGTTCTCATCGGCCGATTGGTAAATACATCTGTCACATTATAATCCGAACAGGCATCCTGCCCGTTTTCCTGGCTTTCCCAAGCATAAAAGGCCCCTCGGAATCCATATTCAGCAGCTTTTTTTCTAGCCCCATTTAATGTTTTGATACGGTAATTCATTAGATTTTTCCCAACTTCCGGATCAGTATAAAGGAAAAAGGGCAGCATAAACATCTCAGTATCCCAAAAAACGGCTCCTTTATAGGTTTGTCCTGACAATCCTCTTGCAGGAATTGAAGCAGCCTGAGTATGACGGGGAGCAATACTCAGCAGCTGATAGATACTGTACCGTAAAGCAAATTGTGCCTCCTCATCTCCTTCAATAATAACGTCTGCCGCTTCCCAGTAGTCTGCCCAGATTTTCTCATGCTCTTTTTTCAGCGTATCATATCCTCGCTCAATGGCCGAACAACTTTCTTCAAGTGCCAATGTCAACGGATCTGCAACATCTTCTGACGTATAGACAACTACTGCTTTACTGATTGTATAGGTTTTTCCAGCTTTAGCAGAAAAACTGATTTTTCGAAAAATTCCTTTGTCCTTTTCGATTATTTCCTGTCTGCCTTCAACGTTCATTACCGAAGTTTCTGCTGTGACAACGTGATGATGAAGCTCTCCGGTAATCACCTCTACAGCTAGTGCTGCTCCCTCTTTATGATAAGCATAATCAGCAAAGTGAGGTCCGTTGATATCCCATACATCTCCATCAATTCCGGTAATCAGCTGTACTTCTGCTGAATGAGTAAATGAAAAAGAATAGTTCATAGTCAGCAAATGATAATCTGCTGCACTGGCAAATCGTTCACTTTTAACTTTAACTTCATTGTTTTTACCAGATAAAACGGATTCTCTTAAATGTATAGCAAATCGCATATCAAGTTGTTGATTATGGTCCTTCACATCACAACTCAATAGATCGTATGGTTCGCCATCAGCCAACAATTTTGTATACATGCCATTTGGCGCATTAATCGGCTCCCGCCAGGCAGTTCCCTGCTGATCATAAATTCCTGAAAGAATACATGCAGTAAATTCTTTTTTCCCATATTCCTCCATTGTACCGCGATAACCCAGATAGCCGTTCCCAACTAAAAATTTATTCCCGAAGTCTACTATTTTTTCCTGCTGCAAATTTTTCTCTCCAACAATCCATTTCATTGCTCTGCCTCATTTCTCGTTTAATCAGATCGCAACAACTATATTCAATTCCTTGAATCTTGCAAAGTATTCTGAATCAGGACTCTTTTAACTGAACAGCAGAAAAATCCAGGCTCTTTTTCACTACTGAAATTCTTTTCCTGCAGCTTCGTTACTACCTTCCGGTTAGCTAATTCGCTTGTCTTCTGGAATCGTTACTTTCGCTTCTTCAGAATCGACTGTCATTGGACTGCCGTAAATAATGAAATGAATTTTATCCCCTTTCAGCACATTAAGCAATACCTCTTCCTTTGTTACCTTGACTTCCAAAATCGTCTTTCTGTATTCAATTCGGAATGTGTAGCTGTTCCATTGTTTTGGAAGAACAGGATTCAAAATTAATTCCATTCCGTCACTGCGCAACCCGCCAAAGCCATAAACAATATTCATCCAGGCAGCAGCAAGCGACGTCGTATGCAGACCATCTTTGGTATTTCTATTGTAATCATCCAAATCCATCCGTGTTGAAAAGGAGAAAAATGACAATGCCTGATCAAACTTTCCCAGTTCTGCTGCTAAAATAGAGTGCACTGAAGGTGATAAAGAAGATTCGTGAATGGTCCGAGGTTCGTAATATTCATAATTTACCCGTTTTGATTCCTTAGTGAACCATTGATTATGGAGAAATTGAAACATCAGCACATCCGGCTGCTTGATCATGTCATTACGGTAAAGCCGATCATGTGCCCAGTGCTCATAAAGTGGAAACTGGGTTGGCGGAATCAAGTCAGCATCAATATGCGGCAGATCAAAGAATCCTTTATTTTGCTCAATAATTCCTTCCGGACTTTTGTGGAGCCAAGTATTCTTGGCACATTTCCACCAATACTCGCGTTCTGTTTCTGTTACACCAGTTCGTTCTTTTAACTGCGCCAAAATTGCCGGTTTCTTTTCTGAAAGTTCACTTAAAACCATCAAAGTATAGGCAAATGTTTGTTGAGCCATGTAATTGGTGTAAGCATCGTGATTTACCATCATCTGAAATTCATCCGGTCCCATCACGCCATAAAAGCCAAACTGGTGAGATTGCTGCCCCCAATCGCCTCGGGAAGCCAAAAAACGGGAAATTTCCACCAGCATCTCAATTCCCTTTTCATAAAGAAACTCCTTATCACCTGTCAAATTGATATAATGCCAAACACCGTAAGCTACACCGGTGCTGGCTTGAAACTGACCATTGGCATATTCCCAAAATACACAGGCTTCTTTTCCGTTAATTGTCGAAACCGGATAACACGCACCATGACAATCCAACTGAGTTGCTCTAATTCTGGCCTCGTTCAATGTTTCATAACGAAATTCCAAAAGATTTTTTGCTGCTTTCACATTATTAAACAGATAGTAAGGCAGACAGAATATTTCCGTATCCCAAAAGGTATACCCATTATAAACCTCGCCGGTCAACCCCTTGGCTCCGATATTATGTGTATGATCCTGTCCATGATAGGTCTGCTGCAGCTGGAAAATACAATAACGGATTCCCTGCTGATTCCTTTCATCGCCTTCAATCTGAATATCATAATGATCCCAGACAGTCTTCCAGTATTCTTCCTGATCTCTCTTTGCCTGATCATAAGTCAGCTGAGTCGCTTCAGTCAGCGTTTCAATTCCATCCTGCCAAAGCCTGTCAGGATTATCTCCATTTTTACGGCTGATATTTGATGCAATTCTTTCGATCTCTGCTGCTTTTTTTTCAGTCAGAGAAAGCGTCATCTGAAAACCAATGAATCGTTCTTTTTCAACCAATTTCTTCTGGTACTCCTGATTCACCTGAATATGGCAGCCGGCAAAAACTTCTTGTCTGGTAGAGGTAGTCTCACAAAGTATGCCTAAATCAGCTCCCATATCTCCCTTCTTTTGTTCTTTCCAAAAGGAAAGGGGATCGTGTCCATCTCTGGTATCGAAATCAATCCCCATCAGCACATTGATTTCGCCGGAAAAATTAAGCGGCTCCAGCGTTATTTTCTGATAACCGTTTGTAGATATTTCCATATGCAAAAAACGTTCAAATGTTAATCTCAGCTCTTTACCAAATTGTGTACGCCAAGTAAAGGTGCGGGTCATTGTCCCTTTTTTCAAATCTAAAACACGAGTAAAATCTTCAAAAAATATCTGGTTTAAATCCAGCTGTTCATTCTCCAGTTCAATTCTGACATACAGCCAGTCAACCGAATTAATCATAAAATGAGGTCTTTTGACAACGCCTCTATAATTTGTATCTCTTTCTGTGCGGCTGTATTCATAAATCCCGTTAAAATAGCTGCCTAATAGTGTTTCACCGGTTGTCCCTTCTTCAAAGTATCCGCGTACACCCATATATTCATTGGCCTGTGAAAAAATTGACTCATCGACTTTTGCATGCTTAGGGTCAAATCCCTCTTCAATAATTTTCCAGGGATCTACTTTCAAATGTTCATCCGCAATTTTTGCCATAATTTAAAACACCGCCTTTTCTTTATTTGACTGTTCCACGCATAAACAACCTCTATCAGATCCTATTCAGTCTCCCTATTCATTCCTGAACACTTTTCCAGCTGCTGCAGCCCTTATCTGTATAAAATGCTCCTTCCCTTTTAGCAGCAGGTCCTTTTACTATTACTTACTGGTCATTATATCGGTAATTCAAAAAAGGATGCAAATGTTCTAACTGATTCAGGTACCATATTTATCAAATCTTTCCTTCTTAATCCCCTCTTTCTTTTAGCAAACTGGATACTTTCCCGAAAACAAAAAAAAGATAAAACCAGCACTATCTGCTTGTTTCATCTTTTCATTTACTTACCATAACTTTTCGATAATCAGACTTTTTCCAGCACTCCCCGGCTGATCATGCCGTCCATCAGAAAGTAAAATTTTTCCTGGCTCATGTCATGCTGTTCGTTTTTAAAAATATTCATCGATTTCAAGCCGTTTGCTGTGGTTACTGACATTTTCAATGTCTTCAGATCATTGGAAATAGTGATTTTCAGCTTAAAGCCTTCCTTACTCTGAGGCGTTGCATCCAATGAACGAATTAACTGGAAATTGCCTGAATTAGTCTCTGTGAATCCATTATCTCTTAGTGTATATCTTTTTGCAGCGGGATTCACTTTGTAAAAAACATCTGATCCTTCAACTGCTGCCTTTTCTTGAAAAGCCATTTTTTTCACCCCTCTATTTCATTTCACCTTTTATTATAGTAGTTAATTATTTCTTTTTCCAGCCCTATTCAGAAAATCTCCCTCAGGATTTCAAGCGTTCAATACTTTGAATCAGACTCTTGGTAAATATTTCAATCTCATTTTCCGAATTTCTATATCCGAAACTGATACGGATTGATTCTTTTACTGCCGGACTTTCCTCGCCATACATTGCTGCAAGGACATGCGAAGGCTCAACCGTTCCCGCTGTACAGGCAGATCCTGTAGAAACAGCTGTCCCGTTAAGATCCAAGTGCATCAGGAGCAAATCATTCGGAATCCCCTTGATCCAAATATTCAAAATATGGGACAGCTTTCCGTCCAGCGAGCCGTTTACTTGGTAGTCAATACTGTTTTCTTCCAGCTTCTGAAGGATCATTTTCTGAAAGCGGCTGTTTCTATTCTTCATTTCTTCTTTCACTTCTGGAGTCAGCAACTCCACTGCTTTGCCCATTCCGGAAATCCCAGGTAAATTCTCTGTTCCTGCCCGCCGTTTTTCTTCCTGTTCACCGCCTCGAATCAGCGGTTCAAAAGGGACACCATCACGCTTATACAAAAAACCAACACCCTTTGGTCCGTTAATCTTATGTGCAGAGACACTAAGAAGATCTACCCCCAGCTTCTCGACATCTACACTTTCAGAGCCATAGACTTGAACAGCGTCTGTATGAAAAAATGCCTGATGATCTTTCAACAGCTCACCAATTTCTTTAATCGGCATCAGCTGCCCAGTTTCATTGTTGCCTGCCATTACAGAAACAAGGATAGTCTCTTCTCTTAATGAAGATTGAACTGCTTCTATTGTAAGCTTTCCTGTCCTATCAACCGGCAGATAAGTAACGTCAAAGCCCAAAGTTTCCAGATACCTCATTGGCTGCAGAACTGCCAAATGTTCAACAGCTGTTGTGATAATGTGGCTGCCTTTACCTTTCATTTTTATCGCTGTTTCGACGATTGCTGTATTGTCGCCCTCAGTTCCGCCGCTGGTAAAAATAATTTCGTGAGGTGTGGCATTGATGCTTCCGGCAATAATCTGACGGACAGCTTCCAGCTTCCGATGAGCCTCTCGTCCAACACCATGGATACTGGATGGATTTCCAAAAATATCCCGCATAACAGCTGTCATTTCTTCAATTACATCCGGATGCATGGGAGTTGTTCCTGCATGATCTAAATAAATGTACTTCATCGGATTACGTCCTTTCTCAACAATTTCATTTTGAATTATTCTAGCATAGAGAAGTATGTTACTCCAACTATCCTTACTTTTCCATTAATGAATGCTCTTTTTTGTATAGCAGCATCGTACTGTAGGCAAAAACCACAATGCCCAGCCAGATGAAGCTGAACGCTGCAAGCTGAGCCATTGTGTAAGGCTCACGAAACAGGAAAACCGCAAATAGCAACATAATTGTCGGATTGATATACTGAATAAAGCCAATAATAATATAAGATATTCTCTTTGCCGCTTCCGCAAACAACAGTAGAGGAATAGCCGTGACAATACCAGCTCCCATCAGCAGAATAGTTGTACTTACTCCATAATTCATGAATCCCTGTTCAGAAAAGAACAGCAGATAAATCAGCGCAATCGGCAGAATTACCAAGGTTTCCAAGGCCAATCCACTATAAGAACTGACATTGATCTGCTTCTTTATCAGTCCGTAAAAACTAAAAGAAAAAGCCATAATCAGTGAAGCATAGGGAATGACTCCTGTTTGAACCGTTAAGAGAATGACACCGGTTAATGCAAGCAGACAGGCAGTAATTCCAGCACGGTTAAGTTTTTCTTTTAAAATCACCGTCCCAAACAGAACATTCACTAATGGATTCATATAATAACCCAGGCTGGCTTCAGTCACTCTTCCCTGACCGACTGAATAAATAAAGGTAAACCAGTTAATAGAAATCAGGATCGCTGCAGTAATGATACCCAGTGTTTTCTTTCGATCGTTTAAAATAACTTTCGTTTCATTTAAAAATATCTTGCCGCGTCTGGTTACCAGAATATATAGGCCCATAAATAGAAATGACCAAAAGATCCGATAGCAGAGAATCGCCAGTGATTCCACTTCTGAAAGAAGCTTCCAGTAAAGAGGAATAATCCCCCACAAAACATAAGCACTGATACCTAAAGTAATCCCCTTTTTCTGTTCGTTCATACAATCTCCCTTCATTTTAAAACAGCAATTAACATATCAGGCAGTCACCTGTATTCTATAGCTGTTCAAAACTCCTATACCTCATTGAAGATAAAAAGAGTAAGGCAGCCGCTGACAAATCGACTTGCCTCACTCTCTTCCTCAGGTCTTGTCTGTTTCTTTATTTATTCAAACGGAACAGCGGACTCATTGGTGTATTCTCATGGATACGTTTCAAGGCTTCGCCCATAAGCTCCGCACAGGAAACAACCATCAGCTCTTCCGGTTTTCGTTCTTCAGTAATGGCGACAGAATCAGTCACACAAAGCTGCTGAATGGGTGAATCATCAATCAGCTTCTTGGCTCCTTCAGATAATAACCCATGAGAACCGCAGGCATAAATTTCTGCTGCACCATTTTCAGCCAGTATTTCTGCTGCTGTCGTCAATGTTTCTCCAGTGTTTATAATGTCATCTACCAGAATACAGGTTTTTCCTTCTACTTCTCCAATTACGTAACCTGAGCGTTTTCCACCATCTGTTTCCACCTGATCAACAATAGCCAGAGAAGCATCCAGATACTCTGACAGACTACGGGCACGCTGTACACCGCTGTTTTTAGGTGAAACAACCACAACATCCTCTCCGGTCAATTTTTGATCTAGATAGTGCTGTGCAAACAACGGCATAGTAAATAGATTATCAACTGGAATATCAAAAAATCCCTGAACCTGTACAGTATGCAGATCCAGTGTTAAAAGACGACTCGCTCCGGCTTCCACCAACATATTTGCAACCAATTTAGCCGTAATCGGTTCTCTTGGTTTCGCTGTCCGGTCCTGACGTGCATATCCATAATACGGCAGGATGACATTGATCGTTTTGGCACTGGCTCTTTTCAATGCATCGATCATTATTAACAGCTCCATTAAGTGATCGTTTACAGGTGCATTGGTTGACTGAATCAGGTAGACATGATCTCCCCGAATACTTTCTTCAATGTTGATCTGTATTTCTCCGTCACTAAATTGTCGGACAGTGCTTTTTCCTAATTCCGTTCCAACAACCTCAGCTATCTTTTCTGCTAAAGGCTGATTGGCATTTAAACTAAAAATCCGCAACGTTTCATCCTTATATTTCCGGCCCATAACTTCCTCCATTTTTCTATTTTCTACGGTCTCCATTTTACCACTGATTGACAGAAAAATCATGGAACATCATAAAAATATAAAACAAGAAATTTCTACGGCAAGATTACCTGCCTCTTGTCGAACAATACTCATCAAGTTTTATCTTCCTGCTTACCTTTCTAATGCATGCATTTCATTGTATGTCTTTCCTTTCTTGAAGGTAATGATATTAGTATATTCAGCGATCTCGGAAAAGAGTATACGGAAGTTAGCGATACTGTCCTACAAATGAATGTTCCAAACAAAGCGACCGTGATTATGAGATCATTCTTTTTTGATATGTCAGAGGAATCTCAAATGGGAGAAAGTGATCTTTATAAAGTGGTTATTCCAATGAACCGCTCTCTCAAAATAATATGATTGTGATGGAAGTATTTTTTACTTAAAAAGATATTACCAAACTTGAAAAGATTTGTATTCTATCAGAAGAACACATAAAAAATAATCAGTGAAATTATTCAGCCAAGTATAATTGCTGCCAGATTTCAATGACTATCTACTAAAACACTAGCCCAAACAATCAACGCTTATGATAAAAAAATCCATAAATAGATTATTCAGAAAAGAACATTTTAAACTAAAAAGTGAAGAGACTCAGCCCAATTCTTTTATACAAATGAACTTTCAACAGGTTTGAATTCACCTATTCCCACTAAAAACCCTATTATATCAGCAGCTACAGAAGCTATTTTCTAAACAAATGAAATACGCTTCGAAATACTTCTAGTTCAACGTTTTTCTGTATTAGCTTCAAAAATTTTGGGTAAATTCAAATCAACAGATTATTGACAAAGCCTTTTAAATTAGGTATTCTATATCTTGTGCTGAGTGAGCAGTTGTCCTGATTCAAATGCACAAAAAGACAGAAGGTTATCTGATTAAATCTGTTGTTTTGCCTCGATAGTTAAATGGTATAACGCGAGCATGGTAAGCTCGTATTCCGAGTTCAATTCTCGGCCGAGGCTTCATTTTTTTATCACTTGAATTGCTCTGCACTTTGCAAAATTAAGTTGCAAATGAAAATCTTCAATCATTCCACAAACCAAAAGTTCCAATACGATAGCTTCATTTCTGATAATGCCAGCTGCCTCTTGACATATCTCGAAGGACAGTCGCTGAGCATCACGTCTGCCTTATTCGCTGTATAGGCTCCTCATCTCTGTTAAACACCGTCCATTCATCTGATAAAAGCTCTTTTAATTCTTCCTAATTCTATGCTAACATCAATTTATTACAAAAATATGCTGCATATCCTTTTCTTTTTTCTCACTTTCGCTGATTTATTTGATTACAGTAAAGCATTTTCTGAAAAGCATCCACTTTCTCTGCAATGCGCAAGTAAGAATCATATTTACCCGGATTTCTTTAGTATTTCCAAGCACTCTCCTTTTCTCTATATAAAAAACAGGTGCAGAAATACTATCAAACTAGTATTTTTACACCTATTTTGCAAAAAACTCATTTTCAGTCCATTCGGCTGCCATCTCTTTATAATTTATTCTATTTTTAGGGGGCTAGAAAATCAAAAGATAATCCGAATGCTGAATAGTTATTTTCCTTTATTCAAAAGAGCCAGGCTTTCTTTCAAAACTGCTTCTCCATCAAGCGTCTCGTAATCCTCAGCTGAGATCAGCTTGTAAGGAACAGCTTTATAATTAAGAAAATCTTTTAAACGATTAACCTCATATTTAGACTGTGGACCAATCAGCAGAGCATCAACCTCCTGTGTTTGAATAATTTGTTCCGCAATAATCGCAGGAGCTGAATACACGTGAACATTGATCTTCTGTTCATCGGCAGCCTGCTGGACATTTTTCACCAGCAGGCCTGTTGTAATTCCTGCAGTACAGATCAGCAGAATGGTCTTTTGTGAATCATTGGCAGTAGTCATAGCTCCTCCCTCCTCTTAAGAAATCTTTTTTTTCTTATTGTAGATATCCAAAACAACTGCCAACAGAAGAATCAAGCCCTTAATTGCCTGCTGCCAGTCAACACCAATTCCCAGAATGGACATCCCGTTGTTCAGAACCCCCATTACAAGACCACCGACAATGGCACCCATAATCGTACCAATACCGCCCGAAGTAGATGCACCTCCAAAGTAAACAGCAGCCATCGCATCCAATTCCATAGAAGTTCCTGCCTGAGGTGTCGCTGCATTCAAGCGAGCAGCCAAGATTAATCCGGCTAAAGCAGCCATAACACCCATATTAACAAAAACCAAAAACGTAATTTTTTTCGTTTTAATCCCTGATAGCTCAGCAGCTTTTTTATTTCCGCCTGTTGCATAAATCTGACGACCGGCCACAGTTTTATTTGTCAAAAATCCATATACCGCTACAATCACACCAAGGATAATCAAAATGATGGGATATCCTTGATAGGCAGCAAAGATATAGGTTATACCCACAACAATCAGCCCTGTGAAAACAGCTTTTACAAGAAAAGCATTCATCGAATCCACTTCAAACAGATTTTTCTTGCGTCGTTCACGTGAACGCCATTGTCCCAAAATTAAAGCAGCTGCAATAATAATTCCAAGAAGCATTGAAAGGAAATGGATATGTTCTCCTCCTGCAATATCCGGCAGATAGCCTGTTGAAATTTTCTGGAATGCAACTGGAAATGGTGCCAAAGATTGCCCCCCCAGAACGACCTGTGTCAGTCCACGGAACATCAGTAAGCCGGCAAGCGTGACAATAAAAGCAGGTATGCCCACATAAGCAACCCAGAAGCCCTGCCAGGCACCAATCATTGCACCAATCACTATACAAATAGGGACAGCGAGTACTGGACTCATTCCATTGTTCACCATCAGCATTCCTGCAATTGCACCGACAAACGCCATCACAGAGCCAACAGACAGATCAACATGCCCTAATAGAACAACCAGCAGCATGCCTGCGGCAAGTACTAAAATATGACTGTTTTGCAAAACCAGATTCGTGATATTCAGCGGACGCCAGAAAATGCCGTCTGTCATAATCTGAAAAGCAATCAGCAAAGCTGCAAGTATAATCACCATACTGTAGCGGCTGAAAATATCCATTGCTCTATCTTTAATATTTAAACTGTTTTTCTCTTTATCTACTTTATTTGTCGTATTTTCCATGCTAACTCACACCCTTTTCTTCCATCGTCATCAGATTCATCAGGACTTCCTGATTTGCCTCTTTCTTCAGTACTTCACCTGTAATTCGACCTTCATTCATCGTATAAATGCGATCACACATTCCAAGAATCTCAGGGAGTTCAGAAGATATAATACAAATACTTTTTCCGGTCGCAGCCATCTCCTCAATAATTGTATAAATTTCGTATTTGGCTCCCACATCAATTCCGCGAGTTGGTTCATCTAAAAAGAGAATATCCGGCTCTGTCATCAGCCATTTCGATAAAACGACTTTCTGCTGATTTCCACCACTCAAACTGCCGACATTTTGGAAAACAGAATTTGTTTTAATCCTCATTTTCTTCCTATAGCTCTCTGCAGCAACAACTTCTTTTTCTTTATCAATAACACCGTTTCGGCTGATTTTCCCAAGACTGGCTGCTGTTGTATTTTCTCTGATATCCATCAACAGATTCAAACCGAGTGCTTTCCTGTCCTCCGATACATAGGCCAGTCCATTTTGAATGGCTGCCGGTACGTCCTTAACAGATATCTCTTTGCCGTCTTTATAAACACTTCCGCTGATATTACTTCCATAAGAATGTCCAAACAAACTCATGGCAAATTCTGTGCGTCCTGCACCCATCAAACCGGCAATTCCAACAATCTCGCCCTTACGAATTTCAATGTTCACTTGGTTATTGATCGTTCGAGTCCCGTCAATCGGATGATGAACCGTCCAGTCTTTGACTTCAAAGTATGTATCGCCAATCTGCGGATGACGTTCCGGGTAACGGTTTGTCAGATCACGACCAACCATTCCACGAATAATTCGTTCTTCATTAATGTCATCATTTTCCAGTGTCTCAATTGTCTGACCATCACGTAAAATAGTAATACGATCCGCTACATCCACAATCTCATTCAGCTTATGAGAAATGATAATTGACGTAATCCCCTGTACTTTGAATTCCTTAATCAATTCCAGCAGATTAGCACTTTCTTCTTCATTCAATGCAGCAGTCGGCTCATCCAGAATCAACAGTCGTACTGATTTGGAAAAGGCTTTTGCTATTTCAACCAGCTGCTGCTGTCCGACACCGATTTGGGAAATCAGAGTGTTGGGATTAATGCGCAAGCCAACTGTTTTCAACAAATTATCTGTCTTTTTCTCTGTAAGGTCCCAGTCAATAACGCCATGCTTTGCTTGCTCATTTCCTAAGAATATGTTCTCTTTAATGGATAAGTAAGGACTTAATGCCAGTTCCTGATGAATAATAACAATCCCCTTATTCTCACTGTCACGCAGATCCTTGAATTTACAGGCTTCTCCGTCATAAATAATATCGCCTTCATAGCTTCCGTAGGCATATAAACCGCTGAGTACATTCATCAACGTTGATTTTCCTGCACCATTTTCACCACAAAGTGCATGAATTTCTCCCCGTTTTATTCGCAGATTAACATTATTCAACGCACGCACACTGGAAAATTCTTTAATAATGCCTTTCATTTCCAAAATATAATCCGCCATATTTCCCATCCTTTCTTTGCTTCCAGCTCCCTTAAAACAAGCGATCATTTAAAATAAACTCCAATTCCTTTCTGGATAATGAGAAGGGACCGAATAAATTCCGATCCCCGCCTCTTTTTATAGACAGATACTTCGTACTTCCAGTTGTTGTATGCTCTCAACCATACTGAATAATCTCAAATTTATCTTTTTTATAGAAAGTCTGGATTTTTGCAGTGTGGAGTCTGGAAACTTAATAGAACATATTTTATTTCAAATCTGCTTCTGTATAATAATCTGTATCAATCAATTCCACCTTGTAATTGTCTTTATCAACAGAAATTGGGTTAGCCAGATATGTTGGAACAACTTTCACACCGTTGTCATAAGTCTCTGTATCGTTTACAGGAACCTCTTCATCGTTGTTGATTGCTTCGATCATTTCAATAGTATTTTTAGCCAGAATACGAGTATCTTTAAAGATTGTCTGTGTTTGTTCACCGGCAATAATTGATTTCACACCGGCAACTGTTGCATCCTGCCCTGTAATAACCGGCAGCGGTTTATCCGAAGGCCCATAGCCTACACCCTTTAAAGATGAAATAATTCCCAAGCTGATTGGATCATAAGGTGAAAGAACAGCATCCAATGTTTTGTCTGTATAATTTGCACTTAACAGGTTATCCATACGGGCCTGAGCCGTTGAACCATCCCAGCGCAGTGTAGCAATCTGATTGAAGCTTGTTTGTTTTGAGGGTGCAACTAGTTGTCCGCTGTCAAAATACGGCTGGAAGATTGACATTACACCATTATAGTTAATCAATGCATTATTATCATCTGGGGACCCGCCGAACAATTCAATATTAAATGGCCCTTCACCATCATTCAGTCCAAGTTTTTCTTCTATATAAGAAGCTTGTAAAACTCCAACACCAAAGTTGTCAAATGTTGCATAGTAGTCGACATATTCAGAATTCATCAGCAAACGGTCATAAGCAATTACTTTAATGCCTTCATTATGCGCTTTTTCCAATACGTCCGTTAATGCTGAACCGTCAATTGATGCAATGACCAGTGTGTCCACGCCTTTTGTAATCATGTTCTCAATTTGTGCCACCTGGTTTTCTACCTTATCTTCTCCATATTGCAGATCAGTTTTGTAATCCAGTTTTTCAAGCTCTTCCACCATATTATTTCCATCGGCAATCCAACGTTCTGCTGATTTAGTCGGCATGGCAATTCCAACATATCCTTTCTCGCCGCTGCTGCCATCTGAAGCCGAGCTGCCGCCGCATGCCGACAGTAATGTTGCTCCTGTCAGCAGTAACGCAGCCAAAGTTACCGTTTTCTTAAAACCAAATTTCATCTTGATCCCTCCAATTTTATAATTGCTTTACATCCAGAAGTATACCGTTTTCAGTGACCGCTTACATTAAATATCTTTCATGTTTTCTGGAAATTCTTTTTGCGTTTTTTTGCACAAACAAATGCATCTGGGAATTTTTTAGTTTTTCTTGGATTTTTTTCGTATGTTGTTTCCAGCAACTAAATCCAGCTGATTTTTGGTAAAATATAGAAAAGAGGCAATGAATAGAAATATTCGACGTCAAAATTTTCAAACACATCCCAAGGAAGAGTGAATAAATCATGAAAAAATTTTTCCCCGCCATTTTTCTTTTATTATTTTTTTTAAGCGCTTGCAATTCTGCTGTTATTTCAGATGAGGAGCAGCAAAGCCTGGTCATTGGTTTTTCACAATCAGGAACTGAGAGCAAATGGCGCAAACGTCATACAGACTCTATCCGCACTGAGCTGGAAAAAAATAATCAGGTCCTTTACCGTAACGGATATATGAATCAGGAACGCCAGATTCAGGATATCCGTACTTTTATTGCCTACAAAGTGGACATGATTGTCTTTACTCCTCTGCAGGAGGATGGATGGGAACCGGTTCTGAAAGAAGCCAAGCAGGCAGCAATTCCGGTTATCATTGTGGATCGGCATATTAATGTGTCTGATCAAAGTCTCTATGTTACACATATCGGGCCCAGCTTTAAAGCCGAAGGGAATCGAGGTGGGCTCTATGTCAGCAACCATTTTTCAACTGTTGAACAGCCGGAAATAAATATTTTGGAGCTCGCCGGACTGCCTGATACCTCTCCTACCACACTTCGGACAGACGGCTTTCAGGAAACCATTTCACGGGATAACCGTATGGAAGTAGTCGATACACTGTACGGAGACTATATTCGGATGAAAGGAAAAGAACAAATGGAAAAATATATTGAGGCTCATGACATTTCAACCATTGATGTTCTTTACAGCCATAATGATGAAATGACACACGGAGCTTTAGAAGCCTTGAAAAAGACAGATATCGTTCCCGGAGAAGACATTGTTATCGTGACCATTGATGCCCAGGAGGACATGATAGAAAAGCTTCGGACTGGGGAAGTAAACTGTGTGGTGGAATGTAATCCCAACGCAGGCTGGTTTGTAGCAAATGCCATTGAACGCTATTTTGCCAGTGACAATAAAGAGGATTTTGTACGTGAAATCTATATGTTTGAAACAGTCTTTTCCGAAACCAATCTGGATAAAATCCCTACCAGAAATTACTAAAGGAGCCGCTTATGAAAAAGGCACTCAGCATTAAACAAATCTTTTCCCATGCAAATAAATTAATGCTTGCTCTGGCGATTGTTCCTTTATTTATCAGTATTTTACTTTATTCCAGACAAATTTTTCTTTATAAAAACACTGTGACCAATATTCAGAAAGCCAATGAGATAGCAGCAAAGGTAGATGAAGAGGTATTGGAGGATATGTGGGATGTAGTGACCGGGCAGACTGCATTGAACTCTTATATTGGCAACAGCATTGTTGATGAACTGCGGGCGGATATTCATCATATTCAGGAAAACACCAGCACAAACGGGGAACGGAGCATATTGGAGGTGGCGCTGAGAATTATTGATTCTCTGGAAAATTATCAGACAAAGATCTTCGAAAATCTAACTCAGGAAAACTCCTATGAAAAAAATAAAGAAATAATGATTCAGGTCGAATCAGTCACTCAGCTTCTTTCAGACATTCTGCAGGAATTTGTACGAATTGAAATCAATTTAGCCAGTCAGAAAAATAATGAGCTGGCACACTCTCTGGTTATATTGTCTCTCGCAGAGCTGGGGATAGTTATAGTCATTCTTTATTTTGTTCAGAGAAACCGCAAATTTCTGGATGAAAAAATTCAACAGCCGCTGGACAACGTAATTGTTATGTCTCATGAATTGTCAAAAGGTCATTTGGGCTATCGGCTGGAGCTCCCGGATACACCGGAGCTCTCCTCCTTAACAGAAAGTCTTAATAAAATGGCAGACGACCTGACGCAGCTGCTGGAAGAAAATGTGTTAAAGCAATACCATCTGGCGCAAAGTGAAGTACGCGTGCTGCAGGCGCAAATTACTCCTCATTTTGTTTACAACAGTTTAGATGCAATTGTCTCTCTGATTGAACAAAAACACTATGATGAAGCAAAAGAAATGACCTTTGCTCTTTCAGATTTCTTCCGAATTTCTCTAAGTAAAGGAAAAGACTGGATTACTGTAGATACTGAAATCCGACATATCAAGGATTACCTGATTATATTAAAAATTCGGTATGGAGAAATGCTGAGCTTTGAAATCAATGTTCCGGAACAGTTAAAAGATTATGAAATTCTAAAAATGATTTTACAGCCTCTGATCGAAAATGCTGTTTATCACGGAACCAAATTTATTCGACGTACCGGATACATTCAGGTAAACGTCACAGAAACAGAAAACGATCTGATTTTTACTGTTTCAGATAATGGTATCGGCATGCTTCCTGAACGACTTCAGAAGGTTCAGGAAGAACTTGAAAAAGGGATTGATTCTGATTTCAGTACAGGTTACGGTTTGTATAATGTGAACAAACGCCTGCTGCTCTACTATGGCAGAGAGGCCGGCATCCAAGTTGAAAGTCAGTATCGGCATGGAACAGTCATTACAGTGACCGTCCCTAAGCGACAGGAGGACCCGCCCAATGTATAAAGTTTTTATTGTTGAAGATGAGCATTTAATCAGAGAAAGTTTACGAAAACAGATTCTGACACTCAGTGAAACATATCCTATTACTTACGTTGGAGAAGCCGGTGATGGGGAAATGGCTTTAGCCTCAATCCTGGACTTTCAGCCTGACATCATTCTAACGGATATCAAAATGCCTTTCATGGACGGGCTGACATTTGCCAGAGAATCGAGAAAAGTACTTCCCTGGACCCGTATCATTTTTATCAGCGGCTTTGACGACTTTGATTATATGAAGGGAGCCATACAGGTTCAGGCAGATGAATACTTACTAAAACCAATTAAAACAGATGAGCTGGAAACAACCATCGCACGGGTTGTTCAACGTCTGTCGCAGCAGAAACAGTCCACTGCTCCACAGTCAAATTCAGAGCTGCTGATCACTGAAGTAAAGAAAAATCATTTCCTGAATGGACTTTTCAAAGGCGATTTGGATATACCAACAGCCATTAAAGAGTCTCAGAACTTCCAGCGGACAATTATCGGCAAAAAGCTTACCGTTGTACTTGCAACCAATCAATTTAACAGTAATTTTGAGGACTATGCCCATTTCAGCGAATATCTAAATTATCTTTTTTCCGAAGATGACAGTATCTTGTTTTCCAGTGTCTCCTCTCATTTTATTAAATTTCTGATTTTTGATACACAGAAGGAAGATGTACTCGAAAAAAGTTATCAGCTGGCACAGACGCTGATTCACGAGCTGGAACAAAATTCTCAGGATGATATTGCCGTAGCGATTGGTCCGGTGGTAGAACGAATCAGTGAAATCTCCGCTTCATATCAAAAAGCAAGAGAGATGCTGGCTACCTACGGCTACCTTCGAACAGAAAAAATTATCAGCTATGAAGATGACATGAAGGAAGGAGAGCTCTCACCAACTCATCCGTTTAAAATGGATTTGGCAGATGAAATTTCCGGCCTTACTCAGGAAAACAGTGAAGTACTTGTTCAAAAGCTTTGTCAGCACCAAGACACATTTGAACGTACTCGAATGGTTCGATTCTTCATTTTAACTGAACTGACTGGTCTGGTTAAAAAGAAACAGCAGAATGCACCGGAAAAATTTTCATCTGCAGATGCACTAACTAATTTGATTGAAATATCTTCAAGCAGCGAGCATTATGAAAAAATGATTCGGGAAATGATTAACTATCTGATTGAGGTTAGGATTCATCCCTCTATGTCAAAATACCAAAGCGTCATTAATCATGCTCTAACCTTCATTAATGAAAAGTATACCGATCCTGATATTTCCTTAAATATGGTTGCTGATGAACTTTCCTTAAGTCCCGCTCATTTCAGTACCATTTTTTCACAATCACTAGGCAAAACATTCATAGAATATCTTACTGACCAGAGAATTAATCTTGCAAAATCTTTATTAAAAGAAACGAACCAAAAGCTGTCCGAAATTGCATTTGAAATCGGCTACAATGACCCTAACTATTTCAGCTTTATATTTAAAAAGAAAAAAGGGATTTCTCCTAAAGAGTATCGACAAAAAAATTGAATTTATCCATTAAAATTACCTTGTAACATTAAAAACAGGCGAAGCTCCGATCATTGCTGCTGACCTTCTGGAGCTTCTCCTGCTTTATTTTTTGTTTAAAAATCATTTGTTTGTCAAGCATTTCTCTCAGATACAGAGCGACATTTCCCCACTCCAGATAATCAGTTACACCGGACGGCACTTATATTTCCAGTGTAATTTCCCCATGATGAACAAGCTTTCATCCATACATAACAAATTCCTCTGAACCAAGGTTTGCTGTGAAAATAATGACAGACAGATCAGCTGTGGGCATTCCCCCTTTAACCTTTTCATCAGTAAGAAGGATAATCCAAGCCGTCGATACCACTCGGCTGATCAGCGGACCTTCAAAATGAATGCAATCGACCCCTAGGAATTAAAAGTCGCTTGCTCTCTACTTTTAAAAGGAGTGAGACACCTCTTTCCCTCCGGATAGTTGTCTCACCCCTTCCGATTTATTTAAAAACAACAATCGGTTCGTTTTATTTAATTAAAATATAGTCCAGTCCCACCAGCTTCGCCCAGGTAATAATCTGGTCTGAGGTTACGTTCAGTGAAACTACAGTATGATGTCCGCCGCCTGCTTCAATCCATGCTCCAACCCCTTCCTGGAAGTTTGGTTTTACTTCCCACAGCACACGGGCAACCGGCAGCATAGGTGCTTCCTCTGTTGGTTCGAACAACTCTACTTCATTGATCAGCAGCTTATAATGCGTCCCGAAGTCTGCCATTGAAACTACGACACCCGCTCCTGCTTTGCCGTCAAATACCAGACGTGCCGGATCTTCACGATCACCCATTGAAAGAGGTGAAACAATAATTTTGGGTTTATTATTTGCCAGCGTCGGATCAACTTCCATCATATGAGACTGCAGAATGAATTCACGACCAGCTTCCAGCTCATAAGTATAGTCTTCCATAAATCCGGTATTTTCATTACGAGCCATTACTTTCATTAAACGATCAATTGCTGCAGTTTTCCAGTCCCCTTCGCCGGCAAATCCATATCCTTCAGCCATCAAGCGCTGAACGGCCAGCCCTGGCAGCTGCTGCATGCCATACAGATCTTCAAAGTTTGAACTAAACGCATTATAATTGCCTGCTTCAAGGAAATGACGAATGCCGATTTCCTGACGAGCCTGCACTTTTACATGCGCTTCCCATATTTCATGATCATAGTCTCCATAGTCAAAATCATAAAGGTTTTTATATTCTGCAAACAACGCATCAACTTCTTCATCTTTTACCGCATCAATATATCGAACCAAATCGCCAATCCCAAAATAATCGACAACCCAGCCAAATTGAATTTGCGCCTCTACTTTATCCCCTTCTGTTACAGCCACATTCCGCATGTTATCTCCGAAGCGGGCAACCTTGATATTGAAGCTTTCATTAAAGGCAACAGCCACGTCCATCCATTCAGCAATCTGCTTTTGAACTTCCTGACGTTTCCAGTAGCCAACGACAATTTTATTTTGTTTTTTCAGACGAGCATTAATAAAGCCGTATTCACGATCTCCGTGAGCAGCCTGATTCAAGTTCATAAAGTCCATATCAATTGTTTGCCATGGAATACTTTCATTGTATTGGGTTGCTAAATGAAGCAGCGGTTTTTGCAGCAATTTCGTTCCACGAATCCACATTTTTGCAGGTGAGAAGGTATGCATCCAGGTAATTACACCGGCTACTTCATCCCGATAGTTAACTTCCTTCATAATACGAGTTATTGCATCTGCTGAAACAGCCAGCTCCTGCAGAACAACAGGATAAGAGAGCTTGCCATTGTCATTTAATTCTTTTACCATTTCTTCTGCATGACTGCGTACCTCCTGCAATGCTTCTTCTCCATACAAATGCTGTGAGCCTACAACAAACCAAAATTCTTTCTTTTCTACTGTTAACATATTATTCGCTCCTTCACTAGTTTAATTGGGCGGTTACATATGTGTATCTACAAGTCTTACTGACATTCAATTTTCAATACAAAGCTTCCAAGTCTTAGATGCTTTGCTCGTTTCACACATTCATACCCATTCCTGTTATTTTTAAATCAGGTTATTTCTGTCCATAATAAGCATCTTTTCCATGCTTTCTTAAATAGTGCTTATCTAAAATCCGCTGCGGCAGTTCTTCCGCAAAGCTGTTCAGCTGGCGGGCAAAAAGATTCATCTTACATACTTCTTCCAGAACCACAGCATTCATTACAGCGCCGGCTGCACTTTTCCCCCAAGTGAACGGTCCATGCCCGTGAAGTAAGACTCCGGGTACTTCCATCGGGGCAATCCCTCTTTCTTTAAAAGTCTGAACAATAGCGTGCCCGGTTTCTTCCTCGTAGCCTCTGTCAATCTCTTCCTGAGTCAAAAAGCGTGCACAGGGAACTGTTCCGTAAAATGTATCTGCATGAGTTGTTCCCATCGGAGGAACATCCAGTCCTGCCTGAGCCCAGATCGTTGCCCATGCTGAATGAGTATGAACTATTCCGCCTATATCTTCATATTGACGATACAGCACTGCATGGGTCGGTGTATCAGAAGAAGGATTCAGTTTACCTTCAATCACATTTCCTTCCAGATCGCAGACAATCATATCATCCGGTGTCAGTGTTTCATAATCCACTCCCGAAGGCTTAATCACAAACAGCTCCTTGTCCTTGTCAATCCCACTGACATTTCCCCAGGTATATTTAATCAAGCCCTGTTTCGGAAGCTCCAGATTGGCATAATAGACTTCTTCTTTTAATACTTCAAGCACATATATTTCCCCCTTCTCTGTTTCCAATGCATTGATTTATGTCGCTTAGTTCAAAAATTCAACAGCCGCTTTTTCAATAGGCAACCCTGTTGCATATCGCTTCGCAAACTGCTCAAAGCCTTTAACATCTTCCAGATCAGGCACAACTTCAATTCCTTCATTGCTGCCAAACACCTGAATATTTAAATAATCGGTTAAATTTTGTCCCTGCTTTGCATACTTCAAATAATCTGCAAGAAGTGCAATTCCCCAGGCTCCGCCTTCTCCGGCAGTTTCCATCAGTGAAACAGGCGTATCCATCGCTGCCGCCAATATTCGCTGCGCCACTCCTTCAGTCTTAAAAATGCCGCCATGTCCCATGACCCTGTCAATATTGACCTGTTCTTCTTCCACCAGTATCTTCATACCGATTTGCAACGCTCCAAATGCTGAATAAAGATGAACCCGCATAAAATTCGCCAAGTTAAACAGACTGTCCGGTGTCCGCACAAACAACGGTCTTCCTTCCGATATGTGCGTTATATTTTCTCCGGAGAAGTAGCCGTAAGAAAGTAATCCGCCGCAGTCTTTATCACCTACCAGTGCTTGTTTGAACAATACTTCATACAAGTGTTCTGTACTTATATCAAATCCACTGACATCTGCAAATTCTTTGAACAGCTTCACCCATGCATTAATCTCAGAGGAACAATTATTGGCGTGCACCATTGCTGCAAGATCACCTGCCGGCGTTGTAACCAAATCCAGCTCCGGATGTACGTTCTTCAACTCCTTTTCCAAAACAATCATGGCAAAAACAGAGGTTCCAGCTGAGATATTCCCTGTCCGCAGAGCTACACTGTTTGTTGCTGTCATACCAGTTCCTGCATCTCCTTCCGGCGGGCAAAGAGGAATCCCTGCTTTTAAATCACCTGTCGGATCAAGCAGCTTCGCTCCTGCTTCAGTCAGCTGCCCGGCACTTTCACCTGCCACCAAAACCGTTGGCAGAATATCTTTCAGCTTCCATAAAAATTGCTTTCCCTTCACCTGTTGATCAAATTTTTCAAGCATATCAGAATCATACTCTTTTTTCTGAGGATCTATCGGGAACATCCCTGATGCATCTCCTACTCCCAGAACCTTTTCACCTGTCAGCTGCCAATGTACATAGCCGGCCAGCGTTGTAAAAAATACTGTGTCTTTTACATGCGTCTCATTATTTAGAATCGCCTGATAAAGATGAGCGATACTCCATCGCTGAGGAATATTATAGTCAAATAAAGCAGTCAGCTCTTTTTCTGCCTCTGCTGTGATTGAATTTCTCCAGGTTCGAAACGGCACCAGCAGCTGATCCTCTTTATCAAAAGCCATATAGCCATGCATCATTGCACTAAATCCAATCGCTCCAACCTGAGTCAGCTCTGCATCAAACAATGTCCATACCTCATGTTTCAAGTGCTGATAACTTTCCTGCAGCCCCGACCAAATCTCTTCCAAGCTGTATGTCCAAATACCATCAATCAATTGATTTTCCCACTCGTGACTTCCTGACGCGATGGGTTTTTGCTGTTTGTCAATCAATACTGCCTTGATTCTTGTTGAACCCAATTCAATCCCCAGTGAAGTATTTCCCTGAATAATTGACTCTCTTACTGCCTGCTTATCCATGCCAGCCCTCCTGTATACGTTTTCATTCATTCGAAAAAAAATTTCCATAAAAAATTCTTCTTCTGCTTTTTCAAAGGAAGTATACCACATTTGTACGTACATGTAAACGAGTTAATCGAATTTGTACGCACAAAAAAAAGAAACGAACTTTATCTGTTCGTTTCCATTCCTACTATTATTTTTCTGCTATCTGTTATTCTGACGAGGCTGTTCTGACGGAAAAAATATCTTCTCAATAAGACTGCTTTTTCAGTACTGATTGACGTTCAATCACTTCCGGCTCATACACAATACTGTCACTGAGCGTCTTTGTTTCAATCGCTTTAATCATCCACTTAGCTGCATCTATTCCCAGCTTTTCTTTCGGATGACTGATGGTGGTTAAAGCGACCTCACCGGCTGTACTTAATGTCGAGTTATCCTGCCCGATAATGGAAATATCCTGAGGAATCATTTTTCCTGCAGCAATTAACCGCTGAACAAGCAGATTAGCAATCTCATCGTTATAGCAGACGACCCCTTTAACAGCAGACTGCTTCTCTAACAAACGACTGGCAACGGTCTCTGTAATACTTGCTTTTTCCTCTGTAGCATACGTAAAAATATTTTGTGAATCAAATGTCAGCCCATATGTTTCAAAAGCATCAATGAATCCTCTCATCCGAAGTTTCCCCTGTAAATCATCCATCTTCACAATCAAGGCCAGCTCGTTTATACCGTTTTCCAGCATGTAAGAGGTAGCCAGGAAACCAGCCTTTACATCATCCAGGCAAATGGAGGGGAGATCAATTGCTTCATAATATGCATTAATCATTACAACTGGAATCCCAGCCTCCTTAAATGATAAATAATAAGAAAGATTTGGATTATACTGATTGCTTTTGGTTGGCTCGACAATTAGCCCGTCAACTTGTTGTAGGAGCATGTTTTCCAGGCATTTCTTCTCCTGCTCCGGATTGTTATTTGTACTGGCAAGCAGCAGAGAATAACCTTTCTTTTGCAGCTCTTCTTCAATCCCCCGAATAATTGAGGGAAAAATATAATCTGATAAATAAGTAGTAATAACACCAATTGTTTTTGTTCTTTTTTCAGAACTGTTTTGATTTTTAAAACGGTCATCTACATAAGTGCCGGAGCCTTTTTCTTTTCTTAAAAACCCTTCATTAACCAAAACGGCAATCGCCTGCCGGATGGTGTGACGACTTACTTGATAACTGTCCATCAGCTTAAGTTCCGGGGGTATCACTGAACCGACAGGATATTCCTCGCTTACTATTTTCGAGCGGAGCTCCTCCGCAATGACATTATACTTAGACACCATGATAGTCCTCCAACGTAAATTTGTACGTACAATTTTATCATATGATGATTTGGCAAAAATAGCAAGTCAGGAATGATTGAGAAGTAGAACGAAAATCAAAAATACAGCGTTTTCCCAACCTAAGCTGTTACTTATATAGAAAGAGCCCCCAAAACCTGAAGTCGGATTCAGCATTTCGGAACTCCCCTCTTTTTAATAATCATACCTCTTGCGTTTAGATGAAGCTGGAATGTTTAAGGCCTCACGATATTTGGCCACCGTTCTTCTGGCAATCTCAATCTTCTTCTCCTTCAGCAGTTCGACTAGTTTTTGATCAGAAATTGGTTTAGCTTTATCTTCCTCATCAATCAGCTGCTGAATAAATTTTTTCACGTCAATTGCTGACATCTCTTCTTTACTGTCAGCTCCGCGAGACAAGCCCTGGGAGAAAAAGGAACGAAGCTCGAATGAGCCGAAGTTTGTTTCAAGATATTTCCCATTCACAGTTCGACTGACAGTAGACTCATGAATATCCAAATCCTGTGCAATTTCCTTTAAGGTCATTGGTTTAATCGGTCGTCCAGGTTTCAAAAAGAAATCCTTCTGTCTAGCAACAATTTCTTTTCCAACACGCAGAATGGTATCGCCTCTTTGAGCAACTGTTTTCTGCAGCCATTCAAAATCTTTCTTTTTCTCTGAAATATATTCCTGAACTTCCTTGTCTTTTGTTTCTTCCATTTTCTTAAAATAAGCTTCCTGAAAACGAATTTGAGGTGCCCCTTCTTTGTTTGAGATCACGATTAACTGATCTCCTTCAATTTTTACTTTTAAATCAGGACGAATATAAATACCTAAAGTCGAACCAAAAATACTTCCCGGTGAAGGAGTCAGTGTTTGTATATAATCAAAAATTTCCTGAACCTCTGTTAGTTCGATTTCAAACTTTTTACTGATATCTGCCCATTTCCGATTGGCAAGAGCTGTAAACTCTTCTTCCAGTACAATATAAGCAAGAACAGGTGCCTGATCATCCCGCTCAGTTTGCAGCATAAGACATTCCCTCAAATCTCTGGCCCCAATGCCGGCAGGGTCCAGCTGTTGAAGCAGGGTCAATGCATCCAGCATTTCTATTTCCTCAGCACCTGCATTTTCTGCAGCTTCTTCAAGAGAAATGGTCAGGTAGCCATTTAAATCAATAAACTCTGTTAAAAACATCACTAATGTCCGCAAATATGTATCACGATAATTGAGATGAATCTGATCAATTAAATATTCAAATAAGGAAATCGAGCTGTCAGGAATCTGATTCATCAGATTGGACTCTTTTTCATTATTGTATTGTGTACTTCGACTGCCTGAGTATGTATAGTCGCTATGATTGGGCTGCAGCTCAATCAGGGGATTTTCCAACGCTTTATTTTCAATAAATGTCTGCAGCTCTTCTGTGTTGTACTGCAGTACTTGGATAGATTGCTGAAGCTGCTGTGTCATGGCTAATTTTTGAACTTGTTTTTGCTGTTGAGACAAGTGCTGCTCAAATTTCATAAATTTCAATCTCCCACTTGTTTTTTTTGAAAATATCCGCTAAACTAGTATTCGTGCCTGCGCCCTTAGTGTAGTGGATATCACGTAAGATTCCGGTTCTTGAGACGGGGGTTCGATTCCCTCAGGGCGCGTAATTTATAAAAGTATTTGTTATACTCTTGTTTACAACGTTCTTTAAATATTGACTTCATAAAGGATTATAACATATTTTCAATTACATTTTAATTCATAGTTTTTAGGTGAATGTATGTAAAAAATCAAAACCGACAGTGAAGTTTCTGAAAAGAATTCACTGCCGGTTTTCTTTGTTCTTTCTATCTGCACCTATGGTAAATCCCTGCTGAAGCTGCTTAAGTACTTTATACTCTTTTTGTTCAGATTTCTTCAGACACTTTTCCATTCATCCAGCATCAGCTTCACAGAGCGAGTCATTTCATCAGAAAATTCAGTACCTGTCTTTCTGAAATAGTTGAACTGACCAAAGTTTTCTGCATTAAATTTATTCTTGGAATTAAACTCTTTTTCCTTATCTGCCATCATTTCCTGAAGCTCTGCATCAGAAAGATGATGATAGGTTTCCTCAGATACGATAAACTTGCTGTCAAAGCGTGTATTAACTGAACGTTTGTAATTATCAGGATAATATCCCAGACACAGCATTCCCACTGGCAGAACCCACTTGGGAAGCTTCAACAGCTCTTTGTGTATTTCATAATTCTCAACGATGTCACCAATATAGCAGCTGCCGATCCCGCAAGCCTCAGCAGCTACGGTCGCAAAGCTTGAGGCAATTAATGTGTCCATTGCTGCCAGCAAAAATTCCCCCTCTTCCGGAAGATGAAAAGCCGTTTCTCTTTCCAGACAAACTTCAGGAACTCCCGACAGCTGATAGTAGTCATACCATCGTTGAAAATCTGCACAAAAAATCAATAAACTAGGTGCACGAGCTATGAACGGCTGATTGTCACAGCTTTTAGCCAGTTTTTTCTTGGTTTCATCCTTTTCAACTTTAATAACAGAATACAGCATCATGTTTCCGGCAGTTGGTGCTCTCATTGCACTTTTCAAAATAAAATCCATGTCTTCCAGTGTAATCGGACGATCCGCATACCTTCTTAGAGAAACTCTCTTCTGAAGCAACTCGTTTAACTGCTCTTTCATTTTTCTTCCTCCTATATCCTATACGTATTTCAAAATATATTCTAAAAAATGCTCTAAAAACTTAACAGCAGTGCAGTTTATGCCCGTTTTTTCCGCTCTCCCCTTGTATCAAAGCAGACCTGTTATCTAAGTGGATGAAGCGAACACCTTACAGTGAGCACCATTGAGCTAAGATTTCTGTTCTAATGCACTTTCTTACTGTTCTTTTTATCGTCAAAACGCTTGATGTTAGAGGATCGCTGTCAAGTGTATCAGTTATTTATCATAGAGTTTCCATAGATTATTTTGAGCTATCATCCGTACATTTCATTGCTTTGTAAAAAGTATATCATATTTTTTGAAGGCTGATGTTGATTTCGATAAATAATCCTGTTTATTATTAAGATCAGCTAATGAAAACAGGCGGACTTTCAAAAGAAACAGAAGCTGCAAGGGTAGCTTATTTCCCCTGCGGTATCTTTTATAAATTACTTCTATCTCTGACATTCTTCTGCCCTCTTCATTTTCTTTTTGTCATTTTTCCATCTCAAAGTTATTGAATCCAGCAGAAGCCCCTCTCACTACCATAATTCCAGCACATCAAAGAATCACAGCAAGCAGACTTCCCTAACCCGCTCACTGTGATTATATAGATAATTATCTATGAGAATAAAAGTTTATGTTAAATGGACTCCTTTATCCACATAAATAATATCTCCGATTATTCCGGCTGATAATTCACTGACTAAAAATGCACAAGCATTTCCTACTTCCTCAATTGTCACACCAGTCTTATCCGGTGTACGATCATCTGACATTTTAATAAGCTGGTCATAATTTTTAACACCTGTCACGGCCAATGTCTTAATAGCTCCAGCTGAAATACCATTTACCCGTATTTTTTCAGAGGCAAGTTCTGCAGCCAGGTATCTGACAGCTGCCTCCAGTGAAGCCTTGGCAATTCCCATCATGTTATAATTTGGAATTGCCCGTTCTGAGCCTAAATAAGTCATGGTCACAATTCCGGAACCAGGATTCAATAACGGCTTTGCATGATGTGTCACTGCTAATAATGAATAACTGCTGATATCCTGTGCCAACGCGTAGCCTGATCTGCTAATATCACTGACGTTACCATCCAGCTCCTCCTTATTCGCAAAAGCAACCGCATGAACCAAACCATCAATTTTTCCGATTTTTTCTTCAATTTCTTTAAAAGCAGCAGCGATCGATTCATCCGATGCCACATCACATTCAACGAGCAGCTCACCCTCGTCTGTTAATTTAAGAATCTGCTTTTTCATTCGCTCATTTTGATACGTATAAATAATTTCTGCTCCCTGATTCTTTAATGCACTTGCACAGCCCCAGGCAATGCTTTTTTTATTGGCTACACCCATTACTACAATTTTTTTATTTGCTAAAAACATAAATCCCATCCATTTCTATAATTATTTTACTTCGTGAATACACCATCATTCTTCTCCATTCAAGGGAAATATGAATAACTATGAGTTGACGAATAAAAAGACAACTGGTATCATCTGTTTGATAATGATACAATCATTCCCTAATTGAGAATACAAAAAGAAACGACAGACATTCCCGGATGTCTGCATTATTAACTAAAATACTTTGAAAGTCAAACTATTTTATCTGTTTTTTTTAAAAAAGTTTAATTTAATAAGTGTTTTATTCGTTTGAAGGTCAAAATAACTAGTAGGAGGAACCAAATGAAACGTGTAGTAATTACCGGCCTGGGGGCAGTAACCCCACTGGGCAATACCGTTAAAGAATACTGGCAGAAACTTGTAAATGGTGAATTAGGCATCAGAAAAATTACCAAATTTGCATCCGATGATATTAATGTAACATTGGCAGGCGAAGTAAAAGATTTCGATCCCAGTCAAGTATTAGATCGAAAAGAACAGAAACGAATGGATCTTTTTTCACAGTACGGCTTAGCAGCTGCTCTGGAGGCCTGGGAAATGAGCGGACTGTCTGATGCTGAAATCAATCATAAACGTTTCGGAGTGATTGTAGGAAGCGGAATAGGCGGTATGACTACCCTGCAGGATCAAGTGCGTGTGATGGATAAAAAGGGGGCCAATCGTGTGACTCCTTTCTTTGTCCCTATGGTCATTGCAAATATGGCTTCGGGCAACATCTCTATCCGACTTGGCGCAAAAGGAACTTCTCAGACAATTGTGACAGCCTGCGCTTCAGCTACCAATGCAATTGGTGAAGCATTTCGGGCTATAAAATCTGGAGCAGCAGATATCATGATATCCGGAGGTACAGAAGCTACCATCTGCGAAATCGGTATTGCCGGGTTTGCAGCTTTGAATGCACTAAATACAACAGATGACCCAAAACGAGCTTCCATTCCTTTTGATAAAGAACGTAAAGGATTTGTGATGGGCGAAGGTGCTGGAATGCTCGTTCTGGAAGAACTGGAGCATGCGCAAAAACGTGGTGCAGTTATTTTAGGGGAGATTGTCGGCTATGGAAGCAACTGTGATGCAAGTCATATGACCGCACCATTGAAAGACGGCAGCGGTGCAGCTGACGCAATAGCAATGGCATTGGAGGAAGCGAAAATCCAGCCTGAAGACATAGGCTATATCAATGCCCACGGGACTTCTACACCTGCAAATGATGCTGCAGAAACAACAGCAATCAAGCATGTCTTTGGAGCATACGCGAAAAAGATTCCCATCTCAAGCACCAAAAGTATGACTGGTCATCTCTTGGGAGCTGCCGGAGGAATAGAAGCTGTTGCCAGCGTCAAAACACTGCAGGAAGATCTTGCTCATCCAACAGTCGGCTATAAAGTTTCCGATCCTGAATGTGATTTGGATTATCTGACAGAAGGCGCCCGCTCAATACATGCAGAATATGCCATCAGCAATTCATTTGGCTTTGGCGGACACAATGCTGTTATTTGTTTAAAGAAATGGAGAGATCAATAATATGGAAAAAGTAATGACTGTAACAGAAATAATGGATTTAATCCCAAACAGATACCCCATTTGTTTTATTGATTATGTTGATGAAATAATTGAAGATAAAAAAATAATTGCAACAAAAAATGTGACTATCAATGAAGAATTTTTCCAGGGACATTTCCCGGGAAACCCAACAATGCCGGGTGTTCTGATTATTGAAGCTTTAGCTCAGGTTGGATCTATTCTGATTTTAAAAATGGATCAGTTTAAAGGAGAAACAGCCTATATCGGCGGTATTAATAAAGCAAAATTCCGTCAAAAAGTAGTTCCTGGAGATGTTCTAAAGCTTCATTTTGAAATAGTAAAGCTGCGGGACTTCGTAGGAATTGGACAGGCAACTGCGTATGTGGATGATAAAAAAGTCTGTGAATGCGAGCTGACATTTATTGTAGGAAGATAGATAGATTCTTTTTTAAAACTGACTCAAGCTTAGAAATAACTAATTGCATTAAAATGAATAAATCCTAACATGTTGAATATTAATCAGAGAACTGCTAAAAAATCAGGGGCCTGTGACATTAGTATGTCTGAGTAATAAACGGTGCTCCAGCCTTTGTATGATCCGAGCATTCATAGGAGCACGTTCTTATATGCCACTCAGACATATTTCGAGGATCGAAACGAAGTGTCGTGTCGTATAGTGAGAACCGTAGATGCAGAAAAACGGATACAGCGTAATGTTTTGTCTCGAGAATTGTTAGACTCGCAGAGACAGCAGTTCTTCTACGTAATGTTTTGTCTCGAGAATCGTTAGACTCGCAGAGACAGCAGTTCTTCTACGCTTCACTACGCATACAGCTCTACTACATCAAGTGAGCTAGTTTCATTCAAGGAATACTTATCAAAACTATGCATACCATTCTGCTAAAGTGCGAATATAAGCAGAAGCGGCAAAGTAGAACCAGCACTTGTCGGTCCTAATCTGTGCCGAGTAATCGCAGGCAACCTCTCGGAAATAAGGCGGAATTTACAACTCAAGGACAACTTGGAGAAGAACCTTAAAAAGTGATCGACCTACCAGCCGCATCTGTCCTCTTTAGCATGACAGAAAATGGCTGATAGGTCGACCTCTTTTGTTTTCATTCTGTTTGGTGAGGGCAGCCCTGCCCTCATGAGTATTTGGCACATCCTCTGAATTTAAATAACAAAATTTTCCAGTTCAAACCGTATTGTACGCTGTATTTCCTGAATTCTGGCTGCTTCTTCCGTTGCCAGCTCATCCTTATAACGCACTGCTGCCTGATCATTATAGGACTTTATACAACAAATCGCCCAAAGCTTTGGATCTTTGATTATTTTATCTGCAAAAGGATAGAGCAAAGCAAAATGCAGTCGAATTTCCTCCTGTAAATCAAGCAATAGGACATGATGATTGTTCAACAATTCTTTTTCCAAAAAAAGCACAATTCGCTGGTAAGCCATACTGTCCAGCGGCGCTCCTGCTGAAGCAGGCACAATATCATAAACTTGATTGTCCCGCCAAAGAAATTGCACCTCTTTCCGATAATGGATTCGACATAATTCTTCCAGTGCCCATGAACGGACAAGGTTATGGATATCTTTGTTTGTCAAAATCTCTCTGCTGACTTCTATAAATTCTTCCTGTGGAAGGCTCATTGCTTTTTTCACAAGATACATCTGCTCATAGTAGCTGCAGCTGCCCAGTTTGGACAATTCATTTTTAATCTTTTCTATTTTCTTTACTTCAAATTGCTGATAAAGCAGTTCTGCTTGCCTTACTTTCTTTTTTAGAGCAACCAGTACTCGCATCTCTCCGCTGTTTTCTTTCAAAATACGATCATTAATCACACCATGCGCTGTCAGGAAACGATTATTTAGAATTAATGTCTGTATATAAGTTTCGATATATTCCAAACAAGAAAGATACTCTGTTCTCATTTCCTCAATCATGGATAGAGCCTGTGTCTTTTCGCCGCTTTTTAAATAACTGCCGACCAATAAATAGTTCAATGAAAATTCTTGCCTGATTGCATATGCCTCCTGAAAATAATCGATTGCTTCAATCACATTTTCTTTTTTCATTGATTCTTTTCCAAGTGAGATGAATCGATCATAGTTTTTTGGAAACTGTATCTGATTCGACATAAAAAACGCCGCCTTTCTATACTATCCAAACCTGCTAATCATTAAAATGAATCCAACAAAAAACAGATTTACTCCCCCTGTGCTTAATCAAAAATTAATATAAATTTCTGATAATGATTACTGTTTCTTCTTCTCCGTCTGCACCCATTTTCTCTGCCTTTTCAATGAGAGAATATCCTTTAAACTGTTCCTTTGTCAATTCATCCTCAATAGTAAAAGCCATTACAGTTTCAACAGAAACCGCCTCAGAATCTATTTCCTGAACACTGTCCCAGCCAGTATCTATAAATAATTTTGTTTTGTCATTAACGTGCTGGTTTTTTTCTAATTTCGACACAACATCTTTCAGTTCTTTAAATGTCATTGTTTGTACCTCGTGTTCCATCTGCTCGCCCCTTTTCCTATTGGCTTGTATGCAAGTGCTTCTTTTAACATCATACCCCAAATTACTCCGATAGAGAATAGAAACCCTAAAAAAGAATACTTAATTATAAAAGTCCGTCCAATTCCCTGTCGAAGCATTTTCAACCTTTATCTGCTTTAAAATTAAACCACAATAATAAATGATCATTTCATAAATCTGTTTTCATTAATAATTTCTAACAGCCAGCTCTTGTCAGTCTCAGTACTATTCCTTTTTATATCCAAAAAGCTTAGTTAGTTTTTAATATCAGCCATTTCTGAAATGCTTTTGTGACTTTTGCATTTAAATGGTAATTTCTCCAGCAGCTTCAACTACGTCAACGGTTATAACTATTAGATTGTTTATCTCCAAAACCCGGTCAATCTGTGTGGATAATCAATGAATCAATCTAAAATTACCTCTAGTTATCTTTATAAATAGTAGTAATTGCTTCATGATCAGAGAAGTCTTCTAAATTCAAATCCACACCCATTAAAAAGTCTTGCATCCGTTGTCTCAATACCAATTTAATAGTTTCGGGAATTTGTTCTATCTGGCAATCCGGACCAAGAAAAAGCAGCCAATTAATAAAAGAATGAACTTCTTGTTTATCTGCAGTATTGACCTTTGTTTGAAAAATTGCCGTTGATTGATACGCATCTGTATAGATTAATGAATAATTATATGGATGATACTTTTTAAATTGTTGAACAGCGTATTGTTTCAATACTAAGCGTACATTCATATCCTTTTTTTTATTTAATATGGTTTTTAAAATTCGTTTTTTTGTCCACTTTTTTAATGGACTTGGGTTAATTTTTATCTTTGAGATTTGTTCAATAGAAATAATTTCTGTCTTTTCAGTTTCCAGATCAAAATATTCTAAATTCCAAATAGCTTTTTCATTATATAAACGTAATGTATATATAGCATGAGAAACTTTTTCTTGCTCAGAAAAATAAAGTAATAGAAATTGATCTTCCAGACAGCTCTTAATAAGTATGTTTAGGTTGGAATGCGGCTGATCATTTAAATCTAATATATCTGAATTATGCAGATTCGTTCCTTCAAAAAAAAGAAATTGATTAAGAAAAATCAGCTCCTCTTGTTGTTTTTCTGAAATAAGTCCTAAAATTTTTTCTGTTAATGATTGCCTGCTGCTTAAATAAGGAAGCTGCAGATTCTTTGTAGCCATAAAAGCAATAAACAACGCTTTTACTTCAGTGTCAGTAAATCGAATTTTGGGAAGAACTGCGTTTGGCAATACAGAGTAGCCCCCTGAACGTCCTACCTCAGCTTCTAAAGGGATACCCAGTTGTTCTACTTCTTGCAAATCACGAATTGCTGTAGAACGCGAAATATTGAATTCTTGCATCAATTCTGAAATAGTGAAATGTGCTCGATTATTGATATAGTGAATCATGGTATTGACTCTTTCTACTTTTTTCATTATTTGCTCCTAAACAGTATCTATTTTTGACACCTTTTAATGTTATTATAAATATACACAGTTAAGAATACAAGCTGTGATAAAAACGCAGAGAGAAGGAATGCCCCATGAGTAGCTATCAGTTAGTAGATAAAGAAGCCTTTACTGTTGCTGGTATTGGAACAGAATTGATAAGTGAGTATACAGATTTTGAAGGTTTAAATCGCGAAAAGCATGCATTTTTGGAAAAAGTAATGCATGATGGTACACTAAAAAAATTAAGACAAGTGGCAACGAATATGGATATTTATATTGTTAATGAAGCTGTCAATAATAAAAAGATGTTTTATATAGGTATATTAGCCAATACAGTTATGGATGAAGCCCGTATGATTCAATTTCCTAAAAGTAAATATTTAGTTTCTAAGGATAAGGCAAATGATATCTTAACATTAAATGATTCTTTAACCAACTTGGCTTTTGGACACATTCTACCTAAAGCAAATGATTTTGCTTATGTAGGAGGTCCCAACGGTATTGTGATCACTGAGGAAACGAAACAAGACATTTGTGGAGAATTATTGATACCTGTTGTAGACAAATAGCATCTCCCTTTCCAACTATTTTGAGCAGTAGATATACTTCTGTAATGAAGTCATCTACTGCTTTTTTTATATTTTGTCAAATGACTAAATAAGTTTGTATCATTTAAATACAAAAATTACATGCTGTTGACATTTTTCCAATCTTTTTGCTATTTAAAAATAAAAAGACATTATTTTGTCTTTTAAGAAATAAAGACTTAATCTTTTTATTACAGACTCTGCCTCTCTATTATGCTTTAATATTCCTTAGTGTTAAATTTGTATTTTAATAATGTAAGGAGTTTTTTTGTGAAGCAACAAACCTTTTTTAGTCAATCATTACTATTCCTCTTGATACTTGCTGTTACGTTTGCGGGAGGATTCTCCGCTTGGGCAGAAGAGTCGGAAGAGAAGCCTGCAGCCCTCTCTTCTCGATTTGACTTGATTCAGGAAGAAAAGAAAGCGGAAGGTGTAAAGTTACGCAGCCTTCAATCTGATAAAGAAATAATCACTGAAAAAATAAAAGAAGCTCAAGCCTCAATTACAAAAATTCGTTTGCTTAATGAGTCACTGACTGTTTCACAAAAGCTGATAAATCAGACTGGGACTAAAGCGAAAGAAACAGCTACGTTAACTCTGTTGCCTGTTCCGGCATCTAATCCAACAAAAGACAATGAAGAAACAGTCTATTTAAATGAACTGAACAGTTTAAAAGAAGAATTAGCTGCAATTAAAGAAGCTGAAAAAGAGAAACTCACTGAAGCTGCTGATCTTTTGGCAGAAGAAAAAAGAATATTACTGGAACTATCAGTATTGGAAGAACGGCTGGATAAGGAAAATGTATCATCAGATCTGCGTTCTCAAATTGTTTCTGCAGCTCAGAAAGAATTAGGAAAGCCTTATGTATATGGCGCATCCGGTCCAAATGCTTTTGATTGTTCCGGTTTGGTACAATATGTATTTAATTCTGTTGGTTTGTCTATCGGTCGAACAACAGTAAATCAGGAAACAGCAGGAAATATAATCTCTGTAAGTGAGGCTATGGCTGGCGACCTTGTCTTTTGGGGCGGTCATGGAGAAACCTACCATGTGGGAATTTCACTGGGGAATGGATCTTTTATTCATGCTCCGGTACCGGGTGACGTTGTTCAGGTGACTTCAGTTTCCTCTTATTCTCCTAATTTTGCAGTACGTGTTTTATAATTAGAAAATCAAAGGGGCTGTGATAGAAGTATGTCTAAGACCCCTAAAGCTAAATAAACGGTGTTCCAGTCTTTGTATGATTCGAACATTCGTAAGAAGCGTAGGATCAAGTTCTTATATGCCCCTCAGACATGCTTCGAGGATCGGAACGAAGTCCTTCAATTCTTAGCGGCTCTGCCGTTTAGAAATTGATGAGATCGAAACGAAGTGTAGTGTAGTGAGAACCGTAGACGCAGAAAAATAGCTGCAGCGTAATATTTTGTCTCGAGGATCGTTAGACTCGTAGAGACAGCAGTTCTTCTATGCTACGCATACCATTCTGCTAAAGTACGAATATAAGCAGAAGTGGCAAAGTAGAACTAGCACTTGTCGGTCCTAAACTGTGCCGAGTAATCGCAGGCAACCTCTCGGAAATAAGTCAAACTATACTAAAAATATAAGCAGCTCCAGGGAGGTATCAAGGAACACTATTCATAAAATGAATAGTGTTCCTTGATAATTTTCGTATATTCCGACTTATTGACATAAATCACTACGATTGACTTGTCAGAGTAGATGATGCATGTTACCTACCTGGTGTCATAAATCACTACGATTGACCTGTCAGAGTAGATGATGCATGTTACCTACCTGGTTCTTGAGGTAGAACACTTCTGTCGCAACCTAAATCTTAGTATGTTTTTCATTTCAGGCTTTTACAGATATCTGCTGCCCATTTATTCTACCGTAACACTTTTCGCCAAATTTCTTGGTTTATCAACATCATACCCTCTTTGAAGGGTTGCAAAGTAAGCAATCAGCTGTGTTGGAACAACACTGACCAGTACTGTCAGCAATGGATGAATCTCAGGTATGACCAGCTGATCTGTTCCCTTCGCCAGTGACTCAGTGACAATTGTCACTGTCTGAGCTCCTCGGCTCTCTACTTCTTTTAGATTCCCTCTAGTAAGGGACGCCGTCTTCTGATCAGTAATAATCCCGATAACCGGGGTTTCCTCTTCAATCAGTGCAATCGTCCCATGCTTCAATTCCCCGGCAGCAAATCCCTCTGCCTGAATATAGGAAATCTCCTTCAGCTTCAATGCTGCCTCCATCGAAACAAAATAATCCATTCCTCTGCCAATATAAAAAGTGTTTCGTGTATCATTTAGAAATGTTTCAACAAGTTGGCTAATCATCATTTTTTCATCAACAATTGCTTCCATCGCAGCTGCAGCAAGACTCACCTCATGGACCACATCAAATCCAAGTGCTGCTGAATTTCCCTTTTCTCTGCCGACAGCTGCAGCAAGCATTGTCAGTACTGCAATTTGAGCAGTATAGGCTTTTGTTGAGGCAACAGCAATTTCCGGCCCTGCATACAGCAGCATCGTATGTTTTGCTTCTCTGGACAATGTGGAGCCGGGTACATTTGTCAGTGTTAATGAAGAATATCCCATTTGATTAATCTGTACCAAGACTTGACGACTGTCAGCCGTTTCTCCGCTTTGACTCAAAAAAATAAACAGCGGATTTTGAGAAATCAAAGGCATGTTGTAGCCAAATTCGCTGGAAAGATGAACTTCCACCGGTATGCCGGTTAGCTCTTCAAAAATCTTTTTACCGGCCCAACCTGCATGATAGCTTGTCCCGCAGGCAACAATGTAAATCCGATCACTTTCAAGAACCTGCTGAATGATTTTCTGATCAACCAGATGATTTCCTTCATTGTCTGTATAACAATCAACGATTCGACGCATAACACTTGGCTGTTCATCAATTTCTTTCAGCATATAATAAGGATAAGTTCCTTTTTCCAAATCATTCAAATCCAGCTGGGCTTCATAAGATTCGCGAAAAACCATGTTTCCTTTTTCATCTTCAATCTGAATGCTGTCAGTCTTAACGACTACCAGCTCGCCGTCGGCAATTTCCACAAAATGATTCGTTTCCTGAAGCATAGCCATTGCATCACTGCAAATCACATTGAAGCCATCTCCAAGTCCAATCAGCAACGGACTTTTATTTTTTGCTACATAGATAACTTCCGGGTTATGATTGTCAATTAATGCAAAAGCATATGAACCTTTAATTACTTTCAAGGTCTGTTTAAATGCTTCCTTTGTATCACCTGACTGATCGGCAAAATAATTAATCAAATGAACAACTATCTCTGTATCTGTCTCTCCGATTAATCTGCTGTTTTGAAGAAATTCCTGTTTTATTTCTTCAAAATTTTCGATTACTCCATTATGAACCAATGTGAAACGACCATTTTCTGAAGTATGCGGATGGGCATTCCGTTCACTTGGTTTGCCATGCGTTGCCCATCGGGTATGCCCTATCCCGATATTTCCGGACAGTTCTTCTTTTATCTTACTTTGCAGATCCGCAATTCTTCCCTGGGATTTAACCAGGCAATCTTTTCCAGATTTATCTGTTACATAAATACCGGCTGAGTCGTAGCCTCTATACTCAAGTTTTTCCAATCCTTGTAATAAAATATCTGCAGCATTTTCTTTGCCTATAATTCCAACAATTCCACACATAATATCTTTTCCTGCTTTCTCACGAGGTCAGGATTAGGTCATCCTTCCCGCCAGTTATTAAGATTCAAAGAATAGAGAGGGCTTTCTGTACTTTCCATTTATTTAAAATAATACAAATTCATTCACTCATCTATTCAACATCTGTTTCTATCTGCTTAGTCAGTGTTTTATTATAATTTCACAATTATTTTTTGTTCTGACTTGTAGAGTGCAGTCCCTGAAGCTACCCGCCGAATCTTCGATAAGCTTCACCCTCGTCACCTGAAAATAGTCATTCAGGTCTGGCGCTCCCCTAAATTGGTATACACAACCCTCCTTAACTTTAATATCTATAGAAACTTATTAAATATTATAATAAAACACATACAGTTGTCAACGAAAGAATTAAAAAAATAAATTGGTATATACAAAAAGAAGTAACCTCAGTCCATACTAAAACACCAATGGAATGCCCCAAAAAGGGTTCATTTCGTTGGTGTTTCTGAGTGCAATAAAAGAATACAGATTGCTTCTGTTAGAAAATAGCTATAGTCTTCATCAAGAATTTCTTTCCCCTCACCACTATCATTTGACAATAAGCTCTTTAGAAAGAAATCCGTTTCGTTAGTTTCTTATTTATTTGATACCGATCTCATCTTCAACAACCCGAACAATCGTATCTACATAGTAGTCGACTTTTTCTTTTGTCGGCGCCTCTGCCATCACTCGAAGTAACGGCTCTGTTCCGGAAGGTCGAACCAAAATTCTGCCATCGCCATTCATTTCTGCTTCCATTTTTTCTACAATTTCTTTGATAGCTGGTACATCCATGGCATTGTTTTTATTCATTACGCGAATATTCACCAGTTTTTGAGGATAAACAGTTACTTCAGATGCCAGCTCGGATAATGTTTTACCTGTTTGCTTCATCACATTTAGCAGCTGAATACCAGATAACATCCCGTCACCTGTTGTATTATAATCAAGAAAAACCATATGTCCGGACTGCTCACCACCAAAATTATAGTCATTTCTTCTCATTTCTTCTACAACATAACGGTCTCCTACCTGTGTGATCACATCCAGCAGTCCATTTGCTTCAACTGCTTTACGAAAACCTAAGTTACTCATAACTGTCGTCACAATCGTATTCTTTTTCAGCCGTTTTTTCTCGAACAAATATTTTGCACAGATAAACATAATTTTATCTCCGTCAACTATATTTCCCAATTCATCAACCGCAATCAGCCGATCTCCATCACCATCAAACGCCAGACCCACATCTGCCCCTTTTTCAAGAACAAATTCAGCCAGTTTTTCAGGATGTGTTGAGCCTACGCCATCATTGATATTTAAGCCATTCGGACTAGTACCCATCGTAAAGAAGTCTGTTTCCAGATCCGCAAACAGTCGGTTGACAGATGTAGTCGTCGCCCCATTAGACGCATCAATACAAACAGTTAAATCTGACAGATCCCCAGGAATCGTCTGTACAAGGAACTGAGAATATTTTAACAGTCCTTCCGGAAAATCTTCTACTGTCCCCAGTCCTGCCGCAGAGGGTCTAGGCAGTGTATCCTCTTCACTGTCAAGCAATGCTTCAATTTCCAGCTCCTGTTCATCATCCAGCTTAAAACCGTCAGAACCAAAGAACTTAATACCATTATCTTCAGCAGGATTATGAGAAGCAGAAATCATAATTCCTGCTGAAGCTTTCTGCAAACGGGTCAGGTAGGCGACTCCCGGAGTAGCAATAACTCCCAGCTGAAATACTTCAATCCCAACAGACAGCAATCCGGCAATAATCGCCTGCTCTAGCATTTGCCCTGAAATACGAGTATCTCTTCCCACCAGAACTCTGGGTTTGCGTGAACTGTCATCTTCATGCTGACTTAAAATATAGCCCCCGCAGCGCCCCAATTTAAATGCCAATTCAGGAGTTAATTCCTTATTTGCAATTCCCCTAACTCCATCTGTTCCAAAATATTTACCCATCATTATTCTCCTTACTCGCTAATTAGTTTGTCGAATCTGTACTTTCTTCTGTCGATCCCTGATTGTTTTCTGATGATTCAGCAGATGACACAACCGTGTTGCTGCTGTCTGCTGTTCCATTACCGTCAGTTCCACGAGGCGTTGAACTGCTGATAGAGTCGCTGGTACCGAACCCAGCATAAATTGGTATAATCGTGACTTCTATTTGAGACGGATTCACCGTATAGTCGCCATTAACAGGAATATTCACTGTCTTTCGTATAGAAGTTCGAATATCACTGATATCAACAGGTACCTCTATAGAATCAATCGACTCCAAGACTGAATTTGATCCACTGATTTCCACCACCTGCTCGGATGTATTAAATGTGTACCCTGTTATATCTGATGGTAAAGATCCGGTACTGACAATTTTCAGCGCTACTTCTTTTTTAGGCAGCGACAGCTTAACAGACACTTTGACCTGCGGTGCTGGATTTTCAATGCTTAATATCTGACCTTTACTGTCAAGAGCCTGTACGTTTACTGTCTGTCTGATCGTGTCTGCCGATTGAGTGACACTGGTCAAAGGCGCAACTACTCTTACAATTTCCGCCATAGTATCCTCGCCGGTTGTAATGTCTACAGTTTTGGGACTGATTGAAATCGAATCAACTTTGTATCCTTCAGTATTAAAGCTTTCAGGTATTTGAGCTTCTACATCAAAAGCTTTTGTCACTTTGTTTTCTATCGTTACTGTAATCGTAGCCGGATCAAGTTCAGCCGTAACTGCCGAGCTGATTCCTGTTACTCTTAACGGAACTTCGGCTGTTCCCAGTGAAAGATTTGTCAAATCAGCCTCTACCCGAAAATTTCTTGTATCTTCATTCGTTTCAAGATTCAACTGTATTCGGTTTGCACTGCTTAAATGAACCGTTACACTGTCTTCATACCCTGAAACAAAATACGTGTCTTCATCATATTCAAGCTTGACCGGAATATTATAAAGCACCTCATCATACACTTGATTATTAGTTGCAGTATTGGTTGAGCTGCTGTTTGAGTTCGCATTAAAGAAGAGCAGTAAAGCAAATAATAAAGCCAGCAGACCAGAAAACCAGTTGCTTTCGTAGGCTTTTTTCATTTCTTTTTCCCTCCTTTAGCCACACCATCAATAAAGTGCTGTAAAAGGTTGTTTCGGTCCTTGTCATTTTTAGGCTCTTTTGTCTGAACCAGTTCTTCTCTAAGTATTTTTAAATATTCTTCCTGATTCAGGCGTGGAATTAATTCATTATTTAAAGTTAGACTGACATCGCCAGTTTCCTCTGACACGACAATTGTCAATGCATCGCTGACTTCACTGATTCCTACAGCAGCTCTGTGCCTTGTTCCAAATTCTTTTGGAATCAAACTGCTTTCAGATAAAGGCAAATAGGCACTGGCACACGCAATTTTTCCATCTTGAACAATCACTGCCCCATCGTGCAAAGGTGTATTCGGAATAAAAATATTTATCAACAGTTCGCCGGTTACATCCGCATCCAAAGAAATTCCTGTTTCAATATATTCCTCCAAACCTGTATTTCTGGCAATAGTTATCAGCGCACCAATCTTCCGTCTGGCCATATACTGGATGGCTTTATCATATGCCAAAATCATTTTCTCATCTTCCTGCTCTTCATTTTTGGAGGCTCTGAAAAATGAGCTCCTTCCCAAATGCTCCAATCCGCGGCGCACTTCCGGCTGAAAGATTACAACAGCTGCAATTACTCCATACATAATAACCTGATTCATCAGCCAGGATAATGTGTGCAGACCAATAAACTCACTGAGTATTCGGATGAGGATAAAGACTGCCACACCTTTAAGGAGTTGAACCGCCTTTGTTCCTTTTATAAGCATAAACAGCTTATAAACCAGGTACCAGACAACCAGAATATCTATAATATTTATAATAAAATTGCGGGATAACAAATCAGAAGGAACAAATTTTTCCCAATAGCTTAAATCAAATAACTGACTGATTTGAAAAGACGACATATCTTTTATCACTTCTCTCTGAGGAATTCCATTTTAGTATAGCATAAATTTTTTATAGATTACAGAATACAGGAAATTGAAAGAAACTTTTAGAAAAATGGTCATAATCTTTTCCAATTATTCCTCGTAACAACTGATATATGAAGAAAGATGGGACTGTGACAAAAGTTTGTCACAGTCCCCTAGAGCCGAATAAACGGTGTTCTAAAGCCCATCCATCCTTCGAGGATCGAAGCGCAGCGTAGTGTATCAATCCACAGCTATTCATTTTATGAATAGTGCTCCTTGACAATTTTCGGATATTCCGACTTATTGACATAAATCACTACGATTGACTTGTCAGAGTAGATGATGCATGTTACCTACCTGGTTCTTGAGACAGAACACTTCTTTCTCAACCTCACCTTAACAGCTATCAAAAAGTACTAACTTTCCTCTTACTGTCTTTTAGCAGCTCTCTCCGCTCTTCTTGCAGCTCTGCGTGCTTCAGCTTCAGAATCTTTCACTCGTTCCCGTTTTTCTCGAACAGGCTTCTCCTCAGTTAAATCTGCTGCAGATATTGTATTTTTTTCCAGTTTTTCCCGAATTTTTTCTTCCTGTCCCGCTACTCGAGCATAGCTGTAAAAACGATTTTTCGCATCTGAAACAGTTTTGTCAAATAATTTCCCGGCGTATTCAGCTTGTGTTGCCTCTAGTGATGAGAATCTGACTTGTTTACGCATGAAATCCTTCATAACATTAAAATCAGGTTTTTTATAGTCCAGGATCATTGGACTTTTTCCCTTTTCTTTCAACTCAGGATTATAGCGGTAAAGCGACCAGTAGCCTGACTGTACAGCTTCCTTTGCTTCCTCCAACGTCTGGCTCATTCCGCCCTTCAAGCCATGAGCAATACAAGGTGTATAAGCAATGATAATAGACGGTCCCGGGAATTTCTCTGCCTCTTCAAATGCTTTAATCGTCTGCATTTGATTGGCACCTGATGCGATTTGAGCAACATAGACATTGCCGTAAGTCATTGCCATCATCCCTAAATCCTTTTTAGATACATATTTTCCGCTGGCAGAAAATTTTGCGATTGCAGATGCCGGTGTTGCTTTCGAGGTCTGGCCGCCTGTATTGGAATATACTTCATTATCCAGCACCAGCATATTAACATCTGCACCGCTGGCCAGCACATGATCAATTCCTCCATATCCTATATCATAAGCCCAGCCATCCCCACCGATCATCCACTGACTTGGTTTTGCAAAGAGATCCTGATCCTCATAAACGGCTTCTAAAAGCGGCTGACCCATTTTTTCTGCTTCCAGAGCTGCCCTTAATTTAGCAGCTCTTTGCTGAGTCCCTTCACTGTCATGAAGATGATTTTGCCAATCTGTCATCAAACTCTTCAATTCATCTGAAGCTACTGACATACTCTCATCCATTTTAACTGCCAAATATTCTCTTCGTGTCTGATTGGCCAAGAACATTCCATAGCCAAATTCGGCATTATCTTCTAATAGGGAGTTTGACCAGGCAGGTCCCTGCCCCAGCTCATTCGTTGTATAAGGTGCAACCGGTGCCGCTGCCCCCCAGATAGATGAACAGCCAGTTGCGTTGGCAATCATCATTCGATCACCAAACATTTGTGTCAATAATTTCACGTAAGGAGTTTCACCACAGCCAGAGCAGGCACCGGAAAATTCCAGCAACGGTTTACTAAACTGTGTACCTAAAACGGTAGTTGCTTTCGCAGGGTTTTCTTTTTGTCTCAACGTCATAGAAAAAGCCCAATTTATTGCCTGTTCTTTCTGTTCGTTGTAAGGCTTCATCACAAGTGCTTTTCCTTTAGCAGGACAGGCTTCAACACAGAGTCCGCAGCCTGTGCAATCTTCTACAGAAACCTGAATGCGATATTTCAGACCATCTGCACCACGCATTTCTCTGACAATGTATCCTTCCGGTGCCTCTTCCATCTCTTCCTCATCTGCAAGAAATGGTCGAATCGCTGCATGAGGACAGACAAATGAACACTCATTGCACATCGTACAACGATCGCTGATCCACTCAGGAACCTCCAATGCAATACCACGTTTTTCAACAGCAGTTGTACCAAGCGGCATCCGTCCGTCTACCATTCCATTTGCCACTAAGGTTCCGACAGACAGCTCATTTCCTTCTTGACGATTAACTGGTTCAACAATTTCCCGGACATATTTTGAAACACTTCTGTCTGCCGCTGTCGTTTTAGCCTGGACTTCTTTCCAGGCAGCCGGTACTTCAACCTTGTGAAGCAATTCAACCGTTCGATCAATTGCCTGTATATTTTTCTCAACAACTGCCATTGATTTATGCCCATAGCTTTTTAATGCTTCTTCTTTTAAAATAGGCAGAACTTCTTCAAACGGCATAATGTTTGCAAGTTTGAAAAATGCAGTTTCCATAACCGTATTGATTCTTCCGCCCAAACCAACTTCTGAAGCCAGCTGAACTGCATTAATGGTATAAAACTGAATGTCATTTTGTGCAAGGTAACGTTTGATGCCTGCCGGCAGATATCGGTCAAGCTGCTCATCATTCCAAATTGTATTGAGAAGGAAAGTTCCACCTTTTTTCAACCCTTTTACCAGATCATACGTATGCAGATATGCTGCAGTATGACAAGCAATAAAATCTGCATTCTCAATTAAATAAGCCGATTTTATGGGTATATCGCCAAAACGTAAATGTGAAACAGTCAAACCGCCTGATTTTTTGGAATCATAATGAAAATAGCCTTGAGCATATTTATCGGTATGGTCTCCAATAAGTTTTATTGCAGACTTGTTTGCTCCAACTGTACCGTCTGAGCCAAATCCCCAGAACTTTGCCTGATAAGTCTGAGCATCCGTTAAATCGCAGACTCCTTTAGAAGATAGTGATGTTCCAGTCACATCATCGTTGATTCCCAGCGTAAAGCGGGATTTTCTTTCTATCTTTTCCTTTACAAGCTCATCATAAACTGCCATAATCTGGTCCGGCAGTACATCCTTTGATCCAAGTCCGTAACGTCCTCCAATAATTGAAGGATGGATATCCGATTCATATAAAACGCTCTGCACATCCAGAAGTAAAGGTTCGCCGCCTGCTCCTGCTTCTTTCGTACGGTCAAGAACAGCGACAGATTTTACTGTTTTCGGCATTTTTTCCAAAAATGTTTCAATAGGAAACGGGCGATATAAACGTATATTTAAAAAGCCGACTTTTCTGCCGTTTTTATTTAGAAAATCAACGGTCTGCTCAATTGTCTGAGCCACAGAACCGATAGAAACAATAACTTCTTCCGCATCTTCAGCACCATAATAGGTAACCAGATCATAATTTGTTCCCCGAAGCTGATTAATTTCTCTCATGTATTTCTGTACAATAGCAGGAAGCTTCTCATAATATGGATTTACTACCTCACGCTGCTGGAAATGTATATCTGGGTTCTGATTGGTTCCGCTGACTGAAGGATGATTTGGATTCATGCTTCGGCTTCTAAAATCAGCCAACGCATCCTGGTTCATCAAGGGAAGCAGTTCATCATATTCCAATACTTCTATTTTCTGAATTTCGTGACTTGTCCTGAATCCGTCAAAAAAATTCATAAACGGAACTTTGGATTCAAGAGATGCCAGATGGGCAACAGGAGAAAGATCCATCACTTCCTGAACACTGCTTTCCGCCAGCATTGCAAAACCAGTCTGTCGGGCTGCCATCACATCCCCATGGTCTCCAAAGATATTCAAAGCTCCGGTTGTCACCGCTCTGCTGGCCACATGAAAGACTGTCGGCAGAAGTTCTCCGGCAATTTTATACATATTTGGAATCATCAATAATAATCCCTGTGATGCTGTGTAAGTAGTCGTCATCGCTCCTGTTTTTAGTGAACCATGAACAACTCCTGCAGCACCTGCTTCTGACTGCATTTCCACAATTTTTACTGGTTGACCAAATAAGTTCTTTTTTCCCTCTGAAGCCCATTGATCCACCAGCTCAGCCATTGTTGAGCTTGGTGTGATTGGATAAATTGCTGCCAGCTCTGTAAAGGCATAGGAAATATAAGCAGCTGCAGTATTTCCATCCATTGTTTTCATTTTCCTCATGTTTATATCATCCTTCTGTCGAAAAAGTAAATTTTTTAACTATTTATACGTATCTATTATAACGGATACAGTATTATTTTGAAACAATTTATAGAAATTTTTCACAAACATTTCATGAAATATCATTCAAAAAAATCTATATTTCAATTGAAAAATGACGATTTTACTGAATATAGTCTCTGTAATCAGTGAAAAAACACACGAAACAAAAAATAAACTCAGCACAATTATAGTCTCATTGCAGTAATCGTGCTGAGTTATTCTAATGCATGTAAACAGTAAAGGCTTGAAACTATTCTTGTTAACTAAGTTAAAATTAAGAGAAGTTTCTAATCCAAGAAATGTGCAGCCAGCACGGGAGCAACTTCAATTTTTGTAGCTGCTCGTTCTTGTCATTGAAGCATACAAGTTAAAATTTTCTATCTTTGAACATCTTTTATAAACTATCTTTATTATGATTTATAACAGTGTCGAAGCACTAGTTCTCTTTACAGTGAAAATGCAAAGAGACTAGTTTATTTATGAAAACAGTTACGAGTCTTTTTCAAGAAATTTGATATACTTTGCCAAGATACAGCTTTCTATTTATTCTTCATTTGAATAGCTGCTAACAAATGTACTTACTGACGTATCAGCCCTTGAAAGTTTGTCCCGTCAAAAACGCAGTTTTCAAAATTACAAAGAAACACTGATTACGTTTTCAGCAATCAGTGTTTCCTGCATTTTTCTATTCTAATACAGTTCCAAATATTGTTCTCTTTCCCATTCAGAAACTGTCTGACGGAATGCTGCCCATTCCATTCGTTTTGCCTCAACAAAGTTTGCATAAATATGCTGTCCCAATGCATCAATCATTACATCGTCTTTCCGAAGTTCTTTAATCGCATTGTGAATAGTAGAGGGCAGATCTTCAATTTGTGCTTCTCTGCGTTCTTCTTCATTCATAATATAAATATTTCTGTCCACTGCAGCCGGCGGTATAATTTCATTTTTGATTCCATCTAAACCAGCCTGAAGCAGTACAGCCATTGTTAAATAAGGGTTCGCCGAAGGATCCACTGAACGAAGCTCTAGACGAGTTGACATCCCTCTTGATTCAGGTACCCGTACCAGAGGAGAACGGTTTCTTCCACTCCATGCTACATAAACAGGTGCTTCATATCCGGGAACTAGGCGTTTATAAGAATTCACAGTTGGATTGCAGACAGCTGTATAGGCACGTGCATGTTTTAACAAGCCGCCCAAGAAGTAATAGGCAGTCTGACTTAATTGCATCGGTCCTTCTTTATCAAAGAATGCATTTCCCTCTTCACTGAATAATGACATGTTGCAGTGCATTCCAGAACCATTAATTCCAAATAAAGGTTTTGGCATAAAGGTAGCGTGCAGTCCATGCTTTCTTGCAATCGTCTTTACTACTAATTTAAATGTCTGGATATTGTCGCAGGCTTCAACCACATCTGCATATTTGAAATCAATTTCATGCTGCCCTGGAGCTACTTCATGATGAGAGGCTTCCACTTCAAAGCCTAAGCTTTCAAGTTCCAAAACAATATCACGACGACAGTTTTCGCCCAAATCCGTTGGAGCAAAATCGAAGTATCCGCCTCTGTCATTTAAATCTGTCGTAATTTCACCATCTTCATCTAATTTGAACAGGAAAAATTCCGGCTCAGGTCCTAAGTTAAACGAAGTGAAACCCAATTCCCGCATGTCTTTCAACGCTCGCTTTAAATTCCCGCGCGGATCTCCGGCAAATGGTGTTCCGTCAGGATTATAGATATCACAAATTAAACGAGCCACTTTTCCATGGGCACTTTCCCAAGGAAAAACCATCCATGTAGATAGATCCGGATATAAATTCATGTCGCTTTCTTCAATTCTTACAAATCCTTCAATAGAGGAACCGTCAAACATCATTTTGTTGCTCAATACTTTATCAAGCTGACTGACCGGCACTTCTACATTCTTGATTGTTCCCATGATATCTGTAAACATCAATCTCAGGAAACGAACGTTTTCCTCTTCAACCATCCGCTTGATATCTTCTACACTGTTCTCTTTTTTAACCATAAATTCCCTTCACGCCCCTCATCTTTTTCTTAAAGTTATAGTTTCGGTCCTTGCGATTGGAATGGATTCTGTTGAGTAAGTCCTCCTTGAGAAAGAATCTCATCATACAGAATTTTCCGGACATCTTCGTCAGTCAAAGGCTTACTGGTATCCGTGCCGTTCTTCTGCTCTTCCAGTTTCATTGTATACACTCGTTTAATACCAGCCATGTTCAGTCCATCAGATAAATAATCTTTTATTTCTAGCAGGGTATCAATGTCATTCAATGAATACATCCGACGATTTCCTTCACTTCTTTCCGGATGTATCAAATCCTGTTCTTCATAATAACGAATCTGACGCGCAGACAGATCTGTTAATTTCATAACTGTACCAATTGGAAATACTGACATAGATCTTCTCAGTTCCTTTTCTCTCATATCCACCCCCCTCTCTTAGTTGCTATTAGGATAACAGCACTTTTTTAACTTGTCAATCATTTATGTTAGGTTTTCTAACATAAATGTTTTTTCGTTCGGTTTTAGACCACTTCTCAAAGATAAAAAATTACTTTTTCATTGAAAATATTAAGATTTCCCTACATATGAAAAAACGATGACTGGAGATATCCTTCCAATCATCGATATACTAAAAAATGTGAAAAAACCAGACCATTTTTATACTAATAGAATACTTCATTAACGGCATGTGAAACAGCAATTTTTATGTGTTCATAAGTCAGTCCGCCTTGAAGATAAATTAAACACGGAGGACGAACGGGGGCATCTGCACTCAACTCCATACTGGGTCCCTGAATAAACGTTCCGGCTGCCATGATAACATCATCTTCATAGCTCGGCATGCAGGACGGAATCGGTACGACAAATGCAGCAACTGGAGAAAACTTTTAGATCGCCTGACAAAACTTTAATCATCGCCTCTTTTTCCTTCAATCTTTCCTGCAGCAGTTTAAGCTGCGAATTTATTTTTTTATCAACTTCTTCAATTTTAGTGATCAATTCAGGATAAAAGCCTTCAGTCCAACTCATTTTCCTGTCTCCTTACCCATTTGGAATCTTTTTTCGCAAATCCGCGCACCTTATAACTATTCTCTTCTTCTGCAAATTCTTCTGACAATAGAATCGTATGCCGTTTAAGTTCGCTCAGCAGCTGTCCCTGATCAACAGCTATTTCCAGCTCATAAGGAACAAGCAGCTCCATCATTTTCTCTCTGATTCTGCCAATTAACATGTCTTTATCCTGACTGTTCTTCGCGGAAATCAGCACACTTGGAAACAAGGTTGGGGTAAAATCATCTTCCATAATCAAATCCGCCTTATTATAAACGGTTAGTACAGGAATATTTTCAAAATCAAGATCATCAAGCAGACCTGTCACTGTCTGCTCATGTTGAAGACGATTAGGAGCACTGGCGTCAACAACGTGAAGCAGGAGATCCATTTCTCTGCTTTCTTCCAGTGTAGACTGAAAGGCTTCAATCAGCTGTGTAGGCAGATCCTGAATAAATCCAACTGTATCAGTGATCGTAACCTCCATCCCATTAGGCATCTGCCATTTTTTAGTTAGCGGATCCAATGTGGCAAACAGCTGATCTTCTGAATAAGTTTTCGCAGCTGTCAGCATGTTAATAATCGTTGATTTTCCGGCATTCGTATATCCTACCAACCCAATTTGAAAGACGTCAGCATTTTGCCGCTTCTGCCTGCTTCGTTCTCTATGTGCAGCAACTTCTTTTAATTCTCTTTTGATAATGGTAATTTTATTGCGAATATGCCTTCGATCGGACTCCAATTTGGTTTCTCCAGGTCCTCTCGTTCCGATCCCGCCGCCCAGCCGGGACAAATGCAAACCTTGTCCTACCAGTCGCGGCAATAGATAATTCAACTGAGCCAGCTCTACTTGAAGTTTTCCCTCTTTTGAGCGTGCCCGAAGAGCAAAAATATCTAAAATCAGCTGTACTCTGTCGATAACTCTTATCCCAAGAGCCTCTGCAAGCTGCTGGTTTTGTCTGGGGGTTAACTCATGATTAAAAATCACCAAATCTGCTTCATGGGCATCTGAAAAGTTAATAAGCTCCTCTAATTTCCCCTTGCCGATAACTGTATGCCGATCTACTCGAGGACGCTTTTGAGTCAAACAGAAAACGACTTCTCCTTGTGCTGTCTCTGTTAGTTTTTTTAATTCCTGCATTGAATAATCAAATTGACGAGTATTTGCTTCCGTTTCTACACCAACCAGAATCACTCGTTCTTTTCCATTCTCCATAGTTTCTTCCTCTCTATTGATCGAGCCATTGGGCAACGGATCGTTCCAAATCAGGTAATTTTTCTGGGTGCATGACCAGATCAATCCAATGAGCAGTCATTCGATTTTTAAACCATGTCAGCTGTCGTTTCGCATACCTTCGTGAATTTTGTTTTACCTGACCAACCGCTTCCTCTAGCTGAAGCTGCTGATCAAAATACGGGAAAAATTCCTTATAGCCAATACCCTGAGCAGCCTGTACAGACCTGTTTTGATCCATCAGCTTTGCTTCCCTCAAGAGCCCTTGTTCCATCATTAGTTCCACTCGCTGATTAATTCGTTCATAAAGGATTTCCCTCTCCGTTTCCAAGCCAATCAGAAAATAATCATATACTGGCTTTGGCTTTTCTTTCGGTGACGTGATACTGTAACCTGTTGTCTCAAACACTTCCAGTGCCCGGATGACCTTTTTCCGGTTATTGAAGTGGATGACCTCTGCCGCTTTCAAATCTTTCTCTTTCAGCAGCTGCCATAAAGCTTCATTGCTATTGTTCTCAGCATATTCTTCATATTTTTCACGAATAGCAGAAGTTTCCGGCTCGTTTTGTCCGCCCAATTGAAAATCATACAGCAATGCCTGAATGTACAAGCCTGTACCGCCAACAATAATCGGTAGTTTGCCCTTAGCAGTAATCTCTTCTATGTATTTCCTGCCTTCACACTGGAAATCAGCCGCAGAGTAACTTTCAGTTATTTCACGGCAGTCAATCAAATAATGAGGAATACTCTTTTTTTCCTGCTCTGTCACTTTGGCTGTTCCAATATCCAGTTGACGGTAAACCTGCATGGAATCTCCGCTGACAATTTCACCATTAAATTTTTCTGCCAAATATATGCTCAATGCTGTCTTGCCAACTGCTGTCGGTCCTGTAATTGCCAGTACTTTCTTCATCTTTACTGTCCTTTTCTTTTTTCTCAATTCTTCAAAAGAACCGGGTAGTACTCATTCTAGAAATACTCCCGGCATTAAACTGCACTTCTGTCATTGCTCGTCAAAAGTTCTTTCACAACAATTAGCATCTTGTTCAAGAGTTTCCGTCTCTAAACATCCATTTCTCTGCACAAACCCAATGTAATTTCATCACTTATAAGCGTACTGTGAAATCTCCGCCGCTTACTGTTAAGTTCGGGTTATAAAACGGATCATTTTCTACATAGTCTGGCCATCTTCTTCTGAATCGTTCTGCTTCCTGCAGGAATCGTTCTTGCTTTTCCGGTGTATCTTCATAGCCTCTGGACTGTGATTCATAGTGATAAAGTTCCGTATCCGCTGCAAACACATTGTATTTACCCAGCTCGTCGTAAACGCGGATACATAAATCCACATCGTTATACGCTACAACAAACTCTTCATCGAAACCGTTCAGCTGGTCAAAATCAGTCTTTTTAATCATCACACAGGCTGCAGTAACTGCCAGATAATCTGTATTTACAACCAGCTTTCCGAAGTAGCCGAAATCCCCTTTAGGGTATGTATGATGCCCATGTCCGGCAACTCCGCCCAGTCCGACAATAACACCGGCATGCTGAATCGTATTATTCTCATAATAGAGCTTTGCCCCAACTGTTCCCACATGGTCAAACTGTGCCAGTGAAACCATATTGGTCAGCCAATTCATATTGATAACTTTCGTATCATTATTTAAAAACAAGAGATACTTTCCTTTTGCTTCTTTCGCCGCAAGATTATTGATTTTCGAAAAATTGAACGGAATATCAATTGACAGTTTTGTAAAACGATCTCCAAGCATTGTTTCATAATGACTGTAGAGCTCTTCCATCTGTGCCTCATCACTGCCATTATCTGCAACAATAATTTCAAAATTGGGATACTCTGTTTTCTCAACAATTGAATCTACACATCTTTTAAGATCCTTATAACCATTTCTTGTAGGAATAATGATTGACACCATTTCTTTTTCAGGAATATCATAAGTTACCCGATACAGTCCGTTAGCTGCACCAGATTCCACAGATCCGGCAATCCCTCTTCTGTTTAATGCTTCCTGCAGTGCTTTCTGACCAGCCAGGAAGGCATAGTTTTTTGAGCCCTGATTCGCTGCAGTAGAGGTATCCAGCATTCGCCAATGATAGAGTACTTTTGGAATATGAGCAATAGTTTCCGGTGCTGTTTTTTCAGTAAATCGTAAGACCAGATCATAGTCCTGAGCCCCTTCAAAACCCTCACGCAGTCCGCCGATTTCTTCAATAATCGAACGACGGTAAACACCTAAATGAGAAATGTAGTTCGTTCCCATCAACAGATCCGGAGACCATTGAGGCTTAAATGCCGGATCAGAACGTGTACCGGATTCATCAATTTTATCTTCATCTGTATAAATTAAGTTTAATTCCGGATGCTCATTTAATAATGCAGCAACCTCATATAATGCATTCGGAGCAAGCTCATCATCATTATCCAACAGTGCCACAAATTCTCCCTCAGCAATTTCCAATGCTGAATTTGTAGCTTTGCAAATATGACCATTTTCTTTTCTAAAGACAACTTTGATTCTGCTGTCTGACTTTTCATAGGCAGCCAAAGCATCCAGCAGCTCTTTATTTGTCGAAGCATCGTCTGCTATGCATAGCTCCCAGTTTGTGTAGGTCTGATCTTTAATTGACTGTATGCACTTATCCAGCCATCTAACTTCCACATTGTATACCGGTATGACAACTGAAATAAGAACCTGATTCTTTAATTCAGCTGTTTGCTGTAAAGGCTGTTCATTTTTCTCAATCCATTCCAAATACTTATCATTCGTTTTCTGCTGCTCAATTCGAACTCTGCGATACGTATTCAACAAACCGTTTCTTTTGAGATAGCCAAAACCCTTTTTTACTTTTCTGAAATACTGCTTCCATTTGTCTTTATTGACAGACTGTTTAAGATTGGCATAGTTCTTTTCCAAATCAATCGTCTGAGTGACCGTTTCTTCTGCGTTTGAAAAAAGAAGAACTGCCTCCCCTTTAAAAGACTGCACTGTTAAAGTAATACTGAAACCAACAGAGACATAGGGCGGAAGATCATAAATCCCTATTACGTCTCCTCTAGGTGCCAGTCCTATTTTGCTGGAAACAATCTCTGCTGTCTTTTTCACTTCAATTTGCGGATTTTTTTTACTGAGCATATCTATCGCCCAGCCCATAATTGTTATCTCTTTTTTTTGTTTGTCTTTATAAATGTTATCAATATTCACGAGGATTTTTTGTTCATTAGCCATTTATTCGTTCCTTTTCTATAAGTTTATTCTATTCATAGATTACAGTGTTTTATGAGCAAAGTCCAATTCAATCATTTAAATGTCAAACGAAGCCGAAATTGTGCTTATCTGCTCGTCTTCCAACAGACTAAACAGGCATCCGCCGAACTTAAATGAACAGTCGCTTTGTTGTGATTTCCAGTTCAAGGAATAACATACTGATTTATTTTATCATCAATTGAATACTTTGAGAAGAAATGGTTTGTTTTGAGTTTACCCATTTCCCACTAAAAACTCCATTATATCAGTAGTTAAAGAAGCTGTTTTATAAACAAATGAAGTACTGTTAGTTCAACAATTTTCTGTATTATTTTCAACAATTTTGGGTAAATTCAAAATGGTTTGTTCCTTTTAGCCCAAAAAAGATGTTCCTTAAAAATCAATTTCACTGCTAAACAAAAGAACTTTATCTACAAAGATTTTCTTTTGCGTAAATTCTTTTCTTCTACACAAAAGCACCTGTGATCTGAACCCGATTACGGGTGGATTCACAGGTGCTTTACTATCGCTCCTATCGCTTCCTTCTGAATTAATAGACAGAAGAAAGTTTATTCATTTACAGGAGAAAGATCCTTTTTCTTTACTTTTTCTTTTACTAATTCAGCTTACTTTAACAATAATAAAATTATCAATTACTTCAACTCCAAATTCCACAGGAGAGTCTTTCAGTGTGCTTTTATTTTGCCAATAATCCAGGTATTCTTCCCTCGAAGGGCTTTGGTAAGTCATCCCCATAATTTTCATGATCTCCATCACATTCGCATTAACGTCATAGGAACCCAGATTCGGTGATGCACCAAATTGAAACATCGAAACACCAACGAGTTCATTGTTCCCCTGTATGTTAAACATATTTTCAGAAGGAGAAGTTCCGATGATGACAAGCTTATATGAAGAAGCGTTCTCCAGCTCGAGATTTTTAATTACCTGATCGATTTGAATCATTTTTCTTTGATCCTCTTCAAAGGTCATCTGTTCAGAAAACAGCAGATTGCTGGTCGTTTTGATTTGGGAAAATGTTAAAAGCAGGACAATGACAAGAACAATCCTTTTCAATACTTTTCTTTGATAGAATAAGCTGGCATAAAAGAGTAAGAATGCAGCAACAAATGGATATTGCGGCACCATACTTCTTGGTAGCGGATTTGTCCCCATGGCAATGACAACCCCAAAACCTGATACTAAAATCGTTGTCATACAAATAAAAGCAGTCAATCTATTTTTATCTCTTTTTTTCAAAAATAAAACTGCAATTGGCAATAATAAAATTACGGCAATTAAAATACTGTAGCTATAGGTGGGCTTACTGTGTATGTCTGAGGTTAAAAATACAATATTCCTCATTGCCTTAAGAAGAGAAATCACACCTTCTTTTATAGAAAGGTCATCCCAGACAATCATCCCCAAAGCACGCCCTCTTCTTGGAATCTCCAAGATTGTTCCAACTATTTTATCAGCTACAAAATAAAGTATTGTGCTGACAGCCAAAACAATGATATAAGGCAGAGAACGCTTAAACAAGGTTGTAAACCGGTATTCTGTATTCTCTGTAAAACTATTGTAGATTTCCAACAACAAGACTGCCGCAGTAATCGCTGCAAAAAACAGAACAAAAGATTGATACACTGAAATTGCCAGACCCGCCATAAGAACAGACAATATCCAGTAAATTATCTTTTGCCACCTTATCTCTGTTTCAATCGTTAATAAAATAACGGCGGATACAACTAAAAACATCCCTAAAGCAAATTCAAAATTTTGTAAGACAAAATAAAACTGATAGACAAAAATTTGACTGGTCAAAAATAGACTGGGAATAATGTATAAATGATACTTTACTTCTTTTGAAGTAATTGTTTTTGAAAACAGATAACATAACAAAAAAGAGGATAGTGCAAACAATAAAAAACACAGAAAATTAATTAGATAGATATTCGTATAAGCGCCCCAAAGACTTTTCTTTAAAAATACCTCACCAAATCTGCCAATGGAAATCCAGTGTATTAAGTATCTTGGATAATTGGAGATATAAATATTTGTATCCATCCCAAATGCATGATTGACAATTTTTATCCCGTAAACACCAAAAGTGAGTACAAATGTGAAGACAGTCAATCCGATATTTTTCTTAGTAAATACCAAAATTTTTTTTATTTCCAAACTCATAGCACCACGCATCTCTTTCTTCTTTTTTTCTGATATAAATAGGGCATGACATTAGCATGTCCCAGCTTCCTAAAGCCAAATAAACGATGTTCCAGTCTTTGCATACCGAGGATCGGAACAAAGTCCTTCAATTCTTAGCGGCTCTGCCGTTTAGAAAGTGATTAGATCGAAACGAAGTGTAGTGTAGTGAGAACCGTAAACGCAAAGGCAACTCTTCTACGCTTCGCTACGCATACAATCCTACTAGATTAAGTGAGCTGGTTTCATTCAAGAAATACTTGTCGAAACTAAGCAGACCATCTCACTGGATTGTTCCTAAAAAATGGGGACGACACAGTAGAGCCAGCACTTGCATGGGCTAAACTATGCCGAATAATCTCAAAAATATAGAAAGCTCTATGTATACAACCAGTTATTTCTCCCTATGTAAATCTTTCTGCTGCATCAGTCAGTCCTTTACTTTTAAAAGACTTTCCTGCTTTCTCCAGACAAACAAATATATTTAGTCCAGCAAACAATTCAATTCCTGCTATTTCCCAAACAAAAATGTACGCCTAAAATCATCTGGAAATGTATCTGTTGAATACACGATGAACAGTCATGGCAATCCCCGACGAATTTCTTGTCCAAATTCTGTTGGTCTGTTCAACATTTCAAATTTCTCTTGTCCAGTATATCCTATTCAACTTCAGAAGTATTGTTCTGTCCATAGAATAAGTTATTTTCAAGTACACAGCTTTCGGCGCACCTTTTTTCTGCTAAAGAAATCACAGAGTATCCATCCAGACTTTGCGTATTTCTTATTTTGGAAAAACAGACCAGTAAAAATTGCTCCTTAAAAGAAAGAGAAGGCTTCTCATATCTTTTAAGAAAACAATTTAGCTGCTGTTTCTATAAATTTCTCATATTTGTATAATCCAGATTAACTAAATTTTATTGAAAAATCCTGTGTTTCCAAAGAAAGATTTATATTGTAATAAGGATCCCCTTCAGCCAGTATCTCCGGCCATTTATTTTGAAAAACAGCAATCTCATTCTGGAATCGTTGAATTTTTTCAGGGGTATCTTCTGCCCCTCTTGACTTGGACTCATAATGATAGAGCTCTGCATACGGATTGTATACAACCAACTTGCCGATTTTTCGGACTTTCAGGCAGAAATCGATATCATTGAAAGCAACAGCTAATTCTTCTGAAAATCCATGTACCTGTTCAAAGACATCCCTTCTTACCATCATACAGGCAGCAGTAACTGCACTATAATTTTGTGCAATAATAATTCGATTGAAGTAGCCGTTTTCTGTAGGTTTCTGATTAACAAATGTATGACCGGCAATTCCGCCAAATCCGACAACTACTCCTGCATGCTGAATCGTACCATCAGGATAGTAGAGTCTTGATCCAACAACACCAACATCTTCTCTCATCGCATAATTAAGCAACTCTTCAATTGTTTCAGGACTGATAATCTCCACATCATTATTTAAAAACAAATAGTATTCTCCTTCAGCACGGGAGACACCAAAATTGTTAATGGCAGAATAGTTAAATGAACCTGTATAAGTAACAACCTTGACTTGTGGAATCTCTTTTTTTAACTGTTCATAATATTCGAATGTTGAATCCTGTGTGCTGTTATTTTCAACAATGACATATTCAATGTTTTTATACGTACTTTTCTCCTGAATAGAGTTAATACATAAGGACAAATCATCAATATGATCCTTGTTGGGAATAATAATTGATACTAGCGGATCTGAGTTTCTTTTCATACAGGTACGGTATAAACCGAAATATTTTCCTTTTTCAACAACAGCTGGAATGCCTAAACGGTCATAATGCGCCTGAACAGCTTTTCTTCCTGCTTCAACAGCATACATCTTACTTTCCGGGTTTTCCGCAGTTGAATCTTCTGAAAGACGCCAGTGATACAGAATCTTGGGAATATGATAAATATGTTTTGTTGCCTCTGAACATCTTAAGATAAAATCATGATCCTGTGCTCCGTCGTATTCGGAGCGTAGCATGCCAACCTCGTCTATAATGTTTCTTTTTACCACTAAAAAATGACAAATATAATTTAGTGAACACAGCATATCGACACTAAAATCTGGTTTAAAATGGGGATGCACATATTGATTATCTCCATAGACTTTATCCTCATCAGAGTAGATCATTTCTGCATTAGGATGCTGGTTAATCAGCAGGACATTTTCGTATAATGCATTCGGCGTCAGGGTATCATCATGATCGGCAAATGCAATAAATTCACCTGAAGCTACCTTAATGGCTTCATTTGTATTATCAGAGATATGAAGCTGCTTTTCATTATACACTACTTTAATCCTTGGATCGCTTTTTTCAAAATTCTCCAGTATCGATCTGATTGGAGAATTCTTTCCGCTGCCGTCAGAAAGACAAAGCTCCCATTTTTCATAGGATTGTGTTTTCACTGAATCAATTAGCTGGTTAAGATAATACTCAGATGTTTTATACAGCGGAACAACAATACTGATTAGCGGCTGCTTCTCAAAGACATGTTTTCTCTGATTACTCAGTTCGTTTTTATCAGGCAGATGGAGATTACTCCACTCCTTGTAATTTACCGGTCTTGGTGAACTCGAATCAAGACGATGCCTAATTTTTCTAAAAGCAGCTTTCAGCATCGAGCCAAGTCCTTCTGTTTTAATGACCAGCTTAGCCTTTTCAATTAGTGCCTTCACACGTTCTTTTCTGTAATAATTCTTATTGAGATGAAGAACCTCCGTTGTTTCAAACATACCGTCACTAAAGGTTAAATAGCCTGTTTTCGGATTTCCAAGACTGAAGATAATAACAAATCCATTATCTGCCGGCAAGTCATATTCTGGAAAAAGAGCCAGTATATCTCTGCGTTTTACCCACTCGAGATCATAGTTAATTGGTTTGTTTTTTTTGTCAAGCAGCTTTATTTCCACAGGCCGATCTGAAACCATCCATCCTTCAATTCTATAAGTCATTGTCACGAAATCAATTTCCGACTTATCATAGTAGACCTGAACTGGCTCTCTTCTTTTCAGTAAAGCTGGAATGCCGATTTCACAACACAGTTCTTCTTTGCCTTTTCCCTGACTGTAAATCTTCAAACTATGATAATCGTTTAAATCATCTGGGAGAACAATAGTTATTTTAACAAAGCGACCAATAGAATTATCCTGAACCTCATGAGGCTCTTCCAGTGCATGAGCTAATGTCTGATCATCCAGTTTAACATTTATTGTATGACCCGTTTTCAGCCAGGCATCGATAATATATTTCGTTTTATCCTTTAAATGAAAACGATCATTTCTTATCCAAAAACTATTTTCCACTGTTTCTTTCTCCTCGTTTCCTGTCGGTCAGGCTTTTCCAAACATGCTCCTGAATTTCTCATAAGCCTTCCAGATCTTGGTATTCTTCATATTCTCTATCTGCTGATCTCTGTTGGCAATGATTCCCTGATAATTCTCAATCTCAGCATTTTTCTGGTTTGTCTGGTCTTCTAAATGGACAATCTCCGCTTCTTTTGTCTGCAGAATTTCTTCCACTCTTCTTCTTGAAGCAATCATATCCCCAAACATTTCATGTTCTTCCTGAGATAAAAACTCCAAGTTAAACGACAATGTCAGATTTGCAACATCTTTTAGCCCGCCAAAAACCATCTGAGGATCATTATCTAGAAAAACGAACTGATCTTCTTTGACAGGAATCCCATTTGTATAATCAATTGCTCTTTTATTGCCAAAATTATCTTTTACAATTAATTCGCTTATAATACACGGACGATCACTAGGATCGAAGCGGAAAAACTGCGTTGCCTTCTGCAGATCAACTTCAAGTCTGCCGGGTTTTTCAATATCCTGAAGAACTGTATAGGACTTCTCTTCTGAAAACACGCCTTCTTCACTGAAGAAAACCTGAAGATGATTTTCCTTCTTGCTTTTTTCTGTCATATAAATTGCTTTTAAATCTATACTGCCCGGAGAAATTTTGTCATGCATCTCTCTTATCGGAACAAGAACTTTTCTATTGGACTGGTCTGTCAGCAGATATTCCGTTTGGAAATGCAGCTCCATTCTCGCATATATTTCACATTCAGTTTCTGAAATGTCTGCTTTTTTCATCAAATCAAGAGAAAGCAGCTTTTGTCTAAACGTACTTGTATAAATTAAGTAGTGTAAAATACGGTAAACAACAAAATTAATTGGAATTGGAAAATCAAATGTCCATTCATAATCTACAATTGTCCATCTATCTCCCAAAATTACATTGTTCAATACCATATCAATATCAGTAATTTCTGAACAAATCATCTCTTCCGGAAATTCTTCATGGCCAAATACTTCGATAAACGCATCTGTTAGCTTAAACGGTATTTTATTTTTTACACTTTTTACTTTATCCAAATATAAAAACAGAAGCTCTAAAAATTTATCTGTATTATCCCCTTGAAGCAGTTGAGTCAACTCATGCTCCAATGTAAACATTGAAAGATATTCCAAGGATACCCCTTCATCATTCAGGATACATTCGTTCATAACCAATCCGGTTTCAAAATAGATTGCATTTAGTGATTCATACCACTTATAGATATTCTCAATGTGTGCTCTGCCTTCCGGATACAAGTTCTTCTTGACAACAGTATAGTTTTTATATTCATCCACAAGAATATCCGTGCGTATGGCAAACTGACGAGCTCTTTCGTTTGAGTATTTACTGTAAGCAATTTTTTTCATATTACTCATCTCCTTCCAGGATAATCAGAAAAGAGTTTGAGAACAATGGAAAAAGACCACTGGCAATCAGACTGTCATAAGCCTTTATCTCATCAAACGCATTCACTCTCAGGCGGTCGTAGTTTTGATGAATATGCAGACTTCCTGCCTGAGGCAAATAATCATCCGAAAAAATGTAAAGAGGCAGCTTATAATCCGGATACGGATAATAAAAATCAGCGATTGGAAAACCCGCCTCCTTCAAAACAGTAGTCAACTCCTGTTTTGAAAACGTCTCTGCTAAGCCGCCATGCTGATACCCTTCAATTCCATCAAATAAAATTCCTGAATGATCCTCTACACAGCCAGCAAAGTACTTCAGACCCAGACGGTTTTCGATGGCAATCACAATTTTCCCATTGGGCTTAAGATGTTTTTTAATGATTTTTAGGAAATCAACATAAGGATTGTCAGAAGATATGTATGCTTTCCCATACTCAAATACACCAATTAAAGTGATCCAGTCGTATTTTTCAGTTAATGATGCCTCTACATCCTGAAAATTTCCCAGTTTAATAGTGATATTGTCCTTTTCTTTATTTCTTGTAGCATTAATCAGACTTCTTTTTTTGGATAAGTCAATGCAGTCCACTTTAGCTGCTTTTTGACTCAATACACCAGTAACTGCACCACAGCCGGCACCAATCTCCAAAACGGACTGTTTTTTTTCAATTGGCAGCCACTCAACAATATTTCCACGCAGGTGAGACAAATGATACAGGATAGCCCAGTCTTCACTATCGTTGATTATCTCATTATAATTTTCTTCTGGATATGTTTCCACTATATCCAATAATCGGTCCTCTATAGCGCCATCACTATAATAATCTTCACCAGGATAATGTGTTTCATCAATTTGGACTTTTCCTATAAATTCATTCATTTCCTACTTTCCTTTCTGAACGACTAACTATCTCTTACAGTAATTTGGGAATCTGTATCGAAGAAACCAACTGTATCTTTAGAAGAAACGACCGTTATGTTACAGATGTCGTACAATCTGTGATACACGTCAAATTCTCCCTGTGGATATCCTGTACAGCCTAGTGACAACAAGTATTCCCCACCCTGAATAGTCATTTTTTGAGTAAAGGAAATTTCCACTTCGCTGTTTTTTCTTCGCGCATTCATCTCTACTTTTTCAAACATTGAGTTCGTTCCGGTTATTTCAGTTCCCTTTAAATCCTTAATAGTGAAGGCATAGATGGCATCCTCCAGATCCTTATGAAACTTTACCTTCATCTTAATGGTAAACTCACTGAATTTCTCAATTGCATTGGTTGGCAGTCCAGTTTCATCCAGAACAGTAAAATCAATGATTTCCACCAGCTTATTTCCATATTCCAGAACCTCTGGATTAATTGGAAATGGTTTGTCCCAGCCATTTGTTTTTTCAACTGAATCACTATTCAACTTCTCGATATCATTTTGGTCAGGATCTTCTTCGTAAGCTAGTTCCCCTTCTTGCTTCACTAAAACTTTTTTAAACAAATCCACCATTTCTCTGGGTTTGCCTTCAGCCAGCTTTTCCCCGTTATTAAGTAAAACAACTCGATCACAGTATTTTGAGATACTGCCCAGATCGTGACTGACTAACAAAATGGTTTTTCCATTTTGTCGAAATTCTTCAATTTTTTTATAGCACTTCGCTTGGAAGAAAACATCCCCAACAGAAAGTGCTTCATCGACAATTAAAATTTCCGGCTCTATATTAATAGCTACCGCAAAAGCCAATCGCACAAACATCCCACTGGAATAGGATTTAACTGGTTGATGAATATAGTCTCCGATATCCGCAAAACTCAAAATATTGTCCATTTTAGCTTCAATTTCTTCTCTGGTGAAACCCATCATTGTTCCATTCAAAAATACGTTTTCCAGTCCGGAATATTCGGGATTAAATCCCGCTCCCAGTTCGAGCAGTGCAGAGATTCTTCCATTTACCGTCACACTGCCGCTTGTAGGATTTAAAACGCCTGTTATTATTTTCAGGCAGGTTGATTTACCAGAGCCGTTTGTCCCTATGATTCCAATTGTTTCCCCTTTGTTCACCTGAAAACTGACATCATTCAAAGCATAATGTTTACTCGAATTAACTTTTAACCCCAACGCTTCTTTCAAACGATCTGAAGGTCTATCATAAAGAGTATAGACTTTATTTAAATTTTCTACAGTAATTACACTGTCTGACATATTTATTCTCCTTACTAAAATGAGTGTTCACTCTATAAATAAATAGATACTCATTATCCAACTAAATCCGGCATAATTATTTTTTTACTGATTCGGCACCCATCTTTGTGAATTTACAGGACATCAGCAAAATGTATTCTTAGCTTTTTGAACAGGCTCATCCCTATTAAGAACAGAAGTAACGTAACTGCCCAAAAATAGAGCGTCCAGCTAGGATACTCCCAAAAACCAATATGATTAATTAATGTTGTTCGATAGCCATTTACGACATAATAAATAGGATTAAGTCTTAGCAGATATCCCAGTTTACTTGTATCAGAAATCCCCATATCCGACAAGCCCCACATAATAGGTGTCATCCAAATACCCACCTGCAGAACGATGTTAATAATCTGAGTCAAGTCTCTGAAAAAAATAACCAGTGAACTTGTTATATAGGAAATAGCTAGAATAAAACAGAAAATACAGAAACTATAATAAATAATTTGAAAATAGTACAGAGTCGGCATTATCCCATAGATTAAATACAACAATATAACAAACATCAAAAAGAAGATGTGGATAAAAAAAGCGGACATCACTTTTACTACTGGTAAGACACTTATTTTGAAAACAACTTTTTTTACAAGATAATTATACTCGAGAAATGTGGTTGTTCCAGAATTGATACCTTCCTGAACAAAAAACCATGGAACCAAACCAGTAACCAACCACAAAACATACGGTACCCCTCTGTCAGCACTACTTTTAAATACTGTACCAAACACAAACCAGTACACGAGTATTGTTGTAACTGGTTGGATAAACGCCCACATTATCCCAAAATAAGACCCTGCATATTTTGTTTTGAAGTCATTAATTGATAACGTCATAATTAATTTACGATTCTGGTAAAGCTCTTTTGGTATTGCAAATAGTCTTTTTATCATTTGTCTATTCAATCTCCTAAACTACTTTTCCTTATCCTTACATTAGGTCACATCTGAAAACTATAGAGGAATTCGAACCACCAAAGTTTTCAAATAATTCCTAAGTTGAACGTCGATAAATTATATCATTAATTTACAGTACAGGCAATTTTGCTCTGATACTTCTTAAATCTTTTTAAAAATTCCAAACTACTCTATAATATACACATTGTTGCTGGTGTATTATAGAATAGAAAATCTTTTTTCAATCTGTTGGAGGAACCTCAAACAACTACTCTAACTTCATGACAAGCTTTGATTAATCAGAAAGCTGCAGCTTATCTGTATAGAATATCACAAATTAAAACTTCAGATCAGCGTACACACGTTTTTATCAGGTTGAGTGATAAAGGCTTCTGCTTTGTATGGCTAAAATTTGAATTGATTGCAGAAGTAGAATCAAGTAAAATAGGGGAAGTGTTTTAAAATTAGTAGTGAAAGCAGGAAAGTTGATGAATAATGAGTGATTACTTTTATTATACCCATATAGAATTACGAAAACTATTTATCCTACCTACATTAATCTGAATATTTGAAACCTACCACTAGAATATTCCGATAACTTGAATCGTGTATAGAGCAATTATTAGACAGAACTATTTTAATTCGTTCAAGATACTAGCGCTCTGACAATGTTATAAATTAGGATAGAGGTATTTTAATCGAACTCTTGCATCCGTGTAGTAAATTGCCAATCTACCCCTTTATTTAGCTGATTCCGAGCCGTTTCCCACGCACTTAGAAGCTGATTCAACCGATCAAGTGTTGGAATTCGTCTCCCTAAACATTGTTTAGTCATCACATTATTCTCAATTTTGGCTTATTTTACGCAGCCTAATTAATATAAAAAAGCGTATTTTTTCAAGTCAATTCTTTTCTATTTTACTACTTCAAAAGCCTATAAATACTATTAAATTTATCTTACTTCTTTTATTTTCATTTTTCTTCTATTTTTTATATCTCAATCAATTATTGTTCATGATTTATGTTTATGAGATTAGCTTAAATAGGTTTTTACTAAATTAAAAGGTGGTTTTACCATGCATCGTGGCTTAATCTATAATCTTTCAAGCAATATTATCTTCTTTTTAAGCGGTTATATTCTGCATTTCTTTTTGGGAAACACAATGTCAGCTGTTCATTATGGCATTGTTGGAACAATTATCACTGTTTTAGATTTTGAATACATGTTCTTAAGTAATGGAACAAGACAATCTTTGACCAGGGAACTTTCAATGAATCGTTACAATCCAAAAGATATTATCAAAAAAAGTGTGCTCTTTCAGTTTCTACTTATTACATTTTTCTTTCTGATTAATTTTTTCGGTTCACCTATTTTTGCATCTGTCTTAAATGATGAAACCCTGTCTTTTTATTTTAAAGTTGCCTCATTTCTCATCCCTGCCAATGGATTATTTGTTGTCATTTTAGGTATAAACGATGGATTACAAGAATTTGGGAAAAGTGCTTTTTTAAATACTTTTTATCCAATTGCAAAACTTTCCGCCATTCCCTTTATCTTATTTGTTTTCAAAGATCCAGTTGTGGGAATGCAGATAGGCTTTCTTTTCGCGCTGGTGCTGACAATTTTGATTGGTTTAGTTAGACTTTTATCAGATAAAAGTAAATTTTCTTCAAACTTAACAAAGAAAAGTTCATTTTCTGAGATCGCTCATAATACAATGAGCTTTTCCTTTTTCTTCATTATCGTTGCTCTCGTTCTAAGTATTGATACACTCATCGTGAAGTCAGTTGTTACGAATAAATCGATTTCTGGATATTATACAGGAGCTGTCAATTTCGCCAAATTATCCTATTTTCTTTTAACAGCTTTCTTTACAATTATTTTACCAGTCGTGGCGAAACATTTCAGTGAGAATAATTCAGAAAAAGTTTTGAGTACAATCAAAGAAACCTTATTATTGATCTTTATCTTTATTTTACCAATTACTCTGGTTATTTCAGCAACAAGCAGTTCTTTACTAAGGTCCTTCTATACAGAAGAATTTGTACTTGCTGCCATCCCTCTTATGTTGCTGGCAATTTCTCACTTCTTTATGGGATTTACTGTATTTTTCAATATGGTATTGACCTCTATTGGAGAAAATAAATTTTCAAATATCCTTTCATTTATTGCTTTAGTAACAATTATTCCTGTTTTTATTATTGCGGCAAAAGTAGGCGGTATTAATTACATTGCTGCAGCCAGTATAATTGCAACATTTATTACTTCACTGGTATCTGTCTGTGAAGTGAAAAACAAAATTGGAAATGTATTCAGCAAACAGATATACCTAGTTATCGCTTTCAACATAGCACTTTGGGTTACTCTTCGTCTGGTCTTTTCTTATATCAGTATCTCTAATTTACTGATTCTTGCTCCCGTGTATGCAGTAATCTATTTTGTTTTCCTTGGTGTACTACATTTGCTGAAAATCATCAATTTAAAAAAAGTCATCAGCCAGTTTATTAAATAATTGAATACTAATGTCTTCCATTGACTAAAATCATGGCTTTTAGACCAATATTTTCACAACAGCTTTCACTTGATGACCAATTTCGGTACTATAATAAATCACTAGTGTTGCATGAAACAATCGATATTTCATAAAATATTCCTTTATACTTAATCTTGTGTGACTTGTCCAACACCTCATACAAAGGAACAATGGTAGCGGGAAACAATGGCAGAAAGTCCATCAATCCTTTGCGAAGGTCAGTATGACCACAAACTAAGTAACAAGTATCTACTCGGGAAAAATCAACGAACATAGGTTATTCACTCCTTTAAATTGAGAAAGAATTGTTTTAGAAAGATCCGGGAGGAACTGAAGAATAGAGGATGAGGAGTACGAAATAAAGAAGAAACAATCTCTTTCTTTTGATATTTTCAGTATAGAGATTGTTTCTTTCTTTTTCTATGCGGTCTTTTATTTCCCGCTTACGATCTTTTCTTCTTGAGGAACCTATTTCCTCAAGAAGAAACCAAAAGCGACACTGAAAAAGCAATCAGGGTGACATGGATTTCCTCCCCGTTTGCTTTCTCTATAGTATTTCTTTTACCAATACTAGTTGACAATGAGCCTGCAAAAACCAGTTTTTATAGCACTGGCTTTTGCAGAAAGAATTAATCTATGTGACTTATGCTTTTCAACTTAATTATTAGACGCCACAGCTCCTCAAGTGTTCCAGAGCCACACCAAGCCTCTGCGAGATTACTTGAGGCAAATAAATACTGCTTAGAGAATCAGAACAAAGTGAAAATCGTAGGTGCAGAAGCAACTTCTTCGACAGTAAGTCGAAATTTACCAAAAATTTTTGGAGCACCAATTAGGAATCAATCACATCGGAATGAAACATTCCGTGTTTCTTGTCATTTTCGTGATTTCCTTCTTACTGCTTGAAGCTGAGCACTCCTTGCTCATTCTCTTTACTTTAGTATTATTTGCCTACCGTTACTTTGCCCATACTCTTAGCCACTGTAAAGCCGTTTGCTGTATCCATGTAAACATGGATGGTGTAATCGCCGACTTTATTTTTGTGTTTACTGATAGACATAGTCGCTTTATACGTACCATTGCTTTCTTTTGTTGCGGTATACCAAATTAAATCCGACTGATTTGCCTGATTCCATATAGGCACGCGGACACTACTAACTGCAGCTTTAGAATTTGGCATCACAATGACATCAATCGTACCACTTTTAGCTTTACTAGTATCAATTTTAACACTCATTGTCGGCTGACTGACCGTAAATGTATTCGATGCCACATGCTTCATATCGCCATTTGATAATTTCACATAGGTATGAACATAGTAAGTCCCAGCACTTTTATGATTGTTTATATTGATTGAGGCAGCATAGGTTCCAGATGTTGTCTGTGTTCCCGTATACCAGCGAAGATCAGTTTTATTCTTTGCTGCGCTCCAGACAGCAAAATACACAGTTGAAGGTTTTCCATAACCAGCCATATCAAGTTTGATTTCCGCATTAAATGTTGTTTCTGTTTTGGCAGAATCCGTAATGGTTGTTGTTCCTTTAATTGTTCCAAGACCGACAGTCACTCTACCCATATTTTTACCTACTGTAATTCCATTCACTGTATCCATGTAAATATGAACCGTATAATCCCCGATATTGTAGTTGTGTTTAGATACAGACATGATTGCTTTATAGGTTCCATTACTTTGTTTTGTTGCGGTATACCAAACTAGATCAGATTGATTCGATTTGCTCCACATTGGAACCCTAACCCTGCTGATTGCTGATTTTGAGCTTGGTGTTACAATCACATCAAAGGTTCCATTTGCCGCATTACTTTTATCAATAGAAACACTCATTGTCGGCTGACTAACTGTAAACGTATTTGTCGTTATATGTTTCATATCGCCATTGGACAGTTTAACATAGGTATGAACATAGTATATCCCGGAAGCCTTATGATTATTTATATTGATAGAGGAAGTATAGGTTCCCGAGCTGGTTTTAGTTCCTGCATACCAGCGAAGATCTGTCTTATTTTTTTCTGCACTCCATGTTGCAAAATAGACATTGGATGGCGTACCGTATCCCCCCATATTAATTCTTGCTTCTGCTTTATAAGTCGTTTCTGTTTTGGCAGAATCTGTAATGGTTGTTGTTCCTTTAACTGTTCCAAGACCAACAGTCACTTTCCCTGCATTCTTACCTACTGTAAAACCATTTGCAGTATCCATATAAACATGAACCGTATAATCACCGGTATTATTTTTGTGATTGGAAACAGACATGGTTGCTTTATACGTCCCATTACTTTGTTTTGTTGCGGTATACCAAACTAGATCGGACTGATTCGCCTGACTCCACATCGGTACACGGATCCTGCTGATTGCTGATTTTGAGCTTGGTGTTACAATCACATCAAAGGTTCCATTTGCCGCATTACTTTTATCAAAGGACACACTCATTGTCGGTTGGTTGACGTTGAATGTATTCGTTGCTACATGAAGCTGCGTGCTGTTATTCATTTTTGCATAAGTATGAACTGTATAGCTGCCATCAGTCTTATGTCTGGAAATATCAATATCTGTGCTCCATGTACCATCATTGTTCAAAGTTGCCGGATACCAGATAAGATCATCTTTTCCGTTTTTATCAGACCATGTAGCAAAATAAACGTTTTGTGGAATATAACCACCCGCTTCGATCTTAGCCGTTGCACGGAATTTTGTTTCCGTTCCATCTGTATCTGCCACTGACACAGTACCTGTAACCGGAATATCACTGCTCCAATTACTGCCGCCAGTAAACAATCCTAGATAATCTGTGTTGATGTCAAAAGCATGCGAAATACCAGGGAAATAGTAATTTGAAGACCATTGCCAGGAAGCATAGTCGCTATTCCACTTCTGCGATGCAGTTGGTGTATATGGATATTGAGCTACCCAAATATTGTTTTTTCCAAACATTGATGTATTGAACAGCCCGCCATCTGCATCCAGCCAGCTTCTTGACAGATAGTATGCCACCCGGTTGTAACCTAAACCGTTTAATTTTTCCTTGAAAGCATTTGTATTAGAATTTACAGAAGAATTCTTCATTGCTGATTCTTCAATGTCAGAAACCATCACGGTGCTCTTTGAAAGTCCCAAGATACTTGCTTTGCCGGCAAAAAAAGCTGCTTCAGCCTGTGCTCCGGCAGCAGAAGTATAGTGACTGTAATGATAAACAGAAACAGTCATTCCTGCAGCTCTGGCATTTTGAACCTGAGATGCTGCATAGGGATTATAATAGGTAGTTCCTTCTGTTAATTTGACCACTACACCAGTCACACCATAGGTTTTCATCATGTTGTATTGTGCTACACTAATTGTACCGTTGTGTGAGGAAACATCAATGAAATGTGCTGCAGGTCGATTGGCTTCTCCAGCTTGAACTACATCAATGGCGCTTAATGCACTAATTCTGCTTCTTCCTGTTCCTGACAAATCTGAACGATTGGATGGCTCGTAATATCCATTTTCCAAATCGACATCGCTCATTGACTCAGTCATTGATTCTAGCTCAGCAGTTTCCTCTGCCTCTGCTATTTGTTCTGTGCTGCTCACTGTCGGTGCTTCAACACTTTGCTCTTCTGAAGAAACAACTGTCGTCTCCAGATTTGCTATTTCAGAACTTTGACTCAATTCCTGTTCAAGTAATTGTGCAGGAGTTTGGTCAACTTCAACTCCGGAACCTTGCTCTGCCTGAGAAATATAACTAAATTGGATGATAGTCAATGTCAACATTGCAACTGTGAGTATCCCGCTTATTGTTTTTTTCACTGATTCTAAATCTCCTTTTTATTTTTTTACCCAAGCTTCCACTTAATCATTTAACCTGTTCAGAATAACCCTACTGCCGCCAATCATTAGTTAAACAGGTAGCCTCCCCAAATAAAACTGCCCTAGAACATACTTATAAATACAACTCCAAACTAAAGTAATGAAATGTCCATCAATAAAGGATTGTGAAAACTCACTACATCTATCCTACCAAAAAATAATATTCTTTACAATAAACGATATATTAAAGACATAAATGTTTTATCCGAATTAGAACCTGTCTGAGAACCCCAGCAGTGAGGCTTTTTTACAAAAATACCTATGAGTCAGTCCCGTTTAAAGAAGGAATGCTACCACATTCTTCATATTGTCATACGTACACAGCTATCTCTTTATATATGGGATAAATTTTGACAAATGCATCCCCATCAGGGCTTCACATACCATTCTTCTAGTTGTTCCTGCAACAGCAGGACTGGTAATTCTACTAAAAATTCCTATACCAGTAGAAAATCCTTAAATTTACGAGTCTAACACTGTTCGATTCTCGGTACGAACACGTCTATTTGGAAAACCTTGGCAAGTTGTCTCCCCAATCATTTTCAGACAGTCCCTGATTCTTCCCCATTGACTTTAACAAAATCATCACTCTTTTTCAAAAAGAAAGTTCGGTCCATCTGTTATCGACCAGTCAATGATTTTAATGAAGAAAAGTAAATCGTCTAAATTCAAAAAATATTTTTTGAATTTAGACAAGTTGTTATTATTAATAAAGTATATGAGTAGGCAACCACTAAAAAGATTAGCTCTCTTCCTCGATAATTCTATCAAATATTTCTTTATATCTGGCTCCGATTTTACTGAAATCAAATTCATGAGCCTTCTCAATAGCTTGTCGAGAGAGCTTATTTCTCAATTCATCATCATCTAATAAAAGATTCAATTTGGAAACCAAATCCTTTACATTCCCCGGTTCGACAATCAAACCGTTATAATTATCAACTACGGCTTCAGCCAAACCACCTATTTGAGAAGCAACAATAGGGGTGCCGGAAGCCATCGCTTCAATGATTGCGACTGGAAGTCCATCTTTATCCCCATCTTTGGCAACAACTGCTGGAGCACAGAATACATCACATGAAGCGTTCAATACTGCCAGCTCTTTCTTATTTTTCGCCCCAACAAATCTGATATCTGCATCAATTCCCTGAGCAAGTTCAACCAGTTTCGTCATTTCAGGACCGTCTCCAACGATAATCAGTGTTGCATCAACTTTTGCCATCGCTTCAATAAGATAGCGTGTCCCTTTTTTCTCGACCAGTCTTCCTACAAAAAGAATTGTTCCCTTTTTATCTGTGTCAAAAAAATTCTCTACACGATTGGCTGGTGAAAACTGTTCCATGTTTACACCCATTGGTAAAATCTCCACCTGATCAAAGCCAAATTCTTTATGAAGACTTGCTTTTAAATCGGCGGAAACGACTGTTATTGCCGCTGCATCCCCCAAAGCTTTATTCTTCCATTTTTTCACGATCCCTTTATTCAATGAAGTCACATCTCCGCCTAAGCCACTTAGTACATATGGCTTTTTAGAGAAAAGCGACTGAATAATTCCTTGAGGAATAATCCAATTGGCGTGAACTAAATCAACTTTTTTTATTTCCCTTCTGATTGCAAAGAACATACTGATAAAAAGAAAAGGTATTAGCAGTGCGCGTGCTTTCTTTTCCCGGATTCGCGGAACAATCGCACCAGGATAAGCCAAGGTCTCAAGTTTTTTTATTGGAAAGTAACGATATCTGATGACATGCAGTCCTTCCATTTCCTCTCTGTTCAAGGCCCCCCATGCACTGGGAACAAGAACTGTTACATCGTAGTACTTAGCATACTCCTTACATAAATCATAAATAAATTTGGGTTCAGTATCATGCTCATACCTCGGAAATGTTGAGGCTGTAACCAATATTTTTTTCACTTCTCTGTTTCACCGCCATCCAAAAAATAATCTAACGTTTTTTTCACACCATCATCTAATGTAATGAATGTCTTATTTGGTGATACTTCCAGATACCGCTCAATATCCAGCACACTATAGGGAACATCAATATTTCTGGCCTCTTTATAATTAATCTGAAATTTTTTATTAGAAACCTCTTCAACTACATCAACGATCTCATTAATACTGTGACCAATACCCATGCCTAAATTAAAGAGTTTCTCGGAACTGTCATCCTTAGACAACTCAATGATTCCTTCCACAGCATCGTCAATATAAATATAGTCCCGTACAACATCTCCTGCTCCAAAAATGTCTACAGGACAGTCATTTACCATATTGTAAATAAATTTTGTAAGTACGCCTTGATTTCCATGAGGATTTTGACCGGGTCCGTATGGGTTGGCCAGTCGAATAATTTTATAGTCAAGATTGTACAGATGATGATACAGTCGAATATAGTTCTCTATTGTCAGTTTTTGAACACCATAGGAGCTAATTGGGTCAGTTACATCCTCTTCTTTGAAAGGAATACCTTTACTTTTTCCATAAACCGTTCCACCGGAAGAAACAAAGACAAGCTTCTTCACGCCATTGTTCCTGCATGCTTCCAATAAGTTTAAAGTTGGAAAAAGATTCTCTGCCATTTCCTGTTCAAATGAAATCTTAGAAGATGGAATTGTCGTGCTGATCAAATGATAGACTATATCTATATTTTTGGTTAAGCTGTCAAAATCAGAATAATCTTCAAAGTTTCCCTCCACACATTCTATCTCAACACGATCGCCGGAGAATTCTGAAGCAATTACCCGATCAAATATACGGATTGTGTGATCACCACTTCCATGTAACTGCTTTACTAGATTTTTCCCTATAAACCCGGATGCCCCTAAAACTAAATATCTCATTGCAATTTCTCCAATTCTTTAAAATCATTTACTGACGAACTGATTGATAAATATCTGTATCCTTTTCCAGAATACGATCATCAAAAATAACAGAAACAGTGCTCCAAGAGCAACAAAAGTAAATAGTTGCAGTCCTTTCGGGGAGTATTTGAAAATAACCTCGCTTTTACCTGCTGGTACCTCAATAGCTCTAAATAAATAGTTGCCTTTATAAACAGTTGTTTCTTTGCCGTTTATAAAGGCTCTCCAGTTGCCATCGTTGTATTCATTCATTACCAACATGCGATTTTCCGAAGAATCCACAGTTAATTTGACCGTTCCATCTTTTTCCCTTTCCTCAACAACCACTTTCTCATCATCAGATAAAGGTTTCGTTTCATCGATAATTTCTGGCTCTATAATTTATTGGACTGATAGAAAAAAATCTATCGGTCCTATTTTCTTATTAAAAAACAAGGAAGACACACAACATTTCCGCTAGAATAGAATCACCACAAAACCAACTAGAAAGGAA
>NZ_JADOEP010000014.1 GCF_016745275.1 Enterococcus sp. BWB1-3
CTTAACTTTTGATGTGGTGGTCGGGAAACCAACTTCATCTTATCAGTTTAGGAGGCTTTTTTACTACCACGCTGGAAGCTCTCAAGAACCCCCAGCATAGCTGGGGGTTTTCAGAACATACAATAAGAACGGGACTGAGAAATTATCTCTAATTTCATCAGTCCCGTTTATTATAGAGCTTCTTTTTATAACGCCAATTATAAAAATTAAGCTAGACAATATGAAAGATCATTTATGATACACTCAATTTGTATTTCAAACTAAAGAAAACAAGGAGTACTCATAAATGATCTATATCAATATTGTTATAAACAAACTCATCTTAAATAGGATATTATTTTCATTTCAATCAACCGGTCCGTTATGCAGCTCAAAAATTGGACTGTACACTTCAGGATGATTTATAATATCTATCTGTCTATTTGACAGGGAGTAGTTCATATATCAGTGATGTCTTTTAATTCTGCTTTCTCGGTTAATGGTTTATAAATAGTAACAATTGAAAGTTTTGTCTCAGCATCTGGAATAACAGGAGTTACTTTACAAACTAACTTATAATTTACACCGGCAACGATCTGAGTACCAAGTAGGGCAAAGGGTTCTATCCTTGACCCATCTAACCCACTAACAGCTTCCTTTAAAACCTTTCTTACGTCTTCTGTGATTTCTGGTGTTTCAGGAATAGTCCAACCGCCAACTTTTGTCATAAATAATTCCTCCCATGTGCTTATTTTCAAAGTAAAAATCACTTTGTAAATAAAATTATATAATATATGTCCGTATTACTAAACAAATATGGTGTAAAATGCTGAAAAATGTAATTTGATCACCACATAGCATCTTTAAAAATACGCGGTTAGGCAATAATCGGTTACTTCAAAAAAATCAATTTATGAGAAAGGAATACTGATATGAAAAAGAAGGATTGTTTTGAATGTGACGAAGAACTAAGGTTCAATACAAATATTGGTAATCCAGAATGTGAAGATTGCGGATAGATATATATTCATAAATTGACTATGTTGTTTTGAAAACTTTTTATGATCGAGAGCAAGAGGAGCCTTCGACGGGATTAGAAGCTGTTAGGATGGAGTATTTTCCAAACGGTTTTAGATAAAAGTGATCTATTTCAAAAACCGTTGTTTTTGAGAAGAGAGAATTTTTATTGACATGGAATGACTACCATAAATACAAAGGTAAGGGCGGTCAATTTAGCTTTGATACAGAAAAAGATGAATATGTTAGATGTGGGCTATTTTTATAAGAGTATTCAGATGTATTGGGAGAAAAATTACCTGATGACTGCTATGTTGACGGTTTTAGAAATGATCTAACAGTTTGCAAATGGTGTGCCCAAAAATTGTCAAACAAAGTGTAGCCTATTCAATCTCATAAAAAAGAATCGGAGACTGGGATGAAATGATAGGCTCTCTATAAAATAGAGCTATTTTTCCTTGTCTACTTTATAGGGAGCCTGTCCATCCTGCTGGCTGCTTCTTATCAAGTTATTTTTAATGTTGATTTTATCTTTTTTTCCCTCAATGCTGCCAGATTCAGAATAAAGAACGCTGTCGCAAAGCATAGAAGAATCATGAGGTTAAACAGAAAATCCTTCTGGAAGTCTGCATTTAGCTGGGCAGATTCTGCGATCAGCTCATTGGTTCGTGCAAACCAGTAAGTCGGCGTGAACGAACCAATTTTTAAAACGAATGCCGGCATGATCGAAGCTGGAACGAAAATACCACCCAAGAAGCAGCTGCCCATGATAAAGACATTGTTGATACCGCCGATGGCTTCATTGTTGTGGATAAAGCTTGTAATAAAAGTTGAGAAACTGACCATGACAATAAAGAACACTGCGGTATTTAGTAAAGTATAGCCTGTATATGCGTTGAAGCCGCTCCTTGTAAAAATCAGCATATAGATAATAAATGCCAGTGTGATAGTAACAGAATAACCGAGCATACCTATGGAAATACGACGGGAAAGCTTTTGCTTGGAAATTGGCGAACAGTTATTGCGGCGCTTAATTTCTGGACGGTTAAAGGCCAGATTAATGACTGCATAGCCGGAAAAAATGGAGGTGAACAGTCCATACGCCAATAAATTAAATACTCTTGCTGTTACCAGTCGATTTTGCTTTTTGGCATGATTTGCATTCAGCACAACTTTCCCATTGGAGATGAGGCTTTTGTTTGTTGTTTTAATAAGTTCAGAGGTTTCCATATCTGCTGCTTTTTGAAAATCCAAATAGGTATTCAGATAGTTATTAATATAGGTATCCATTAATGATTTTGAGAAAGAGTCCGGTCTTGTCTGAACTTCCATCATAGGTATTTTGCCCGCTGAAAGCTTAGAAGCAAAGCCCTTTTTGATCGTCAGGATATAATCAGTCTGACGGAAATACAGCGCATCGTCTTTACTTTTTTGATTATTTTCAAGCTTCATAACATCAGCACGCTGTTCAATGTATGAAGCTAAGGCTTTACTAAGCTCAGAGTTGTCTTCGTCGATGATGGCTGCAGCAGCTGTTTCCAGATTGCTGACATCAGCCGAAGAGGAGCTGGAATATAAAAAGGTGACTGCAAACGTAATGATGACACCTAACAGCAGTGAACCTTTATTCTTTTTAAGGATTTGCAGGATAGCATTATAGATGGTCATAGTGAGCCTTCCTTTCGAAGTAGAAATTTGCAAGAATAAAGAAAACAGTAAAGCCGATTAAATATAGAATATTTGTAAAAAACGGTTGGATATCGCTGTAGTAATACAACTGATAAAAGCTTTCGCTCAGCAAGTTGACCAGATTGATGCGCCCTAAAATCGGGAAGTTCATATCAATCGTATATTTGATTTGTTCGGTTCCCATCATGCCGGCTAAAAAACTCATCATCATAGTCAGTGAAATGGCAATCGATGATTTTTTGTTGAAATCTCCTTTAACTGTATGGGCAATAAATGATCCGAAAGCAAGTGCACATAGACATCCTAATGCGCAGGTAAGGATAATCCAGCCCCAGCGCTGCCCGAAATCTACGCCGTAGACAAAGTGGAATACAGCTAATTGAATAAGTATTTCCAGGAAAAACAACGTATACGCAGCGAGCATATTGCTGATAATAATCAATAGTTTATTTGTTGGTGCCATGCTCAAACGAATCCCGTTTGGCGACTGATCAGCTTTTTCGTCATTGACATTTCTCAAACCCCAGAAAAATCCGTACATACAGGCCATTCCAACGAGGGTGAAGAAGTAAAAGCTTTTAGTACTGCCGTTTTTTGAATACTCATTTTCCTCAATAAAGTTTTTCTGTGAAAAATAGTCTTCTGTAAGCTGCTCCGGTGTTACTTGCCCGGAAGCAAGCAGTGTCTCTATCTTTTGTTTTTGCTGCAGATATTGATCCAAAAATTCTTTTAAAATAGTCTGGCTGATGCCGTCTGCTGCAATATGAAGGGTAATTTCATCTCCGTCAAAGCTGTAATAGCCGCTGATTTTTCCGCCTTCCAGCTGCTTTTGAGCTTCTGCGGCAGACAGTTCTTTATTTTTGAATGCAGGCTTTTCTCCCACTTTTAGCTGTTCTAAAATGCTGGTGAACGGTGCAATATTTTCTTCATTTTTAGTAACAACAGCGATATCTGACGGCTCTACAACATCCAGATTATCCAATCCGCTAAACGCAAAGTTAAACAGCAATCCCAGAACAATTGGGAAAGCCAATGTCCAAAACAACAACGAATAATTTTTTGACATAACCTTTATGCGATATTTATATAAATGCCAAAACATAATTTTCCTCCTAATCCCGCAGCTCTTTGCCGGTAATTTCAAGAAACACATCATTTAACGTAATTTCCTGTGTGCGGATACTTCCATATGAGACAGCCTGTTGCTCCAAATAGTTCAGTAATTCGATAAGTGTCGTTTTCGTATTTGAAGTCTGGATGGTCAGATAATTGTCTTCATGAACAGCTTCCAGAACGTTTGCCAGCTGATGGATTTGCTGGATATGGCTCTGAGAAAGCTCGGGAATCTCGAGAACCAGTTTTTCATTGTTGCGAATCATGTCCTTCAACTGTTCTTTGCTTCCTTCTGCAATCACCTGTCCTTGATCAATAATGACGATTTGATTGCACAATAATTCAACTTCTTCCATATAATGTGTGGTGTAAACAATAGTTGCTCCTTGAGCATTCAGTTCTTTGATACTATCCAGAATTTTATTCCGGCTTTGCGGATCAACAGCCACAGTTGGCTCGTCCAGAAAGATTAATTCCGGTTTATGAACGATTCCGCAGGCGATGTTTAGTCGGCGTTTTAGCCCGCCGCTTAATTTGTTCGGAGTAAACTTTATAAATTCTTCCAGTCCGACGAGTTGGATGACCTCGTCCACATGTTGAATGCGTGCGGCCTTATCTGTAATATACAGACCACAGTAATAATCAATGTTGTCTTTCACTGTAAGTTCTTCAAAAACAGCTACTTCCTGAGGAACGATACCAATTCGGCGCTTCAAGTCATAACGGTTGGGCGCCATCGGTTCTCCAAAAAGTTTGATTTCACCACGGTCATAGGAAAGAAGGGAGAGCATGCAGTTGATTGCTGTTGATTTTCCGCTGCCATTCGGTCCGAGTAAACCAAGAATGTCGCCGTTTTTTACGTTCAAATTAAAATGATTTAAAGCAGTTAGGTCCCCATAGCGTTTTACCAGATTATTTATTTCGATGATCATATGAAAAACTCCTTTAAAATTTCTTTATACTATGACTATAATAAATTGAGAAAACATTCACTAGTGAATATTGTCCAAATAAAACATGACAAATGTCATAAAAAAGAGGAAAGATATGAGAAAAGACAAAATTTATGTGTTGGAACAGGGTCTTTTTCTAATGATTGGTATTTTGCTGTCAATGCAGGAACACTTTCAGCCTCAGCTGATTATTTATCCATTGACTGCTGTCATTTTTTGCGGAGCAGGTTATCTTCTGGTACCTGAAAAAAATAGATGGCTGCTGCCGATTTTTTTTGCAGGACTGGGTGTTCGCTGGCCGCTGCTTCTGTTTTATTTGCCGTTGATTCTGCGTATTTTTGGTTCAAAACAGTGGAAACAGCCGAGTGTCCAGTTTTTGGCTGCTGCCTTTATTATGTATTTGTCGGGAAGCCTGTCATTAAGTTATCGTTCGATTGTGCTGGTGGTTTCGCTGGCTGCTCAGCTTGGCTGCTGGAATCAGCAGAGATATAGGCGTCTTGAAAAACAATTTAGGCTTTTAAAAGATGACAGTTGGGAAAATCAGCAGCAGTTAGAAAATAAAAATAAATTGTTACAGGAAAATCAGGAATCACTGATTGAACTGGAAATTTTACAGGAGAGAAATCGAATTGCTCGTGATATACATGACAATGTTGGTCATCTTTTGTCCAGTGCCATTATTCAATTAGGTGCTATCGAAGCTCTTAATCAACAGGAGAATTTGATGAAGCCTGTTCAATTACTAAAAGAGACCGTTCATCAGGGAATGGATAATATTCGCGAAAGTGTGCATGATCTGCATCAGGAGACATTGCCGTTAGATATGGCTGTTGATTTAATGGTGAACGAGTTTCGGTTTTGTCCGGTGGAGATTAAAGGGACATTTTTGGAGCAGCTGTCCGCTCAGGAAAATAAGGTGCTGATTATGGTTATCAAGGAAGCTTTATCCAATGTGATGAAGCATAGTCATGCATCAAAAGTTGTGATTGGGTTTACTGAGATGCCTGCCTTTTATCGCTGTAAAATTAGTAATGACTGTAGTAAAAAAGTTGAATATGATCCGACTGAAGCAGGAATCGGAATTACAGGAATGCATCAGCGTGTGAGGGGAATTGGGGGACAACTGCACGTGAAAGCATCAAAAAATGAATTTTTACTTACCGTTATTTTACCGAAAGGAGGAAGGATATGATTCAGGTAGTTATAATAGATGATGACGTACTGGTAACGGAGTCGCTGAAAACAATTTTGGAGGCTTCGGGAGAGATTGAGGTAATTGGTTTGGGGCATGATTCATCTGCTGCAGTTAGATTGTACAAAGAGTTGAGACCGGATGTGTTATTAACGGATATACGAATGGGTGAAATGACAGGGATTGATGCCTCTAAGAAAATTTTGGCAGAGTTTCCGCAGGCAGCGATTCTTTTATTAACAACATTTTCAGATGATAAATACATACGGGAAGCATTAAAGGTTGGAGTGAAAGGGTACCTGATTAAGCAAAATCTGGCGGCAATTCTTCCTTCTGTGAAAGCTGTTTACAATGGACAATCTGTTTTTGGGACACAAATCATCGATCATCTGTCGAATATATTACAAGAGACAACACAGGAACAGTCCTCTGACTATCAGCTTTCCGAAAGGGAAGAAACGATTTTGCTTCAGGTAGCTGCCGGAAAAAATAATCATGAAATTGCCAAAGAGCTGTTTCTTAGTGAAGGTACTGTGCGTAATTATATCAGTCAACTTCTTGAAAAGCTGAATGTACGTGACCGGACGCAGCTGGCTATTTTTTATTATCAGAAGTATAAGTAGGAATAGGACGAAACTGTATTCCCTAAAATAAATGGGTTGCCTGCAAAGTGCAGAACTATAATAATTTTTTAGGAAAAAAATGTATGAACTGCCGATAAAATCTAAACTGTCCCCCATAGAGGACACTCTTTTTCTAAGTGTCTACTCTATAGGGGACAGTTTAATCGTCTGGTTCATACACTTTTTCTTTATATTTTTATACTGGCTGCCTCAAGAAAAGATTCCGTTTTCATCTCGCAATTAGCTAGTGTATTGACCGAATTAAAACTAAGCTATGCTTCTAACCCAAGAAATGTGCAGCCAGCATGGGAGCAACTCGGCAGAAAACACCGAGTTCGTCCCTAACTGGAGTCAAACTAGCTGTAAAAATTATAGAAACAGCTAGTAGTTCCCTAGTTGCTTTTGAGGCTGCTCGTTCTTGTCATTGAAGCATACACGTTAACATTTTCTATCTTTGTACATCAGTTGTAATCGATCTTTTATTATAATTTATAATTTGGTCAGAGCGCTAGGACAAAAGCACGAAGAAAATACTAGTGAAAATTAGACCATTTATTTTTCTGAATCCAAAATTTTTCTACAGTTTCAGAAAAATAGCTCTTCATGCTTTTGTCGTGACAATTACCCAATTCTTTCCCCTTCGCCGTATCCATGAGAACTGCCCCAGTTAAACTCTTTCAAGCAGGTATCAATGTCCTCTTCAAAAGAGAAGATGCTGATTCCTTTTTCTTGGATTTTATTTGTGTCCAGACGCAAGTCTCGAAAAGAACCAGTATAACGCTGATCGTCAGGTAAAATGTATTGTTGGATCTTTTCTTTTGAAAAACCTAATTTTTTCCCAATTAGCTTTGCTGCTTCATAGCTGGATAAGTTGTTGGTACTGGAAAAATGATACGTATCTGTCGGCAGCTGAAGAATTGTTTCAAAAGCATCTGTCAGCCGTTTTGCGTAAGTTAAGCCGCGAACCTCATTGACTGTGAAGACAGCCGGTTTCTGATAGAAGAGAGCCTGCATGACTTTTTTTATGATATTGGGACTTTCCTTAATTCCCGGAGAAGACAAGCCCATCATCCATGACAGTCTGAGAATCAGATAATCACTGCTGTTGTTAAGTAGAAATTGTTCAACCTCTATTTTTTGCCGACCATAAACAGATGAACTGTTCGTTTCCTGTACCTCTGAGAATGGACCTTTTTCTGCTGCATTGTTGAAGACCTGTTCCGTACTCAAAAAGACAAAACGAGCTTTTTTTCTTTGGCATATTTCAGCAATTTTTATGGCGCTTTCGGTATTTATTCTTTTTGTTGCTTCTGGATTGCTTTCACAATCTGCTGTTTGCGTACGGGCAGCTGTATGAAAAACAAGGTCAAAATCCAGCTTTTCAAAATAAGCAGCAGTCTTTTTTGGGTCAGTTAAGTCTACGTTAGAACGTGTGACTGGGATAAAGTGAAAATTTTCTTTATTTGTTTTCTGAATAAGAGAAGCTAAATAACCATTGGCTCCGGTGATTGCAATTTTTTTCATAGGATTAAACCACTGGATTAATTGTTATCTGACCATCTACTGCTTCCTTTTTTAACTCCTCGATAATTGCAATACCTGCACTGGTGCCAATTCTTTCAGCGCCACAGGCAATCATCTGTTTAAAGGCAGCAGCGTCTCTTATTCCTCCGGCTGCCTTCACCTTCACCTGTGATCCTACTTGTTTTTTCATTAGTTTTACATCTTCAAAAGTGGCTCCGGTAGCAGCAAAGCCAGTGGAGGTCTTGATGTAATCCGGCTGTACTTCTTTTGCAATTTGGCAAAGCTGAATTTTTTCTTCCTCAGTCAGATAGGCATTCTCAAAAATAACTTTTGACGGGACATTTGCCTGACGACAGACAGCAACGATTTTTTCCATTTCTTCTTTTAAGTATGACCAGTTCCCGGCCTTTACTTCGGTCAGATTAATCATATAGTCGATTTCAGTGGCCCCTGAATCAATTGCATTTTGTGTTTCTGCAACCTTTGCTTTAATGGTTGTTTGTCCAAGAGGGAAACTTATAGCAGCCCCAATGCTGATATCACTGTCCTTTAAAAATAAACTACATCGTTTGGATTGAACCTGGTTGATTGCAACCATTTTAAAATGGTAAGTCCTTGCTTCTGAGCAGAGCTTGCTCATATCTGCCTCTGTTGCATCTGCCTTAAGATTTGTGTGGTCAATAAAACGCGCTAATTCATCAATAGTATACGTTGTCATTATTTATCCTCCTTTATGTATTTACATAATAGATGATAAAACAATATTTGTTTGTTGTCAATTGAAAAAATAATTACATTTTAATGTTGACAGCGATTTCTTTAGGGGTTATTATGATTTTGTTGAGTTATTTGTAATTACATAAAAGGAGTGGTTGAATGAAGTTGATTTTGGCATCTCATGGCGATCTTTGTACAGGTATGTTAAGCAGCTATCAAATGATTGCAGGGGTAAACAAAGATATCGCTGTCATCTCACTGACAGATGCAGGTATTGAAGATTTTGTCCGGCGGTTCAATACCATGTTGGATGAATTTGTTCGAACGCACGAAGTTTTAATTATCACAGATATTAAAGGTGGAACGCCATACAATGAAGCATTTAACTACTTTCTGAGAAAAAAGGAAAAAGTTCGAGTCATTTCAGGAATGAATCTTCCCATGGTAATTGAGACGGGGCTCAATTTACAAACCAAATCGCTGGGTGATCTGTATTCTCTGGCACTGGATATTGGAAGAAGCGGGATTGAAGGAGCAGAAGAGATCGAAACACAAACGGATGATATTGAATTTTAAATAGGAATGGAGAGAGGATAATGACAATTACTTTAGCAAGAGTCGATGACCGTGTGATACATGGGCAGACGACAACCAGATGGACGAAGGCCCGGTCTGTACAGGGAATTTTAGTTGTAGGAGACGATATCGCCAACGATGATTTAAGAAAAAGAGTATTGAAGGCAGCTGCCGGGAATTTAAAGTTGGGTGTTTATACAACGGAACAAGCAGTGGAAAGCATTCCAAAAGGAAAAAATTCTGACAAGGATTTCTTTTTAATCAGCAACTCGCCTCAAACCTTTGCAAAGCTGGTGGAACTGGGAGTGGATTTTGGCAGGAAATTAAATGTTGGACCGATGAATACTCGCGAAGGAGCCAAGGTACTGGGAAGAACAGTGGCAATTGATGGAAAGGATTATGAAGCATTTGAGTATCTGGAAAAAAATGGCATTGAAATCGGGTTTCAGCTGTTGCCTGATGATGAAGCAAAGCCATGGAAAGTGATGAAAGACAAATTTGATTCAATGACTTAGAGGAGGAATGTAGAAATGGATGGAAGTTTATTTTTACCGGCGTTGCTAACAGGTATTTTCTGCTATTTGGGCGCTATTGAAAGTCCCTGGCTGTTTGGAATGAGCGGCGGATTTTATGTGGTTGGCCGGCCGCTGGTGGCGGGACTTTTGACAGGTATCGCGTTTGGCGACATTCGTGCGGGCGTATTATGCGGGCTCGCTGTTCAAGCGGTTTTTATTGCCAACTTGTCAACCGGAGGAGCCACCAACAGTGAAATTACTTATGCTGCTTATGGCGGAATTGGTTTGGCTCTGGCAACAACGAGAGATCCGGCAGTTGCAGTGACATTGTCGATTTTAATCGGTCAAACGTTTGGACTTATTTTTTATAACACTCGGATGGCGCTGTATTCTTTTTGGAATACAAAAGCGCAAAAAGCAGCAGAGAATATTGATGATCGCGGAATTGTATTGAATCATGTCGTCTATCCGCAGATCACTACTTTCCTGCTTCGGGCCGTACCGATTTTTGCTGCAATCTTTTTTGGACGGGGACTAGTTGACTGGCTGCTGTCAAATGTGCCTGAGGTAGTTACCGATATTATCTCTGTTTTAGGCGGGGTTCTTCCTGCACTTGGGATTGCGATGTTAATGGGGATTGTTGTGAAGGACAAAATTCATTTGGTATTTTTCTTTGCCGGCTTCGTATTGATGGCTTTTGCCGGTTTGAATATGATTGCTTTAGTGTTTATTGCAGCAATGGTCAGCTATGTTGTCTATTTAAGTACTGGGAGCAGCGTGTCAAAAGGGAATACTGTTTCAGCAGCAGAAGCAGTTGGTTCAGATGCTGCATATGAAGATGACGATTTGTTCTAGGGAGGGCTAGTTAATGGATGTACAAAAAGAAAATAGAATGACGAAAAAGGAATTGCGCCAGATTTGGAAGCGGTGGGGTTTCACGCACCTTTCTTCCATGAGTTATGAAAAATTGCAGGCACATGCATGGGCATTTTCTTATTTACCTTTTGCCGAGAAATATTATAAAAATGACCTGGAAGGAAAAAGAAAGTTATTACTCAGACATTCCATGTTTTATAATACGGAGCCGCAAACCGGTCAGATTATTAATGGTATCGTTGCTTCGCTGGAAGAAGAGATTGCTCTTGGTGGAGATGTACCTGAAGAAATGCCGATTAACATCAAGACAACCTTGATGGGGCCGCTTGCTGGAATTGGGGATTCAATCATCCAGGGAATTATTGTACCGATTTTATTGTCTATTGGTATGGGATTGGCCGCAGGTGGAAATGCCTTAGGTCCGATTTTCTATATTATCAGCTATGGAATCGCCGGACCGCTGATTTCTTACCTGTGTTTTATGAATGGGTATCGTTTAGGAGTAAATGCAATTGATGTAATCATTGGTGAAAATGCGAAACGAATTACAGATGCGTTCAACATCTTGGGGATCATGGTTGTTGGCGGTCTGGCAGCTTCTAATATCGTGTTGAATACAGCCATTGAAATTCCTATGGGAGACGAGGTACAAAGTCTTCAAACCGTTTTGGATGGCATATTTCCAAACGTTTTACCATTGGCAATGGTTTTGCTGGCGTGGTATTTGTTAACATCAAAACAATTGACGGCAACAAAAGTGATTCTGGTACTGACTGTGATTTCTGCAGTTGGGGTTATGTTGGGAGTATTTTAAAAAGATGTTGTGACAAGCTTCTCCATGTGATGAGTAACCGCAGGAGCACGTACACGATTTTAACTGCGACGAGTAACCGCAGGAGCACGTGTACGAACAGAAGTACTAAGCACATCATGTATCATCTACTCTGACAAGTCACTCGTAGTGAAATGAGAACCGTAGATACAAGGACTTTCCACTGATGCAGGAACCTTTAATGAGACGGTATGTGTCTGATGATCAGAGGAGATAGCAATAAGTCATTCCTGTATTAAAAGCTTACTCCTATGCTTCTTACGAATACTCGAATCATACAAAGACTGGAACACTATTTATTCGGTTTTTAGGGGCTGCAACATACTAATGTCACAGCCCTTTTTTCTTAGGAGGGGAAATAATGTATATTTTAGAACCGATTTCCAAAGAGCGAATTTGGGGAACGCCGCGATTGCATGGATATAATGGTGCAGAAGAAATAGAAAGAATCGGCTCTGTTTATTCTGCAAGTGCAATCGCAGAAATAGACTGCCGGCTGGAGGAATTTGAGGGCAACATCACATTGGGTAAGCTGATTAAAGATAACCCAGCGGCTTTCGGTTTGTGTGAGGGAGAAGTGTATCCTTTGATTATTTCGTTTACCGCATGTGATGATAATTTGAGTATTCAGGTTCATCCAACTGACGATTTTGCCCAAAAAAATGAAGGAATGCCCTACGGGAAAAGCGAAGCATGGTACTTTCTGTCATCTCCAGAAGCTGGCTGGATTTATGCCGGTCAACAGCTGAAAGATAAGAACCGAATTGAAGCAGCAGTAAAAGATAACCAGTATAAGGATGTTTTAAATGAATATTCGGTTACGGAAAAAGAGCTGATCTATATTCCATCCGGCACTATTCACGCATTAACCAAAGGCTCTCTGGTTTATGAAATTCAGCAGGCAACAGATATTACTTATCGATTTTATGATTATGACCGTAAAGATCAGAACGGAAAAAAACGCGAATTGCACGTAGAAAAAGCTTTATCCACTCTTATTCCCCAACAGGAAGTAAAAAAGGATACTTTTCTTATAGGACAGGAAGCAAAATTTAGAGAATTTTCAATTACGCATTTCATTCCAGAAAATGTACTCGAAAATCCCAATAATATTGCCAGTATAGTAACCGTTCTTTCCGGCGAAATTATTGTAGAAAACAGTACTCTGACGGCTGGGCGCAGTCTGCTGCTGATGCCAAAAGAAAAAGTTCAGGTTCAGGGCTCCGGGGAATGTGTATTGGCAGTCCCTTACAGATATTGGGGGGAAATAGCTGACTGAATTGATTTGTGCTATAATGAAAGCAATTTATTGAGGAGTGGAAGAAACATGGGCATCCCTTTGCACAAAAAAATTCAACAGGATCTTTTGGACAAAATAAAATCCGGTGAATATGCTGAAAATGAGACAATTCCCACTGAAATGGAGCTGGCTGATATTTACAGTGTCAGTAGACCTACCGTGAGACAGGCCGTTCAATCCTTAGTGAATGATGGCTATCTTGAGAAACGAAAAAAGCGCGGGACAGTGGTAAAGAAACCCAAAATTCAGCAGGAGTTCACGCATGTCATTGAAAGCTTTGATTCAGAAATGAATCGAAAGGGGATTTTACCAAAAACAAAAATTTTGAAATTTACATGTGTGAAGGCAAATGAAGAGGTAGCTGAAAAATTGAATTTGAAGCTGGGTGATGCTGTTTACAAGCTGATTCGTTTGAGGTATGCAGAAGAAAAGCCGGTTGTTTTAGTGACCAGTTATATCCCCTGTCACCTTTTTCCGGAACTGCAGAAGATTGATTTTACTTCTGAGCTTCTTTACACCACATTTGAGAGGCTGAATCATCCTATCCGTTCTGTTTCAAGAAAGCTGGAAGTGATTAAGGCAGATGAAACGACCAGTGATCTTCTGGATGTAGAAGAAGATGACCCAGTATTCTATTTTCATACGTTAGGTTTTTCAGATGAACGGTTGCCGGTGGAATATTCCATTTCCAAATATCGCGGTGATATTAATTATTTTGTATTCGAACTTTCCAGATAATGATACAAAAATTTAGAGAGATTGTGATACACAGATGGTGTGTTATAGTGCATCACAGAACGAAATGAAAAGAAGCGGTCGACATGAACCGATCATTTGTCATGCTAATGTAAGAGGACAAATGAAGGGGCAGGTTGATCGCTTCTTGAGGTTTTCTCCAAGACCTTGTATGACAAACTGAGCTGTTTTGTTCATTTTTGAATAAGTAATTGGATTGAAAAAAACACATATAAAAATAAGAGTAGTTTTATGAATAGACTATCCTTTTTTTCTTCTTATTTTAAGCATAGTGGTGATAAGTAAAGAGAAAACTACTATAATAATTAGAGTTATACATATATGAGACAGAGAAGGTGATTTATTATGGAAAAGAGTAAAGATATTGTCCATGAGCTGTACATTAATCTTTCCAAATACTCAGGAAATGACATGGATGAGCTTAGAGAAGTGCTGCTAAAAGTTTATTCAAAGCTTGGATCTGCTGGGGAAAATCCGCCGTTAATCAATCACTTGGTTAACTTTATTTACTTTAAGGAAGTAAATGAGCGTCTGTCATTTACGGATAGTCAGCAGAAGCTGATCCGTCAGTTATTTGAAATTGGGAGTAAATCCGCTTTTAATGGTGTTTATCGTTCTGATTTTGTTAATACTGGACAATTCGATTAGTATTGTAAATTACAGTATTACTGATTTTTCACTTAATTGAAATTAAGGGGAGTTTGTATCAGTCAAAATTAAATAACGTGGAGGTGATGTGGATTATGAGTTGCAGTTACAAAAAACATTCAGTTTATAACGCCGGAAGCTCAGTCAAATCTGTCTGTAAACTGCCAAGATGACGGGCTAAGCAGTAGGAAATTGGCAATAATAAAGAGTATCAAGCTCTTGTAAACAGGTATGATTTTAATGATATTCCTCTATTTAAAGGATGTATTCAGCTATGACTAAATCAGGGTTACACTTATGTTTGGAAAGGTTTATATTTGCCTGATTGGAAGGATAGACTGTTTGGATGAGACAAAAGAAAAAGTCATGAATTACTTGAAAGTATGTTGGATGAAGATTCTGAATATATGGGATTGTGAGATAACGATGAACAGGTGAAAGAAGAGCTTTACAGGGAAATAGAGCTTCTTAGGTAGTTGGGTTGCTAAGATGCAGTAGTAGAAGGTATCTTGAAAAAAGACTTCATATACTATCTAAAAGTTATGTATATTTACTCCATTATCAACAACAATAGTGTATGTAAGCATACTGATTTTTATGATTTCTTCAGATAGTTTATTTTTCAGTACATTGGATTAAAATGATAAAAGGATTAACCAAACCTGCAAACTCAACAACCTGAAATTGGATAACAAAAGAGCTGAACCATATATTTATTTTCTCCTATCGCAGAGTACCCTAATAGGTTGCTCGTATCTCAAAAAAAATAAAAAGGCTGTTACACTGACTCCGTTAAGAGTTATGTGACAGCCTTTTTTCAGTCCTTTGCCAAAACAATTGCTCAAGGTCGAGCCAAAGTATTATAATTCGGTGAATTGCTTAGCTCGAATTACATCCAGTTGTTGATTACCAGCAGACAGCTTACATTTTATTTGGATATATATGTTCTTTACAAGTATAAGAGGAAAGAACAATTTTAATGATTTCTGCCACAGTTCCTGCTTCAATTAATCTGCAGCGGCAGTACATTTCAACAGCTGCTTTGGAATTTTCTCCAAGCAATTGTACTTTTTTTCCTTGACAGACTCCGTGAATATACAGTGTTAGAGAATTATCCTGCTTATAACCAAAATTTACTGGAACAATATAAGGAAAGGGCTCATCAAATATTGTCAGACGAACTCCGTGATATTCTTCCGCAATTTCTTTTACCTTTTTCCAAGCCTAAATTTCCCATTCATTTCTTCTTATCTTCACAGACACATCCTTCTTGACTTATTATACTGCAAAGAGCAGAAGACATGTTTACCCATTAGGAAACAAGCTTTTTTTGATATAAGTGTCTCAAATGGGGAGAGATGTCTAATGGCAAAATGTATTTTGAGGATTGATTATATTAGGGTGTGTCTGAAAACTCAAGCGGCGAATATTTTGGTGATTTTTATAGAACTCCTCGTCATAAATACTCGCTTATGAACCACATAACCTGTGCTTTCTTCCTTGATTTCCACAAAAACCACTAAAAAATTCAACTTCCACTACCTTTTCAGACACTCCCTAGATTCTGGTAAGTAAAATTTAATAAGGGGGTTCTTTAACAGGTACTTAGACTTGCAGATATATCGACAGTTAGGAAAATGTTTATGAGGATAGATAAATTTAGTGTTTGTGAAATTTCTGTTTCTGACCTGTTTTTAGTGATTTTTTTCTGCCATTGGTGATTGACAGGAAAATGTCTGGAGGCAGTTGAAAAATGAAGAGTGATTATACCATGTTTGCTGACTAAATTGTTTTCAGTATTTTGTAAATAAATGAGTAGACCAAATGAAGTGAGGGAATCTTTTATTGCACATTAAAACCCAAATAAGAAATTTTCTCAAAATCTTGTTGACAAAAATGATGAACGGCTATATATTTAATTTGTGAATAATACCAATGGCTCTTTTTAAGGTCCTTTGGTTTTTCCGGAAGGAGGAGGATACATTTGATCGGTTTACTGGTGGTTACTCACGGGAATTTAGGCAAGTCATTGTTGGAATCTATTGCTATTATCACTGGAGAAGTAAAATATGCAGAATCAATAGGGCTGTATCATGGAGATAGTCCGGAAGTATTTCGAGGCAGGATTCAGGAAATGATTGAAAAATTGGATTCAGGAAAAGGGGTGCTTGTTCTGGTTGATTTTTTCGGCGGAACACCTGGTAATGAGGTGTTGAAGCTGTTGCCAAGAGAAAAAATGAAAGTGCTTTCCGGAGTGAATATGGCGATGCTTTTGGAGGTTGTTGTGAACCGGGATTTTTCAAATGACGTGGAACAGATTGGCCGGATAGCGTTGGAAAGCGGAAGCAGGAGCGTCATGGATTTAAATAAAGCATACAATAATATGATAGAAAGGACAGGTAAATAATTATGGGTATTGTATTGGCAAGAATCGATGACCGTTTAATTCACGGACAAGTCATGACATCATGGCTTAATTATACTGGTGCAAACAGAATCATTATCGTAGATGAGGAGACAGCGAATGATACGTTTTTAAAGATGATTGTGACTTCTGTAGCTCCTGCAAATATAAGAACGGAGGTTTTTGATATTGAAGGAGGAGCCGAAATATTAAGCAATCTTGGTGAATCAGATAAGGTAATTGTTTTAGTAAAATCACCTTCTTGCTATGTGGAATTGCTGAAAAGAGGCGTAGCACTGGAAAAGGTGAATATTGGAGGAATGGGTGCCAAAGAAGGTCGTTCTAAATTTTATAAAAATATTTCTGCATCTGAAGAAGAAAAGGGTTGGTTAAAAGAGCTGATTGACAATGGTGTCAATGTTAGTATTCAAATTATTGCTGAAGATAAGTCCATTGATGTTTCAAAGTTAGTAAGTTAGGAGGAATAAGAGAATGGGTATTTCATTTATACAGGCAATCTTAATTGGTATCGTTTATTATCTTGGTGTTACAGGCACTCCGTGGTTCTCATTACTGGGAAGTATTTCATTTATGCAAAAGCCTCTTGTAGCAGGAACGATTGTTGGATTTATTCTGGGTGATCCTATTCAGGGTGTGATTATCGGAGCGGCGATTCAACTGCCGTATATTGCATTTATCTCTGCCGGGGGGACAGCCCCGGTAGATCCGGGACTGGCAGGTACGCTTGGTACGGCACTGGCACTGGCATCTGGAGCAGACCCGCAGACAGCAGTAACACTGGCGATGCCGATTGGATTACTGGGAACTGTAATTTGGGTTGCCCATATGACGGTGGATGTATTTTTTGTTCATATGGCTGATAAAGCAGCTGATGAGGGCAATCTCGACCGCATCAATTTTCTGCATGTAGTACCGCCGCAAATTATCCTCCTCCTGATGAGTGTAATTCCAGTTGCATTTGCAGCGTACTACGGCTCTGGGGCAGTAAGCAGTATACTGGGATATTTGGATGGGACGCCTCTTCATATTTTACAGGTCATCGGCGGGTTGCTTCCTGCGTTAGGTATCGCAATGAATTTGCGTTCCATTAATCGTCCGAACACGATGCTGTTCTTTATTTTAGGGTTTGTAATGGCAATATACATGGGATTGGATGTTATTGTCATAGCTGTGGTTGGAGCGATTATTGCCTACTTATATACCATTACACCAAGAAATGAAATTAGCGGGTTAGGCTAAAGAAGAGGGAGGAATAGAAATGGAGCAAGCAACAGAGAATGAAGGTTCAGAAGTAAGAAAAGAGCTCTCGAAAAAGGACGTGGCAAAATCGTTTTGGCGTTGGACATTTTTCAGTCATGCCAACTACAATTATGAACGTTTGGAAGCGACGGGATTAGTTCATGCATTTAGTCCAATCATAAAAAAGCTCTATGCAGATAATCCGGAGGAATACCGAAATGCGTTAAAAAGACACATGGCGTTTTTTAATACTGAGCCTCATTTTGGCGGAGTTATTTGCGGAATGGTTATTGCAATGGAAGAAGATCGTGCCAATGGCGCACCAATCACAGATGATGCCATTAATGGAATAAAGACCGGATTGATGGGACCGTTTGCCGGTATTGGCGATACACTTTGGCAGGGCACCTTGACTCCTATTTTGCTGGCTTTTGGGGTGAGTCTGGGTTCAGAAGGAAATCTGATGGGGCCGCTGGTTTACGGGCTGATGATGTTTGGGATCATGTTTTCTCTTGCCTATTTTGTCTGGATGCAGGGGTACAGGATGGGGAAGACAGGGATTGAAAAAATTTTAAGCAGTAATATTTTGCAGTATTTAATCACAGGTGCGTCCGCAATGGGTGCTATTGTACTGGGAGCATTAACAGCCAACTTTGTTTCGGTTTCTTCCCCTTTTGTTATTAAGGTCGGAACTGTCGAGCTGGGGCTGCAGGAAGATATACTGGATAAGCTGTTTAAAGGGATTCTGCCTTTAGGGATTACATTGCTTACACTGTATCTTTTGAAGAATCGAAAAATGAAGTCGACAACTGTTATGCTGATTTTAGTTGTGATAGGCGTTGTTTTTGGCGCAGCAAATATATTCTAAGGGAAGATTAGAGGTGTAGAAAATGAGAACTGCAGTTTTTCATGGGATTAAAGACTTGGTGATTGAAGAGTGTGACATACCAAAAGTTTCAGCAGATAAGATTCTGATAAAAATCAAAGCCTGTGCGATTTGTACATGGGAGCAAAGAGTATATACAGGCGTTAAAAAGGTGGACTATCCTTTTATTGGCGGACATGAAATAGCTGCTGAGATTATTGATTTGGGCAGTAACATTGATTCGAAAAACTGGACAATTGGGGATAAAGTGGTTTTTGGAACAAATCTAGCCTGCGGGAATTGTGAATTCTGCAAGAGCGGGGAAGAGCAGAATTGTCTGGATTTCAACCACAGCAAGCACTTGGAAGGTCTGCCGCATAAAGGGATGGGCGGTTTGTCGGAATATATGCTTGTCGAACCGCGGCATCTGTTCCATTATTCTAATGTTTCTCCGGAAGAAGCAGCGTTGACAGAACCCTTATCTTGTGTGGTTCATAGTTGTGAAACTGCCGATATTCAATATGGAGATTTAGTAGTGGTCATCGGCTGCGGTATCATGGGACAGCTTCACATCGAACTGGCAGTCAAAAGCGGCGCAGCTGTACTGGCCTGTGATTTGAATCCGGACAGACTGGTGTTGGCAAAGAAGCTTGGCGCACATTATACTGTCAATTCTGATGAACTGGATTTAGCTGCTGAAATAAATCGAATCAGCCGAGGGTTGGGGGCAAATGTAGTGTTTGATACAACCCCTATTCCGTCTGTGGTTGAAGAGGCAGTATCTTTTGTAGCAAATACAGGTCGGGTTATTCTGTATTCTTCATTTTATCCAGACACTCCGGTGCGGTTCAGTCCCGACAAGCTTCACAAGGGAGGCTATCAAATCGCAGGAACAGCTAATTCAAACAGTCGTGATTTTGTTCGGGCAGCGAAAATGATCAGTGAGAAAATTATTGATGTACGACCCTTTATCAGTGAAGTGGTTGGGTTTGATGAAGTGGTTTCAGGTTTTGAGTCGGCGATCAAAGGCGACAAGTACCGGGTAGTCGTAAAATTCTAGGATCAAGAGAGCGAAGCAGACGGTATCGATGGATGAAGGTATGTTATAATCAATATGAAAAAATCTGACAAAATGCATCCATCCCGGACGAATCTAACTGTCTGCTTTGAAGAGTATTTACTTGATATACTACTTAGAGCAGAATAACAAGGAGGTATATCAATTCATGGAAGAGTTCATTCCAAAATATAAACGTGTAAGTAATGATATTCAACATTTGGCAAAAATTTTAAGTAATCAGGGGAAGCCTCTTCCCAGTGAAAGAAAGCTCTCTGAAAGCTTAAATGTTAGTCGGACGACTGTTAAACGTGCCCTTGAAGCATTGGAAAGACAAGGAATTGTCTCATACATTGAAGGAAAAGGATTTATTTTGCAGGATCGGGATGTAAAAGTTGTTTCCAGTATGCATATTTCAGGATTTTATGATGATATTGTTTCAAGGAAAAAGAAAATCAGTTCAGAGGTCTTACAAAAGAATGTTATTCAAGCGGATAAAGAGTTAAGTACCGTGCTTGAAATTGCTGAAGGAGATTATGTTTTTAATCTCCTGAGACTGAGAAGCGTAGACAATATGGTTTATTCTCTGACTGAAAGCTTTATTCCACTAGATCGTTGTCCTGAAATAGGTTCAATTGATTTAACGGATAAATCGCTCTGGAAAACACTCAGTCAGTTTGGGATTCAACCGCAAATTGTCAGTCAGCGTGTCAGCGCACGAATGGCTAATTATACTGAAATTGATTACTTAAATATTTCTAAGCCTGCTGTTGTCATGGTTGTGAACAATCTTGCTTGTTGGGAAAATAAGCCCATTGAGCTTTCCTATGTATATACAGACGTCCTCTCGACAAATCTTGAATATCGTTTTACTAATTAAAACGAGGAGGACAAATTATGTTAGTCACATTGAAGGAACTCTTGAAAGATGCAAAACGCACACCTTATGCTGTTGGAGCAATAAATGTTCCAAACCTTGAAGCAATTCGTGCAGTGGTTGAGGCAGCAGAGGAGTTGAATTCTCCGGTTATTTTACAGCATGCCGAAGTACATGAAAATCTGGTTCGTCTGGAAGAAATTGGTCCGGTGATGTTGGATTATGCACGCCGGGCAAAAGTTCCTGTTGCAGTTCACTTAGACCACGGAGCATCTTTTGATATGTGTGTTCAGGCAATCAGATTGGGCTTTACGTCTATTATGTATGATGCATCCAGCAAGCCGTATGAAGTCAATTTGGCAGAAACAAAAGAAATTGTTAAAATCGCTCATGCAGCAGGGGTCTCTGTTGAGGCAGAATTGGGTCATATTTTTACCTCAGCTGTCGGCGGTGGTGAAGGGCGCGGTTCTGATTCCAGTGAAGATTATGATGATTTGGAGGATGTGTATACAGATCCAGACATGGCAAAAGCTTTTGTGGAGGAAACAGGGGTGGATTGTCTGGCGATTGGGTTTGGAACCGTTCACGGTATTTATTTAAAAGAGCCCAAACTGGATCTGGATCGTATTCTGCAAATCAAAAATAAGATTGATATCCCTTTTGTCATGCATGGCGGTTCAGGGGTATCCGAGGCAGACTATAAAACGGCAATCAGAAATGGTATTTGTAAAATTAATTACTATACTTATATGAATAAAGCCGGTGGTAAAGGGGTTATAGAATGTCTGAAAAAAATGATTGCCGGAGAAACGGTCTTTTTTGACGAACTTTCTTTGGCTGCAACAGCCGAAATGAAGAAAAATGTCAAAGAAGCAATGAAAATTTTTATGAACCCTTAGGAGCTGTCTGAGAACTTGGACTGTAAGAAAATTTAGAGATGCCATGATTTTGAAGTGAAAATAAGGTGTTTGTTTATAAGGTATAGAGTCGTTCTAGTCAGCGAAGGAGGCAAAGATGGCTAAAATTGCTGCTTCAATTATGTGCGGAAATCAACTGAAATTGGGTCAGGAACTGGAAGACCTGCAAATAGCTAGAATAGACTGGCTGCATTGTGATGTTATGGATGGAATGTTTGTGAATAATTTAGCAATGGGACCTTATGTGCTGGAGCCGATTATTCAATCTGGTCAATTTACAACAGACGTTCATTTGGCGTGTATTCATCCGGAAAAATATATAGAGATGTTTGCACCGATTCATCCTGACTATATTACATTTCATGTGGAAACAACGACAGATGCTGCAGGGCTCATTCGTCAGATTCATCAGATGGGAATGAAAGCGGGGATTGCTCTAAACCCACAGACGACGGTTGAAATGATTTTCCCTTATTTGTCTGATGTTGACCTGGTTTTAATGATGACGGTAAATCCGGGTTTTGCGGGACAGAAATTTGATTACAGTGTTTTGGAAAAGCTGAAGCTGTTAAACGAAGAATTAAAAAAGCAACAGCTCAGACCACTTATTGAAGTGGATGGAAATATACACTCAGAGACTGTTTCGTTGATCAGTCAGTATGGGGCTGATCTGTATGTGGTTGGAACCTCTGCGCTTTTTAACAGCAAACAAGGAAGCTATCGTGATAAGGTGGAAGACTTGTTAACAGCTGTTTGCAAAATCAAAAGTAAAAGAAAATTGTAAAGAGATAAGGGATGTGACAAACATTCATAGGGGCAGTTGCCCTCATGAATGTTTGTCACAATCTCTTTTTTTTAGTAATAGATTACAGTTGCTGAAATTACAATATCTGTCAGTAAAACAGTTTCTGGTTAAGGATGAACGTTTCATATTCAAAGATTAATGAGATCGGTAGATATCCGGTTATTTTTGAAGCTGCTCGTTCTTGTCATTGAAGTATACAGGTTAAAATTTTCTATCGTTGAACATTATTTATAAACGACCTTTTATTATAATTTATAATTTGGTCAGATTACTAGTGCTCAATATCATGGGGTTTATTTGTTTTTTTAATTAATTATTTATTTTATTTTAATATTTTATTTACTTTTTTTAAAATAACGTTTATTCTGTTGTTGGAAAGAAATGCTATTGTATGAAAAAGATTTTTAGCTTGATGAGGTGTTAATATGAATATTTTAAATAAAAGGGACTATGCTTATAGCTATATCATTAGAAGTATTTTTTCAGAAGAAGAACTGTCTGTGGAATCGTTGATTTATGAATTAAATATCAGCAAATCTACATTTGCTAATATTATTAACGAATTAAACGAAATTATTTATCCGATTCAAATTAAGTATTATCAAAATACAATAAAACTTATTCGACCCCCAGAATATTCCTTTGACTTTTGTATAGCTCAAATTTTAAAAAATAGTTTAGAGTATTCCATTATGGAATTGCTGTTTTTTGAACAACACCCTACTTACTTAGCGATTTCTGATGAATTATTTGTTAGTGAATCTACAATAAAAAGAATAATTGGGTCCATTAGACCCAAACTAAAAGAAATAGATATTATCCTTCAAACTAAACCTTTGTGCATTGCTGGAAATGAGACAAATATTCGTTATTTCTTTATGGCTTTTTTTAAAGAAAAATATGGCTTTTTTAACCTTCCCTTTCCAGAAGACACTATAAAAGCTTTAGGGAACTTTTATAGATACGGTGCATTTGTTATGGAAAAACAATCTACAGCTCAACAATACATTCGATTTATATTATCAACTGCAGTTTCATATGAAAGAGAACTTCGTCACCATAGACTTGATTTACCTAATAGTTTAAATATAAAGTTTCTTAAAAAACTGATAGAAACTGCTCCTAATCTTATTACCGAATTAGAAAGACCCGATGATCCAAATGATACTGAATTTTATATTCGTATTTTTTATCTTTTTACAAATAATACTCCCTTAAACCTTGAAATAAACAATCGCTCTGTTGCATCTCAAAATCAACAAATAGCTGAATTTTTAAGTCTATTTTGCGATATTTTCAAACTACAGATTGATAAAAAACAACTAGATGATCTTTCATTAGAAATTTTTGAAATTATTTACAACTTTAAAAGACCTATCGAGTCATCTAACTTTGTACTAACAAATCAATTTAAAGAATTTTACCAACTAAGTACTTTTTTTATGGAGTCTTATCATCTTATAATGAAAGAGATTTATGAATATTGTTTTTCAGAAGAATTTTATTCATACTTCTATATTGTCTTTTTTGCAGTTACAACTACTTTTCCACATCTATTAGATACGTTATATGATGATTATAGTAATATTACGATAACATTACTGATCGATTTTGATTTCCAATTCTCTAATTATTTAAAGAATAAACTCGAAAAATTGATTCCTGGCAGCCCACATTTCAATGTTATTTCTACCGCTAAAGATTTAAATATTTCAAAAATAGTTGAAACTACTGATTTATTAATTACAAATATATTAGATATTACGCCATTTAAAACATCAACAACTACCGTAATTTCTATTTCTCATTATTTAACTCAACAGGATTTAACCTATATACTAAATGCTGTTCAAGCTAAGTATAAGAAAAATTATATGGAACTTTTAACAAGAAGCTCTGTTTATTTCACTAAATATAATGTATATTGAGTGGTTGTCAAATTGCTTGCTGGACGAACTCCTGTAAAAAAAGATAAAAAACTGAACTGCTTTTCAGTTCAATGGAAATTAGGTGCAAAGAATCTACCATCAATTTAGACAGATTTAAGGCAACACACTTAAAGCAATGCTGGCAAGCATAGTATCTTTTCTTTTCATTAGAATTAAGTCCATTCCAAAACAACGCTTCAATTGGCTGAAGTTGCGCTCCATCTCGATACGATCTCGATTGTCCAAGCGTTTGCTGTGAACTTTATTTTTAGGGGTATCCCAAGGCTGGACCGGAAAGACGAATCTCCCGTTGCTTACAGTAGTTGAGATTGTTCCGATTGCGATCGATTTTTCCTAAACGGGCAACTCCATTGGCTAAACTAATATCCAGCTTAGTGCCAAATTCCGTCGCTGCTTTGATTTTCACATGAACAATAGGCAAATAAACTTCCCGAGCTTTTCGACGGTAAGTGCGCGGTTTATTCAATTGCTTTTCTTCGTAGAGGGTGTCAATAATGGTTTCCTCAAGTGTCCGAGCATCATTCAATAACTTCGTGTCTGTTGGATACTTGATCTGGTGCGGTGCATGGGCGGTATCTAAAATAAGCGTTCTGCTATTCGAATCGCTGTCATCATCATCTTCTGGTTGTTCTTTCAAGTGAGCGCCTAAGATTTTTTCGTTAATTGTCATCAGTGTCACGTCGTCTAAGCATTTGCGAAAATAGAGCATTGTAGACGCATCAAACGGTTGTTCATCTTGATAGCCAGGCAAGCCGATAAAGAATTAAAGATAGGGGTTTTCTTGAATTTGCAGGATCATTTCTTCGTCAGAATAGCTGTATTCTTTTTGGATGAGTAATGCTTCTAGTGTCATCCGCAACGGTTTGGTCACAGTCCTCTTTTTGTCCCGAAAGTTTTTGGCATATTCTTTTTCCAATGCCTTCCATGGAATGATCTGCACTTTTTTGATCCAGTGATTTTGCGGTTAAATCGCTGAATAACCAGTATTTTTTGATTATTCAGCAGGTATTATATAGCAAGCTCAACACTTAATTAGAATTTTCAAGTTCAAATTCTAATTAAATACAAACAAAAATGACCTTGTATTATTATGTCTTTCTATGCTATGGATTAACTACGGACTAAAGTTGATTTTCTATAAGTTAGCTGACAGAAAATAGCTAGCTTATTTGTTTTTTTAATATAAAGTCTCAAAAATTTATAAAAAAACGAGACTATGACATACTAATGTCATAGTCCCCTAACACCGAATAAACAGCGTTCCAGTCTTTATATGATCTGAGCATTTGTAAGAAGCGTAGGAGTGAAATCCCTCCATACTTCGAGGATCGGAACGAAGTCCTTTAATTCTTAGTGGCTTTGCCATTTAGAAATTGATGAGATCGAAACGAAGTGAAGTGTAGTATAGTGAGAATCGTAGACGCAGAAAAACAGATACCGCGTATTGGCGTAGTGTTTTGTCTCGAGAATCGTTGGACTCATAGAGACAGCAGTTCTTCTACGCTCCGCAGCATACAGTTCTACTACATCAAGTGAGCTGGTTTCATTCAAGAAATACTTATCGAAACTACGCATACCATTCTGCTAAAGTACGAATATAAGCAGAAGTGGCAAAGTAGAACTAGGATCTCGGAAATAAGCCGAATACTCTCAAAAATATGGAAAGCTCCAAGTAGATATCAATCCGCAGCCTTATTGTCATAAATCACTACGATTGACTTGTCAGAGTAGATGCGTGTTACCTACCTGGTTCTTGAGGCAGAACACTTCTGCTCCAGTGATTACTCGTCGTATGGAGCAGAAGTGTCACAACCTCTATAGTATCAAGTTTTATTTGTGTGAATTTTTTAAATTTTGATTATTAAAAAATATAAACTGGTGTAAATTTTGCTAATGATGTTTCTTTACTCGCACCATCTTCTTTAATATTTAGCGTATATTCTTGATTAGAAAACTTAGTATTTTGTGGAAAAACAAATAGTCGTTGCATAGGTGTAGGTAAAAAGGTGCTTCCCGCAATCTCTCCATTTTTATCTCGTAAAATAAATGTATACCCAGTTTTATATTTCTCGTTAATTCTAAACTCAAGCGAGTGTGTTTCAGTTGTTAGTCTATTACTACTTTGTAATAATTTATCTCCAGAGGGTACATCTTCAAAAACATCTTTAAAGCCATTTAGTTGTAGGATATTACTTACCTTTCCGATGGCCCCCGTTTTCAAAAGCTCTCCACTATATGATTCTGGATTGAGTAGGGTATCTTTAAAAAAGTTATTTTGAATAGCAATTTCTTCATAAAATGAACCATCGTATGCTACTTGTCTGATAACTACAGAGTTTATTATTGATTCTCTTTCTTCTTCAGTAGGATACTGTTCAAAGAATTTATCTATATTAATATCAAAAGCTACTACTTTCCCTGACTCAATCACCTTTAATGCTTGAATATTTAGTAAAGCAACAAATGTATCCTTAGTGTCTACAGCTTTGTTTAAAGTTACTCTTAAAACATTATAGCTAGATAAAAATGCATCTTCCACTTGTAATGTAGAGTCACTCTTTTGTGATATTTCAATATTTTGAGAATCTGCAAAAACTTGTTCACTTGTAGTTACTCCTGCTAAAGTTGCAATAGTCAATGCTGTTATTGTCGTTAATAAATATTTTTGTTTCATCTTTTCCTCCAAATTTTCTGATTTCTGATTAATGATGATTAATTTCCACACTAGTCCACAAAATAAATTATGTATTTCAGACCAGAATTAGATCATTCATTAGCTATAGAATACGATATCCTTTCTAATTAGGTCAGGTCATATTTCAATTTCAAAAATTAAAATTGACCGCAAGCGTATACTTTAGTATCCACGCACCTAGAGAGTATCGACATAAACCTAGATTAAAAATTAAGCATAGAAAAAATGGTGTAAATGTCAGGTAGCAAAGCACCCAGACGACGAATAGCCCGATTGCTATACTAACAATTGAGCGAAGGTTGTCTGCTAGTTATTTGTATTTTTCTTGAATGATTGTTGACCATAGAAGATAGTCATCTAACATTTCCAAACAAAGAACCGGTAGATTAGGCAGTTCCTCCAATAAGTAAGTGAGGTAGTGGCTCCCATTTAATCCATCCAGCTCCGCAATTTTCAGTACACTTAAGATATGGCTCGAAGTTGTGCCTCCTCCAAACTGTTTGAAAAAAAATAATTTTTTCTCCCCATTATGAGCTCTTTCACCAAACGTCCATCCCCAACTGGAGTCAAACTAGCTGTAAAAATTATAGAAATAGCTAGTTTGACTCCAGTTTCTTTTAAAGCTGCTCCTTCTTGTCATTGAAACATATACGTTAACATTTTCTATCTTTGAACTTCATTTATAAATGATCTTTTATTATAATTTGGTCAGATCACTAGTGACTTAATATAATAGATATAAGTAAAAACAGACAGATGATAAATATACTCTCTAGTATATCAGCACTTGGGTTGCTGTTCCGGACAATATTTTTGAGCTGGCCAGTTTAGTTAAGAAAAAAATTGAATTTTATGAAACCTTTTTAAAGAAAAGACTGTCTAATAGATATAAGGTAGAAAGTAGGAGATGTATGGAGAAAGAGTTGCAAATAAGGTTGGTAAAACAGGCTAAAATTGGGGATGCCGAGGCATTTGTAAAGCTATGCGGGGCTTACCAAACGGTGTTGTATAATTCCGCCTACAAACTATTGGCAGACAATGAGGATGTGGCCGATTGTCTGCAGGAAACAGAAATTCGCGCATGGAAAAAAATAACTAATCTAAAAAATGAAGCAGCATTTAATTCTTGGATATTTAGGATCATGGTAAATATTGCCAAAGGAATCTTGAAAAGACGGGTTGAATCCGTTGAGTTTGAAGAAAGACATATGACTAGAGAAGAAGACAGTTATGGAACTTCTGATCTTGAACAAGGATTAAATAGATTGTCGGAGAAATACAAAATTCCACTCATTTTACATTATTATGCAGGATTTAGTATCAAAGAAATTGCTGTTCAGGAAAGGATATCTGCAAATACAGTGAAAACCAGACTGGCACGCGGAAGAGTCAAATTGAAAGCCTTATTGGAGGAGAACGGTCATGGATAAAAAGACGATCGACAGGATTAAAAACGAAAAAGAAATTCCTGCTGAAGTAATGGAAAAACTGCTTCTCAATCGGAAGCTGATTTTGACAAACCAAATCAGTCAGGAAAAAGCTGTTAAAGTGAGCCGCAGGAAAAAAGTGATGTTTATTTTGGCAGCGGTAGCCATTGTTTTTCTGCTTGTAATGATTAAGACGCCGGTGGGTACAGCACTTGAAAAGATGTTTGGCATCAGCCGGGATTCAGGGGTTGGAACAGTGGAAAGTCATGGTATTCCGAATAAGCTTGACTTGACAAGTATCCAAAATGGACGTGAAATTAAGCTGACTAAATTTGTCGCAACGAAGAAAAAACTTGCTTTCGATTATCAATTCAAGCTGAATGATGAGAAACTGAGAACTTTGCTGGAAAAAGAAATTGCAGCAGGTTCAAATTATCAGGATATTTTACTTGGACTTTTTGCTGAAGGGAACATGGAGGATTTATTTAGGGGTGTACTATCTTATTCGACCTTTCGTATTGAAGGGGATATGTTTTACGGGTCTGTTATAGCTATTTTTGATAAGGAGAAAATACCGGAAAATGCTAAATTAACCCTGCATATTTATCGGTTGCATTGGCAGGATTGGGATGAATATGAAGCTGTCAAGGCTGAAGCGATTAAAAAGGCATACAGCTCTTTCAGTGTTGAAACAGCCTTAGTGTATGAAGGCGATTGGAGCTTCAACGTTGAATATGAGCCGCTGACTCAAACCGCTGAACCACAAGTTCTTCAGGCTGATAATGTTCATGAGATTAAAGCAAAAAGTGATGCGCTGCAGACCACTGTTTCTTTTAACATCCCTACAGAAGGAGATTCAGGCGACTTTCAATTTTATGATGTAATTATTTATAAAAACGACGTTAAGAATGAGGCGCAGTCAAGCTTTAGTTACGAAAATAAAAATGGTAATACTGCATTTGATTTTTCTTTTGATTTGAGTGCACTGGATAACACCTCTGTTTACAAAATTCAAGTCAATGAAGTTGACGAAATGGGGAATATAGTAAAAGAATTAGGCAGCTTTGAGCTGCAAAATAAATAAGTGAAATGCGTATAGAAAATAAGAAGAGAGAGTTTTATACGCAGGTTCTGTGACCTAATGATTGGTACAAAATAAGTAGAACGATCTAGTTTGTCCCTCAAGGTTAACTTGGAGAAGAACCTCAATAAGCGATCGACCTACACGCCCTTCTGTCCTCTTTAGTATGACAGGAAATAGCGTGTAGGTCGATCGTTTTTTTCTTTTCATTCTGTTTGGTGCGGGTGGATAGCCCTCATGAGTGTTTGTCCCAACCTCTTTTTTAGTGGTTACTTTCACAGCTGTGGTTTGCGTATGGTTTGAAAGTAAAAAAATCTTTGGTGATACAAAACAGTTCCCTGAAAATGAGGCACTTATCAAAAGAGGAATGCGTTTACAAGGTTGTTTGAATATGTTAATATTTACTTGTTCGAACAAGTAAACTATATTGTGGATCACTCAATAGGAAGCGGTGATAAATAATTTTTTTGGACAGATCACATTCTTTAAATTTGGTGTGAAGAATAAGTGAATGGTGGTGGAAGTAATCATAATTAAGGAAGAGTTGAATAGGCAAACTAAGTTAAGAAGTATTTACTTCAATCGATATCTCCTATTTCGTTATGCTACAGCAATGTTTTTCTTTATCAATTTATATTGGGGTGTATTAAGTTTTTCTGTTCCAAACATTTGGACGGCAGTGCCAATAGGGCTGCTTATAATTGATATCGCTATCATCATTGAACAAACCGCAAAATACTGGAATCCTTCCAAACGTTTGCTGTTTACGAAAGCAGGGTATGCCGTGCAGATTAGCAGTAATTTAGTGGGAATTATGCTGATTTTTCTGGGGCAACAGCAGCAGCTTTTTCCATTTATCAATGAGAGTGGTCGTGGATTGTTGCTTATATGTCTGATTATTGGGTGTCTTGCAGGAATCGTTGTCGAATGGAAGGTTTGGCAAATTGAACAGGACAAGGATTCCTATTTAGAACATATGAAAATTTTTGAGGATAGTTTAGAAAAGGAAAGGTGATAAAAATGGATTCAGATAACAAATTATTTAAGTTTTTGAACAATTATTTAATGGGACCGATGGGAAAAATTTCCCAGCTTAGAATTGTTCGGGGGGTTATGGCTGCAGGGATGGCCTCTATTCCATTTACGATTGTCGGCTCAATGTTTCTGATTATTGCTGTTTTACCGCAAAGCTTTCCGGCATTAGAGGGGATCTGGGAAGCTTCGTTCAATCGGGTTCAAAGCTTATACATGCTGGCAAATATGGCGACAATGGGAATTTTGGCTCTTTATTTTTGTATTGTTTTTGGCTACGAATATTCAAAAATTCAGGCTCAGGAAGAGAAAATCAATTTGAATCCATTGAACGGAGCTTTGCTGTCTATGATGGCATTCTTTATGTGTTTGCCGGAGCTGATTTTTGATGGCGGAGTTGCCGTATTGGTCAGTGTGATTACAGAGGATCAAAAAATTATTGATGGCTGGGAAATGTCCGGTGGTGTTACACGTCTGGGAACAACAGGAATTTTTACAGCAATTATTATGTCCATTATTGCAGTGAAGCTGTATACGTTGTGCGTGAAACGCAAGTGGGTCATCAAAATGCCGGAAACTGTTCCAACCGGGGTTTCAACTTCTTTTACTGCTCTTATTCCAACTATCTTGATTGCACTGACAGTTATTGTTATTAATGGCGTATTAATCGCTTTGGGAACAGATATCTTTAAGATGATTGCCATTCCATTCGGGTTTGTTACTAATTTAGCGAATACCTGGGTGGGGTTGCTGGTTATTTACTTCTTAATGCACGCGCTTTGGATCGTTGGTATTCATGGGGCAACGATAGTTACCTCATTTTTGACACCTATAGTTCTATCCAACATGGTTCAAAATCAAAATGGAGCAAATCTACCATTTGCAGGTGAGTTTAATAACAGTTTTGTTACGATTGGCGGTTCTGGTGCAACACTGGGGATGGTTGTTTTTATCACATTCTTTGCAAGATCAGCACAGCTAAGTGCTCTGGGAAAGGCAGCAGTGATTCCGTCACTCTTTAATATTAATGAACCGATTTTATTTGGGATGCCGGTTGTCTATAATCCTTATACAGCTATTCCTTTTTTCCTGGCTCCAATGAGTTCAATGTCCGTTGCTTACTTTGCCATCAAATTTGGGCTGGTTAACCCGCCAATTGCGCAGGTTGCCTGGCCGACACCACTTGGTTTGTCAGGATTTATTGGGTCAGGCGGTGACTGGAGGGCATTCGTGCTGGCAGTTGTCTGTGTGGGGACAGCATTTTTGATCTGGTTCCCGTTCATCAAGTTTTATGATGGGAAATTGTATCAGGAGGAGCAGGCAAAAGCTGCAGTAAACGAAATGAATTAGGAACTGCAGTTGTTATTGTATTATGTAATGCAGTTTCGGCTGTATTACAGCAGATCAGGTATTATACCTGCGGGATAATACAGAGCAATGAACAAAAGTATTAATAAAAAACAGAGAATTATTTTTTACTGAGTTGAGCGTGAAAAAGAGAAGTGAGAATGATAACTCCAGAGGATTGAGATATAATAATAAAGTGATAGTGACTAGTTACATTAATTAAAAAAGGAGTGTCAGTAATGCAGCGTAAACATCCACTGGATATTAAAATGTTGGTTAAAGAAATGGTCAATGAAATCCAAAAGGGGACGCTTGCTGATGAGAGCGGCAAGCTGCCAAGCGAGTATACCTTGATGTCCCATTATAATGTCTCTCGTTATGCATTACGACAGGCTCTTGGACAGCTAGGTGACATGGGCTATATCTATCAGTCACATGGTATTGGTTCTTTTGTTCGTCCCAAACGTCGTGATACCGTGATGAATCTGCAAAATGACACAGAATTAACAGAAGAGCTGGCACGTCCTGGTCGTGTAATTACAACAGTGGCAGCCTGCCAGTGTATAGTGAGTGCAGCTGATGCCGATTTTTTACCGGAGAACCATGATTTGCCTGCTGGAGAGCGATTAATAGAAATTAAGCGTCAGCGAACACTTGATGGAGAACCTTATTTGATTGAGCAGTCGTATTATTTACAGTCAGTTGCTGAAGAAATTCCGGAAGAGTCGCTCTACGATTCTGTTTTTAAATATTTTGAACTGAAAAAAAATATCAAAGTAGGATTTATTGACAAAATCATCAGCAGTGAACCACTTTCTGACTGGGGAGCAAGCTTCTTTCAATTGCCTGCAGGAGCGCCGACACTGGTTGTGCGTGATGACAGTTTTTTAAGTTCAGGAAAACTTCTGGCCTTTTCAAAAATTTGCTATGACTATCGTAAAGCAGAGCTGTTTATGTTTAAGAAAAACTATTAATGGAGCTGAAAATAATTTTGTGAATCAGATATTTTGCTGAATAATCAAAAGCAGTAAATAAAGTTGTTGCAAATATTCCTCCTGTCTTATAAAATAAATAGACACACTCTTTAGGGGAGTAGCCGGCAAGAGTCATTGTGATAATATCAACAGTAAGTTAATCACTAAAGTGGTTTTCTGGTATTATATGAAACGGTGAGACCTAAGATAAGTAGCTTCTACTTGTCTTGGGTCTTTTTTAGTTGAAATTGCAGGCTTCAGACGATGCAGATTGCAGCAGTGTGGTCAAAAAACAAAATTTGGAGGATAAACATGGAAAATAATCAGGAAGCAAAACAAAAACAAATTTATCAACAATCATTGGGTACATTATTCACTGAAACAAAAAGCAGTGAATCTGGCCTAAATTCATCACAGACAGAGGAGAGATTAAAAGCAGATGGCTATAATCAGTTAAAAGAAGCGCCGAAAAAATCAAGCTTCGTACTCTTTTTGGAAACATTTAAGGATGCAATGGTTATCGTCCTGCTTATCGTTGCCATTGTTCAAATGGTTATGGGAGCCTACGTAGAATCGCTGGTTATTTTTGCAGTGCTAATGCTGAATTCAGTAGTCAGTGTGATTCAAACCAAAAAGGCAGAAGGATCACTAGAGGCTTTAAAAAGTTTATCAGCACCGGATGCGCGTGTCTTGCGTGACGGACAGGAGAAAACGATTTTGGCAAAAGAAATCGTTGTTGGAGACATTGTCCTGCTGGATGCCGGCGACTATGTACCCGCAGATGGCCGTCTGTTGGAAGCTGGATCATTGAAAGTAGATGAAGGAATGCTGACTGGTGAATCGACACCGTCAGAAAAGGAAGTAAAGGAAATTTCAGATACAGTTCCAATTGGTGATCGTGTAAATATGGTGTTCAGCGGTACGATTGCTACTTACGGTCGTGGAAAGTTTCTGGTGACCGGTGTTGCCAATCAAACAGAGATTGGACAGGTGGCTGGATTACTCGAAACAACAGTTGAAAATAAAACTCCGCTGCAGAGAGGCTTGGACAGCTTCAGTAAAAAACTCAGTCTGGCAATTTTAGCACTGTCTTTAGTTATTCTTGCTATTCAGCTGGGACGCTTATTTTTAGGTAGAGGTTCGGGTGATTTAACGGAAGATGTCATTCAGGCATTTATGTTTGCAGTTGCTGTAGCAGTTGCGGCCATTCCTGAAGCGCTGCAGTCTATTGTCACCATTGTTTTGTCAATAGGGACTAAAAAAATGGCAAAGAGACATGCGATTATCCGTAAACTCCCAGCTGTTGAGACGCTAGGTTCAACCAGTATCATCTGTACTGATAAAACAGGAACTCTGACACAAAATAAAATGACGGTTGTCAATTTTTATTTAGCTAATGGTAAAATGAGTGAATTTTCCAAAGAGCCGAAGAAATGGACGAGAGATGAACAGCGGTTAATGGAAATTGCTGTGTTGGCAAATGATGCAGCGATTAGTGAAGATGGAAGTCCGCTTGGTGATCCGACGGAAGTGGCTTTGATTGATTTTATCAATAAGCAAAATCAGCCGTATCAGATAATTAGAGAACAGTTTCCCCGGAAGGGTGAACTGCCTTTTGATTCTGATCGAAAACTGATGTCAACCCTTCATGATATAGACGGCGAGCAGTTGATTTTGGTTAAAGGTGGACCAGATATCGTTTTTGAAAGAAGCAGCCAGGTGCTGTTGGATGGAGAAATTGTTCCGTTTACTGAAGAAGCAAAACAAAAATTCCAGCATCAAAATGAAGAATTTTCCAAGCAGGCACTTAGAGTGTTAGCCTTTGCCTACAAGCCCGTTGCACATAAGGAACTGACATTGGATGATGAAAATGAATTAATTCTTGTTGGATTGCTGGCAATGATTGACCCACCTCGAAAAGAAGTGGTACAGGCGATAATTGAAGCAAAATCAGCGGGCATTAAAACGATTATGATTACTGGGGATCATAAAACAACAGCAGTGGCTATTGCCAAAGAAATCGGTATTTTCTCAGAAGGTGATCAGGCATTGACTGGGACAGAACTGGATGCATTAAGTGAAGAAGAATTAAAAGGAATTTTAGCAAAAGCCACTGTTTATGCACGTGTTTCTCCAGAAAATAAAATTAGAATTGTTCGAGCGTGGCAGGAAAAAGGGAATATTTCCGCAATGACCGGTGATGGTGTAAATGATGCACCGGCTCTAAAACAGGCTGATATTGGTATTGCGATGGGAACTGGAACAGATGTTGCCAAGGATGCAGCAGCTATGGTTCTGACAGATGACAACTTTGCTTCCATTGTAAGTGCAGTAGAAGTTGGCCGTAATGTATTTGATAATATCAAAAAGGCGATTGCCTACTTATTTGCCGGTAATTTAGGTGCCATCATTGCAATCATTTTTGCATTGATTATGGGCTGGGCAAATCCGTTTACTGCACTGCAGCTGTTGTTCATTAATCTGGTTAATGATTCGCTGCCTGCTATTGCATTAGGAACGGAAAAAGCAGAGCCGACAATTATGAAACGTCAGCCTCGTAATCCAAATGAAGGGATTTTTACTGGGCGTACTTTAATCTCTGTAACTTATCGGGGAGTGATTATTGCTGGAATGGTTATTTTCGCTCAATGGCTGGGAATGCAGCATTCAACTGAAATGGGTGTGGCAATGGCTTTTTCAACACTGATTTGGTGCCGTACGCTACAAACACTGCCAGCACGCTCCAACACACAAACAGCAATGCAAGCCGGAGTTTTCTCTAATAAAATGGTGCTGCTGGCTATAGTGATTTGCGGTATGCTGTATAGTGTTACGTTAATTCCCGGTGTAAGAGCAGTCTTTTCAATTCCGGAAAGCTTTGGTTTTGAACAAATTGGACTGTGTATAGGTTTGGCGGCAGGAGCAGTAGCGTTAATGGAGCTGTTAAAAACTGTACTTGTAAAAATGAAGAAACAGAAAAATGGGTTGTATGGTCCAGTTGATTGATATTGATATAATTAAGGTTTGGTGCAGGGGAACGGCTAATTTGAAGAGCAGTCTGTGCTCTGAATCAAAATGATTTAAGTCTGGGAATTTTTCTCAGGCTTTTTCTGTGTGTGTGAACAGACATATCTGAAAAGGAGCTGTTTACTAGCCTGAATATCTGTGTCAACAGATTGGACTATGCTATACTTGTTTTGTGAAAGTGGCGTTAGATGAATCTAAATTTACTCAGGTGTTCATTTGAGACAGCGATTTTGCAGATGTTGATTTGAGAGAAACGAGTTTTAGAGAATCTATTTTGGAAAATGTGGATTTTAGCAATGCATTTGTTAAAGAAGCTCAGTAGTGGTGCAAAGAGGCTCATCCATCATTCGGTCTGCTTCAAGTCATTAGAACAAGCAGTCAACAATCCTGAATGCTTTACGATTACCCATGCAAGTGAACATAATTGAAATGGAAGAAACTATATAGGGACGGTAAAGAACTGGACTGTGACATAAGTATGTCTAAGTCCCCTAAAACCGAATAAACGGTGTTCCAAAGCCCCTCCATGCTTCGAGGATCGGAACGAAGTGAGAACCGTAGACGCAGAAAAACGGATACAGCGTAATGTTTTGTCTCGAGAATCGTTAGACTCGTAGAGACAGCAGTTCTGGAAATAAGTCGAACTATACTGAAAATATGAGTAGCTCCAGGGAGGTATCAATTCACAGCTAGTCATTTTATGACTAGTGTTCCTTGACAATTTTCGTATAGTCCGACTTATTGACATAAATCACTACGATTGACTTGTCAGAGTAGATGATGCATGATACCTACCTGGTTCTTGAGACAGAACACTTCTGTCACAACCTCGTTCAACGCTCAAAAGAAAAATGGTTTAGATAGTTGTGGCAGTTTTTAATAAAGTAATAGTAGTGGGGGACAAAAGCACCGATGGGACTCGAAAAAATTTTAGGAGAATCTTGTGATGAAAGAATATACAAATAAGAAAGAATTAATTTCTGCAATCAAAAGTAAATATGAGCTGTATATCAGAGAGTTTGCAGATATTCCGGAAACTAAAAAAAATCTGAGAATAGATGAAGCAGACAGAACGCCGTCAGAAAATCTGTCTTATCAGCTTGGCTGGATAAACTTGTTGTTGGATTGGGAAAGAAGAGAGAAGCAGGGGAAAACAGTTCAAACACCTGCTGAAGGATATAAGTGGAATGAGTTAGGCGGGCTATACCAGTCCTTTTATGAAAAATATGGTCAGATGACATTATTGGAACAACAGGAAGCGCTGTTAAACGGAGTGGAGGAACTCTGTCGGTGGATAGATTCTTTATCCGATATAGAATTGTTTGAGCCTGAACAGCGTGGCTGGGCAACGACGAAAGCAAAATGGCCGCTGTATAAATGGATTCATATTAACACAGTTGCTCCATTTACAAGCTTTAGGACAAAAATTCGCAAATGGAAAAAGTACGCTTTATAACGATTCATCAAATGGAGGTTTATAGAAGAAGTTCGAAGTAAATAAAATAATGAGATGGTTTGAAAATGGGCAATATCTTAAGACTAGACTGATGAGTAGATATAATAAAATCTGTCTTTAACCTGTTATGTTATTCTGAACGTAGTTAAAACAAAAGGGAGTTGGAAAGAATAACATGTATTGTTGCTGGTACACTCTGTATTGAGCAATCTGTTTCTGCTCGTACAACGGTTAGGTCAGCCTTCTTTTTTAGGGAGGCTGTTTTTCATTTAGGCATAACCCCGAATATAATCTGGAGTAATCAAAAGCTGCAAATCCATCTTTTAAATCATAGAGACAGATTTTCTGTTATTTATGATTTTTTTGTTTAGCAAATGCTTTTTTGATTTAATAAATTCATTCACCTTTTTTATTTCTCAAAAAAAAAAGTGGGTATTAATTTTAGTCGCTATCTCTTTTATACTGTGCTTGTAAGGTGTAGAGGAGGAGCGGATCGATGAAAGATTGGTTAAATATTGCAGGAAAAAAAGTGATTGTTACAGGCGGTTCATCGGGAATTGGAGCCAGTATCGTAGATGCATTGCTGGAAGAAGGCGTAAGTGTCGCGAATTTTGATTTAAAAGAGAGTTCAAAAAAACATGAAAACCTGATGTTTTTGGCAACAGATATTTCTTCAAAGCAACAGGTGGAGGAAAATGTCCGGAAAGTTGAAGAGCTGTTTGGAGCAGTGGACGGATTAGTGAATAATGCCGGTATCAATGTACCCAGATTACTGGTGGATGTTGAAAAGCCGCATGGGGAATTTGAATTATCCGATACAGTCTTTGATAAGATTTTCGAAATTAATCAAAAAGGTCTTTTCCTGATGACACAGACAGTTGCCAGAATCATGGTGAAGAACAAACACGGCATTATCATTAATATGTCATCGGAAAGCGGATTGGAAGGCTCGGAGGGTCAGAGTGCCTATGCAGCAACAAAAGCAGCTGTCAACAGCTATACCCGCTCATGGGCTAAGGAGCTGGGCAGGATGGGGATTCGAGTGATTGGAATCGCACCGGGAATTATGGAAGAAACAGGGCTGCGGACAATAGAATACGAAACAGCTTTAGCTTATACCCGAGGGATCACGGTGGACGAATTGCGCAAGAATTACAGTAAAACGACAACTATTCCTCTGGGGAGAAGCGGTCGGTTGGATGAAGTAGCTGATCTTGTGTGCTACTATTTGTCAGATCGGGCAAGTTATATCACTGGTATAACAACTAATATTGCAGGCGGTAAAACAAGAGGTTAAAGCGAAAGAGAGGGGAAGAGATGACGCTGGTGAATCGCTGGTATCAAATTTTACAGTATTTTATTGCTTACGATCGCCTGACGCGTGAAGAGCTTCAGAAGATCACTGCTACAACTTCCCAAACAGTCAAAAAAACGATTCAGCTATTGAATGAACAGCTGGATCATATCGCTAAAATTATTGAAAAAGAGGGCTTCTATCAGCTGAAGGTAATTGACACCCAACAGTTTGAAGCGGTGATGAATGGTAGTTTGAAACAGCATGTGGACCTTAATTCCAGCTCCAAGCGAATAGCAGTTCTGATTGACTGCTTTATTAAACAAAACGACTATATTGTGATTGATGATCTTTCAGATTTGCTTGGAGTCAGCCGTTCTACTGTCAATAAGGATTTACGCAGTTTAAAGCAGCTGCTGGCAGAGTATGACAGTACCTTAATCGGGACGCCGAACAAAGGACTTCTACTGAAAGGACAGGAAGAGAACCTGCGGATGCTTTATTTATATCATGCATATGATTATCTGGAATATACGCCATTAAACGGATCAGTACTTCAGCTAATTGAGGAATTATCACTGACAAAGAAACTGGATTTTCGAATGGTCGGTTTATTGAAAAAAGTCATTACCTTTACGATGAAACGGATTCATTCAGGGAATAGCCTTTCCATGAAAATTCCTTATTATGTGAATTATTTTGCTGCAGATCCGCAATTGGAAATGCTGATGATTGCGTTGGAAGAGAATTATAGTCTGACCATCAGTCAATATGATTTTGATTTCCTCTGTTTTCCGTTAAATATTTTCAATAATAATGCTGTAGATGATTGTTTTTCAGGGGAAATGCAGGCTGCTGAACTATTTCGCGGAATGATGGAAACTATTCGTGAATCAGTGATTCTTACACTTGATGAACAAAAATTATTCAGTCAGCTGAAATTACATTTTATGTTTTTGATCAATCGGATTATTTTTCGCGTTCAGGCTTATGATCTTTTTGGTCATGATTTTAGAAATAAATTGGCTTTTGCCTATGAGCTGGCTGATTTGGGAATTCAAGCACTCTCAAATTTTCTAGTGAAACCGAAACAAGAAGCAGAAATAGCTTATTTGGCTGTTTATTTCGAGCTGGCGCTAAAAAATGAAAGTGATGACGAGGACTTCAAAGAAATTGCAATTATCTGTAATACAGGAAAAGGAACCGCCTTAATGATTAAAAGACAATTGAGAAATGTTTTGGGCCCCAATATTCAAATTGTTCATTATTCAGAAGAGGCGTATAAAACGGAAGAGCTGAACTGTTATTTTGCCATTTTTACGACGATTCCATTAGAAGAAACAAAAGTACCGACGATAATGATTAAGCTGACGGATCTGTTTAATGACAGCTGGCTGTTGGGAGAATGGAAACGGATCATCGCTTCAAAGGCAGTGTCTTTTAAAAATATACAATTTAACTTTGAGCTGTTGGCAGTGGAAAAATCCTATGAAGAAAATCTGACTGTTATGCTTGAAAGATTAACTGCCGAAAAGCTGGTGGATGAAAAATTTGCTGCATATATTCTCCAAAAGGCACAGGAGGACTCAGCTGTTATTGAAAATGGGATCGCATTTCCCCATGGTATAAACAATCAAAGTGATCAAATTATTGTCTCAATCGGTTCATACAGAGAAAAGGTTTCGTTGGAAGAAGTCGAATTAATTTTCCTTGTAGCTATTCCGGTTAATTTAACTATAGACGCAGAGGATGAGCTGTTAAGCTTTTATGATACGATTTTTCTGATTTCTTCTAATCCGACTCTGCGAAAACAGGTGCGGGAAATCACGTCTGAAAAAGACTACACGTGTTTGTTAACGAAAGGAGAGCGCTGATATGAACATTCTCTTTCTAGGTGTCATTGCTATTATGGCATATGCCATTCAAATGATTTTAGGACTGAAGCAAATTAAAAATTTTAATACTGTTTACTCACGAATGAGGCGAAAAGGGAAAGTTGCGATTGGCAGAAGACCCGGAAAAATTGTTTCCGGAACCATCCTTTTATTGGCTGTTGCTTCAGATGGAAAAATCACTAAAGCTGAGATGATGCAGGGAACTTCAATTTTGGCTCGTTTTAAAGAACGACCGCAGTTTGTCGGACTGAATATTCATGAACTCTCAGAGAACCATCCTTTACTTCTAAAAGAGAATAAGCTGACTCGTCAAGCGGCACTAAACGCAAAAGGAATCTATTTAGACGTGGAAAAAGGAGAGTTTCAAGAGAGGCAATCTGTTTCACCAGTGATGAATCTTGGAATACAGCTGTCGATAGTTAAGAATTCAGTACAGACAGCATTTACAGAAAGAAAAAGCTGCTTTGTTTTTCGAAGAAAAAAGGAGTGATGTCCTTTGGTCTGACGAGGTTCAAGTAGCAAAAATTATGTTTTTCTATAAAATAAAATATATTATATTAGGACATGTCTGAAAATTATCGAAGTATCCGAATTTTTGTGGAAACCTAGATTTACTCAATAAAAAAGCTGGCTTATTTTAGCGTGTTCATTTTTCTATAAACAAGGGTTGGAAAAATAGGACTAATTTTCGTACGTATGCCAGCAATCTCTTAGAGATGTCATATAAATGTTTAGCTCATTTCTCTCAATCAGAGTATTGCATACCATCTTGCTAACTGACTTTCTACTACGGAAAAATCTTGTATCTACGAGTCTCACTACACAACACAACACAACACAACACTACACTTCGTTTCGATCTCATCAATCTCTAAACGGCAGAGCCATTAAGAATTGAAGGACTTCGTTTCGATCTCATCAATCTCTAAACGGCAGAGCCATTAAGAATTGAAGGACTTCGTTTCGATCTCATCAATTTCTAAATGGCAGAGCCATTAAGAATTGAAGGACCTTGTTCGATTCTCGATACAAACGCATCTACTTGGAAAAGTGTTGGCAGCTACCTCCAAAAAGCGATTGAATGTTTACACATTCATCAGATTGGCGGTTCGCATACCATCCCACTAGATGTTCCTGCATCAGCGGGATTGGCAATGCAGCTCATAAGTGAATATTTATAACAACGAGTTTCATAAAAATAATGAGAACATTCGCCACTAGAGTTCTCAGACATGTCCCAGTATGAAGGAGTGTATAAGAATGAATTATCTTATTAAGTTTGCGGAAGGGTTCATGGGACTTTTCCAAACCGGAGCAGAAACCTTTATCAGCTGGATGACTGGCATTGTTCCGGTTGTTTTGTTGCTGATGGTTGCGATGAACACGTTGATTACATTTCTGGGAGAGGCGCGTGTAACAAAAGTCGCCAGAGCTTCTTCCAAAAATCCGTTTACCCGTTATCTGATTTTGCCGTTTGTCTCAGCATTTATGCTTGGAAATCCAATGTCTTTTACAATGGCCCGTTTTTTGCCGGAGTTCTATAAGCCAAGCTACTATGCATCTCAGGCACAGTTTTGCCATACAAGCAATGGCGTGTTTCCTCATATCAATCCGGGGGAGTTGTTCGTCTGGATGGGGATTGCGCAGGGGATTACTGCTTTAGGACTAAATTCAATGGAGCTGGCTATACGGTATCTTCTTGTGGGGCTGGTGATGAATTTTATTGGCGGCTGGGTGACTGACTTCACTACTGTGTTTGTCTGCAAACAACAGGGAGTGACGCTTAGCAAGGACGTTAAATTAGTAGACTAGGGGGAAATAGAATGACGTACAATCAAATTAAAATAATAAAAGGGTCAGGTGGCTTTGGCGGACCTTTGATTATCACACCTACGGAAGAGAAGCATAAGTTTATCTATGTAACCGGCGGCGGAGAAAAACCAGCGATTGTTGATAAAATTGCAGAGCTAAGCGGTATGGAGCCTGTCAATGGATTCAAAACATCTATTCCTGATGAAGAAATTGCTCTGGCTATTATTGATTGCGGAGGCACATTGCGCTGCGGGATTTATCCTAAGAAGAGAATCCCTACTATCAATATTGTACCGACAGGGAAAAGTGGTCCGTTAGCCCAATATATCACAGAAGACATTTATGTATCTGCTGTGGGAGCAGAGCAGATTGTGCTCTCGGATGAGGTCTTGTCAAAAGCTGTTTCCGAGGCGCCGAAGGAAGAAAAGAAATATACGTATTCTACTGATAAAAAAATAACAGAGCAGCGTGCCGAGCAGCAAAGCTTTATTGCCAAAATCGGGATGGGGGCTGGAAAAGTGGTGGCAACCTTCAACCAATCTGCCCGTGAAGGGGTACAAACTATGATTAATACGATTATTCCTTTTATGGCGTTTGTATCTTTGCTGATTGGTATTATTCAGGGATCGGGAATCGGAACGGTCTTTGCCAATATGATGAAACCTCTGGCAGGTAATGTAATCGGTCTGATTATCATCGGTTTTATTTGTTCACTTCCTTTCCTATCGCCTCTTCTGGGACCAGGGGCAGTTATCAGTCAGATTTTAGGAACATTGATCGGGGTGGAAATTGGCAAAGGAAATATTCCGCCGCAGCTGGCACTGCCTGCGCTGTTTGCGATTAATACGCAAAATGCAGCTGACTTTATTCCTGTTGGTTTAGGGCTGGAAGAGGCAGAAGCTGAAACAGTGGAAGTTGGAGTGCCATCCGTTCTGTATTCCAGATTTTTGAATGGGGTACCACGTGTTATTGTAGCCTGGCTGGCAAGCTTTGGAATGTACAGTTAAACTAGCAGTTGTTGGGAGAGAGGATAAATGATTTTTGAAACGTACGTGACAAACATTGGTTCAGAAGCAGACATGTTTCGGGAAGAAAATATGCTGATCTTTTTTGGTGATGAAGCTCCTGAAATGCTGGCTGATTACTGCTACAATATTGAGTTAAAACCTTCATCCGGAGAAATTCTTCCGGGAATGGACTTTGTTTTCGATAATCAGAGCTATAAAATTACTGCCGTGGGAGAAGTGGTCAAGAAGAACTTGGATGCTCTTGGACACATTACTTTGCGGTTTGATGGTTCTAATAAGGCAGAATTGCCGGGTACACTCTATGTGGAAAGGAAAACAATGCCAGCAATTCAAGTAGGAACAACAATCGGTATTAAATAAAAGGATTTCTTTCTGATTTCAACTCCGTTTTTTTATGATGAGATGAAGTCAGGAAGAACTTTTTTTATGTGCAAAGGTCAAGCTTATCGCTTAGATAAGGGCTTACGCTCAGCTGATGCAGTATAATACGGATATGAAGAAGGAGGTTCGGTCATGAAAAAACTCATTATCAATGCCGACGATTTCGGTTATACACCTGGTGTCTCGCTTGGTATTATTGAAGCACATAACAAGGGAATTGTGACTTCGACGACAGCATTAACTGTTTCAGATCATTTTCTTGAAGGAATGAGACTTGCATCACAGCTGGCTCCTGGTCTGGGAATTGGTATTCATCTGACTTTGACATTGAATAAAGCAAAGCCTATTCTCAGAAAAGAAGAGGTACCTAGTCTAGTTGATGAAGAGGGGGATTTTTGGAATCAATCGGTGTATCTTGAAAAAGTTCGTCCAGAAGAAGTGAGGCTGGAGTGGGAAGCGCAGATTCTTCGCTTTTTAGAAAGCGGGAGAAAACCTGATCACTTGGATTCCCATCATTACGTTCACGGAAAAGTGGAAGAGCTGTTCAATGTCACACTTGAACTGGCGGAAAAGTATCGGCTGCCCATCAGAAACTGCAGTAATGAAGAGACCTTTGTAAGCTATAGATCAAGAAATGATGACTATCAAACCACGGACTGGACCTTTTTGGATTTTTATGGGAAAGCTGCTACACTCGAAGTTCTCGAACGGCTCTTTGATGAAGCTGTCAAAAGTGACAAAGAGATTTTTGAAATAGGCTGCCACCCAGCCTTTATTGATCCATACTTGCCGGAGCTGTCCAGCTATTGCATGGAAAGAATCAGCGAACTGAAGATTTTGACATTGCCTGAAGTGAAACAGATGCTGAAAAAACGCGGAATTCTGCTGACGAATTATAATATTTTTTATTAGAAGCTGTAATGTAGATTCCAAGTAAAAATAATTCTTGAAAAAGAGCCCCACTAAAGTCATTGACTGTCTGTACAGATAGCCAATGACTTTAGTGGGGCTCTTTGTTACTGATTGGTAGGAAGGAAGCTGATTGGAAACCTTTCTTATCAAGTTAGTTTGAAGCAGGACAGATTAGAAAGGTTTGCAAGAAGAAACAGTTACTATCAGTAATTGGAAATCAATTTGAGTCAAGTTGTTGAATCTGGTTTCTCTAAATAATCCTTTCAGACATGCGTTCCTGTAATTGGTAGTCATTATAATTTATCGGCATCTCGACAGCAATAAAAAATGAGTAAATGTTAGTTCGTAATTATAAAAGGAGTGTAGGATGCGAATGTATGTCTGTCATAAAGTGTGTTAAATATTTATTTTTTTAATTTAAAGTCTGAACTATGATTTTTATAATGAAAATAAATAATGATATTATATAACGAATAAACTATTTTAAAATAATATTACATGAGAAAATAATTTGCAAATAATTTTTGTTTCATATATTTTTCTTGAATGATTCTTAAAAAATTAATTTTTATGTGTAAAAAATTAATTAATTATTTAAAGTACTGTATAAATTTTGTTTAATAGAATAATATTCCTAAAGGTTTTGCAAAACAGCCATATAATGTAGTATTATTAACTTGGTCATTTTTTTGAATAAAATTATTTTAGGAATGAGGAGATTATTTTGAAAAAGAGAAAGTTTTTAAAGTTATTTGTTGTAACTGTCTGTCTAAATTACAGTGCACAAATATTACCGTTCCATAGTATAGTCGCAGAAGCAACTTCCGGTTATGAAGATAACATGGCAGGGGATATTATAGAACAAGATATATCGATTGCTGAGATACCTGTTGAAGCTTCTGTTGCTGAAGAAGCTATTGAAGTTCTTGTTGCTGAAGAAGCTGCTGTAGCCGAGTCAGTAGTTGTTGAAGAAGAGGCAGCTTTTGTTGAAGCTCCTGTAGAGAATGAAGTTCAAAATATAGTGGAAGCAGAGCAGTTTGAGGCAGCAGAGTTGGCACCTGTCGAAGCTGGTATTTCTCCGGCAGATGAAGTAAGTGGAATTACCCCGACAGCTGTTGTAAATAATTTTGATATCAGCAGTGATGGGAATGAAATGATACCAGGTCAATGGTACGATTTACCAACTTATATTTCAGGAAAATATCTAGCTGATAACATTTTAAATTTTGTAGAATCCTACGAGGTAACATTAACGTCTTCAGCAAGTTCCGTCACTGTGGTTCCAACTGTTATAGATGGGTCATTTTATTTAGATGTCTCAGGCTTTAGTGATGGGGAATATACAGTGCAAATAAATGCAATAGGTTATACTGACTGGGGAGATGGAGAGCTGGATCCCCAATACTGGACCACTCCAATTAAAATTGAGCTTAAATCAACAGATGCTGCAGTTATACCAGATGCAACATATAACCCCAATTCAATTGATACAAGTTTCCAAGGAGACGACAACAACTGGGTAATAAAGAATGAAGCAGGCGAAGTAGTTGCTCAAGGTTCTGGTGAAGTCATTGATGACAGTATATTGTCAACGTTGGGAGAAGGAAACTACACAGTAGAAAACACTGCGACAGCGACTACTAAAAAGGGTTCGGAAGTTCCGCCAACAACTGTAACTGGTACTTTCACCATCCGCCATCCTGAAAGTACAACGACTGTTGATAAACCAATCAATCCTGACTCCATTACGGGAACACAGAAAATTACAGATTCAGTGTTAACATGGGAAATCAAGGACAGCAGCGGAACAGTTGTTGCATCAGGTACAGGAAATGAAGTTCCTCAAAGCATTATTGATGGACTTGAAGATGGGGACTATACAGTGAAATTTACTGAAACAAGTCCTGAGGGTGAACCACATGCAACGGAAGGAAGCTTTACCATTCGTTATCCTGAAACAACAACTACAGTAGATAAGCCAGTCAATCCTGACTCCATTACAGGAACACAAAAGATTCCAGGCTCAGAATTAACGTGGGAGATTAAGGATAGTGAAGGTCGGGTGGTGAAATCAGGAACTGGAAGTGAAGTACCGCAGGACATCATAAATGCTCTTGAAAACGGAGAGTATATTGTAGAATTTACTGAAATAAGTCCTGAAGGTGAAACACATACAACCAATGGCAGCTTTACTGTTCGTCACCCGGAAGCTACTGTATCAATTGATAAAACAGAAAATCCGGATTCTATAACAGGTGGACAGAAGATACCAGACTCAGAACTAACATGGGTAATTAAAGATAAAGATGGTACAATTATTGCAGAAGGAGCTGGGAATACAGTACCACAGGACGTTATTTCTGGTTTGACCCCAGGAAATTACACAGTGGAGTTTACTGAAATAAGTCCTGAGGGAGAAAGTTCTGTAGCTATCCAGGAATTCGTGATAACTGAGGCAGTTTTAGCAGATCCGGTCGATCCGGCAGAATCAACAACTCCAGCAGAGCTTGCAGGTACAACTGTCACTGGAACAAACAATGCGAAACCGGTAGGCAGCAATCCAACTACAGGCAAAAAGACCCTCCCGCAAACAGGTGAAAGTAATCCGACATGGTTGGCTTCATTTGGTGCAATGTTAGGTCTTACAGGATTAGCAGGTTTTGTTCGCAGAAGAAAAGACGGCGAAAACTCATAGTTTATAGTTTTTGACTATATAAGTAAATATGGGTTAGCAATAGTTGTCTTAACCCATTAAAAGCACTTCAATCGAAAGGTTGAAGTGCTTTTTTGAGTGTGCCAGGCATGGCACTTATCTAGCTGGTGAAAGTCCAGTCGCGGGTAGTTACCGCCAAGCGTAGCGAACCACAAGCCGAAGTCAGTAATGGCGGGGTGAAGGAAGTGGTGTAGCAAAACTTTGAGCCTACGAACAGAAACTTGATGAGGCTAAATGGTGGATGAGGTTGCTCAACAAACCGAAGTCCAAAAGGTAAACGTAAAACCAAGACAGTAAATCAAGAGGTTGTAAAGTGAAAGATAAGTGTCTTGCCTTGGGAGGTCCTACGGACGTCTAATCATGAGAGGCTTTAAAATCAGCAATCGTTAATGACGGTCGAAAAAGGTTAACCGTAGGAAGTCAGCTGAGGTCATAGTAATTATCCAGCCTAGATAATGAAGGACCTAATGTTTGTATAGTGTGAATCACTAGATGAGAATGTCCAAGTAGTCCGAAAATGAGGATACCCTAGCCCAATGGAACGTAACCATTGATGGGGAAAGTAATGGGGACGGTCTTGGAAAAATTTATAACTAGAGAATGAAAGAAACAATCATCATGAAAATTGATGATTGTTTCTTTCATTCATGCGATAATAACAGAAGAAGCAAGAGTGGACAGAAGGAGTTGGAGCAATGAGCGGAGAAAATATTCTGGGGAGAATTCGCAGTATTATTGATATATTACCAGGTTCTGAGAAGAAGATTGGTCTGGCTGTTTTGGAAGATCCTTCTGCAGTGATAGGTATGACAGCTGCAGAGCTTTCGAAAGTTGCAGGAGCCAGTCCGGCTACGGTAATTCGTTTTTGCAAAAAAATAAATATTCCAAGTTTTACGCAGTTGAAAATAAAATTATCTGCTGAGATTGACTCTCCTGTTCAGGAAGGCTATTCAGATATTACAGAGAATGAGTCAATTCAGGAGTTAAAAGCGAAGCTTTTGGCAAACGCCTATCAATCAATGCAGGAAACGGTTGCTTTGATTGATGAGCAGCAGGTGGATCAAGTAGTTGATTTACTGATTAATGCACCCATTATTTATGTTTTTGGTGTGGGTGCTTCCTCACTGGTTGCGGAAAATATTTTTCAGAAATGGAACAGGGCTGGAAAAACGGTAGTCCATGTTCGTGATCCGCATGTTTTGATAACCATCCTGATCTCAGCACCTGAACAGGCTGTTTTCTTTGCGATTTCCAATTCAGGAGAGACAAAGGAAGTCCTTCAACTGGTGGAACTTGCTAAAAAATATCAGCTTCATACGGTGGGACTGACGCAGTTTGGAATGAATTCACTGGCCTCAAAAGTGGAGCTGCCGCTGCAGACAGTTCGCTCAAATGAAGCGGTTGTCCGGAGTGCAGCAACCACTTCTCTGCATAATCAGTTTATCGTTATTGATATACTCTTTTATGCTTACGCATCAAGAAACTTTGATGAGATGATTGACCGTATTCAGGAATCAAAATCTGAAGTGAGACAGTTTGATAGGAAATGAAAGTTGAACAAAAGAGTATACTGAAACAGGAAAAATAAAATTGTAAAGTATTCAGTGCAGCAGAAGGAGAAAAAGGAAACTATGAGAAACATTAAACTGACTGTCGAATATGACGGTGGAAGATATCTTGGCTGGCAAAGGCTTGGCAATTCAGATAAAACCATTCAGGGGAAAATAGAGAATGTCTTGAAACAAATAACAGGAACCGGTATTGAAATTATCGGCTCTGGAAGAACAGATGCGGGAACTCATGCAAGGGGACAGATTGCCAACTTTAAAATGGATACGCTGATAGAACTGCCGGAGCTGCTGAGTTCCTTAAATCATCGGCTTCCACAAGATATTGTTGTAAAAAAAGCAGAAGAGGTTCCTGAGAGATTTCATGCGCGGTACAATGCAACCGGTAAGAAATACAGGTATCATGTGTGGAACGATGCAATTCCGTCAGCACTTGAACGCAATTACAGTTTCCACTATATGGAGAAGCTGGACATGACTCTGATGAATGAAGCTTGCCGTAAACTGATTGGTACTCATGACTTTATCGGTTTTTCTTCTCTGAAAAAAACAAAGAAGTCTACTATTCGGACAATTGACGAACTATCCATTCAAAAAGAAGGAAGCATGCTTTATTTTACTTTTGTCGGTGATGGCTTTCTGTATAAAATGGTTCGAATTATCATGGGCACACTTCTTGAAATTGGAGCAGGTAAATTGCCGCTGGAAACGATTGACGAAGTGCTTGAACGAAAAATCAGAAGTGATGCAGGGATGACAGTACCCTCTCAGGGACTGTTCCTGGAAGAGGTTTATTATCGTTGATTTTCTGCTTAAACGAATGACAAAATGAAAAAAGGCGACCTATTTTTATACCGTCCCCCAAAAGTTAGATCCAAAATCTAACACTCGGAGGGCGGTATTTTTTAAGATATCCTTCCCTTTATTTATTTGCTTTTTCTCCTGCTTCCAAATAACTGGTGTCACCGATTGTATCAATCATCATTTGACCGTCTTTCATGTGAAGGGTGGTTACACTGCAGTTGCCGATGGATTCGCCTTTATAGGTACTGGGTACAAGAAATTCCAGAATGGTTGGGATTTCACTTCCATGTGCAACAATCAGCACATTTCCACCGCCTGCTTCTTTACTGGCTGCAATGATTTCGTCCATTGCTTCTTTAGAGCGCTTTACAATTTCATCGTAGGTTTCAGCGGTTTGTGTCGGATCATTTTTAGCTATCTCATTGGCGATGTCTTCATCCGATAGTTTTTCTGTCAGTTCTGCATACTGTGACCATTCATCATCAAATTTCAACCCCTGTGCTTCAAAGATGGGGGCCCACATTTCGGAATTGTCACGCCCTTCATAGCCGCCGTAGTTCCATTCACGTAAGCCGGCTGAAGTCTGTAGCTCCAGTCCTTCCCTGTCTCCCTCTTCAAGAATGTAGTTTGCGGTGGAAACAGCACGACCCAGATCACTGGAATAAGCTAAAGTAAATGGAACATTCTTCAACCCAACAGCTAAATCTTTTGCTCCCTGAATCCCCGCATTTGTTAGAGGAGTATCAGACCACCCCTGCACCTGATCTGTTGTGTTGAACATAGTTTTTCCATGACGGATAAAATAAAAGACAGTCTCAGTATTTTCCGTTGAAATTGATTCCTGTACAGAATCAATTTTATCATCTCCGGAAGAACAACCTGCCAAGACAAATCCTGCGACTAAGACTGCACATAATACTTTGACTTTTTTCATGGGTCTCTCCTTTATAATTAATCGATATCTTCTCCATTACTGCGAATGACTTTTTGATACCAGGCGAAGCTGTCTTTTTTCAGGCGTCTGCCGCTGCCTTTTCCATAATCATCTATGTCTACATAAATGAATCCATAGCGTTTGCTCATTTCACTGGATGAACAACTGACGATATCAATGGGTCCCCAAGCATAGTAGCCGCGCAGATCCACACCATCCTTAATTGCTTCTTTCATTGCTTGAATGTGATCCCGATAATAGTCAATACGGTAGGAATCATGAACACTTTCGTCTTCCAGTTCATCAAAATAGCCAATCCCATTTTCAGTGATATAAATCGGACATTGATAGCGGTCGTAAAACTCATTCAACAAAATTCTTAAGCCGATCGGATCAATTGTCCAGCCCCAGGGATTTGCCGGAAGTTCTTTATTTCTATGAGGTCCCAGATCTTTATTGTAGGAATCCTGATCACATATTTGTGTGTAGTAGTAAGAGAAAGACATGAAATCTGCTGTGTGCTTCAGTGCTTCCTCGTCGCCTTCACCGAATGCCACATGAATGCCTTTGTCGTCAAAGTAACGGAATGCATAGCCGGGATAATGACCGCGAAGCAGTATATCTGCAAAGAAGTATTCCATTTGATTTAGTTTCAATGTCGCTAAAACATCCTCTGCTTTACTTGTTGCTGCATAAGACGGTCCGCCGCAAAGCATCATGCCGATTTCATTGTCGGGATAATTTTCATGTGCATATTTTGTAATCAGCGCACTGGCAACCATTTCGTTGTGTACACCCTGATATTTGGCAGACAGCAAATCATCTACTGCGTCTTCGGCAATGCCCAGATGGTTGAAGGATTCATGAACAATCAGATTGATCTGATTAACAACGATCCATTTTTTTACTTTTCCGTGGTAACGATCCAGAATTACTTTCCCAAAGCGAACAAAGAAATCAATGACTTCTCGTGAATACCAGCCTTTGTATTCGGTTGTTAAATAAATCGGAATTTCATAATGCGACATTGTAATCATCGGCTCCATACCGTTTTTGATTATTTCATCAAATAAGTCATCATAAAACTGCAAGCCGGCTTCGTTTGGCTCTGTTTCATTACCCTTCGGGAAGATTCTTGCCCAGTTAATAGAAGTTCGGAAGGTTTTTAGCCCCAGCTCACCAAGCAGTTTCAAGTCTTCCTTGTACGTATGATAAAAATTAATTCCCCGGCGCTTTGGAAAAATTCGATCTGTGCTGACCATAGCATCCTTGATATAGGAAGTGGTCATTTCTACATTGGATTTTTTTTCCAATGCTACATCAGGAAGGAATTCATTGATATCTGCAACACACCAGCCTTTCCCATCAGTATCCCAGGCACCTTCTGCCTGATTGGCGGCAATCGCACCACCCCATAAAAAATTATTTGGGAACCCTTTAGGTACTCTAGTCATTTTCTTCCTGCCTTTCCAGTTTGTTTTCCAGTTGTCGTATACGCTGGTCGTATGTCTTAAAGATAGACAGCATACGTTTGACAATATTTATTTCACTGTAAATTGTCATTAGCGTATCCTGAGCATGCGTAAACAATACAGAATATTCGCCGTCTTCTCCAGAAGTTTCATCTGTGATGGCATCTGTTTGGACCTGATGTGCCTGAACAATTTCTTTATTTGCCAGTTTCATTTCCTGTTCAGCCTGCTCAAAATCATTGATTTCAATTGCTTTTAAGGCATCCATGCAGTGCTTTCTTGCATCTCCGGCATGTAGAATTATCTGCATGGCATTTTGAACGACTTGTTCTTTCACCATTTAAAAACCCTCTTTCGTTGTTATATCTATGTTTTTTCAACGGCTTCGGCAGCCTCTCTGTCACATTCCTGTTTTTCGTATACTTTAAAGAATGGATACCAGATTGCCGCAGCTGCAACAAAAATAATCAGCATTAACAGAATTCCCGAGAGGGTTCCTGTAGTCAGCCAGGTTGCGATCGGGAATGGGCAGTACCACATTTGAAACATGACCGTTGGTATAGGAGCAAAAGCAATAACCTTTGTAAACAGCCAGACAATTAATGGTAAAATCAGTCCCTGCAGCCACATCGGAACCATCAAAAGAGGATTCCAGGCGATACAGCCAAAAACGATCGGCTCATTGATATTGAAAATAGTTGGTGCAATAGAGGCTGTTCCCAGTGCTTTTAACTTTTTGGATTTTGAACGTATCAACATGAAAACAAGCGGCATGGTACAGCCAATTCCGCCAATCCATAAATAGGCAGAGTAGATCGTTGGGTCAGTCACTAAATTCATGGCTTTTCCGTCAATATTTGCCTGAATTGCTGTCAGTAAAACTGGATTTAAAACAGGAGTCAATACCCACGTTGAAATACCCAAAGAGTAAAGGAAGCAGACAATCAGCATCATCAGAGAAAAGCCCCATGGTGTCTCAATGACGCTTTGCAGCGGCATAAAGATTGCCAGAACAGCGTTATATACATCAAAGCCGAGAATATCAACCAATATCCAGCCGACAAGTACAACAATTCCGATTGGAAGCATGGCGTCAAACCAGGAGCGGACAAAGTCAGGAATTACTGACTCCTCGCTGAAAAATGAAAATTTCCCAAATAAATTCAGTACAAAGCCTGCAAATAAACCTGCAACAATTGCGACAAACATTCCACCGGCACCGAGAGCACTATGACCAAAACCAGGTTCGCCGTCTGCAATAACCTGTGGTGAAATAATAATCAAAAATAAGATGATTCCGGATATTCCTGCATTAATTCTTTGCTTGCGCAGTCTTTTCTTCTCCATCAGATTGAAAGGAATTAGGAAAGAAATTACCAGTGAAATCATTCCCATTGTCCAACCATACGGTGTCCAAAAATTAGGCAGGCTTGGTAAATAATCATTTAGAATTGCCAGCATACAAAATACAGAACCTAAAAAAATTAAGGGTAGGGCCTGCATAATGGAATCCTTTAACGTTACAATCCACACATTGTGATTGATTTTATTCATTTTCGGTGTAAAACTGTTTTCCAACCAGTTAATTAAGGGTTTCATTTTTATACCTCCATTTTTAAAACTATTGAACTTCTCCCAGTAGATGTTCCAATGCCTGTTCTCCGTTTAATGTAGCATAATATTCAGGTTTCATTAGAATGACTTTCACTGGTGCATCACCAACAAATTCTTCCACTTCATCAAGGATATAAGCAAGGTGCGGTCCAACCATTAGAGCATCAATTTCATCAATATAGTTTTCAATCTCGCTTTCTCCGCGTGCGGTAATTTTTATGTCCAATCCTTTCGCTGCGGCAGCTTTTCGAATATTGGCAGCCATAAAGCCTGAGCTTGCTCCCGATCCGCATACAAGTAACACGTTCATTTTTTTCATAATTTTTTCTCCTTTACATAGTTCCGATTGATAGCGCTATCAATTACAGTTATACTATAGTCAATCTCTAGTGGTGAAACAAATATTTTTTTGCACCGCAGAGGTGAAAGAGAGGAGAGTATCCGGTGAAGGCAAAATATATTAAACTTCTTCAATACTTGAACGAACAGGGGAATTGGGTCTCTTCCACACTGTTGGCGGAGAAATTTGGCTTGTCCAAACGAACAATAAAATCGTATATTTCAGATATTCAAACAATTGAACCTGATTTGGTTGTTTCTTCAAGCAGAGGCTATCGTGTGGAGTCGAGTAAGCTGGCTGCTTTCTTTAATAACATCCAAACAAGTATTCCAGAGACACCTGCTGAACGCGCTGCCTATCTTCTCCTGAGATTGATCTCGACAGAAGAAGCAATATCTGTTTATGATCTGGCAGAAGAGTTATATATCAGTGAATCAACGCTGCTGAATGATGCAAAAAAACTCAAAAAGCAGTGTTTGGAGCTGTCTTTGGAAATTCGACTGATCAAGGATACGCTGCAGCTGATTGGAACAGAGAAAGCCAAACGGCAGTTAATCCACACTACCCTGCTATCTGAGTTGGATAATCATTTTGTTGATATCACTAAACTGCAGGAAAGCTTTGTAGACTTTGATCTGGATTATATTAAGGAAATTATTGCAGAGCTCTTTTCTGATTACGATTTTTTTACCAATGATTATGCATTGACGAATATTGTCATTCATCTGGCGATTGCCGTTGATCGAATGAAAGGGAATTTTCAGTTTCCTGAATCAGAAGCACAGCCGCCGCAGTCCATCCATCCTGCTGTTTTAAAAATTGCTGAAAAAATCGCCGGAAAAGTTGCTGAACGTTATAATATTTGTTTTCCTAAAGAAGAAATACGAGATCTGGCAATATTAATTTCCGCCAATGGTACCAGTGTTAATTTCACACAGATATCCGCTGAGGAACTGGAACAAGTTGCGGACAAACGCTGTCTTGATCTGGTAGGGAAAATTTTGGAAAAAGTCCATGAACTCTACTTTATCGACGGTAATGAGCCAGAGTTTTTTATTCGATTTGCACTCCATATAAAAAATTTATTATATCGGATAGATAACGGCTATTCCTGCAGAAATCCAATGACAGAAACGCTTAAGAAAGAATGCCCGCTTATTTATGATTGTGCTGTTCAGGTTTCACATGTGATTCAAAAAGAACTGGATTATACAATTAGTGAAGATGAGATTGCCTATATTGCATTTCATTTAGGCTATGCACTGGAAATTCAAAAGCAGCGGACAAACAAAATCAACTGTACCATTCTTGTTCCGCACTACTATAATATGAACATCCAGGTAATGGAAAAGCTGCAGAAAAACTTTGTTGACGACCTTGAGATTCAAAATATTCTGACCAGTGAAAAGGAGCTGAAATATGTAGATACAGAACTGATTGTTTCGGCAGTTAAGCTGAAGCAGGTGGTCACAACGCCCTATGTGGTCATTAATCCATTTTTTACACTGGAAGATCGTCAACAGATCGCATCAAAAATTTTTGATATCAAAGAAAAAAAACGCAGAGACCAGTTTGCCCAAAATTTCCTGTCTATTGTTGATGAAGGCCGATTTATATACACGACTGAAAATCAGAATTCGGATGAATTGTTGAAGCAATTATGCAGTCGAATGGAGGAGGAGGGAATGGTTGATGAAAGGTTTTATCCTCAGGTAATGGAACGGGAGCAGCTTTCTTCTACAGCCTTTGGCTCAGTGGCCATTCCTCATTCCCTGACGATGAATGCCAATCGTACAGGTATTTCCATTGTTGTTAATCCAAACGGTATTGCGTGGGGCAGCAGCCGTGTCACATTGGTATTTCTGATTTCAATTAATTACCGAAATCGACATGTTTTTCGCGAGATATTTGATGACTTAGCCATGATTTGTACCGATGAGCAGAATGTTCACAGGCTAAGCTCCCTAACATCTTTTGAAGAGTTTGTGGATACACTGGTACAATGTTTTGTTACTTCGAATTGAGATACCTACGAATCTTTCAGATGTTTTTTTACAGCTAATAAAAGCGAAATAAAACTGGAATTATACCTTGTAAGTCATTTGATTTTTGTAAGAATTATTTTAGTGATATAGTTTTTATTAGTTATATTTTTTCTCAATTAGAAAAGGTTGATAGTGGAATGGGAGGTTTGGAAATGGAAAAGCTGAGTATAGGTAATAATGTTTGGAACAGAAGAAGCATATATGATCTGCTGTTCATCTTTCTTGTTTGCGGGATGCTGGGGTGGATTTTTGAAACAATCGCAGTGTATATTACTGTGGGAAAATTGACAGATAGAGGCTATCTTTTTATTTTAAATAACCTTTCCAGCTATTTTCCTGTACTGAAAAAATATCCTTTAATCGGTAATATTCCTCTTATCTGGGGGCTTCCGCTCATTCAGATTTATGGAATCGGCGGTGTTCTTATGACTGTTTTCTTTGGACGGCTGAAAAAGCATCCTATTCGTTTATTCTTTGCAGGTGCGTTTTGGATGACTTTATTTGAATTATTTTCCAGTTATTTAACCAGCTGGCTGCTGGGGCGGACTTATTGGGATTACTCTCAGGAATTTATGAATTTTCAAGGGCGTATTTGCCTGAAATCAACGATTATGTGGGGAATATTATCTTTGTTTGCAGTAATGCTCCTTGATCCGCTGCTCGATAAGCTGTATCAACGATTTGAGCGGGTAACTTATTATAAAGCAGCAGTCATTGTTTTGGTTGTTTATACAATTATTTGTGAAATCACGAAATACTGGCTGGACCCGACGATTATTTCTAATTAGTATTGTATGAAGCAAATAGGAGGAAGGGCAATGGATTTTCTTAAAAGAAACGGTTTTTATTTTCTGATGTTGGGCGCAGTCAGTGATTTTTTAACTCCATACATTCTGGGACTGTTTTTTCCGGCGATGAATCAGCTGACGATGGTAATCAGTGTGTTTGGGGATGTGAGCAGCCCGGTACGTCAGCCATTTCTAATTTGGTCAGTAGTCTCTGGAATCTTCTTTGTTTTAGCCTTACCGGCATTGTATCAGGAGTTTGTCGATATATCACGTACACTCACAATATTACTTGTGTCTGCAATAGGCTTTTATGGTGTTGGCGACTGTATCTTTACTGGCTTGTTCAGCATTAATATGGAGCAGGCAGGATGGAACCTGTCAACATGGATACACAATATAGGCTCCGGGCTTGGGTATACCGGTTTTTTGCTATTTCCATTCCTCTTGTTTCTACTTTATAAAAAACAGCTGAAGAAAGCTCTTAGTCATTTCTATCTATTTTCACTGTTTGTCAGTATACTGTTTGCGGGGATTTACGGACTGGCACGTATTCCCAAAGTCAGCCAATTTCCATTTTTAAACCAAATAGGACTCTGTCAGCATGTTAGTTTTTTCTTTAATTATTTACCTATAGTTGTTTTTTCCTTTATGCAAATTAGACAGTCTAGAAGACCTTCAGGCAAATTTTCTTAAGTGGTAGGTCAGTTACAGTCTTAGGGGTAAAACCTATTTTAACAGTTGGAGAGCTCATCACCTAAAATCATTTATTTTGAAATTAAAAAAGGGGAATCAATATTCCGTATGTGATAGTTGCAACATCCTATTTTTTAGTCAGATAAAAAAATTTTTGAAAAACAGTTGTTGTCTATCCAACAATTGATTATAATTTTTATATAAGCAGATAGAAATAAAAACTGAAGGGGGTAGAAATACATGGGTAAGAAATATATGAATTACGTTGGAGAAATTTTAACAGATGCTGAATATCACGGATTGGGAAAACCTGAAAATTTTCTTGAAGTACGTATGGATAAGGAGCTGCCTTTTCGCCTTTATTGCAGAACTCATGAAAAGGACTGGGTAGAAGTAACAGAAGAGGAACGCCTGGATTTAATAAAAGATCTGAAAAACAAGAAATCAATGTATTCAAAGAGTGATTATCGCTATTATATGCTGGATTTCCATCTTGCAAGTTTGGGAGAACGATAGATCTATTTGTAAGCGTTTAAAAAATGAGAGTTTAAAGAATAAATGAAATAAAGGTATGAAGTTCGTTTGATAAATTTCATGCCTTTTTGGATTCTGAATTTCTCCTCTTTTATCTTCTGCAGTGTTCTTTGGAATGTGAGTGTTTTCAGCTATTCCTGGATTTGTAGTGTCAAATTTCCCATTTGCCAAAAGTCTTGAAAGGGTTCAAGAGGATTTCTGAAGCCTTTTCTTTATCGGTTTGTCTGTACATACTGTTTGCCTGTCTTCCAGCATGATAAAATAAAAAAGACTGAGAGGAATCGGCAGCTATCCACAGCTGAAATTCTCAGCACTCATTTAATAGATAAGGAGTTTCTCTAAATGAATGTCTGTGACTTATATAAAAAACTGGAGCTTTCCCCTGTGATTGCTGCGGTAAAAAATGAAGAAGAGCTGGCTGCGGCATTGATATCAGAGGTTGAGGTTGTTTTTATTCTGCAGTCCCATCTGATGCAGCTTAGTGAAATATCGGAAAGAATTAAGAAGAGTAAGAAAATTGCATTTTTGCATGCTGACTTGGTTAAGGGGCTGTCTTCGGATGAAGCAGCCATTGACTATGTAAAAAAATGCACAGTATTTGATGGAATTATTTCAACAAAATCAGTGATTGTCCGCTATGCCAAAAAACATCAGCTGCTGGCTATTCAACGTTTTTTTCTGTTGGACTCTTCGGCTCTGGAAAATATGGAAAGACAGCTTGCACATATTGATGCAGATATGGTTGAACTGCTGCCCAATGTTTCTCCGAAGATCATTAAAGAAATTGTGAAATCGTCAAAAAAACCATTAATTGTAGGCGGCCTGATTCGGGATAAGGAAGATATTATGGGTGCTTTGGGAGCAGGAAGCCTTGCTGTTTCAACGACAAATGTGCCGACTTGGTCTGTCTAGTTTGAATTCACTCGCTTTTTACTAAAAAACCTATTATATCAGTAGTTACAGAAGCTGTTTTCTAAACAAAGGAAATACTGTTGGTTTAATTATTTTTTGTATTAGCTTTAAAAATTTTGGGTAAATTCAAAAAACTGTCTAGTTATTGTCCAAGCTCTATATAGGTGGTATAATATAAACAATTAAATACTTGCTGGAGAAAAGAGAGTATAGCAACAGACACCAAAAAAAGTGGTGTTTGTTTCTGTATTCTCTTTTTTGTGCTTGAGAGATATAGACAGGGGGAAAAAAGATGTACGATGTGGTGATTATCGGTTGTGGGATTGTGGGTGCTGCAACAGCCTATGAATTAAGTAAGTATCGGCTGAAAGTTTTAATTCTGGAAGCGGAAAATGATGTGAGTATGGGAGCAACTAAGGCTAATAGTGCTATCCTGCATGCCGGTTTTGATCCGGAACCGGGAACTCTGATGGCAAAATTGAACGTGGAAGGTGCTGTACGAGCCAAAGAGCTTTGCCAAAAGCTTTCAGTTCATTATCATCAGATTGGTTCTCTGGTGGCAGCATTTTCTAAAGAAGAGTTAGCGGTTATTCAGGAGCTTTATGCGCGTGGTCTTAAAAATGGGGTTTCAGAGCTGCAGATGGTGGATAAGGAAGAGCTTCTGGAAATGGAACCTGGGTTATCTCACCGCGCCCTCGGGGCACTTTATGCGCCGACTGCTGCAGTCGTGAATCCATGGGAGCTTTGTCTTGCTCTTACTGAAACTGCAGTAGTTAATGGCGTGGAACTTTCGCTTAATAATAAAGTGAAGGAGATCAGCAGGAGAGAGTCCGGTTACCAAATCACAGCAGAAAAAGGAATTTATCAGACTAAATATGTTTTTAATGCAGCGGGTGTTTATTCAGATGCTGTTCATAATATGGTGGCAGAGCCTGATTTTGAGATCGTACCCAGCCGGGGGGAGTATTATTTACTGGATAAATCTGAAGGTTCAGTTGTTTCTCACATTATCTTTCAATGTCCTTCCAATGTAGGAAAAGGGGTGTTGGTCAGCCCAACTGTACATGGAAACTTGATTGTCGGACCAAATGCTGAAGAAGTTTCAAAAACAGAGCTGGGAAGCGGTATGGATACAGGAAATACAGTCAAAGGATTGAGACAGGTATCTGAACTGGCAAAAAAAACGGTCCCTGACCTTAATTTAAGACAGTCTATTCGTAATTTTTCAGGGATTCGTGCAAACAGTACAAAAAAGGACTTTATTATTCAAGAAGCTGCTCCTGGTTTTATCGATTTAGCGGGTATTAAATCTCCCGGACTGACCTCTGCTCCGGCAATTGCACTCTATGGAATTAGGTTACTGGAACAATCAATAGGACGTACGTTTCAATTGAAAGCCCAATCTACGGATACCCGGGAGAAAATTGTTTTTCAGGAGCTGACAATTGAGGAGAAAAACAAGCTGATCCAGAAAGATTCCAGCTATGGACGAGTGATCTGCCGCTGTGAAATGATTACAGAAGGAGAAATAAGAGCTGCAGTGCATTCAGCAGTTGTTCCTGCATCGGTGGATGGCATCAAGCGAAGATGCAATGCCGGAATGGGCCGCTGTCAGGGCGGTTTTTGTGGTCCAAGAGTTGTTGAGATTTTAGCAGATGAGCTGGGAAAGTCTCCGCTGGAAATCTTGCAGGATCACACGAGCAGTTATGTTTTAACAGAAGCAACCAAGGGAGGTCTGGAACATGTATGAGTTAATCATTATCGGCGGAGGACCAGCTGGATTGGCAGCAGCAATGGCTGCTTACGAAAAAGGGATCAGGGATATCTTAATCATTGAAAGAGACAGTGAACTGGGCGGGATTCTTAATCAGTGTATTCACAATGGTTTTGGTCTTCATTATTTTAAAGAGGAATTAACCGGGCCGGAATATGCGGGACGTTTTATTGAGATGCTGAAAGAAACAAGTATAAAGGTTTACTTGGACACGATGGTTCTGGAAGTAACCAAAGAAAAAACGATTCACATTGTTAATAAGAGAAAGGGCTATCAAATTTTACAGGGAAAAGCACTAATTTTTGCAATGGGTTGTCGGGAGCGGACAAGGGGAGCCATCGGAATTCCGGGGAGTCGACCAGCGGGTGTTTATACAGCGGGAGCTGCTCAACGATATGTCAATATGGAAGGTTATATTGTAGGGAAAAAAGTAATTATTTTGGGATCGGGAGATATTGGATTGATTATGGCTCGAAGAATGGTACTGGAAGGTGCGGAAGCATTGGCATGTATTGAAGTGATGCCTTATTCGGGCGGTCTAACAAGAAATATTGTGCAATGCTTGGACGATTTTGATATTCCCTTATTTCTTTCGCATACAATTACAGAGATTCGAGGGAAAAGCCGAGTAGAGGAAGTCGTCGTTTCAGAAGTAGATGAGAAGCGACAGCCGATTGCCGGGACAGAACAGATTTTTGCCTGTGATACGATTTTATTGTCTGTAGGATTGATTCCTGAAAATGAACTTAGCCGCAGTGCAGGAATTGTATTGGATAATCGAACAAACGGTGCACTTGTTTATGAAAATATGGAAACGTCGATTCCTGGAATTTTTGCCTGCGGAAACGTTGTCCACGTACATGATTTAGTAGATTTTGTAACGGCTGAGAGCATGAGAGCCGGAGCGGCGGCAGCAGAATTTATTTTGTCTCAGCACTTGATGGATGAGCTGACTGCAGATTACTTAACCATAAAAAATGGGGAGCATGTGACCTATGTGGTTCCTCAAAAAATTCGTGAAGACAAGGTTGATAAGAAGGTTGAGCTGTTTTTCCGAGTAAATAAAGTGTATGGCGACAGCCAAATCGTAGTAAAATCGCAAGGAGAAACACTGGTAAAACAGCGAAAGAGCTATATTGTCCCCGGCGAGATGGAGAAAATTAAATTATCCCGGAAAGCTATTGATAAAATCCAGAACGGTGAAATAGAAATTTGTGTGGAGGAGGTCGGCAGATGATGAAAGAGTTTATCTGTATTATGTGTCCCAAGGGCTGCCATTTAATGGTGGATACAGCAAATGAATATCAGGTTAGCGGTCACAGCTGCAGTAAAGGTGTGAAGTATGGCAAAGCAGAAGCGACTAATCCAATACGTGTAGTCACTTCTACTGTAATTGTTGAGGGTGGAAGACACCGCCGCTGTCCTGTAAAAACTACGGATGGGATTCCTAAAGAATATGTAATGGAGGCGATGAAGGTGATCAATGAAGTTCGATTGAACGCACCAGTGAATATCGGTGATATTGCAATAAAAAATCTGTTGAATACAGGGGTAGATGTGGTGGCTACAGGGAACATGTAGATAATAAAAAGAAAATTTTTTAATGGGGAAAGCTCAGCATTATCAAGGATTTTGGATATCTTGGAGAGAAGTTTTGAGGTACAGGATTACAGTCGATAAGGAAAAAATGCTCTGTTAAATTGTACGGGAAAATAAAGTATGATTTGTCAGGTGAAGCTCCTATACAAACACAGACTGATGTCCCAAATATCAAGAGACTCCAATGGGGAGAACAGGCATGGTTGAATATAAGTCTTTTCATAAGGCAGCTAAGCTGTTGTTCTTTAGGTTGTATAGTGCTAAAACTCAATGAATAGGTCAAATTCTCTTTCTTATCAGTTTTGTAGGATGCAATTTAGTATGACCTATCGCTGAGTTTGAAGCGGAAGCTCATTTGTTAGGGTACTCGGCAGAATAGATTTTTACTGACAGAGGTTGCTTTAAACAGTCTATGTTACTTCGCTGGACAACTCCAAGTACTCTATTTTCGAAAAAATTACAGTCAGTATAAGGTTGCGGTATGCTTTTATAAAATTTGAAATAAGCAATAATTTAGTTCTTATTAAAAAAACGCTTGCATGAAATTTATTCATGTGCTATTGTTATGACAAAGAGATGTAGAAAGATGGTGGAGGAATGAATGATAATAGATTGCCGCTGTACATTCAAATTGCCAGTGATTTAAAGTTTAAAATTAATTCTGGTGAGTGGAAAGTCGAAGATCAGATCCCGACAGAATATGAGCTTTGTACAATCTATGACGTCAGCCGCATCACGATTAGAAAAGCGATTGATCAGTTGGTCAATGAGGGGTTGCTGTATCGAAAACGTGCAGTAGGCACCTTTGTTCAGGCGAAGGAGCTGGAGGTCAAAGAAACTGTAGTCAAAAGCTTCACACAGGAGATGAATAATCTAGGCAGAAAAGTGCATACATTGGAAGCGAAAGTTAACATGGTGAAAGCGACAGCAAAAATTGCGAATTTTTTGAATATTAATGAAGGTGATCCAGTGCTGAATTTACAGCGGATATTTGGTACTGAAGAACTGGCCTTCGCATTTTTTGACACATATTTTACGTATGAAACATTCTTTTCAACAAGCAGTGAAGATTATTACGGCTCATTTTATGAATATTTAAAAACTTTTGATATCATAGTAGATTCAGTTAAGGAATATGTTGAGGCAGTCAATCCTAGTGAGTACTTAGTGGAAGTGCTCAAAATAGATACAAACACACCAATTTTAAAAAGGGTTAGAATTACACAGCAACTTGGGAAGCAATTTCACGAGTATTCAGAATGTTTTTATATTGGCAGTGAATACCGTTACTATGTCAACGACTTTACTTAAAATAGGTAAAAAATATATTTCTATATTTAGAAATATATTTTTATTACATCTTATTGTAATTACATTATATCAATTGGGAGGAAGGAAAAAATGGCAATTTCATTTATTAGGATCGATGACCGGATTATTCACGGTCAAGTAGTTACTCGTTGGATGAGTGAAAGAAAGTGTGACGGTGTTGTAGCAGTTGATGATCCGTCAGCAACAAATCCTGTATTGGCTAAAATGCTGAAATCGGCAGTTCCGCTGCCCCTAAAAGGGTTTGTGATGACCGAAGAGGAAATTATTCAAAAATGGTCGAAAATCGTTAAAAGTAAACGTCAGTATTTTTTGATCGCCCGTTCGCCAGCAACACTTGTCCGAATTTTTGAAAGCGGTGTTAACTTTATTTCGGAGATAAAAGAATTGAATGTGGGACCAATGAGTGTCCGTGAAGGTGCCAAGAAATATGGTAAAAATTTAAGTATAATTCCAGAAGAAGAAGAAGCGTTCGATGTACTGCAGCAAAATGGCATGACAATTTCATTTCAATTAGTTCCTGATTCAAAAAGAAGGACATGGGATGAACTGAAAGCTGAAGGAGGAGAGTAGTGTGGATATAACATTATTGATACAGGCAATCGCTATTTCTGTGATTTGTTATCTGGGTGCATTATCAACTCCTTGGTTATTAGGATTGACCGGAGGCTGGTATACGATTACCCGACCTTTAGTTTCAGGGATGATTGTTGGCCTGATTTTAGGTGATATGAAACAAGGAATCATGATGGGTGTTGCAATTCAAACAGTCTATATTGCAATGGTAACGCCAGGAGGGCAAATGCCTGCAGATCTAAATTTTGTTGCTTTTCCGGCAATTGCATTGGCAATGCTTTCTAATACCAGCACAGAAGTTGCTGTAACACTGGCGACAACTATTGGAATTCTTGGAACAATTGTTTTTAATATGTATCAGGTTATCAATTCATTTTGGAACCATCGTGCAGTTGCAGCAATTCGTGAAGGAGATTACAAAAAATTCCGAATGAATGCAATTTTTGGACCTCAGTTAGTCAATTTTATTTCAAGATTTGTTCCCTCTTTTTTAGTGCTCTATTTTGGTTCAGGATTTGCGAAAACAATGCTGGATTCTATGCCTCAATATTTAATTGATGTTATGAGTTATTTAGGCGGTGTTCTGCCGGCAATCGGGATTGCTATGTTGTTGACAGCAGTGGTTAAAGAAAATTCGTTGTTCTTATTCTTTTTATTAGGTTTTGTCTGCATTGTATTCTTAGAGTTGAATATGATTGCATTGACAATCGTTGCAGCTGTGATTGCATATCTTTATTTCAACGGATTGAATAAAAACAGCTCTGTCAGCTCAGCAGGTGTAGTTATTGATGAAGAAGATGAGGAGGAGTTTTAGCAATGACCGAAAAAATCTTAGATAAAAAAACATTGACAAAATCCTATCATAGATGGATGATGTACAATTTGGTTGCTATGAGTTTTGAATTTTTAGAAGCAATGGGCTTTGCACTTTCGATGGAGCCGGTAGCTGACAAACTTTACAAGGATGAACCCGAGAAGAAAAAAGAAATGTTGGAACGTCACACCGCTTTTTATAATACAGAACCTCAAGTCGGTGCATTAATCAATGGAATCGCAGTTGGACTTGAAGAACAAAAAGCAATGGGGAATGCTGGTATCACAGGTGAGCTGATTAACAGCTTAAAAATTGGCTTGATGGGTCCTCTAGCTGGAATTGGAGATTCGATGGTGCCTGGAATGCTGATTCCCATTTTATTATCAATCGGAATGGGGCTTTCCGCTAATGGTAGTAGTTTAGGTGTTTTTTTCTACGTCATTTCATTTAATAGTATTGTTTATTTTGGTTCACGCTATTTATTTTTTAAGGGGTATGAGCTTGGAGCAGAGTCAATAGATGTTTTTACTGGCGAAAAAGCACAACAAATAACAAAAGCAATTACAGTATTAGGAATGACAGTGATCGGCGGTGTAGCAGCCTCGTATGTAAATCTTGAAATACCAGCAAAATTTGCTTTGACGGGAGCGGAAATTGATATACAAGCAATATTAGATGGGATTTTTCCTAAATTAGCACCATTGGCAGTGATTTTTACTTCGTGGTATTTAATGGCTAAAAGAAAAGTTTCCCCAGTTAAGCTGATTTTTATCTATTTCATTGTCGCATTTGCTGCAGTTGGTCTGGCATATTTACTTTAATAAAGGAGCGGATAGAGATGAAAAATCGAATTGTACTTGTAAGTCACTTTGGTCTTGCTTCCGGTATGAAGAAAGCATCGGAATTTATTGTCGGTGAACAGCCAGAGCTTTATGCAGTAGAATTAGATGAGGAAGGTATCGAAGCTTTTAAGAAAAAGCTATCATTTTTACATGACCATGCTTTTGACGGACAGACTATCATTGTCAGTGATATCCCATCAGGTTCACCGGGAGCCGCTGCGTATAGTTTGCTGAACGAAATTAATAATGTTCATTTAATCAGCGGGATGAATCTGCCGCTGATTCTTGAGTTAGTTCTGTCTGGGGGAATAAAACCAATTGCTGAGCTAATTTCGGACGCAGTCCATTCTGCACGGGAAACGATTCAAGATTATACCATTGTTCCCGAAAAAGGAGAGGGTGAGGATGAGTTTTAATTCTGGATTAAATATTTGGTTGAATGAAGCAGAATTAAAGCTGGAATTTGGTGAAGGTCTATTTTATCCTGAACGAGCAGAGAAGCGCCATTTAAATGACATTCGCAGCAGTTTATTGAATAAACATGCTGAGGGACCGGAAGTATTATACACAATCGCAATGGATGTAGGGAAAGAAGGTCATTATAAAGACTTAAAGAAACGAAATCTGCTTTATGGTATCGTTGCCTATAATGACGGGTTAATTGGAAATGAGCTGGTTCGCAGCCAAGGACATATTCATGCCGTTTCTCCCTCATGTCAGTCATCTACACCGGAAGTATACGAAATTTTACAGGGTCAGGCATATATTTATATGCAGGAATTTGTAGGTGAAGTTCCTGGACATTGTATTGCTATTGCAGCAAAACAAGGAGATATCGTGATTGTTCCACCAAACTGGGCACATTATACAGTTAATGCCAGCATAGATGAAAAAATGCTTTTTGGAGCCTGGTGTATTCGTGATTATGCGTTTGAGTATAAAGAAATAAGAGAAAAACAAGGTCTGGCCTTTTATCCGGTGATGGAAAATAATCAAGTTAAATGGTTGAAAAACAACCATTACAGAGAAGCAAAATTGATAGAAAAAACAACAAGGCTATATCCTGAATTTGGTTTATCAAAAGAAAATATATATGTTCAGTATGAAAAACAACCATCACTTTTTGAGTTTGTTACAAAACCACTAAATTATCGACATTTATGGGAGAATTTTCAGCTATAAAAAGGAGTGAGGAAATGATTTGTTTTAATAAAGAGCAGGTTTGTTTAACTGGAAAAGACGTGATACGTAAACAAACAAAGCTTAAAAATTATGCAAATTATTATCAAATGGTTTCTGAATCGGAAGATTTTGAGAAAGTCATTTATGAAGTGGAATACCATGATAATGGTCTAATAGAAGGTGTAAATGGCGGTTTATTTTTTGGAATTTCACATATAATGTCGGGAAAAATTGGTAATGAATATCATATGACTAAAGGACATATCCATCAAAAAAAGGATACTGGAGAATATTACTGGGGACTAAAAGGGGAAGGGTTGCTTTTGTTAGTTTTTAAAGATAAGACCTATCGATTAGAAGAAGTCAAGGAAGGTTCTGTCCATTATATTCCTGGAAATACGAGTCATAGGCTGATTAATACAGGTACTGAGAAATTATCTGTCGGTGCATGCTGGTTAACGGAATCAGGACATGATTATCTGAATTGTGATTTTCCAATCAGAGTAATAAAGAATGGAGAGAAAGCTGTTGAAATCATCAATTGTACGTCCCAAGATAAAAATGAATAAAAAAGCATCTGTTTTAACAACATATGAGGATATTGTCTATTTTATAAAACAAAAATCAGAACATAAAAAGAATTTTACACTTGCGATTGAGTGTTATCCGGTAACTAACGAGCAATTATTGCTGGAAAAAATTATTACACCACTCCAACCATCGATGACGCTCCATGCGGATGAACTGTTTATAAAGGCAGAGGAGATCAACACGAGGATTCAGGAAAATTTAACAGATGATCGAATATTTGGTTTGATGAGTCATCATAAATTAACAGATTTCATTGATAAAGAAAACGTTAAAAATATCTCAAAACGCTTGGAAGAACAAACGAAGAAAGGCGGATTCACTGCCATTTATGGAATGGGTGCCTCACTTTTAGAGCAAGTGGATATGGTGATTTATGTAGATCTAGCCAGATGGGAAGTTCAAAAACGTTACCGTTCTGGGAATTATAGCAATTGGTTGGCGAATAATGCAGGCGAAGATTCTCTAAAAATGATTAAACGCGGCTATTTTTTTGAATGGCCTTTAGCAGATTGTTATAAACAAGAAATTGTGGATAGCATTGATTATTTACTAGATATTCATGATGAACAAAGTCCTAAATTGATTGCTTATGATGATTATTTGCAAGGATTGGAAGAAGTTGTTTCTCAGCCCTTTTCTTTAATACCATTTTTTGATCCAGGTGTTTGGGGTGGAACTTGGATGCAGAAGCAATTCGGCGTTGGTTTAACAGAGAAGAATTTGGCGTGGAGTTTTAATGGTGTCCCAGAGGAAAATAGTCTATTGTTGGATTTTTCAGGAACATGTGTTGAAGTTCCGGCAAATAATTTAGTTTTTAATTATGCAGAAAAATTGCTGGGAGAACGGGCTTTTGGTCGTTTTGGTCACGAGTTTCCAATTCGTTTTAATTTTTTGGATACGATGGATGGACAAAATCTCAGCTTGCAGGTACATCCAAAGGTTGACTATGCTCAAAAAGAATTTGGTGTCAATTATACACAGGACGAAAGTTACTATGTACTAGAAGCAAAGAATGATGCTGTTGTCTATTTAGGCGTGAATGAGGGTGTGAAAAAAGAAGAACTGATCCATGCTTTAAAGGAAGCCGAAAAAGGCGAAACAGGATTTGATGATGAAAAATACATTTATCGTCATACGATGGCTAAACATGACCATTATTCTATCCCAGCTGGAACGATTCATTCCAGCGGAAAAGATGCTGTTATTTTAGAAATCAGCGCTACTCCAAATCGTTTTACTTTTAAATTGTGGGACTGGGATCGTGTAGATTTTGATGGTTTGCCTCGACCTGTCAATATCGATCACGGTGAACCTAATATTGATATCTATAAGGATGAACAGTGGGTCAAACGAGAGTTGATCAATCCGTTTACAATTATAGATCAAGGAGAAGGCTGGGTTGAAGAAAAGACGGGGCTTCACGAAACGGAATTTATTGAAACAAGACGCCATACTTTTAGTAAAAAAGTGAGACATGAGAATCATGGCAGTGTTAACGTGTTGAATCTGATTGAAGGAGACGAAGCTTTAGTCACTAGTCCGGAAGGGAAATTTGAACCGTTTCTTATCCAATATGCTCAAACATTTATTATTCCGGCAACTATCGACAACTATGAAATAGAGCCTTGTGGTGCAAGTGCAGGTCAAACAATTAAAACAATCAAAGCATTTGTACGGTAAGATTACTGAGTAAGGAGGAGTTTGGGACAGAAATAAAGTTCCAAACTCTCTTCATATCTACACCCGAATAAACGGCGGTACAAAAACAACTCCTTCGGAATTAAGCCGAACTATCCTGAAAATATGAGGAGCTATTTTCGGATATTCCTTCTTAATTCTCGGAGCTGATCGTTTTTGTCCCGACCTCTCTTGTTTATTGAAAGTTGGTTGATTGTAAGGGTAAAATACGTTTGTTATTAATAAAAAACGAGTTTAATTTATTAATTATTTCAAAATTTTATTTTTTTTTACTGAAAATATGTTGAAAATGTTTGTGGAATATTGTATTTTTGTACGAGTGGAAGAATATTCTGCTGATAAATCTAAAAAAATACATAGTGAAATGAACAATTAATTATAATGAAAATGAAAATTAATTGACATTTATAGATATGGAAGCATCAATTATATAGTATCTAAAATAAAGTCACTTTTCTGAAAAAGACTTTTTGGAATAACACATATAGAAGAAAGGAGGACGTTTTTGAACAAGCTTACATTATTGATGTCGATTTTATTGCTTGGGAATGGAACAGGGGTTTCAGGATTAAGTGTTTTTCAACCAGTTGCTGAAGGAAGTCCAACAACCGAGGTAAACACGGAAGCTGCAAAACAGGCAGATGATGTAAATCAGGAAATAGAAACTTCGGAAGGCTTGGAAGAAACGACCGCGTCTTCATCGGAAGCAGATCCCGAATCTGAAATAGTAACAACAGAAGAAAATCAAATAGAAACAAGCTCGACAGAAACTTTCTCAGATAAGGAAGACGATGATCCTCCGAAAGAAAAAGCTTCAACCTTTGCGGATGGATTACAGGATGAAGATGGTTACTGGCTGGCTGGCGATTTGGCTACACTGAGAACATATATTGTGACGGACAAGAAAAAAGAAATTCGGCTGACAGCTGACATTGATATTGCTGCAACAGCATTACCTCTGTATGATGGATTTGTTTTAGATGGAGCGGGTCATACGATTACTTACAATAAAGGTATACTAGCTGCTGCAGGATTTTATCTACAGGTTACAGGAGCAACTGTTACGATGAAAAATATTAATTTTGGCAACCCAGACGGCTCAGGAGCTGTCGGCTACTATGGGATTATTACCTGCTACGATGCTAATCCAAACATAAACATGATTTTTGAAAATATCAATTACATAACTACAAACGGTCAGCCGTTATACAATATAAATGGGAAGATTATTTTTAGAGGAAACAATACATTTAATCAAACCGGCTCAGGATATTCTCAGGAATGGGCAGAGGCTAATTACATAGAAGTAGAGTCTGGAATAACCAATGTTTACCATAATACTACCGCTAGCTATGGCTTTATTTACGCTCATGGGACGAATTCCAATAGTCCCTATGCCAGTTCAATAAATGTTGTTGTACGTTCGGGAGCAGTATTTGACGTAGAAACCAGCCATGCTTTTTTTTACAGTGCAGCAGCGAGTTATGACCAATCAATTATTGTAGAAGATAATGGAACATTAAAAGTAAAGCAGACATCAACAAACTCGGTGAAAAGCCGGTTTATCTATCCGAATTTAGGAACGAGTGCAGCGACAGATTTTTGTTTTGGTAAAAATGCCAATGTTCAACTGGATTTAAAGGGATCAATTCCTTTGTATAGCTCCAGAGGCGGAATGACTGTTGGTGAAGGTGCAGTGTATGAAATGAATGTTGAAGAAGGTCAAATGTTTTCCTTAAGCACTTTGGGAACATTTTCAATGAATATCGATAATGTAAAAAGAGCTGCTTTTAATGGTACAGCAGATGGAACATTAGGTATTCGAAGCAGCAATACTGCAATCAGCAATCTTTCTTTTCGGGGAACGAACCGGATCAAAGTGGATGCGTATAGCAATGCCTCCACAGAGCTGCCAAGCACCACCTTTAATAAAGTGGACACAGCGTTATACGTCTCGAATACGACTTACCAAAATGTATCAGGAGATACACTGAGTGCGCCAGAATTAAGTGCGTTCGCAACCTCCAAACGATTGGTTTTTTCCAGTGTGTGGGTACCAGACGTTCTTTCTGTAAGCGTGTCAGATGAAAGCAGTCAGGGAGCGACACTGTCTGTCAACTCTGAAAATCACGGACTTCCTGCAACTAAAGTAATATATTATCTCTTTACAGAAGAGAAGGATATCGGTGTGCCGGAAAAAGCAAAATATATTTATACACTGACTGATTTATCTCAACAAGCAGATGGATTCTACAATTACGATGCAGATGATCTAAATCCTAATACGAAGTACTGGATGCAGGCAGTTGTTTCAAATACAAACGGTCAGGGTGACTGGTCAGGTCCGATTTCATTTGCCACAGATCCTGGTCTGAAGTCATTGGAAATAATAAATGATGAAGATCTGACGGAAACAACTGCGAAGATTTCTGGTGCTTTTGCCAACAACACTGGTTTATGGACAGATTTTAGCAATGGCGTAGACAATCCTGCTGGAAACCAGACTGCTGACTTCGGTGCCAGCTTTACGGATGCACTGATTCAACTGGAATACAGCAGAAACAGTGATTTTTCAAATGCAGAAAGTATTTCAGTAGAAAATAGATTTGGGGATAATGACAGTCAGTTTACTGAAGAATTAACCGGTTTGCGTCCGTCTGCAACGTATTATGTCAGAGTCAGAGCAACAGCGGTTTCCGGTAGAGAGATTGTACTTCCGCTGGTTTATGAATTTGAAACAAAGTATGGTGAATATATTGATGTGTCAATACCTGTAGAGATGTTGTTTGGTACAGATAATTCAGAAGCAGCAACTGAAAGTGCTGGAACAATTTATAGTAAAGGCGCCTCCTATGAAGTCGTTAATCAGGGGAATGTAGACACAGCTGTTCAGGTCACAGGTTTTACCCCCAAAAATAAAGCAGCAGAAAATCTTAAATTACTTCCGGACATGAATGGTCAAGTCGCCTCCAACCAATTAGCATTGAAGCTCTTAATGAGCGGTGCTTCCAGCAGTGAAATATTCCTAACACCGGAACTTCAGATAAGTCCGGTAATGATCGGGATAATGAATACAACCGATGAAAATAAACTGCAGTTGGATTTTGGCGGAAAGTTCTTTAATCCTGTAGGAGAAGTACTATTGCCATCTTATACAATGACGCTGAGGTTTGAAAAATCAGAATAGGAGAGATTATTATAGAAAAGCAGAACACAACAAGTAATAATAAGAAAAAATGGTTAGGGCTGGCTCTGTTATTATTTTTACTGATTGGCGGCGGTGTGTATTACTATTTCACACAGCAGGAAGAACCAGTTCGGATAGTATCCGGGGATTATCTGCCGGATGCAAAGGAAGCGCAGAAGATGACGGACAAACAGATAAAAGCAGCCGAGCAGAAAATGGTAGATGCCAGCAAGTTCAATATGGTCATCAAACCGGAAGCAACTTTTGCTTCTGGAAATGAAGAAGGAGATATCTATATTCAAAATCCTGAACATAATGCTTACCCAATCAACGTGGTTATTGCTTTGGATGAAGATGGTAAGGAAGTATATTCTTCCGGTGCTGTTGAACCGGGCTATGAGATAAAGAATGCTGTATTAGATGTAGCGCTGGCCAAAGGAGACTATCCGGCAACAGCAACATTTAATATTTATGATCCGGTAACAAAACAGAAGCAGGGGCAGGTTCAAGCAAGCATTATGATTAACGTCTTAGCATAAGAAATGAGTTTAGCAGAATATTCATTCTGTTGACATAAATAAAAAATTATAGAGGAGAAACACATTTATGAAATTAAATAAGAAATTAGTCGCAGCAGCAATGGTTTTAGGTACGGGATTTGCAGGAGTTTCTGCAGCAGGCTCAACTGCAAATGCAGAAACATTTGACGGAATTAATACAGGTGACATTGAAATTAATGGAACAATCGGAAAAATGGATAACACAGATCCGGAGACTGATTTGCCGGAAGGTTCAGATGACTGGATTAACATCACGGTTGATACAGCGACAGCATTCCATACAACAATTGCTTCAGATCATACAGAGATTGAATCAGCTGACTACAGCATTCAAAATAATTCAGGTCGCGGTGTCGCAGTTTATCTGTCTTCACTGACAGGAACACCAAACTATGTGACACAATTAACGGTTAATCCAGCAGCAGCTTCAACTGCTTTGGTTTCAACTCCGGCAGCTGTTAATTTGATTGATGGAGGAGCAGTTGCATCAATGCCGGCAATGCCATGGCTGACGCTGGCAAATAATGAAGGCCGTCTGAATCTTGTGAGTGACGCTGCAGATACATATGGAAGCGAAGCCACATTCCACTATACAGGAACAGTTGAAAATGCACCGGCAGTTGCAGAATCAGAAAACTATACATTAACATTGAAATTTGCTTCTGTACAAGCTGACGGTACAACAATCGGCAGATAATTAAGCATTATAGCAGCAATTCTGAGGGAGAGGTCACAATGAAAAAGCACTGGTCTAACAGAATACTCTTTATCATTCTCGTGATTTTTTCTCTTGGATTTTCCTGGTTCAACTAATGCCAACAGTGCTTCGGTTGAAATTAGTGGGAAAGTTGGAAGAGGAATAACTACTGAGAGCTCTGTGATTCCAGAAGAGTCTGATTCAACCGAACCTTCAGAGGAACCTGCTTCACCAAAAGAAGATACTATTTTTGGAGGGCGGCTACCAAATGCTGGTGAACATAGCCTATATTTATTAATGTTCATTAGAATTGTCGTACTTCTGCTGTTTGCTCGGGCAAGTAACAGAAAGAGCAAAGAAGATGAACGAAGAGGCAGGGGAATCTTCCTTTGTCTTTTTTTCGATTCTATCAAAAGCTGAGAAACAATTCTTGGAACCGTGAGTCTTATTTGTGCAGGAACATTTGCTTGTTGCATGTTCGAAGATCATACAAGATGTGCTATATATTTAGTTTATATAAAATATAAAAGCTATACAGCATTTGAAACACATCGCAGTGATTCTGAATGGCTGACCTAATTGTATAATGATTGGCTGAGAGAGAACTGAAAATATCCTCATTTATTTCAGTATGTGCAGTAAATCACTTGTCTAATCTTGAATAAACAAATATACTTTATTATGTATAACTGAATAGCGAATGACTGCCTAGCTCCATTCAAACGAATAGTTGAAACAGGAGTATAAAGGCGACCTTATTTAAAAAAAGGAAATATTTATTTTTTGGACATACATTTGTGAATCTGATCACGAATTTGTCATTTATAGTATTGTATGAAAAAAAGTTTTAGGGGGAATCAACGTGAAAAAAGGAATGGTAAAAAACTGCATTTTGGGGTTCTCGGCAGTGCTGCTTTTGGGTGCTTGCGGAGGCGGCAACACAACAAAAGAAAGCAGCGGGAGTTCTTCAAGTTCAACTGGAAGCTCAGCTGAAACGGTCTCAGGTGCATCTCAGCAGGAGTACACAGATCCAAGCAAGCTGGAAGATGAGTATGATATTGTTATTGTGGGTGCAGGCGGAGCTGGAATGGCGGCAGCTTTATCAGCAAAAGAAGCTGGAATGAATCCGGTAATTTTTGAGAAGATGCCTTTTGCCGGAGGGAATACACTGAAATCCTCTGGTGGGATGAACGCTTCTGAAACAAAATTTCAGAAAGAACAGGGGATTGAAGACAGCAATGATCTTTTCTATGAAGATACGCTGACTGGTGGAAAAGGAACCAACGATAAAGAATTGCTGCGTTATCTTGTAGATAACTCTGCAGCTGGTATTGAGTGGCTGGATTCAATGGGGATTACACTTGATAATATCAGTTACAGCGGCGGAGCGAGTGTGAAACGAATTCACCGCCCGACAGACGGTTCAGCAGTAGGCACGTATCTGGTTGCCGGCTTGATTAGAAATATTCATGAACAGGAAATTCCGATATTTGTCAATTCAACAGTTACTAAGATAAATGAAAAAGACGGAAAAGTAACGGGAGTGGAAGTTGATGTTGAGGGTGAAACAAAAATAGTTTCTGGAGATGCTCTGATTATAACTACTGGAGGATATGGTTCAAACAAAGAAATGATTGAAAAATATCGTCCGGATTTGAAAGGATATGTGAGTACAACATCTGAAGGCAGTACCGGTGACGGTATCACAATGATTGAAAAGCTGGGTGGAGCAACCGTGGATATGGATCAGATTCAGGTTCACCCAACAGTTGTTCAGGAAACAGGAATGCTGATCAGTGAAACCGTTCGTGGAGAAGGTGCCATCCTTGTGAATCAGCAGGGAGAACGTTTCTATAATGAGCTTGAAACAAGAGATAATGTATCTGCGGCAATTACTGATTTACCTGAAGGTTATGCTTATTTGATTTTTGATGATGCTTTGGCAAATCGGGCGAAACAGCTGGAGTATTATAAAGAGCAAGGCGTAGTTATAGAGGCAGATACGATTGAAGCATTGGCAGAAAAAATTGATGCAGAACCTGAGATATTGAAAGCTTCGTTGGACACATGGAACAAAGCAGTGAAAGATCAGAAGGACCCGGACTTTGGCCGAGAAACTGCGATGGATTATGACTTAACAGAAGCACCTTACTATGCGATTCAAATAGCTCCCGGTATTCACCATACAATGGGCGGCGTGAAAATTAATAAGGACACACAGGTCTTAAAAGAAGATGGCTCAGCAATTGAAGGTTTGTATGCTGCCGGCGAACTGACGGGTGGAATTCATGGTCAGAATCGAATTGGCGGAAATGCTGTTGCAGATATTATTGTATTCGGACGTCAGGCGGGAACAAAATCTGCTGAATTTGCTGGAAAAGCAGCTGAATAATTTATCTTCATGAATGCGTGAATAACTGTAAGTAGCTCTGCTTGGCAGATGTCTATTTACAGTTTTTTGATTATCATATCCCTTTCTATCTGTTCCTTCCTGCTTGGTAACTGGATAGAAAGTTTCTGATAGTCTAAACTGTTTTTTTATTCATTAGTAACTTTATTGATTTTCCGCATAGCATTGACTATAATTTTGAGGAATCACTTAGAAGATAGGTACAGAAAGGAATGAAATCGATAAAACTTGTTCAGCAATCATCAAGTACACCATTGATTTATTTATTAAGATAAATATAGGAGAAAGGGGGGAAGAACATGCTGCAGCAGTTAAATCAGTTGATGGACTACATCGAACAGCATCTGACAGAAGAACTTTTTATTGAAGATGAAGCTAAACGTATTGGGCTGTCAGAGTATCATCTCAGGAGAACCTTTTCTTTTATTGCGGGTATGCCCTTGAGTGAATATATTAAAAATCGAAAGCTGGCATCTGCAAATCTCGATTTGGTAAAAGGGGAGAAAGTCACCGCTGTAGCTTTCAAATACGGATATCAGTCAATCGAAGGATTTTCAAGAGCGTTTCGTGACTGGACGGGATATCTGCCGTCGGAAGTCAGCAAAAGCGGTCTGCAGAAGACTTTTCCCAAACGCTCCTTTTTTATTACAGTTCAAGGAGGAGAATCAATGCATGTAAAACTTGAGAAAAAAGAAGCTTTTAATCTAGTGGGGGTTACTAAGAAGGCTCCAATTCAATTTGAAGGGGAAAATAATGTAATTGTTGAACTGGCGCAGTCAATTACGGAGAAACAACGGAAAGAGATGCATGAGTTGGGAGATCTCTATCCTCATCAGGTTATGAATGCTTCTTATGGCTTTAGTGAGGGGCGGATGGAAGAGAAGGGGGAGCTCATTCATTTAATAGGATTCTTAACTACTAGTGAAAAGAAGCCGGAAACATTGGAATTGATACGAGTACCGGCGAATTTGTGGGCTATATTTCCAAATGAGGGACCATTTCCAGCAACCTTACAGGAGACATGGGGAAAAATCTATTCAGAATGGCTGCCGTCTTCTGATTATGAGCTTGTCGAAGCACCGGAGATTTCATTCACGAAGTTTGAAGATAAAAAAGAGTTATACAGTGAACTATGGATTGCTGTAAAGAGAAAATAAAAATAGTGTAAATCGCAGTGAAGATAAGCGATTCATACTTTTCAGAAATACTTCTCACTTAATGAACATTAAAAGGAAAATTACTACGGAAATACGAATCAGTACATGGGCAGTTCCCCTAAATCTGATTCGTGTTTTTCTGTTTTCTAATGTACTGCAAACTTGTATCGTAGCAAGAATGATGTGTAAAAGTATAAAGAGGAAGCTGTTTCTGATTCACTTGAGTTCAGACTTAAGTCGTATTCACACGTCATTATTTCTGCGGTATAGTTCAGGGTAAGAGGTGTTGTGCATGAGAAAATTATTCGGTGCAGCCATTGAAGTGCTGTCTGAGCTCATCTTACATTTATTTTTTAGACTTCCTGAATAGGGAAGTTTTTTGTTGCAGCTCATTAATAAATTATGATGCATGTTTCGTCCTTTAAAATTGCGTGGCAGTAATTAATAAAAGCAGTGTAAACACAATTATTATATAACGATTATGAAAGGTGGAAAGGAATAGATAATCATAAAAAGAGTAGGATTTCTCTTGTTTGTCCACATTATTTGATAAATAACAGAACAAAATTTCAACTGTAAGGTTGACTAACAGGACTTTGATGGTGTAGTTTTAATAAGCAAGTGTTTTTCGTATAAGAAAAATCATTCCAGGTTATTGAGATAGTCATCTTTTAAGCTGATTCAGGTCAGAGAAAATAGATTTTCGCAGAGCAGTATAGAGATAGAGTTGGCTGCCGATTTAAAGTATAGAAAGAGGGAGGGATAGGAATGTTTAGGGTTTACAAATATTTTTTGGCTCAACCGTTGGATTGGATTTTTTGTTTTATGACAGTGGAAGAGTACAAAGCGTCTTTGAGAAAGAAATATGGTGAAAATAAGAAAGCGAACGATCGGATTTTTGGAACGGTTACAGGATTTATTGAAGAGATTGATGATCTTGTGGATTTTGCGCTCGATGATTTTGATCAGATGTTTGGAGAATATACACGGCTGAGAGTAGCACCGTTGGTATTTCCTCTTCCGACAGGAGAGATGGACGGCTCTGCTTCTTTTGCTGTTATTTTGAAAAGAGCAGAGGATGGCGATACGTTTATCTATTCATCTGTAAAACTTGCATATTTAGAATAAACATGGCAGCAGGGAAAAAAAATAAGCACTGGTTTTTAGATATAAAAATCTGAAAACCAGTGCTTATTTATGCTATTCAGTTAAAGAATCGTAGTGTACTTAATTATAAAATGCGTATGGATATTATACAGAGGATGAAGAAAAAAACAGCCAAAGTCCGGAATCGGATGAAAAATCCGAGAAAGAGCTTTGACTGTCCATTCCTGTTTATTTAAACTGATGCCAGAATTTTTTACGATAGTGGCGAATCCATAGAAAGATAAAAAGGAAAAGTACAGCAAGAACAAACAGGTTCAGCGGCCAGAAAGGCAGAAATGCTGTGGCAAATCCATAAGCTGTAAGAACCAGAATACTGCCGAATATAGTTCCCAGCATAGTAACAACAAGGCCGATACTGCCGGAACCCCTGTTAAACAGCTGAGTGATACTTGTCCAGTCCAGCAAAAGAAATTGATAATCCCTAGAAAAAAAACGCAGACAGAACAAGAAGCATCCCAAGAGTGCACCGGCTAAAAGAGCGATAATTAAAGCTGGCGGTAGTTTGAAAACAAAACCTGCAATTAATGAAATCGCTCCGGTTAGAATGCTTTGAATAATCAAACCAACTAAAAATTTCTGTTTCATATAATAATGTATGGAGATTGGTAGGGATTGTAAAAACGTAAAATTTTCCTGATCCAATGAAATCAGATTACTGATAAAGGAAGTCTGATTAACTGTCATCGCAGCTATGGCTGCGCCCGCAAGAAAAACGACACCAATAAAACGAATGTCTAGTGCACTTAAATTCAGCATTCCGCCGATTGCAAATGTAACAATGAAGATAATCGGCATCAGCAGAGAATTGGAAAGTACCTGCATGATCAAATTTGGTTCTTTTAACAACTGGAGATTGTAGCTGATATACAATTGGGATAAGCTTTGGTTGGCTTTATACGTACGTCGAATGTTTCCTTTTGCGGCAGATGCCTCAGTCAGCTGTTCGTAAAGTCTTGGTAAAATCAGTAATTTGATTCCTTCAAACAACACCAGAAGAAGCCCTAAAAGCCCTGCAAAACTAATTAATCCAGCTGTTGAAAATGGTGTTGCACTGATATGGAAAATCAGCATAAAAAATATAATTGGATTGCGGTCCATCTGCTCTATCCCTGTTGAAGAGCTTTCCATATTCATCCAGATAATCCCGATGACTGCAATAGTCATGGACAGCCCCAATAATAAACTGGTTACCACTTTTTTATGCTTTTTGAAAAAGCTGGTTCTAGTTAAACCAAAAACAATGAGAGAACAAAAAGTAAAAACGATAGCCAGAATAAGGAGGAACAGCAAAAGTGATAGTAGGATAGTCAGCGGCATAAAAATTCCTGAACGCCAGCCGGTCATCATAAAGACAATGAACATGGGAAATACAAAGGGTGAAACGGTCATTGTCACTACTAAAATTTTTGATAGAAAAATCGTACCCTGACTAAATGGCAGGGGAAGATAAGCAGGAAGGTCCCGGCTTTCAAAAAAGATATTATAAATCACAGAAATTCCCTGTGAAAATGCTAAGATGGTGAATAATGCCACGTAATAAGTAAAGAATCCCGGCAGTTTGCTGAAATCCAGCATAAACATCGTAGTACCGTAGATGAATAAAAATGCAACGCCGGAAAACAGATACTGATTAATCAGAGAACGTGTCAGTTCTTTTCCGCTTTTTCCTTTTCTGCGGAGCTTGTCAGTAATCTGAGGATTGGCATAACGTAAATTTGTGCGCACCAATTCTGAAAGCTGCAGCTTATTCATGTTCGTTATCCTCAATGCTTTCCAGCAGCGTATCTGACTGACGTCCAGCCATCTTCAGATAAATTGCTTCTAGGGATTCATTCGGAGATTGTTCCAAAAGCTGTTTGACAGAACCGTTATAAATCAGCGCACCCTTTTTCAAAATAGCTAATTCATCACACAACTGCTGTGCTGTATCAAGAGCGTGTGTAGAAAAAATGACAGTTTTTCCCTTTTGTGCATGAGCTTTCATCAATTCTTTTAAATCAAACGCAGCTTGAGGATCCAATCCCTGCATCGGTTCATCTAAAATCCAAATATCAGGATCAGGCAGCAGGGCACCGATAACAATTGTCTTTTGACGCATCCCATGGGAAAAGCTTGCCAGGGTTTCGTCCTGATGACTCAGCATATCGAACAAAGTTGCCAGCTCATTTAACCGCTGCTGTTTCTGTCCTATCTCAATTTCGTAAGCTGCTGCAATTAAATCCCAATATTCACCTGCTGTTAACTGCAGGAAGATATCCGGTGTATCTGCAACATAGGCTATTTTCTTTTTAATGGCTGTTCTGTTTGCTTTCAGTTCCAGCCCATCAATTGTGATTGTGCCTGTTGTGGGCTCAATGACACTGACCAAGCTCTTAATGGTCGTTGATTTACCGGCACCGTTGTGTCCAAGAAAGCCAAAAATTTCCCCCGGTCTGATTGTTAAAGTTAAATCTTTCAGTGCTTGCTTTGTGCCATAGCTTTTACTGACATTTACTAATTCGATCATATCCATCCCACCTTTTCTTATTAAATACTTCCTCTTTCATTATACGTGTAGATTGGTATTTTTGGAAAGCGAATATGTGTTAAATTTTTTTCAAATAGTATTGTCGCAAAGATATAAGTAAATTTGAAGCAAAAGGATTTAAAAGACAATCTGACTGTCTGGCTAAAACAGATATTGGCACGGAAAATTCCAAAGAACAGCTTAAGGTGCTGATTCGTACAGCTCTGCTTCATTGCAACCAAGGCTTGGACAAAGACAAACTAAATGAGGAACTTGGATTAATTGACTCGGGATATCTGGGAGATGTCGGCATTATGATAGAAAGTCTGCATGTAGGGATTGCTGGATTTCGTTAAATGATAGGATTTATGTTTGAATTAGTGGAAATGAAAAGATTGGATGATCAAGAATTTTTGCAGTGTCAAAGGAAATTTGGGAATCAACAGCTGTTTTACACGGATAGTTCCAGTTGGTTTGATTCCAGTTAGGGATGAAATCGGCGTTCTTTGCTAAGTTGCTCCCGTGTTGGCTGTACGTTTCTTAGATTAGATTTAATTCGGGCGATATACTAGGTGATGTGAGAGGGGTGGAAAGTTATTCAACTTTCCCCTATACTCAATTTCATTTTTCAGAAGAAATATTATATTTATTGGTTTTAAAATAAACTTAACATGAATTTTGCTTTAATATTCACTAGGATATACGAATAGTTCAAAAAAATACTATTCCTTTTCTTGTTTTTTTCGCTTTCTTCCTTTTGTTTTGTTAAAATCTAATATGAGAGGCAGGAGTAGGGAATTGTTATACTGAAATGGAGGGGATGAATAAGAGTTCATTTGATTGAGGATGATGCGGCATTGCCCCGCTTGCTTCAGACTGCTATTGAAAAATACGCCTTTGAAGTGGTTCCGGCAAATGAGTTTGAACATTTGAAAAATGAATTTCAACAGCAGCAGCCTGATTTTGGTTGATGGACATCAATCCGCCAGATTTTGACAGTTTTTACTGGATCAGAGAAACTCGTAAACAGTCAAATGTGCCGATTATTATTTTGTCTGCTCGGGATTATTCAATGGATCAGGTTATGGCAATGGAGTATGGCAGGGATGATTATTTGGGGAAACCAGCGGATACATAAGTACTGATTGCCCAAATTAAAAGCCAGCTGCAACTGGTTTATGGAGAATATTTGGTAGTGGGGGAACGGATTTTTATCTATCATGAGCTGAAGTATTTTTCAGAACGGCTGGAGGTTCACTAGCATGGAAAACACGAGTCTTTGATGAAAAAGAAGATGTGCTTCTGGAACTGCTGATTCAGCATGCCCCAATGTTGTTAAGCAGGAAAACTTATTAATGAAACTGTGGGATGGTCAGCGTTTTATTGATGACAGTACGCTGCCTGCCAATAGGAAAGGTCTTCAAAAAAATGGAGGATATGGGACTGCCGAATAAAATAAAAGCGATACGAAATAAAGGATATCAAATGGATTGGAAAGGTGAATAATGAAACTATATATCAAAAACTACTGGATTAAATTTTTGCTGTGTTGTGGAATTTTTCTATTTGTTTTTTTCATCTCTGGTTTGACAGAGACATTCAACTGGCAACTAACCGCCTATCTAATGGGGGTGGGGAGCTTTCTTTTTCTAGTGTATTTCGCAGTTGATTATTACATGAAACGCCAGCTTTATGCATTTTTAAGCGGTCAGACAAACAGAATAGAATCTGGAGATACGAATCCGGAAAGTTTAGCTATTCAGAGAAAGGTCAGCAAGGTATTGAAGGACCAGGAGATCGATCTGATGATTCAGAGTGAAAAGCGGGAGCAGCAAGTAACGTTTATGAATCTTTGGGTCCATCAGATGAAGACACCGCTCACTGCACTGGAAATGCTGGCACAGGAAAATCAGCTGGACAGTGATGCTGTATTGGCAGAAACACAGCGACTGAAAAGCGGCTTGGATCTGGCTTTAAATGAAGCCAGATTGGTGGAGGGGATAGAAAAAGATTTTGTGTTGAAGCAGGTCTCACTTTCAGAGATAGTGAATAAAGTGATCAATGCACAGAAGAATTATTTTATTCAGTATGAGACGTATCCTGTAGTGCGTTTGGATGAAGATATAATAGTAATTACTGATGAAAAATGGTTGTTTTTTATTATTGAACAACTGTTGATTAATGCGATTAAATATTCTCATCCAAAAGGAAATATTTTGATTGAGACTAAGCTTTTAGATGAGAAACCAAACGTGATAATTAATGATTTTGGCATAGGAATTCCAAGAGAAGATTTGTTTCGTGTCTGGCAGCCGTTTTTCACTGGTGAAAACGGACGAAATTCAGGAGAAGCTGCAGGAATGGGCCTGTACCTTGTTGAACTGGCTGCTAATCCCTTGGGAATTATGGTTGAAATTGACTCATCTGAAGGACAAGGAACGACTGCCTCAGTAGAGTTTCCAAAACAGCAGTCTTAGATATAGAATAATCGCTCTTTTCAGTCTAGCTCGGGATAAAAGCAATCAGCTCCAAGAATTAAGAAAGAATATCCGAAAATTGTCAAGGAACACGATTCATAAAATGAATAGCTATGAATTGATACACTACGCTGTGTTTCGATCACATCAATTTCTACGTAGGGAACATACGAGAGTTGACAGGCTTCACTAGGACTGCTTTAGCAGGGTAGATGAAGTCCTGTTATCTACTCGGTGAAGAACCTGGAGCTGCTCCTGCGGTTACTCGTCGCAAAAAGAATTTTTGCTTTTGTACCGCCGTTTATTCGGGGGATATACAAAGATCGTTTGGAACTTTATTTCTGTCCCACTCTCAATGAATTTGCTGCTGTTCCGGAGGTCTTTAATATTGCGCTGCCTGAAAAATTCTCAAACTGGCTGTGGAAGGTTTACGGATATTCCATGGGCTTTGTCGGATTGCTTGTTACAGCTACAACAGCTCGCTGTCTGGCTAATTCAATGAATCGTCGGCTGAGTGATTCAGATAAACAGATGAATGAGATTTCTGTTATGCTGGCTTCTATCTGCGGTTTTCTGATGCTGGGAGCGAACCAGATAGACGGAGGAGTTTCTACTGATTACATGGGGACAAAAGGACTGATTGCTTCTTTTATTGCAGCTTTTCTGACGGTAAATATCTATAAGTTTTGTGTGAGACGAGATCTTATCATTCGTATGCCAAAAGAAGTGCCTGGTACGATTACCTAAATGTTTCGCGATATTATCCCTTTTTCTCTTGCTGTATTTTCAGCGGTAATCATAGACACAGTAATTCGAATATTTACAAACGGCTCTTTTGCCGAAGTAGTGATTACCTTTCTTCAGCCGTTATTTGGTATGTTGGGATTGCGATTATCTGGGGAGCTATGGCTATGTTTTGGTTTGTCGGTGTCCATGGTCCGTCGATCGTTGAACCGGCAATTGCTGCAATTATTTATGCGAATGTAGAAACAAACTTTGAACTTTTTAAAAATGGTGAGCAGACTTCCAAGGTTTTGACAGTTGGACTGGGTAATTTTGTCGGAACGATGGGCGGAACAGGAGCCACGCTGGTTGTACCGTTTCTGTTTATGCTGTTTGCCAAGTCAAAACAATTAAAGGCAGTCGGAAAAGCTTCATTTATTCCAGTTTCGTTTGCTGTAAATGAACCGCTGCTGTTTGCGACACCAATAATTTTAAATCCATATTTTCTGATTCCGTTTTTACTGACTCCCATTGCCAATGTCTGGGTTTTTAAATTTTTTGTGGATATTTTGAAAATGAACAGCTTTATTTCTGTTCTATCTTGGGCGACACCGGCACCCATTGGACTTATTATGGGGACGGGTTTCAGTCTGCTGGCAATTGTACTGATGCTTGTATTGATTTTTGTAGATGCAGTGATTTACCTGCCGTTTATTAAAGCCTATGATGCGGTGCTGCTTGAAGAAGAAGCTGTGAACAGTGGGATTGCTGAAGTTGAGGAAGAAATTGCAGAGGAGCAAAAGCAGGTTGGGGATATAATTACTGCTGTTACAGAAGCTGAAAAGGAAAAAATCAGGGATGGGAAAAAAGTACTGGTGTTATGTGCCGGAGCTGGAACGAGTACCATGCTGGCGAAGGCACTGGAAGAAGGGGCAAAAGAAACCGGAATTGCTATCTCAGCTCAAGCGGGAGCATACGGCTCTCATTACGATATTATGAAAAATTTTGATTTAATAGTTTTGGCGCCTCAGATAAATTCTTACCTGGAAGACATTAAAAAGGATGCTGACAAGTTAGGTGTGAAGGTGATTGCGACGAAAGGAGTAGAATACATCAATCTTACACGTGATCCGAAAGGTGCAGTAGATTTTGTTTTAAGAGTCATTTAGTTCGGTATTAAGTAAAAAATCCAGGCTTTCAGATGTTTACATTCACATTTGAAAGTCAGGATTATTTTTTTATTCTACCAGATTTTTATTTGTTTCAATCGGAATGAAACTTTTACGAACAGTCAATTCAGCATCAAGCAAAACTTTTTTTGTGATAGTGCGGGGATAAACCAGCTGATCTGAAAGCTGATCAATTGTTGTTTTAGCCATTTCCTTCACATTTATATGGAATGTTGTCAAAGGTGGTGAAACGTATTTGGCAATTTCGTAATCATTGATACTGATAATGGCTATCTGCTCAGGCAGCAAGATTCCTTTTTCATGAAATCCCTGTAAAACACCGACAGCAATCGTATCAGAAGCAACAAAGCAGGCTTCAGGCAAGTCAGAACTCAGGTTATCAGCCATCTGTTTTGCAAGTTCGTAGCCTTGCTCAACAGAAAACTCACCTCCGCTGAACACATAGTCCTCATTGAACAGCCCTTTCTGTGTCAGATATTCTCTGAATACATATTCACGGCTGTCCATCTCATCAATCATTGTATCGGGATTCTGGAATGCTCCGCCGATAAAGCCTATTTTGGTCAGCCCTGCTTCAAGAAAGTAATCAATGGCTTCACGGGTCATCGACTGGATATCTGACTCTACGGTATCAAAATATTTCGGCAGCGGATTAATTCCTCTGACAACTCCCTTGTATCCTTTTTTATGAAGAGCAAGCAATTCTTTTTTCGTAATCGGTCCAATTGCAATAAATCCTGTAACATCCTGTGGGATCGCTTCGATCCCATCACTTTTTGAGACAAATTCAAGTGCCATGTTGGCTGCCTTGCTGTATGAGAATAATTCCTCCTTCAAATAGTTGAAATAAATATCCTCCATCATTTTCGTTTCAGACAACCAAAACAGTACAGCAATTTTATGAAGAGTCGTCTTTATTTTTGAACGGTCATAACCCAGTGCCAGTGCAGTTGCAATAATTTTATTTTTTGCTTTACTGGTAATGGCTAATGTTTCATCACCTTTAAATAATCTGGAAATAGTCGCTTGTGAATAACCGGATTCTTTTGCAACATCCTTTATTGTAACCATAGCCTGCCTCCCACAATAATATCTTAAGAATACTATACCTGAACAACAGGTTATAAAACAATAAATTTACCAATTTAAGTAAAAATTGAATGAGTGAAGAAGATGAATCATCTGTTTTAACAAAATATACAGATTTAAAATAGAAGGAAGTAAGTTAGAAGATAATATCGCTTAGATTTTATCATAAATGAATTTAGCTCTGAATAATGAATCGACTCAGTTATTGACCTTAATTTTATTGTTTGATGATTTAATAACAAGATAAAAATATTAGCTGCATTTTTCAAGTCATAGAAACTAATTATTGTCATTTTGTTAGCAAACAGTAAAATATATTATTGAATTCTAATTTTTTACTTTGTTATAGTATTGTCATTGTTTTGATCGGTTGTTTTTTTATTACAAAATACAACAAAAACATTTATAACTAGAGCTGTTTTTTGAGAAAAAAGAACTAAAACACTTTTCAATGAAAGCATAAGTATACTAATGAATGAAAGCGTTTTTATGTTAAAATAAAGTGTGGAGTGTATATATTTTTTATTTTGTTCCATTTCTTTTATACTTAAGTGGAACAAAAATGAAAATTTGATTATAAGGACTCCCAAAATAGTCCTGAAACAGAGAGCAGTTCCCGAAAAATAATTTCAGCAGAGGAGGTTGAGAATGGACGAAACAAGTCAGTCAGGGAATACACCGGAAAAAGATCAGCTTCAACGATTTCTTTCAGGTGAAAATTTCTATAGTCATCATTATTTTGGTTTTCACAGAGAGACAAAAAACGGTTTGGATGGATATGTTTTTCGAGTCTGGGCTCCAAATGCTGAACAGATTTGGCTGGTTGGCGATTTTAATGGATGGACAGATTCTTTGGCTATGAATAAATTGGAAACATATGGGATCTGGGAGCTGTTTACTGAATTGCCGTCGGAAGGGGATTATTATAAATATAAGGTTCGACAGGCAGGAGGAAGGGAAATCTACAAGATTGATCCGTTTGCAGTACATTTTGAAAAGCGCCCCAATGATGCAGCAGTGATCCACACTATTCTTGAGAGAAAGTGGAAGGACGGATTATGGCTGGGCAGAAAGAAACGATCGGACTATTTTAAACGCCCGATGAATATCTATGAAGTTCATGCGAGTTCATGGAAGCAGAACGAAGACGGTACTCCTTACAGCTTTAGTCAGCTGACAGAAGAACTGATCCCTTATGTTAAAGAGATGGGCTATACCCATATTGAATTCATGCCATTGATGGAGCACCCTTTAGGCATGTCATGGGGCTATCAGCTGATTGGCTATTTTGCTTTAAGCTCTTATTATGGAACACCGGAAGAGTTTCAGGAATTTGTAGAGACCTGTCATTTGAATAATATTGGTGTTCTTGTGGATTGGGTACCGGGACATTTTTGTATCAATGATGATACATTGCCTTATTATGACGGAACTCCGCAGTTTGAATACGAAGATCCTGACCGTGCTAAAAATATCCGCTGGGGCTCTCTGAATTTCGATTTAGGGAAACCTCAGGTGCAAAGCTTTTTAATTTCAAGTGCGTTGTTTTGGCTGGAAATGTATCACTTGGATGGTATCAGAGTAGATGCTGTTTCAAACATGTTGTATAGAGACTATGATGAAGGACCTTGGACGCTGAATCATGAGGGCGGTAATCGAAATCTGGAAGGGTATTATTTTCTGCAGAAAATGAACGCAGTCATCAAACTGGCCTATCCTGAAACGATAATGATAGCTGAAGAGAGCTCTTCGGAGACGCAGGTTACCGGACTGATTGAAACCGGCGCGCTGGGCTTTGACTACAAATGGAACATGGGGTGGATGAATGACACGCTGCGATTCTACGAAATGAATCCAGTATTTAGAAAGGATCACTTCAATTTACTGACCTTTTCTTTTATGTACATGATGGATGAAAACTTTATTTTACCGCTGTCTCATGATGAAGTCGTTCATGGGAAGAAGAGTTTGATGCATAAAATGTGGGGAGATCGTTATAAACAGTTTTCGCAGCTTAGAAATCTTTATGTGTATCTGATGACGCATCCTGGGAAGAAATTATTGTTCATGGGCAGTGAGTGGGGGCAGTTTCTGGAATGGAAGTATGATGAAGGACTTGAGTGGCGCGATCTTACTGATGAAATGAATGCCAAAATGCAGCAGTTTACCAAATATTTGAATCAATTTTATAAGGAAAATCGGGCACTGTGGGAGCTGGATCACAGCTATGACACCATCGAGATTATTGATGCAGATAACAGCCAGGAAACAATTCTGAGCTATATCCGTAAAGGAAAGGCTAAAAAGGATTTTTTAATTATTGTGTTGAATATGACACCGGTTGAACGGCAGGATTTTCCGATTGGTGTTCCTTATGAAGGAATCTATGAGGAGGTTCTGAATACTGAAATGAAGGAATTCGGCGGGACCTGGACTCAATCTAATGCGCCTGCTGAAACCTATGCAGAGTCCTTTAAGCAGCTAGGGTATCAGATCAGAACGATTGTTCCTGCACTCGGCGCCATCATTTTAAAGCCAAAGGATATTAATACACGGAAAAAAAGGTAATAGCTAGGGGTAGTCTGAAAATTATAAAAAGGATTTAAAAGTGCTCGTTATTGGTCTGTTCAGCAAAATCCTGCTTAGTTCAGGTGAAGACAAAACTTTTATCAGCACTGGAATATCTTATGATGCATAGAATTTTTGAGGATGAAAGGAGGCAAAGGGGATCTAGGACGTATTTGAAAAATTCAGATTTCAGCTGTAGGTTTCAGATTCGCCCAGTGACCTGTAAAAAAGATGAATAATGAAATGCTAGCAATGATCTTAGCCGGAGGACAAGGAACAAGATTAGGGAAATTAACCAAAAATATCGCAAAGCCTGCTGTACCATTTGGAGGCAGATATCGCATTATTGACTTTACCTTAAGTAATTGTGTCAACTCGGGGATTACTGATGTTGCTGTGGTAACTCAATATCAACCTCTGGCTTTAAATAGTCACATAGGTAACGGAGCCAGCTGGGGATTGGATGGCATCAACTCCGGATTGACAATTTTACAGCCATACTCAAGCTCAGATGGAGAAAAATGGTTTCAGGGAACAGCTCATGCGATTTATCAAAATGTTGCCTATATCAGCCAAATGAGTCCTCAATATGTACTGGTGCTCTCCGGAGACCATATTTATAAAATGAATTATGAAGCAATGCTGGAAGAACACAAGAAACATAATGCTTCTCTGACTGTTGCGGTGATTGAGGTACCGATTAAAGAAGCTTCCCGCTTTGGGATCATGAATACTGATGAGAATGATCGAATTATAGAATTTGAAGAAAAACCGGAGGAGCCTAAAAGCAATCTGGCTTCAATGGGTATTTACATTTTTAACTGGGCCCGTTTAAAAGAATTGTTGACCAACAGCTATTCAAAAGACAGCCAAATGCTGGACTTCGGAAAAAATGTTATTCCTGCTTATCTGGATGCCGGGGACAATGTTTATGCCCATCGTTTCAGCGGTTATTGGAAAGATGTGGGGACAATTGATTCACTATGGGAAGCGAATATGGAATTTATTGATCCTGAAAATGAGCTGAATATTCGAGATCGGACCTGGAAAATATTCTCTAAAAATACCAGTTCGCCGCCGCACTTTTTAACGGAGACAGCTTCTGTGAAAAATTCTCTGATTGTAGACGGCTGTTATGTTGCCGGAGAAATCAAGGACAGTATTCTTTCGACGGATGTTCAGGTGAAGGAAGGAACGACAATAGAAAAAAGTATTGTTATGCCTGGTGCAAAAATAGGTGAGAATGTGACCATCAAAAATGCGATTATCGGTGAAGACGCTGTAATTGGTGATAATGCTGTAGTTTATGATGAAGAAGAAATTGTTGTAGTAGGGTATTCTGAAGTAATTGGGGTGAAAAGCGATGAAGACTAATAGAATGTGCGCAATTATTGGAAATGTGGAACGATTTGACAATTTAATGCCGTTGATTGAAAAACGGCCACTGGCCATGCTTCCGTTTGACTGTAAGTACCGACTGATTGATTTCCAGCTGTCTAGTGTGGTAAATGCTAATATCGACAGCCTATTTATGATTTTTAATGATGGAGAAACCCAGTCTGTATTTGACCACATTGGTGGTGGAAAAGAATGGAATTTGGCTTCGTTGAAGAATCGCTTTTTCACTTACTTTTATCAGGACTTTATTAAAAGAAAGAACGAAGGAAAGCCTTACTTCAGCTCAGTAATTGATTATCTGAATAAATCTGAATCTGAGTACACAGTGATTATGAGCAGCCGAATGCTCTGCAATCTGGATCTTAGAGCGATATTGAAAATCCATCAGGCTCAGCAAAATACAATGACACTTGTCTATAAACGAGTGAATAAGGAAAGTGTCTGCTCGAAAGACACGTTACTGGATATTGATGAAAACGGACAAGTCAGCAGCTGTCATACATTGAAGGATTGCAGCTCTGAAACTGAGACTGGAAATCTTAGTATGGATGCGTTTATTGTTCAAACGGCTTGGCTGATCCAGTCACTGGAAGAAGCTCAGAAACATGGTGTATCGCCAAATCTGGTAGATTTTCTGAAAAGTCAGCTTGGTGCTGTAAAAAATTCAGTCTATAAATATACCGGCTATCTAAAAAATATTCACAGTCTGCAGTCTTATTATAAAGCCAACATGGATATGCTTGAGCCGGCTAAGTTTAACGCTTTAATGTATACGAATCAAAAAATCTATACCAAACTGAAAAATGAAGTGCCAACCTATTACTCTGAAAATTCTAAGGTGAACAGCAGTCAGTTTGCGACTGGCTGTGTGATTCAGGGAACGGTGGAGCATTCGCTGGTTTCCCGCCGAAGCAGAATTGACAAAGGTGCCTCAGTGAAGCATTCCATTATCAACGGGAGCGCCAAAATCGCCTCTAATGCCCAAATTGAATATGCTATACTTGATAAAAATGTTATTGTTGATCCCGGTGTGCAGATTATAGGAACGCCGGAGAAGCCGGTAGTGATCCGAAAAGGAGAACATGTCACCGCAAATGTGAATGTGTCTGAAGGAGAGATCTGAATGAAAGTTTTATTTACTGCAGCTGAATGTGCACCATTTTTCAAAACCGGCGGACTGGGTGATGTTGCTGGAGCGCTGCCGAAACAATTGAAGGATAAAGGGGCGGATATACGTATTGTTTTGCCTTATTATAAGCAAATGCCGACGAAATATCAGGAGCTCTGTGAAGATGTTTTTTACTTTTATGTGAATGTCGGCTGGCGCCGCCAGTATTGCGGTATAAAAAAAATGGTACTTGATGGACTCACCTATTATTTTATTGACAATCAGTATTATTTTGATCGTGACGGATTGTACGGTTATTATGATGATGGAGAACGGTTTGCCTATTTCCAGCTTGCTGTGATTGAGATGATGGAGAAAATTGATTTTATTCCAGATATCATTCATGTAAATGATTACCACACAGCGATGATTCCGTTTCTCATCAGAGAAAAGTATTATTGGATTCAGGCCTACCAAGCGATTGAAACAGTCCTGACGATTCATAATATTGAATTTCAGGGTGTTTTTGGTGAAAATATTTTGTCGGACCTCTTTGGAATGGGAAAAGAGCGTTACTATGACGGAACTGTTCGTTTTGACGATAATATCAATTTTCTCAAAACAGGAATCTTGTATGCTGGACGGGTTAATACGGTTAGTCCTTCTTATGCCGAAGAAATTCAGACACCGGAATTTGGCTCAGGACTTGATGGTGTACTGCGGATGGCAAAAGATAAATTAAGCGGCATTCTAAATGGAATTAACTATGAGATCAATGATCCGGAGACAGACCCGTTAATCCCTGCCAATTTTTCAAAAGAAGATTTAACAGGAAAAGCAACAAATAAAGCAGCTCTCCAACAGAAAATGGGATTGCCGATTCGGGATGTTCCGTTGATGGCGATTGTCAGTCGTCTGACACACCAAAAAGGCTTTCAGCTGCTGATGGATGAGATGGAATATATGATGCAGGATGATGTGCAGCTGGTTGTTTTAGGAACAGGAGAAGCCGAATTTGAACAAGGCTTTAAAGCGTTCGTTCATCGTTTTCCAGAAAAATGTGCTGTCAGTATTTCTTTTGATGTCAAGCTGGCTCAGCTGTTCTATGCTGGAGCAGATTTATTTTTGATGCCTTCTGCGTTTGAACCTTGCGGACTTTCGCAAATGATCTCCATGAGATATGGAACACTACCTGTAGTTCATGAAATTGGCGGGTTGAAGGATAGCGTGATTCCTTACAACCCAATAACAAAAGAAGGAACCGGCTTCGGTTTTTCTGAGTTTCGTTCTGTTTATCTGATGGAAACGATTCGAATGGCAGCAGCTGTTTACAGAGAGGAACCGGAAGTCTGGCAGCAGCTGATTCAAACAGCTATGGCAAAAGATTTCAGTTGGGATTCTCCTGCTAAAGAATATATAGGGCTCTATCAACTGTTAACAGAACGTTAAGAATTAAATAGTTGTTCGTACTTGTTCTAGAAAACGGGGTATACTTAAAAGAAGTATTGTTACAATCAACTTTGGCGTTAAATGATAACAGAGGTTGAGACAGCAATTCGGTTGTCCCGACCTCTTGTTTTACAAATAATCAAGGGAGTAAGTGACTAATGAACATTACAAAAGAACAGTTTAAAAAAGATTTTAAGCGACGCGTACGGGAAAAATTTGCCAATGAGGTTGAGGAGTCCTCCAACGATGAATTGTTCGCCTCGTTGGGATCAGTGATTCAAGCATACTATTCAAATGCCTGGAAGGATACACGAAAGGAAGTACGTGCTTCGCAATGTAAGCAGGCCTACTATTTTTCGATAGAGTTTCTACCAGGTAAAATGCTGAAAAGCAATTTACTGAACATGGGGCTGCTGGATACTGTTCGTGACAGCTTAAAGGAAATGAGTATTGATCTGGAAGAGCTTTGCAAAGTGGAGAAGGATATGGCGTTGGGAAATGGCGGACTGGGACGTTTGGCTTCCTGTTTTATGGACTCCATTGCTTCTTGCGGATTACCGGGAAATGGGAATGGTATCCGTTACGATTATGGCTTGTTTAAACAAAAATTTGTTGATGGTAATCAAGTAGAGCTGCCGGATGAATGGCTTCGTGAAGGTAATGCCTGGGAAGTCCGTAAAGCCAGCAAGGCTGTTAATGTAAATTATGGCGGGCATGTTTATTTAAAAGAGGATGAGGATGGGAAACTGAAACCGGTCTATGAAAACCAGCAGGTTCTGAGAGCCGTTCCATACGATACTGGAATGTTGGGTTATCATAACAATATAGTTAATACCTTGAGACTTTGGTCAGCGGAAATTCCTGAATCTGAAGAGAACAGATATCAGAGTATTGAAGAACGCCGGGATTTTCGGGATTTGACCTCTGTCCTTTATCCAGATGATTCCAATTATGAAGGACGTCTGATGCGTTTAGTTCAGGAATACTTTTTTGTTTCAGCAGGGATTCAAAGTATCATTCTTTCGCAGAAAAAAACTGGAGTTGCCATGCTTGATCTGCCAAATTATGTGTCTATCCATATCAATGACACCCATCCGGCACTGTGTGTAGCGGAAATGATGCGTATTCTGGTTGATGAAGAAGAATTAAGCTGGGAAAAGGCCTGGAATGTCACAGTCAAAACGATGAGCTATACAAATCATACAATTATGGCGGAAGCTTTGGAAAAATGGCCGATATCGATGTTGAAGGAAGTTGTACCGAGACTGTATCAGATTATTGAAGAAATTGATCGTCGATTTGTGGAGGAAATGACACTGTTAGTTGATTCTGAGCTGGTTGAACGGACAAGGATCATTAAAGACGGCCATGTACATATGGCACATTTGGCAATTATCGGCAGTCACAGTACAAATGGAGTGGCGAAGCTTCATTCGGACTTGCTGAAAGGGGTCGTACTGCATGACTTCTATTTGCTATATCCGGAACGATTTAACAATAAAACAAATGGCATTGCTCAAAGACGCTGGCTGCAGCTGGCGAATGAACCCTTGGCAAATGTGCTGGATCAGACGATCGGAACTTCATGGCGTAAAGAAGCCAACGATCTGCATTTACTGATGAATTATAAAGATGATCCGAAAGTCTTGCAGAAGTTGGCAGATACTAAGCATACGAATAAAGTACGACTGGCGAATTATATTATGCAAACAACGGGAATTGAGGTTTCGGCAGATGCAATTTTTGATGTTCAGATTAAGCGTCTCCATGCATATAAGCGTCAGTTATTAAATTTGCTGCATATTCTAAAGTTGTATTTTGAACTGAAGGACAATCCAGAAGCGGATATTTACCCACGAGTCTTTATTTTTGGTGCAAAAGCAGCACCCAGCTATACGTATGCGAAATACATTATTAAGTGTATCAATGAAGCAGCCTGCCTGATTAACAACGATGAAATAATACAGGGAAAATTAAAAGTGGTCTTTTTGGAAAATTACAATGTTTCTCTGGCAGAACTGATTATTCCGGCAGCTGATGTGAGTGAACAGATATCGCTGGCTTCCAAAGAAGCATCCGGGACCAGCAATATGAAACTGATGCTGGACGGGGCAGTAACGATTGCAACACTTGACGGTGCCAATATTGAGATTCGAGACATCGTTGGGGATGATAATATAGCAATTTTTGGCTTAACTGAAGAGGAAGTGTACCGTTACTATGAGACACAGGACTATTCAGCATTGAAAATTTATGAAAACGACCCGGTTATTCAACGCATATTAAATGCATTTATAGATGGAACGATTCCAAATATAAAAGTGGAAGGACAGGAAATCTTCGATTCTCTGATTCGATACAATGATGAATACTTCGTTTTACGTGATTTTCAGTCTTATGTGGATGCACAGAAATCGATTGAAACTCTTTATCGGGACAAACCTCGCTGGCAGAAAGTCAGTTTGATTAATACAGCACATGCCGGGCATTTTTCTTCGGACTATACCGTGCAGCGCTATGCAGAGGATATTTGGCAGATTGAACCGATAAGAAAAGCGGGAAATGAATCTGGACAATAAGGGAGACAGTAATGACGGCAATTTATTTTAATTCCTGGCTGGAAGAATATAAGCAGCCTTTCGGAGCAATTGAAAAAGGAGCAGCAGTAACTTTTTCAATTGCTGTTCAGGAATCAATCGTTGAACAGGTTTTGCTGGTGGTGCGCAAAGAGGGTGGAGAACGAGGATTTGAAAAAATCAACATGTCTCCAGAAGAGCATCATCATTATATTTGCACCTATACTTTAGAGCAGGGAGCAGGACTTTACTTCTACTATTTTGAAATCATAAAAAAGGAATCAGATCAAGACGTGAAAACTATATACTGCGGATCAGATCAGGGAAAAGGCGGAGAAGGCGTCCTGACTTATGATTCAGGAAATCTGCATCCTTATCAGCTGACTTGCTATGAGAAGGCAGACCCGGCACCAGACTGGTATCGAAAGGGAATCGTATATCAAATTTTTCCTGACAGGTTTTATAATGGTAATCCTCACAAAGAAATCTCTCAGCCTAAAAAGAATACATTCATTTACGGCACTTGGAAAGATGAACCGATGTATATCAAAGATGCAGAAGGAGAGATCATACGCTGGGATTTTTATGGCGGCAATCTGCAGGGAATCATAGAAAAAATTCCTTATTTGAAAGAGCTGGGTGTCACTGCACTCTATTTGAATCCTATATTTGAATCCGCAAGCAATCATCGATATGATATCGGTGATTATCTGGCGATTGATGGAATGCTGGGAGATGAGAAAACCTTTCTGCATTTACTTGACTGTCTTCATGAGAATGATATGCAGCTTATTTTGGATGGGGTTTTCAGTCATGTAGGAAGAAACAGCCGCTACTTTAATTATGATGGCCGCTATGGTGAAGGAGTGGGAGCTTATCGTAATCCAAAAAGCAGATATCGGCAATGGTTCAAATTTTCTGACTATCCGGAAGATTATAAATCATGGTGGGGTGTGAGGGATTTGCCGGAAGCGGATAAGGAGAATTCCAATTTTCAACAGTTTATTTATGGAGAAAAAGAGAGTGTACTTGAAAAGTGGACAGCTATGGGAGTGGATGGCTGGCGTTTGGATGTAGCAGATGAATTGCCGGATTTCTTTATAGAAGGGATTAGACAGGCGGTGAATCGGTATCCGGAAAAGGTATTGCTTGGTGAAGTTTGGGAGGATGCATCCAATAAGATATCTTATGGACATCGGCGTCAGTATATCTTCGGAAACAGCCTTCATGGTGTGATGAACTACCCGTTTCGTGATATTATTCTGAGCCTTCTTTTAGGAAAACATTCAGCACAAGAGGCAGCAGAAAAGCTGACTGTCCTTCAGGAAAATTATCCTGCAGATATTTTTGCCAATAACTTGAATAACATTGGCACACACGACAGTGAAAGGATTGCGACCTTGCTGGACAATCATTTTTCCAAACTGACTTTAGCAGTCGGATTAATGTTTGTTTTACCAGGAGTTCCCACGATCTACTATGGGGATGAAGCTGGAGTGACTGGCGGAAAAGATCCAGAGAACCGTAAATTTTTCCCTTGGGATGCTATTGATCCAGATGCTTATACCTGTTATCAGGAATGGACACAGAAACGTAAAGCAACGGAAGCGCTGGTTTATGGAGAGTTTTATCCGTTTTATTCAAATGGTCTCTTGGGGGTTTTGCGTTACAGTGAACAGTCTCAATTTGCTCTTTATCTTGTCAATGCGCAGAATCAGACTGCTTCTGCCGAAGAGCTGATCTTTACCCGGAAGGCACCGGTTTCAACGGCTATTCTGGAGGAGATGCTGGCAGATGCAGTGATCTCTGAATGGGGCGATTATTTTGTAGTGAAAGAGTTGAGTTAAATTAAAAGCAAGAAGTTGTGATAAAGCTTCTCCATGCGACGAGTATTCGAAGAAGCGCAGAAGCAAGCTTTTAATACAGGAATGAATTAGTACTAATTCATAAGATTGTCGGTTCGCATACCATCCTATTAGATGTTCCTGCAACAGTGAGACCGGCAATTCTGCTAACTGACTTTCTACTACGGAAAAGTCTTGTATCTGCGAGTCTCACTACACTACACTTCGTTTCGATCTCATCAATTTCTAAATGGCAAAGCCACTAAGAATTGAAGGACTTCGTTTCGATCCTCGAAGTATGGAGGGGCTTTGTAACGCCGTTTATTCGGTTTTAGGGGACTCAGTGAATAGGCTACACTTTGTTTGACAATTTTTCTGTGGAAAATAGAGCGTTAAAAAACACGATCTACGGTGGTTCGTTGGCGAAGCGAACCATTGACAATGAGTTGGGGGATGTTATTCGGAGGGAATCGTCTGTGCCGTTTCTAGGCTCAGGCGACAAGACGAAAACACATACCTTAGAAGGCTCATTGTCAATGGCAACCGTAACAGAACAAACGGATGTGCCTCAATTATTTATAGAAACTGTCAAAAAATTGTTGTCATTCCTCAGACATACTTAATGTCACAGACTCTGATAGAATAGAGGCTATGAAATAGGAAGCTATCTTTAAAGTAATTAACTTAATGGCTATGGCTTTAAGAAAGATACTGAAGTAAACAGGGGATAAAGAAAGACCGGGATAGAAATCACATTCTATTCCGGCTTATTTTATTCGTTAATTTTTTTTGAAGAAAGCGACATAATTCCTGTAATAAACAGAAGTGCAGCTCCTGCAAAGAGGACATAAATACCTGTTGAGGCTGCATAGCTCAGCTTATTGATACCAAACATAATCACTGCATTCATTCCTGCAGCTCCAAGTGCTACAAGAATGCTGATAACTCCAGTGATCTTGGACAACCAGTTTTTCTTGGTAAGGATTGTTATTAGAGCCAATCCCCCTGCAATTCCTGCGCCTGCAATGACTATTCTGCCAATCTCTCCACCACTATCAGTAATATAGGAAGAATAACTCATGGAACCATAGGAATACAACGGCAAAAAGACACTGATAATACTTGCAACAGCAGCAATAAGAACACCAATTAATGCACCAACCCTGATTTTTTTTGTTTTCATTATTTTCTCCTTTAAAAAAAATTTTTACTAAAAAAGCATAGCATAAAAGGCTCAATTAAACCATGTTACTCAGGAAAAGTAATGTGAATGTAGTGAGGAATAAGTATTTGTATGAAAAATTTCTTTCTTTTCTTAATAAAAATATCTTGGGCAGAATGTTTGGTGAGAAGCCTGGACAGTTTTATAATAGCAGTAGAAATAAATAGAAAAGAGGAATTGAGATGGCTTATAAAGTAGAGTTCAAAGAGGTTGCCGCCACTGGGCTTGAAAGTTCGCCGGCTGCAGAAGCATTGGCCGGCTTGCGGGCAAATGAAGCACGCTATCTATGGAATAAATACAAGATTGAATTTACCACTGTTCCTGCAGAAGAAGACCCGGAAACATTAAAATGGATTGAAAAAATTTTGGAAGAACGGGAGATTCATTTTCCCTATAAACCTTTGGAAGTGGCACATTTTGAAGCAGAAGGAACAAAATTTGCCTATGTCTTCTATGAAAATGGGTTGGAAGTGAATGTAATGTATGCAACAGATGATGCAGGAAAACGAGCAGTTGGTTTTAAATTATCAGAAGGAATTACAGTTCCAGCAGAATTGGAAGGAAAGTTCAAATTTGCTCGACAGAAATCAAAACTTGCAGGTGAGATTCGTGGTTCTTACTTTGTTATTAAAGGAAAATATTAAGGAAGAGCTGTAGAACAAAATCAGTTATTTATAATAATGGAGACTTGAGAAAACAGGTCTCTATTTTTTTTAGTTCCAAATTGAAGATTATCGGTGTTTTTTCAGCAGTTTAATAGTTCTGAAAACTTACTTTGAAAAATAATTGAGAAGAGGTGTTGATGAAGAAGCAGGTTGAAGGTACTAGATAAATATAAACAGACAGGCCGTCGGTCGTCAAATGATGAAGGGAAGGGCGGCAGTTAATGTTAGTTTAGTAAGATCATAACGTGCGAAAAAATGAAATTTTTAGCACTTAGTAAGTGCTTTTTGTATAAAAAGGTTATAATGAAATAACCATCAATAATATTTTAAAAGTCATCGGAATTGTCAAAGGGATATTTTAAATCAAAAGAAGAAATAATGGATGCAGTAATCATGAGAATCATTGAGAAAGATATGGATATTGTAAAAATGACTGTACAGTAAAGCAGCGAGTTAAGTGTATTGAATAAAATCGTTCAGTTTCTGATCACACAGTCGTCAGGAAGTGATGAGCAGAAAATTGAGATGCTGGAGCAGTCTCTCAAAGTAGAAAATGTATTGCTGAAACAGTGGATGTTGGAGGCAACTATTTTTGCTGAAGTCATTGAAGAAGGCAATGAAAACAAGGAATTTAACATATCCGTATCCATTGAAAGCCATTCAGTTTTTTTGAGGCACGCAGTATTTATTGTATGAAGGAATGACGTAAGGAGATGCTTACTATTGTTCATTAACATCATTTTTTGTATCAAGGGAGTTAATGAAGTAAAAACAAGCAAAGCAGAAGCTATCGAAAGACTTACGTTAATTTTTAAATTCAGCTGGGGTATTCGTTGAGTTTAAAAATTAAAACGGCTGACGGTCGGCCTGCTAAAAAAAGAGGAGATTATTATGAATAATACAAAAATAATTTGAATAATTACAGAAAGAATATTAGTAGATGAAAAAATATGGAGAAAAGAATATTATTAGAATGTTAAGTAAGTATATGGCTGAAACTGCTGAAGTTATTTCTGTTCAATAGAGGTTGATACAGAAATTTTCGGGAAGAAGCCAATTTTTTGATTTAGTGTCAAAGGAGATAAAAAAGAAAACTTCGTTCATAAAGTAGGCTGATTTCAATCAAAAAAATACTAAAAAAGAGGAGAAATTTAATATGAAAACCAAAATAATTATGGAGGCCGGTACACTGGTGTGCTTGGGACTAGCTCTCAGGTGATAGAAAAAAGTATTGAGAAAGAAACTGTAAAAAGTTATACGACAGAAAATTTTAAAGAGCAGGATGAATAAGATACAATACTTGAAAAAATAGATTTTAGTTAATATACAATAGAAGGGAGCATGATTTCAATCTAAGAACCAACCTTTGTTTTGGTATGCTGTTATTTCAACCGAATAAAAAATCTAGGGAGGGATTTTTCCTTCTAGATTCGATATTATTTTATGGAATTCTTTTCATCAACATCATTTGACAATAAACCTAAATTTACTAAAAAAGAAATTTTTAATAGAATTGATGGATAAAAACTAGAAAAAAATTTGAGTTACGCTTACACTTTAGTAGGGGAAAAATCAGAAATCAAGGAGGTTTTTTTTAATTAAAAATGAAAATTCGGCAAAAAAGTGAAGAATATTTAATCTGATTAAATAGGAAAGGAGACAATTACGAGCAGTAAAAAAATAGGAATGATAAGATGATATAACCAGTATTTTTCAACTGTATTCTGGTGAAATACTTATCTTATTTTCAGGAAGACACAACTAAAAAACCGATGTAAGTTCAGTTTTTTAGAGAACTTATACCAGTTTTAATTTAAAAAAATAAATAGCACTATCAGTCAATTAATTAAAAAGTTAATTGATAAATATTCTTGTATCTAGTTCTTCCAAGAAATAAAAAATAGAATAAAAATATATATCTTTTGAAAAATAAATGTGATTTTTATAAATTTAACTATACTCTAAATTTTAGTCATAGTAAATCTTAAAATCAATCAATTTTTTTCAATTTTTTTGATAAAACATGAAAAAAATGAGAATCTTTTTTGTTTTCATAATATATTTTTATTGTGGTTGTACTTTTCCAATACTTTTTGAGCCGTCAAAAAATCAGTCAATATTAGGAGTGAAGGAGCTTGTCAAGAAAAGGTGAAAATATTTATAAAAGAAAAGATGGACGATGGGAAGGCAGGTATAAAAAATCAAGAAATAAAGAAAATCGTCTCATATATGGGTATATCTATGGTAAACGATACAGTGAAGTAAAAGAAAAATTAATTAAATATCAATCGGAATTTATTGACAGTAATAAAACTATTTATTCAGGAACTACTTCTGAATGGTTCACTTACTGGCTTCATAAAGTGGTTAAAAATAGAGTAAAGCCTTCAACCTGGTCAAGTTATGAATCAAAAATTAGAAATCATATTATTCCTTTTCTGGGCAGAAAAAAATTGAACCAGCTGGAAAGAACCGATGTTATGGCACTTATTGAATTTTTACTATCCCAGGGCTACTCCATTAATATGGTTAAAACTATTTTGACTATCTTAAAGAACAGTTTGAACTATGCAGCTGTTAACGGACATCTAAATAAATATCCTTATAAAAATATTGTACTTCCTTCTATTAAAAGAAAGGGGATTCGGTCCTTGTCTGTAGAAGAACAAAAGGCACTTGAAGAAGCCGCCTTTAGAAATACCTATTATTCAGCTGTAATCATCAGTCTGGCAACCGGGATGAGGATTGGAGAGATAAGCGGGTTAAGGTGGGAGGATATTGATTTTACAAGAGAAATTATTTCTGTGAATCGAACTCTTCAGCGAATTCCAGACCCGGATAATCAGAATACAACGATGATTATTATGGGAGAGCCAAAAACAAAAAGTTCACTACGTAAAATTCCACTGGCTGTAAACCTCAAAAATTACTTGGTAAAACTAAAAAAGAGCAGTTATTCAGAGTATGTTGTTTCCTGCTCGGAAGGCTTTACTGAGCCCAGGGTGATTAATTATCACTTCAAAAAACTTCTAAAGTATACCGGTATCAGAAATATCAACTTCCATTGTCTTCGTCATACATTTGCTACCAGATGTGTAGAAAATGGAGCAGATATTGCATCATTAAGTAAAATACTTGGACACACGTCCATTAAATTAACACTGGATACCTATACGGATTCATTTTGGGAAAAACGAAAAGAAGCAATGAATTTGATCGACTTGGAGCAATTTAACAGAAGCAAATAAAACTGATTTTAAAGCCGTCACTGTTTTGGTCATATCTGACAGGAACTCCTGTCAGATATGCAGAAGCAGTGATTTTTCTTGGAAGAACTAGTTCCAGGACATAATTATACTATCTAAACGTAAAAAAGTATTGCAGGAAATCCTGGATGTTATGGTGTATTGCTAGATAACTTTAAAAAAAAATATACATCAAACAGAAATGAAGTGAGGAGGAATCAGTATGTACAACATAGGGATAACCCAACCGGTAGAGGAATTTGAGCGTACATATGTCGAGAAGCTTGGCAGAAATCAGTACAAATTAGTTACAGTAGATGTGAACAACATGGATACGATTCTTTCAGATCTGGATGGTGTTCTTTTGAAAGAAAATGAAAAGAATTTAAGTGAAACGTGCGGCATCATAATGAAAATTAGAGAACGATCAAATTCATTTATTTGGGTATTGTCAGAAAAACCAACAGCCGTTCAAAAAGTTATCTATCTTCATTTAGGTGCGGATGGAACTTTTAGCAATGAAAATGAACCGGAGGAGATGACTCTGACAATAAAAAATCTGCTGAATCGTCAAAAAAAAGCAAGCGGAACAGAGAATGATAAACCACTGGATTCAAAAGAGGAAGTACAATCGGAGGCAGTTAGTCATTTCAAATTGTTGCCGAATAACTTGAGTGTCCAAATCGGTAAAGAGAGGACAGAAGTTACGTTAACCCGCCTCGAATTTAAACTATTGTCCCTTCTGTATGAGCATCAGTCTCAAGGGCTTTCTTATAAAGAAATTTATGAGAATATTTGGGACGATGCTTATAAAGGGTCCAAATATCGGGTGGCAAATTTGATTTTCCATTTAAGAGAAAAACTGGAATTGCAGAATGTTAATTCCAACATTATCAAAACTGTTCGATCAAAGGGCTATATGCTGAGCCTGAATTAAAAAGAATTATCTTTTAAAAATAATTCGTAGTTTCTGGGTAATTCAGCTGTAAATTAATAGTTGTTTTATGAAAAATTTGGTTTCACTTTTTCTGCTATCACAAATTTAGATCATCTTACTATAAGACTGGGACAGAGAAATAATCACGGATACCAATATCAAATCGGATTTATTCTGGTAAAGAATAAGATATATGAGAGGAAGTTGTTCCAGTTGGTTAGAAGGATAGGATTGGATAGTCAGAAAAATGAAATATAGTGTGCCGTCCGACACACAAAAAATAGAAAAGGGGAGGAGTTGAAAAAATATGAAAATCGGAAAAAAAAGTTTGACAGCTGTTTTGTCTATTGCACTTACAGGTTTAGTATTCCAGTGGACCTTGAGTACTCCGATTAAGGCGAATGAAGAGGCTGTTAAAACTGAAATAGGCTCCAATGGAACAGATTTACTGCAGCAGGATATGTTACCTGCAGCAGACAGCAGCATGCTGAGAAATGAGGTGGAGAAAGAGCGGACAGAGACTTCTCAAACTCAGGAAGAAGCTGAAAACGAGACAGAAGAAAGTGCTGTTTTTCCGGTGGAGAAGAGAGGAGTAAATCTGTTTGCAGCCGGTACGGCAGAAGTCACGGACTGGCAAACATTTGTTGAAGCCTTAGCTGATTCAAGTGTCACAACGATTTCATTAGCAAATGATATCCAGCTTACAGGCACACTCAATAACTATGAGGGTCTGTTTGATAAAGATTCTGTGAATCTTGATACTGGTTACCAGTATCTGTTTGTCAGTAAGCCTGCGATTTCCAGATCACTGGTTATTGACGGAAATGGACATACCTTTGATTTTGGAAATCTAGCAATCGGTTTTATGAATGCAGCGACGAATACTTCTAGTTATTGGGATATTACGTTGCAAAATATCAATGTGAAATCTAATAATTATTACGCTCCGTTTTTCTATCCAGTTTTAGCTGAATCAAAAGGGATGACAAGTTATCTAAGTAATTCAAAACTGACTTATGGTGAAAAATACAAACATACTCGTTTTGTTGATACTTACGAAAAATTAAATGTCGCTTTAGCAACCATTAGTGTAACCAATATTCAATTTGTTGATGATATCGTTGTTCCTTTAGGTAGTAATGACACATCCAGACAAGTAGCGAATATAAATAATGAGGCAGAGCGGTTTGCAAATGGTAACTCGTCAAGCAATATTAATGGTGGTACCACCTTTATTTATTTTAATGCTTTAGGTATTGCAAGAGATGTTGTAATTGAAGGCGATGGTTACACATGGGATCAAGGATCAATAACCTGGTGTTTCACAAATAGAACGATGACTACTACGTCCAAAGCTTGGGGTATCACTTTACAAAATATGAATACTTTCCATGGTAATTATTGGGGAATAATGGAGTTTTGGGATTTATCCAATGATTATCAGTCAAGAACGACAGTTAATTACATTGACTTTACCAATTTTGGTTCACAGCTAATTGAGTCTCAACGTTCAACAGTGTCTTTTGGTGGAGATGTACATGTGCAGCAAGTTGCTGCATATACTTCAGTTAGAAAAGATGGTTCTGTTATAAGAGATTTTAATGTCAATTATACTCATAATCAGACGATCAGTGTTGCTGCAGCAACTATTGCACCCAATTCTAATGCATATTTCTCTGCTTTAAGTGGAGTGCCAATCCATTTAAGAGAAAGTGGTAATTTTGAAATTGGTGAAAATGCTGTCGTAACAGCTGTTAGAGAAAGTGAAACAGGAAACCCTGAGAATGACTCACAAGGGTACCCATCTGTAATAGATATCAGCTCGGGTAATTTTATTATAAGAAGTGGAGCAAAAGTAACAGCTGTCTCACATCATACTGTTCAACCTACTGTCGTTTATATGGAAAATAGCAATTCCAATTTACTTGTTGAAGAAGGGGCTGTTTTATCGGTGATTACTGATAGATACAGTAATTCTAATAATGGTGCCCGATATAATCCTTTTTATATGGCAGGCGGTAAAGTTTCAATTTCAGGAACGTTAAATATTACTGGTGAAAATATGGTGGGATCAGGTACACATTTATTTTATGCTAATGCAGCAGTAGATTTTGAAATTGCATCAAAAGGGATACTAAATATCATTAGTGACAGTACTTCTACAAGTCAAAATTTGATGTATTTAAATAATGCCTCATCAAGTTTTAAATTTACTGATGCCGAAAGAGTTAATTTACAAAAAACAAAATCAATAAGCGGTTCTAATGGATTGATTTATATGGGGAATGGCGGTGTACTAAATGTTTCCGTTCAGAATGTATATCAATGGGTTGATGGAAACATGGCAACAGGAGTAGATGGTGACGAAGGTTATACTTACTCTTATATACCAATGTCAAGCATGCTTTTAACCTATAATGGCTATATTCCAACGATTACTTCTGCCAACTCTATGACAAATGCTACACTGAACAGCTTTAGGGCAAACTTTACAACTCAAGGACAACAGCGTGTGCTGTTTACCCGAATTCCAGATCCAAATGTCTCCATTCATAGTATCTCGAATGATAATCCGGATGATCCGGGCTCGTATACAGTGTATGGGTATGCAGTTCCGGGCACCTACATTCGACTTTGGGAAGAAGCACTGAACGGGACGACTTCCGCAAAAGAAAAAGGGGTCAATGATACGATTGAATCACCCGTTGAAGATACCGGAATGGCGCAGGAAACGCGTGATAACTTTACTGTTCAGGCGGACAGTGACGGCAACTGGTCGTACACAATCAGCTCTGGAAATTATTTCACTGCTGGAAATGTCATCCATGCGTATGGGTTCGCCAATCTGAAATCAGAAGAACCGACACAGGTTGTTTTGGATAAGACGCCGCCTACAGCCACACCG
>NZ_JADOEP010000015.1:0-10915 GCF_016745275.1 Enterococcus sp. BWB1-3
AGGTCTAGAATATCTAAGAATTCTTTGATATGATTTGACTGAGACATCTTGAAACACTCCTTTGAATTGGTTTTTGTCGACTTTAATTCTACTGGATTTCAAGATGTCTTTCCTGTTTTTTTTCAAAATGAAAAAAGTGTCAGTGACAATCACGCCACCAACACTAGATATTATAGAGCCGTATTAAGTTGCGAATGTTGTCTTTTTAATACTCATTTTTTTCTGTGTTTCTCCATCACCACATAGCCTTGTGTATTTTCCGAGGCTGCAGGATTTTTTATTTTAAATCCAAAGCCGCTGTAAAAGTTCTGGGCGTTTCTGGAAGCTAGTACTTCAATTCGACTTGCTCTTATGTAAAAAGGATCTGTTTTTAATCTTTTAAGCAAACTTGTTCCGATACCATTTTGCTGATATTCCGGTAAAATAAAAACACTGAGAATGATGCTTTCTGTTAAGGAATTGAAGTAGGGGCATATGGTTGCTGTCCCAATCAATGTATCACCCAGTTCTGCTACATAGGTATGAGCACAGGAGGCTTGTTTGATTACTGCCTGGGCTGAGTATTTTTCGACCAATAATTCCATTTGTTCCATTGGGTAAAACTGACTGTTTATTTCCAGAAAGTTTCTTTTTAGAAGGCGGGAGACAGCTTCAGCATCTTCAGGCTTGAACGATCGTATAGTACAAGCTGGCTTATTCTTTTTTAAATAGGAAATTTTTTTTGCTTTTGTGAGTTTCTTAAAGGCATATTCTGCCTGAGTTGCCTCTTTTCTGGTATCAAAGCTTTCCAAGTGAATCATTTGAACGGGTCTTCTGGCAGGTGCGCGAGTGTATTTTGCTCCAGTTCCTGAATTATGTTCTGTAACCCTGCGTTTGGGATCAGTAGTATAGCCGCCATAAAAAGAACCGTCTTTACACAATAGGACATAGAAATAATGTTTAGTTTCCATACAATAAAGCCGCCATTTCTGTCTGATAACTGCCGTGTTCATTCTGAATATAAAAAGGTGGGAGTACCCGAAAGCCGTCTTTTTTTCCTCTTAAAATGCCTTCCACCAAAAGAATAGTTGCTTCTTTCTCAGGTTTCGGATAAACAAATTGGACTCGCTTTGGTGCAATGTTTGCTTCCTGCATACCATTCATAATATCAAGGAAACGATCCGGTCGATGGACCATAGCCAATCTGCCATTTGTTTTCAGAAGTTTTGCAGAGACATTAATTACTTCATTTAGTGAGGTATGAATCTCATGTCGAGCAATTGCGAGATACGGATTCGGATTTTTTCTGCTGTCAGGCAGTTCTTTAAAATAGGGTGGATTGCATAGAATCAAATCAACAGAATCAGGTTTGATGACAGACGGAGCATCTTTTAAATCAAGCTGAATCATCTCCATTTGATTCTCCAGCTGATTCAGCTGAATGCTGCGGGTGCCCATATCAGCCAGCCTGGGCTGAAGTTCAATTTGCTTGATTACTGCACTGGTCTTTCTGCTTGCGAAAAGACCTACCGCACCATTGCCAGCACAAAGATCAACGATCAAGCCCCGCTTAGGAAGTGTAGGGAAATTTGCAAGAAGGACAGCATCCATTGAGAATGAAAAAACTTCTTTGCTTTGAATAATTTGGATATCTTCTGCATACAGCTGATCAACTCGTTCATTTTCTAAAAGCATGACGGCAGCTCCTTTCTTTACTTTTTTTGTAATAAACACAGAGAATTTTTTCAAGCAGTTTCATACTCTGCTTAAGTATAATCTGTTAAAATTTTAATCAATTCTTATCATACAGGGGGCTTCTTTATTTCGCAAGATGAAAAATGTTTTCGTGAAAGCGATCAAAGTTTATTTTCATAAAAATATAACTATGTTATTATGGGAGAAGATTAAAAACAGCTGATTCACTGGATGCTGTTAATGTGTGGGAAGATAAAACAACGTGTGATTGAATAACATAGTTTGTCCGACTGCTGGGCTAAAAAAGCTGAACGTGAAAGTTGAATAAAAGACTAGGACCTGTCTGAAAACGCTAGTGACGAATATTTCCAAAAAATGAAATGAGCAAACTTTAAACGGTTTCCTCTATAGTTTTCAGACACGCCCTAGTGACATTAAGAAAAGGGGAATAATGATGTTTTTTACATTTATACGGGGAATCGTTCGTGTTGTTTTAGTCGTTTTAAACGGCAGAATGCGTCTTGTCGGTAAGGAACACCTACCGCAAAATGAAAATTATATTCTTGTTGCGCCGCACAGAACCTGGTGGGAGCCGCTGCATCTGGCAGTTGGTGCTTCACCAAAAAAATTTAGTTTTATGGCGAAAAAGGAATTATTTAAGAATCCGTTTTTGAGTTTTATATTGAGACATGCTAATGCGTTTCCTGTTGATAGAGAAAAACCAGGTCCAAGTGCAATCAAAACACCTGTGAAAACATTGAAGGATACCCAATTAAGCCTGGTGATGTTTCCAAGCGGCACCAGACATTCTTCTGAGTTGAAGGGAGGAGTGGCACTTATTGCGAAAATGGCAAAAGTGAAGATTGTTCCGTCTGTTTATCAGGGTCCGCTGACATTTAAAGACTTGCTTAAACGTAAAAAGGTTACAGTAGCATTTGGTGCTCCAATCGATGTCAGCGATATTAAGAAGATGGATAAAGAGGGAATTGCAGTAGTTGAACAGAGAATGAACGAAGCTTTTGCTGAATTAGACAATGAAGTAGATCCTAATTTTAGGTATGAAGCAAAATAATCTTATAAAAATTCTTTTTTGTCTGGGTGCTCCAGCAATATAAAAGAAAAAATTATTTTTAAGGGCAGAGAGTTTGGGGTAAACACTCATGAGTGTTTGTCTCGACCTCTCTATTTTTATGTAAATTAATCAATTGTATTTTTTATGCTGCATCTCTGGTATCTGTACTATTTTAAAACAATTATCAAACATGAGTAGTTTTTAGAAATTTATTTTTATCTAATTGTGTATTTCAGTTATAAATAAAAGAAATTGGAATACTATCTGTAGCACAGCCCGCTATTTTTGATATAATGGTGAGAAGGGCTTTTTTAGCCGTTGTAGGAAATAAAAATGATTCTTTCTTTTAAATGAAAGTAGAAAAATACATAGGATTAAGTAATAAAAGCATGTATAAGTGCAGATAGGACTGCTTTGTTTGATTTTTTAATAATTAGAAGAGGTGATTAAATGCGGTTTTTACATACAGCAGATTGGCATATAGGGAAAAAATTACATGGTTATGATCTTTTGCAGGATCAGCTTCATGTTTTTCATCAAATTATTGATTTGGCTAAAAAGAATGCAGTTGATGGTATTGTTATCGCAGGTGATCTATACGATCGTTCAGTTCCATCTGTGGAAGCAGTGGAACTATTTAATCAGATGATTATTGAACTAAATCTGGAAGAACAGTTTCCTGTCTTTGCTATTTCAGGAAATCATGACAGCAGTATTCGTCTGGAAACAGGCGGTCCATGGTTCAAGCAATCAGACTTTCATTTGCACACGCAGTTGAAACAGGCATTTGAACCAGTAGAACATCAGGGGATTCAGTTCTTTTTACTACCATATTTTGAACCAATCTCTGCTCGACTTTATTTTGAAAATGAAGAGATACGAACGATTGAAACAGCGATGATATTTGTTGTTGAAGAAATGAAAAAAAATTTTAAAGAAGGCTTCTCCCACGTTTTAGTTAGTCATTTTTTTGCTGCGGGAAGTACTAAAACAGATTCAGAAACGAAGCTGACCGTCGGCGGATTAGACACAGTATCATTGGATTTGCTTGAATGTTTTGACTATGTAGCTCTTGGTCACCTTCATTATAAGGATGCCTTAATATCAGACAAAATCAGGTACAGTGGTTCGCCATTGAAATTTTCTCTTTCAGAAAGAAAGCAGGAAAAAGGAGTTTGGATAGTCGATATAAATGCAAATAGTTGTACGCTTGATTTTCAGGTACTGAAACCGTTAAGGGAAATTGTAGATATTCAAGGAAGCTTTACTGAATTAACCCAGCCAGAATTTTATGAAAAAATTGATCGTAACAATTTTATGTTTATCCAATTGACTGATCGAGCAGTTATTCCCAATATGATGTACTTGTTACGCAAAGTTTATCCTAATATTCTCGGTGTTGAGCGAGTTTTAGGGCGGGAAAATGATAAACAAGAAACAATTCGTGAGGAAATTATGAAGCAGTTGACGCCGATCGAGCTTAGTGAACGTTTTTTTAAAGAAGTAACTGAAGAGCAATTGACGGAGCAGCAGGAACTCTGGCTGAAGGAAGCTTTGGAAACCATTCATCAAAAGGAAAGAGGGAAATAGGGTGAAGCCACTAACACTTAAATTAAAAAACTTTGGACCTTATATTGATGAAACAGTTGATTTTACAAATTTTGAAGAATCGTCTTTATTTTTGATAAGCGGAAAGACCGGATCGGGAAAAACGACAATTTTCGATGGGATGAGCTATGCACTATTTGGAGAAAGCTCTGGAAAGATACGTCAGGGGAAAGAGTTGCGCTCTACTTTTGCCGACCCTTCTGAGCCTACCCAAGTTCAATTGCTTTTTTCACATGGCGAATTTTTCTATGTAGTTACACGTAGTCCCGAACAGGAGCTGTACAAGAAAAGAGGAGAAGGAACCAGGACTCAAAGCGCCAAGATTTCACTAATTATAAAAGGTGCGGATGGAAAAGAACTGCGGGAATATACAAAACGCAGAGAGGTAGACGCATTTATTCAGGAGCTGCTTCACCTGGATGCAGATCAGTTTTCTCAGATTGTTCTTCTTCCTCAAGGAGATTTTCGGACCTTTCTAATTGCAAACAGCAGCGAAAAAGAGAAAGTTCTCCGTAAATTATTTGGTACACAAATCTATCAAGCACTTGGTGAGGAATTGAAGCAGCAGTCAAATAATAGAAATCAGGAAATCAATCAGACCCGTCAGAAAATTGAAATGAAAATGGAACAGGTCTACTGGGAAGAAGAAAGGACGGATATTGAAGAGCTTTTGACTGAACAAAAACTGGTGCTGCTTGCCGATCAGCAAAAACAAGTGAAGTCAATGCAGCAAAGGCGATTTGAAGAGCTTACCGAGCTTAAACATACGATTAAAAATATTGAACAGGAAAAATATCGACTTGAGGAACAGTTGAAGCTGATTCAGAAACAAAAGGAGCTAAAGCTTGAACAGGAGCAGCTTTCTGAGAAAGAAGAAGAGCAGAAAAAGGCAAAACAAAAAGAACAGGAGCTTTTATGGGCGGCAACTCAGGAAAATCTCATTGATTCTATTGAAGAACAGGAATCTTCCTTATTGGAGAAGGAGCAGCAGTATAAAGAAGCGATTGAAACAAAAAATGAAATAGATGGACAGAGTGATTCGCTCCAAAAAGAGGCTGACCAACTCGCTGAGCTGAAAGAAGAAATGGGTGCGAAGCAAATGGAATCCAATAGGCTGACGTCAAAGCTTCCTTTATATGAAGAAAAAGAAAAAATGGAGAAAGAGCTGTCTGAAATAAACCTTCTTACACTTGAAGATCAGCTGAATCATAAAAAAGAAGAATACCAGCAGTTGACTGATCAATTGCAGTTAGTACAAGAAAAAATTAATCAGCTGCCTAATATTGAAAAAGAGCAGCTGCTTCACACACAGCGAATAAAAGACTGGAAGCAGATGGTTGAAAAATGGCAGTCATTCCAAAAAGAGATTTTAAGAATAGAAAATAATAAGGAGCAGCTGCTTTTATTAAATGAACAGATTGAAGCAGTTGAACAAAAACTTGAATTTGCAGCTGAAGATCTTAAAAATAAGAGAAATCAGTCAATCAAAATACAGATTAATCGCTTGAGTCTTCTTCTCGAAGATGGTGAACCCTGTCCGGTCTGCGGAGCTGTTGACCACCCTAGTCAGAAACAGTATCATGAGGTTTCATTGGATGAGGTTCAAAAAGCAGAAAAGGACTTGGAGCTTGCAGAGAAAAGTCTGAAAGAACTTGAAGAACAGCAGACTACTCTTCAATTGGAGAGTAGAAAGCTGCTGGAAGAAACGACAGCTGCAGAAAAAGAGATTAGTCAACAAGAAGAGTATATACTCGAGGAAGTCTTCTTGTTCAGCAATGAGAAAATGAATAGTCAAAACCTTACTGAAGAATGGTGGAATGAGAGAGAACACCAGCTGAACAGTAAAGAAGCTGAATTTGAAAGACTTTTTTCTGATATGGAGAAGCATAAAAAGGAAGCTGCAATTTTTGCAGAAACACTTGAAACTTCTCAGGCTGAGATGAAGGGGTTAGATGAGGCTTATCTAAAAAAATATTCAGAGCAACAGGTTTTACAGGGGAAGATTGAAACAATTCTTGGACAGCTGGATGATAAGATGAGTCTGGATGAGTGTCTGCAGAAGCTGGAAGTATTAAAATCAGAGCGAGATAAATGGCTGTGTGCTTCTGAGAAAATCGCCAAACAGCTGGATGAACATAAGTCCGCCAAACAGGAAACAAAACATCGGATTCAAACTTTGGCAGAGGGCCTGGCTGAAGATCAAAAGAAAATCGAAAAGGCCAAACAAAAGCTTGAAATGTCAATGAAACTCAGAGGAGTTCTCTACACTTCGGAAGAACTTTCAGAATTGCTGCAGGAATTAGCAACACTTCCTGAGCTGCAAATAAAAATTGCTGCATATGAAGAAAAGAAGAAAGAGATTCAGTTTCAGCTTCGGGAAATAGAACAACAAATAGAGACAGTGGAACTCTCAGAATTGACAGAAATAGAAGAGCAATATCAGAGGACTGCAAATGAGATTGCTGAAAAAGAAGAAAGATATTATCAGATAAAAGAAAAGATGTCTGTAAATGAAGTAATTCAACAGGAAGTCAGTGCTGCAGCTGCAGCAATTGATAAAAAATGGGAAGAAGTTGCAGCACTTCAGCAGCTTTCTGAGACTGTAAATGGTAATAATCCTAAAAAGACAAGTTTAGAGCGATATGTGTTACAAACTTACTTGACGGAAGTTTTGAAAACAGCCAATAGTCGAATGGCTGTATTGACTAACAGTCGATATCAGTTTGAATTGAACAAAGAGAAGAACAGTTTTAGAAGTCAAACAGGACTGGAAATCAATATTTATGATGACAATGCAGGTGCAAGCCGCAGTGCCAGAACTTTATCAGGCGGAGAAAGCTTTATAGCTGCTTTGGCATTGGCTCTTTCTCTGGCAGAAGTCATTCAGGAACAGGCTGGCGGTGTTCTGATTGAAGCTCTGTTCATTGATGAGGGCTTTGGTTCTTTGGATGAGGAAGCTTTGGAAATGGCAATTGAAGCTTTAGAAACGATCGAAAATGAAGGTCGTATGATCGGCATCATCAGTCATGTGACCGAGCTTAAGAGCAGAATTTCACAGCAGATGAGAATTAATACAAATGGTGTCGGTCAAAGCAGTGTAGGTTATCAAATGATGTAGAGTGGAAAGCGGGGTGAGAAGATGAAGTGGAGTATACCGGATCGAATTATTACAAGAGGACGGGAATATCTGAATGAAGGAAGAGTCCTTTCTGTTATACAGGATTGGGATAAGCAAGTGTGGTATGGTGAAGTACTTGGAACAGAACTTTATTTGGTTGAACTGGACGGCAGTCCAAAAGAGCAGGATAAATGCGAGTGCTCATACTGGCTTGAACAGGGGTATTGTAAACATACTGTTGCAGTTGAGCTGTATCTTCGTTCGAAGGGGATTCCAAGAGTGATGACGACCAGCCGGCCAGCAGCTTCTGCAGCTAAAAAAGTTTCCAGTGCTGAAATGTTTACGAAAGGCTTTGCTAAATTTCAGAAAGAAATAGAAGAATCCAGCCAGTCCTCGCTTATAGTGGAATATTTGGTAGAAAATATTCAAACAAATGCTTATTATCCAGAATTTGCTCTGCTGGGAATTTCGTTAAGAGTGGGGATTCAGGATGCGAAAAAGAGAACGTATATTATTAAAAATATTGGTGATTTTCTGCAGAAGTTTATAAAAGAAGAGACTTACAGTGTGAGCAAACAACATATCTTTCGCATGGTGCATAACAGTTTTTCAGAACAGGATTTACTGATTTTAAATCAGCTGGCCTCAATTTATCAAACCAGTCAGCTTCTTGGTGTTAAAGGACTTCAGGTAAAAGGGAAAATGGATAAGCGTTATTTGCTGCTGCCGATAGAGCAATCAAAAGAGCTGCTTGAACAAATGAACCAGACCAATTCTTTACAATTAATTTTGGATGATCACAAAATTCGCCATATTAATTTTTCAGCAAATGAGCTTCCCTTGAAATTTGTTGTTGAAAGAACAGCTGATGATCAGTACAAACTGGTTATTGGTGAGTTGTTTAGCCCTTATCTTAGCCACTATCATTGGGGTATTTTTAATCAAATCATATATATTCTTTCAAGGGAACAAGAAGAAATTTACAGTATGCTTATTCAATTGCTGAAACGTATGGAGAGATCTGAGATTATTTATGAACAGATTCAGCTATCCGAGCTATTCAGTTCTGTGGTACCCCTACTCAAAAAAATCGGGGATGTGCAGATTGATGATGAGGTGAAGCATAAGCTGATTGTTGAGCCTCTTGATATTCAGTTTATTTTTAAAAAGCGAAAAGAAAAACTGGATGTTAGAGTGGACTATCATTATGGCAATATGATTTTCTCTACAGATCCAGCTCAGAATACTAGTACATCTGAAGGAAAAGAAATAATTCGGGATATCCGCAAAGAAACCGCTGCTGTAGAATTATTGAAACAGCTTTCCTACACAGAAAATGAAACGGGGTTTGAAAGAAGACTGCCTTCCGGCGAAAGACTGTATTACTTTTTTAAAGTGGAAATTCCGTTATTTCGAAAACTTGGAGAAGTGCTGATGGGTAAAAAGCTGAGGGAACTCTATTTGGATGCCCAAAGTCACCAGCCTACGATTGAAATTACAGACGCTGATTCTTGGTTGGATGTACGTTTTGATATTGCCGGAGTGAATGAGAATGAAATTGATGCCGCATTGGCAAGTCTTTTGAGAAATGATTCATTCTATGCATTGGAATCAGGTGAAATTCTTTCATTTGATTCTGAAGAATTTTATCAAACCAGTGAGGTTTTATCGAAGCTTCGTGAAAATATGAAAAATGTTCAGGGAAAAATTCAGCTGCCCAAAAATCAGGGATTAATTATTGAACAAATGCTGGGGGATAATTCCAGAGCAGTATTTTCCGACTCCTTCCGACAATTGTCAGATGATCTGACTCATCCTGAAAACTATGAAGCGGAGCTGCCTAAAACCTTGCAGGCTGTTTTGAGAAAGTATCAGGTTGAAGGATTCAGATGGCTTAAAATGCTCAGTCATTATGGCTTTGGCGGTATTCTAGCAGACGAGATGGGGTTAGGAAAGACCGTTCAAATGATTGCTTATCTGCTTTCTGAAAAGGAAGAACTGAAGATGAGGAAGCCGGCACTGATTATTGCTCCAGCCAGTTTAATTTATAACTGGTCGGCTGAGCTGAAGAAATTTTCCCCTGGGTTGAAGGAATGTGTTATAACGGGTCAGAAAGCTGAACGTCTGGACTTGCTGGAAAATGGAGAGGATCAGGATATTTTAATAACTTCCTATAATAGTTTTCGCCAGGATGTAGAAAGCTATGAACAAATGAATTTGGGGTATTTAGTCTTGGATGAGGCTCAAATGGTCAAGAACAGCGGAACTAAAACTGCTCAGGCACTTCGAAAGCTGGATGTTCCTCAGCGGTTTGCATTAAGCGGAACACCTATTGAAAATTCACTGGATGAACTTTGGTCTGTTTTCCAAATTGTTTTACCGGGCTTTTTCCCGCAGAAAATGATTTTTAGAGAATTGGCAACGGAAGAAGTAGCTAGGATGATCCGTCCCTTTATTCTGAGACGGGACAAGAAAAATGTATTGGCTGACTTGCCGGATAAAATAGAAAATAATCTGTACAGTACACTGACAGAGGAACAAAAAGCTGTTTATCTGGCATATCTGAGAAAAATGCAGGAAGATATCAGTCAAATGGACAACGAAGCGTTCAAAAAGAATCGTATCAGCATTTTGGCCGGGTTGACCAGACTTCGTCAAATTTGCTGTGATCCGCGTTTATTTATGGATGATTACTATGGAAGTTCTGGAAAGCTTGAACAGGTGAAAGTATTTCTTCAGACTGCAAAGGAAAATAAGCGGCGTGTGCTGCTGTTTTCTCAGTTTACCAGTATGCTGTCAATTCTTGAAAAAGAATTGAATGAGCTTGGTCTTGAAACTTTTTATTTACGCGGCAGTACTAAACCAAAAGATCGCTTGGAAATGGTGAACTCGTTTAATGAAGGAGAAAAGGATGTCTTTCTGATTTCTTTAAAAGCCGGAGGAACAGGACTAAATCTGGTGGGAGCTGATACTGTTGTTTTATATGATCTATGGTGGAATCCGGCAGTGGAAGAACAAGCTGCGGGACGAGCGCACAGAATGGGTCAAAAGAAGGTAGTTGAAGTGTATCGTATGATTGCTGAAGGTACGATTGAGGAGAAAATGGATCAGCTTCAGCAGGAGAAAAGGGAGCTATTCCAAAAAGTGATTCAAGGAAATGAACAGCAGCTTGGCAAGTTAACTGAAGAGGACATTCGAACTATTTTGAGTATGGGTGATGAATAATTCGTCAAAAGATTGAAAAGCTAAATAGTAAGGAGCATGGTGACAGTCTTTTCTTATCTGAAGGAAATCATACAAGGACATGCTTCTACGAATGCTCGTCGCAGGTCCGATGGGTCATATAAGACCTGCCGACACATTTCCAAATGGACGTGTTTGTATCGAGAATGTAATAAGGGCCTTCAATTCTTAATGACTCTGATATTTAGAGATTGTTGAGA
>NZ_JADOEP010000015.1:11011-106062 GCF_016745275.1 Enterococcus sp. BWB1-3
GAGATCGAAACGAAGTCCTTCAATTCTTAATGGCTCTGCCATTTAGAAATTGATGAGATCGAAACGAAGTCCTTCAATTCTTAATGGCTCTGCCATTTAGAAATTGATGAGATCGAAACGAAGTCCTTCAATTCTTAATGGCTCTGCCATTTAGAAATTGATGAGATCGAAACGAAGTGTAGTGTAGCGCAATGTAGTGAGACTCGTAGATACAAGGATATCCTACTATTGCAGGAACAGCAGGCAGAATGGTATGCGAAGCTCTGATGGGGATAAATTTGTTAAAATTTATTCCATGTATAAAGAGATAGCTGTATGCGTAGGCTAATAGCAAGAATTCATAAAAATTCTTACCTTTGAAGATACGATCATCTTCGGAAACGATTAAAACTATTTTTACTGAAAGGTTATTGATTGGAACCGGGGATATGCAAGGCATACTGGAATCGTAAGTCCCCACATATAATGGTTTCCAGTAATCTTTGCTTGTTGAAATCGGTCATCTATCGAAAGCTGGTGTGAAGAATTCGGTCCAAAAGTTATATTAATCCCCCTGTCTATGTTTCTTAGTTTATTATCTATGGAAGGAAGGAGACGACCCTTACTTGTGGGTGATGAATTATTGATAGGATTGTTTTTATTCCAGGGGAATTAAATTCTAAGTATTGTAAATGCTGTTTATTATTTGTTAGAGCAAATTCTGCTGTAAATATCTAACAAGATATGGATATAAGCTAATATTTTATTAGAGAGAAACAATCTGTACTTGAACCTTGGAATAGATACAACTGCTGTTTGATTTTTGTTTAAGTAATCTATAGAATACAATAGAGGTAGAGGGGATGGGAATGTATAGTGAAGAAAATAACGATAAGAGATGTTGCTAAACTAGCTGGAGTTTCAGTAAGTAGTGTCTCACATGTTTTTAATGATTATGAGGATATTAGCGAAGATACAAAGAAAAGGGTTCAAGAGGCTGCCAAACAGCTTGGCTATATCCCAAACTCTGCTGCACGCAGTTTGTCAAGCAAACAAATGAAAACAGTTGCACTTATTCTAAATGATATTAATGCTATTGCTCGAGGAGTGGCAATGCCCTTAGAAATCATTTCTGGTGTTAGTGAATATTTAGATGATACAAAGTATGAGTTTGTATTCTATTCTACGAATTTAAAGAAGCAAAATGAAAAAACACTTAAACAGTTTTGTAGCGAGCATAATATTTCAGGGGTAATTATTCAAGGTCTGCGCACAACTGATCCGTATTATGAAGAGCTGAAACAGTTTGATTTACCTGTAGTCGCTATTGATTTGTATATAGATAATACAGAAATTGGAATGGTTAGTATTGATAATGAAAAAGCAAGCTTTGAAATGACAAAGGCTCTCCTTAATAAGGGATTTCAGAATATCCTATTTATGAATGGGGATCCTAGGGCAACGGTATCTCTTGAACGTGAAGCAGGATATAAAGAGGCTGTAAAAAAGCCCCACGTAGTATTTGCTGACTATAGTGAGCAACGAGCATTTGAAATGATTTTGAAGCTATTCAAAATAAATGAGCTAGAGAAATATGATGCTATTTTTGCTGCTAGTGACCTTATGGCAATTGGTTGTTTGAAGGCATTGAAAGAGCTGGAACTAATAGATCAGATTGCTTTAGTAGGATTCGACGATATTACGTTAGCATCCTATACAACGCCAACATTAACTACTGTTCGACAAGATATTTTTAAAATTGCAAAGGTAGCTGCTGAAAACTTAATTGAACATATAGAAACAGGGCAAGCTAAACATTCTTTTGTTGATTTTGAATTGATAGAAAGACAGAGTGCAAAAATTTTTTGAAAAAAGATTGACATTGAAAGCGTTTCAAAATATAATCTGAATATAGCTAAAACGTTTTAGGAAGAGGTAGTATGAAAAATTTATTTTTTGTTCAAAGAGTTTTAGCAGCAATAATTGATTGGATTGTCATCTATTTGCCGCTGTATTTTTTAGTTAATGCAGTGTCAAGTGGTTATTTTACGCCAGAAATAGTAACTGCGGCTCTTTTTATTATTTACCATGTTGTGGCGGTTCACTCCTTTTGCGGAAAAACAATTGGAAAATCGTTCGCAAAAATCAAAGTAAAAGATACAGGTATAAGTATCATGGATGATAGCGTGCGGGAAGTGGTTAAGATTTTGTATTTTTTACCAATTTTAGGCTGGATAGTTGGATTGATTAGCATTGTTCTCTATTTCAAAACAGAGAAATTCTTGCATGATATCACAGCTAAAAGTGAGGTTGTTCTTTGTGACTGAGATGTCAACGGAGTCTCTTCTTTTAACAGTAGGAGTTACTTTTGCAGTGAGTTATTTCTTAGCTTGGTTCTATCGAAATAATTATGATCCCCAAAAAATACTAGTTGCCTATGCACTATATCTGATCCCCTTTATTATTTTAGGACTGCTGCTTCAGCTTAAATTAATTTTAATAATAGGCATTTACCTATTTGGATTAGTCGTCGTTATTTTTCGAAATAATACTTATTTTAATGAATAATTTTTTTCGCCGATTACTAAAACGTTTTAGGATAAAAATAATAAAGGAGTTCTCTGAAAAAATGTTTAGAGCAGTCTTATTTGATTTAGACGGTGTGATTACGGACACTGCAGAATACCATTACTTAGCTTGGAAAAAGCTGGCTAATGAATTGGATATCTCAATTGACAGAAAATTTAACGAGCAGTTAAAAGGAGTCTCAAGAGAAGAGTCTTTACGTCGTATCATAGCGGCCGGCGATAAGGAAAATAAATTTTCATTGGAAGAGCTTAATGCCCTGGCTGCACGAAAGAATGATAATTATGTTCAAATGATCCAAGCTGTTTCATCAAAAGATATTTATCCTGGAATTTTAGAACTATTGAAAAGCTTAAAAGAAAAGAATATTAAGATTGCTCTTGCATCTGCTTCAAAAAATGGTTCTTTTCTTTTAGAACAAATGGGGCTGACAGACTATTTTGATATGGTTGCTGACCCAGAGAAAGTTAGTGCCAGTAAACCTGCACCAGATATTTTCTTAGCTGCTGCAGAAGGTGTCGGGGTAGATATTAAGGATGCTTTAGGAATTGAAGATGCTCAAGCAGGAATACAAGCAATCAAGGCTGCCGGGGCAGTACCGATAGGAGTTGGCAGTCCAGAGATTCTGGGAACAGATATTGCAGTTGTTAAGGATACAAGTGAATTAACATGGAACAAGCTGGAAACAATTTGGAATAAACAGTAGAAAGTAGGATAAAAGTTGGCAAAAATGAATTATCTCAAAGATAAACTTTGGCAAATTGAAGAACTAGGCTTTGACAGTAAATATTTAGGTAAGACAGAAAGTATCATGGCACTGGGAAATGGCTATCTCGGCACTCGAAGTGCTGCAGAAGAACACTATACTAATGAACGCCGTAATACATTTGTTGCGGGAACATTCAACAAATTTGATGAAAATGAAGTGAGCGAACTACCAAATATTCCTGATTTGTGGTGGATGGATTTTATTATTAATGGTGAAAATTTTACCTTGGAAAAAGGAAAAGTATCTAATTATAGTAAGCGCTTAAATTTGAGAACAGGTGAACTAACACGCGAATTTGAATGGACATTTGAAACAATAAAGTTACAGTTTACCTTTCGCCGTTTTGTATCCAAAGCTCGTCGACATTATTTATCAAGTCTGGTGGAGATAAAAAATTTAGCAGAGCAGTCTGCTCGCATTCAAATTCGTTCTGGTATAGATGGTCAAGTTACAAACTCAGGAAGTCAGCATTTTACTGAAGGGGAAAAAGGCTTAATAGACGGCAGGTTCATGCAAATGATGCCGCGAACGAAAGACAGCAAAATTGATTTTGTTTTCACTGTTGCTCATGATATAAAAGCAGCCAATGTAAGTGAACGCATCGAAATGGGTCGGCGTCAAATCTTTATGAATTACTTTTTTGATCTCCCATCAAAAGAAAGCGCTTTGATAGAAAAAAGAATGAGTGTCTATACCTCTATTGATAATGATCTTTCTAATCATCAGGCAGCTGCCATTCGCCAAACGGCTATTTCTGAAATGAAAGAAATCGAAATGCATTCTTTTGATGATCTGTTAAATGAATCGTCAAGAAAATGGGAAGAGATTTGGAATAAACACCCTATCAAAATTGAATCAGAAAATTTTAAAGATCAACTAGCTATCCATTTTGCAAAATATCATTTACACATAATGACACCTGCTCATGATAATCGAATGAATATTGGTGCCAAAGGTTTGAGTGGGGAAGGCTATAAAGGACACACTTTTTGGGATACAGAAATTTTTATGCTGCCATATTTTAATTTCACACACTCTGATATCGCTAAGAGCTTAGTGACCTATCGATATTTAGGTCTCGATGGTGCTCATAAAAAAGCAAAAGCAAATGGATATGAAGGAGCCCAATATCCATGGGAAGCAGCAAATCCGACTGATGGAGAAGTAACACCAGTTTGGGGTGCTGCAGATATTGTCACAGGACAATCAACCAAAATTTGGTCAGGCTTCATTGAGCAGCATATTACAAGCGATGTAACGTTTGGAGTAAAGCAGTACATTGATGTTACCGGGGATAAAGAATTTGCAGAGGAAAAAGCTTATGAAATTCTATTTGATACTGCTAAGTTTTGGGGAAGCAGGTTGGAGTACAATACTGAAAAGGACTGCTATGAGATTAGAGATGTTATTGGACCAGATGAATATAAGGAGCATGTTAACAATAATGCCTATACAAATTATACAGCACATTGGAATGTCACTTACGCTCTAAATTTAGCTGAAGAACTCAAAGAAAATCAACCTGTCCTTTTTGAAAAGCTGAATCAAAAATTGGAATTGGAGCGTGTACTCAGTGACCTGGAACAAAAGGTCGATAAAATCTTTTTACCACAGCCTACAGAAGAGGGGATTATTCCAGAGGATGATTCATATTTAGAGAAGGAAGTCATTGATTTGTCTAACTATAAGGCAGTAGATGGAGTTGATGGATTGTTTCATGACTATAATTTAGAGCAAGTAAATGAAATGCAAATAACAAAGCAAGCAGATGTATTATTGCTCTTATACTTGTTCGAAGGATTATTCTCTCATGAACTGAAATTAAAAAACTTTGACTACTATGAACCAAAAACAACTCACGATAGTTCACTGAGTCTTTCCACACATGCCATTCTTGCTGCTGATCTTGGGAAACTAGACGAATCCTATGAATTCTTCAAAAAAGCCTGCAACATTGATATGGGTGAATACATGAAATCTTCAGATGATGGTATTCATGCTGGAAGTCTCGGAGGAATCTGGCAAATGATTGTTTTTGGCTATGGCGGTGTTCGTATGATTGAAGGGCAGCTGAGAATTGAACCTCATCTGCCAAATGCCTGGAAAGAATTAACGTATGGATTTGATTATCAAGGACAGTCTATCACTGTTAAAGTAACTAGCGATGGATTTGAATTGACAAAAGAAGCGAATGGAGCTGATATAACGTTTATTTCAAAAGGGAAAAATTACACATTAAAAGATCGATTACAACTATCTTAGGAGGATGATTATGAAAAAATGGAGAAAATTATTTATGGTTGGGATTTTAGCTGTTGCTTCAATTAGTTTGGTTGCATGTGGAAACAACAGCTCTGATAATGGAAAAGATGAGACTGATTTTAATGGTAAGACCTTGAAATTAGGTGTTTGGGGAGGAAATGAGTCAGAAGAAAAATCCTTAAAATCTTTGATAACGGATTTTGAAGAAGAGACAGGCGCAAAAGTAAGTTTAAAAACATATACAGATTATAATACGCAAATTCAAACAGATTTAATCGGTAAAACAGCACCGGATGCATTTTATGTAGATTCCTCATATTTTCCATTTTTAGTAAGTAAAAAAGCTCTTGCACCATTAGATAAAGAAGGATTTTCAGCAGATAAATACTATGAAAATTTGATAAATTCATTTAGTGATGATGGCAATCTTTATGCTATTCCTAAAGATTTTTCAACATTAGCTTTGTATAAAAATACAGGTATTTTTGAAGAGGTTGGTGTTGATCCTGACTCTGTTCCCGGCTCTTATGAAGAGTTAATCGATTGGTTGCCGGGTTTTCAAAAAAAATTAGATGAAAAGTATGGGGAGGGAAAAGTAAAAGCAATGAGCTATACTGCCGAACTTTCGCGCGCCTATCATTTGGCGGCCCGTGATGGAGCGGAGCCGATAATGGAAGATGGTATGCCTAACCTTGAAGATGAAAATGTTGTAAATAATCTGTCTATTCTTAAAGAATTGATTGGTACGGATGCTGTAGTAACCCCTCAAGAGATTGGTGCCGGGTGGAATGGAGAAGCATTTGGTACAGGGAAAATTGCAATGATGGATGAAGGAAACTGGGTGTATCAAACGTTGAAAGATGAATTTAAAGATATCAACTTTTCAGTTTCACCAATGGCGACATACAAAGGAGAAGAAGGCGGCATGATGTTCTCTGTTGGCTGGGGCAAATACGCCGGAACGAACAGCTCGGCTTTGGCAGATGCTTGGATCAAATTTGCTACTGGTAAAGAAGGTATGGCGAAATGGGTAAATGGTACTGGAACATTACCAACACGAGATGATGTAGCAGAAACAGCAGATGTTAGTAAAAATGAAGATTTGAAGATTCATCTCACTGCAGTTGATTATTCTACTGTCTGGCAAAAAGGAACCAGCCTGACTACGATTAATAATGCTTATATGAATTATTGGCCGGATGTTGCTTCTGGGAAAACAACTCTGGAAGATGCAATGAAAAAAGCTGACAAGCAAGCCATTGAAGATATTAAAAAAGCTGAATAAGCTGCGTAGGAGGTCAAGGCAAACACTCATGGGGACAAAAGTTTTCATGAGTGTTTGTCCTGAACTCACTCGGAACATTCTTTAAGCTTGTTAGAATAAAGATGGTTGGTCTTAAGGAGGAAAAAATGGAAAAAAGAGTGAAAAAATCAAAAAGAGAAATCAATAAAATAATGCAAGGTTATGCTTTTATCCTACCTGCACTTCTAGTTTTGTTGGTATTTTTTGTTATTTCAATTGTTTTTGCTATCTATTTATCATTCAATAAAGTTGATTTATTTACTGGTGAGTATACGTGGAATAACTTTGAAAACTATATAAATATATTTAAAGATACAAGGAGCTTAATCGCTTTGAAAAATACGGCAGTTTTTGCTCTGTTCGTTGTTCCTATTCAAACAATCATAGCCCTTGTAATGGCGTATGTTCTAGCAAGCCGTGATGTTAGAGGAAAGAAAGTTTTTCGGATGATATATTTTTTACCTACACTGACGAGCTCCAGCGCTTTGACAATCATCTTTATGTTCTTATTTAATATCAATGGACCCATCAATGATTTTTTAATAAATTTAGGTTTGTATAATACGCCAATCAATTTTTTGCAGGAACCAGAATATGCATTAAAGGTTATTATGGCAATGAATATCTGGTCAACTGTACCTTATTTTATGACTATCTATCTTGCATCCTTAGTGGACTTACCTTATTCTCTATATGAAGCAGCTGAAATTGATGGAGCGAATGCCTTAGAAAAGCTGCGATTTGTTACGATCCCTTATCTGCGACCAATCACAACGTACGTCATAATAACAGGAATTATAGGAACTTTTCAAATGTTTGACCAAGCGTATATCTTTAGTAACGGAAGCGGCGGGCCTAATAATTCTACTCTGACACTCAGTCTTTTAATTTACCAAAATGCATTTGGACAAATGCCAACCATGGGATTTGCCGCAGCCTTAGCTGTTGTTTTATCGATAATAATTTTTATTGTAAGCCGTATCGCTGAAAAATTAAATGGAGGAAAATAATGAAAAAGACAAAAAAACAGCAATTTTTTAAAATTTTATTGTATGTGATCTTGATTTTATATGCTTTGATAACCTTCTATCCATTTATTTGGGCGGTAGCTGCAAGCTTTAAGCCGTTAAAAGAGATTGTTTCCGGTGGAATGAATATTTTTGGCGGCGATTTTACATTGGCGAATTATCAATATATTTTAGGACGAAGTGAAAATTTTCCACGTTGGTTTATGAACTCATTGATTGTATCGATCATAGGTACAGCAGTCAATTTATTTTTGAATACAATGGCCGGATATGCTTTAGCTCGGATTACCTTTCCAGGTCGTGAGCGAATTTATTGGGGAATGCTGGCAATGATGATGGTGCCTGCTCAGGTCTTATTAATTCCCAACTACTTAATTATTTCAAGTCTTGGGATGAAGGACAGCTTTACAGCCTTGATTTTACCCGCTGCAATTAATATCGGAAATATTTTTATGATGCGGCAGTTCTTTTTGAGCTTCCCTCAAGAGGTAGAAGAAGCGGCAACAATTGATGGATTATCTCGAACAGGAACTTTCTTTAGAATTGTAATGCCTTTAGCTAAACCCAGCATTTCGACTCAAGCTGTTTTTGTCTTTATGGGTTTTTGGAACGAGTTCTTAAAACCGATGCTTTACATGACAACACCATCTAAGTATACTTTGACATTAGGACTGCAAACATTTAAATCACAAAATGCTGGTCAACGCTGGGATCAAATTATGCCGGCAAGTATTATCTCCATCATTCCAATTGTTATATTGTATGTTATTTTTAATAAATACTTTCTGCAAGGTGTTCGGATGGATGGTGAGAAATAGATTTTATCTTAGGGGGTATCTGAAAACTCAAGCGGTGAATACTATAGAACTCATTGTCATAGATACTCGCTTATGAACCATATAAGCCGTGTTTTCTTCCTTGATTTCAACTAAAGTCACTGAAAAATTCAAATCTTACTAACTTTTCAGACACGCCCCAGCATTCTTATCTGTAGATTTATTTTCTCTGTTTTTGTTGATAAACCCTTGTTAATAGTCGAATACGGTTAAATAAGAGCTGTTTGGTAAGAGAAAGAAATGATAGGATATGTGTTTGAGTCAGTGAAAAACAAAAAGATCGGACAATCAAGAATTTCCATAGTATTAAAGGAAAATCGGGAATCAGCAGCTGTCTTACAAGGATCGTTACAGCTGATTTAACTTGATTCAGCAATGGAATCGGACAACCAAATTTCGCAGCCGAGTCGCTTGCGGCTCACTGCCCGAATGTTTAACCATGACGATTCTTGCAGTTGTGTTTTACAGAAGAGTAATTTCCGGACAAGACACTAGAACACGTACTAGGCAAACTGCTGTTTAGAGAACTATTTAGGAATAAATAATCTGAGTAAAATGTTTATTTATTCTTAGATTACCTAAAAATATAATTATGAATTAGGAGTAAGAAATAGATGATTAATGATTTTATTTTAACTTTAGATGATTTAGGAAATACCTCTGTTCAAAATATTGAAACTTTATTTGCTCAAGCAAATGGTGCTATAGGTGTTCGTGCTAGTCTGCCTATGCCGATAAAGGAAAGTAATCCATGTACTTTTTTGAATGGATTTTATGAAAGTAATGAGATTAACTATGGAGAAAATGCATATGGATATGCCAAAAATCATCAAACAATGGTTAATTTATTTGACTTAAGAAGTGTGGAACTGGCTATTGACGGAGATGACAATCTTTCTTTGTGTTCTATGAATGTCGAGTTGGATATGAAACGAGGTATTCTAACAGAAATATTTATCTATAAAACAGCTGATGGAAAAAAAATTGAATATGAGCTTGAAAGCTTTACCAGCCATTTCAATCGAACTACTTATGCTCAAAAGATTAGGATTAGAGCAATCAATTTTTCCGGAAAAATACAAATTACTAAAAAGGCAATCCCTATTTCAGTGGAGGAGAGCCTTGAATTTGATCCAAGAATTAAAAAAATCAGCGTTAATTTGCTTCACGAAGGAAATAAATTTACTACACCAAATAGCTGCCTGAGTCTGCATGTCAGGTTTGATACTTTTTCTGAAGAGTTGTTAATTGATGAAGGGGAGATAACGACTTTCACACAGCTCTATCAAATTTCTCGTGAAAATAAATTTGACTCTGTTCACTATGATGAGCTTAAAGAACAACAAATCGAAATTTTCAAAAATTTTTGGGAAAGCTCAGATATTGAAATAGAAGGTGATGCTCAGCTTCAAAAAGGAATTCGTTTCAATTTATACCACCTCTTTAACTCGGCAGGACGTGATGGCTTTAGCAATTTTTGTGCTAAGGGACTAACAGGAGAAGGATACGAAGGACATTATTTTTGGGATACGGAGATTTATCTATTGCCTTTCTTTATTTATACACAACCGGAAATAGCTAAAAGCTTATTAACCTACCGTATAAATATTTTGCCCAAAGCACAAGATAGAGCCAAAGAACTGGGAATGAATGGGGCTCTTTTTGCCTGGCGTACAATCAATGGTGAAGAAACCTCTGCTTATTATCCTGCTGGAACGGCACAAGTTCATATTAATGCAGATATCACCTATGCATTTGAACTATATGAAAAAGTAACAGGGGATGCCGAGTTTATTGAGATAAATAGTGAATTAATTTTTGAAACTGCTAGATTTTGGTCAAGTTACGGCTTTTTTTCAAAGCGAGGCTTTGAAATTCATGGAGTAACTGGACCTGATGAATATACTGCGTTAGTGAATAATAATTATTATACAAATAAAATGGCACAAAATAATCTCTATTATGCAGTTCAGCTTTCAAATCGGCTGAACAAAAATAACGATGAAGCAAAGCATTGGCAGCGGTGTGCTGATCAAATGTATTTTAGCTTTGATGAGACTTTGATGATTACTAATCAGGATGATACATTTTTAAGCAAAGAGATATGGGATTTTGAAAATACGCCTGAGGAAAACTATCCATTGCTCTTACATTACCATCCAATGATTATTTATAAGTATCAAGTTTTGAAACAAGCAGATACTATTTTAGCTCATATGCTTTTCGATGTTCCTGTTGAGCAAGTCGCTCGTGACTTTGATTTTTACGAACCATTAACTACACATGATAGTTCACTTTCCAAAGCAGTGTATGGTGTCGCAGCAAGTAAGCTAGGCAGAAAAGAGCTGGCATATCAATTTTTTAAAGAAGCAGCAATAATGGATTTAGAAGATCATCAAGGAAATGCCAGTCATGGGATTCATGCGGCTAATATGGGAGGTTCTTGGCTAGGCTTAATCTATGGATTTGCTGGACTTACCTTTACTAATGGTGAAATTTCAGTTAAAAATAATTTGCCTAAAGAGATAAAATCATTGAGCTTTACACTGACTATTAAAGGCGAGAAGAAAAAAATTATTATCAAATAAAAAAATGCTTTTGTGTTAAAAAATAGAATACTTTTTCTGGTAGTGTATTGACTAAGTTATGACTCTAATCCAAGAAACGTGCATCCAGCACGGGAATAACGCAGCAGAAAATGTCGCGTTGTTCTCTCCTATTAATTGGCAGCTGCTCCAATTATGGGGTGAATGTTTCACCTTTAAAGATTGTCGTCTGTCTAGCATTCTGCTGGATCAAGGGGATGGACTCTGTTTAAAGATTGAATGCTTACACATTCAAATTTAAATAGAAGGTAGCTAACCGCAGAGACATACAAAGACTTTTAGGAGGGATCGTGATATAAGTACCCCTAAAGCCGAATAAACGGTGTTCCAGTCTTTGTATGAGTCGAGCATTCATAAGAAGTGTAGGATCAAGCTCTTATGAAGAAGCTCTGTCACAACCCTTTTTTTTTACTAGATGAAGGAGGAAACTGTATCAAAAAGTTTATCGAAGGAAGTTAATTCTTTTAGAGAGGATGCTTCCGTATTTTTTGGTTTATCTCTTAATCTGTGATTGAGCCATAAAGAATGCCAACCAGCATTATGCGCACCAACGACATCATTTTCAAAGCTGTCTCCGATATAAAGAGCAGTCTGAGGATCAAGCTGCATCTGTTTCGCAGTTAGATCAAAAATTTCTTTTTGAGGTTTTTGAAAACCGGTACTTTGAGAAATAAAGATATTGTCAGATGGAATCCATGCTTCGATTTTTAACTGTTTAATCTTTTTGTACTGGTGGTCAGTGGGGCCATTTGTAATAATCCCCAAGGGAATCTGTTTTCCCTTTAAATAGTCAAATACTCGAACGATTTCAGGATGCATCTGGATATTCCCTAATTCATCTTCATAGACCTGTTGAAAAGCGCAGCTTTCTTTTTCTGTTAACGAGGACCAGCCAAAATCTTTCAGAGATTCAGCTAATCGATAAAAGCGCATAATTGCCAATGACCATTCACCAGAAGTTGTTTTTTCAAAAACACTGTCGCTATGGTGACGGAAGCGAATATAGAATTTGGGTATCTCTTCATTAGGAAATGTAGGGAAAATCTTTTTTACAGCAGAATAAAAAGGAACCTGCTGGTCATAAACAGTATCATCAACATCAAACACAACGGACTTTAACAACAAAAACAACTCCTTTTGATTAGGGTGTGTCTGAAAACTCAAGCGGTGAATAGTTTGATGATTTTTATAGAATGCATCGTCATAAATACTCGCTTATGAACCACATAAGCTGTGTTTTCTTCCTTGATTTCAACAAAAATCACTGAAAAATTCAAATGCCACTAACTTTTCAGACACACTTTAGTTTCAGAAAAATATTTAACTCTTTCATTGTAATTGATTTATTAAAAAAAACAAAGCTGGTTTTGAATGATAGACTAAATTCAGGCTTAAATAAATATATTTTAAGCTATTTACAATAAGAAAGGGCAGATTTAAACAAATAAAACAGCTCCCCCCCTAAGTTATGAAGACAGAAGCTGTTAGGTTCGATGCATGTATTTTGACAGTACAAAAAATGGACACAGATGAGATCAGGCGACTTTGATGTATTTTCTCGATTTTCAGCAGAATAAAGAAATTTTCAGATGTTTTTACAAAATTTACCAACTTCTTTTGCATCTCAAATTTTCTTTTCGTATAATAGGAGGCGTGCATGTGAAAAGGAGGGGGACGATGACATGTTAAAACGTTTTTTTAGTTATTATAAACCATATAAGGGATTATTTTTATTGGATTTCAGCTGTGCAGTTTTGGCTGGACTTTTAGAGCTGGCTTTTCCAGTGGTTGTTAATCAGGTTTTGGACAAGCTGATGCCGAAAGGAAATTTTCGTTTAATTGCCTTGGCTTGTTTTGGTTTGTTTGTTTTCTATGTTCTCAATACAATTCTCCAATATATTGTTGTGTTCTTTGGACACAAGCTTGGAGTCAATATAGAAACTGATATGCGCAGGGAGCTGTATCAGCATTTGCAAACTCAGCCATTTGAATATTATGACAATCAGAAAACGGGGAAACTGATGAGTCGCTTAACAACAGATTTATTCGAAATTTCTGAGGTTGCCCATCATGGACCGGAGGATATTTTCATTACGATTATGACCTTATTGGGTTCATTCCTGCTGATGCTGAGCTTTCATGTCAAACTGGCGCTTGCTACATTTGTACTAATTCCGTTCATTGCAATTGCCCTGATTTTCTTTAATAAGAAAATGACAAAGGTTAATACCAGAATTTATGATAATCTGGGGGAGTTTAATGCAGGAGTGGAAGCTTCTGTAAGCGGGATTCGAGTGACACAATCCTTTGCCAACGAACCGTTCGAAAGTGAGCGTTTTGAGGGATTAAATCAAACATATAGACAGTCAAAAATCCTATTTTATAAGATTATGGGAATCAGCTCAGCTTACAATTATTTGATGATTCGTCTAATTAACTTATTTACACTGATTTTTGGCGGGTACTATATTATTAAAGGAGAGCTTACTCAGGGAGAGTTTGTTGCTTTTATTCTACTGGCCAATGTTTTCGTTCGTCCAATTGAAAAAGTAAATACGATGATTGAAAGTTATCCAAAGGGAATTGCAGGATTTAAACGCTTTGCCGAAGAAATGGATAAGAAACCGACCATTCTAGATCGTCCCAATGCTGTTGCGGTTACACATTTAACAGGGGATATTGAATATAAAGATGTTTCATTTTCATACGCAGATGCCACAAAGGTTTTAAGTCATATTAATCTTTCGATTCAAAAGGGAGAAACGGTGGCTTTCGTGGGACAGAGCGGTTCCGGTAAAACAACATTGTGTAATTTGCTGCCAAGATTCTATGATGTGACGGGCGGAGAAATTACAATTGACGGTATGGATATTCGGGAGATGACTCTTGCATCTTTAAGAAACCAAATCGGTATTGTTCAACAAGATGTTTTTCTGTTTCCTGGTTCGATTCGCGAGAATATCTCCTATGGAAATCTGGATGCCAAGGAGGAAGAAATTCAACAGGCTGTTAAGCTTGCACATCTGGAAAAAGTCATTGATTTACTTCCTGAAGGCTTGGACACAATCATTGGGGAGCGGGGAGTAAAACTTTCCGGCGGGCAGAAACAACGTGTAGCAATTGCACGGATGTTTCTCAAAAATCCACCTATTCTGATTTTAGATGAGGCAACATCAGCTCTTGATACAGAAACAGAGCAGGTTATTCAGGAATCATTGAATTCACTGGCTGCCGGCAGAACAACGCTGATTATTGCTCATCGACTGGCTACAATTAAGCATGCAACACGTATCATTGTGGTTAGTGATAAAGGAATCCTCGAAGAAGGAACCCATCAGGAGCTGATGGATAAAGGCGGACATTATCGACGTCTTCATGATGCTCAGTTTAAAAGATAAAGTGAGGTCGGGACAAAAGCGATCAGCTCCGAGAATTAAGAAGGACTATCCGAAAGTAGTTTCTCATATTTTCAGGATAGTTCGGCTTAATTCCGAAGGAGTTGCTCCTGCGGTTACTCGTCGCAAAAAGAATTTTTGCTTTTGTCCCGCCGTTTATTCGGGTTTAGATATGAAGAGAGTTTGGAACTTTAATTCTGTTCCAAACTCATTTTTTTGTCTATTTATTTATTATTTTCTTCTGACTTTTCTCCCCAACCCCACTGCGTTTTTCATTTTCTGCAATGTTTTATTTGCGACAAAACGAGCTCGTTCTGCGCCGCGGTCTAATATGTCATCTAATTCATCTGAAGCGAGAATTTCCTGATGTCTTTTCTGAATTGGAGAAAGGAGGGATACAACTGCTTCTGCAACATCTGCTTTGAATTCTCCATAGCCTTTATTTTCATAGGAAGCAACTAGTTCGTCAACAGAACGATTTGTTGCAGCGGAGTAAATACTCAGCAGGTTTGAAATTCCTGGTTTATTTTCTGGATTATATTCAATAATTCCTGTAGAATCTGTCACTGCTGATTTAATTTTTTTGCGAATTACATCTGGAGTATCCAGCATGGAAATGAAGCCTTTAGGATTACTGTCTGATTTGCTCATCTTACTTGCTGGATTTTGTAAACTCATGATTCGGCTGCCATATTTTGCAATTTGTACTTCAGGCATTGTAAGAATCTCCTGATTTGGCTGTGCATAACGTTTGTTAAAACGCTCTACGAAATCACGTGTCAATTCCAAATGCTGCTTCTGGTCCTCTCCAACAGGAACTAAGTTCGCATTGTAAAGGATGATGTCCCCAACCATCAATGGAGGATAAGTCAGAAGACCGGCGCTGACACCTGCTCTTCCATTGTTTTGAGATTTATCTTTGAACTGTGTCATCCGTTCCAGTTCACCAATTGTTGTATTGCATTGAATAATCCAGGCAGCCTCAGCATGAGCTGAAACTTCAGATTGAATAAAGATTGTTGATTTGTCAGGATTGATTCCAACCGCCAGATAAAGTGCAGCAAGACTGCGTGTCTGCTGTCTTAATTTTTGAGGGTCCTGAGGTACAGTAATTGCATGTTCATCGACAATACAAAAGTAACAGTTATATTCATTCTGTAGGTTAATGAACTGCTTTAGTGCACCGATATAGTTGCCGATTGTTGGTACTCCGCTAGGCTGAATACCTGAAAAAATTGTTTCCATAATTAACCACCCTATTTTCTTAATTGCGCTTATAAAACAGTATACAATTAATAAAATGAAAAGAACAGAAATTTTTCCAGGATGTGTCTGGAAACTATGGAGGGAATGAGTTGCCAGTCCCATTGCTGCAGGAACATCTAGTGGGATGGTATGTGTTCGACGATCCGTTGAATTTGCTAAAATTCACCCAAAGAATTGGAGGATATTTTGTCAGTTTCACTTGTGTAGAAACATCTAATGAAATTGCCAGTCTCACTAAGATAAATAAACTAGTGAGATGGTAGGCAATACTCTGATAGAGATAAATGGGTTAAAATTTAGATCCTTATCAGGAGTTTGCTCCCACGCTTTTTCGAATGCTCGTCGTATGTCTTAAGGACATACAAGACATGCTATATGCGCAAGCCTCGATAAATGTTCTTTGAATAAAGACTAGCTCATCTAGGAGCGTTAGCAGGATGACATGCACTGCTCTGCTGGGGATAAATGTGTCAAAAAGAAATAGCTGTATGCAGACGGTAAGCTTTGAATGTGTAAATATTCAATCTTTAAACGAAATCAGCCCCCTTGTTTCAGCAGAATGACAATCAGATGAATTAGCAATAATTCATTTTTGGGTTAAAAGCTTGCTCCTGCGCTTCTTCGACTGTTCGTCTCCTATCCAGCAGTCTCATATATAATACTATTGGATAGTTGTCAGCACATTTCTTGGATTAAAAGCCCAACTTAGCTTTAAATCGATCGGCATACTAGCGTTTTTAGACAGGTACTAAATCCCATATCAATTCTTTCGTCTCTGAAAAGATGATAATAGTACAGTTTTTTCAGCTGTAATAGTTGTGAAAATTATTACAGGAAGATAAGGAATGTTATAACGTTATTACTCAAAGGTATTAATTTGACTTTATTAGTAAAATAAATAGAGAGAAAATTACAAAAAACATTTTTTTTCTTCAAAATCCTCTAGTATTTCCACTTGAAATTCGGTATACTGTATTTGGAAGAGAAATCTAATATAACTTCTTTTCTAAATAAAATAACTAACTCATAAGAGGAGTGATGCGCAATGTTGACACTGTATACTTCCCCAAGTTGTACTTCATGTCGAAAGGCTCGTGCGTGGTTACAAGAACATGAAATTCTTTTTAAAGAAAGAAATATTTTTTCTGAACCGTTAGATATTTCTGAATTGAAAGCAATTTTAAGAATGACAGAAAATGGAACAGAAGAAATTATTTCTACTCGTTCTAAAGTCTTCCAAAAGTTAAACATGGATCTTGATGAACTTCCACTGCAAGATTTATTAGAATTGGTTAAAGACAATCCAGGATTGTTGCGTCGACCAATCATGATCGATGACAAGAGACTGCAGGTTGGCTTTAACGAAGATGAAATCAGACGCTTTTTGTCAAGAGACGTTCGTCAACTTGAGTTACGCCAGGCACAATTGATGGCTGGTTTATAAAACTGTAAGTTAATTATTGTGGTATTGAGAAGTTTGGACAAAGTCCCAAAATAGTTACAAATAAAATAATGCAGGATACTTACTGATTCTGTCCGTTTATTCCTGCAGGTTTTAAAGAGTTCTGTTCACATTTACTTGTTAAATTGTGTAGGACTCTTTTTTTTGTCGGCAAATACTTTTTCCAGAGTTAACAGTAACTTTATTTATTATGAAATTTATAATGTCTGGTGTTTATTTTTCAAATAAATGAACTTTTCTCTTTACTTTTGAGGTGATTGCTATACAATTAACCTAGAAGTAGTTTCCTGACTTGAGCAAAAAGCGAGGTGGAACCAGATGGAAATGGAACATATTAATGAAAATACAATTCGAGTATTGATTGGTAATGAAGACTTGGCAGATCGTGGGATTACTTTCCTGGATTTGTTGGGGAATCATAAGGAAGTAGAAAACTTTTTCTACAGTATTTTGGAAGAAGTGGATATTGAGGATGAGTTTCAGGGAAGTGAAGCTGTTACTTTTCAGGTCCTGCCTAAAAGTGATGGTTTAGAATTGTTCATCAGTAAGAACGCTTCTGTTGATGATGTTCCTAATATTGGCAGCTTCAATGACTTAAGTTCTGATGAAGCAAGTGAGATGATCAGAAAACAACTTGAAGCAAGCTATGTGGATGAGACAAAAGATCTGGTTGATGACAGTGTCCGAACTTTTGTTCTTGAATTGAGCAGTTTTGATGCAATGATTCAATTGGCTAATGAAATATATGCAAAGACAATGCTTGCCAACCTATATAAATATAAAGAAAAATATTTTTTACAGGTTATATTCTTTTTAGATGAAGTTTCTGTCCACGAGATGGAGAATGAATGGTCAAAATTACTAGAATTTGGGCAGGTAGCATCTGTTACTCCTGAAGTTCTTAATGAATACGGAAGTTGTATTATGGAACGTAATGCAATAGAATTAACGAGATACTACTTTCAATAACAAACTTGTCAGACCGAATCAGTTAATAACCGACTGATTCGGTTTTTTTGTTGTATAAAAAAATTGGAAACTGGAGATGGATACTTATTTTTTTGCGTATTATATTCAGAGGTGATTATAATGCTGACTGCAAAAACTGATACAGGAAAATTAGTCACGCTGATACAGACTGACCGGGATAAGATAAATGGCTGGAAGGCAACGGTATTTAGCTGTCCAATTTGTTATCAGCATGTTCGTTTAAAAATAGGAAAAATAAGAATTCCACATTTCGCTCATCTGTCTAATCAGTCGTGTGTATATTCCGGAGAGCAGGAGACCGAAGAACATTTATGGCTGAAACGTACGTTGGCAGAATGGTGTCTTCGATCTAAAATAGACTACCAGCTTGAAGTTTATCTGCCGGACTTAAAGCAGCGTCCTGATATACTGATTGGTCACTTGGCAGTGGAAATTCAGTGTAGTATATTAGCACCTGAAAAAATGTTGAAAAGGACACTTACTTACATAAAGCATGGCTATCAGCCGATATGGATTTGCGGGACCAAGCTGTGGAATCCAGAGAGATTAAAGGACAGTACAAAACAATTTTGCAACTATACAAAAGAACTGGGCTTCCATATATGGTCTGCAGACTGGAAAAAAGAGCAGCTGGCTTTTCACTACCACTTGGAAGAGGATTCGGAAAAACACCTTTATTATGGAAGTAGAAGCTGGTCATTTTTTTATGGAAATTTAGGTGAACTATTGCAAGGGAATTTCGGAGCGCCTTTACTTCATTATAGAAGATATCAGCTTAAACTGGAAATGAGTAAAAATTATCGGACAATTACTAGAAAGCTGATTGCAAAAGACCGGAATATTATGAATGAACAGGCATATTTCTATGAAAGGTACTTACATTTGCTGGAGCTTCATCCCTGGTTTTATTATACGATCAATCAAACATTTATTTTCAAAGCACCTGCATTTATTCTTCGTCATCGAATTTGGGAATATCTGCTGAAGGCAAAACTACAAAAAATTTCAAAACTGGATATCTATAAAGCTGTGTATGAGCTTATCATTAAACAAGATATCCTTTATGATTTTCCGCTGGTTTTTAAAGGTGACTTGATAGAGTGGTATGTTTGCTATTTGATTGAGAGTCTAATGACCTTTGACTTGCTAAAGCAGGAACCTTATTCTGCTGATTTTTTTACTGTAACAGAAAATGTAAATAGTCTGTCAGTTAAATCAAAAACACCCTTTAAAAAGCTCGGTACTGGTCGAGTGATAAAGACTGGTACTCCATTAAAAATATGATACTATAGATAATATGAATGAAGGGAGTAATGTATATGAGCGATGCAAAACAATTACCAAAAAGAGAAGAACTTGCAACTGAATTAACGTGGGACTTAACTGCTATTTTTAAAGATGACGAAGCTTTCGAAAAAGCATATAGTCAGCTCTCAGAGGAAATAACGAAAGCTGAACAAATAAAAGGAACGCTTGGAAATGGCAGCAAAGCGTTTTTGTCTGGTATTGAATATCTGCTGGATGTCTATAGAAAAATTGAAGTGATCTATGTGTACGCGCATTTAAAAAACGATCAGGATACTGCGAATTCAGAACAGCAGGCGTTATATTCAAGGGCTGCAACATTATATTCAAAAGTTGGTGAAGCTGTAGCTTGGTTTGAGCCGGAAGTACTTTCACTTACTGATAAAGAAATATGGGGTTATTTTGAAGAAATGCCTGAATTGAAATCATACAAACACTTCATTGAGAATATTTTAGATAGTCGCGCCCATGTATTGACTGAGGATAAGGAAGCTTTATTGGCTGGAGCAAGTGAAATTTTTGGAGCTTCAAGCAATACATTTTCCATTTTGAATAATGCTGATTTAAAATTCCCTGTGATTGAAAACGAAAAGGGTGAAAAAGTTCAATTAAGTCATGGAGTTTACGGTCAACTAATGGAGAGTACTTCCAGAAAGGTAAGAGAGGCAGCATTTAAAGGACTTTACAGTGTTTATGAACAGTTTAACAATACGTTTGCATCCACTTTGTCTTCGCACGTAAAAACACATAATTTTAAAGCGAAAATCAGAAATTACAGCTCTGCCAGAGAAGCAGCACTAAGCAATAATCATATACCGGAAAGTGTTTATGAAACACTTTTGGAAGTAGTCAATAAAAACCTGCCATTATTGCATCGCTATGTAAGCCTGAGAAAACGGCTGTTGAATCTTGAGGAGCTTCATATGTACGATATGTATACGCCAATATTGGGTGATGCACCTGTAAGATATTCCTATGAAGAAGCAAAAGATAAAGCTGTGACAGCATTGGCTCCATTGGGAGAAGAGTATCTAAATGTTGTAAACGAGGCCTTTGATAATCGCTGGATTGATGTAGTGGAAAATCAGGGAAAGCGCAGCGGAGCATATTCGTCAGGTGCTTATGATACGTACCCATATATCTTGTTAAACTGGCATGACAGCCTTGATCAGCTGTATACACTGGTTCACGAGATGGGACATAGTGTTCACAGCTACTTTACAAGAAATAATCAGCCTTATGTATACGGAGATTATTCGATTTTCCTTGCAGAGATTGCATCAACAACGAATGAAAATATTTTGACTGAATATCTTTTGGAAACAGAGGCAGATCCTCGGGTAAGGGCCTATGTGTTAAATCACTATTTAGATGGTTTCAAAGGAACAATTTTCCGTCAGACTCAGTTTGCTGAATTTGAACAATTTATCCATGTTGAGGATGCGAAGGGAACACCCTTGACCAGTGAATATTTAAATGAAAACTATGCAGAATTGAATCAAAAATATTATGGACCGGAAGTCGCTGAGGACAAAGAGATTGCTTCAGAGTGGTCTAGAATTCCGCATTTCTACTATAACTACTATGTTTATCAATATGCAACAGGATTTTCCGCTGCTTCTGCACTTGCAGACAAGATTATTAAGCAGGAGCCTGAAGCTTTGGAAAAATATTTGAGCTATTTAAAATCCGGAAGTAGTGATTATCCGATTGAGGTGATGAAAAAAGCAGGTGTTGATATGACAAAACCGGCTTATATAGAAGATGCGATGAAAGTATTTGAATCACGCCTGGCAGAACTGGAAGAGTTGATAGAGACATTGGAAAAGAACTAGATTTTATTCAAATGAGTAGAAAAACAGTTGACTGAAGCGAAGATAATTTGTTATTGCTGCTTCTGGATTTAAAATGAGAAGAGGGTCTGCTCGGATAAAGATTATGAACAATAAAAGAAGGAAGCAGCAATTTATTCGGCTGTTTCCTTCTTTTAAAGTAAATGTAAATGTCCTTTTGGAACGGACTGTTCGTTATTGTCTGCCAACTCAAGCGAATCATGAAAATGAAGATAATTTTTTTCGGATGTTTCACACAATCGTTCGATTTGCTGAATGGATATGTCTCCCTCCACTAATACACCATAATCTCTATCACAGGCATAATTATAAATAACTGTAGATGGATGCTGAGTAACTCCCATTTCTCTTGCAATTTGCTGATCTATTTGAAATGACTCTTTAACAAAACTGGATTTACGATCATTTTTAAACATTTCTAAATCTCCGCCTGCATCAACAATCAAGGTTTCGGCTAAATCAGGTGAATAGCCAACTCCGCTTTCAGTAATCATACTTTGAAGATTCAGGAGAATATGACGGCCTTTCTTTTTTCCCTGCAGCTGTGCAGCTTTGAAATCTAATGCAGCAGAATAGGTTGTTTCAAACAGTTGATTTCTTCCTTTAATATCACTAGGGTGTATTCCATGTACTTTAAGCAGAAAGTCAATTGTTTTCATGTTCACCAAAGGGATCAAACGTAATTGAATTTTCCTATTTTCCGCCTGAGCAAATGTAAGTATCTCTCTTTCAATATCTAGACAAATACTCCCTAATGGATTCACGAACAAATAAATTTCAATCATTCATACTTCCTCCAATTCGACACTTTGACAATCTCCGCAACATGAACTAATCCTTGTAATTTAACAAAAAAACAGAATAAAAGAAACTAATCTGCTCAATTATTTTACTACCGGAGGTGCGAAGGAGCGGAAAGCATCATTCTTTGAATTTTGTTAGGACCGCTAATTTTTTCAATAGACAGAGTGTCTAACAATTCATTAAATGCTATTTTTCCAGTAACAGCATCCTCAACCTCTAATTCAAGTTCAAAATCATGGGTATCATTGTACCAACTTTCATCGAGAGCTAACAAACCTTGGGGAAGTTTTTTCTGTGCTCTTTTTGTTTTTAATTCACCAATAACTTGCAATGGACTATCAATGTTTAGTTCTTTCAGTTTTTGAAATACTTCACTTTCTTTAGGAAGTTTAAAAGCATGGATCATTTTATTCGCCTGTTCAAAACTCAGAGAATCTGTAATCTCCAGTAAGCCAACGGTATTAGGAATTTTCAGAGTTACCTCTGCTTTATCAGGCAATGTACGAATTCTTAAACCAATAGCTCTTTCTTTCAGTTGAAAGTCGAACGTATCGAAATAGGTATTCATCTGAATAAAAAAATCTGTTTCCTTAAATTTGAAGTACTCAGCAGTTCGGAAAAAGTTTTCTTTTGAGAGCAATGTTTTGTATTCAATTTCTAAATCTTTACTCATCCGAAACTCACCTTCTTCGTACTAATTTTCACACAACTTCCATAGTTTCGTCAAGAAAAGTGATTGAACTATTTGACTTTTTAGATAATTCTTATAATAGAATAAAAAATCCTATTTTTAATTGGTCTATGGTAAAATAGGCATTGGGTCAAATTCAAGGGAATTGAGGGAGAGATATGGAGAAAGATTGGAAACTTTTTCTTGCGCCATATGAACAAGCTGTTGGAGAGATGAAAGTCAAGTTGCGTGGGATACGCAAACAATTTAATGAGCTTAACAGACATACCCCCATCGAGTTTGTGACAGGTCGAGTAAAACCTGTAGACAGTATTCTCATGAAAGCCTCCTTACGAAAGATTCCGATGGATCGTTTGGAAGAAGAGATGCAGGATATTGCCGGACTGCGGATTATGTGTCAGTTCGTTGAGGATATTTATCAGGTTGTCGAAATTATTAGGAATCGTAAAGATTTGGAAATTGTACAGGAAAGAGATTATATTACGAATAAAAAAGAGAGCGGATATCGTTCATATCATTTGGTTATAGTTTATCCTGTTCAACTTGTGACTGGAGAAAAAAGGATTTTAGCAGAAATTCAGATCCGTACGCTGGCAATGAATTTTTGGGCAACGATTGAGCATTCCTTGAATTATAAGTATCAGGGAGTCTTTCCAGAAGAATTAAATGCCCGACTGCAGCGCGCAGCAGAGGCTGCGTATCAGTTGGATGGAGAAATGTCAGATATTCGGGAAGAAATTCAGGAAGCACAACACCTATTTTCTCATGGCAGAGGAAAAAATAAAAGAAGCTATTACAAAGAAGATCAGCCATAAAAAAGAATTTATAAAAAAATTTTTCAAATACTTCTTAACTATACATAGTAGAGAATTTGAAACTGTATTAATTTAAGGAGGAAGGGGGGCAGATCATGAAAGTGGCGATCGTTCATAATAATGAAGATAAATCAAAAAAGGTTGCTGAGGAGCTTTTGGTACTTTTAAAGAGGGAAAATATTGAAGTAACGAATCAAGAACCTCAACTGGTTATTTCCATCGGAGGGGATGGTACGTTGCTCTCAGCTTTCCACCGTTTCAGTCACCTGTTGAACAGTGTGAGATTTCTTGGTGTCCATACCGGACATTTAGGATTTTATACAGACTGGCGCGATTATGAACTGGAAGAGCTTGTAGAGAGTCTGCTGATGTCTCAGGAAAAAAGTATCAGCTATCCTTTATTGGATGTAAAAATCAGCTTTAGAGATGATCAGCCTGATAAGCATTTTTTAGCACTAAATGAGTCCACCATTAAACGTTCTAATCGAACAATGGTAGCGGATATCTATATTAAGAATGATCTGTTTGAGCGATTTAGAGGCGACGGGTTATCAGTTTCTACACCTACAGGTTCGACTGCCTATAACAAGAGTGTAGGCGGAGCTGTGATTCATCCAAGTATTAATGCCTTTCAGCTGGCAGAAATTGCTTCATTAAATAATCGGGTTTTTCGTACATTGGGCTCCCCTATGGTAATTGCCAGTAAAGAATGGGTGACGATTGTTTTGAAGGAACGCGGTGATTATATGATTACTGTAGATCAGTTAGATATATATCAGGAAGAGGTGGATACCATCCAATATCGCATTGCTGATGAACGGATACATTTTGCTTCCTATAAGCATACGCATTTTTGGAATAGAGTCAAGGATGCATTTATTAGCGAGGACTAGATAATTTATGGAATTTCAATGGGTTTACAAGAAGGAAGAGTCTCGGCAAATTAAGTCTTTTTTGAAAGAGCAGGGTGTTTCAAAAGGTTTGCTGGCGAAAATAAAATTTCAAGGCGGACGAATTACTGTGAATGATCGGGTGGAAAATGTTTTATTTAAGCTTTCGTTCGGTGATCAGCTGAAGATCGTTATTCCAGACGAAGGAGAGCATGAAACAATGCTTCCTTCGGAGGGGAGACTAGATATTCTATTTGAAGATGAACATTTTTTAATAGTAAATAAACCAGCTGGAATAGCATCTATTCCTTCTCAATATCATACAAGTGAAACCATGGCAAATCAGGTGAAGGGTTATTATAAGCGGATGAAGTATTCGGATCAGATCGTTCATATTGTCACCCGTTTGGATCGGGATACTTCGGGAGTCATGTTGTTTGCCAAGCATGGTTTTGCTCATGCGCTCCTTGATCAGCAGCTGCGCAAAAAGCAAGTTATTAAGATTTATTATGCTCTTGTAGGAGGAGCTGTCCATTCTTTAGCTGAACATGAAGAGATTATTGGTCCGATCAGCAGAGATACGTCCTCTTTGTTAAAAAGGATGGTATCAGAGAATGGTAAATACGCTAAAACAGAGTACTGGCTGGCTGAAAAGCTGAAAGATTCAGCTTATGTAAAAATTCAGCTTCATACTGGAAGAACCCATCAAATCCGTGTTCATTTTGAAAGCATCGGCTGTCCGCTGCTGGGTGATGAAATGTACGGCGGTCCCATGGATTTAGGTATAAGAAGGCAGGCGCTTCATTGCAGTCAGTTGAGTTTTATTCATCCATTTACACAGGAAAAAATGAGGATTGATTCTCCAGTTGCGGAGGACATGAAAAGAATTATTGAAATAAGGTAGAACAGGAGGTTGCAGGAATGAATGAAGGACAGGAAATAGAGGAACAATTTGATAATTTGCTTACTTTCTTGGAAGAAGAGCAGATGAATGAATTTAGAGAGTTGTTTTTATCCCTTCATATCTATGAGCAGGGGCAGTTCTACCAATCTCTTGAAGCGAAGCAGCGTAAACAGCTATACAATTATCTGTCTCCAAAAGAACTGGCAGACATGTTTGATGTGATAGAAGAAGATAATGAGGACATGAAAGATTATATTGCTGAGATGCGTCCAGGTTATGCAGCAGAAATGCTTTCAGAGATGTATACGGATAATGCAGTTGACCTGCTGAACATGCTGGATAAAAGTCAGAAAGCAAAATATCTAAGTTTGATGAGTACAGAAGATGCCAGTGAAATAAAGGAACTGCTGCATTATGAAGATGATACTGCCGGCTCAATAATGACCACTGAATATGTATCAATTGTTGCCAATCAAACGGTTCGATCTGCAATGTACGTTCTGAAAACACAGGCAGATGTTGCAGAAACTATTTACTATGTTTATGTAGTGGATCAGGATAACCGTCTGGTCGGAGTAATTTCTCTACGTGATTTAATTATTAATGAAGATGATACTCTAATTAGTGAGATTTTGAATGAACGGGTAATTTCTGTTCATGTAGGAGATGACCAGGAGGATGTTGCCCAAACTATTAGGGACTATGACTTTCTGGCACTACCGGTTATTGATTATGACGATCACTTGCTTGGTATTGTCACAGTTGATGATATTATTGATGTCATTGATGATGAAGCTGCCAGCGATTATTCCGGTTTGGCTGGGGTTGACGTTGAACAAGTCAGTGAAAATCCATTTAAAGCAGCTTCAAAGAGACTGCCTTGGCTGATCACATTGCTTTTTCTTGGGATGTCCACAGCGACATTAATCAGTCATTATGAAGAGCTTGTTAGTGAAGCCAGTATTTTGGCTGTATTCATTTCATTAATCACAGGAACAGCAGGGAATGCAGGGACTCAATCTTTGGCGGTGGCAGTAAGGCGTCTGGCTGTAAATGATGAGAAAGACAGCAGCTTTGGTCGTCTAATTGTGAGTGAAGTGCTGACAGGGCTTGTCACCGGAGCGATTACTGGTTTGACAATATTCATTGTTGTTGGTGTCTGGAAACAAAACTTCCCGCTTGGTTTTGTCATTGGTATGGCGATGCTTTGTGCAATTACTGTTGCAAATCTTGCAGGAAGTCTGATTCCTATGCTGATGGACAAGCTGGGCTTCGATCCTGCTGTAGCAAGCGGACCTTTCATTACGACCTTGAGTGATTTAACCAGTGTACTGATTTATTTCAATATTGCCAGTATTTTTATGTACTATTTTATTTGAAAAGATGAGAAAAGAGGCTGTTACAAAGCTTCTCCATGCGGTGAGTAACGGCAGAGGCAACGTAAACTGAATATCAATCTTAATTCAGGGTACTCCTGTGGTTACTTGTCACAGTTGCTGTATGCATCGAGTAATTGCAGATGCAAGGCAAGACGTTCTTATGCGGCTTCCTACTTGGTGCTCTACAAATTTTCTATGATCAAGTAGATATTGTTCATCACTTATATGACTTAAACTGTGACGAGTGTCTCACGAGGAAACATCTATTTTTTAACAAAATAGTAATTCTCAACACTTTCGGCTTATTATCGAAAGTGTTGTTTTTGGAACACCGTTTATTCGATTTTAAGGGTCCGAGACATACCAATGTCTGAGACCCTTTTTTTGGAGACATGACAGATTTAAAATTCACATCAAACTATCTTTGTTCCATGTGCTTCTTTGATGTTTAGTGCGTCTGTTATCTGTTGGATATTTTGAGTGTTGATTCCGCCACCGGGTAAAATGATGATTCTGTCTCCTGCATAATCAATTAGTTCTTTCAAATGAGGAAGATTTTCTTCAATTGGGGTTCCTGTAGGTCCGCCGTGAGTTAAGATTCTTTGAACCCCATGCTCGGCCAGCCAGTCAATGGCTTTAAATTGATTTTCTTTACTTAGGGAATCAAAAGCCATATGGAAGGTAATTTGCAGCCCTTCTGATGTTTCAATGAGTAATTCAAGTGCTTCTTCATCTAACTGATTTTCAGCTGTCAGACAGCCAAATACAACGCCGTCTGTGCCGATTTTTTTTGCTTCGATTAAATCAGTATGCATAATTTTTAATTCAATGTCATTATAAACAAAATCACCGCCACGTGGTCGAATCATTGTCATGACAGGTATAGAGTGCTCTCCAGCATAATTGAGTACCTCTTCAATAACACCGGTACTTGGAGTAGTACCGCCTACAGCCAGATTGTCGCAGAGTTCTATTCTGCCGGCACCGTTTCTAATTGCTGTTGGAATATCAGTGAAGTTTTCTGCACAAAATTCTTTAATCATTTTTTATATTGCTCCTTTGCTGTTTATATTCTTTTGCTAATCAAGATGAACGAGCCCTTTTCCTAGTAGGAATACTGAGCAGGACTGGATGAGATGAAGTGTAGGAAGACTTCATTTTAATTATTTTTATCCATACGAATTGTAACACAATTTCTGCAGTTGCCAAAGCAGGATTCTCATTGTAAGATAAAGCAGGATAAACGAATGTGAAGATAAAGGAGCTGCTTATGCGGAAAAAAATTGATAAAGCAAAGGCTTTTTTGGCTGAAAACAGACAGCTGTTTCGCTGTCCGATCTGTCACAAGTCATTTGTTCAAGAGAGCTATACGTTAAAATGTGAAGAAAATCATCAGTTTGATCTTTCAAAAAAGGGCACACTCTATTTTTTGAAAAGCCATAATCAAAGTGAGTATAATCATGAAATGTTCAGTCATAGGCAAGTTATGATAAAGAGCGGTATGTACCGGAAGATGCTGGAGAAATTGATTCCTTTTGTACAGGAAAAAGAGAATATCATTGATATCGGCTGTGGAGAAGGCAGCTTTCTGACAGAATTAACCCATTTGGGGATGTCTGGTACGAAGATAGGTTTTGATCTTTCGAAGGATGGTATTTATTTGGCAAGCAATCAGCCGATCGAGGCTTTTTGGTGTGCAGCTGATTTGACCAATCTTCCATTTGCTGACCAATCTGCTGACTGTCTGCTGAATATTTTTTCTCCTTCTCATTATGCCGAGTTTCAACGGGTTTTAAAGCCCAATGGACTCGTAGTGAAAATTGTTCCGGAAACGGGTTATTTGAGAGAATTGAGAGAGGCTTTCTTTCCAAACAATCAAGCTAAGCAGTCCTATTCGAATGAAAAAGTAATTGAGAAGTTTTCACAGTCTTTGGCTGTTGTTGCCGATGAAAGAATCACTTCGGTTTTTGAGATACCTCAAAAAAAACGTCTGGATCTGTTGGAAATGTCTCCGTTGGAATGGCAGGCTGATCCAAAAATTAAAGAAGTTCTTAAACAAAATCCTCTTGAAAAAGTCACAATTGACCTTCGGATGTTAGTTGGCAGAGTTAGATAACGCTTACATTTGATTATTTTATGAAAAACTATTGCAATGCTTCTATATTGGTGTTATATTACATACAAGTTGTTTTTTCATTGGTTTTTATCAGGTTCCTGTTCTGATAAAAGTTAGTGAAAAGATTCTTCACTAACGTAACGACTCGCAGTGATTGACACCGAGCCGATACGTTTTTTTTATTTTTTAAATAACATGAAAGCAGTATTTTTTTAGATAGAAAGGAATTAGGAAATGAAAAACCATATTGTTTTATTTGAACCTCAAATTCCAGCGAATACGGGAAACATTGCCCGGACATGTGCTGCTACTAACAGTCCATTACATCTCATAGAGCCGTTAGGTTTTTCTACAGATGACAAGCACTTGAAAAGGGCTGGTTTAGATTACTGGCATGATGTCGACATCACGTATCATGCCGATCTTGAAATCTTTTTAAGTTATGTGGGAGATCAGCCGCTGCACTTGATTACGAAGTTTGCCAATCAGGTATACAGTGATAAAGATTTTGCAGATGGACAGAACCACTTCTTTATGTTTGGAAAAGAAACAACGGGTCTGCCAGAAGAGTTTATGAGAGAGAATGAGGAAAAGTGTCTGAGAATTCCTATGAATGATAAACATGTTCGCTCCTTGAATCTGTCAAATACTGCTGCATTGGTGGTCTATGAAGCGTTGCGTCAGCAGGCGTTTCCAAATTTAGAATTACAACATCATTATGAGAATGATAAGCTGGATTAAAAGTATTTATTATGAATTTGCTTTAACATCCAGAGGTAGCTGAAATGTGATAATGAGAGTGGGACAGAAATAAAGTTCCAAACGCGCTCTTCGTATCTGCCCTCCGACCTCTTTTAGCAGAAAATTTATGCCGTATCTTGATACAATAGATGCGAGACTGAAAAGGTGAATTTCGGTCTCGCATTTATTTTTTTATTCTTAATTTAGTGCATCTTTCATGCGGTCAATGTAGTCTGATAAGCTGTCACGGTAAGTTTTTAAGAAGCTGACCAGACTATCTTTACCAACTAATGTTTTAGTGCCTAAGTCATCATATTGCTTTTTCTGTTCATCAAGTGTCGCCTGGTATTCTTTTTTCATATCGGCAAAAGCTGATTCATCATATAATACAGTATCTTTAAATACTTTTTCATATTCGGAAAGATAGTTTGTGATAATATTTGAATACATATCCAAATAATCTTTGTACGTTTTTATTCCTTCAATATCACTGTCAGAAATGCCAGAAGCAGAACTGCTTGATGATTTAGCAGGGGTTTTACTTTCTTTAGTTTCAGAACTGGAGTTTTCTTTTGTCTTTTCAGTAGAACTGGAGCTTTTGGTGTCTTTACTACCATCAAAATCATGATCAGAGTACCCAACGATAATTGTACTTCCTTCATCCGCATAGTAACCATAATCATCGCCGACTTCGTCACGACCAAAATAGTCTGCGCCTGAACCATCTTCCAGCTGGTAGCAATCTCCTTTATAGATTTTCGTATTGTTTGTTGTCGCTGCACTATCAAAATTCTTTTTAACAAACTTTACTTTCAGTCCAATGGCATCAAATTCAGCTTCAACCTGTTCTTGAGTTTTGAAGTATGGATCAGGCACTTTAACTTTTCCTGCCAACACATCATCTTCATTAGTCTCAGCCGCTTCATTTGTAAGATCATCAATCCGTTTAGTTAAAGTATCAACATTTTTTTCAAGTTTTGTTAGTTTTTCTTCTAGCTTTGAAGAATTCGAATTCCCGCAACCGGTAAGAATTGTTCCGCAGGCTAAAATAGCTGCCAAAATCATTGTTTTTTTCATGGTAAACTCCATTTCTTTTTTTATTTTTCTGATAAACACTGGGGTTATTCTGGTTTAATATCTTTATTCTCTTTAAAGCTTTTTGAAACAGTTTTTGCAGTAAATAGTTCAGCTGCTTCAGCATTCTCACCGGTCATTTTAAATTCCGGATCAGTACTGACTTTGATATTTATATCCATGCTGTTATCTAATATATAGAAGGAGATGGCTGATTCAACTTTTCCGCCAGGTTTGACTGCAGAAGTACTTTTATTATAGAGCTCCTTGTATTCCTTGTAGCGATATAGTTCATTTGCCCAATCAAGATGTGTTTCTGTATTCTTATCTTCTTCTGTAACATAAAGATAATTTAACGCCTCTATGTTGGTTTCTATATTTTCTGATCCTGTATTTTCCATGGTGTAATAGACTATTACTAAACCATCTTTATCCAAGTGTGAGGATATATTTTGAATAAAATCAACTTTTGTTACTGTGAATTTGATTTTTTCGTTTTTAATGGTGTAGTCTATGATGCTGTTTTTGAGTTCCGAAACCTTTTTTGTTTCATCGCTACTTTGTTCAGTGCTTTCACTGGTAACAGCTGATTTTTTTTCTTTGGTTGAAGAAGTTGCCGTGTTACTGATATCAACGCCATTTTCACTTAATTCGTCGATTCTCTCATGTAAGTTATCAACACTTTTTGATATTTTGTCAACTTTTTCTTCTAGTTTCGAAGTATCCATGCTGCTGCATCCTGCAAGGAGCAATCCGCATAACAGAAAACTCCCTAAACATACCCAATTTTTCTTTTTCATTCTTCCTTTTCTCCTTTACTGCAACTATCTATTTACATAATTGTTAAAAATAACAAACTATATTTTAAGAGTAGCATAGGATGATAACGAAAGTAAATATCAGTTATTTTGGTTTATCAGAAAACAAATGAGAATAATAGCAGAGAGATAAAAATCATTTTGTTCGAAACATTTTTATTCCCTAGTTATAATGAAGGAAGTGATAAGAATGGAGAGAGGATTAGATATGAAGCGAGATTTTGATGTAATTATTGTTGGAAGTGGACCGGGAGGTATGGCTGCTGCATATGATTTGAAAGCAGCAGGAAAATCGGCAGCAGTTGTAGAAGCTGATAAATGGGGCGGTACTTGTCCAAACAGAGGCTGTGATCCAAAAAAGATCTTGTATCATGCAATAGAGGTTCAGGAAAATGTCAAACAACTGGCTGGTCATGGAACTCAGAAGCCTTCACCAATTATTTGGGAGGAGTTAATGGCTTTCAAAGAGGAATTTACATCAGCCGTACCGAGGGAACAAAAGGAAGGGTTAACAAATGCTGGAATCGAAGTGATTGAAGGAAAAGCTGTTTTTGAGGATCAACATACAATTGTTGTTGAGAACAGGAGGTTTACAGCGGATTATTTTATTCTTGCAGCTGGTCAGCATGCAGCAATTCTGGATATTCCCGGAAAGGTGTATCTGGAAACAAGTACAGATTTTCTGGAAATGTTTCATCTGCCTAAAACAATACTTTTTATTGGCGGCGGATATATTTCTTTTGAATTGGCTAATATTGCTCATAAGAGTGGAAGTGATGTACATATTATTCATCATAATGATCGTCCGTTGAAAGGGTTTGATAAGCAGCAGGTTTTTGAATTAACCCAGCGTATGGTGCAGGATGGGATTCATTTTCATTTTAGCGAGTCTGTGACTGAAATAAAAAAAGAAGAAGGATTATTGAGGGTGAAGCTTGAATATGGTAAAGAACTAATTGTTGAAAAAGCTATTTGTGCAACCGGAAGAATCCCAAATGTTGAAAAAATGAATTTGGAGGAGATCGGCGTAGCTTATTCTAAAAGAGGAATTGAAGTGGATGGATTTCTTCGAACAAGTGTATCGAATATTTATGCTCTTGGTGACTGTCTTGCAAAAAAACAACCCAAACTGACTCCTGTTTCAAGCTTTGAAGGGAGCTATCTGGCGTCTTTAATAAGTGGAAATGAAGAGCAGAAAATTAATTATCCCCAAATTCCTACTATTTTGTTTACTTCGCCTAAGCTGGCACAGGTTGGCAAAACTGAAGTGGAAGAGCAGGAGAAGGAAGAGTTTAAGGCTCAAAATTTGGATTTATCCGGCTGGTTTACTTATAAGCAAAGGAACGAACTGTTGGCTGAAGCAAGGATTGTTGTAAACAAAAAAACAGGATTATTGGTTGGAGCTTCACTCCTCAGTAATGAAGCAGATCAGCTGGTCAGCTTAATGACACTGCTCATTAATCAGAAAATTTCGGCAGCAGATATCAGTAAGCAAATGATGCTTTATCCCACAGTCGCCAGTGATATCAACTACTTATATTAATTAATAGTCGGGAAAAAAAGTCGTATTGACACAAGTAGTTCGATCAGTAATCTAACTATTGATAATCAGTACCGCTTTTTCCGGCTGTTTGTTTTAGTGCAGCAAAAGCAAATGAAGCCCTCTAGAGTTATTTCGCCAGATAGTATTTTGTGGTTCCCCTGAACAGTGAATCGGGCAGTTTACCCAAAACATGATAGCTGTGTTTTTCATAGAATGTCTTGGCTTGATAATCCTGAGTATGAATAGTGATAATTTCAGCATTTTGACTTTTTGCGTAGTTTTCGGCTTGAATAAGCAGGTTAGAGCCCAAACCATCCTTTCTATATTCCGTATCGACTGCTAAAAGAGAAATATGTGTAGTATTCATCCAATTATTCGCTGTGATACCACCAATGTATTTTGTACCATCATAGGCTCCTATAGAGAAATGCGTTGGGATTGCTTGCTCAACTCCTGTTGCTTCAGTTTGATGAGCATCCAAAAAAGCGATGATATTCCTTTCATTCTCTTTGAAATCTATTTCTTTAAATTCAACCATGATATTGTCTCCTTTTAATCCAATACAACAGTATAAAGAGTTTAAAATAAATAAGAAAGCCGTGGGAATAACATTTTTATTGCAGCAGTAATTTCTGATTAAAAATTGAGATGAAATAACCCTCCATAGATATTTTTCAGTGAAAATGATAAACTGGAAAAAGATTAAAAAGGGCAAATGATTGAATGTGGAGGAAGACAGGCTATGGATTTGTATTTTACCCGTCATGGGAAAACAGAATGGAATAAGGAATTGAGATTTCAAGGGATGACAGGGGATTCGCCGCTACTTCCATCGAGTTATGAAGAAATTGGCAAATTAGGAAATCATTTAAAGAAAGTAGCTTTTAAAAAAATATATTCAAGTACTTCTTTGAGAGCCCGGAAGACGGCAGAAGGTTTGAATTCCGAGCTCTTAAAACCCGCAGAAATTATTTATACAGATGAGTTGAAGGAATTAGGACTAGGCAAGCTGGAAGGACAGTCAATTCATGAAATGCGCAAGTTATATGCTAATCAAATGGACAATATGCGTTATCATTTGGATCGCTATGAACCGGAAATATTTGGAGGCGAACCGATAGAATCAGCAATTTTACGTATTTCAGGAGTGGTACAGCAGGCGATAGCAGCAGGTGAAGGGCCCTATTTATTTGTCGGTCATGGTGCTTCTCTGACTGCCGGCATTCAACATCTTGCCGGGAAAGACATGAGTGAACTGAGAAATATGGGGGGGTTAAATAACAACAGCCTGACCATTCTAAAAACAACTGAGCCTCATCATCAGGGGCCATTTAAGCTTGCATTATGGAATGATGATTCCTTTTTATAAAAAAACAAGACAGACAGGTGGTGAATCAGATGGAGCTTATTCCAGATGAAGCAGAAAAACAATTTATTGCCGGGAAAATTGAAGCAATCTTTTTTCAAAATCCAAGTAATTTTTATAAAGTTCTTTTAGTTTCCATTGCAGATACAAATACAGATTTTTTGGAAAAGGAAATTGTTGTAACTGGAAGTTTTGGTGATATTCAGGAGGAAGAACCATACCGCTTCTTTGGTCATTTTACAGATCATCCCCGATATGGTCGTCAGTTTCAAGTAGATAGTTATCGACAGGAACGTCCGACCTCTGCGAATGGGGTAGTGGCCTATCTGTCCAGTGATAAATTTCCGGGCATCGGAAAAAGAACTGCCGAAAAAATTGTTGAAACGCTGGGAGAAGAAGCAATTGACCGGATTATTGAGGAACCTGATCTGCTTCAGGAAATTCCCCAGCTTAATGAAAAAAAGCGGGCATTAATTTTGGATACCATCCGTTTAAATCATGGAATGGAGCAGGTGATTGTCGGGTTAAGCCGTTATGGTTTTGGGAGTCAGCTGGCTTTTACTATTTATCAGACGTACAAAGAAGATACACTTTCTATCATTCAGGAAAATCCATATCAGCTGGTAGAAGATATTGAGGGAATAGGGTTTAAGCGTGCGGATAATATGGCAGAGCAGCTTGGAATCCGAGCTGATTCAGATCAGCGGGTTAGAGCCGCAATCACTCATGAAGTTTTTCAGCATTCTGTTCGTACAGGTGATACATATGTTGAGGCGGAAGTGTTATTGAATAATAGTATTCAATTGTTGGAAGGCAGCCGTCCAGTAGAGATTTCTCCAGATCAGGCAGCAAATCAGATTATTCATCTGGTGGAGGAAGGAAAGATTCAACAGGAAGGTACGAAGCTGTTTGAAAACAGTCTGTATTTTTCTGAGTGGGGGATTGGAACTTCTATCCAGCGTCTTCTGTCACGAAAAAAAGAGATCCTTTATGATCCGGAGGAAGTAGAGAAAGATATACGAATCATTGAAAAGCAGCAGGGAATCCTTTATGGCGAGTCACAGCAAAATGCCATTGAAGAAGCCATCAAATCCCCTCTGTTTATTTTAACCGGGGGACCAGGAACAGGGAAAACGACTGTTATAAATGGGATTGTATCTTTGTTTGCGGAACTAAATGGAATTTCTTTAGATTTAAAGGACTATACACAGGAAATGTTTCCTATCCATTTGGCAGCGCCTACGGGTCGTGCTGCAAAGCGAATGAATGAAACAACCGGCTTGAATGCCAGTACGATTCATCGGCTTTTGGGATTGACCGGGCGAGAAAAAAATCCAACGATGAGTGCCAAAGAATTGGAAGGAGGATTGCTGATCATCGATGAAATGTCGATGGTTGATACCTGGCTTGCCAACACTCTGTTCAAAGCAATCCCAACAAATATGCAGGTTATTTTAGTCGGTGATAAGGACCAGCTCCCTTCTGTAGGACCGGGACAAGTGCTGCATGATCTGCTTCAGATCGAAGAAATACCCAGCATTGAGCTGACTGAAATTTATCGACAGGGAGATGGGTCAAGTATTGTTCCTCTTGCTCACGAGATTCGTCAGGGAAAACTGCCTTCAGATTTCACGATCAACCAGAAGGATCGCTCGTTTTTCGCCAGTGATGCGTACCACATTGAAACGTATGTAAAGCAGATTGTGACCAAAGCGAAGTTAAAAGGTTTTACTGCTCAGGATATTCAGCTGCTGGCACCTATGTATAGAGGGGTTGCCGGTATTGATGCATTGAATAAAATGATGCAGGAAATATTTAATCCAAACGATGGAACAAAAAAAGAAGTCTCATGGAATGACACTGTTTATCGAATCGGTGATAAGGTTTTGCATCTGGTCAATTCACCTGAAGTAAACGTATTTAATGGTGATATGGGAGAAGTTGTTGGAATTATTCCGGCAAAAGAGTCTGATGATAAAGTGGATGAGCTGGTTCTCCAATTTGATAATACAGAGGTCAGCTATAAGCGAAATGAATGGAATAAGATTACATTGTCCTATTGCTGCTCCATTCATAAATCTCAGGGCAGTGAGTTTAAAATGGTTATTTTGCCGATCGTTCGCCAATACAATCGAATGCTTCAGAGAAATCTTCTGTATACAGCGGTTACACGAAGTAAGGATATTTTGATTCTTTTAGGAGAAATCAATGCTTTTCAGGAGTGTGTGAATCGAGAATCAGCAAGTCGGATGACGACACTGAAACAACGTATTCTAGATGCGGGCGGAATGACCCTAACGTTAAGAACCCAACTGGAAGCATATGAAGAAGGTTTAATGAAAGAATCGCCGTTTACAGAAGTTGAGGAAAGCTCTGAGAGAGAAGCTGTTTCTTCAAAAGCGCCAGTTTTAATTGAAGAAGAGTCGGCAATATATACTGTAGAAACTGGTAAAAAGAGAGAAGAATCAAAATCTGACCAGTCAATTTCGTTGTTTGATGTTGCAGAACCGGAGAAGGAAATAGTCGAAAAAATAGAAACAGAAATTGAGTGGCTGCTGACCCCTCATCTTGCTTCAGCCCAGACTATTGATCCGATGATTGGAATGAATGGCGTAACACCAAGTGATTTTTTGACTGAATAATAAGGAATTTCCAGTATGGAATGCCGAGAAATATATAGATAATAAAAGCAAAAATAAAAAAGCTTCAGATCAGCGAGGTTATCTACTGCTCTGAAGCTTTTTCAGTTATCTGTAAACCAAAATTGGAATTCTTCCAAAGAGTAGGTGATGTCCAAGTTTCGTTTTCCTAAAATTTCGCCATCTGCATGTACATATTCCGGTACAGTGGAAATAATTCTGAATTTGCTGGACTGATAGTGATGAAGGTGCTTGGAATTCATATGCTTTTGACGAATCAGTAAAAAAATCAGCCAAAAGATTTTAAAAATGTTAATTCGTTCTACTAATACCAAATCAAGAACTGGTTTTTTGGGATCTGCAGTTGGTGCAATGGCCACTCCTCCGCCAAAATAGGGATGGTTAGTTACTGTACATAAAAAGGCTTTACTGTATTCCAGAGTTTGGCCGTTAATATCGATAAGAATCGGAAAGCCTTTTTGAGTAAATAAAACTTTTAGAATTGAAAAAAGATAGGAAAAAGATCCCATGTTAAATTTATTCAATGTTTGTTTTGTTGCAGAATCATTGGCTGCCTGAACGATTGCCGCATCAAGACCTACTCCGATATTATTTACTGCAAGTCCTTTTTCATCTTGAACTTTTTCTGAATATTTCATGACCTGAATTTTTTGCGGCTGATCAGCCCGTAATAATTGAGAGAGTGCCTTTTCTATTTGTCGGTTAATTCCTGCCCCTCTGGCAAAATCATTGCCTGAACCGCAAGGCAGATAGGCGATAGGGATGGCAGGATTGATCTCATACAATGCGTTTACAGTACAGTGAAGTGTTCCATCTCCGCCCATTACAACCAACAGGGGAAAAGGTTTATCACCACTTTCTTTCATTGACTCTTCCCATGGGATCAGAATCTTTTTGGCTAATTCCTGTACAATTATTTTTTCATGACCTGCATATTCAGTATAATAAAGGCTGTGCTTTATATTAAATAGTTTTAGTTGTTTTTTTAATTTTGCTGCAGCTTTTTGGCCGTTTCCGCTGCCTGCATGTGTGTTGATAATCAGATATAAATGCTTTTCCATAATTGCCTCCTTCCCCAAAAGTTTATTATAGCAGACTAGTGAAAGATTGAAAGCAGAAGTTGCTCAATGTTATACTGGGAAAAGCTGAAAGGAGGAGAAGAAGTGCCTGATATACAATTAATGAAAATCTCAGAAAATGATTTCTCAGACTATTATCGACTGGTTTCGGATGAAAAAGTAATGGCTCAAATTACTGAGCGGGCTATTCCAAAAACTGAAGCAATGGAGAACTTCCAAAAAGTACTTAGCCGAAATTCAAGGCTGGTAAATTTAGGTTCTTTTAAAGTAGTTCATAGTGAAACGAAGGACTTTTTAGGTTGGGTCCATGTCACTTGTGAGGAAGGAAATACAGAAAAAGCAGAAATTGGTTATATGTTTTTACCTCAATACTGGGGACAGGGATATGGGAGGGAGGCAGTGAAGCAGCTGCTGGCTTTGGTAGAGGCTTCTCCGTTAAAAGAACTGACTGCCATGATTGCTCCCGACAACCATGCCTCAAGAAAACTATTGACAAACAACGGCTTTCAATCTGTTTTTCTTGGGATGATGGACGGTCTGAATACGGAGATATTAGATAAGATAATTAAATGAGTGATAGGAATAGCAAATAAAAGGAAGAAGAAGACATCAATATTCGTAATGCAGTATGGGAAGAGCATGTAGTTGCAGGTGAACTATCAGCTGAATTCTCTCCTCTTTTTTGTGAGCACATAGTTATAAAATCAGTTTGTTGTATCAGCTGTTTTCTCCAATATCTCCTTTACAATTTCATCTGGATTTCTGTGTTCATTGATAATTTTTTCAGAGATATCGGTCTGGCAGAAAGCCTCCAGAATTTTATCAACAGCTAATTTTCCCCATTCTAAATTTGCTGGATTATCTTTTTCCCGAACTTCAAGTCGACGAATGAGCTCTTTTTTTGAGACATCCAGTTGAAAATGTTCCACTCTGATTCCGGATTTTTTCAACCCGCCAATAACTTCACTAAAATAATCTTCTCTGTACAATGTCATGGGGACAATAATATCACCATCATATTCTGTCGCCAGCTTAAGGAGCAGATGAAGATTCCACTGCCGCCACTCGGGATAATCCTGAAAATCATCCAGCTGAATTTCTCGTGGAAGATTTTTCATAAAGAAAATACCGATGTTTTCCGGATCGTAAATGCAAGATTTTTTGATTGCTTTGTTAAGCAGTTCTGCAATCGTTGTTTTTCCGGAACCGAAGGCACCGTTTATCCAAATAATCATGTGTTTTTCCTTTCTTTGTCTGATTGTTGAGTTTGTGATGACAAAGCCATCACAAAAAGTATACCACTTTACCTATAGTGCTTGATGATGGTATATCATTAACCGAAAATCCTATGTTTAAACAGAACTTTTTTCAGCCTAACTTTCTATGGCTTCTTTATATCGTTTGCATCATAGTGTATAATACAAATAGTATAAAGGAGCGAGTAACAATGGATGAACTAATGAACTATTTACCTTATTTGGCACCTTATCTGGTTGTTTCCTTAACGCTGAGTATTGTTGCTTTGATACATGTTATCAAGCATCGGAATTATCGGTTTGGGAATGTCTGGATCTGGAGTATTCTGGTATTATTTTTCCAAATTATTGGTCCGATTGCATACTTTCTGATTGGAAAAGGAGAAGAGTGATGAATATTCTGGAAGTAAAAAGTATTCAAAAGGATTTTGGTAAAGATCAGGTGTTGAAAGATGTCAGTATTCAAGTTCCTGAGCACGAAATCTATGGCTTTGTGGGAGAGAATGGGGCTGGGAAAACTACAACAATGAATATTATTTTAGGTTTGCTTCCTGCAACATCGGGAGAAGTGGTTGTTTGTGGGCAGAAAGTTGCTTATAACAATCAGGCAACTAATAGAGAAATTGGTTATTTACCGGATGTCCCAGCCTTTTACTCTTTCTATTCTGCAACAGAGTATTTAAAGCTGGTAGGTCAATTGACAGGAATAAAAAAAGAGGAGCTGGACAATCGAGTAGAGGAGCTTTTAAATCTGGTAAATTTGAACAGCGGAAAACGAAGAATCAGCAATTTTTCTCGAGGAATGAAACAACGGCTTGGTTTGGCACAGGCCTTGCTGAATCGTCCAAAACTGATTATTTGTGATGAACCCACTTCAGCTCTGGACCCGTTGGGCAGAAAAGAGGTTTTAGATCTAATGGTATCTCTAAAAAAAGAAACAACCATATTGTTTTCCAGTCATATTCTTGAAGATGTGGAAAAAGTCAGTGATCAGATTGCCATTCTTCATAAAGGCAAAATTCAATGTTCAGGAAGTTTGGAAGAGATTAAGAAGAGCTATCATACCAATGGTTTTATTATTGATTTTGAGAACAGCAGCAACAAAAAACAGTTTTATGAATCGTTTATTGACCATTTTAGAATAGAAGGAGAAGAGGTTTTAACTGTGTACACGGAAAATATCTCCGAAGCCGGCAGAATATTTATGGATTATTTTGCAGCTAATGCCATCATTCCCAAACTCTTTCAGCAGCTGGAACCTTCGCTGGAAGCAATTTTTATGGAGGTGACCAAAAGATGAGCTGCCTAATTTTAGTAAAGAAAGAAGCTGTCGATGCTTTCCGTACGTATCGGTTTTTCATTATGGGTATCATTTTTCTTCTTTTTGGATTGTTAAGCCCGGCACTCGCCAAACTGCTTCCTGAATTGATTAAATCATTGGGAACAGGAGACACAGCGCTGGTTATTGAACTGCCAACACCAACCGTGGCGGACAGCTGGCTGCAGTTTTTTAAGAATCACAGCCAGATGACGTTAATTATTTTTGTTATTACCTTTGGAAATTCTTTAGGTAAGGAACTGACTAACGGTACTTTGATTTTTTTGGTAACAAAAGGAATCAGCAGGAATGCTGCGATGCTGGCAAAGGTAATATATCAAGCCTGTCTTTGGTTTCTTGGACTGACAGTATCCTTTATGGTTAATTATGTCTATAATATCGTGCTGTTCCCGGGAGAAAATCAACCGATGTCAACGCTGCTGTTCTATTTGTTCCAGCTATGGCTGTTTGGTCTGCTGTTTATTTTGATCAGTAATTTAGGTCAGGTTTTATTGCCAAAAACATTAGGCGGCTTACTTTCAGGATTTCTTGCGCTGATTCTATTATTTGTTATGAACATTTCTTCAGAGCTGGCAAAAATTAACCCCATGCGACTGATGGATGTCAGTGCAGAAGGTATAAATGCAGGTATCCAATTCAGTCAGGTACAGGGGGCGCTTTTAGTCACATTGGCTATTTGCATTCTTGTAACAACAGCAGCGTTATTTCGCTTTAAACAGATTCCAATCTACTAAAATAGTCTGTATGAAATAATTTTATAGCACATCATTTTATAAACGGACAGTTGAAAAAAATCAACTGTCTTTTCCTTTATAAAGCTTTATTTATCAGCATGCTTGAGATTCGAGCTTGCTAATTTTAAGAATTGCAAGTAAGATTAGCTTGTTATTTATCTGTTTATTCTTTAAGTTTGAATTGAGAGGGGAACTAAGAAATGTCACTGGGAAAACAATTAAAAAGTCATCGTGAGCAGCTGGGGTTGACTCAACAGGAAGTTGCTGATCAGCTTCATGTATCAAGACAGACGATTTCTAATTGGGAGGTTGGCAGGAATTATCCGGATATTCCTACAATCATTCAAATCAGCGACTATTACGAACTTTCTTTGGATGTACTACTTAAAGGAGATGAGTACTTGATGAAAAAAATGAATGAAGATGCTGCAGCATTACAGAGATTAAAAACAAAGAAGCGATTGGATACGGTGTTGATCGGAATAATTCTGCTGCTCGTATTTCTGGGTATTCTGGATCAGCTTCATTTTTCTGCTGCGTGGATTCCGGTTATTCTTATTGGGGTGCTTTATGTTCTGACAACAGCAAGATATTTTATTGTGATTCCGAAGGACAGTTTAAACAGCGGCTGGCATTCACCTCTGGTTGTACCAAAAAGTTTGGGTGTCGGCTGGGCACTTAATCCTAGAAATCCAATAGGGCTGTTTTTGTATGCAGTAATTTTTGCTGCGATCATGTGGGCGATTATTTCCAGCTGGTCTGACAGAAGCTTTCTGCCGGGACAATAAATAAAAAAGGTTTATCCACAGAAATTGACTGGATAAATCTTTTTTTTACTCAAAATCAAAAAATAATGGATGAGAAAAATTTAGCTGTTTTTTCTGCTGATAAAAAAGTATTTTCTGCTGTTTGTTTTGTGGTATATTAATGGCATCTAAAGAGATGAGCAGGCGGGTGACAGTAATGCAGGAAGAAAAGAAAAAATTATTGGCAAAGATTGCGTATCTTTATTATGTAGAAGAAAAGACACAGAATGAAATTTCAAAGGAACTGAACATCTATCGAACAACGATTAGCCGAATGTTAAAGCTGGCTCAGACAGAAGGAATTGTAAAGATACAAATCGAAGGGATAAATTCAGAGATTTTTTCTTTGGAACAGTATGTGAAACGAAAATATCAATTAAAGCAGCTTGAGCTGGTTCCAATGGAGCAAGGAGATACGAACGAAGAAAAGGATAGACGGTTGTCTCAGGCAGCAGGCTATTTTATTAAGAGGAATATCGAAGCGAACACGATAATTGGTGTTTCCTGGGGAGCCACATTGGGGAATGCAATCAGCTGTATTGAGAACAGACGCGTTGAAAATACCACAGTTGTTCCGATTGTCGGAGGACCAAGTCATATCAATTCGCAGTTTCATGTCAATACACTTGTCTATGAGCTGGCTAGAAAATTTAACGGTAAAAGTGTTTTTGTAAATGCTACAGTTGTTCAGGAAACAAAAAAACTGAAAAATGGAATTTTTGAGTCAAAATATTTTGAAGAGTTGAAAGCCTATTGGCAGCGCTTGGACACGGCTATTGTCGGCATCGGCGGACCGCTTAGCTTAAAAAAAAGTCAGTGGAGGGATTTACTGACAGAAGAGGATATTGAAGAGTTGAAACTTAGAGAGGCGATTGGGGATTGCTGCTGCCGCTTTTTTGATCGAGATGGGAAAATTCTGACCGGAAGTCTTTATGAACGCACGATTGGTTTGGATCTAACAGAGCTTGCAAAAGTTCCAAATGCAATAGGAATTGCCAGAGGGAAAGCCAAGGCAAGGGCTATTTTGGCGATGCTAAAGAGAGGATATATTCACTCTTTGGTGACAGATCAGGAAACCATACTCGAAGTTTTGCGTTTTGATAAAGATACAACATTTTTGAGCGATTAAATGAAGTGTGTTTGAGCAGTCTAAGAACGAATACTGAAATGGAAATGAAGAATTAGCCAGAGCAACAATTTATATAAGGTAAATAAGAGTCGGGACAAAAATGAATCATTTGTTCCGCTCTTTTTTTGCTGGTTTTACCAGCTGCAGTCTTTAAGCGAAAATGTTATTTCTAAATGTTATATGCACAAATGTGCTGATTTAAATAAATATTTTTTGTGGATATAAATTCCGGTCTGATTTAGAAGTCTTCTCATTCTAAAGGTATCATTTCTACTTTGTAAATACTTGAAGCGCTTTCTTCTGGTGATTATTATTAAGCAACAATAGATCATTTTAAGAAACAGAAGGACAGCTGGCGTGTAAGAATACTGAATAAAGGGTGTAAACACAGAAGCTTTAAGCAGAAGAAGAGATGGATGAAGCAAGAAGAACTATTGCAGATTTTATTGTGAAAAAGATTGCAATATCTTTTTTTGCAGAAATGAATGTGCAACAGGATGTGTTGTAGGACAGAAAAAATCTGTGCTATATTTTGTTTAAGCTAAAACGTTTACAGGGAGGAGGAATAATGAAAGAGTTAATTGAGAGGCAGCAGAAAATGATAAATATTCTGGCTTGGGATGCAGAGTTCATATCTGTAACTGCACTTGCTGAAAAAATGAATCGTTCAGTGCGTACAACCTATGATGACTTGAATGCAATCAATGAATGGATCAAAAGCAATGAGCTGCCTGTAAAGCTTGAGAAAAAAAGATGTTTGGGTATTCGATTGACCGGCTCTATAGAGGCAATTAGAAATAGAAGCTTTTGTAGAGAAAAAAACAGTGATGGAATTGACAGAGAAAGCCCTGAAAACAGACAGTTTATGATTGCTTCAGCTATGCTCATTGATAATGAGACAATTACCTATCAGCGATTAATGGATAAATATTTTGTCAGTTCGACGTCAATTAAAAATGATTTGGAGAAAATCCAAACTCAATACTGTATAAAGTTATCCAGTACGAAACGCGGAACGAGCATCCTTGCAGAAGAAGAGGAGATTAGAAACAGTTTGTTTTTACTTGCTGAACAGCTAATGAAGAATCATAAGCTTGAATCAATGGAAGAATTTGAACGTATCGGACCAGAAATATTCGGAGAGTTGTTTGATAAAGAACTTACGAGGTATGTCTTCAGGAAAATGGCTGAATTATATGATGGAGATGAATTTTATTTTCCAGGGCATTATTTAAAATCTGCAACACTTCATGTACTGATCTACTTGTATAGAACTATACATGGGTACTTGCTGGAACGGGAAAGCAACTTCCTTTTCGAACAGATCAAATCAATAGAGACATACTATCTTTCCAATTCAATACTTGCAGAAGTTTCGTTAATCCATCCAATTAAGTATGCAAAAACGGAAATTGAAGGATTAAATCATTTACTTATTTCACAAGGCATTAAGTTAAAGGAAAAAGCGAGTAAGACAAACAGAGTAATCAATGAAAGTGTAGATAAACTAATCAGAAATATGAGTGAGATTTTCGAACTGACATTTGCTTCCGACAATGAACTGAAGGAGAGACTAATTTTTCATTTTATACCAATGATTTACCGTGTGCAGTCCGGTATCACTATTAATAATCCTCTTATGGAAGAAATAAAAAACCAGTACACTTTGACGTTTAACTCTGTTCGTTTTGCACTGACAGATATTGAAACACAACTTCAATTGACTTTTAATGATGATGAGGTTTCCTTCCTGACTGTTTATTTTCAGGTAGCGCTGGAAAAAATGGATTTTGGAAAAAGAATACTGATCGTTTGTCCTACGGGTATTGGAACCTCAGAACTGATTATTAATAAAGTCAGAAAAATGCTGCCGCAGAAAGATTCTTTGGAGGTAACAACACTTAGTCAGCTGAAAAGGAACGATCTTTCAAAAATAGATTTCATCATTTCTTCGGTAGCAATTGGGGCAGTAGGAAAACCGGTTGTTCAGGTTTCGCCGCTAATCAGTCAAACAGATTTAAAGAATATCTCCCGACTGTATTCAGAAGTATTTTTGGAAGAATCTGCAGACAATGAGATGTTTACAGAAGATTTTACGTATATGGCTGATTTGCTGGATTCTGACTATATATTTTTTAAAGAAGATATTCGAGATAAAGAAGCTTGTCTGGATTTTATCATCAATAAGTTGGAAAAATCAGGTGATGTGACAGCAGCCTTTCGAACTGATGTATTTGAAAGAGAAAAATTAGGGGCAACATCTTTGGAAACAGGTGTGGCGATTCCACATGCTTCCCCCAAGAATGTTGTGCATTCAAAAATTTGTGTTCTTGTTTTAAATGATGAAATAAGCTGGGATGCATATAAAGTGAAGGTTATTATCCTGATTTGTATTTCGGAAAAAGACCGAAAATATATTAAAGGGATACTTTCGGAAATATATCAGATTGTTATGAGCAGAGAGAAGGTTTTTGATTTTGTAAATAAATTATCCAATTGAAAGAAGGAAGACATATGGCAGAAGTGATTAATACAGAGTTAGTGGATTTATCGGTTGAGGGACTTTCAAGAAATGAAATTATCCGACATTTGGCAAATAAAATAGATTTGGATGATCGCATAAATAATTTTGAAGGATACTTTGACAGTGTGATTGAGAGGGAAGAATTAACCTCAACAGGTATCGGTTTTGGTATTGCAATTCCACATGGAAAGTGCTCGCATGTTAAAGCAACCACCGTTGCATTCGGCCGTCTAAAGAATGAAGTGGACTGGAACAGCTTGGATGGAAAAAATGTGACAATTGTTTTCCTTTTAGCCGTTCCAGAAGAATGCAAAGGAGATCAGCATTTGCGAATGATTGCCGGTTTATCCCGAAAATTAATTCATGATGAATTTAGAAATAAATTGGAAACAGCAGAAGACAAGCAGGAAATTGTTGAATTGATCAATGATAGTCTGACAAGCATAACAGTTTAGAAAATAATAAGAAGGAGTGGAAGAAGATGAAATTAGTCGCAGTGACAGCATGTCCATCAGGAGTAGCCCATACGTATTTGGCAGCAGAAAGTCTGGAGGTTGCAGCAAAGAAAAATGGTGTGGAAATTTGTGTGGAAACACAAGGGTCAATAGGAATTGAAAATGAAATTTCAGCTGAACAGGTTGCGGCAGCCTCAGCTGTTATTTTAACCAATAATATCGGAATAAAGAATGAAGAACGATTCAAAGGAAAACCGGTTGTTCGAGTGAGTGCGGGGGATTGTATAAACAAAGCAGAGTTGATAATCAAAAAGATTCAGGAAAAATTAGGATAAAAACTAGGAGGAGAGAATATGAATGAACTTATTTCTTTATTGAAAGATGCCAGAAAGCATATGATGACCGGCGTTTCTTACATGATTCCTTTTGTGGTGGCAGGAGGAATTATGCTGGCTGTCAGTGTGCTCCTCTCTGGAAATGCGGCTGTCCCAAGTGAAGGAGTTCTTGCAGATATTGCTAATATAGGGATTACTGGTCTGGGCTTAATGGTCCCTATGCTTTCCGGGTATATTGCATTTTCAATGACGGATCGTCCTGGTTTGGCGCCAGGAATTATCGGAGGGATGATCGCAAGCAATATTGGAGCAGGCTTTATCGGCGGAATTTTATCTGGGATTTTGGCAGGAATAACCGTTTCTTACTTGAAAAAAATTAAACTTTCTGCCAACCTGCGTTCACTGATGCCAATTTTTATTATTCCTTTACTTGGAACAATAATTGTCGGCGGACTGATGTATTGGGTGATCGGGCAGCCGATTGCTGCAGCGATGGAAGCAATGACTGCTTGGCTGGAAGCAATGGGAACGGGAAATCTGGTTGTACTTGGCTTAATTCTTGGTGCAATGATTGCTTCGGATATGGGTGGGCCTATTAATAAAGTGGCTTTTGGATTTGGCTCTGCTATGGTCGGAACTCTGGACCCTGTAACAGGTGTGCCAAGTGATACGGCATTGCTGATTATGGCCGGTATCGGAGTGGCGATTTGTGTTCCTCCGCTGGCTATGGGACTTGCTACACTGATTGCTCCTAAAAAGTTTACTGTTGAAGAGAAAAATTCCGGTAAAGCAGCTCTTGTTATGGGGATGGTTGGAATTTCTGAAGGAGCAATTCCTTTTGCAGCAGCTGATCCATTTCGGGTAATACCTGCCAATATTATTGGCGGAGCAATTGGTTCTGCTGCAGCAATGACTTTAGGTGCAGGAAATCCCGCACCATGGGGCGGATGGATTGTTTTACCAGTTGTTTCCAATCCGCTGATGTATGCGGCAGCAACACTTCTAGGTGCTGTGGTTACTGCAGTGATCGTTGTGGTGCTGAAAAAAGAGATAAAAGCGGAGGAAATGGAGACACATACAGGGCTGGATAAAGAGTTTGATTTAGATATTACAATTATGTAGTTTGATAAACGTGTAAATAAAATAAGGGGAGGTTGTGACAAAAGCAATCAGCTCCGAGAATTAAGAAGAAATATCCGAAAGTTGTCAAGGAACACTATTTATAGAATGAATAGCTGAGAATTGATACACTATACTCCGCTGTGCTTCGATCCCATCAATTTCTATGTATGAAACATGCGAGAGTTGACAGGCTTCACTAGGATTGCTTTAGCAGAGTAGATGAAGTCCTGTTTACCTATTCGGTGAAGGAACTGGAGCTCCTCATATTTTCAGGATCGTTCGGCTTAATTCGGAGGAGCTGCTCCTGCGGTTACTCGTCGCAAAAAGAATTTTTGCTTTTGTACTTCCGTTTATTCAGGGATAGATACGAAGAGAGTTTGGGGCTTTATTTCTGTCCCGTTCTCTCTTTTAAATTTATTTCAAACACATTACTTTGCAGGTAGTGAAGAATCAGCTGAAGGATCTAATCGTTTCTAAACAGTGATCAACTCTGTTTGTGCACTGATTCGTTCTCGATCTTTCTGAGAAATAAAATGATTGGTAATGACCAGATCAATTTCTTTCCATGAAGCAACCTGTACCAAAGAGGTTGACTCAAATTTTGTATTGTCCAGTAAAACAATTTTCTTTGCAGATTTTTTTAGAAGCCTTCTCTTTATTTCTGCATCAACCAAAGAAGACGTACAAAAGCCTTCTCTATTTTGAACGCCGCTTGAGCCAAAAAAGCATAGATCCAACTGAATATCAGGATAAAGCTCTATAGAGGTGTCGTTGTGAAAAGCCATGTCATTAAAGGCATAACGTCCTCCAAAACAGTAAATCTGATGCTGGCTGTTCACCAGTTCTAAAATTGCTGCCAAGGAGCCTGTAAAAATTTGTTTTTCAGAAAGCTTTTGGATTTTTGCTGCAAGTAAAGCCACCGTACTGCCCTGATCTAATCCGATGCTGCAGGAATGCTTGGGAATTTGTTCTGCCGCTTTTTCAGCAATCTGTCGCTTTTTATCTAGATGAATGGGGGTACGGTTGATTACTGGTGTCAGCTCGTCCTGTTGTACCAGTTCAGCTCGTCCATATTTTTTTATTAAGATCCCTTCATCTTCCAAATAGCTCAGATCTTTTCGAATGGTTTCATCTGAAACATTAAAAATAGCAACTAACTCAGTCACTTTCATCGTCTGATTTTGATAAAGCAGCTCAGAGATTCGATTTCTGCGAGCAGTGATTTCAGAAGCTTTCAAATTAAATTCCTCCAATTATCAATTATTCATTTATTTTACACTAAAATAATACATTGATCCAAGAAAAAAATGTTTAAAAATTGGTTTTTGTAAATATTTTGATGGAATTCGTTTTTGAATCCAATAAAAACATGGAATTAAGCCTTTGTATATTTTATACTGGAAATGAGAAAAAGGAAGGAGGATTAATAATGTCAAACGGAGTTATCGAGAAAGAAAAAAATATTGTAAATGTAGTAATGAATGGAAATGAGCGGATTCAGCGAATGAAAGATAATCTGTTTAAAGAAAAAAGACGGATATCATTGGAACGCGCGCTTTTCTATACCGAAAGCTATAAACAAACAGAAGGACAGCCTGTTATTATACGGCGTGCAAAAGCTGTGGAACATGTTATGAATCACGTAAAAATCAGTATTCGTGAAGGAGAACTTCTCGTTGGAAATCGAACTGTTCGTCCTCGCTCTGGAATTCTTTCTCCTGAAATGGACCCATACTGGATTGTGAAAGAAATTGATACGATTGACATCCGCCCGCAAGATCAGTTTGAATTTACTGAAGAAGATAAAAGAATCTATCGCGAACAACTGTATCCTTATTGGGAAGGCAGATCGATGAAGGATTTTATCACCAGTCAGATTACAGATGAAATCAATGATGCACTGAAAAAGGAAGTTTTCAAACTGAATCAGACGGATAAAGGACAGGGTCATATAATTATGGATTTTCCGTCTATTCTGACTTACGGTATACAGCATTATATTCAACTTTTAGAAGAAAAAATGGCTGAGCAGCCTGAAAATGATTTTTTTAAAGCCGGACATATTCTCTTTAATGCCATGAAAGATCACTTTTTGAGATACAGTGCTCTTGCAAAAAGAATGGTCCAGAATGAAACGGATGATACACGAAGAAAAGAATTACAAACGATCGCAAATATGTGTCTTAAGCTAAGTATAGAAAAACCGGACTCCTTTTATGAAGCACTCCAATTATTATGGATGACAAGTATTGTTGGTCAATATGAATCAAATGCATCTTCGCTTTCACTCGGGAGAATGGATCAATACATGTATCCATTCTATGTGAAATCTCAAAAAGCTGGTATTTCGGAAGAATTTTTATATGAAGTACTGGGAGATTTTTACATTAAAACCAATGATGTTGTTTTGCTGAGGAGTGAGAGCAGTGCCAAGTGCTTTGCAGGATTTCCCACTGGATATACGGTTGTATTGGGAGGATTAAATGAGCTGGGACAGGCTTCTGTTAATCCATTATCCTATATCATGCTTGAGCTGTATCATGAAATTTTGCTGCCGCAGCCAAATTTATCTGTAAGAATGAATGAGCTTATTCCAAGGAAATTTTTATTAAAGACTTGTGAAACTATTCGTTTGGGTACGGGCATTCCCCAACTTTTTAATGATGAAGTGTGTATACCGGGATTTTTGAGCAAAGGGGTTTCACTGGATGATGCGAGAGATTATGCAACGGTTGGTTGTGTAGAAACGAGTATTCCGGGACGAACATACGGGCTTCATGATATTGCACTGTTTAATTTGTTGAGAATTATGGAGCTTAGTATGTATAAATTGAGAAACAAGACTGATTTAACTTATGATGAATTGACGGAAGATATTAAATCCAGTATTTCTTATTATGTTGAATTAGTAGCAAAGGGCTCAGATATTGTGGATTTGGGTCATCGCCATTACGCGCCTACTCCATTTTTATCAGTATTAATTCAGGATTGTTTAATTAACGGGAAAGATGTAACAGAAGGCGGTGCACGGTATAATTTTTCCGGTGTACAGGGAATTGGAGAAGCAAATCTCAGTGATTCCATGTATGTAATCAAGAAAATGATTTTTGAAAACAAGGAAATGACTTTTTCAGAGTTGTTGAGCGGAATGGAAGCTAATTTTGAAGGAGATTATGCAATCCTTCAAAACCATGTGATTCAGGACTTTGATAAATATGGAAATGATAATGATGAGATTGATGAAATTGCTGCTAAACTGTTTCGTCACTATGCGAAGGAGCTGGAAAAATATACGAATGTCCGTGGAGGGCAGTTTATTCCCGGAGCTTATACAGTTTCTGCACATATTCCTTTAGGAGAAGCAGTCGGGGCAACACCGGACGGAAGAAAGGCCCAGGAGCAGTTGGCTGACGGCGGTCTGTCGCCAATGGTCGGACGTGATCGACTGGGACCTACAGCAGTCTTGAAATCAGTCAGTAAGCTGGATAATTATCTGACTGTTAACGGCAGCCTGCTGAACTTGAAATTTCAGCCGAATACACTTAAAGGAAGACAGGGACTGAATAAATTTGCTGATTTTCTAATGGCTTATACAAAATTGAAAATTCAGCATGTTCAGTTCAATGTTCAATCTAGAGAAACACTGCTTGCCGCACAAAAAGAACCAGAGAAGTACTCGGGGTTATTGGTACGTGTGGCTGGTTATAGTGCTTTCTTTGTTGATTTAAATAAGAAAATCCAAGACGATATTATCGCTCGTGTAGAGCATGAACTATAAAAAGAGGGATATTCATGAAGAATAAAGGCTTACTATTTAATATTCAGCGCTACTCGATTCATGATGGAGGAGGTATCCGGACAATCGTATTTCTGAAAGGCTGTCCTTTAGCCTGTCCATGGTGTTCAAATCCTGAGTCAAGGTTGGCTGTTCAACCAACTAGTTGGGTAAAAAACGGCAAAAAGGAAACCGTGGGAAAATGGTATGATGTTGAAACAGTAGTTAATGAGGTGTTGAAAGATGAAATTTTCTATCGAACTTCAGGAGGAGGCGTTACTCTTTCAGGCGGTGAGGTATTGATGCAGGCAGATTTTGCTGCAGAACTGCTGGCAGAGCTTCATGATTTGGGGATTCATACAGCTATTGAAACAACAGGATGTTTTCCAGTTGATCGTCTGGCAAAGCTTTTGCCTTATTTGGATCAGGTGTTATTTGACTTGAAATTAATGAATGCCGCAGATGCGAAGCGGGTAATTGGTCTGGATGTAAATACTATAAAAGAAAATTTTGAACTGGCAGCGGCATACCGTGATGAAATTGATCTGATACCTCGTGTTCCTTTAATTCCCGGTTATACAGCTGTCCAAAATAACTTGTTGGAGATAATTGACTATTTAAATCGCTTAGATATAAAAGAAGTGCACTTGCTTCCTTTTCACCAATATGGCAGCAGTAAATATGAATATCTGGGTTGGAATTATGAAATGAAAGACAGTGAGCCTCTTTCTAAAAAAACAATAACTGAAATTAGAGAACTGTTTGAGAATAATGGTATTCATCCAAATGTTGATGGACTGGAATAAAAGGTATTTGGAAATTTTCTGTTGATGTCTCCTTGAATAGAACAAAAGAGCTCGAATCCATTTAGTGCACAAATGTGCACGTTTTGATAAGCTGCTGAGGATAACCTCTGATTTTACTGATTTTCGCAAACTTTCGTTGTGAGGATAAGGCTTCAGAGAGTTAGAGCTGATAAACTGAGGGTGTAAAAAAGAAAAGGAGTGACGTCAATTGGAATTTATGCTTGATACAGCGAATTTAGAAGATATAAAGAAATATAAGGAGATTGTTCCGCTGGCAGGTGTTACCTCTAACCCTTCCATTGTTAAAAATGAAGGAAAAATAGTATTCTTTGAACACATGAAAAAAATTCGTACAATTATTGGTTCTGAAAATTCTCTGCATGTTCAAGTGGTCTCTCAGGATTTTGAAGGAATGCTGGCAGATGCTGATGCGATTTTGAAAAATATTGATAAAAATGTTTATATTAAAGTGCCAGTGAATGAAGAAGGTTTGAAAGTAATCAAAGCGTTGAAGGAGAAAAAAATTAATGTAACTGCCACTGCTATCTATACTAAATTTCAGGCGTACTTGGCAATTGCCGCAGGAGCAGATTATATTGCCCCATATTTTAACCGAATGGAAAATTTGAATATTGATCCGTGCAAAAGTATTGCTGAGATGGCTAAAGAAATTGAAAGGACCCGCAGTTCTACGAAAATACTGGCAGCCAGTTTTAAAAATGTTGGTCAGGTAAATAATGCTTTAGAATGCGGAGCGCAGGCCGCTACAATGGGAACAGATATTTTCAAACAGGCATTTGGCATGCCTTCCATTCAAAAGGCTGTAGACGATTTTACTGCTGACTGGGAGCAAATTTTTGGAAAAGGGATAACAATCGCTGATTTATAATGAACAGCTAAAAACTGAGTAAATAGAAGGCCAAAGCCTTTTCGAAGGAGTTGCTCCTGCAGTTACTCGTCGCAAAAAGAATTTTTGCTTTTGTACCGCCGTTTATTCGGGGGTAGATATGTAGAGAGTTTGGAACTTTGATTCTGTCCCAAACTCTTCTGAGAAGGCTTTTTCTGTTTAACTGCCCGCAGTTCAATCTAGGCTAATAGTACTTTTGATACATTTGTAAGCTAAGGAAATGTACTGGTAAATTATTGTTCTGAAAAAAATGATAAAAAACGTTTGACAGTATAAAAAAAATCCTATATGATATTAACCAACACTTAATAATTAAATTCGATGAAGAGAAGAGTAAGTTTGAGCGGTCTTTCAAGAGAGTCTCCATTTGGTGAAAGGAGATAAGACAGGATAGCTGAAGATGGTCTCAGAGGATAAGTTGTTGATAAGTAAGCAACTTCGGGCGGCACCCGATATCAATGCAGCAAGTTAGAAACTGACTTGTATTAGAGAAGAGACAGACGGATTTAAGTCACGTTTGTTTCAATGAAGGTGGTACCGCGGATTATTCGCCCTTTTACTGTATTTGCAGTAGAAGGGCTTTTTCTTTTTTTAAAATGGAATAGAGGAGTGGAAAAAGAGGAAAAGAGTTTTATCAAATAAATAATGAATGCATTGAGATGGAAAGTACAGATGGATTTTTATCAGACAGAGAGCCTGGGCAGCTGAAAACAGGTGATAAAAGACATGTGGAAAATGGCCATTGAGCAGCATCCCGAGTGGAGACTTTCTTCATAAGGCGGTGACGGCAGCACCCGATATAGTGCAGAGGTATAAGTGATGAAAATCACCGTACCTGCAGAGGAGACTGCTGTGAAGCAGTGTCGAAAAGAGGTGGTAGCACGCAGAAGGCGTCCTCAAGTGTATAAGGAGTTTGTACATTTGAGGATGCCTTTTTTCGTTGAAGAAGAGCAGCTGAAAAAAGAATTGAACGGTGGAGCTGAAAATAAGCTTCATCAGTTTTGTAAAAAATACGTGAGGTGAAATCTATGATTGAGTTGAAAAATGTGAGTGTGACATTTCAGGAAAAAAAGAAAAAAATAGAAGCGGTAAAGGAAGTTTCTCTGAAAATTGATAAGGGTGACGTGTTTGGTATTGTGGGGTATTCAGGTGCCGGAAAAAGTACTCTGGTTCGTGTTATCAATTTGCTTCAGCGCCCAAATATCGGGGAAGTGATTATCAATCAGGAAAATCTTCTGAGCTTTTCACCAAGGAGGCTGAGAGAACAGAGGAAAAAAATCGGGATGATTTTTCAGCACTTCAATTTGATGAATGAACGGTCTGTGTTTGACAATATTGATTTTTCTCTGAAGTATTCAGGGTTAAATAAACAGGAGAGAAAGAGAAAAATAAACGAACTGCTGCAGCTGGTTGGGCTGGGGGAAAAACAGGAAGCCTATCCCAGCCAGCTGTCAGGAGGACAAAAGCAACGGGTAGCGATTGCAAGAGCATTGGCAAATGATCCGGAAATCCTGCTCTGTGATGAAGCAACAAGCGCTCTTGATCCTAAAACAACGATTCAAATACTTGAATTGCTGAAAAAACTTAATCAGGAGCTGGGTCTTACCATCGTTTTAATCACTCATGAAATGCAGGTTGTCAAAGAAGTATGCAACCGTGTTGCGGTAATGGAAGATGGAAAGGTGATTGAGGAAAATGATATTGTAACAGTCTTCAGTGATCCCAAAGAAGAGTTGACGAAGGATTTTATTCGAACTGCAGCACATATTGATCAGGCACTGCAAACCATCATTGAACACCCAACATTAACTAATTTGGCTGTTAATGAAGAACTTGTAGAATTGTCTTATGTTGGAGAGCAGACGAGTGAGCCGCTGATTGCCCAGCTGTTTAGTAAATATCATGTGATCACGAACATATTATATGGCAATGTAGAAATTGTTCAGCAGGTGCCGATTGGACGCCTGATTGTCGTTTTATGCGGCGAAGAAAATCAACGTGTGAAGGCCAGAGAGTTTTTGGCAGAGCAGCAGGTGAAGGTCAGCGTACTTGAAGAGATAAATCAGAATAAAGAAAAACGGAAATTACAGGTTATATAGGAGGAGACGAGATGCAGCAATTTTTACAAAACTATTTTCCAAATGTCATTCAGCTTAAGCAGGAGTTTATCAATAGTACAATTGAGACGCTGTACATGGTATTTTGGACAGCTTTGGGAGCTGGAATTTTAGGAATTATCTTAGGGGTCATTTTAGTGACAACAGCTCCAAAAGGAATTTTTTCAAATCAGCTTGTTTACAATATTTTGGAGAAATTCATAAATGTTTGTCGTTCCATTCCCTTTATTATTATGCTGGCACTGATTCAGCCGATTACTCGTATGCTGACAGGAACGACAATCGGAACCACGGCAGCTCTGGTTCCATTAATTGTGGGAGTAACGCCATTTTTTGCCAGACAAATTGAAAATGCACTGCTGGAAGTGGATCAGGGGATCATAGAAGCAGCTGAAGCGATGGGCACCAGTCCTTTTGGCATCATTGTTCGAGTTTATTTGATTGAGGGTCTGCCCAGTATTATTCGGGTGTCAGCAGTAACAGTGATCAATTTAATCGGCTTAACGGCAATGGCTGGTGCTATAGGTGCCGGAGGATTGGGAAATCTGGCAATTACCAGAGGCTATAATCGATTTCAAACAGACGTGACTATTGCAGCAACGGTGATCATACTGATTTTGGTTTTTCTGAGTCAGTTTATCAGTAATTTATTAATAAAAAAAACATCACATTAGAAATGGGGACATAAAAATGAAAAGAACAGTTAAATTTTTAGCAGCAATTGCTTTAGCAGGAATCGTATTGGCCGGATGTTCATCAGGAAGTGCCAAGATAGACAAAAATGAGGTAGTCAAATTGGGTGTGGTTGGTGCCAACAATGAGGTCTGGGAATCGGTAAAAGACCGGTTGAAGGAAGAAAATATTGAGTTGGAAATTATTGAGTTTTCGGATTATACGCAACCAAATGCTGCTTTGGCAGAAAAAGAAATTGACTTAAATTCATTCCAGCATCAGATATTTTTGGATAACTACAATACCGAACATAAAACGGATCTTGTTTCAATTGGAAATACAGTCAACGCTCCTTTGGGTGTTTATTCTGAGAAGTTAAAAGATATTGAAGACATAGAAAACGGCGGAGAAATTGCCATCCCAAATGATACAACAAATGGCGGGAGAGCTTTGTTATTACTGCAAAGTGCAGGATTAATAAAAGTTGATCCAGGAGCACAGCAGACTCCGACAGTTAATGATATTACGGAAAATAAGCGAAATCTGAAAATTACTGAACTGGATGCCGCTCAAACTGCTCGTGTCCTTCAGGATGTGGATGCGTCAGTTATTAACAGCGGAATGGCTGTTGATGCAGGTTTTATTCCTACCGAAGATGCAATCTATCTAGAGCCGGTGGATGATACGTCAAAACCCTATGTGAATATCATTGTGGCGAGAAAAGAAGATGAAGACAATGAGCTGTATCAAAAAATCGTCGATGCTTATCAACAGGATGAGACAAAAACGGTGATTGATGAAAGTACGAAAGGCTCAAGTATTGCTGCGTGGGAAACTTTTGGACGCAAGTAAACTAATGATTGAGGAAAATGGAGGAAGGAACTATGAGTACAGCAGTGAAACAAAATATACGAGATGAAGTTCTGGCAGGAAAAGAGGAAGTAATCTCTTTACGAAGATATTTTCATCAGTATCCAGAAGCCAGCTTAAAGGAATTTCAGACGATTAAAAAAATCAAAGAAGAGTTAACAAAACTCGGAATCTCTTATGTTGAAGTAGGAGAAACAGGAGTGCTTGGAACGATAGAAGGTAAAAAAGGAGCTGGTAAAACGATTTTACTGCGTGCAGATATTGATGCATTGGAATTGGAAGATAAAACCGGGAAAGAGTATCAGTCTAAAAATCCGGGATTAAATCATGCCTGCGGACATGATGGACATGCTGCGGCTTTACTTGGAGCTGCCAAAATCTTAAAAAATCGTGAAAATGATTTTACAGGAAAAATTCTGTTGGCTTTTCAGCCGGCAGAGGAGATCGGGGCAGGAGCCTGCCAGTTTGTGGATGGCGGTTTTGTAGACGAGGTAGATCGTGTGTTTGGTATCCATCTGGATTCTAGTGTTGAAGTTGGTAAGTTAGTGGCAACAAAGGGACCGACGAATGCCTCCTGCGATATTTTTAAAATTGAAGTGGAGGGCTTCAGCAGCCATGTGGCACAGCCTGATGTCGGCAGAGATGCTGTATTGGCAGCTGCCAGCATTGTGGTTGAACTGCAGAAAATTGCAGCAAGAGAAGTTTCCCCTCTGGATACTGTTGTTGTCGGAATTGGTGTACTGAACGCCGGAACACGGTACAATATTGTTGCCAATCATGCAGAAATTGAAGGAACTGTTCGAACATTCAGCCATGAAACGAGGGCGTTTGTTTTAAAACGAGTGAAAGAAATTGCAGAGCAAATCGCAGCAGCCCATCGTACAAAAATCTCGGGATTTTCTATCTATGACGCAGCAGGACCGCTGATCAATGAAGAGGAGTCAACCCAGTTGGCTCAAAAGGTTGCAGCCGAAATTGTTGGAATCGAAAATGTAATAACTGATAATCAAAAAAGTCTTGGAGCAGATGATTTTGCAGATTTCCTGAGTAAAGCTCCCGGCGTCTATGGACGGGTGGGGACTTGTAATTTAGAAAATCCAGATACTCAGTACGGCCATCACCATGAAAAATTTGATATCGATGAAGATGGACTGGCGTATGCGACAGAGTATCATGTGACGTACGCACTAAGTTATTTAGCAGAGTAAAAGTTGTTCTCCTGACTAGAGTATTGGCCGAATTAAAACTAAGCTATGCTTCTAATTCAAGAAACGTGCAGCCAGTGCGGGAGCAACTCGGCAGAAAACGCCGAGTTCATCCCTGAATAGAGGCTCGCTCATCTAGGAGCATTAGCAGGATGGTATGCAATGCTCTGATGGGGATAAATTTGTCAAAATTTATTCCATATACAAAGAGATAGCTGTATAGGAACAGCATTCCTTTTTTAAACGGAGTTGACGCCTCCCGTAGTTACCTCTTTGAAATAGAGTTTTCAAACAAGTCCTAATTCCTCGGAGCAGTTCAGTAAATAGAAAAATCAGCAAGACTTTTCTCGAATGAGGAGAGGCTTGTTGATTTTTTTATGGAAATAATTTTTGAGAAATACGACTATTAGAAACGAACTTCCTACCTAAAAAATAAGCAAAATATTGAACAATAATTTATAAAACTGCATAATTTAAAGAGAAAAGTATCGAAAAAAATGAAAAATTATTGATAAGGGCATAGGTCTGTCTAAACAAATATGCCGATGACTTCTACAGCATCGGCATAAAATATTCAATTATTCTTTTACAACAAGCACAGTACAAGGTGCATTCTGGACAACATAGTTCGTTGTTGATCCGACAGTTGTTTCAGTCAGCCGTCCTTTCCCTGTAGCCCCTATAACGATTAAGTCAATTTTTTCCTCAGTTGGAACCGTTGTTGCGATGTAGTGTTTCGGGTTGCCGATTTCAACAATAGGGGTGACATCAAATAAATTATGTTCAGAAGCATAAGCAAGGTGTTTTGCCATTTCGCTTTCAACCAGCTCTTTTTCTTCTTCCAGAACTTTTGAAAAGGCAAAAGAGCTGTGGCTGATGGCATTTTTATCAATGATCGCCAGGACATATAGTGCAGCACCATTTTGAGCAGCAATTTCAACAGCATGTTTCAAAGCGAGTTCAGAGTTTTTGGAACCATCTACGGCGACTAGGATTCTTTCATAGTTTTTCAGCATGGTACTCATCTCCTTCTTGTTCATTTAAGTATAACATGTACAAAATTTAAAAAGAAATGGAAGGCTGCTTTATGCCAGATGAAAATGAAGAAATACATGAGCTGCTGACCAGGTGATTGGGTCAGCCTCATTCTATTAACAAAAAATAATTTGAAGCAGTTTTTGCGTACGTTTATTTATATAGTAAAATGGAAAATAAGAATAATAAGCCAAATAATTATAGTACTTATCGATTAAAAATAAATTTCAGAAAGAGCAGGACCGTAGAATGAAACTATATTTAAGACAGGCAACACTTGAAGAGCTTCAACAAATCATGACAATTATCGAAACTGCCCGTGTGGAGTTGGCGAACAGAAAAATACCGCAGTGGCAAGCAGGGACCGGACCAAATGAGGAAATGTTGAAAGCAGATATTCTTTCAGAAAATTGCTATGTCCTAATTCTGGAGAGCGAGCTTGTTGGTATTGGTGTAATTTCTGAGGAAAAAGATCCCGCGTATGAACAGATTAAAAATGGGCAATGGGAGACGAAAGCAGCAGGTTATGCATCCATTCATCGAGCAGCTGTCAGCAGTGAGCATCAGGGGAAGGGACTGGCTGTTATGATGCTTCGCTTTCTGATAAATGCTGCCGTATTAAAAGGCTTTGTAGATATTCGTATTGATACTCACCCTAAAAATGAGATCATGCAGAAGGTCATTCAACGGGCAGGATTTGAGTTTGCTGGGGAGATTGAACTTGAAGTTCCAGATGGAGAAAGATACGCATATCAGATTTCACTGAATTAGTTCAAAGGGAAAAGCAGTCTGCTTTCTATGATTAATAGCAGGAACGAAGTAAGGAAATAATGAATGATGATCTATATTGTAAACTTTTTATTAATAGCGAGCTAAGCAGACAGAGCGTAATTGAAAGGAGTACAGATTTTCTGAATATGAATTTTTCTGAAGAGCAGATTTTTAAGAATTAAATACTCTGCATCGAAAGTTGAAAAAATGAGAAATACGATGAGAATCACTTAAAAGAATTTTCTAATGATTTTCTATTCTACCCTTATTATATAGTATAGATAAATTTGACTTTACCCATTTTTCACTAAAAACTCTATTATATCAGTAGTTGTAGATGCTGTTTTCTAAACAGATGAAGTACGCTTCGCAATACGGTCAGTTCAATGCTTTTCTGTATTAATTTCAAAAATTTTGAGTAAATTCAAAGAGATAAAGAATGGAAACAACAGTATAAACAAATGCTCCAACAATTGTTGGAGTCTTTGTTGTTGTAAGGATTTCAATATGCGGTAGTGTGCTGTTTCGAAGGAAAACGTCTCTTTAATGGAGGATATAAGACCTATTAGATCAATGATTAACGAGTACTAAAAGAAAAATCGGAAAATATTTTTCCGGTTTTTTTCTTTTTTCTTGATAAAGATCAAATGCTGTATTATAATAATGTTAATTAATTTTAGGTGTGCCTAAAATCAAAGAAAGGGCGATGCTTAAATGGATAATAATCTATCAATCAATCATCTAACGATTTCCTATAAAAGAAAAATAGCTGTTCAAATTGAAAATCTGATTATTACCAAAAATCAGCTGACTGGTATTATCGGACCCAATGGTGCAGGAAAGTCAACGTTGTTAAAAGGAATGCTTGGATTGATTCCCATAAACAGAGGAGAAGTAGTCTATAAAAACCAGCCAGTAAGCCGGCAATTAAATAAATTTGCTTATGTGGAACAAAGACAGGAGATTGATTTATCCTTCCCGATAGATGTTTTTGGTGTTGTTCTACTGGGCACTTATCCGAAAATCGGTTTAATTAAAAGACCGGGTAAAAAAGAAAAGGAACTGGCGTGGAGCTGTCTGGAAAAAGTGGGTATGGCTGATTTTGCTCATAATCAGATTGGCGAGTTGTCAGGCGGACAACTACAACGGGTCTTTATTGCCCGGGCATTGGCTCAGGAAGCAGAATGGATTTTTTTGGATGAACCTTTTGTTGGAATTGATGCTACGAGTGAAAAGATTATTATTGATTTGCTTAAGCAATTAAGAGATGAAGGAAAATCTATAGTGATTGTCCATCATGATCTTCACAAGGTCAGGGATTATTTCGATCAGCTGGTTTTATTGAATAAGCAGGTCATAGCTTTTGGCTCTGTCGATCAGGTGTTTGAAGTTGATAATATGAAAAAAACGTATGGAGAAGAAATAGCTGAAATGCTGAAGCTGGGAGGGAAATAGATGATTAACAATTTTATTGACGGACTGATGAACTATCAGTTTTTGAAAAATGCTCTCTTTACTTCTGTAATGGTAGGAATCATTGCAGGTGTTATCGGATCATTCATTATTTTGCGGGGAATGTCTTTGATGGGAGATGCGATTTCTCATGCTGTCCTTCCTGGGGTAGCTGTGTCGTACATGCTCGGTACAAGCTATATTATTGGCGCTACCTTGTTTGGAATTGGATCAGCTGCCTTGATCGGATTTGTCACAAAACACAGCAGATTGAAAACAGATACGGCGATTGGTATTGTCTTTAGTTCTTTTTTTGCCTTGGGAATTGTCTTGATTTCATTTGCAAGGAGTGCCACAGATCTTTATCATATTCTATTCGGAAATGTTCTAGCAGTCAGAGATTCAGATATGTATTTAACCGCAGGTGTCGGTTTTGTAGTTATAGTCGTAGTGTTGTTGTTCTATAAAGAATTAAAAATTACTTCATTTGATCCGATAATGGCTCAGTCTTATGGATTAAATGTGAGCTTTATTAATTATCTGCTGATGTTTCTTTTGACTCTTGTGGCTGTTACTTCGCTGCAGACAGTAGGTACAATTCTGGTTATTGCCATGCTGATTACTCCGGCTGCAACTGCGTATCAATTAACAAACAGTCTTCCAAAAATGATTGGTCTTTCTGTATTGTTCGGAGTGTTAAGCTCTATCATTGGACTTTTTTTCAGCTACAGTTATAATCTGCCATCAGGAGCAACCATTGTTTTGACGGCAGCAGTGTTTTTCATTTTAGCATTTGTATTTTCGCCAACGAAAGGAATGATTTCCGAATTAAGAAAGGAGCAGCAGGATGAAGCATAAATTAATTAAAGCAGGATTGGCAGGACTTGCAGCTGTTATGTTCTTAACCGCTTGTGGAAATAAAGAGGGGAGTAGTAGCCAGGCGGAAGATCAGAATAAACTGACGGTAGTTGCTACAAATTCAATCATTGCGGATATGGCTGATGAAGTCGGGAAGGATTTGGTATCCATACACAGTATTGTCCCTGTAGGAACAGATCCTCATGAGTATGAACCTCTGCCTGTAGATATTCAAAAGGCCAGTGAAGCAGAAATCGTTTTATATAATGGACTAAACCTGGAGACAGGAAACGGCTGGTTTGAGAAGTTAATGGAAACATCTGGTAAAGAAGAAAATCAGGATTACTTTGCAGTCAGCAAAGAAGTTTCTCCAATATATTTGACCAGTGAAGGTAATACAGATCAGGAAGATCCGCATGCCTGGCTGTCAATTACAAACGGGATCGCTTATGTCAAAGAAATCGCAAGAATTTTTGAAGAAAAGGACCCGGAACATGCCTCTGTTTATAGAGAAAATGCGGAAAACTATATTGAGCAGCTGGAAGAACTGAATGAGAAAGCAAAAAATGAATTTGCTGATATTCCTGAAAGTAAAAAGCTGCTGGTTACCAGCGAAGGAGCTTTTAAGTACTTTTCGAAAGAATATGGACTGAAGGCTGCTTATATTTGGGAAATTAATACAGAAAGTCAGGGAACACCGGAGCAGATGAAGTCAATTATTGATACAGTTAAAAAATCAGATGTTCCTGTGCTGTTCGTTGAAACCTCTGTAGATGCGAGGAGTATGGAACGACTGTCCAAAGAAACAGGATTGCCGATTCATAGCAAAATATTTACTGATTCCCTTGCGGATAAAGGTAAGGATGGTGATACATATTACAGTATGATGGCATGGAATCTTGAGAAGATTCATGAAGGACTGTCGGAATAAAAGAAGGGGTAGAAACAACTGAAAAATGATCTTAGTAAGATGGCATTCATCACTAAGATCATTTTTTTTATCTGTTGCTTAATTATTGTTTTTCAACGACTGCCTGCCAGATGCCCTTAGAACCAGTTCTAAGGTAAAATGGAGGACGGTGCAGAGATTCAAGCGATTAGTAATGGCGATTTTCCAGGTTGTACAATGCTGGAAAAGGTTACAGAGTTTTCTATTTCCTTGAAGGGAAAACCTTATATGTATTTTAGAATGGCCAGTCGAAACAGATAAACAGAAATTTAGGAGGGAAAATCATGAGCTTTGATCGTTTGGCAAAAAGCTATTATTGTAAAAGTCGGCAGTGAAGAAAATATTTTTTCGATTGTTCCATTATTGCTATCTAAAAAGCTTTAAGAAATTTATCAATGTTTTTCTTTGTTTTAAGTCACTGCTGAGCCAAAAATTAAACCAGTTTGTTCATCATTGACAATCAAAGATAAGGATGATAGTATTAGTGCCGTTACAAAATATCAAGTTGTTTGAAGCAGCTTCTTACTTGTAACCTGGGTTCATCAACCATCCCCAGTAAAAAAACTAGGAGAAAGAAGGAGAAATTATGCAATCATCTGTTTCATCAGGTAAAAAACTGCGAGTAGTCACACTGAACGCAATTATTATGGCACTGTATTTGGCGTTAACATTGTTTGTTGCTCCTGTTGCTTCCGGTCCGATTCAATTCAGAATTTCAGAAAGTCTGAACCATTTGGTCGTTTTCAACAGAAAGTTGATGTGGGGCGTTTTAGGCGGCGTTATTTTTTATAATATTATTTTTGGGTACGGTGTCATTGACGCTTTATATGGCGGAGCACAGACTTTCGTTTCTTTAGGTTTGACCGCTTTACTCTATAATAAAGTAAAAAGCGAGAAAATACGACTTGTCTTAAATACTTTATTTTTTACAGTATCAATGGTATTTATTGCGGTCATGCTGGTAAATACAGGTGGAGCAGAAAACGGCGGATTCTGGACAACCTATTTGTTTTTGGCTCTTAGTGAATTTATCGTTATGGCGTTATCAGCACCATTGATGTATTTCTTAAATAAAAAGATCCATTTTGAATCACGAATCTAAACAGATGTGTGATGTCAAAGTTTGGATAGGTTTTGAATTTTTAATCAAAGGACAGGACAATTAGCAGATTGTTCTGTCCTTTGTTTTTTGTCTGACTGTCTTAAATATTTTTCTGTCAGTTTTACCTTAGTTTAATAGGCAATTAAAAAAATTTTCCAAGTCACTGTTATTTTAACAAAATCTGCAGTAAATTAGTATTACATGAAACAGTGGCTGTTCCATAAAAGTGATTGGGTCCTTTTATCCCCAAAAAAAGTTCTTTATACTGAACCTTGCATGACTTATCCAAGACCAATGTAAAGGATTTTTTTGTCATGGAATAGGTGAAGAGTTTAATGCAACAACAGTGACATTCAGTATAAAATATGAAAGGCTATTTGGTGTTGCGTCTGATTATTTCCCGCTTGCAAATAAATCACTTATTGCATATGATAGTGTATTTCGGCTCGTCAACTATTTGCTAGATATTTTTTATTATATTATTATGAAAAATACAGAAAGATTAAAGTTAAGATATTTCTAATGTTATTTTATAAGTAGTTATTATAGGTTTGCGCGCGACATTATAGTTGCTAAATATAAATATTGGAGGGGTTTAAATGAAATTCAAATTATCTTCTAAAATATTATTTTTAGGTGTTATTGGTCTATCTGGGTTAATTGTGGGTACGGTTAATGTCAACGCTGCTTCTTTTGAAGATATGAAAGAACATGTTGAAGCTGGTGAGGGTCAGGTGTATAATCCAATCTCAAATGAGATTATGGATGAAGAGAAATCGTTAGAGTATGTTCAATATATTGAAGAAGCATTGGAAGGTTCAAATAGCGAAGAAATCCCAGAAGAAATACAAATAGAAGCTTTTATAGAAACTAAATCTGAGGAATCACCGCAATCAAATGTTGACGATATGTTCCCACCAATATTAACACGAGGAACAACGCCACCGACTGGGACACCTAGAATTGTGGATGATTTCGTAAAACCATATGAATCAAATCCTTTTTCTGGTAGTGGTTGGCATTTCAGCGGATTGAGATTTACAGTGAGAAATGTAAAGCTTAACCCATATTTTGGTATAAGAGCACACTTAGATTCATTCAAATTTTTCAACGGTATGCATGATGTAGTTGCACCAGTTAGCAATAATTTTACGTATACAGTTTCAAATTTTAGAGGTACGCCATTTATCGGTTATTTTGCTACTTGGAATCCAGTAACAAATAGTCGTTATCATATCTATTAATAAATTTCTAATATTAATAAAATCAGAGTGCAGTTAAAAATTGTTCTCTGTTTTTTTTTATTTTTTCATTTGTCAAATTAAGCTAGACACTATCTCATCATCCATATAACTCAAAAATACTTCCATGGGGGTTCGATAGTTCAGTGATTTCCTTGGAATATGATTCCTTTTTGAGGCAACCGATTGGACAAATGCCTCATCAACTTCATTGAAATCCATTTGCTTAGGAAGTCCATCCTTTCTAAGCAGTCCATTTGAGTGCTCATTCAGGCCGCGTTGAGAGGGAGTTCCTAGATCCGCAAAATAGATATTGATGTCTTGCTTATTAGAAATACTCTTCTAATTCGAAAACTCTTTTCCACAATCAAACGTAATTGATTTGAAGAGATTTTTAGGAAATGTGCTAAACCATTCGTTCAAGGTTGTTTTGATATCTTTGGCTTTATGTCCATTAGGTTTGAGTGTGATGATGGCTTTTGATTGGCGTTCAACTAGCGTAATGACAGCACTTTTATGATGAGCACCCACAATCGTATCGCCTTCTAAATGGCCAAATTCTTCACAAAAATGAGGCTATTCCTGTTCTCTTTCGTCAATCGTCCGTCTAAAGGCTTGTTTTCCACGTTTTTCCTTATGACCATTAGGCTTTCGTTTTCCTTTCAACGGTAGGAAGGAACAATCAAAGAGACCTTTTCTAAACATCCGATAGAGGGTTCGAATCGAGCAGTCAATCGGAAACTCACCACGACCAATCAGAACATCTGGCGTCCACCCCTGAGTTACTTTCGTCTGAATATAGTCTTTTTGTTCATCAGGTAAAACAATGGACCGACGACCACAACGGGATTTGTGCGTCTTGTATTGTTGGTAGTATTCGAGCGCAGTATGTCCAGCTGCTAGAAAATGATACACGTTATAGATGGTTTGACGAGCACGTCCTAAGCGTTTAGCAACTTGTGCAACAGGTTGCTGGGTATTGAAATAAGCTTCTATCATCACGAGTTCATTTGGTGTAAGATGAGTATAGGTCATTTGTCTTCACTCCTTATAATTCTTTGGACGGAACTATTTTGAGTGTAGCACAAATGACTTATTTAGTTGTCTAGCTTAATTTTACTATCGGCGAATTTTGAATTACAGTCATTTTACAATTAATAAAACTTTGGTGTATAAAATGGATAATCAAATTTGTACAAAAATATTTACAAGTAATAATGAAAATGAGTTTTTAAAGATAGTATGCCAAAATATTGTATTTAAAAGTAATTTAACTGATTTAAATTAAATAATCAAAAGGTAGACAGTGATATATTTTCTCGAAGTTTTGTTGGAGTCCCGACAATAGGAAAAATCTATGATCGAGATGGCAATGTAATCAACAGTATTCCGGGATACACGAATTATTATGGCAATGTTACGACACAAAATCCAGCAAAAGATGTAGGTAAGGGCATTACATTAGGCCCACGCCCAGAGGATATGGCAGCGGGTGGGATGTATGTTGGTGTATACGAATTTAACCCTAAAGCAGGTTCTAAAATTTTTAGAAAAAATGATAGAAGTAAGAAAAATACTGGTTATGTACAGGCCGATGGTTCAGTTTGGTCTCAAGATGTTGGTGATAACCATGGTGAAAGTTCTTGGAAACGATATAGGAATAAACGAGACTTTGAAAAAGATAGACGGGAAGGGACTTATGATATAGATGGAAAGAGACTTAGATAAAGTATTACTTGAAGGAGAAATTCCCAAATTAAGACCTGTAGATGAAGATGAAATGAATTATAACAATGATCTCTGGACATTGTATGCCAAAACTGAAGACTATGATGAAATGATTGAAGTGGCAAAAAATAAATATATTAAAAGAACATTAGATACATTCAGCAAAGTTCTGACTAGTGATGATCCTAAAATGGAATTATTGGATAATGAATATTTCAAGTTGAATCAAGAAGATAAATTCTTTCGATTTATAGAGGAAGTCTTTGAGTTGAACAAACGGAAATGTTATATAGATTTGGGTGTTTTCAGTAATAAAGCAGAAGTAATAGACTTATTAACTAACCTAAAAAGGAATTTAGACCAAATTGATGGGTATATTTTGTTTAATCAGGTAGATATTCTAGAAAAGAGTCATCAATCAATTTATCTGATTGATGATGTCAATTTGCTAAAATTAATTTTCAAGTGTTTTTTGAGAGAAAAACTATGGAATGCTCTATATTTTGGAGAAATACCAATGATAATTAAAACAAATTATGATATCAATCTTCCAATAATATTTGAGAACAAAAGAGTACAGAAAATTTATGAAGAGATTGCAAATTGTAATCAATTGTTTTTGCTGTAATGAAAGAAATATTTTATCTGAATATCTGAGAATTATTACAGTTACTACCTTTCCATTTTATGTAGAAATTAACAGTATATTATCACATTTAAGCGATGCAGCAATATCTACTTCTGGTATAGGAATCTTTGTAAAAGGAGTAGGCGGTCCACTAGCTACAACGGCAACAGGATTTGTTGCAACAGGAGGCTGGCCAGTAACATTGAACTGTGGAATTACTTTTGTTGGTTTTGTCTGGTTAACAGCATCGGGTAAGGAAATTACAGTGATGGAGCCGCCGACATGGGCAATGGGCTCAACAGGTGTCACGACAATAGGAAAAGTCTATGATCGAGATGGCAATGTAATCAGCAGCATTCCGGGATACACGAATCCTTATGGCAATGTTACGACACAAAATCCAGCAAAAGATGTAGGCAATGGTATTACATTAGGCCCACGCCCAGAGGATATGGCAGCGGGTGGGATGTATACTGGTATTACTAAGAATATTTATAAGGTAGTTTCCAGAATTGATGAAAGTACTAGACTTGTCAAAGAAGCAGAAAAGATGGGAAAGAGCGAGGCTGCTCAAAAAGAGGCTGATCACTTAGTAAGTGAATTATTAAAAGGGAATACTAATCTAGGAATAGGTTATAAAAATTTATTTAAAGATGTTATTTATATTAGAGGGAGAGAGGGTGCCCGTGTTTTTTATAGAATTGTAAATGGCGAAATTGAAATATTGGGAAAAGCAAATAAAGGGAATGAAGATAAAGTTATTCGAATATTGAAAGATATGTATGGTAAATAAGGGAGGGACAAACATGTTAGTTAGAAACATTGAGTATCCAACTACATTAGATAAAATTGAAGATCTAGAAAATGATAATATTGATGTTTTTGTAACTTTGGAAGATGGTTTTGAGTATGTTACTGTAGTGTCGACAATTAAAAATATGGAGAATTTTGTAAAAAAAGAAGGTTTTTTGGAGTCTGGTACACCACTTATTATAGTTGATTATCTTGAAGACAATTTGATACGACGAGCTATTGAATTCCATGCGCAAGACAATGCATATTGGTTGAAAATGGATCGGTTATATGTATGGTTTGAAACAGAACAGCTTAATGAAAAAATAAAACAAAATGAATAAAAAGATAGTAATTATCAATGAGGCTTTAATGCTGAGAATAAAATCATGAAACAGAAGGAGAGTACAGCGATGTTAATCAAAAATATTAACTACTCAATTCCCTTGGAGAAGATAAAAGATCCAGAAGATGCTTCTATAAATGTTTTTGTTGAGTTGGAGGATGGATTGGTATGTAAAGTTCCATTTGCAACTGTAAAAAATCTAAAAATGAGAATGACTGAAGGATTTTTAGCAGAAAAAAGACCCTATATAGTTGTCAGTAAATTGGAAGAAGATATTATTAGACGAGCTATAGAATCCTATGCTTATGAAAAAGAAGATGCTCACTGGTTGAAACTAATTTCTGTATTCCCCGCATTTGATATAAAGGAGTTGGATCAAATGATTGAGAAGGTTGAAGAAATATACAAGGACTAATTTATTTTGAAGTAGCCGAGTCTGGAAGTTTCGATTTAAATAAGTTTATTAGAAAAGTTTCCTAAGGTATCTCTATCTTTGTTGGAAATTTATGCAATAAGTCTGATAACTTTTACAACGATTGAAGCACTGACATTGAACTCGAAATTAAGCTGTGATTGTACGCCTCTGGAAAGTGTTTCGATCCTTGACAGGGCGTAGGAGGTACTGGGAACAGTATACTGCCCCGGCTAAATGATGCCGCAACGACTGGTAATGGTTTTCAATGGGTTGGTTCTATATCGGTAACAGCTTCTGGTATAGGAATCTTTGTAAAAGGAGTAGGCAGCCCACTAGCTACAACGGCAACATGAGTTGTTGCAACAGTAGGCTGGCCAGTAACATTGATCTGTGGAATTACTTTTGTTGGTTTTGTCTGGCTAACAGCATCGGGTAAGGAAATTACAGTGATGCAGCCGCTGGCATGGGCAATGGGCTCAACAGGTGTCACGACAATAGGAAAAATTTATGATCAAGATGGCAATGTAATCAGCAGCATTCCGGGATACACGAATCCTTATGGCAATGTTACGACACAAAATCCAGCAAAAGATGTAGGCAATGGTATTACATTAGGCCCACGCCCAGAGGACATGGCAGCGGGTGGGATGTATACCGGCATTTATCCATCAGTTTCTGGTCACCCGTTTGGTTTATACGAAGATGCACCTTATCATACTAATGTAGGTAATTCTGTGAAAAGTAAAAAGCCAATTGATGGGCAGCATGCGTTAGACAACTCTGTTCCGATTAGCGCAAATACTGATAGAAGAGTTGCTATTTCAAATGGGGAAATTGTAATATTAGACCAAACATCAACTGGACTTGATCATGGACATGTAGAAGAGTGGACGGAGGTATACATTAACACCCAAACCCTTTTAAGAAAACTAGGGTGGGTAAATAAAAAAGGGAAAATCATTAAGAAAGAAGAAGAGAATAATGAAAAAAATGAATTTACTATAAATGACACATGTAAAATTGTTTTAGAGATCAATCCAGATAGTACAAATGACGATGAGAGTACCCCATTGTACTATTTCGATTGGTGTGATATTTACTTAGTAGCAAACAAAACCAAATATTTAGTTTTTAATGACTACCTTATCGAAGGAATCAAGTCATTCTACAATACGTTGAAACTAGTTGAGGCAAATAATTATCCTATTTTAGAGGAACACTTTGAATTGGGGGAAGGCTATTATATTAATGAAGAGTATAATTTAGAACTTGAGTTATCAACGAAATTTCCAATGTGGGGAAGTAGGGTAAATGATACTAACGAAGCATGGATTTACAACTATAAAAATGAAATATATCTAGAAATGAGTCCGATATATCCATATCATTATTTAGAAATTCCAGAAGGACATGAAACCTACAAAGAGTTTAAAAAAAATTTAAAATAGGATATAGAGTTGAATTAGCTCATTCAACTGTTGAAACTTGGGTGCAGAGAAGTAAATCTATTTTGGAAAATTTACAGGATTAATTCAATTAGGCAAGGGCATTACATTGGGACCTGGCTTAGATGATTGGTTGACTAAGGGCATTGTTATTCCAAAGATTACAGATAATGAGTCTTATCATGTTAATAATATACTTGACATAGATATACAATTTTTTGCAAAAAAACCTGATATAAAACAGATTGAAAGTATAGCAAAAAAATACAAAATAAACCCAGTACAGAGAAGGGAATTTGGAGATTATATAGAAAGTTTAAAAGATTTAGTACCGAATAACAAAAATTTTTCTTGGAAGGAACTAGAAAAATTGGCTAAAGAATTTATGGAGGACTTTTAATGAATACAGGTTATTGTAGTTTTATAGTAAAGGGACATGGTATAAATTTTAAAGAAATTGAACAAAAATTAAAAACAGAAGCTACAAAAATTTTTAAAGAAGGACAAATAACAAGTGAGGTGATTGGTAAAAATGAGTTTGATTTAATCAGGTTTGATAAAGAATTCATTAATGAAAGTAACCCAAATGAAGTATTAAAGGGACTTTTAGAACAGTTACTACCACTGAATTCTTATATTGAAGAGATAAATAATGAATCAGATGTTTATATTAAGTGTTTTTTACAATCTAATAGCGCTCAAATAAACTTTAGAATATCACCAGAAGTTATGAATAAAATAGCTATATTAGGTATTGATTTTGAAGTTTCAATTTTATCTTGGGGTGGTTCCAAATAATTTTTATTTTTAATAAAAAAACAAGATTTTCTTAAAGTATGTTCAACAGTAGCTATCGTTCATACAAAAATAACAAAGTGTCATCTGCTATAAATGCGCATGAAATTTTTCATTTTCCAATAAGATAGACACTCGTAACTTAAAATCATCCCTTTGTCATTTTGGTTTTGATCCTGTTGACTTAGTCAGTGGTGTCTAAATGGAGACCTTATGGTAATGTTACGACACAAAATCCAGCAAAAATGTAGGCAAGGGCATTACGTTAGGACCACGACCGGAGGATATGGCAGCGGGTGGGATGTATACTGGTATATATTTGTCAGTAAAAGCTGGCAGCATAAACGATTTGTCTGATAATGCTAAAAATATCTTAGGGAAATACGAAAATGGAAATTGGAGTGGGAATGTATCCGGGCAAACTCAAGGTACTGCTGCGGGAGCTAGATATTATAATACTGACGGACAACTACCAGATACAGATATGGAAGGAAATAAAGTAATTTACAAAGAATTTGATGTAAATAATAGAGTACAGGGTATGAACAGAGATGCGGAAAGGTTTGTTCGAGGAAGTGACGGCTCATTATACTATACTACAGATCACTATAAGACATTTACAAAAATAAAGTGAAATAGAAAGGATATTATATGGATTCAATAGTAGAAATTAGCAATGTACAAAAGAAAGAAATAGAGCAAGCTTTAATAAAAGATAATTATTTTATTGCGGAGATAGATGGAGAAAAAATTGAAACACTACCACAATATATGGAAGCTATAAAAAAAGCGTTTGAATTTCCAGAAGCAATGTTTGAAAACACTTCTAGTATCGATTCATATTTGGATTGGATGAGAGATTTAAGTTGGTTAGGCAATAAAGAAGGATATGTATTATTTATTATCAATAGTTCCAAGATGATGATAGGTGAAGAAGCAAAAAAAGCCATTTTATTCGAAACATTTAAGGACGCTATTATCCCTTTTTGGAAAGACGAAGTTGAACACGTTGTAGTTGATGGAGAAAAAAAAGAGTTTAAAGTATTTATAGAAAAATAGAATGATATTTTATTATTTTATTATTTGATTGGGCTCAGAAAATAAGACCTTGAATAAGAGGGGGGCGAAGTAGAATTGAAAAGGAGAGTATTTGTTAAGTAATTATTGTTAATGGTTTAAAAAATAAACTCTCCATTTTCAAGCGCTTGTGTATTCCAAAGATATTTATAAAATTTTTAAGAAATGAATACTTAGAAAATAAGTACGGAAATAATGTCTTAATAAATAGAATATGCTTAATAAAACAGACTGGGAGGCGGGGGAAGCAATGGAAACAGCATACTGCCTCAGTTAAATGATGCTGCATTAGGAATGAATCCACTTCAGCAATATGGGTATCTGGCAGTAGGAAGTTCAGGGCTGCTAATAATGGTAAAAGGTGCAGGTGGAGCAATTGTTTCTGCAGTGGGCTGGCCAGTTTTATTAGCCGGAGGAGTTGTTTTCGTTTTTTATGGACTTTCGAAAATTAATAATGGTGTTACGGTGATGGGACCGCCGGCATGGGCAATGGGCTCAACAGGGGTCACGACAATAGGCAAAGTCTATGATCGAGATGGCAATGTAATCAGCAGCATTCCGGGATACACGAATCCTTATGGCAATGTTACGACACAAAATCCAGCAAAAGATGTAGGCAATGGTATTACATTAGGCCCACGCCCAGAGGATATGGCAGCGGGTGGGATGTATACTGGTATTACTAAGAATATTTATAAGGTAGTTTCCAGAATTGATGAAAGTACTAGACTTGTCAAAGAAGCAGAAAAGATGGGAAAGAGCGAGGCTGCTCAAAAAGAGGCTGATCACTTAGTAAGTGAATTATTAAAAGGGAATACTAATCTAGGAATAGGTTATAAAAATTTATTTAAAGATGTTATTTATATTAGAGGGAGAGAGGGTGCCCGTGTTTTTTATAGAATTGTAAATGGCGAAATTGAAATATTGGGAAAAGCAAATAAAGGGAATGAAGATAAAGTTATTCGAATATTGAAAGATATGTATGGTAAATAAGGGAGGGACAAACATGTTAGTTAGAAACATTGAGTATCCAACTACATTAGATAAAATTGAAGATCTAGAAAATGATAATATTGATGTTTTTGTAACTTTAGAAGACGGGTTTAAGTATGTTACTGTAGTGTCGACAATTAAAAATATGGAGAATTTTGTAAAAAAAGAAGGTTTTTTAGAGCCTGGTACCCCACTCATTATTGTTGATTTTCTTGAGGAGAATTTAATAAGACGAGCTATTGAATTCCATGCGCAAGACAATGCATACTGGTTGAAAATGGATTGGTTATATGTATGGTTTGAAACAGAACAGCTTAATGAAAAAATAAAACAAAATGAATAAAAAGATAGTAATTATCAATGAGGCTTTAATGCTGAGAATAAAATCATGAAACAGAAGGAGAGTATAGCGATGTTAATCAAAAATATTAACTACTCAGTTCCCTTGGAGAAGATAAAAGATCCAGAAGATGCTTCTATAAATGTTTTTGTTGAGTTGGAGGATGGATTGGTATGTAAAGTTCCATTTGCAACTGTAAAAAATCTAAAAATGAGAATGACTGAAGGATTTTTAGCAGAAAAAAGACCCTATATAGTTGTCAGTAAATTGGAAGAAGATATTATTAGACAAGCTATAGAATCCTATGCTTATAAAAAAGAAGAGGCTTACTGGTTGAAACTAATTTCTGTATTTCCTACATTTGACATAAAGGAGTTGGATCAAATGATTGAGAAGGTCGAAGAAATATACAAGGACTAATTTATTTTGAAGTAGCCGAGTCTGGAAGTTTCGATTTAAATAAGTTTATTAGAAAAGTTTCCTAAGGTATCTCTATCTTTGTTGGAAATTCATGCAATAAGTCTGACAACCTTTATAAAAATTGAAGCACTGACATTGAACTCGAAGTTAAGCTGTGATTGTACGTCACCGGAAAGTATTTCGATCCTTGACAGTGGTCAGGGAGGCGGGGGAAGTAATGGAAACAGCATACTGCCTCAGTTAAATGATGCTGCATTAGGAATGAATCCACTTCAGCAATATGGGTATCTGGCAGTAGGAAGTTCAGGGCTGCTAATAATGGTAAAAGGTGCAGGTGGAGCAATTGTTTCTGCAGTGGGCTGGCCAGTTTTATTAGCAGGAGGAGTTATTTTCGTTTTTTATGGACTTTCGAAAATTAATAATGGTGTTACGGTGATGGGACCGCCGGCATGGGCAATGGGCTCAACAGGTGTCACGACAATAGGCAAAGTCTATGATCAAGATGGCAATGTAATCAGCAGCATTCCGGGATACACAGATCCTTATGGCAATGTTACGACACAAAATCCAGCAAAAGATGTAGGCAATGGTATTACATTAGGCCCACGCCCAGAGGATATGGCAGCGGGTGGGATGTATACTGGCATTTATCCATCAGTTTCTGGTCACCCGTTTGGTTTATACGAAGATGCACCTTATCATACTAATGTAGGTAATTCTGTGAAAAGTAAAAAGCCAATTGATGGGCAGCATGCGTTAGACAACTCTGTTCCGATTAGCTCAAATACTGATAGAAGAGTTGCTATTTCAAATGGAGAAATTGTAATAATAGATCAAACTTTACCTGGGCTTTACCATGGACATGTAGAAGAATGGGATGAAGTGAATGAAAAAGTGAAAGGACTTTTAAGAAAATTGGGATGGGTTAATAAAAAAGGAAAGATAATAAAAAAGGAGGACTAACATAGAGATGGAAGAATTTATTTTTTCATTAAATAAAACGAATAAAATTGTATTAAAAATTGATTCCAAAAATGAAGTTTATAGAGAAGGTATGATTCTCCACTATTTTGATCAGTGTGAGGTTTATCTAATTCTGGACAGAAAAGAGTACCTAGTTTTTAATGACTATCTTACGGAAGGAATTAAATCTTTTTGTAACACTTTGAAATTAGTATTAGCCAATGAATACCCTATTATAGAAGAACATTTTGAATTAGGAGAAGGCTATTTCACCAATGAAGATATTGACTCTGACTTTTTTTTACCTGTACTTTCTCCAATTTGGATGAGTATTGGGAAAGATATCCATGCATTGTGGTTATACAACTATAAAAATAAAATATATCTAGAATTGAGCCCAATTTATCCACATCATTCATCAGAGATTACACCTTGTAGTAAAACATATGATGAATTTAGAATGGATTATAGATTAGATTATAGAACTGAAATCGAACATTCTTTGCTTGAATGTTGGCTAGAACAAAGTCAGGGAATTCTAGACAGTCTGCAAATTTAAGTTATGTGTTCTCCTAAAGGAAAGTGAAGGGCATATTAATAATTCATGGCCTTCAAATACATTTAGAACTGATTGGGAATTAAGTTGGAAGGATGAAAAACTGCTAATCAATACAAAATGGTTTTTAGTGAATGGTGGCACAGAAAATCTTTTAGATACTAGAAGTCATCTAAGTATTGAAAACCTGGCTGAGGCAACGTCAGTTTCTTCGGGATCAGGTAGAGGAGGCAGTCCATCCTTTGTAGTAGCCGGGGCAACAGTAACATGCAAAGAAGGAAGTAAAGAGGCTCATTTGATGAATATGAGCTTTGGCAGTGTAGACATTGGCATGATGCAGGGCTTAACCAAGGATGATAAGGCAATTCAGGAAAACGATTTCGGTATTTGTAAAAAGCTGTCAGAAAAGTATGAGAAGGAAAAAGACGAGAAGAAAGAGATCCAATGCAAGCCGGAATTTTTAGAATGGAGCAATACTGAAAGTCTGACAACCTTTACAACCATTGAAACACTGACATTGAACTCGAAGTTAAGCTGTGATTGTACGTCACCGGAAAGTATTTCGATCCTTGACAGTGGTCAGGGAGGCGGGGGAAGCAATGGAAACAGCATATTACCTCAGTTAAATGATGCTGCATTAGGAATGAATCCACTTCAGCAATATGGGTATCTGGCAGTAGGAAGTTCAGGGCTGCTAATAATGGTAAAAGGTGCAGGTGGAGCAATTGTTTCTGCAGTGGGCTGGCCAGTTTTATTAGCAGGCGGAGTTATTTTCGTTTTTTATGGACTTTCGAAAATTAATAATGGTGTTACGGTGATGCAGCCGCCGGCATGGGCAATGGGCTCAACAGGGGTCACCACAATAGGCAAAGTCTATGATCAAGATGGCAATGTAATCAGCAGCATTCCGGGATACACAGATCCTTATGGCAATGTTACGACACAAAATCCAGCAAAAGATGTAGGCAATGGTATTACATTAGGCCCACGCCCAGAGGATATGGCAGCGGGTGGGATGTATACTGGGATAAGTGCTATTAGTATTATTAAACCAGGAGACAAAACTGCTAATGGACGGATTTATACAAAACATGGATCAGAGCAAGCAAATGATAGAAATTTTGATTCAACAATTGTTGATAATATAATTAATAACAATACAAAGAATCGTGTTAAAGAAATAGGTGACAAAGGAGAAGCTCAATGGAGATATCAAGATAATCGTGGTAATACAGTTATCACAGATGAATGGGTGGAAAAAATAGTAACAGTATATTCCTACCCAAAATCTGCAAATAAGGGAAAGTATATTCCCAAATAGAAAAGTTTAGGAGAGATTATATGGATGAAAATTATGGATTTTTGATGAAATTCATTAAAGAAATTGACTTAATAAATGAGCCTGGAATATCAGCTGATATAAGAGCTTTTTTCAGAGAAGATGAAAAAGTTAAAGATTACAATTTGAATATAACTCCAGAAAATATTTATGAGTTAAAAATTTCACTCATGAATCCAAATTGGTCAGAGAAAGAAGATATATTTTTTCAGTTTGTAGAAATTATGAAATATTCTGGAGTAAATATGTTTTATGTATCTCATGAGTATTTAAATGAGAATATCTTTGTGACTGCTACAAAAAATTTAGAAGGTGTTTGTTTTAAGATTTATTTTGATAATTAGACATTTATGGTGAATCGCATTCTAACGAGTAAAAATTTGCTTGGCTTGATAATGAAAGTGAATACTTGTTTAGTAAGAATTTAGATAGGTTAGAAACTAAAATTCAGTTACTAAGTAAATGAAGCTAGTATATGATGATGTTCTTCTTTTTATGAAAGTTCGAAAAAATATGAAACGTAGAATAACCGAAAGTCTGACAACCTTTACAACCATTGAAACACTGACATTGAGCTCGAAGTTAAGCTGTGATTGTACGTCACCGGAAAGTATTTCGATCCTTGACAGTGGTCAGGGAGGCGGGGGAAGTAATGGAAACAGCATACTGCCTCAGTTAAATGATGCTGCATTAGGAATGAATCCACTTCAGCAATATGGGTATCTGGCAGTAGGAAGTTCAGGGCTGCTAATAATGGTAAAAGATGCAGGTGGAGCAATTGTTTCTGCAGTGGGCTGGCCAGTTTTATTAGCAGGCGGAGTTATTTTCGTTTTTTATGGACTTTCGAAAATTAATAATGGTGTTACAGTGATGGGACCGCCGGCATGGGCAATGGGCTCAACAGGTGTCACCACAATAGGCAGAGTCTATGATCAAGATGGCAATGTAATCAGCAGCATTCCGGGATACACAGATCCTTATGGCAATGTTACGACACAAAATCCAGCAAAAGATGTAGGCAATGGCATTACATTAGGCCCACGCCCAGAGGATATGGCAGCGGGTGGGATGTATACTGGTATCTATCCATCCGTTTCTTTGAACTCTTTGGCAAATGAAGTAGCTAGTTCCCTAGGAGGAGTGGCTTCTCAATTAAAGAATGGTTATAAAGTTGAAATTCCAAATGGAAGAAAATCTATTGTTGTTCGAATTATGAATGAGGTGAGTGGTGGAAGAGGTAACCCCTATTATAGAGTTAGTATAGATGGTAAAGGTTCGTTGACGTCAGATGGGATAATTTCTAGTGATAGAGGATTAACTCATATTGATCTTAGCGAAAACTCCATGAGTGAGATCATTGATATAATAAATAATTATTCAGGAAGGAAGTAAACCAAAATGTCTGTTCAGCAACGAATGAATGAATTATTTGAATCAAAAATAGTAGCTTATTCAATGGATATTTTAGAAAATAAGTTAGTTTTGGTATTGGAATTGCTAGAAAATGAGGTAATAACGAATTATAGAGTAGAATTTTTGAATGTTAGTACATTTTACTTTATAAACAATACAACAAATGAGCGAAATGCAATATATCCACCTGAAAAAGAGGACTATTTAGAGCTCACAAGTATTAATTTATCAAATAATATAATCAATGTTTCCTTAGACTGTAAGGATGAAGCTTGGTTGAAGCAATATAATGGTTGTGGAAAAGTTATATTAGAAATTTGGAGTAAATTAGTAGTACTAGAAGCAGGTTGCGTAAAGATAAATAATGATATATATAATTTATAGTTTCAAAGAGAATATATGGATACTATAAAGATAGAAAAAAATTGGGAATATTCAAATTTATTAGAAATAAAAGTTAGTGCAAAATCTGAATACATTTCAATTTACCAATTATATTATGTCCAAACGGAAGATTTAAAAAACATTGGAAATAGCTGATAATGATGAACGCAAGCACAGGTGTTGTTTCTATGTACAAAGTGAAATCGGTCTTGTAGAACAATTTGGCAATAGATTGATCCAAATGTCAGTGCAAGATAATATAGATGAAATAAATTTGAATATTTAAAAAATAAAAAGGAAATATATAGCACTAGATGGGAATCAAGAAGGAAAGGTCCTAATACGCTCACTAATCAAGTTGTCAAAAGCTAGATGAGTGTTTTGAGTGAAGTAGAATAAGGGTTTAGATTTTTTAGCATCAAAAAAACTAGATTTTTTCAAAGAAAGGAGCAATGACTTATGTTCAACAGTAGCTGTTGCTCATACAAGAACAGTAAAGTGTTATCTACTATAAATACTCATGAGAAATGTTCATTTTCCAATAAGATAGACACTCGTAACTTACATCCTGCTCTTCGTCACTTTGGTTTTGATCCTGTTGATCTAGTCAGCGGAGCCTGCAGCTATCAGCAAACCGATTTTGAAACTGAGGGTCAAGTTCCGTTCCTATGGCAATGGATGTGGGATAGTTCAAATGCAGGAGCCGGTTCTTTAGGTAACCGAGTGTCCTTTTCTTATGATGAGCATTTAGAAACAGATATAGAAGACGGTGTTGTCTACCATATAAAGTCAACAGGTGAAATAGCTGAATATTCATGGGTTTTTGAGGGCGAAAATCTTGAGGATCTTGCTAAACGAGTAAGATTGTCTAAAAAAGAGGAAGCTTATTTTCTGTTTGACAGGGAAGAAAAAAAGACCTTTCACTTTTGTCAAAGTAGTCAAAATCCTGACTATTTTTATTTGAAGAAAATTGAAAATACGTCCGGCTTTATTCTAGAGCTCTTTTATAACGAAGTTGGACAGATTCAAGAAATAGTCGATTCAAATAAACAGTCTTTTACCGTGGACTACAATCAACAAGGATTTATTCAGTCTTTTTCAGCAAACAATACTTTGTTAAGCAAGTACGAATACTCTGAGTCTGGCGATCTAATCACTGTTATAGACAGTGAAGGGGCAGGTGTTCACTTTGCCTATAATCAAAATCATTTATTAATAGAGCGCCGTGATAAGAATGGAATGAAATTTCACTGGACATATGATGAATTTGGCAGAGTCATCCACACGTGGGGAGATGGACATGTTGAAGAAGGCTGGATCGAATATATTGAAGAACAAGGCTGTAATCTTATAAAGGATTACTATGGAAATATCACTAAATATTTTTATAATCGCTATGGATTAGTGAAAAAAATTGAATATCCGACGGGTGGAAGAAAATTGTTTGACCATGATGAGCTGTTTCGTTTAACCGCTGTTCAAATGAAAACCGGTCAGGTAATTACATATACGTACAATGAGTATGGTTGGCTAACAACAGCTTCATACAATGGACAAACAAAAGAAATCTATGAGTATAATCAGTATGGCGCATTAACCACATTTATTGATAGAGCTGGAATACACATTCAATATGAGTATGATCAGCTAGGTCGACTTAAAAAAATAGTGGAAGACAATACTGTTATTTTTGAAGGGGCTTATGAAGCTCGCACAAATCTTTTAACCTACTATATTGAAAATGGGAAAGAAGTCCAGTGTTTCTATGATGATACGGGGAAGATATCTAAACAAGAAATAAATAAAAATATGCAGCTGCTTTGGAAGTACAATTCTTATGGGAAATGCATCCTAAAAGAGGAGAAAGATTCTGATTACTATAAAATAGATAAGTATAAATATAATGCAAGACAACAATTAATCCAGATTGAAAAAAATGGTGCGATTGAAAAAGAATACACGTACAATTTTCTAGGCAATCTTATTCAATACAAAGATAAGGGGTGGGAGTGTCAGCTCCAATATAATTCCCTGAATAAAATTTCTTATTTAAAGCTGCCAAACGACATTGAGCTCAAGCTTACCTATGATTTCTCAGGAAAACTGGCAAAAATAGTAAAGAATGGAACGACTGCTTATCAGGTAGAGCGAAATGAATTGAGACAAATTTCGAAGGAACGTCTGTCTGGTTTTGGTGAGAAGCGTTTTGAATATGACTTTGTTGGTCGGACCAACAAAATAATTTATGGGGATAACAGTTGGGTCTTAGTCAACCATGATCGAGGAAATCATATTCATGAGGTTCTATATAGTGATGGAAACTGGGACAACTATGAATATGATGGCTTGGGACAGATAATAGAAGCAGAGAATGCTTTTTCAAAAATACGCCTTACTTATGATAAAAGAGGAAACATCCTTTCAGAAAGCTCCCATCTTCTGGTGAGTGAGTTTGAACCAGTATTTGTTGACTATACGTATACTTCTTCCGGAAAAATAGAATCAGTAAAAAATAGAGAATACTTTTTTGAGCGGACCTTTTATGGGAAAAATCAGAAAATGCAAAAGTTACTGTTTATGGACAATAATCTGACAATAGAAACCAGAAATTTCGGGCAAGAAGTTAGACAAATGATTGGAGAAATGGAAATTATTAAGCAGCTTGATCATCAAGGAAAACCAGAGAATTCTGAAATTACTAGCCCTAATTTTTCTGAAGTTCAAAATTACTCTATAGAATCTAAGAATATAAATCAGACAATAAAAAATCAGTTTAATTCGAATATCCCAAAAGATAGACGTGGGCACATTATTTTAAAACAAACAAATCAATCAACGAGTAGATATCAGTATTTGGCTTCTAATTTGATGCAGGTAAAAATTGATGACGGTATTCCGGAAGGATACATCTATGACTCTTTTGGACGTCTGCTTCTAACCATGTCCAATGCCGTTTCAAAAGTATTTATTTGGAATAAAAACCAGGTGAGTACAGAATTCAAGCTTGAAGATAATAGAGTCGTTGAAACAATCCAATGGATGAAGGATATGGAAACCGGTCAGAATTTTGCATTTATACATGATCACAATCAAATCAGCGAACTCTTTTATACGATACCAAGTACCAAAGGAAAAATTCAGCATATTCTAAATGATAAGTACGTTTTGCTGGATGGAGCAGAAAGCGAATGGATTCAGCAGACTATACAGGCACTGCCCTATGCAGGTGTATTGACAGATGACAAAGATTTATATTCGGATTCAATAATAAAAAGTACTCTGACCTCTTTTTGCTTTGATCGAATGACTATTTTTATGGAAAATAACTCAGAACCGTTGAATTCTTCGGCTGATGGTCACCTCAATAAATTAATTGATTATAAAAGTGTAGAATTAAGACATCAAATGGAAGGTCTCTATTCGCCTTATCCGATACTTGATTTTATTAAAGATATTGGCTGGAAGAATAGTTATAATCCTGTGGAGGGATTGGAAGAGTTTGGTATAAGGACTATTGAAGATTTAAAAGGAGTGGATGGTAAAAGGCTAGTAGAAAATTATTTGTCTGGCAGAAGGTTTCAAAAATCTGGTGTATTTGTAAAAATGCCCAAGATTCGATAATTCTCTCAGCTTAAAAGGGTTTAATTAATGGAAAAAATTCTCCAAACGAACTGATTATTTACGAATAATTGGGTTATTAAAGTGCAGCACTTCGGTAAAATATTTAATTCTAATAGATACTTTATATTTTCTATGAGAATCAAATGTTTAGTCGGGTTCAATATAGTACAAAAATGCAATGTGAACGATAAAAAAACAGCAGCTACAAAGGAGGGGGAGAGCAGATGTTTCAAACAAAATATCCTATTTTTCAAAAAGGAAGAATTTTAAAAATAGAAATGCTGGAGGCAATGCGGGAGTTGCCGTTGTCTTTTATGAAGGGATCATTTTCGGGATATGAAAATGGGATTCTCCATGGGTTTGACTGCTTGATAGACGAAGGAAAACTGATGATTCAACCGGGACTGTTAAAGGTAAATGAGCAGATTTTAATTCTGGATAAGGAAGTGGAAATTCCTTATTCTGCTTCAGATAATCAACTGATTTTAAAGATTGCCAGCCCAAAAGCAACTGAAAATCAGGATATGTTTCTTCAGGAAGCAGTGATTGAACTTACGGATCAGAAACAGCTTGGAAAAAATGAATGGGAGCTAATGCGGTTCAAATTGAAACCGGGAGCCTATCTCCGAAAAGAGTATCAGGGGTTTGATGATTTGATAACGGAATATAATACGGTCAATCCAATCTATCAAACGATTTCTTTATACGGACAAAAAGCAATTTCCCCTCCAATGATGCAGTTGTTTTGCGATTACTTGCAGGAATTCAACAGTCAACATCCGCTGGACCAAAACTTCTGTCTGCAAATACTGCAAAGTCATGGGATTGTTGGAGAAAAAGCTCTTTACTATTATCTCTATCAGCGTCTTCAGCAGGAGATCGATGTCAGCGATGCACAACATGTTCATGCGCAGTTGAACAGTATTTTGATTGAGGTAAAAAACAACAGGTATCGGAAAGCAGTGGAAGTAAGAAAAAATCGGAAACTAATTGTTGATTAAGGAGAGTACAAAATGAAAAAAATAAAAATTCTTCTGGTAATTACTTTTCTTTCTTCTCTATTCAGCTGCAGCAGTTTAAGCTATGCAGAAGAAAAAAGTGGACAGGACATTTTATTTGTTGTTGATATCAGCTATTCCATGGCTGCACATGATCCCGGAAAATATGTATTTGAAGCTGTTCAGACAATGGCGTCCATCAGTTCAAAAGAAAATGACCGGATGGGGTATATCTTGTATAACGACAGTATTGTCAAGGATCAGCAGCTGACAAAGATACAAGGAGAGGGAATGTTAGCTCAGTGGCAAAATGTGTTTGCAGGAATCACTCCTATTAAAGGGACAGATGTTGGTTTAGGATTGAAAACAGCACAACGGATAATGAAAATTTCTCAGGCGAGAAAAGATCACAGCATGATTATACTGCTTTCAGATGGAGATACGGAAGCTGACAGCGGTAATCCCAACAGGCTTCAGGAGGATATTGACAGGGATGTGAGAAATGCATTGGATGCGTTGGAATCTCCTTTATACATTATTCAGTACAGTGAACTGGAATATAGAAATAAGGAGCCGATGAATCAGTGGGCAGAGCAGACTGGCGGGCAGAGCTATACTGCACAGAATCAGCAGGAACTAAAGCAGATTGTTACAGATATTTATAATCATCAGACAACTGTATCAGCAAAAATTGATCAGGAAAATGAAAAAAAGCAGAAAGAAACCTTTACATTCATAGTGCCGGTTCCGGCTGATGAGCTTGAGAAAATTGAACAGATCACAGTCACCATGAACGCAGAAAAGGCGATCGAAAATCTGACTTACGAAGAGAACGAAAAAACGTTGGTGGAAAACAAGGAAAATCAAGTAGTTATCACACTCTACCAGCCGATTCATGATGATTATACTTTTTCCTATCAGACTGCAGCAAACAAGCCGGCGAAAATTTCCACTGACATCAAAATGGCTGAGACCGCTAAGAAATCTACAAAAACTAAGAAAAATGACATTGTATTCTATTCATTCATTGGAGGACTGATTCTACTCATTACAGGAGGGATTGCTTTCATTTTATTCAGGAGAAAAAATCAGCTGTTTGATAAAAATGCCGACTATTTTTTTGCGGATGCCTTGGAAGGCTGTTTTACAAAGACACCTAATCAGGAAGATATTCCGATTCAAAACTGGTCGGCTAATATTTTCCAGCGTCAAAAAACAGTGACACTTTATGATTTACTTTATGAAGAAACTATTCGTGAGCAGATGCCGGTCAGCAGGAAAGTTCAGTTTAAGGTTGGCAAAGAAAATACATTGAAAATGAGAATAAAAGGAAAAGTGAAAGGCATTCAGCAGGGCAGAGAGATTCCCAAAGGTGTGTGGGTTACGTTGAGTGTTAGACAAGGAGCGTACTTGATTTTTAAAGAAGATGAGCTTGAATTGGATATTCATATCCGCAAGAAAAGCTCGTAAAAGAAGGTGAAAAGATGGATGAACTGGATCGTGAAGCAGCAAAAATGGAAAAAATAATGATCGAGCGAATGAAAGAAGATGAATGGATCACGCAGTTTGACGGCAAAGAAGTGGCGAAAGAAATAAAACAGCAAGGCTGGGTAGAGCTTCAGGGTGAAGCGTATCCATTTAAGAAATTGCTCTTAGATATATTCACCATATTTATTCCGGAAGAATTTGAGTTGATGGCTTTAGAGGATATTGAAAGGAAGTATCCTTTTACACAACGAGCGGACTATATCTTTTCTGATGAAACAACATTATATTCCATTAACTTTACTAAATTAGAAGAAAAAATTGATGATGAACAATTTTTACAATTTGCCAATGGTGTGATAAGCAATTTAAGAAAGATACATCCAGATATGGATATATTAAGTGAAGATAGCGGAGAACTGGCTGAATTAGGCTATTGCTATTTTGATGCAGAAATTTCCAGTCTGGATGGTAAGTTGTATCTTTTCTTTGGTATTGTACTTGTGAAAAATGAAATGGGGCTATTTTCATTTTCCAGCCCTATCGCTAATGGTTTGAACTGGCGACAATTTTGCAAAGCCATGTTATTAACAGTTGAATATACTAGTGAGGGAGTTGAAACAAGTGAGTGATGAAAAAGAAAATTTAAAGGTTTGGAAGACACCTTCAAGTCTTGGAAGTACATTAGAGGAGCTAAGTAAAGGATCGAAGATAAACAATGAACTTCTAAGCGTAGAACCACTACAAGTGAAAGGTGAGGCATTAAGCAGAGAATCTGAGAATCCAGCAGAAAAGAAAATATATCAGGCGTTTAATCCGGCAACAAAACCGTCTCTGACACCAAGTTTTTCGGTCCCATTAGTAGAGGAAATACAGAAAATACCTGCAAGTGAAAAGAAGGCAAACCTCCAGGTAAAAGAAGAAGAAACGTATATTCCGCAGATGCGTCAGATGATTGAAAAGGAAATGAGCTATTATCGAGTAACGACTGAGGGGGAACAGATTAGAAGTGAAAATATTCAGATAAGTCCATTTCAATTTATTTCTATACTTGAACTGACTATTATTCAGAGTCAGGGAGAACACTCTCAAGCGGAATTTAAAGGGATTGTTTCAAAAGAAGAAGCGGATCGAATTCTACAGCTGCATGATATAAAAGTGCCTATCAGTATTTCAAAAAGAAATGAATCTGGGAAGAGTTTCTCATTTTATGAAGGTCTTGCCAGTTCTATTGAAATAGTGAATGAAGGAAATGTTTATTATATTCATGGGATAAGCTTTTCCTACACATATCTAATGGATATTAAGAAAAAGAGTCGTTCTTTTCAGTATAAAAATCAGAGCTATGAGCAAGTGGTAAATCAGATTGTCAGTCAATATGAAAATGGGGCTTTTCTAGATACTATTACAAATGGTCAGATAACAGGGCAGTTTTTAATACAATTTGAAGAGACAGACTGGTCCTTTATCAAGCGGCTAGCTTCACATTTTAACCGTCAGTTGATTACTGTGGATCAATACAGCAATCCAAGATTCTACTTTGGAATGCCGGATACATCTGTTGCAGGGGAAATCCATACCGTGGAGTTTCAAATTGAAAAAGATCTGGCAGGATTTCGGCAAATTCAGGAAAACCAGGAAGTTACCGCATCAGAACAGGCCTTTCTACGTTATCAGGTGCAGACAAATCAGCTGTTCATTTTGGGAGACAAAGTGAAATTTCTTGATCAGGAATGGTATATCGCTGATCTGGAGCGTTATCTGGAGCGTGGCGCATTAAAAAACAAGTATCTGTTGACACAGGTTCAAGGCATTATGATAGAAAAGGCATATAATGAACAACTGACTGGTAGTTCAATCAATGGCACTGTTGCTTCGGTGGATCAGGATAAAGTTTTATTGAGCCTGCAAATTGATAATGGGGAAGGAAAGCCTGCTTATTGGTTTCCATATTCAACGAATTATACTTCTGATGATAATGTCGGCTGGTATATGATGCCTGAAATTGGTGAACTGGTTCGTTTATACTATCCGACAAAAGATGAAAAAGACGCCGTAGCAATGTCAACGGTTCGTACTGAAGATGATTCTTCAAGTGCTCTTGATCCGAATATAAAGACACTACGAAATAAATTTGGAAAAACCATTACGTTGGAGCCTGATAAAATTACGATTGTTGGAAATGGCGTGGAGATCATCTTAAATGATAGCTCTGGAATCAATATCACGAGCAAGGGTAGTGTGAGTGTTACCGCTGAAGGCGCTTTATCGTTAAAAGGTCAGAATGTGGTAATGGATGCTTCTGACAGTGTCAATATCAGTTCTCACGGGAATACTATTTCTGTTAGTGACAAGATTGCTTTGAACGGCAGTGAAATAAAAATGAATTAGGAGAACTCAGATGATTGTTACAGAAACAATAAAGCAATTTCAACGAGAATATGTAGAACCTCTGGTTATTCGCCTAATTCATCAACTGGATCAGGAGTTTCGTAGTGAAAAGGATCAGCTAATCAAGGAGTTTGAAAAGGATCTGATTCCTATTTTTATGGAGTTACATGAAAAACAGAGAAATCAAGAAGTTTCTGCTACATCGTTTTTAGTTTTTTCATGGCTTCGGGGAGAATATTTATTTGAGGAAGCACTGAACTATGAAGTACACAGCTATGGAGAAAACTGGTATTTCAGCACAAAACAATTCAGTCAGATTATCAAATTTGACTGGCTTTCTCCGTATTTGTATCAGTTTAAGGAGCAGCTGAGGATTGGACTTGAAGAACAAAAAAATCCCGGTTTGCTGGGACAGGAAGATTACTATTTGAACAGTTATTATGAGGTGTTCCAGCAATATTTTATTGCCTTACTTCGCTGGCTTTTCAGGAAAAATGGAGAAAAACTGCTTTCTTTAATGAGTATAAATAAAAGGCTGCTGATTTATGCTGGTGAATACAAAGATGCCTGCGAACGGATTTATGAGAAAAATGAAGATGTCATAGCACAGGAGGAATTAGACTATCTGCTTGATGTCAGTCAGATGGACTTTGAAGTAAATAAGGTGTTGAAAAATAGTTCATTTAAAAACCAAGATTTCAGCAATTTGAATTTGACATGGGGAGACTATCATTCCTGTGATTTTAGAGAAACAAAATTGACTGAGGCATTACTGGTAGGCAGCCAGTTTAACTATTCAACGTTAAATGGAGCTGATTTTCGGCACAGTCGCATTCAGGATACATCATTTCGTTATGCAGAATGTCAGAATGCTGATTTTCAATTTGCCAGAGGCTCTGTTGCAAGTACGATTGAAGCAATTCCCTGTTATTTTGGAGTCGATTTTTCCCATGCGAATTTAACGAATGCTGATTTTCGAGGAGCAAAGATGAATGGTGCAGTTTTTGAGGGAGCAAAAATGACGGGAGCCCGTTTTTTTGAGTATGAGCGTACAAATTTGGTGCTGACCGATCAGCAGCAAGAGGAAATCAGGTGGGTGAGCGGATGATTTTTTATCAGTTAAAGCCAAAGGAAATACAGACAGATATTCTTACCTTTAATTATTTACCAGAAAGCTATAGGGATATTGAATTTCAGGAAGGAATTCGTGTGACTGTGGAATCATTGAATTCGGAAGTGATTACTGATTATTTTTCGAAACCTTTTCCGATTGTGTCTGATTTATTTGTGAATACAATTGGGATATATGTTGATTTTCTTCCTAAAAAATTTGTGTCCCTTTCAGATGGAAAAACAGACCAAATACTCACTTATTGGGCGCTGAAACCTAAAGTGATTGATTGTCTGTATCCAGATAGGATAAATGAGGGCAATCAAAAAAACGAAAAAATAATTCTTTCAGAAAAAATGATACAAAATGAAAAATTCTTTTCTGTTAAAGGACTGCAGGAAGAAAGCTGGATTGTCAGTCTGGATGTTATGGAAAGCTTGCTACGCAGACATTTGAATGGGTTTACAGGAGAGAAAGTCACAGTAATGTCATAACAAGTTAAGGAGAGTAAGAACTAATTCTTCCATAAATAAATCAGGAAGAGAGGAAGTTAGATGAAAAATAAAGGAATGCATTTATTTTCTTCACAGAAAAAGCCAAAAAGGATAACGGAAAAAGAGAATATGATTTCTTCTAAAAGAGTAAGAACGGATTTACTGGACAGTCACTATCGGCATTTTGATTTTGATCCGGTTGATGTGATTAGTGGTGCTTACAATTATCGACATATAGATTTTGAAACAAAGGGGCAGATTCCTTTATGTTGGAGCTGGTTGTGGGAAAGTGTAAATAATAGAGCGGGTTCACTAGGCAATCGGATTAGCTTTATTTATGATGAGCATTTGGAGATCGATGCTGAAGAAGGTGTCATATATCATATTGACCAAGAAGGAAAACAGATTGAATTTCCCTGGTTGCTTGGTGATCAAGTTTACCATGCGTTGTTTCGGAGAGTGAAATTGAAGGCGGTCAAAGGAGCCTATATCCTAACAGATTACAAGCTCAAACAAGAACTAACGTTCATTCAAAGCAAAATTAGTGGTGATTATTATCAGCTGAAAGAAGTCAAAAATTTTTTAGGATTCAAGTTGGAACTTTTTTATAACGAAACAGGGCAGCTGGAAGCAATTATTGATTCTAATCAGCAAGAATTTTCTGTCCAGTTCAATAATCAGGGATTCATTCAGTCACTCTTATACAAAGGCAAAAAGCTTGCCGAGTATGAGTATTCTGATGACGGAAATCTGCTAAGTGTATCTGATGTTGAGGGAGAACAAATTCGTTTTACCTATAATGAGAATCATTTAATGACGAAACGTCAGGATAAAAATCTAACCAGTTTTCATTGGAGATATGATCAGTTTGGGAGAGTTATCCATACATGGGGAGATGGTCATATTAAGGAAGGCTGGATTGAGTATCATGAAAATCTAGGCTATAATCTTGTAACCGATTATTATGGTGGACAAACAAAATACCAGTATAACCGACACGGACTAGTGAAAGAAATTTCCCTTCCGACTGGAGGGTACAAACGCTATTGTTATGATGAAAAACAGCAGCTTATTCGTGAACAGATGGTTGATGGAAAAATAATCTCTTATTCATATAACGAATTGGGATGGTTAGTAGAAAAAGAAAGTAGTGACGGTAGGAAAGAGAAATATAGTTATGATAAATATGGCAGTCGCCAATACTCTGATGAGAAAAAGACTCAAATAATTGAGTATAACAAATATGGTCAAATATTTATAGAAATACTTGATGCTTGTAAAAAGATAATGACGTATAATAACTTCGGCTATATAAGCAAATTGATTAGGATTAAAGGAACAAATAGAGATATTTTTTACTATAACTATGATGAGAAGAACCGCTTGATTACTATAAATCAAAATGATGATTTGATTCGAATGTATAAGTACGACAAAATGGATCATATCACACAGTTAAAAATCAAATCGGGAGAAATTGTTGAACTCAGATATGATAAAACTGGAAAAGTTAGTACTATCAATTGCAGAAAAATAAACTATAGTTTTTCTTATGACTTTAATGGAAGATTGTTGAAAGCAAAAAAAAAGAAATCAAAGTATTTTGAAGTTGAAACGTAATAAGGCTGGCCAAATCATAGAAGAAGTATGGAAAGATACCCCAACTAAAAAATTTGAATATAACTATCAGGAAAGAGTGAAGAAAATTACTTTTTCCAATAATGATTGGGTAGCTCCCAAATATGATAAAAATGGGAATATAATAAAAATTATTTATAGTGATGGAACTTGGGAAGCTTACAATTATGATGATTTTAATAATATTACGGAAGCATCCAACTTATCCAGTAGTACAAGATTTAGTTATGATCACCAAGGTAGAATAACGAGTGAAACAACATCATTGGAAGATTTCAAGCTAATCAAGTTTCCGCTTTCTTATGAATATACTGAGAATAATCAATTGGAATCAGTAAAATTAGGAAATCAAATTAGAGAAGTGTATACAGAAAATTTTTTAGAGAAGAAAATTGATGTTTTTTTATCAGAAGAAAAAGAGTTTAGTATTCAAAAATTGGAGAGTGTAGCCGATTGGAATCAATATACTTTATTAAGTGCTAAAGGAGAACGCATCACTGATGTTGAAATTAGCGAACCGCTGATAATAAATCAAAAGAAGAAAATGAGTTGCTCAATCTTTTATGGTTCAGGATTACTTTCTATAGTTCATGATGAGGAAAGACAACCATTAATTTTCCAATATGATTGTTTTGGAAGATTAATTGAAATTTATACTAAAGATAATTTTTATATATTTGCCTGGGCACAGAATAAAATTATTTTTGAGATTGTGACTTATCGCAATGGATATAGAGAAATGAATCATCTGGTCAGTTATTTTGACTCAAAGATAATAACTGTGAAAAGAAATTTCTCTGAAAAAAATATTTTTATTGAAGATAGTTTGAATGCCAGAACGCAACTTATTAAAAATAATCAAGTAATGGCATCTAATGTAAAGAAAGACACTCGATTGATGCGGTCAAATGAAATTGATCTTTCTGAATTCGGAGTGAATTACCACTATCAAAATTGTTTTAAAGAGAAGCCAAATCAGTTTAGCAATACTTCAATAAGTAATAGCAATATGATGTTATCTCATTTCTTAAGTATACGACTTTCAGAATATTTAACTGATGAAAGTGTTATGTCATCACAAGTAAATCAGGAATTTTTGAAAAATCAATGCATTTTTTTAGTGATGATAAGCAAACGATTTTTTTTTAAAGAATTTAAAGAGAGAGAATTATAATACTCAAGTAGAGAAATCTATTATCCCTGTACAGAAACTTGAAGGACTTCAAGCTTTTGGTATTCTTCGGATAGAAGATCTGTTAGAAGAAAATATTAGTAATAGAGTAAATAATTATTTTAATCAGGAAGGCTTGTAACAAGATTAATGGTTTAGTATTTGAAAAGATAGGGGGGATAAGATGGATTTATTTAGTTCTTTGCCTGGTTCGAAACCGTTGAATCAACAAAAAAAGAGTCCTTCTTTAACTGAATTATTAAGTGGAATCAATCTACCGGCATCCATGGGAGCCGAAAAAGAGTTCGTAGTGGAAAATGCACCAGCTAGCTGTAAATTTGGTACAGATATCTCTTTTATTCCTGCTTCAGGTGGTGAAGTAAAAATAGGATCACAACTCTTTTTAACAAAGGGAAATAAAAAATTTGAAGCACCTTACTTTGGAACTTGTTTAAAGCAGACAGCAGATAAGAAAAAAGAGGGAAAAGAGGAAGCGGTAGATTGCGTCCCCGATTGTGAACCTTATGAATGGACAAATCTAGAAGAAGCAACTACAGTTAGCGGAGAGGCAACTTTAACAGTGCGTTCAAAATTATCTTGTTTACATTCAGGTGTACCGGAAACAATCAATATACTTGATTCTGGACAAGGTACAGATGGCAAAGAAATGATGGAAAAATTGTTGGAGTATGATATATATGCTAAAATTGTATATGATATGGATGGCAATCCCAAAATTTTTTGGTCATTGGAACAAGATGGGCGCGGAGTCTATAATCCGGAAATGAGCAGATACTTAAAAAAAGTAGCACCGTACTTAAACTTCAATATCGTCAATTTCATCTCAAATGATGACTGGATCGAAAAAATTAATGAGGCAACAAGAAATGGTTATGACTATACAACCGGGAAAGATTATAATTGGTTTGTAAAATGGACAGGAATAGCCTCAATCTACGTGCTTGATGGTTATGAGTTTTTTACACAAACTGAATTAGGCATAGCATTAATGACTTTAGGATTCGCATATGCTGATTATAGACTGGCGTATAATCAACCGAAGAATTTTAATGGAAATAAGAAAGCCAGTGGAGCTAAAGGAATAACGCCTTCATCAGCAAAAGGAGGGAAACCAAAAGGAAAATATTCGCCTCCTAATTCACGAGGGCTTATTCGAGAAAATGAAACTGCTGATTTATTTGCATCTAAAGGATATAAAGTTGAAATGTTAGAGGAAATCAGTGGAGGGAACGGATATGGAATAAAACCTAGTTCCAATCCTGACTACTTAATCGAGGATATTGTTTTTGATTGTTATTCACCTGATAAAGGGACAGGTATTAAAGGTATTACAAAGCAAATTTATGATAAAACCAAAAAGCAGACCACCAATATAGTCGTTAATTTAGATGACTATGTAGGAAACATAGACGATTTGAAAGCTTCTTTATTAAGTAATACAAACAATGATCTTAAGTATCTAACTGAATTATATTTTGTGAAAAATAATGAGATTTTCCACATTTTTAGGAGGTAGAAAATGGATTTTGAATTATATTTTAATACACTTTTAGATTATGATGACTTTGTAGAAATCGTAACTATTACTTTTTCTAAATTTGAGATTCCGTTAAGAAAATCTAGTGATGAGGATGGAGTTTATTTAAGCTACAATTATTTCACTATTACAATATTTAAGGAAGTTTATGGTATTGATGGGATAGAAGATGAATTTGGGATGAGAGTAAATAGGAGTATTAGTATAGAACTACTCTCGAAACAAGCAAGTCAAGGTATAAAATTGTTGTTTCAAGTGATCAATACGTTGTTACAACAAATAAATGGTGATGTGATTTTTTTAGGAGATTCTTCAAAATTAATTTTTAAAAAGGAAAATGAATATATCTTTGCTTATGATAATTCAGAAGAGTATTTTTTTTCAATGCCTTTTGATGAATTAGATAAAGATTTCTCCATAGAATATAAAAAATAAAAAGGCACTTTACTATCTGATTTGCGGTCGGATAGTAAAGCCTTGACTAGTAGCATACACTCACTAATCAAGTTGCCAATAGCAAACAAAAGCAAGTTACTAAAATAAATCATATTTTTAGAGTTGAGGATTGTGTAAAACACTGAATAGTGAAAAAGTCCAATAATAACATCTTATTGTTATTGGGGTTTATTCAGTGTGCCTACAGATGAACGAATAAATTTTTTTATAGTTATTTAATGTGTGTGTTTAGTCGGAATTTTAAAGTAGAAAAAAGGGAGTAGGTGAAAGAACATGGGGTCGTCAAGCTATGAAATGCAGGCAGCGTATGCGAGCAGTCAGGCAACCAAAACCAAAGTGACAAGCACTGCACAGGAATGCAGCAATTGGATCACCGAGGCGGATATCTCAGAAGGTTGGAGGAAAGCCGGGATTAACAATTAAGGATACAGAAACAGTCCTCGGCACATTTGGTACCTGCAAGAAACAAACAAAGGATGCGGAGAAAAAAGCAAAAAACGAAGGAAAAGATGCA
>NZ_JADOEP010000016.1 GCF_016745275.1 Enterococcus sp. BWB1-3
AACCCCCAGACAACAATTTGAACAAGAAGCTTTTATAGTTGTGAGTTGATTTGACAGTGAGCCTCTTGGAATGTGGCTTAAGTCTGGGAAGTCTGGCGGATACCAGACTGTCCTGATCAGACTGCCACACACCAACTCACAATCAAATCAACAACGGAACGTAGAGATAACAGACATTTTTCACTTATTTCGAAAAGTGGCTAACTTGTTCTTGAAATTTGGGTTAAATATATTTCAAACAACATTAAATGTGTGGAGGAGGATATTTATGAAAAAAATAGTTATTTATACATTATCTTTAATTGTTTTGGCTACTGGTGGTATCGCTGTCTCAGCAGCAACGGAATACCCTGATGGTGGTACATGGAATTATGGTGTCGGTGTCACAGGTTCATATTCTGATTATTTCCATGGTACTAAACGCCACAGCGCTACTGTAAAAAAAGGTTCAGAGGAATCTTATCAAGCTCAAGGGGCTGGCGTGTGGGCTAAGGCTCGTCTTGGCGCATATTCAGGATGTAATTTCTATTATAATTATTGGTAGAATGGCTTTGAGAGAGTAGACATATTCTCTCAACTATAATAGGAACGGGGCGTATGTATTTTACGTTCCGTTTTTCTTTAAAATTAGGGGGAACTACTTTGAAAAAAGCAATGATCTTATTCCTATCTATAATAACCATTTTAATAAGTATTGCATTTGCACTAAATAAAAAATCAGAAGAAGGTAAATATTATGATAATATTGAGTTAACTAGTAATTCCACTCATTTTTTCATAAAAGATTCGGATATATCAATTGACGATCAGTTATCAGAGTTTTCTTCTTTATCAAAAAAATACAACGCTACATTTATTCGTTCTGATATTTTAACAGAAAATGGAAAAACATATATTTATAAATCAGGTATATATTCCACTCATTATTTTGATCAATTGGGTATCAAACTAGCAAGTGGAAAAATCCCTGCTTCTAATAATGAGTTTCTTGCAAATTATAATACTGAAGATAACAATCAAAGTGGCCGTATTTCGAATATGTTTTCCGATAAGAAGTTAATTTTTGGAACATTGCAGGATTTTTATGATAAAAATAAAATGAGTGTAAATGGTAGCTATACACTTATATCAGAATCAAAAGATTCAGATGATATTTTAAATCAGATTTCTACAGTCTTTAAAATTCCTAAAGATGAACTGTTAAAAGCTACTTATGAGCAAGCATATGGTCAAGGAACGATATACTTGTTAGTGTTAGTGCTATCAATCATTATCATGGCAATATTCTGCCTGATGAGTGCATTTTATCCAATTGCTAAATTAAAAGAAATCGGTGTGATGAAGTTGCTTGGCTTTAAAGATATAGATATTTGGCTAAAGCTTAATAAAGTTATATTATTAGTCCCTGCTCTTTTCTATATATGTACACTTCCTATTCAATCCTTTATTATTTCAGATAGCAATCTATCTTATTTCTTGGAATTAACGTTAGTTGAATTAGTTGTTTTTGTATTAGCTTGGATATTTTCTTTAGTAATGTTAATCATTATTAGACGCTATAATCTCTCGGATATTTTAAAAAATTTCTTTAATTTAAAATTTTCACTTTATTTCAGTTATCTATTGAAGTTCTTCGTTTTCGTTGCCGTTGTTGCCGTTATTCCTTTGTTAGTAACAGAATTAAATACTCTACAAAAGGACTTAAAAGCAAAAGATTTATATGAACAGCAGAAACATTATCTTACACTATCAAAGTTTAACTACGTTGATGATGAATTCCAAGAGTCTCTCCAAGGGAAAGGAAAATTAGATTCTAAATTAATTAATCTGTATAAAGAGTTAGATACTTCAGCTGACATTCAATATGTTTCTGTAAGTAATATAAATGGTACCGTATTTAACGGAGCTAAAATAAATACAAGTAAATTTAAAGATATAAAATTTGATAATTCGGATGATTATCTAATTATGAGTGCTAATGAGAACTATCTGAAAAGAATTCAATTCAACTTACCAACACCTTTATCAAAAATATATTCTGAAACAGAAATGACTTATCTAGTTCCTGAATATTTGAAAAAAGATTTTGAAAAAACAGAATTTTTTATAAGAATTCAACTCGCATCTCTTCTATCGGATAACTCGTTTGAAAATATTGAAGATATCCCAATTAGGTTTATCTTTTATCCAAACAATGAAAACGAAATATTTTCTGAAAATATAGAAATGATAGGAAATAATAAGACATTTATAAAAAATCCAATTATTTTTTGCATAAATAACAACACAATAAACACAAGTAGCATGTTCCTAAAAAATAGTCCATTAAGTAATCCACTTAGAATTGAGAATACTAAAGAAAATAAACTTGCTATAAGTGAAGCAATAATAAATAACAACCTTGATAATAATTCTATACAATTTGAAAATATTCTTTCCACAGGCTTTGCACAAGAATTGCTTATTTCACAATCTAGTGTAGGGATTTGGATTACTATCCTATGTCTAACGATTTCAGTTAGCGTATTAGCTTCTTATTACATTATATTGATTATTTTGGCTTCCAAGAGAAAAGAAATGATTATATCAAGACTTTTAGGCTATACTTTCTATGATAGGTATCGCAATGAAATTTTTTATTTCTTTTCCATCTATATTTTTGGACTGATAGAAATAGTCATTTTGAATAAGCAACTACTATCAATGTTAGCTTACTTGTTACTAGTATCAATAGATATTTTTATTATTTTCTTAATGGTTACTCGATATGAAAAAGGAACACTTAGTGCAGGTTTGAAGGGGGACGTAAGATGAGTATTATTAATATCAAAAACTTCAATAAAAGTTTCGGGGATAAAGTCGTTTTTAAAGATTTTAATTTAGAAATCAACGATGGCGATATGGTTGCAATAACCGGCCCTAGTGGGTGCGGAAAAACAACTTTGCTTAATACCATTGGCTTGATTGAGCCCATTGAACAAGGTGAATATCATATTTTTCAGAAAGCAGCACCAAAAATAAATTCGAAGCAATCCAATAAAATGATTAGAGAAAACATTTCATATTTGTTCCAAAATTTCGCATTAGTCGACAATTTTACTATAAAAGAAAATTTACTGATGGCGTTAAGATATGTGAAACAAACAAAAAAAGAAAAAGAAGAGTTAATAGATAATGCACTACGAATGGTTGGATTAGAAAATTATCAAAAATTAAAAGTATTTGAAATTTCAGGTGGAGAACAACAGCGAGTTGCTATTGCTCGTTGCCTATTAAAACCAAGTAAATTAATTCTCGCGGATGAACCAACTGGATCACTGGATACTAAAAATAGAGATGAAATTTTAGCAATCTTGAACCAGTTAAACAAAAATGGGCAAACTATTATCATAGTAACACATGATAACAAAGTAGCAGAGAGTTGTCATCATACTATTAGGCTCGGTATATAAAAAGGAAGGAGCTACAAATGAAATTACAAAATAGAACACTTAAGAAACTATTGATTTTGATTCTTTTGGTAGTTGGTGTTATTTCTTCCTTTTTTTATGTAACATCACGATTTGATTCGCTAAATAGATTTAATCCTCTAGTAAAAATGCAAATTGGATACGCAATTGTACCTGAAAAGGTGACATACAATGGTGGAAAAGAATACGCTGATGATGGAAAGCGTCAAATACCAGATGATTATAAGAATATTGAAGTAATAAATTTAACTACTATGAAAATTGAAAAATTAACATTTAAAGGTGGGCAAGCTCCAGAAGATCATAATTATGTTAAGGTTCATTATAAAGGAAGCTATGTATACAAAATAACATTTATAATAGATGATTCAGTTCCTAGTGCTGTGATGAAAGTAATGAGAAAAAATAAAACTGCTGAATAATAAAACGGCTCTATACTTTATGATGTTGGTGAGAAATCACTGGCATCTTTTTTAGTAAAAATATATGGAAAAGGCACCCTACAATCCTTTAAAATAAAGTCGTCAAAAACCACTTTAAAGGAAAATGCACGATGTCCTATTCAGATTCTATCAAAGATATGCTCGATACTCTAGACTTAACTCTTCATTTCGAAGAAAATTGTTTTTCTAAAGAACTAATCAAGGAACAGGTGTGTATGTTTTTTTCTGGTGTCCTCGATGACGCCCCTCGCAATTATCCGCATTGCTTATGTTCTATGGCTTCTGTGATTATCCGCTGGAGATTTACATCAAAACCTGCACTCATTCTAATGAATAAAGTATCCGAGTTTCAAACGTACGTGAACAATTCGAACAGAAGAAACGGCAATGACAGAGATTGCGCGACAGAAAAATGTCTCGGTTTCTTCAGTTTATCGCGTAATGAAACAATTCTATGAACTGAAAAAGATGAGGCAGCTCACCTTGTCCTAATTTTATGCTAATATCAGTTAGACTATCGAACAAGAAGTTTAACTAGTGGTGAATTTATTAGATAGTGAGTCTCCTATAACGTGACTTCACGTCCGGGAAGCCTGGCAAATGCCAAGGTAACTTTTTGAAAACATACTATTAATATTGCCTGTAACTCTTGAGATGTCAACATTTCAAGGAGGGTCATAATTAGTTGATAAACGGCAAGAATTTAATTGACTATAGAATGTATAGCTCCTACTTTATAATTCCTGATACATTTTTATACACCGGAATCCCATTTTGCCCATTATCTAGTATCAGCATTATATATTGTGTGATTAGGCAAGCTCTTGGATATCTTACCATTTAGTACTCTGGATCAAAAAAAGTTCTATTTTTTACCTCGCCCTTATGATAGTTCAAACCCCAAAATCGATCCAGAGCCATGGTTTGATGAACAGGAGTATATAATCAGGATTTACAATTACTAAAGTACCGCTTCTGATTTTAAAGTAACATTGTCTAGAATGGTCATCACTAATACGGCAAAAGAGAAAGAACTTGCAGGCAAGCACCTCTATATTTGAAGTACGAGATTACTCAAAAAGGCAACTGCCCTCATGCTTATAAACGTGGTTACGCAAAGAACCAAATTTGTGTAAATGTATTCTTCCGAAATAATTCAATGGTGCAGAACCCTTATAAATCAATCGTATTCATCAAATCAATTAATTTATTTTGTGAAGCATCTAATTTATCTGCTAAATTCGTATTCACTTGATTATAGGCCTCTTTATCTGCAGCCTCTGCTAACTTGTTAAAATAATCTGCTTGAATTTCATTATATTCTTTCAACGCAGCCTGTAGTTCAGTAAGCTCTTTTACTTTTTCTTCATCTGCGTCCAATTGAAGCTCATCCATTTTTTTAGCTTCCGCTTCCCAAGCTTTGTACTCGTCAGAATTAATAACATCCTTGGCATGCTGACTTACCACTTCAAAATCATCCGATTGCCCTTCTGACTGCTTCATCATCAATGCCTGTTGCTTCTCGAAATATACCTCAGTAAGTGCAACAAAATCTTCTACTGATGCTTCTTTTGTTTCACCACTACCTGCCGTGCTGCTTTCATCTTTACTCACATCATTACTTGCTCCGCAACCTACCATTCCGATAGTCAACAGTGTTAACAAAAATCCTACAAATAATTTTTTCTTCACTTTAATTTCCCCTTTTTCATCAGATTAATTCATTATCTATTATGAAGATGCTATTCACAGGCCAGATTAACCTTGATAAATAACAACTATTTTATAGATTAATGATACTTTATTAGCAGGTGAAATTCATTTACACTTAACACTCATTTGTCTATTGTTATCAAGAAACACTATGATTAATTCTCTCAAATTAGTGAGTATCCTAAATCTATTTTGAATTTTTGTACAAGCTATTTAAAGAATCACTCAACATTTTTAGGATGCTCTCCGAAATGAATGTTACAGATTGTTGGAATCCTTCTTGAAACCACTTCTCTATAATTATGGCTACTCCTTTTGTCATATATGAAGCGTAGTAATCCAAATCTCGCTTAGAAAATTTTACATAAAAAATAGTCGGTAACACTCGGATAAAATGATCAAAATACACAGCATACAGTTCATCCATTAACTCCACATCGCTATTTTTATTCATCAACATTTCTATTGCCTCTTTCCGTTCATAAAAATAACCAGTGATTTCTAATACATTAGGCAATAAGCGCTCAGTTATTTCTGACTTTGATTCCATATCTATCGTCAGTAAAAAAGTAGCATTCTTCTTTTGAATTTGTTTAAATCCTTCGATAATTTCTTCTAATAACGATTCAATCACTTCATATTTGTTTGCGTAATAATTATAGAATGTAATCCGACTAATAAAAGCTCGCTTAGCAATCTCTGTCGTACTGATCTTATCAATCTGCTTTTCTTTTACCAGTTCTATGACCGCATTTTGTATAACCCGTTTCATTTGCATGTTAGCATTCCTTTTCTACCATCTTTGAGATTTTAGTATACCGATAAATAATTCATGGGACAAGGTAAAATTAATACCTCCTCTCATCACATAATCTTGCCTCTAACGCATCTAGAGGTTGACATAAGTTTTGTATTTCTAGCTTATTTCCAGTCATAATTCTAAACGGCTTTGAATTTTTATTTAATTTGTTAAATTAAGCTGGATAATTGTTTCTCATTTACGTAACTCAAAAATACTTCTAATGGTGTTCGGTAATTTAAGGATTTTCTTGGTATGTGATTTCATTTGGAAACAACAGCCGCAACAAAAGCTTGGTCAACTTGATTGAAATCCATCGTTTTAGGTAACCCATCTTTACATAGCAGTCCATTAGAATGCTCGTTTAGCCTACGTTGTGACAGTGTCCCAGAGTCTGCAAAATAAATAGAAATATCGTTGGAATTACTTATGCTTTTCCAGTTTGAGAATTCCTTTCCACAGTCAAAGGTAATGGATTTAAACAAGTTTCGAGGACTATTTTGTAGCCATTCAGTTGTCGTTTTTTCAATATTTGTCAACTTTTTTTCTAAAAACCATAAGAACAAGAAGAATTGACTTTCGCTTGCAGTTTACATCGTATATGCATTTCAGATATTGAACGGGAAAAAGAAACATTTCAATCGACAACATAAAAAAAATTGCTTACACTTTAGATATAGAAACATATGAATTATTGATAAAAATAATTAACTACAAAAAATGAAAATAATGACAGGAGAGATTTTTATGTCAGAACAAGATTTTTTTAATTATTTAACACTTGCTTTAAAAAACTTAGGAAGTGCTAAAGCTTTAGCTTTTAATATTGAAAATGAAATAAAGCGATTACTGAAGATCTATTCTACTGATGAAGTAATTAACAAATTACAAAATAAAAAATAATCACATCAAAAAATTGTCAGTCTATTAATAGCTTTATTAACAGCTACTATTATAATTCTAATAAATTTCATATACTAAAAAGGTCATTCAATTAAGGTGACCTTTTTCAAACATTAGCTATACAAACTTCAAATATAGAAAATAGTAATAATGTATAGACAACTAATAATTGGAAGTAAAGCATAAATTTTTTATTTAAACTGTTTATGCGTATTCTCACAATACTTACAAGAAAGGTAGCTATTAATCCAGCCGGTCAAATTAACAATAATATAAAACAAAACCGTTAACAATATATTACTTTGGCCTTTAAAAACAGTGAGTACAAACAAAAAACTAACACTTAAGTTGATAAGAAAATAATTATTGTTCTTAAGTAATCCCAAACTATTCATTCTTCTAGGACAATAGTGATGCTAAGTAGTGTGCTATAAAAACTAATAATGAAACAACAAAAGCAGCAGTGCCCGTGACTCCCGATAGCCACGCAACTACAGAATACGAACCTGAATGTATTACCCCAACAGCTATCATAACAGTTCTGCATGAAAGTCTAGCTCTCGGATTCGGAGTTGGTAATTGCTGTAAAACATCTTCTTTTATTTGACTAATAACTTCGTTATCTCCAACTAAATATTATTACAAGGTGAACTTGCAAAATACATGAATTTTATCACTGAGGTTGAATCCTTTGCTCATTCGGTTATTTCAAAAAAACATACTCTGAAAAAATCATTGAACTCAAAAATTCCAATAAGAGTATTTTTGAATTACGTATATAAAGATGTTTGCTCAACTTAATTTGACAAATAAAATGTTATGCAGCTGGTAAGGGCACAAAAAGTTTACCTTCAATTAACAATATTTTTTTGTTATCAGATAGTGTGATATAATCTCTCTATCTATTTGAATTTACTCAATTAGAGTACTAACAATAAAGTAAAAAAAAGAAGTGATGACCTTGAGACAGCTACTGTCTAACCATGATTTAAAATTATTAACCTTATTAGAAAAATTGAATAAAAATCGCGGTAAGAATTCGTTGAAGAAACTCAGCAGCTCTCTAACAATTCCTATCCGCACTATCTCAACATATATTCAAGAATTTAATGGGTATAATCTCCCCATATACATTTCTTCTGATAACCGAGGAGTACGCCTAATAATTCCAAAAGAACATTCTTTTCGATATATCTACAGCGTAATTTTTAAAAATAGTTTAGAATTATCTGTACTTCAACAAATATTTTTAGCTGAAAACATGTCTCTGGATGAATTAGCTGAAAAGAATTTTGTCAGCACTTCGACAGTTAAACGAGCTATTTCAAGAATCAAACCTGTTTTAAAGAAGGAAGGTATTATCATTTCCGGATCTAATCTCTCAATTACAGGAGACGAAGAGAAGATTAGACAATTTTTAAATTATTTTTATGATGAAAAATATTTTAATCTGGAATTTTTGACTAAGGAACAAGAACACTACTTACATATATTAGTTCATGACTTATTTCATCAAAGAGGGATAAAAATTTATAAAAATCAAGTGAACAAATATATTCGCTGGATATATCTCAATTCCATACGTATTAAATACAATCATCGAATTTCTCTTAAAAATTATCGCTTCAGCTCAAGTAAACTATTGTCGGATGAAGTATTTGTAAACAGCTTCCACTCTCTATTTGGTATTCCGCTAACCTTAGAAATAATCAATGACATGTTTTATCAACTAAATAATTATTACTATTACCATTCCTATAATCAGATAGAAAAAATGTTAGCGCAATCAAGCGAATTAAAACACCAAGTACAAACGATTAAAACAAATTTACATAATATATCAATTGATTTAAGAATTGATTTACCAGACTCTACCAAACAAATGTTAACACTGGATTTCATGAATATCTTGCAATTTAGAAACTCACGAACCTTCATTCTCTATAATCGCAGAGAGATTTTTCTAGAGCATTTATCAACTAAGTACCCTCATATAAAAGATTATCTTTCTTCTTATGTCGTCAATCTTATGGCTCCTGATGCATCACAATCTGAAGTCAATGAATTAATCTACATCCTAATTACCCATTGGTATGAGCTCTACAATCGTCTCCATAAAATTGAACACTGTATCGATATTTACATTTTTGTTGATACTGACTTAGAACATGCATTGTTCATAAAAAAAGAATTAGAAAATCATTGTCGCTACAATATTAAATGCCATTTAATGATGGATGATGAGCCAATTACCATCCCTGATACAGCAATTTTAGTTACCTCTGTAGCTGCTACACCAAAAACTATAAAAAATGTTATTTGTTTTTCTGATTATTTTAGTGATCGCAATTGGTACGACTTAAACAATCAGATAAGAAAAATCACTATGGAAAAAGAGACTGGGGCATAAGCGCTCAGTTTCAAACACCAAATAGATATCATGCATCATCTACTCTGACAATAAGAAGGAATTCACGAAAATAACAAGTAGTGACTTAATCTTAATAGAGAGTGATAGGTTATTTCATAATAAAATGAGAATGGGACTGAGAAATTATTTCTAATTTCATCAGTCCCATTTATCATAGAGCACTTACGTACCAATAACAGCAGGAAACAAAAGAGCTTTTTGCTTCTGTTCCACCATTTATTCGGATTTTCCAAATAGTATTGGTCTGGAAATTATTTATACCCCAAACCCTTTTCAGGATTAACTACTTTCTTAGTTCTCCAGTAATTTTTGACCAGCTAGAACCTCTCCGTTAACAACAATTTCAATATTGTGATAGTCTGTAGAATTAGTTATCACTATTGGTGTAACTGTACTTTTTTTATGTGCTTTGATAAACTGTTCATCAAATAAAAGTAATTCTTGTCCAAGCACTACCTTGTCGCCCTGTTTAACCAAGGGTGTAAACCCTTCACCATTTAATTCAACCGTATCCATTCCAATATGAATTAAAATTTCGGCTCCTTCTTCTGAGACAATACCAATAGCATGATTTGTAGGAAATAGAAGAGTTACTGTACCGCTTACCGGTGCTATTACTCTTCCTTCACTCGGCAAAATGGCTACCCCTCGTCCCATAGAACCAGAAGAAAATACAGGGTCATCTACCTTTTCTAAAGAGAGCAGTTTACCACTCATTGGAGAAAAAACAGTAATTTTTTCGCTAACCACTGACGGCTTTTCTTCATTGGCAGCTATCTCTTTCTTAATACGTTTATCCTCTTGACCTTCATCGAAGCCTAAAATAAATGCTAATATAGCAGCTATTACGAAGGCAGCTGATAAACCAATGATACCCATCATAGCACTTGATTCAATACCGTCTCGTCCAATCATATTTGGTATAGCAAGAATACTAGCATTGAATGCAAATGATTTAACTCCAAAAAATGCAATGACTCCCCCTCCAATTGCTCCACCAATTGAAGCAGCAATGAACGGTTTTTTCAACGGTAATGTGACACCATATACCGCAGGCTCCGTAATCCCAAACAAAGCAGTTAATGAGCTTGATGCAGCAAGACTTCTCATGTTTTTATCTTTTGATTTTAAGAAGACACCGAACGCTGCACCTGATTGGGCAATTACTCCGGCAATTGACATTGGCAATAAACTATCATAGCCTAATGTTGAAAAATTAAGCAGCGTTAATGGAACAAAGCCCCAATGCATACCGAATACAACTAATATTTGCCAGAAGCCTCCCAATATTCCCCCAGTAATTAACGGACTAAATTCATAAAGACCATTTACCCCCTTACTTAAAATAGAACCAATTACTGTGCCTAAAGGACCAATTAATATATACGTAAGCGGAACCATAATTATTAGCGTCAATAACGTAACACCAAAAATTAAAAATTTCGGTACTATTTTTTTAAAGAGCCCTTCTACATAACGCTGAACAAGAACTGCTAAAATAATTGGAAAAACCGTTGACGTATAGCCTGCGCCATAAATAACCGGTAAGCTTATAAAAGTAAGATCGGCAGTATTTTCAATTGGGTAAACCATAGCCATAGCTAACGCCATTGCTATATACTGATTTGTTTTAAACTTTTTAGCGGCTGTAAAAGCAATTGCAATAGGTAGGAAACGAAAGAAAGCATCCCCAGTAGCGTTTAATAATGTATAAGTTCCTGTTTCAGCAAATTCAGGTGATAAAAACACCGCCAGACTTAATAATCCTTTTAATACCCCAGTACCAGCTAATACTGTTAAAAAGGGAGTAAAAATAGAAGAAACAATATCAATAAATTTGGCAACCAGCCCTTGTTTCTCACCGGTTGTCTCATCGCCTGCAACATTCCCGCCCATCACATCTAATAAACTTTCATAAACAGTACTTACCTCATTCCCGATTACAACCTGATATTGTCCGCCGCTTCGAACAATTTGAATTATTTCAGACATTTTTTTTAATTCTGAAGTAGAGGCCACATCTTCATTTTTCAAACGAAAGCGTAGTCTTGTCGCACAATGAAAGACGTCATTAATATTCTCTTTTCCTCCAACTCCTTCTAAAATTTTTTGAGCTAATTCTTTATTATTCATGACTGTTCTCCTTACTGTACTAATTTAAATTTTGACCAGGCTTTTAATTTGGGCAGCAAGTCTAACGATTCCTCTGTCAAATGACCAACTAGGTTACATCTTTGCTTATTATTAGGAATATCTTGTAAAACAATATGCAGTTCCGCTTTGTATTGTCCAAAATTATTATTTCCAATCACAATATCACCTCTTTTTAACGGCGGACAATTTGTTGCGGCAATTGATTCTTCCCTATATTTAAAACGCGGCAAACTTGAACGCAATAAAAATGCTGAACGATCCCCACGATAACTATGTTTTTCCTCCAACACTATTTTCTTTTCAATTGGCTGAATATTATTTTCCAGTACTACTTGCAATTGAGGATGTGTGGCAAAATATACTTCCGAAACCTCTGCAAGCTCTTGTTCACTCGCATACGCATCGCCAATGATGATTGTATCAATCGCTTCATCTAATACATAATATTGAGCTTGATTTCTGATCGTCTGATTTCGGTGTTGTTCCAATGTACATAACCCGTCTTGTAAAGGCCATGGTCCTAGTATTGCATTCTTACTTGTGATAAAAGCAGCTGTTTCAAGACTATAGTTTTTAAATTGTTGACAACAGGCTTTATAGAATCCTTCATCCAACCCTGAATATTCCATTGGATAAAAATTGTGCGAACCAACTAAATTCTTCTTATTTGGTGAAAATGACATAATATTGTCAATATATTTTGTGCCAATACTCATATTTACTTCAATTTTTAAATTATATGCATTGCGCGTCATTTCTGCTTCTTCTCTTCCTGTAAACCCCATATCTAAACGAATACCATACGCCCCTAGCTCTGAGAAGAAGGACAAATCTTCATAGCTTACTCCAATTTGGCTAAAAATTTTAGGATTAATATCAACCATAACCTCCATACCTAAATTGCTAGCATATTGAACTGTTTCCTTAAAGTTATTAATTACTTGCTCTTCATCTCCTGCTAATTCCAACAAGCTAGTAAAAATCCTGCGATAACCTAACTGGTACGCCAAATCAATATATGCCTGATCCTTTTCTTGGGTTGTTTTTTCTGGATAAATTGAAATACCTAATGTCAATAGACTCCCTACTTTCTAATTATTATTATCTTACATAACAATAATCTATGAAAAAAAAACATTCTTCAAGCTCAAAAAGTGCATTGCACCATGTTATTTATGATCGTCTCGTTTTATAAATTAGATATACAATCTACTTGTAAATAATCAGAAATAAAAAATATCAACGATTCCACCGTCGCAGAAATTAGAATACTCACTGAATTCATCCTAGTCGTTATCAACATAAAGACATTCACAAGCTTACTACTGAACTATTTACCTTTGGATTTCTTCATTGCATTTCCTCCTAAAATTTGTTGTTTCACCATAAAAAAATCACCCATGAATAGATTCCCATGAGTGATTTTAGTTCCCGTTTATTTTAACGTATCATTACTTCCCAGCACTCTGACCAAATTATAATTTATATTAAAAGATAGCCTGTAAATGATAGTCAATGATAGAGAATTTTAACTTGTATGCTTCAATGATAAGAACGAGCAGCTTCGTATCTGCCAGTCCTATTTGTGTAAGAATCTCTAATGAGACGGTATGTGTCCGACGATCAGATTAGTTAACAACTCATTCCTGTATAAAGATCTTGCTCCTACGCTTCTTCGAATACTCGTCGCATGGTCGGCCCCTGTCTTATGCTTATGTAAGATCTTGCTCCTATCTACTTCGAAGGATCGTTGCCTATCCAGTTTTATCCACTCTGTAAAATGGTATTCTTATTTTTATTGAAGTAAAAATATTTATCACAAATTCCATTTTAGAGGATACATCTATCAGTTTTATCGCACTTGAAAATGACAGGGTTATCGACCTCTGTTTTGGAATAAAAAAGTCTTGGATCAAAAGATTTGAATACTACATTTATGAGTAGTGTATTTCTACAGAATGATAGGGAGCTGGTTTAGGAAGTACCTTTTTGAATGCTGGTGAAAAGCTTCTTGGAATATGTAGTCTGATATTGAATACAAAAAAAGTCCCTGCCAAGCCTTCTATCTTAAAAATGATTTCAAGAAGCTCTCAAGTTTAACGGATATGATTCATTCCCCAGAAGCTAATATTTTAATAAATCACTTGAGGAAATAGGAGTTTATTATCAATATTCAACGAATAACTGATAGAAGCTTCCCACATTTAACAAAATAATAACGATGATTTTGAAATTCATCGTTGATTTGTTTCCTTTTTTACTTTTAGGGGAGGAATCACTGTATTGGGAAATAGTCTAGTAATGAACCTTGCTCGAATGTTTATCCATGACGCTCATTTTTCCAGTTACTTTATAAACAACTCATTCTATTATTTAAATCAAGCTTAAAATAAAATCACATTCTAACATCTTCGACCTTTCTCCGCCAATTTTCTGATACTTTTGAGCTGACGTGGTAAAATGAAGACACAAGATATGTATAGGAGGAATTTATCATGGAAGAAACAATCTTTTTTAATTTGGGAAACGCTATCGCTTCAAGCAAAGATGAAAAGGAACTAATTAGAACGGCACAGATTGAACATGATAATCGAAAAATGAAAGGTCGTCTTGTTATTGTTGAAGATCCTGAGAACGGTGAACAGCTGCTCTTTGATTTTTCTGATGCAGAAAATAATCCGGATAGTGGAAAAAAATTTATTATTAAACAATCACTGGAAAACGAAAAGCAATAACAGACTTATCCCCATAACCAGGTACATAAAAGAAAAGGCGGTCCTGCTATGAATGTGGAGTATCTGAAAAAAGCTTGCTCTCACTTTCCTGTCTGTCCTTCTCAAGCACTCTTCTTATTCACACGCCAATTTATCAAACCACGAAGAGGCTGTTTCTGCCAAGACTTCATTCAGCTCTTCAATATTTTGCCGACCTTCCTTTTTCAACCATGCAATTGTCTCTGCTTCATCGGCTGTTGCAAACTGCTCCACACCTTTTGCCCAGGTTGCCCGACCGCAAAGAACTCCATTAAACATTGAACCAGCTTCTTTTGCAAAGCGCAGAGTTTCCTGGAATAGCTGTGAGCTGACCCCGGCACTTAGAAAAATAAACGGCAGGTCTGTTGCTTTGCTTTGTTCTTTAAAGTATCCCATTGCTTCTTCTTTTGTGTAACAGCTTTCTGTTCCATAACCTTCCACAAAATTCATATTCACAGGGACCTCCACTTTCAAAACATCCACATTATAGCGTGGATCAGAAAATTCTTTCATCATTTGAATAACCTTCTTAGGCTTAACCTTTGCGTATGTCAAACTGCTGCTGTCTGAAATTGTCGAATCATACGAAACTAACTCCAGGAAAAACGGTAGCCCTTCCGCAACACATTCTGAGCCAATCCGCTCCATGTACGCATGCTTTTGTTTATTAATTTCTTCTGGTTCATCAATGTCATAATACAGTAAGAACTTGCAGGCATCCGCTCCGGCTTCCTTCATTCGTTTCACAGACCAGACATTCAGACTGTCAGGTAAACGTCCCGGAACAGTCGTATCATAGCCGGTTTTCTCATAGGCCAGCAGCAAGCCGCTGTTTTCAGCACGAGCCTGTGCTGCCGGCAAGCCGTATTCAGGATCTAAAAGTATAGATGTTGCAAATGGTGTCAGTTCTTTTGAGACTAATTCTTTAAACACTTCAATATCCTGCCGGCCTGCTTCTTTTCCCAGTGCCTGAAACATTTTCTTCAATGCACCGCGCTGATCAATTGCCAACGCGCCAATAACACCCTGACCATTTCCTGTGTTCTTTAATTTTTCATATTTTTCCTGACTAATTGTTCTCATGCTCTACTCTCCATCCAAATAATTCGTTAATAGTTCGTTTAAGTCTTCCGGCGTTTTTGCAGCTTTAAAGGCTTCTTTAAACTCCTGCTTCATCAGCATCCGTGCAATTTTTGATAATAACTGCAAGTGAGTGGTGCCCGCTTCTCCATCAGGAATAAACAGTGCAATCGCATAAAATATCAGCTCTCCATCCAAACTATCCCAATAGATTCCTTCTGTAAAGGTTGTAATTATGACACTCGGCTTTGTAATTGCTGCACTTTTTGCATGAGGAATAGCAAAACCGTCCATCATTCCGGTTGTTCCCTCTGACTCCCTTATCTTTAATGCTTCCAGAACAGCGGCTGAAGAATCGGTAATCGCCAATTCTTCTGTTTTATCCGCTAAAAATTGAAAGACTTCTTCTTGATCTGCAAACGTTCTTTCCAAGAATATATGATCTTTACTAATCATTGCTTATTTCGCCCCCTAGGCTGCTGCTTTTTCAACTCTGCGTTTTTGAATCATTCCTAAAATGACTCCGCCGACAATCGAACCAATCAAGATAGCCACTACCCATAGCAGTCCATGAGTAACTACCGGCAGAACAAGAAATCCGCCATGCGGTGCAGGAACCTGTACTTTGAACATATAGGTCAGCACCGCTGCAATCGAAGAACCCAGCATCATTGTAGGTAAAACACGCAGAGGATCTTTTGCAGCAAAAGGAATCGCTCCTTCTGTGATATGTGTGCTTCCCAGAATAATATTTACCAGTCCGGCATTGCGGTCACTGCTGTCAAAGTACTTTCTAAACAGAATCACAGCAACACCCGTAATCAGCGGTGGTGCAATACACGCAGCTGATACCCCTGCCATAAATGTGGTATTTCCTTCTGCCAGCAGGGCTGTTCCTGTCACATAAGCTGCTTTATTTACTGGACCACCCATATCAAAGGCACTCATACAGCCGACAATAATACCTAGAATCAGCGGGTTTGAATCTTGGAAGCCTGACAGAAAATCCATCATTGCCTGGTTGACTGCCGACATCGGTTCAGAAACCAGCGTCATAATTATCCCGGTGATAAATACGCCCAAAACCGGATATAAGAAAATTGCTTTTAGTCCATCCAGTGATTTTGGCAATGAGCTGAATAATTTCATCAGTCCTAATACAATATATCCTGCTAGAAATCCAGAGATGATTCCACCCAGAAATCCGGTTCCGCCATTTGATGCAACTAAACCGCCGACAAAACCAACAACCAGTCCGGGTCTCTTAGCAATCCCTTCAGCAATAAAGGCAGACAAAATCGGAACCATCATCCCCATTGCCAGGCCACCGACATTCATCAGCTGAGCAGCAAATTCATTGTACTGGTCACTACTTGGATCAGCTGAGTAAATCCCAAACAAGAAAGAAATGGCTACAAGCACACCGCCGCTGACAACAAACGGCAGCATATGTGAAACTCCGTTCATCAGATTTTTGTAAATATTGTGCCCAATCCCGCTGGATGTTTTCTCATTACCTGTTGCCGCCTCAACATTCTCACCTTTTCGAATAGAGCCTTCTCCTGCCAAAGCATCTTTAATGAGCTGATCTGCATCTTTAATTCCTTTACTTACAGAGACTTCGATGACACGTTTTCCTGCAAAGCGCTCTGCCTGTACATCTTTATCTGCTGCAATAATTACTGCATCTGCATCGGCAATTTCCTTATTTGTCAGTGTATTTTCAATTCCCACCTGTCCATGTGTTTCCACTTTAATTGAAACACCGTGATTTTTTGCCGCCTGTTCCAAAGCCTCCTGTGCCATATACGTGTGCGCAATTCCCGTCGGACATCCTGTTGCAGCAATAATTTGGTACTTCGTCATGTTGTTTCCTCCTTATAATCGTTGAATATCTATTTGCCGACTTAGTTCTTCTACATCTGAAAAATCTGTTAGTCCTTTGCGAAAAGCAGTAGAGCTTGCCGCAGCCAAACTGTACTTCAAATTATCTTCCGATTGTTTCCCCTGCAATTGATTGCCAACAAAACTGCCCAGCAAAGTATCCCCGGCACAAGCTGTATTTACAACCTCTCCTTTTGGAGCATTTCCATATAGTACACTATCAGCTGTAATGTACAAGCCGCCTTCTCCTCCCAGCGAAACCAGCACATGCTCAGCACCCTGTCTGACTAACTCCTGTCCGTACACAATACATTCCTGAACAGAAAGTGCCTCTTTACCAAACCATTCTGCCAGCTCATCCTCATTCGGCTTCAACAAAAATGGTTTGTATTTCAAACAATCCAGCACTTCCTTGTAGCTTGTGTCAAGAATCAAATGAACTTGATTCCGTTCAGCAATTTCACTGATTTGTTCAAAAATCTGCGGTGTCACTCCTTGAGGCAAGCTGCCGGAAATACATAAATAACTGCCCTCGGGGATATCGCTGATTTGTTGCAGTAATTGGCTGATTTGGTCCTGAGAAATAACCGGACCTTTATTCACCAGTTTATACTCGCTTTTCGGGTGATTTACTTGAGTAAATACGTTGATACGTGTCATTCCATTTACATGAATAAAGTCTGTCTGAATCTTTTTATCCACTAAAAATTCGTCAATATAACTGCCGGTAAAGCCTCCGCTAAATCCAAGTGCTGTACTCGTTACTCCTAACTGTTTCAAAATCAAAGAAACATTTACGCCCTTACCATTTGCCTGTATGTCATCATCAATACTGCGATTTACAGTATTCGGCTTTAATTCATCTGTTTCAATAAAAAGATCAATTGCAAGATTCATCGTGCAGGTGTAAATTGCTGCCATTCCATCACCTACCTCCTATTCTTTTTCTGTCTTTATTATGCAACAGAAATTCCTGTAAATGTTTTCTAAAGAAAGACCTGACGGTGAAAACTTTTACAAAATAAAAAAAGAAGGTACAATACCTGTGTAAAGAAACCAGCTGCTCCTTGATTTACGATGCATAAAGATCTGAATAGCGAACAAAAGAAAATAAATACTCACCGCAGATATAAAATGACCTGCAGCAAAGTTGTCCTAAATTTATTTTTATTTAAAGGAGCTGAATCCCATGAGCAGTCAGTTAAGTGAAGCAGAGAAATATCTCTGGCAGTTTATTCAGGAAAATATTGAAGAAATCCCGCACTATTCCATTGTTAAATTGAGCGAAGAAGCGAATGTTTCAACTGCAACAATTGTCAGAACCATGAAGAAAAAAGGCTATGAAGGGTTTACCTCTTTCAAACATTCTCTAAAGGATCAAACCAATACAACCATCAACTTTTCCGTAGTTGAAAAGGTTGACAATGAAATCAAAAAAGCAATTTTGAAAAATGAACAAGAGGTGATTCGCTCCATTAATATGATTGACAGCGGTGTTATCGAGGATGCTGTACAGAAGATATATTCAGCCAAACGCATTGTGATTTTTGCCAGAGGCTTTTCTGAATTGATTGCAGAAGAGATGATGGTGAAGTTTCAATTGGCTGGAAAATACTCACAAATGCACACAGATCCAAACATCATAAAAAGCATCAGCAAAACTCTGACTCACGATGATTTTGCCATTTTTGTTTCACTAAACGGCGAAACCGCTGAGCTGGTGGTTGCTGCTCAAAACTGCTATGACAAAGAAATCAGTACTCTGACCATTTCCGCCAACCGTACCAGCACACTGGTTGATCTTTCGGAGCTCGCATTCATCGGCTTTAAATCAGAGGGTTCTTACTTTCCTGATTATGAAGTTCGTTCCCGGCTGCCTTTGTCTGTCATTGCCCGAATTTTACTGGATGCCTATGCCATTCGCAGTCATAATCGGTCAATGGATTAAATAGAAAAGCAAATTAGACTACGCAGCAGCACCTCCTGGCTTAGAGGTGTTCTGCCTAGTCCTTTTTTATGCTTCCTAACTGCATCTTTTCTTTCGATCAAATGAGTAGAGAGAATTCCATGAATACGCAGACACGCTCACTTATACTGTTCCCAATTTATTCTTTGTCCTAACAACCAGCTAATAATTTCCAATGAGCTTCCAGCAGCTAAATCAGCCAGTAACAGCCTCTTATTCTCATCTTCTTCGATCTTTTATATGATAAAGAAAATGGAGAATGAGGTAATCCATTGAAAATATGGATGAGACCGGACAGATTGATGAAGGTCACATTGAGATGGAGATCAGATTTTCCCTTGATCGGCTGATTCCTGAACACAGATAAATTTCTTCCTATATTCTTCCTTCCTATAAAGCTCTATCTACACTTTACGAAGGAACCTACGATGGACTGACAACACCCTTTTTGAAAATATTTGAAGAAAATAGACAGTTTGGCAGGAAATTCTTGAGCTGTAGTTATGAATATATCTCAGTGATGAAGAAATTAACTTATCAAGACAGGAAACCATCATTGAAATACCTTACTGATAGCAAAAAGAGCCGATGAGTGAACATCTGTGTAACTTGATTCACTCATCAACTCTTTCCTATTTATATTTTCGATTTATAGAAGAGCTCGTAGTTCTTCTCTTCCCAACAGGCTTGATTGTCTCACTCATTATTCGAATTTTCTGTCTATTTTTGCCATTTCATATGATATTCCCATTCACCTGTAGCTTTATCCACTTCCTCAGAAGCTACAAAGAAATTTTCACGTTTATAAAATGCAACAGCCTTTGTATTTTTGGAATAGACTGCTAATTCCAGTTGCTGGTACTCGCGCTTGATTTCTTCCAGCAGCGATTTGCCGATTCCCTGCCCTCGATAGTCGGGGCATACAAAAATACCAGCAATATAGTCACCCTGCAGCCCTGCAAATGCAACAATCTGATCTTGTATTCTATAAACATAGATTCCTGCTTCTTCCAGTTGCGACTTTACCATTTCCAAATTAGACTGCCAGTAAGCTTCTGGAATAAAAGGATGCGCTTCCAAGTTTACTGATAACCATATAGCTGACAGCTCTTTCAATTCCTCTTTCGAAGGCTTGACCAATTCCTCAATCATATGTGTACTCCTTATTCATTTTTTATTCGTATCCCGCCGATTGTCTCAGGCTTGAACATAACAAACCTGCTGCTTCACACCATCTCTTATTGCCTTATTTCACCTATTTTAACAAAGTTTATGGAATAACAACAGTTTCACTTTGTTTTGTGCTGATTTAATCATGCTGTACGAATTTAAAGAGGTAGTAATAAAAGAAAATTGAAAAAACAGGCAAAGCCTATATAAAATTACTTACATAGCGCTGTCCCTACGATTCTAACGATTCTCAAGACAAAATATTACACCATATCCGTTTTTCTGCATCTACAGTTCCTGCACAGCTCCAATCCTCGAAATACACATTTATTCGGTTTTTAGGGGATATGACATAATTTGGTCTCCCTCTTTTGCTGCTCAGCGATTCTCTCATTTTATTTCTATCGTATCACCGATTGCAAGCTTCGGAAAATTCCCCGGGCTGACAATAATGGCCCCCGGTAATACTTCATTAACGCCTTCTCTAAAGTAGATAGACACATGTCCCAATTCATTAAAATTGTCATTAGCTGCCGATCCTACCTCAATGATTTCGTATTGCTGTGTGCCAAAGCGCACTTTCTTACCTATTTCAAGAACATTTTTTTCTTCTTCAGAAGCTTCATGGATGATACAAATAGAGCGTAATTCTGAAGTGGCTTGTGGTCCAAACAAGATCACCAGTTGTTCTTCTTCAAACGCGGAAACCAGCTCCCCTATTTCAGTTATTGTTGTCTTATACATAATTTTCCCTCCCGATTCTCAACATTTCAGTTTAGTCTGCACTAAGCATTTAATCTATTATAACAAAAATAAACGCCATTAAGAATTCGCTTACAAAAACTTCAAGAAACTTTTTATCTGTTCAACAACTCTAACTATAGCATTCTAAAAAAGTGATGAATCACACATTTCGTCTGATTCTGTTGTCAGAAAACTAGACTACATTAAAAAAAGGAAAAAAACTAATTTATTTTCAAAAAAAGGATAGACTTTTTCAGAAAAATGAGTATCATAGTCTAAAGTAAAAACTATTGATCTGAAAAGAAGGAGAACCATGAGAGAATTAACAGAAGACAAACCACTAAAACTGATTTTTCTATTTACTATCCCATTACTGATAGGAAATATTTTCCAGCAGTTTTATAGTATGGCAGATATGATTATTGTTGGTCAGACACTTGGAAAAAATGCATTAGCCGCAGTTGGTGCTACAGGCAGTATTATCTTTTTAATTATCGGTTTCGCTCAAGGACTCACTTCCGGTCTATCCATTATTACTGCTCAGCGTTTCGGAGCCAGAGATTATCGGGGAGTTAAAAAAAGCTTTGCTGCAAGTATTTTCATCAGTTTTGTTGTAACCGTTATTTTAACCATTATAAGTTTGCTCTTTATTCGACCTTTATTGTTGGTAATGCAGACGCCAGCAGAAATTATGGCTGATGCTCAAACTTTTATTTCAATTATTTTAATTGGGATTTTTTCTGCAATGGCATTTAATTTATTATCCAATGTCATTCGAGCATTAGGTGACAGCCGTACACCTCTAATCTTTCTTGTTGTTGCCAGTGTTGTCAATGTTGTTCTTGATCTGGTTCTCATCATCAATTTTAACATGGGTGTTGCGGGAGCCGGGGTGGCAACAGTAATCGCACAGATGGTTGCCAGCCTTCTCTGCCTGATTTATATCCAAAAAAGAATACCTAATCTTCAAGTACGCAAAAAAGATTTTTCTTTCGAAAAAAAAGAGATTCGCGAGCATTTAAATGCAGCGTTGCCCATGGCCTTTCAAACATCCATTATTGCGATCGGCGCGATTGTTCTGCAGGGTGCCATAAATAGTCTGGGAACAGATGTCGTGGCTGCTCAGGCAGCAGCCGGAAAAATTGATCAGTTTGCTATTCAGCCGATGATGTCATTTGGTATTACAATGGCTACCTTCACTGCTCAAAATTATGGAGCAAAAAAATATGGACGTATTTTAGAGGGCGCTAAAAGTGCGTTGCTGCTCAGTTTGGGGTTCAGTCTTGCCGCAGGAGCAATCGTTATTCTGTTTGGCAGACAGCTGGTGACTCTATTCGTAAGCGCCGGCGAGACAGAGGTGATCCGCCTGTCTCAAATTTACTTTAACATTAACGGAAGTCTTTACTGGGTACTGGCTATCCTGTTGATTGTACGTTATACATTACAGGGCCTCGGGAAATCAGTAATTCCAACAATTGCCGGGATTATGGAACTGGTCATGCGCTCATTCGCCGCAATTGTATTAACTGCTTCCTTCGGCTTCATAGGTGCTGTTTCAGCTGCGCCGCTGGCTTGGATCGGTTCAACTGTAGTTTTGATCTATTCCTTTACCGGCGCAGTCAAAAAGCTAAAACATTTGGAAACACACGAAGAACAGAGGACTCTTTCTCTTGAAAACAGATACATTGAGGTGGGGACAAACACTCATGAAGGCTGTCATCCTCACCAAACAGAATGAAAATAAAAGAGTATCAGCCGCAATTGCATAACGGCCGATACTTTTTTACGTAAAAACCCCGCTCTTCTTTTCCTGTTTGTAAGAAGAGCGGGGTTCACTTTATTATTCAGTTCTTAATGCTTCTACCGGATCTTTCTTTGCCGCCCATTTCGCAGGCAGTGCGCCGCCCAATAGCGTCAGTACAACACTGATCGTAATCAGAGCCAATGCGTGAATCGGATTCAACTGTGCTACATTGCTTAAGCCGGTCATATCTTTCAAAATGATATTTGTTGGAAGCGTCAACAGGTAGGCAATCCCAATTCCCAGAAGTCCTGAACACATACCAATAATCAGCGTTTCAGCATTAAACACGCGAGTGATATCCTTCTTACGGGCACCCAATGCACGCAAAACACCAATTTCTTTTGTTCTTTCCAACACAGAAATATATGTGATAATTCCTACCATAATTAGAGAAACCACTAGTGAAATTGATGCAAAAGCAACCAGAACAATGGTAATACCGTCCATAATCCCACCTGTCATATCTGTCATAGTTTGAGCTAGATCAGTATAAACAATTTTATCAGCTGTTTCTTTTCCATCGTTGTATTCATCTAAATACGTAACAATCTTCTCCTTCGATTCAAAGCTTGTCGGATAGATAAAAATCATTTGAGGCATACTGTCTCCGCCAATATAAGAAAGAACAGATTGTTTTGTAGTATCATCCAGTTTTTCCATCGTCATCACATTCACATCAGAATCTTTTTGTGCTTTGACAATGTCAGAACCCTGTTCCAGATCAATAATTTCCTCTACCAGCTTGTCACTGTATGCAATCCCGCTGCTTAGAGTAGCCACTTGAGTGTCTTCCTTTTGACGAATAATTCCGCTGATTTTCAATGTTCTCGCTGCTTTGCCGATCATTTCATCGTAGTCATTATTAGGAACAAAATTCCCAAATTCTGTTTCTGAATAGTAATCATCATTGCCAATTATTTTTAATTCTGTTCCGACAATTTCATCAAAGTCTATACCATCTTTGTCAGCAATATCAAAACCAAGATTTTTCAAAATGCTTTGATCGACACGATTCTTATTATCGATTACCAGTACAAGTTCGTCTGTACTTTCAGGATAACTTCCAGATAAAACATCATAATTCTTTTTCAAGTATTCATTGATTGACCCGCTTGTTGAAACAGGATAAGAAGACAGCCCGGCATTGCTCATACTTGAGAGCCCTCCTGCCATCGCTCCGCTGCTGCTGGAAGAATCTGCATTAAAGTTAACCAGCTGGACTTTGCCGTCAACATCTCTTAACAGGTTCATTCCGACAACTCTGGTATAGCCGATACCGCTTGCCAGATCTTTATCAATTTTATTCAAATAATCAATATAGTCCTGAGTAATATTATTCGTATGGCGAATATTTGATTCCTCTGGATTATAGAGCACTACTTCATCCGTGTCAGCATATTCTTTGCTGCGGGTCGGAGAATTGCTCCGCATCTCCTTTAACGCTTCTTCATCCATATTCATCGCTTGTTTGGATACAATGATAGGATATTCCGACAATGCATCGTTCTGGAATAAGTCAATTTGCTTTTGGAATCCATTCGACAGACTCAAAATTAAAGCAATCCCAATAATCCCGATACTTGCAGCAAATGCTGTCAGTCCTGTCCGCCATTTTTTTGTTGCGATATTCTTGCCGGAAAGCTTCAGTGCAGTCCAGTAGCTCATACTGGTCTTTTTCAGCTGATAATTGTGATCTTCTTCATACTCCTCATAGGGATTAGAATCATTGACCACATGCCCGTCACGGAAATTAATAATCCGATCTGCATATTCCTCAGCCAATTCCGGATTATGAGTCACCATAATAACCAGCTTATCATCCGCAATTTCTTTCACCAAATCCATAATTTGAGTACTTGTCTCTGTATCCAGAGCCCCTGTTGGTTCATCCGCCAAAATAATATCAGGATCATTGGCTAATGCTCTGGCAATTGCCACACGCTGCATCTGACCTCCGGATAACTGATTCGGTTTTTTATGCGTATGCTCTTTCAAGCCTACCTTTTCCAGAACTTCCAAGGCACGCTTTTTCTTTTCAGAAGCAGAAACCCCACTCAACGTCATCCCCATTTCCACATTATCCAAAATACTTAAATGTGTAATCAGATTATAGCTTTGAAAAATGAAACCGACACTGTTATTACGGTAGGCATCCCACTCCCCCTGCTTAAAGTTTTTGGTAGATTTCCCATTAATGATTAAATCTCCGCTGTCATATTGATCCAGCCCGCCAATAATATTCAGTAAAGTTGTTTTACCTGATCCGCTCTGACCAAGGATGGCAACAAATTCATTTTCACGGAAATTAATATTGACACCATTCAGCGCTACTTGGGTGAACTCACCTGTTGTATAACTCTTTTTTATATCTTTTACCTGAAGCATCTTTTTCTCCCCTTCTTCATTTAACCAAACAGTATCATTAAAAATAAAATCAATTTGGTTCATTTAATTATTCATTGTCAGATTATCACTCGAATATGTACTGAATATGAACGAAATGATAACAAAATACAGAAAACGATTTCAGTTATTTTTCTTATACATTTCTTAAGAATTAATCGGGATTTTTGGCAGTTATAACGTTTCTACTACACTAAACGGTTCATTAACAGGCTAGTTATCAAGAATTGTTTGTGGTCGCAATAACAGGCTGCTTCTTGATACAAACAGATAAATGAAAAGACAGCTATCAATGCTTTCAACCGATCAACAGTTTCTGCCGGAGAGTCGCTGCGATTTAGTAAAGAGAACCTGTTTTTATAATTTTGACAACTCCATTCACATTCTCTTCAACAGGTTTTTAGTTTATAATATAGTGAATAAAAGAATGGAGGAAAGACATGATTACGGTTCTTGTTGCAGAAGATGATAAAAATATTCGAGCATTAATGGCTGCAGTATTAAAACAGGATGGCTATCAGGTGTTGGAAGCAGGAAATGGAAAAGAAGCTCTGATTCTATTGGAAGAACAGCTGATCGATCTGCTTGTTGTTGATATTATGATGCCTGAGCTGGATGGCTATCAGGTCGTTTCAGCCATTCGAAAAGAAAATACTCGGCTGCCGATCATCATGGTTACTGCAAAAGAAGCTGCAGAGGATAAAAAATATGGTTTTCTCACCGGTGTTGACGACTATCTGGTTAAGCCCATTGATTTTGATGAATTCCTGCTTAGAATTAAAGCACTTCTTCGCAGAGCCCAGATTAATTTGGAAGGCCGCCTGACAGTCGGACATACATTGCTGGATCTCAACAGTTTCTGTGTTTATCAGGGAGCAGAGTGTACAGAGCTTCCCAAAAAAGAATTTTTACTTTTGTATAAGCTGCTTTCTTTTCAAAATAAAATTTTTACACGTGATCAGCTTTTGGATGACATTTGGGGTATCGATTCACTCACAGATGAACGGACTGTAGATGTACATATTAAACGTCTAAGAGAAAAATTTTCCGGCTCTAAAGATTTTTCCATTACGACGATTCGAGGTCTCGGATATAAAGGAGTTGCCAATGAGACAAGATAGACGGTCCATCTATGTTCATTTTTCACTAATTATCGCTTGTATTTTACTGGTTTCATCGATCATATCAGGAATCCTTTTATTTTTTCTTTTAAAACTGGGACTGATCAGTACCTTATTCGGTTATCCGCTGATTCGACTGATTATTACACTGCTTTCCTGCACAGTCGTTGGAACGATTATCGCAGCAGGTTTCAGTAAACGAATTTTACGCCCTTTAAATCAGGTGGTTGAAGGGACACGGGAAATCGCGGGCGGCAACTTTGATGTACAAATTGAGTCAACTAAAATGAATAACGATCTGGAAGATCTGATACAAAACTTCAATTTGATGGCCCGTGAACTAAAAAATGTAGAGCTGGTCCATAAAGATTTTATTAATGACTTTTCCCATGAAATGAAAACACCGCTGGTTTCAATCAACGGGTTTGCCAAACAGCTGCAGAATCCGGATATATCAGAAGTTGACAGAGTCCGATATTTAAAGATCATTACAGAGGAAACTGAGAGACTCAGTTCCCTTTCTTCAAATATTCTTTTACTTTCAAAGGTGGAGAATCAGGAAAGCATCACGTTAAAAAGGACACCCTACTCCTTAGACGAACAGCTTCGTCAGGCTCTGATCTTACTGCAAAAGGACTGGGAAACAAAAGACCTTGCAATTAATCTGACCCTGCAGCCGGTTACTGTTACTGCTGATTCAGATTTGCTTATGCAGGTCTGGCTGAATATTTTGGGAAATGCGATAAATTTTACAGATATTGGAGATACCATAGAAATAAACTGTTATACGTTGGGCAAAGAAGTCAAAGTGACTATTAAAGATACCGGTGCTGGTATGTCAGACAAGGTACGTCGACATATTTTCAATAAATTTTACCAGGGAGACAGTTCTCATCAATCCCAGGGAAACGGACTGGGACTGCCCATCGCAAAAAGAATCGTGACTTTACATAATGGAAAAATTATTGTTAAATCCAAAATAAGCGAAGGCTCTACGTTTATAATTATCCTGCCGCAATAGCTGAGCAGTCAATTGCAGCAGTCATAGAGATCAAACAGTTTATTACTATGAATATAAAAACGATTTATTTTTATACGCAGGTTCTATGACCTAATGATTTCGCAGAAGCAAATGTCTTCATGCGACGAGTAACCGCAGAAGCAGAGGTCTTCATGCGACGAGTAACCGCAGGAGCAGATAAGCAGAACGATCTAGTTTGTCCCTCAAGATCAACTTAGAGAAGAACCTCAATAAGCGATCGATCTACAAGCTCTTCTGTCCTCTTTAGTATGACAGGGAAATAGCGTGTGGGTCGATCGTTTTTTCTTTTCATTCTGTTTGGTGTGGGCGATAGCCCTCATGAGTGTTTGTCCCGACCTCTTCTCTTTTTACTTCAAAAAATACCTCAATACTGTCTTCATCTTTTCCGGATCACTTTTTCTTGGATCTGATAAGTAAATTTCCTTATGCGCCATTGTTCGTCGAACTAATCCATTTTCTTCACAGTATTTCTTCATCACATCAAATGTCATATGCTCATCATCGTACGGTCCTATATGGAGCATTTGGAGACTCCTGCCGTCAGTCAGCTCTTCAAACAATATTTTACTGTTACTGCTGTTGGGTTTCTTTTGACTTACTTTGTCAATATTTGCTAAAGCAATTTCTTTTGTAACAAATTCAGGCTGTCGGATCATCAGTTTATAGATCAAATCAGCTTTTTCAAAACTGCCGTCCGGTCGAATATCCTCTACCTCCAAAGTCCAGATTCCTTCCAAAGGATAGACAGTATATTCAAAAAATCCATCAGGAACAGGTCCGTTTTTATGCATCATCCGAATCCCATAGGACATTCCATAAAGTACTGCTGTATCTTCTGCAAACTGCTCCTTGTTCGGATCTCCTTTGCCTGAAATTGTATAGAACTTTTGCGCTGGTATATTCAGTTCCATTGGTTGCTTCTTGGGCAAATACTGTTCCTTTTCCTTTTTTCGCCATTCATATTTCATTACCAATTCCCCCGTCCCTGTTTCTTTAATTACTCAATCAATTCCTTGCATAAGCTCAGTATAAACCATGACGTTGAGGAGAGAGTCAACAGATTTATCACTAAAAATTCGATAACTTAAAAGTTTCCGGACAAAACAGTTATTGCTAAAAATCCTTCCAGCCATTACTCTTTATCTGGATCGCGCCTTCTCAAGAAACCGTTTAATACCGGAAGCAACCAAAATAATAACAATACTTCAATAACAATACTATATCCATAGATTAAAGATACCCGTAGTGTCTTCTTTGATTAAAATCGTCTGATCCAAAGCTGCATCACTACCGTACTGTTCCGCTCTGATCAACAGAACATGTTTGCTTTCAGTCCAAACATCACTTTCTTAATATATAACCAGATTTACTGCGAAAGAAATAAAAACTATTTTTCTATTCTTCTAAAACAATGAACCAAATGGTCATCTACCAGCCCCATAGCCTGCATAAATGCATAGATAGTTGTTGTGCCTAAAAACTTAAACCCTCTTCTTTTTAGATCCTTGCTGATTTGATCTGACAGTTCTGTGGAAGCCGGCACCTCTTTCACAGACGACCAGTGATTTACAAGCGGCTTATAGTCAACAAACGCCCAAATATACTGATCAAAGCTCCCAAATTCTTTTTGAATCTCCATAAATTGTACAGCATTGGTAACAGCTGCTGCAACTTTCAGTTTATTCCGGATAATACCTGGATTCTGCAAAAGCTTCTCTTTTTTATCCTCTGTATACTCAGCAATTTTTTTATAGTCAAACTGATCATAAGCTTCAGTTAATGTTTCTCTTTTCTTTAGAATTGTTGACCAGCTGAGACCTGCCTGCATACTTTCCAAAAGCAAATATTCAAATAACTTCTGATCGTCATGAACAGGCTGTCCCCACTCTTCATCATGGTAAACCTTATCCAGTTCATTGCTGTTAGCCCAGTCACATCTTACTCGTTCCATCTTTTTACCCCTCATAATATATTTTAATCAGCATACCACAAGAACGAATGTTCGTAAACTGCATATTAGACCTAAATCCATTACTGCTGAAGCCTCTTATCTTTAGAGTCAAACATGAAAAATTGAGCGCTTTGTCGCAAGTTAGTCGCATTCCAAGGCAGATGTTCAGTAATACTGAGTCCGACAATCTCTTTCTCATCAGAAATACCTCCAAAGATTTGACCAATGCTCTTAAAAGAAAACTCCCCTATGCCAGAATCAAAGCTTTTCAAAAGCGGTTCTCCGGGATAAATAGACCGAAAGCTTTCTGGCAATAATACATCTAAATCAAAATAGATTGCTTCGTACCTACAGAAACTGTTCCAAATTGCAGCAGCAATAGGCTAAGTATTTTTCTCCTATCAACTGCTCCTTTTCTTTTACTTGATATTTTTAACTTAAATCATCTGTCTGTTTCATCGAATTCTTCTGGAAGCCCATCTTTTCATTGTATAAATAAATGATAGTCCTGACAATAAACTAATCCGCCTTATTTCCTGAAATCCTTTAACTAAATCTGCATCTAAAAAAACAGAGTCAAGTGAAGCTCTGCTTCAGCAAAGAGCCCTCGAATCTGTCAGTCCGTTAATTCTTCTATTTATAGATCGCCCAGTAATTCATGGCATCTGTTTCCAGCTGTTCAGGAGTATAGGCCATTCTCGAATGCCCTTTTTCTTCGTTGTCGTTCGGATCATTCAGCCAGAATTTACCATCTGAATAACCAGTTAAAACCATGATATGACCCGTTTGAGTAAATGCCCCTGGCTTTACAGAAATAATAACCGGATGGCCTTGTATCAGCTGCTCTTCCACTGCACTCAGACTCGGCAAGTTCTCATAGGCATATCCTTTTACTGCAGCAAACTCTGCAAAAATTCCCCAGCTTGTTCCCTGTCCTTCAATAAAATAATCATTTTTAGACCAGTCAAGAATTTCCTGAGGCAGAACTTCCGCATTGTCCAGATAGGACGCAACCATTGCCAGTGAAACAATCGCACAGCCATTTTTTTCCAGCGTATTATTTTCTCCCGTACCGTAAGGAATTGTCTTCCAGTAATCCTCTGTCTGCAATAACAGTGGAACATTTATCCGTCCATTAAATTTATCCTGCTGAATCTCCTGAGTTACCTGCTCTGCATAACTCAATTGTACTTCTTCTGTTTCAGAAGTTACAATTTTCCCAACATTCTCTGACGTTTTATTTGTAGAATCTTCTCCTAATACAGCCTCTTTTTCCTTTTTAAATAAATTGGAAAAACCAGCTTCCATAGGTGCTATTTTCCCTAATAGTGCTCCTCCTAAAGCAGCGGCTGCCAACAATCCAATAATCCATTTCTTCAGTTTCAGTCTCTGCTTTTGTGCCAATACTATCACTCTTTCTTTTCTTCAATACCAGTTCCATTTACAACAATACTAATTAATTATATACTCTAATCTTACTCAAACAAATAAAAAAAGCAACCTCATTTTGATTAAAAATGGGAACATATCTTCTTGAATTTTGACTAAAAATTAGGTAGAATGATAATAACTACGATAAATAATGATTATTCGGATTGTCTTAATATTGAAGGGGGTAGAAAATTGGATAACGATCATAAATCAACGATGAAAAGTATTTCCAGACTGATCACACAATCTTCCCATAGTTTCTTCTCTGCCTTTTTAGATGACAGTAAGGTTAAAAATGAAAAATCAAAAGCGCGGGAAGAAATTTTAAAAGAATTGCAGTTAGCCGCAGCACAGAAGAGTCTTGTTGTCTTGCAAATCAAAGAAAGCCCGACAGATCAAAAATTTGAAGCTGCCTCCGGTTGGATTGTTTCTAAAAATATTACTGACTCCATTATGCTTCGTTCTCAGGAGGACACTCAGCAAATTCGCATGATTCCTGTTGACCATATTAAACGAATCAGCAGATTGGGAATATCCGATAAACGCCAAATAAAATAAATTATTATAACTATCAAAGCCGAATATCTCGCTGTTTTACAGCAGGATATTCGGCTTTTTTGATTTATTTATTTTTGGCTGAATTGTTGATATAATGAGCCATTTTTGGAATAAACAGCTTCGGTGCCACTTTGACTATAATAACTAAAACTACACTGACCAGTACTGTATTTGCAATGGCACTGCCTCCATTAAACAGCAATGAATACCAGTATGGGCTCATCCCTTCCGGAGCATAGACTCCCCAAACAAAGACCCCCGCCCAGTAGTGCCAAAACCAGCGGGAGACGACTGCAGTTAAGCTCCCAATTAAAATATAACTGACCGCCTTATTCGACTGACTGTCAGATATTGCTTTTTGAATTTTGGAAGAAAACAAGCCGCCCATTCCCCCAAAAGCAAACGCAAATGGGTACTCAAAAATAATCTGCGGAACCGAAATGAAGTTTTTCATGGCAGAGCCCAGAACAATACTGAGCAGCCCCCAGATGAACCCAGCTGTAATCCCCGGCAAAGCCCCTCTACGATACGAATAAAGCACCAGAGGAATCATCCCCAGAGATAAATCAAATGCTGCATTGGCTGATTCCAGCGGAATAAAAGATAAAGCCATTGCCATAGCAGCAATCACAGTCCCTTCAATCCAAACTCGTAAATCCATTTTTTTTGACATAAAAAATCCTCCTTGTTTTAGAACAAACCAATCAACAAAGGAGGAGTAATTATCTATCTACTCCATCACAACTTCCTACGCACGTACTAACGCAACAGGTTCAAGGGTTTAGAGTAATCTCATTCTCAGCTACGAAGCTCCCCTATGTGATGGTGTTCTATTAAATTTTGATGTCCTTACAAGACAGGCTTAGTTTAGCACAAAGAAAATAGGTTGTAAATAACTCTGTTTTCTGTTCTCCCGATTTCATCTGTGATAGACTAAACTATAGAAAGAAAAGAGCGAACCCTTCCAATAAACAGCACAGTCGCAATGATTGAATGGTTCACTATAAATAAGGAGTAGAATCAATGGATTTAAAACTTCATGATACGGTAGATTACTCCGTCATAAAATTTCCGGCTGACCACCTGATACCAAAAGAATTCAGTCAGCTGACCGGCTTCAAAAGCATCACCTATACTGCCGATGAGTGCTCAGTCATTGTTCCAACCAATTCAATAGATACCAGACGAGCCATTGCTGCTGACTCAAACTGGTTTATCATTCAGATTGTCGGTGAACTTGACTTTACTTTGATCGGCATCCTGACGCAGCTGGCAAATCCTCTGGCTGAAAATGGCATCTCTATCTTTACCTTGTCTACATACAATACAGATTATCTGTTAATTAAAAATGCAGACAAAGAGAACACGTTGACTGTATTAAAACAAGCCGGGCATTTTTTTATCTAAATTCATTTTACACATTACCTTGCCAATTCAGCAAAAATATTACCCTATGAAATTTTTGCCATAATCAAAAAAATGTAAGCTTGGTGAGTGAACGGCTGAAAAGGAGTAAACTATGACACATTTAGCTGAAAACATGATGGATGGACTGATTCCTTTTTTTGAAGTCTTTGTGCTTTGCCTGAATATTCTGTCCATTATTGTATTGATCTGGGGCGTGGCACTAGCAGCAGCAGATTTTTTCAAGAGTGAGTTTCAAAAGCAGGATCGTCTGATGATTACAACAAACAACAATTTAATCAAGAATTTTTTAGGCAGCTATATTCTGCTAAGTCTGGAAATTTTAATTGCTGCAGATATTATTGAGTCTATTATCAAGCCTACATTCCAGGATCTTTTCAAACTGGCTTCCCTTGTTGTCATCCGTACGGTCATTTCCTATTTCCTGCATAAAGAAATAGAAGATGCCATAAAAGATGATCAAATAAAAAAAGATGAGACAGGCTGATAATATGCCTCTTCTCATCTTTTTATGCATGCTTCGGCAGCTGTATATTGAAGCTTTCTTCATTATTCTCAAAATGCCATGTACGCTTCCCTGAATTATAGATCAGTGAGGCAATCAGCGGATCTTCCTTATATACCAAATTTTTGGTCTTCCACAATGAATCTTCTATCATATAAATCGGAATTCGATAGTCTTTCCCTTTTTGCTCAATATCTTCAAAACAAAAAACAATTCCTTCTTGAAGGATAGACTTCATCTCTTTTAACAGATCGCTGCTCATTTTGTCTATGGAAACTCCTCTGCGGAAAAAGCTTTTCTTATCATTCACCTTTTCCAACACAGCAGCACTGATTTTATTAGCCAGAATCCGATAAAATTCATCAATATAGCGATAATACACTCGAGTCATTTGATCTGCATATTCAAAAAAAACAAAATTATTCTGCAATTTATAAAAGAATGGAGAATGTAAACTCGTTTTTGTATGACCAAAATACAGTAATTCTGAAATCTCCAAAGGTGTCAGTTCTTTCAACATAGCGACATCTGTGAAATCCATCCATTTGACTTCACCATTATTTCTTCTGCGGTTGGCACTGGAAAAAAACTGTTCCACACCCGCTTCTTCTCTGATAATTTTCAATCCGCTATGCCGTTCATACTCGCCGTCTTCTTCATAAGGGTTCAGCAAAAGGAGATTCTTCGGCTTATGTACGACTGAACTGACAAAATCATGATGTGTAATCCCTTTTGACAAAACAGCATTACTTGTAACATCCACATGTACATAAATTAAATCCAGCATTTACCAATCTCACCCCTTCACAGATTTCTACTTATTTCATTTTACATGATTTGGCATGAAAATGCTTATTTCTTTTTGTTTAAAATTCAATGACAAAATTAATATAATCAGACATATTTGCCTTCATTTGCGATTATACCAATTTCTGCTGATTTTCATTTTAAGCACCTTTTTTATTAAAGTTTTGATTAAAAATCTATAGTTTCCAAATAAAGCATGCTATACTAAGACATGTCTGAAGAGTTTGTCCTTAAATAGTTTCATTATTATTACATAAACAAATACATTATTTCCCATTTCCAATCCAAATTATACTTAACAATGCTGCATCTGTCATTCAGCTAGTTTACTTGTATTGGCGGAACCGACAGATAGCCCTGCATAACTTTCAGATATTCACCAGAAAAAACAGGAGAGTGACTTATGAGTTCAAAAAAAGGGCGGGGTTCAAGACCCCAAAAACGAAAAAAGAAGAAAACAAACTGGCTAATCAATATTTTATTGTTCCTGCTTCTTGTAGTGGGGCTGGCCTTAATTTTTAATACACAAATCAGAAACTTCATCATTCAGTTAAATGGAAAAGCCTACAATGTCGAAAGCTTTACTAAAGATGATGTAGCCTCAAACATGCAGGCCAATACTTCTTTTGACTTTGATGCTGTTGAATCCATCAGTACAGAAGCAGTAATTAAAGCACAGTTTGAAAATAAAAACCTGCCAGTTATCGGCGGGATTGCTATTCCCAGCGTGGAGATTAACTTGCCTATTTTTAAAGGATTGGGTAATGTGGAGCTTTTAACCGGCGCAGGAACAATGAAGCCGGATCAGGTAATGGGCGGAAAAAACAATTATGCTCTAGCCAGTCACAGAACTTTGGATGGTGTATCGCTTTTTTCTCCACTGGAGTTTGTGGAAATCGGCCAACTAATCTATACAACGGATTTGACAAATATTTACACTTATAAAATTAATTTCAAAGAAAAAGTCGCTCCAAATCGGATCGAACTAATTGATGATGTAGACGACAGAAAAATGATTACACTGATCACATGCGGTGATATTCAGGCAATCACTCGGATCGCTGTGCAGGGAGATCTCGAATCAATAACGCCGATTGATGAAGCATCAGATGAAATGCTGAATGCTTTCCAAATGGAACAGCGCACCGCTTAAAGCCTGAAATAAACTGAATAAAAAAGGGGAGAACTCATTAGTCCGATATAGACAGTTGATTCTCCCCTTTTTAATATATTTCTTAATGACTGTTTTTCTGCCTGCTTCGAATTCGCTGAAGGCTGTATCGAAGACCTGAAAGTAGGAATACAATCGGATACAACATGATACTCACACCCAGCCATTCTGCTGAAAAAATCCCTGTAAACGGCAAGTGATAGGTTACAGCATACACTAACGGCAGACTGATAACTGCGATCAAATAGTAAAGTGTCAGTTCAAATACAATTGATTGATATGACTGCATATTCTATCCCTCCATTTCTTACGATTTTATCTTCTAAAACTGTTTCTCCTGCGAACCTACTCTTCTATTATACAGGCTCCTCTTTCGAAATCCATCCTTCTTAGGTCTGAATTATCTAAGGGAAAAGTCTGAAATTCACTTATTGCGGTTGTTTTTAATCAGATTCAGCCAAGCATCGGTTCCACTATCAATCATTTTGTAGGTCATCTGGAAATCTCCAGTATAGTAAGGGTCTGGTACTTCTTCTGTTTCCTGCCCTTCAACAACAGACATAAATAAATGCAGTTCTCCATCCCAGTTAGTCGGTGCCATTCTTCGTAAATCTTCCAGATTATTCTCATCCATTCCGATAATATAGCCATAATTGTAAAAATCTTCTGGCTGTATCTTAGTTGAACGAATGCCGTCAAACGTGATGCCATTCTGTTTTAGCAGTTTTTGTGTGCCTATATGAGGTCGATTCCCTGCTTCCCAGCTGCTCGTTGCAGCCGATGCTGTCAGCAGTTCTTTTTCAAGTCCGATTTCTTGTATTTTATTTCTCATTACTGCCTCCGCCATTGGAGATCGGCAGATGTTGCCCAGACAGACAAAAAGTATTTTTTCCATAAGTAGTCTCCTGTTTTTCATTTAAGTATGCCAGATTATTTATCTGTTTGCATGCATTATGCAACTTTTTTTCTGAGTGTTGATAATCAAATAGCAGACTGCAGCTGTCAGCATACCTATCTCTCCAGCAATCAGATACACTTGATGCTTCCCATAATAACTGCTGCTCAGCTCTTCTTCAGTCTTAATTACTCAGCCTGCTTCTTTTCCTCTGTCAAATTTCCTGCCAAATAGAATCCGCCGAACGTACTGGCTGATAGTATTCCGATATTCTTCTTTTTCACAAAAATCACTCTGATTCATTTTACTGAATTTTACATACACTGATTGTGCAAAAAAGTCTCATACCAGCTGCTCAGAATTGTCGTCTTTTTAGACAGTCCTGCCCATTTGTCAGGAAAAATCATTCACTTCTTTCTGATACAGACGGTAAGAGAAAAATTCAATATCTTTGGCCAGACGAAACAATTGTGTAGCAATAGTTAAAGGGGGTTCTTTATAACCTTCCAGAATCCAGTTTGACAATACTCCGCTGCAGCCATAGGATAAAAAGCGCGCATAGAACTGCTTGTCTTCTTTTGAAAGCTCTCCCTCTGTATCCATTTGTTCAAACAGACTAATAAACAGTTTTTTTGTGATTTCTGAAAAATCCGTCATCATCACCTCTGAATATGAACTGACTGTATTATAATAGAAATCCTTATTCGACTGAATAGCTTTGAGCATTTTCAATAACTGCTCTTCCCAGTTATCTATATTGACATCTTTTGTATCCAGGTAAATAAAGGCTTCTTCCTGATAAATCCAACGCAGCAAATCATATTTATCTGTGAAATGATAGTAAAAAGTTTGTCGATTCAGCCCTGCCTGCTTCGTAATATCCTGAACACTTATTTTACTGAATAATTTTGTTTCGCACAGCTCAATTAAGCTACAAGCAATTGCCTTTTTTGTGACCAGTGATTCGCTCATCTGTTTTTCCTCCCGATTCTGCCATTCTCCATGTATTTTTATTCTAGCAAACACCGTTCAAATAGCAAGTCGCTCACTATCACATAACTTATTAATTAATAACTTAACTCTTCTTTTTTGGACAGAAAAAAAATCACTTTAGCTAGAAGTGACCTCTTTTCTCTATTATTTAACCAAATCCATTAAGAAAAATTCATTCATTACTCTAAACCTTTTCTTATTGATGATCAACCCATTACTTCCAGTCATCGATAAGAAAAGTAGTGTCACACACCACAATCAATCATTTCAAGGTCCAAAGCACATAAGCATTCAGTTTTATCCAACCTGCTCAATACCTCAGAATTTTTTGTTTCTTAATATAGGATAAAGTATAGTAAATCATTTCATTTTCCAACAGGACACAAATGTCCTAATGCATAAATTTTCTCCTTCTGCTGAAAAATTATTTCTTAATTAAAAAAGATACGTTAATAGAAAAATGATTATTGGAAAACACTGCTGAACTGATTTCCGATGGTCCTACTCAAATTGACTGCAGAAAAAAAGACACTTTAGCTAGAAGTGACTTCCTTTCTCTATTATTTAACCAGACCCAATTAAGAACAATGTTTACACTGCCCTAAACCCTTTTCTTATCGGTGATTAGTTCAGAACGGCTATCCACCGATAAGAAAAGAGGTGTCTGAAACACCCTTGTAATCTATCATCTCCAAAGTACCACATCACACAATTTCTGAAATCTCCACTTTATCGATCATGTTGCTATTTAAAGAAATTTTTTTCTTTTCCCATTGTTTTAAAACAACAATTTTGAATAACTCATCGTTTAAAGTGACTTTCAAGAGCTTTTCATTTTCTTCCTCATTAAAGATGATAAGATTTTGAACAGTAACTTGCTCAGTTTCTATAGAATATCCCACTTTGCTCAAATCTTATCCCCCTAATCTTTAGTCTACCCACCAATTACTTAATAACATAAAAAATCTCAACACAGTTCAGTTCCTCCTTATCTAATTTTCTTTGTCGTTTCTTATGCGTTTAGTATAGGTAATTGTCGGCTTTCCCAACAGGACACACATGTCCTGTTGAACAAAAAAAAGACTAAAAATAAATTCAGCCTTAGGTATCTTTATACATTCAATTTTTATTAATATTCACAATTGCCAAATCATCTTCCAACTCCTGAAGGATTTTCTCTCCCAGCATTGGATCATCAAACAGTCTGGCACATTGAGCCCCATCTTTGTATTTCTGTTCAGCTAGTTCACGATCTCCTAAAAAATATAAATAGTACTTACCTTCTACCATATCAATAATAGGTTTTTTCTGAAAATCTTGACTAGTCTGCATGATAATTTTAGAAACTTTTACTACATCAATTAATTTAGAATATTTTTCATACTTGATTATTATAGATGCTGCCGTTACCAAGATTCTGTTTAGTAACGACAATTCAACATCTACTGAATAGTCTACTTGTTCCATTACCCTGTCTAATAAAAAGAAAAATGTCTTTTCATCATAGTGCTTGTAATAAATACATTGAAAATACAACTTAATAATTAGTAAGTCATTGATTGAGTATTCTTTCTTTTGGAGAATCTGAGAAAAGTAATCACTGAGAAGTCCTTCACCAAAATCTGCATTCTCAGTTAAATGAACATCCATAGAAGCTTGCTGTACATCAATTGCCAGCTGCTCTTCTTCCGGAAGATTTTCATAATATTCTTCATAGATTTCTTCAAAGTAATTTTCCTTTTTAGCAACTCGATCATCTTCTCTGTAAGTAGGAAGCTTATATAATCCAAATTTCAATTGTAAATATCTTTTAGGTAGTTCAATATGTTCTTCATCAATCAAATGATGAATCGGGATTAATAGACGTTGAGCGATAAATGTTATTTTGGGTAAGGTTGGAAGTGATTGGCCAGCCTCAATTCTAGTCAACTGACGAACAGTCAGTTCCAATTCATCATCACAGAATGCTTCTCTGGTAAGCCCATTCTTTTCTCTAAGTAATCGAATCTTCTTACCCAGTTCAATTTTTACGTCCACGGTAATCCCTCCTTACCTCACTTATATTGTATATCGAATCAAAAATAATAATCAATACTAAATCGCAAACCCGTCATTATTGATTGCTTTTTTGACACATAAAACAAACAGAATGGTAATAAAAAAGATCAAATTACGATAGTTATTTTTGATGGTTTTTCTTTGCTGATTTGACTTCTAAAACTTATTATTTACTGCAGTACTGCTTTTTTACTCCTGAGTATAATCCGGATAATTGAAATGTTCATACGCCCGCGCAGTAGCAATTCTTCCTCGGGGAGTTCGCTTAATAAATCCCTTTTGAATAAGATAAGGTTCATACATATCCGCCACCGTCTCAGTCTCCTCGCCGATGTTGACAGATAATGTGCTTAAACCAACAGGACCACCGCCATACAGCTCGATTAGCGTACGCAACAGCTTCTGATCCACATAGTCCAATCCCTGAGTATCTACTTGAAGCAGCGTCAAGGCTTGATCTGCGATTGACTGGTTAATGATTCCATCTGACTGAACCTGAGCAAAGTCGCGCACCCGTTTTAGCAGACGGTTGGCAATTCTCGGCGTACCTCGTGAACGTCGTGCAATTTCAAAAGCTCCTTCTTCCACAATTTCAGTCAGAAAAATATCTGCCGAACGAATAATAATTTCCTTTAAATCATTTTCTTCATAATATTCCATATGAGAAACAATACCAAAGCGATCTCTCAAAGGTGCAGAAAGCAGTCCAGCCCTTGTTGTCGCTCCAATGAGTGTGAAAGGAGGTAGGGGAAAATGAACAGGGTGTGCGGTAGTACCCTGTCCAACCATAATATCCACAAAAAAATCTTCCATTGCAGAATACAGCATTTCTTCCACAACACGAGGCAGCCGATGAATCTCATCAATAAACAAAACGTCCCCTGGTTCCAGCTCATTCAAAATAGCTACCAGATCACCCGGGCGTTCGATCGCCGGTCCGCTTGTCGTCCGAATATTCACAGACATTTCGTTAGCAATAACCATTGCCATCGTCGTTTTACCAAGTCCAGGAGGCCCATATAAAAGAGTATGATCCAAAGACTCTTCTCTTTTTTTAGCTGCATTGATATATATTTGCAGCTCCTGTTTTACTTTATGCTGACCAATAAATTGCTGGAGCAATCTGGGACGCAGAGAAACTTCCAGATTATTCTCTTCTTCACTGCTTTCCGCTGAAAGAAGTCGTTCCTCTTCATTCATTCGCCTGTCCTCCTCTATCGCTTCATCATCAATTTCAACGCATTTCTCAGATATTCATCTGTCTGACCCTGTTCCAGTTCCTCCAGTTTAGGAGTGATACGTTTGATCTCTTTTTCACTGTAGCCAAGCGCACCAAGAGCCTCCAATGCTTCTTCCAACGGCTGATTACCGCTTCCGGCAAAGGCTGATGTTGCCATCGCTTCTACTGCCGCCTCCGACCGTTCAAGGTCCCCCAGCTTACCTTTCAAATCCAGTATCATTTGTTGAGCAGTCTTCTTCCCAACCCCCGGAAATTTTGTCAGGTACGCTGCATCATCACTTTCGATCGCGTTAATTAATCCGCCATGATCTTCCGATGCCATAATCGCAAGCCCGCTTTTTGGTCCGATCCCCGAAACACTAATCAGCTTCAAAAACAGCTGCTTTTCCTCTAAATCTGCAAAGCCATAAAGGGTATGTGCATCCTCTCGAATAACTTGATGAAGATAAATTTTTACTGGTTCTTCCTTGCCAGAATACCGATAAGGATTTCCCACAGAAATCTGATAGCCGATCCCGTTTGTTTCCACAACAATGTAGTAGGGACTGACATATGTAACAGTTCCGCTAATATATTCGTACATGTTTTCACCTTTTCTAATTGATTGGAATTGCCTTTAGTTTATCATAAAGTGAGCAAAATCAGTAGTTTTCTTATGCTAAAGGCAGGGAAACACTTATATTGACTCTTCTTTTGATGTATCTCACTCTTTTATTTAATAATAATCATATCATAATAAAAATCTTTAAATAATTAAGGGAACAAAGCTGGTCAGTTGCTTAAACTGAACGTACTTTGACTATACCATATCTCAAAAAAATAAGGTTTCTTCTTAAAAAATACTTTCCTGTTGACCATTGCATTTTAATCATTCATTACGCAAACTGTAAAACAGATCATCCGACCTGCTTAAAAAGCGAACCCTGCTGATCAAAACATACATTGTTTTAAATAAAAAAAGCCGTTGGGATTTGGTATTAAACCCCAGCGGCTTTTGAGAATGTTCGTTCTTTGGTTATTTCTTATTCTTCGATATATGTCCACTTGTAGTCATATTGTGCACCGGCTGCGTGAGCGACCACACCTTTGACTTTCGCACTGCGCATATGTGCTTCTGCCTTTTGATAAAGTGGAATCACACCCATGTGATCCATCAGAACTTTTTCAGCATCAACCATATCATCCCAACGCGCTTCAGTATCTGCTGCATGCGTCACACTGGCAGCTTCAATCAGCTTGTCATATTCTTTATTAGAGTAATGTCCTCTGTTGTAAGAATTACCTGTTACGAACAGATCCAAGAAACTACTTGGGTCTGCATAGTCAGCACCCCAGCCGCCCATGATTGCTTCAAATTCGCCATTGTTCCCTCTGTCCAAACGAACAGAGAAGGGGACAGGCGTAACTGTTACATTCAAGCCGTCCAATGTATCATTTAAAGCACCTTGAATGTATTCAGTTAATTTCTTCGTAGAGTCAGTATCGTCATGCACAATATCCATATCAAGTGTTTCAATACCTAATTCTTTTTTCGCTTTTTCCCAGTACTCTTTGGCTTTATCTGCATCATGAGTAAGAACATTTTCATTTTCCTCTGCAAAGTCTTTATTGTCAGATGGTGAGAATGACAATTCTGCCGGTACCAGACCTTTAGAAATTACTGAGCCATCACCTAGAATTTTATTCACTAAAGCATCTCTGTCAATAGCATAAGAAATTGCTTTACGCAGATTTTCATTATGATAAGGAGAGTCTGCATCACGCTGATTCAGCTCCATATAAGTTGTGCGTCCGTCCTTTTGACTGACAAACTCTGGGTCATTGGACATTTGCTGTGCAAGCTCGCCATTCAAAATAACGTCATCTGCCTGACCGTCCTGAAACAGATTCAATGAAGTCGGTGCTTCTTTTACAACATCCACATTGATTTTATCCAATTGAACAGTATCTTTATCCCAATATTCTTCATTTTTTGTATAAGACCAATTTGTATCTGTTCCCGGTCCGTCAAAATCAGTCAAGGTAAACGGTCCGTTGTAAACTGCTTTATCACTGTCTGATGCATATTCTTTACCAAACTCTTCAACCACAGATTGCCTTTGCGGGAAAAATGATGGGAAGGCCAGCAGATAATCAAAATAAGCTGTTGGTTTTTCCAATGTAATTTCCAATTCATAATCGCTGGTTGCCTTAATTCCTAACTCATCCAGCTCTTTTTCTCCGGCACTGATCGCCGCTCCATTTTTTACTACTTCAAACAGATATGCGTATTCTGAAGCTGTTTCAGGATTTACTGTTCTTTGCCAAGCAAAAACATAATCTGCTGCAACAACTGGCTCACCGTCTGACCATTTTGCATCTTCACGCAAATTTAACGTATAAGTTAAATTATCATCACTAATTTCTGCAAATTCCACTGCTCCTGCCGGCTGTGGTTTGCTGTTTTCATCTAAGCGATATAGCCCTTCATAAACATTGTTCAATGCAGAAAAACTAATCGTATCCGTTGCTGCAGATAAATCTGCGCTTGGCATTTCCTGCTGTACAACGACTCTAAACAGCTGTTCTCCGGAAGCAGATCCTGAACTGGAACTTCCTCCGCTTGTATCTGTTCCCCCGCTATTTGAACCACAGGCCGCTAAAACCAGTGTAGATAAAAGAAGAATGCTTGTTATTTTCTTTGCGCTGCTTTTTTTCATCGTTTTCTCCCCAATGCACCATATTTTTATTACCAATTTATAATTTTTAGAATATTCATATAATACTAAAAAAGGGAAGCCAAAGCAATCTTTTTAGCCCAATTTATGGATGAAAACTGAGAAAAGACACGTGATCATCCTAAAATGAACAAACGTGTCTTTTCTATTTGGAATATATATGATATACATACTTTTCTAAATGAATTGTCAAACGAACAAATCCTTATATTCCCCATATCCTTCTTTTTCCAGATCTTCTACAGGGATAAATTTCATAGCTGCTGAATTAATACAGTAGCGCAAACCGCCTTTGTCCAATGGTCCATCAGTAAATACATGACCTAAATGAGAATCAGCCTCTGTACTCCTCACTTCCACCCGATGCATTTCATGTGAAAAATCGGCATTCTCTTTTACGCCTCTCTTTTTTATCGGTTGAGTAAACGCAGGCCACCCGCACCCGGCATCGTATTTATCTTTGGAGCTGAATAGAGGTTCACCGCTGACTACATCCACATAAATTCCTTCTTTGTAGAAATCATCATATTCACCGCTGAACGGACGTTCAGTCGCATTTTCCTGTGTCACTGCATACTGCATATCAGTCAGTTTCTCTCTAAGTTCGTCTTTAGATGGTTTCATACAGATTGCTCCTCTCTTTGTTTTTATAGTATCACTCCTGCCTTGATTGAAAAAATAAGAAGGCTTATAAAATGAATTTCCTAATGTCATATATAAACACAGGAAGTGCAACTTCTTTTTCACTTAACTGTTTTGACCTACTCACTTCCAAACTTTATTGAAAGCTGCTGCAAGATAAACCATTCTTTCTCAGAGACCTGTTCAATTTTTACTGAATAAATAATGGTAAGAAGTTATTACATCCTAAGGAACCTTCTGTAAAAGCTCAATCATGGATAGATATCAGCTTGGACAATTCCAGCTTTCATTCTTTACGATAATTAAACTCTGTTTCCAGCAGTCTAGCCAGACCCGCAATCGGCAGTCCCATGATTGAATAGTAATCTCCTTTTATTTCTTTGACAAACAATGCTCCCTGCTCCTGAATTCCGTACGCTCCTGCTTTATCCTTATATTCATCTACATCCAGGTAACGATTAATTTCTTCATCTGATAAATCATAAAACACCACTTCCGCAGGTACAAGAAGTGAAGAAACATGGTTGTCTGCCATGATAAAGACAGAAGTGTAAACAAGATGCTTTCTGCCGCTCAGCTTTCTCAATACTTGGAACCCATGCTCCCGAGAGACTGGTTTTCCAATAATTTCATCATCAATGGTCACAATTGTATCGCAGCCGATAACCAGCGTTTCCGGATTCTCTTGAGTAATATACCGAGCTTTTTTTTCTGCCATTGTTTCCACATATTGAACGGGTGTCATCCCTTTTGGTACTTCTTCATTGATATCAGCAGCCAGCACAGTGAACTCATCTACAATTCGCTTAAGCAGTTCCTGTCTGCGCGGAGACTGGGAAGCTAAAATAATCTTCATGTATTTCCTTCTTTCCAGATCAGTGCGGATCTTGAATTCGTTTAAACATTTTTTCCATATCTGAATTAGTAAAGTGGATTAACACCGGACGTCCGTGAGGGCAGTTGAAGGGATTGGCACACTCCGCCAAATCCTCCAATAAAATCCGAGCCTGCTGATCGTTTAGATAATGATTAGCTTTAATTGAACGTTTGCAGCTCATCATAATAGCAGTAGCCTCACGGAATTTTTTTACACTGACCTGACCGGTAATCAGAAGCATATCGATCATTTCACGAATAATCACTTCCTCTTCTCCACCTGGGTACCAGGTAGGATGCGCTCTGACAATAAAACTGTTTTGTCCAAATTCTTCCAGAAAAATCCCGACACTCTCCAGTTTTTCCTTTTGCTCACTAATCTTAATTGCATCACTGTTGGGATAATCCAACACAATAGGCACCAAAAGTTCCTGAAGATCATCAGATACTTCCCCGATTTTTTCCCGAAAGTATTCGTATTTAATTCGTTCCTGAGCAGCGTGCTGATCAACGATATACAGCCCTTCTTTGCTCTGCGCAAAGAGGTAGGTTCCATGCATCTGTCCAAAATACTCCAGCTCGGGAAAACGCTCCGTCTTCTTCTCCTGCTCAAGCCGTTCAACAGTTCGATTCAGCTCTTTTAGATTCTCTTTGCTGGACATCTCAAAATCAGGGTGATTTCGAGCCTCCTCTTCAAGAGCAGAAAAATCTATTACAGGCTCTTGTGACAGCTCATTTGAAGATTCGGCTGGCAGTGCTGTTTCATGCTGCTCACGTTCAAGAAATTCTCCTCCTGCAGGTTGATTAGTTGAATAATCAGCTTGTTTTTCTTCAATGATTGATTCTGGCTGTTCACAGCGCATAGGCTTTTGCTCTTGATAGGAATTATTTGAATCTGACGGTGCTGCCTGACTCGTCTCTTCGCTTTTGCCCTCTACAAAAAAACGACCTTCTACAGAATCATATTGCAGGCTTCCAGGTTTGCGAACAGCTTCAGGTGTTGTCTTCACATCAGCTGTTTCTTCCACCAAAGGGATTTCCATTTGTTCGACTCGCTCCTGCTGCTCTGCTTTTTTCTTAAAATTAAGATTTGCAGCAGCATTTGGAATCAGCTGTTCCTGACTCAGTGCTTCTCCTATTGCTTCACTAATCAATGCCATTAATTCTTTCTCTTTACTCAATCGAACTTCCTGCTTTGTCGGATGAACATTTACATCTACCAGAAGCGGGTCCATGGTTACTTCCAAAACAGCGATCGGAAAGCGGCCGACCATCAGCTTTGAGCCATAGCCATTAATAATTGCCTTATTCAGCATAAAATTTTTGATATAGCGGCCATTAATAATCGTTGAAAGGTAATTCCTGCCGGCTCTTGTAACTTCCGGCAGTGAAATATAGCCATTTACTTCAAAGTCCAAGTCTTTCCCCTGAATTTTCAGCATTTTTTTAGCTGTACCGATTCCGTAAATTCCGGCAATCGTTTGTTTTAGATCTCCTGTTCCAGCAGTACTCATCATTTTGTTGCCGTCATGAACCACGCGAAATGCGATATCAGGATGGCTTAATGCCAGACGATTGACAATGTCACCGACCGTAGCTAATTCTGTCTGGATAGTTTTTACATATTTCAATCGGGCAGGTGTATTGAAAAAGAGGTTTTCCACTGTAATCTTTGTCCCTTTGCGTAAGGCTCCCGGACGATGCTCTTCCAGTTTACCACCAACAAATTTGGCGAAGCTTCCCTCTTCTTCCTCACTGACTGCTGTTTCAATTGTCAGCTCGGAAACAGAGGCAATACTCGGCAGGGCTTCCCCTCGAAACCCAAGGCTTCGAATCCTAAACAGATCATCTCTTGTGTGAATCTTACTTGTTGCATGGCGTTTAAACGCATTTATCACGTCATCTTTTGCAATACCATCACCGTTATCAATCACCTGGATAGTCTTCAGTCCAGCTTCTTCAATAAAAATATCAATCTGTGTGCTGCCGGCATCTATAGCATTTTCAACCAGCTCTTTCACAACCGAAGCAGGACGTTCCACCACTTCACCAGCAGCAATTTGATTGGCCAGTTGTTCCGATAGCTCTTTGATTTTTCCCATTTGTTGTGTTGCCTCCTTTTTGTGGAGATTTAAATTCTTTTCTGTAAATCATAGAGAATGTTTAATGCATCCATTGGTGTCATTTCCAACAAATTCATTCTCTTCAAGGTATCAATAACACTCAATTCATCCGTGGACACTTCCTTAAACAAGGAGAGCTGTTCTGTTTCTTCATCTACTGCAGAAATCTTGGCTTCCGTAGGACTACCGGCTTCCTGAGATTCAAGTGCAGAAAGAATTGTTGCAGCTCTTTCCAAGAGGTCAATTGGCAATCCGGCAATTTTTGCCACGTGAATTCCATAGCTTTTGTCTGCCGGCCCCTCCATCATTTTATGGAGAAAAACGACTTCTCCATTTTTTTCCACTGCTCCTACATGAATATTTTTTAAACTGTCCAGAGAATCATCCAGCGCAGTTAACTCATGGTAATGAGTCGAAAAAAGTGTCTTAGCTTTTACTTTTTTATGAATATACTCAATAATCGCCTGTGCCAGGGCCATTCCATCATAGGTTGCTGTTCCTCGTCCCAATTCATCAAATAGAATCAGGCTGTCTGGTGTTGCATGGCGTAACGCTTGATTTGCTTCCATCATTTCTACCATAAACGTACTTTGTCCGGCAATCAAATCATCCGATGCACCGATACGAGTGAAAATCTGATCAAAGATCGGCAGCTCCGCAGATTCAGCAGGAATAAAGCAGCCGATTTGTGCCATAACCACAGTTAACGCAAGCTGACGCATATACGTGCTTTTACCGGACATATTCGGACCAGTAATCAGCAGAATCAGGTCTTCAGAATTCATCTGAATGCTGTTTGGAATGTATTCCTGATGTCCCAACACCTTTTCAACAACGGGATGGCGGCCGTCTTTAATATTCAGTTTTCCATTTCCTGATTTCAATATCGGACGGATATACTGATAACGCTCGCTGACTGCAGCAAAAGCTTGAAGAACATCTACTGTACTGAGAGATTTTGCCAAACGCTGCAGCCGATCAATACTGCCTTTTACCTTCTCCCGCACTTCCAGAAACAGCTGATACTCTAAATCAACTGACTTCTCTTCTGCTTCCAAAATCAGTTTTTCCATTTCCTTTAATTCCGGAGTGATAAAGCGTTCTGCATTTGCCAATGTCTGTTTCCGCTCATATTTTCCCTCTTCCAGATTGCCTAGATTGGCTCTGGTTACTTCAATGTAATATCCAAATACTCGGTTAAAGCCGACTTTCAGCGTTTTAATTCCAGTCTCTTTGCGCTCTTTGGCTTCCAGTTCAGCCAGCCATTGTTTACCGTGCTTCATTGCATCACGATATTCATCTAGTTTTTCATTGTAACCGTCTTTGATCACATTTCCTTCGGTAATCTGCAACGGTGCTTCTTCCATGATTGATGTATCAATCAGTTCAACAAGATCCTCCACCGGATTCAGCTCCACTAAAAGATCGTTCCACTCGCCCTGATTAATGCCGACAATCAGCTCTCGAATCATCGGTACCTGTTCCAATGATGTTTTCAGCTGAATCAGATCCCGTCCGTTGATACTCCCAAACGCCACTCGTCCGGCTAAACGCTCAAGATCATAGACTTTTGTCAATGCAGCCTGAAGATCTATCCGTTCAAAATAAGCAGTCAGTAAGGCCTGAACCATTTCCTGACGTTTAACAATCTGCTTTTCCTGAATCAGCGGACGATCCAGCCATTGCTTCAGCAAACGACCGCCCATCGCTGTTTTCGTCTCATCCAGCAGCCATAAAAGAGTACCCTGTTTTTTCCCTGACCGAATCGAGCGGGTCAGCTCTAAATTGAATTTTGAGTAATAATCCATTTTCAAGAAATGATTTGGCTGATACTCAACCGCCTGCTGAATATGCGACAGACTGCGTTTCTGAGTAATAGCCAGATAAGTCAGCAGCTTTAATGTAACATTAATTTCCAACGGTTCAGACAACGTACTGGTCAAAAAGCTGAACTCTGCATTCTCCTGACTTTCCAACTGTTCGGAAAAAATGATTGTTAAACGCTCCCTCAAAGCATGCGCAAGTGAATCAGGAATTTCACTTCCCAGCACAATCTCTTTTGTCTGCAAGGCCGCTGCTTCATTAATCACCTGTTCTTCATCGGTTAGCGTTGCACTTTTTAATTCGCCTGTTGACAGGTCCACATAAGCCAGACCATATTTCCCGCCTTCAGAAACAATTGCAGTCAAGTAGTTGTTATCTTTTGCTTCCAGCCCTTTACTTTCCATTACAGTTCCCGGTGTAACCAGCTGTACGACTTCTCGCTTCACCATTCCCTTGGTTGTTTTAGGATCTTCTACCTGTTCACAGATTGCTACTTTATAACCCATTTCCACCAGTGTATCAATATAGCCTTGCGCCGCATGATGAGGGACCCCGCACATTGGTATTGGATCATCTGCATTCCGGTTTCTGCTTGTCAGAGTCAGTTCCAGCAGTTGAGTAGCTTTTTCTGCATCTTCATAAAACATCTCATAGAAATCTCCAAGACGGTAAAAAAGAAAGGCATCCGGATATTGCCCTTTAATCGTCAGATATTGGTCCATCATTGGTGTATTTTTTGTTTTTTGCGGCAATGTATTTATCCTTCTTTCTCTAATTGATCATTTATCCCACGCTGAATCATTGCTGTGATGTGCTGTAGAAGATCATTCGCTTCTTTCAGCTGTTCTCTGTAGGCAACTACCAGCGGATGTTCATCGAACTGAGCAGTTAGTTCATCCGCACGCTTCAATGCTTCCTGCTCTGCAACGGGCTTGCCATAATGGGCAAACTGAACTGCATCTTTCTGTGCTCGTTTAATTTCTTCCACCAGCTGAGCCAGTTTTTCATTGTTTTTCACTCTCTGTTCAATCCGTTTATATTGTTGAATTGTTTCATTCTGTTCAAGCAGCTCCAGTAATTTTTCCAGTTCTGCATCTATGTTTTCGTCTCCAATGGAGTAGTCCATATTATCCACCTTTATCAATTTGACTTTATCAAAATATGTATGTTTATTTTAACACATTCTGTTCTTTTGCCAAAATCTGTTTTCTATATAAAAGGACAGCTTATCTATTTTTCTCTAGTTTCATTATAATGACTCATCCAGTTTTTTTGTGCAAAAAAACTTCAGTACTCTAATTATTGATCTCAAATCAAATGGTTTGCTTATAAAAAGTTTTGCTATTGACGTTCGCTCTATTCTAAAGCAGTTTTGAAAGAAAAAGATTTGAAAGAAAAAGAGCGGGAATATATCTTCCCCCGCCCTTGTTTTCTACTCTCTGAATGGACGATCTTCGCTGACCTGAATCAGCTGTATGTCCTTAGCCAAACCTGTCTGATCATCCAGCTCAATAAAGCAGGCGGATAAAATACTCCGACCTTTATCAATTACCTCAAACCGTTGAGGCAATGCCGTCAAAAATTTTTCAAGTATATTGTCCCGCTTCATTCCTAAAATTCCATCATATGGGCCTGTCATGCCGACATCACTCAAATAAGCTGTTCCTTTTGGTAAAATGCGCGCATCATTTGTCTGGACATGAGTATGCGTTCCGATTACAGCACTGACTCTTCCGTCTAAAAACCAGCCCATTGCCTGCTTTTCACTGGTTGTTTCACCATGGAAATCCACAAAAATCAGAGGCGTTCGTTTTTGAGCTTCCTCAATCAGCTGTTCTGCTTTTCTAAATGGATCATCCAAATCAACCATAAACGAACGGGCTTGTAAATTAATAACAGCAAGTTCAATCTGGTTTACTTTCACATAGACAATCCCCTGACCAGGGGTTCCTTCTGGAAAATTTGCAGGGCGAATCATTTTCTTGGCATCATTGATAAATTCAAAGATGTCACGATTATCCCAGCTGTGATTGCCTAACGTAACAACATCCACGCCATCCTGTAAAAATTTTTTATATATTTTGCCGGTGATTCCTCTGCCTGCAGCAGCATTTTCTCCATTAGCGATCGTTACTTGAGGCTGATATTTCTTTTTTAATTTAGGAAGAACTTCTGTAAGCGTCTCTCTCCCAAGAGAACCTACAACATCTCCTATAAATAATATACGCAAACCCTTTACCTCTTCTCTTTTATTCTTACTGTCTTATTATAGAGGTTTTTTTTCAGAATGGAAAGTTTCTCTCTTTGAAACCTTTATATGCAGACTGGGAAAAGCTGTTGCTTCTAAACAAATTTGATATTTTCTATAAGTCAGCATTTAGAAACTGCTTCTACAAACCTTGCTGCAAACCAAACAGACCGGGATTTTGGTTTCCCGGTCTCACAGTTGCTTCTATATTCGATGAACTTATGACAGCTTTTGCTTGTCTCAAGTTGTCAGTCATACTTTTATCAGACTTTTCAGCGGAATGATGTACGTCCGATAATCAAATAAATTAGCGACAATCCATTTTAGAAAGAGAAGTGATTAATCGCAGAGAGACATTCCGCTCTGGGAAATACCTGAAACACTGTTTACTCGGCAGAGAGATGGAACATACTAATGTCACAGTCCTCTATTCTTCCATGTATGCCCATTTAAAGTCGTATTTTGCCCCAGTAGAGTGGTAATACAAATCTTTAATTTTAGGTGTACGTAAAAATACTTCTGCTTTTTGATAAATAGGGATAACACCCATATCATCCATAATTATTTTTTCTGCATTCAGATAATCTTGCCAGCGTGCTTCAGCAGTACTCAAATCTGTTGTTGCTGCTTTGTCAACCAGCTCATCATATTTTTTATTTGAATATTGTCCGCGGTTGTAAGAATTGTCTGTTACAAACAGATCCAGGAAGCTGCTTGGATCTGCATAATCTGCTCCCCAGCCGCTGACCGCAACGTCAAAATCACTTTTGCTCATACGATCCAGCCGAACAGAAAATGGTACTGGACTAACTGTGATGTTAATTCCCTCCAGCACCTCACCAAGAGAACCTTGCAGATATTCAGCCATTTTCTTACCACCATCTGAATCGTCTACCAGCAGGTCGATATCCAAAGAATCAATCTTCAATTCTTTTTTAGCTTTTGTCCAGTAGTCCTTTGCTTTCTTCTCATCATAAACGACACTGTTTCCAGCTTCTTTGGAAAAATCTTTGTTTGTATCTGGATTTGTTGTCAGACCTTTAGGTACAAGTCCTTCAGCAGCTGTTGAGCCATTGGCCAAAATTTGTGTAACGAGTGCATCACGATTAATTGCGTAAGATAATGCTTTACGCAAGTTTGCATTTTTATATGGTGAATCTGTATCGATTTGATTCAGCTCCAGATAAAAAGTAGATGCTCCTTCAAGTACTAGATAATCAGGATCTTCTTTCATCTGCATTGCCAGCTCTCCAGACAGCGGAACAGAATCAGCCTGTCCATCTTGATATAGATTCAAAGATGTTGGTGCTTCTTTTATTACATCTACAACGATTTTATCTAATTTCACTGTATCTTTGTCCCAATACATGTCATTTTTAGTATAAGACCAGTTTGTATCTGTTCCCGGTCCATCAAAATCAGTTAGTGTAAACGGCCCGTTATAAACAGCACTTTCACTATTTGTTGTGTAGTCTTTCCCATATTTTTCAACAATATCCTGACGTTGAGGCAGGAATGAAGGGAAAGCCAAGAGATAATCAAAATAAGGTGTTGCTTTTTCCAAAGTGATTTCCAGCTCATAATCGCTGACTGCCTTGATTCCCAGTTCTTTCTTATCCATTTCACCTGCACTAATTTTTTCTGCATTTTTCACAGGTGCAAACATATGCGCATATTCTGATCCTGTATCCGGATCAACAGTTCTTTGCCATCCATAAACATAATTTTCTGCTGTTACAGGTTCGCCGTCTGTCCAGACTGCATCTTCACGCAGTTTAATTCTATAAATCAATCCATCTTCACTGACTTCTGCTTCTTCTGTTGCGCCGGCAGGTTGAGGATGATTGTCTTTATCCAAACGATAAATACCCTCATAAACATTATTCAAAGCTACAAAACTAACTTCGTCCGTTGCAAGTGACGGATCTGCGCTTGGTATTTCCTGTCTTTCAACATAAGTGTAAACCTGTTCTCCAGTCGAAGCATTGTTGCCGCTTCCGGCAGCATCGCTGTCACTTGTATTATTTCCAGTAGTTGTACATGCTGCAAATGCAAACACTAAAGCTGCTGCAGCAAAACCCAAAACAGCTTTTTTCTTGAATCCCATAAAATACCTCCTCATTATTCAAAGCTACTCAGAATATATCAAATATACGCTGTCCTAGCAATGAAATACCCCTGTGTTTCCGTAAGCAATCAGTAAATTTTTAAATAGAAAGAAATGAGGAAAAATTCATTTTTATAGAACAAAACATACGAAAAAAATTCCTCGAAAAATAACTAGCCTGTAAAATAGAGACCCTGCGCTCTTTTCCTCCTCTCATTTTCTTCAGAATAGTTTTTTTATTTTTAAAAATATTCATTTTTAATTGCTGTGTACATAAATAAAAAAACAGACAGGCGGTTTAACCGGCACTGTCTGTTCTCCATAAATTTTAAAATTATTTTGCATAATCTACTGCCCGTGTCTCACGGACAACTGTTACTTTGATGTGACCCGGATAATCCAGATCATCTTCAATTTTCTTGCGAATGTCTCGAACTAATCGAACGGCTTCCAAATCAGAAATTTCTTCCGGTTTAACCATTACACGAACTTCCCGTCCAGCCTGTACAGCAAAACTTGAGTCCACTCCGGCAAATCCGTTGGAGATATTTTCCAGATTTTCCAGTCGGCGAATATAGTTTTCCAGTGACTCGCTGCGGGCACCCGGTCTTGCTGCTGATAAAGCATCTGCGGCTGCCACCAAGACAGAAATAACGGATGTTGCTTCGATATCTCCATGGTGAGAGGCGATTGCATTGATTACCACTGAATTTTCTTTATACTTCGCTGCCAGTTCTGCTCCGATTTCCACGTGCGAACCTTCAATTTCATGATCCAGTGCTTTACCGATATCATGAAGCAGTCCTGCCCGTTTTGCCAGTTGAACATCTTCACCAAGCTCAGCTGCCAGTACACCTGTCAACTTCGCCACTTCGATAGAGTGATTCAATACATTCTGACCATAGCTGGTACGGAAACGCAGACGACCTAAAATCTTAATCAAATCGGGATGCAAGGTATGAGCCCCAACTTCAAAAGCAGCTTGTTCCCCATACTCACGAATACGTTCATCCATCTCTTTACGGGATTTCTCAACCGTTTCTTCGATTCTTGCCGGGTGAATTCGTCCATCCTGAATCAGACGTTCAAGGGTCATCCGAGCAATCTCTCTTCTGATAGGATCAAAACCTGAAAGGACCACTGCTTCCGGAGTATCATCAATGATTAAATCAATTCCGGTTAATGTTTCCAGTGTTCGAATATTTCGACCTTCACGACCGATGATTCGTCCCTTCATTTCATCGTTAGGCAGGCTCACCACTGAAACCGTTGTTTCTGAGATAGAATCTGCTGCACAACGCTGAATGGCCAGAGACAGCAGATTCTTTGCTTTACGATCTGCTTCTTCTTTCGCACGCTGTTCTGATTCTTTAACCAGCACAGCCAGTTCATGACTCAGTTCCTCTTCTGTTGATTTCATGATGATGCTCTTGGCTTCATCCTTAGACAGGGAAGCAATACGTTCTATCTCTTGATGTTGTTTTTCTATCAGTTGTTCTACTTCTTTTTCCCGCTCATCAATTAATTGCTGTCTAGCACCTAGTTTATCTTCTTTTTCTTCCAGTGAGCTTTCGCGTTTTTCAAGAGTATCATCTTTACGGTCTAATGTTTGTTCTCTTTGTAACAAACGATTTTCCTGTGTTTTTAACTCTAATTTGCTTTCTTTCAACTCACTTTCAATTTCTGATCGATACTTTTGGTTTTCTTCCTTTGCTTCCAACAAAGTTTCTTTTCTCAGAGTCTCAGCTTCTTTACGTGCCTCTTCAAGAATTCCGGCAGCAGAGCTTTTTGCTCCATCTACTGCCTTTTCATGACGAGATTTTGCAATATAAAAGCCTATTCCAAGACCGACAATCAATCCGACGATAGCGAGGGGAATTGTTAAACCCATTGTTTCCACCTCCATACTATCCTGTTATTTTTTCAAAATATCATACAACTTTATTGACATATGAATGCCATTTTTAATACTCTGTTTCACGTGCATAAATTGCTAAATGCACATAAGTTTATTCTAATGTTTGTCTCTGAGTGTGTCAACTTAAAATAACCATTCTTCTACAGCTTGCACCAATCAGAAAAACCTATTATTTCTGTAAAAAAAAGAGCACGTTGTCATATATTGATACGCTTTCTATTAAAGCAGACAAGGAAAAAACAAAAATTCCAAATCTATTTTACAGAGAGTTTTGTATGTATAAAAAATATAATTATTCTGTAGAAAAAAATACATGATTATTTCAAAAGTTATCGACATCTGTCATAGTGTAATAATTAACATCAAAAGGAACTTTTTTTCTCACAATGGTTATGATGGGTTAGATTCGGAAATACAACGATACCGGATTAGAGAAATTTAAAAAATCTACGACATGAAAATGATACAGCAGTCATCGCAGTTTCTATAACTTCAAACTAAGAATCAGCTTTTATTTCGGTACACCGTTATTTTAACCGAACAAAAAAAGTCTAGAGGGATTTTTCCCCTCTAGACCCGACATTACTTTATTGAATTCTCTTCACTAGCATCATTTGCTTTTGTTAATGAGCCGGAGTTTTCTATTCATCATCTAAAGGAAGCTTTTCCTGACCTTCCGCCTCTTCTATTACGATTGAGCCATCTCCAATTCCATATGCTGTTCGGACAATTGGGGAAAGTTCTTCGATCATTCCAGGATGTTCAATCATATAGACTTTCACGTTTTCACGTCCTTGTCCGATCCGCTCTCCCTTGTAGCTATACCAAGCACCGCTTTTTTCGACTAGCTCCTTTTCTACAGCCATATCAAGAAGTTCACCTTCCTGAGAAATTCCCTGACCATACATGATATCTACCTCTGCCACTTTGAATGGAGGAGCAACTTTATTTTTAACAACTTTGATTTTAGTACGGTTTCCGATAATGTCCGTTCCCTGTTTTAATTGTTCTGCACGACGGACTTCCAGACGGACTGTTGCATAGAACTTCAAGGCACGTCCGCCGGGAGTTGTTTCAGGATTACCAAACATGACACCGACTTTTTCACGAATCTGGTTAATGAAAATAGCGATTGTCTTTGTTTTGTTAATAGAACCGGATAATTTACGCAGCGCCTGTGACATCAAACGTGCCTGCAAACCTACGTGGCTGGCACCCATTTCGCCGTCAATTTCTGCACGAGGCACCAATGCTGCCACAGAGTCAATAACAACAATATCAATAGCACCGCTGGAAACCAAAGCATCAGCAATCTCCAAACCTTGCTCCCCCGTATCTGGTTGAGAAAGAAGCAGTTCATCAATATTAACACCCAGTTTTTGTGCGTATTGAGGATCCAGCGCATGCTCAGCATCGATAAAAGCAGCTGTTCCACCCTGTTTCTGTACCTCAGCAATTGCATGCAATGCTACTGTTGTTTTACCTGAACTTTCAGGTCCATAAACTTCAATAATTCGTCCGCGGGGATAGCCGCCGACTCCCAAAGCAACATCCAATGCAAGTGATCCGCTTGGGATTGTTGAAATCTGTTGATCAATTTTTTCTCCAAGCTTCATAATAGAACCCTTACCAAAGTTCTTTTCTATTTTCTTTAACGCAGCATCCAGTGCCACTTTGCGATCATCAGCCAATTGATAATCCTCCTTATATATAATAAATGATTTATTTTCGATAATACTATCTTAACTTCTTTTTTCTTAAAAATCAAGAAGAAAGCGAACAAACATTCGTATTTCTAATTTTTATTTAAGACTGCCCGTCGAATCAGGTCCAATCCCTTCATTGCCGCACTGCAGCGTATATATTGGCGATCCCGATTAAAATGATATACAGCGGCAGTTGTCTTACGGTCCTTCCCTGCCAGCCCAATCCAGACCGTTCCGGCCGGCTGCCCCTCCAGCTCATCCGGTCCTGCAACTCCTGTAAATGAAACTGCCAAATCGGCATCTGTCAGTTTCAGAGTACTTTCAGCCATTGCCTTCGCACATGCTTCGCTGACCACTCCATGTTCGTCAAGAAGCTCCTGAGGAATACCCAGCAGCTCTCTTTTCATTGTTGGAGAATAGGTCACAAATCCTCCTATAAGCACATTGGAAGCTCCTGAAACATTCCCTATCATGCTTTGAAAGAGTCCTGCCGTCAAACTTTCTGCCGCCGCCACTGTTTTGCCGTGAGCAGCCAGCAATTTGACTGTCGTTTCTTCCAATGTATTTTCATCTCCATAGCCATAAAAATAGTCACCAACTTTTTCCATAATCTGCTTTTCCATTGCAGAAAGCAGTGCTTCGCCGTTTTCATCCAAGGATACATTGGCAGTCAGTCGCAAAGTTACTTCATTTGGTTTCGCATAAGGCGCCAAAGTTGGATTGGTTTGATTATCAATTAACTCCTTCAGGTCAGTAACCAGCTGAGATTCTCCAATACCATAAAAACGGAGAACTCTCGAAACCAGCTGTTCTTTTGCTGGAAACAATTTCTGCAGCAACGGGCGAACATACTGAACAAACATCGGCTTTAACTCACCCGGAGGTCCGGGCATCAGCAGATAGCTTGTATCATTTTTTGTCACAAGGGAACCGACAGCAAGACCAGTTGGGTTTGGAATTCCTGTCCCTCCGTCAATAATCAGTGCTTGCTTCAAATTGTTTTCAGTCATCTGACGGCGGGAAAATTCAAAAAATGAGTGCAGCTTTTTCATTCCGTCCTTATCCTGAATCAGCGGATGCTGAATATGAGCAGCAACTGCATCTTTTGTCAAATCATCGTCAGTAGGTCCTAATCCGCCGCACAAAACGACTAGATCGCTTCGACTGTCTGCCAGATCCAGAATCTCCGTCAACCGTTGAAAATTGTCTCCCACAACTGTATGAAAATAAACTTCAATCCCTAAGTCCGCCAACTCTTCTGAAAGAAATGTAGCGTTTGTATTCACTACCTGACCAAGCAGCAGTTCTGTGCCAACAGCAATAATCTCTGCCTTCATAATTTTCCTCTTCTCATTCTAATCTACGTAAAAAAGTCTACTTTCATTTTAACACACGAATTTTTTCCTGCAAAAGTACTAAAAAAGTAAAATAGTAGGAACTCTTCTTAAAGTAAATTCTACTTATCCTTACCATTTAAATCAAATGTGACAAACTATTTTGCCCCGCAAAAAAACACTGAGAGATTTTTAAACAATCTTATGGATTTGGTTTCATGAAAAATGGTAGAATAGCATGTAGGAACGTGACGCTATGCATCGAGGATCGCAACACAGTGAGAACCGTAGATGCACTGCTATTTTCATGCATCGAGGATCGCAACACAGTGAGAACCGTAGATGCACTGCTATTTTCATGCATCGAGGATCGCAACACAGTGAGAACCGTAGATGCACTGCTATTTTCATGCATCGAGGATCGCAACGCAGCGAGAACTGTAGATGCACATTCTTTTTGCCTGTAGGAACGTGACGCTATGCTGCCTATAGTTACAATGAATGAACTTTGCGAATTCATAGAATTGTCGTTAATACCCTCAGATAAACTAACCTTTGCTGAAGGAATACTTATCGAGGCTTTGCATTGCAAACTCCTAATTAAGGAAATAAATTTTAACCCCTTTATTCCTAATCAGAGCTTTGCACACCATCTCACTAGTTTATTTCTCTTAGCGAAACTGGCAATTTCACTAGATATTCCTACACAAGTGAAACTGACAAAATAGAACTGGCAGGTCAGCATAAATAGTTTACCCTGCTCCTGTTACATTGATAAAAATTAAAGAAATTAGGCTCACTATTAAAATAAAAATCACAAGAATATTAGATAAAGGGAGAGATCGTATGAATAAAAGAATTATTTTCGGATTGCTTAGTATTGGTTTTCTTAGTCTGAGTGCCTGCAGCAAGCCGGATGATCAAAAAGATACATCAGCAAACAGTTCCAGCTCTGAAGCTGCTCTTACTGACAATACAACCGCTTCCACTGAAACTCCGGAAGCTCAAGCTCCAGAAGCCCAGCCTCAGGCAGCCATCACTGCTATGGAGGTTGTTCAAAAGTTTAAAGAAGCGGGACTGGGGGTTAACGAAGAAAGAGATATGACCCCGGAGGATTATGGATTGGCTCCTATGAAAGCCGCTTCTGGTGCTATCTTTGGCGTATATTATTCTGAATATACTGCTTCGTACCTAAATGGACGGGTAACTGTTTACACTAATTTAGCTGATTTGCAGGAAGTGAAAGCTTTCTACGATAATCTGTCAGCAGAGGACCCTCAGTATAAATCCTGGACTGCTGTAAATGAAGAGAAGCTGATACTGCTGCAGATGAATGGCGGAATTGATGAAGTAGCATTCGGGGAATTTGAATATATTCTGGGAACCGTTTAATTTTTTAAATAAAGTCTTCCATATTATTCACCTACTCTTCAAAATAATTTTTTGATTATCCATGACTCTAAAAAGAAAACTAAAGAGTTTGGGACAGAAATAAAGTTTCAAACTCTCTTCATACTCTAAACTCGAATACATGGCGGTACAAAAGCAAAAATTCTTTTTGCGACGAGTAATCGCAGGAGCAGCTCCTTCGGAATTAAGTCGAACGATACTGAAAATATGAGGACCTCCAGGAAGGTATCAAGGAACGCTATTCATAGAATGAATAGTGTTCCTTGACAATTTTCGGATATTCCTTCTTACTTCTCGGAGCTGATCACTTTTAATTACTTATACTACACGCTATTTATAGCCTGTAGTCCATCGTATACGCATAGATTTTTTCAAGTGTTCCTTCAATATCATATTTCACACCAAAGCTTTTTCCGAACAAACGGGTCTTCTGCCCTTCCTGATAATCTTCGTAAATAACAATATCTTTTCCCTTTAAAGTACCTGTATCTGCTGTTTGAATTGCGAATTCTTCCAACAGCCTATCTAACTCTTTCAGCTCCATAAGCTCACCCAGCTGCCTCAGTGTATGATTCAAATCTGCTCCATAAAATTTTTCATCTGACAAATCATTATAAATATCAATTTTCTGGCTGGCCAGCTTCACTTTTCCCAGCGTTTCAATATACTGATATTTTGCTGCCACGGTTCCATAAGAAGTATATTTTTCTTCATTTTTAAATTTAATTTTACTGGAAAAAGTCAGTGTTGAATTATAGGCATTAAAACTAAATTCTTCTGCTTCCTGCTCTGTACCTTCGATTAGAAAATCTTCTATCATTATCTCTCTTGCCTTGTCAAAAGACGGGAGCAGTTCCAGTTCAAACTTGTCAGCAAGAGCTGTCAGCGCTTCGGACTCATTCGTCACTGCATATTCGTAATTACCAAATGGCTCGGAGCGGTCTGCCCACCAGGTAAAAGCTGTTTCATTCTCCGGTAATGTTTTATCTGCTGTTGATACTGGAGTCTGTGAACAACCTGATATAACCAACCCTGCGGCGGCTGTTAGACAAGCTCTTATTATTTTTTTTACATACATACGTTCAGCTCCTTACTCTGATACTGGAATAATCAGCGGTTCTTTTCCATTAAAAACAGCTGAATCAAATGTAAGCATGACTGCCTCTTTTCCTATCAGCTGATAGACTGCTGCGCTTTCTGCTGACTGATTATTGGACAACGGCTGATTCCCCGTCTGCTGCAAAAATGCAATATCCGGATTATCCCGAACTGCTTTTTCTTCCTGTAATAGCATACGGTCCCCTTGTTCCAATGTAACCAGGCTCTCCCATTTTTCTGAGGGGATAATTACCTCTGTCCCCTTATTCGTCAGTACATAACGAATAATCAGCTGATCCTCTTCTATTTTATAACCAGTGAACTGGACAGCAGCTTCCTCTTCAGTTTTGTCTTTTGCTGAAGCAGTTCCCAGATAGGTCAGCTCCAGCGATTCAACAGATTGGCGGATTACTGCCTGCTGTTTGTTCGCACTATTGTCCTTTGGCCGGTAATACTGAAAACTGACAAGGTTTGAATCTGTTACTACATAATAGATGTCCAGCCAGACTCGTTTTTTTTCATAGACGCTGGGAATCAAATAATGAATAGCAGGTCGACCTGCCACCTCAAACTCCTCAATCTCAGCAGTTTCCAGCAGATAATGCTTACTGACCTGTTCTTCCGTCTCCGCTGCCAGCTGTTCAACAGAAAAAGGCTCACTCTCTTCCCCTCGAATAAACATTACAGCACGACTGTTCCTATCTTCTGCACCAAAAACTGCTGCTTCATTAAATGTTGTTTGATAGTCCTCTTCCGGCTCCCAGCCTGCGGGCAGCTGAAATTCATACTCGCTGCCGTTGATTGTAAAAGCTTCGGTTTCCTTTGCCAGTTCATTCCCCTGACAGCCGGACAGCAAAAGAATAAGCATTCCTGTCAATGCACCATTTAGCCATAGCTTCATTGAATTTCTTCCTCCTCAGCCGATTGATTTTCCACTGGTTGTACAGCTACTATCCACCCATTCCTTTTCTGCCAGTAAAGATACAAAAGAAACAACAGAATACAACCGACAAATAAAGAAGCACCCATCACAAAACCAGATGGCAGAAAGACAAATTCAATTGTATGCTCACCTGGCAGTACAGCAACTGATAAAAAGGCATCTTTGAATGTTTTTACTTCTGCTTTCTCACCGTCAATATAAACTTCCCAGCCTTTATCATAAGGAATAGTTGTTAACAATACCTGTTCATTTTCCAATGAAACCTCCGCCCGGGCTCTTCGTCCCTCCACCTGAAAATCAACACCTTTTTCCTGCATCCTTCCTGCTGCCTCAGCAAAATGTTCTGTATCAAGAAAGACTGCATCGGGGCGATACAGTTCCACTTTTTGTTGTCCTCCGGATATTTCCGCTGTCACCTGAACAGTTGTCGGCTCCTCAAAATAGCCTAAATTATAATACTGACCACTGTTAACCAGTCCGGATTTTCGTGTGACTCCGCCAACTGTCGTTTTCACATCAATCCCTACAGAATCAGCCAGATTTGTCACAACCAAACTAAGGTACGCCTGCTGTTTGGCCGGCACCGTTACCAGCCAGGTCACCTGCTTTGCAAGATTCGGTTCAGTCTCTGCGATACTTATGATTTGTTCTTCCTCTGTTACAACAGCATTCATTGAATTAACCAGTGTTGCTTCGCCAAAGCTGAAAAGCTCCCCCTTTATCCCAGACAGATGATTAAACAGCTCTGTCTGATTGGCAACGGCTCCGCTTTTGTAAATCTCCTCGTCAGTCCATATTCCCAGCGGCAGAGCATACTCATTTTCATATAAAGAATACTCTCCGGATTTTCCGATCTTAGTATAGCCGAACTTTAACAGCTCTCCTTTTGCCACGTTATATTTCACTCCAACCAGCGTGTCTGCCAGTAAAGTGTTGTTTTTGTAATCAATCGTCAAGTTTGTTCCCAGAGAACGGTAACCCAACGCATTCAAATACTGAGAAGAATGTCGGTTGCGGATAGAAGAAAACATGGACACGCCATGCGAGCCAAAATTGAAGCTGGTATTCAACGACTCCACATCCAGATTTTCCAAACGGAAAAAGTTTTGTTCCTCCTGTTTCGTGCTGTCAGTCAGTGTTTTAACATTATCGTAGGATTCTGCATATAATACTCTGGAAGGATAGCCCCAATCATAAAGAATTCCTGTCACCATATTTTTTGCATTGAATAAGGCTTCTACCCCCATTAGCAGAACCAGCAGCACTGGAACCCATTTTGACCATTTTGAGGGAGAAACCCATAAAAGCCAAAGCATTAAATAAATGATCAGCAGACCAATCGTAATAACCAGAGACTCCATTGTAATCACATCATAGCGCTTCTTATTGGCTAAAAACAGCATCAGTAAAAAGACACCGCCAATTCCCAGCACACTGTTTATCAGACGATTACTGTCTGACTTTTCAAATTGTTCCATTCCATACCCGGCCAGCAAAATAACCAGAAAAGAGAATAGAAAACTAAATCGGAATAAAAACATATTCGGTGCATGCAGCCCATGCCAAAAAAGATTCAAAGGATAGATATAGACACTGGCGATAAGTAAAAGTCCCAAACTCCCATATCCCAATTTTTCCTTCCACGAAATCTTTCTGCAGACAAAGTAATACACACAGAAAATCAGCGGTACCAGTCCGATATAGATAAATGGCATACTTTCGTATTTTGACGTATCATACACACCTGCCATACTTTTAGCAATAAAATCCCATGGTCCCGTATCAGCTGTAAAAAAGTCAGTAATTTCGCTTAGACTTTCCCCATTTGTTCTCAAATCAAGAATTGCAGGTAAAATTGTCACCATGGACGCTCCGCCGGCAAGTAAAGAAGTAATCAGATAGGAAATAAATCGCCCCTTATATTTTTTCCGATTCAGCAATGTTCGTATGACTGTATACAAAAAAGTGAAGACACCTACCATAAACGCCATATAGAAATTGGACAAGAACAGCAGCAGATAACTGGTAAACAATAAGGTCGGCTTTCTTTGATCCATCAGTCTGTGAATTCCCCAGATAATTAAAGGTAAATAGACAAATGTATCCAGCCACATGATTACTTCCGAGTAGCCTACAGCATAAGACATCAGCGAGTAAGAAATGCTTAAGCCAACTGACAGCCACCGATTCAGCGTAAACGTATGCTTGGCGAAAAACCAGAATGCCAGACCGCTTGCACCAAATTTCAACAGTGTCAGATAATAAATTGTATCCGGCATATTGGCATTGTCAAAGAAGCCGACCAAAGGAGTGAAAATACCATTAAGATAGTATGCAGCCAATGCCCAGTAATTTAACCCTAGAGAGCCCGACCATGTATAAAAAATACTTTGTTTTCCATGAAGTACATTGTTGAAACTGGCATGGAAGTTCGCATATTGTGCAAAGGAGTCTGTCGCCAGAATACTTCTCTCACTTCCCGGATAAATTTCAATAGAATAATAGGCAACGACCATCAGCAGTACAGGAATACTGAAACTGAGAATCATTGCCAGATAGTGCTCCTTTACAAATCTCTGTAATCGTTTCATGTTTAGTTCTCTCTTTCTTGTCTGTATTCTTAATGGACAGCCCCCATATTTGTCAATGGATAGTAACGGTACAGCACAACCCCTTCAATCTGTGCCGAGTCAACTAAGCCAAAAACCCGGCTGTCATCAGAATGCAGCCGATTGTCACCTTCGACAAAATAATGTCCTTTCGGAATCGTCTGATAACTGCCCAGCATATATGCAGTGTATTCTGAAACCTGAATTGTTAGGGTTCCGTCTGCCAAACTGCCTGGTTCTCTCGGCAGAATTTGAGTATCTCCTTCAGCTGTCACACTTTCTTCCGGCAGCAGATACAGTGTTGTGCCATCCAGTTGAATCTGATCACCGGGCATCCCGATAATCCTTTTTACGTAGGACTCCCCCTTGATCTCTTTAGGTTCAAAAGTAACAATATCGTATCGTTGAATGACCTGCTGCTTCTTAACAATAATTCGATCACCTGTTTGAAATGTCGGCGCCATTGATTGGCCATCTACTTTATGTGTTCCAAACCTCAGAAAAAAAAAGAGCAGAAGAAGCAAAAATAACAACAAGCCCCATGTTTCTTTTTGCCTGAACCAGTTTACGAGATTTTTAGGCAGTTCTCTCCATGTTTTTGTTTTTTTTAAGTAATGAACCCGCCTTTTTATTCCGATTAAAAACTTTTGCTGCTTTTTGTTTCGCCGAACAGCAGATTGTCTCTTTTGATTCCGAGATTTTCTTTTCTTTATTTGAGTCCTTTTTTGTTGCATACCTATTGTCCCTCTACTCTTCTTAAAACTGACGCATGGCATGGATAGGGAAGATTCTGGCCTTCACCAATCCAAAAATGTCCTCTTTTTTTACAAACCCAAAATAGCGGCTGTCCGTCGCATAAAGTCGGTTATCTCCCAGAACAAAGTAGCAGTCGTCCGGAACCCTGATTACTTCAGCGATTTCCTTCAAAGTGAAATCTTCTGTCATCGGTTCAGCAGCAGCTTCTGAAAAAACAGATGATAAAAACCGTTCTGGAATTTCTTCACCATTAATAAACAGACTGCCGTTCTTGTAATAAAGTTCCTCACCAGGTAGTCCAACAACTCGCCGAACCATTGCTTCACCCATTTCCGGCACTTCAAAATACAGCAGCTTGAAACGCTGAATAGAGTCCCATTTATATACAAAGAGACGGTCCTGATCATTAATCGTCGGTGTCATAGAATAACCTTCTATTTTGGGTATTCTGACAGTAACCCAGAATAGCAGACCAAAGAGTACTGCCGCAATGAGGAGAGCAATCATCAATTCTTTAATAAATGCGCCCTCTCTTCGTTTCTTTTGTTTTGTATAATTTCTCTTCGGCTGTTTTCGGTTGCTGGTTTTGCGCTGTTTCCCATTTTTTGAAACGGCAACAGTCTTTCTGTGTCCCGATTTTCTTTTCTTACTTTCCCGCAAATTTATTTTCTTAGCAGATTTTGAGTTTCTTTTTGTTTTCGTATGAGACAATCGCTGCTTTCTTTTTTTCACCATCAGCACCTCTTGACCGTCTTTTACTGTTTTTTCTTCAATGCACCTTCATTTACATTAAAACGCTTGAATACTGTACTCTGACTTTCCTGTACTTTGACAATATCAGCAAGATATTCTTCTGCTTTCCCGACTTGCTGAAGGCTTTCAGCTGACTGCCCGTTTAAATTGACACCCAACTCTCTTAATAAAGTAAAATGCCGATTCAGCAGCTTTTGCCCATCTTCTGTTAATGTCAGATTGGCTTTTCTTGCGCCGTAACTAGCTAATTGGGAGGTGATTTCGTGCAGATTATTGCTGGATTTTTTCGGATTATCTCCATTTTGAATATTGGTAATCTGCAATGCTGCATCATCCAGTAAATAATAGCTTTGCACCAATGCATCTGCATCTTCCGCCTGCAGATGATTCTGCTGATAATAGCGGGAATACATACCACTGGCCAGAAAGAGTCCGGCAAAAACAAGAACTATCAAACTTCGACGTCTCTGCCCTTTCCGCTTTTTTTCCAGTTGTTTACAGGCGCGTAAAAACTGTCGTCGTTTTTTCTTCTTTTTAGGCGGTTGTTTTCGCTTCAGTCGTTTCCACTTTCTACTGGTTCGCAAAAAACCAATAAAAAGGAGACAGCCAAACAGGGAAAAAAGAAGGGTGCCGGATAACAGGATGACAAATGACCAGTCTAATATACTCATACTTCCTTTTTCCTTTCTTTCCCTCTATTTTCTTTTTGCTTTTCTCTGTTTTCTTAAGGCTTTCTTTTTCGTTTCTTTTTGCTTACGAATAATATGCACAATGAAGAAAATAATGACAGCAATAATCAGCATCCCGCCGGCAATTCCTCCTACCAGCAGCCAGTTAATGCCTTCTTCCTGTGTCAGCTCCACATCCTGTTTGTTGTATTTATCGGCATCTTCATCTGTGATGGTAAAGCCTTCTTCCCATTCCCATTTTCGTTCACCTGAAGTTCCAACTACTTTCGCCCGATATTCCCCCGGAACCATTTTTTCTCCGTTCATGGAAACAGCAAAATCCACCATACTATTTGGCGCCACACGCATATTCGCTTTCTTCGTATCGTATAGAACTGTATCTGAATCCTTCGTCATAATCTGTACTTCCATCGTCAGATTTTCCAAATAGGCTGCTTCAACATTCGAAAAATTCACAAATATACTGTTTCGATAATTGCTTAACCCTGCGTATACCTCATTCAGTTCCAAATTAGGCTCTACTACCGTATCTGTTTCAGTTAATATCATACCGACCATAAAAGCATATTCATTAATAACACCGCTTTGTTTTTTTCGCGCTTCTTCATCAACAACCTTTTTCAGCTGAATCCCTCCGGAAATCACACCATCATAGGTTGCTTCCGGCATGGTGATTTCAAGTTGCAAAGGAACCATACTTTTTCCCGGAACAGTCACTGTTTCCGGTGCTTTCACCAGATCAGAAAAATCATATTTTAGCGATTTGTCATTATCAATCGGGCTGGGACCATATTCTATAACACCATTACCGTTTGTTTTTGTACCATTTAGTGAAACAGCTATGTCAAGAGGCTCTTCTCCTTCATTGGTCAATTGAATCTCCACTGTCTGCTGTTGTCCGGGAGTCATACGCAAATCAAAGTAGCCAACTTCATAATTCTGCTGATTTTCCGGTTGAATTACTTTGTAGGTAAATCCCAGCGGACTTGCCCCGTTTGCCTGCTCTGCAGAGGTTTCTTCTGCATATGTCGGTGTCGCCAAACACCCAATTCCTGCTATGTATAAAACGATGATCATAAGCCACCCAATTCGTCTTTTCATGCTTTAAAAGTCCTCTCTTTCTCCTCATAAAAGAAGGTCGCCGACTTATAAAACCGCCGGCGAACCTTACTGGCTGATAGGTTCTTTAATTTAGAATTAAAGAGTTTCAGATAATGTCCAAGTAATTACAGCGTTGTAATCACCAGCACCCACTGCAGTTGAAGTAGGGATATTCATTGTTACAGATTCATTACCAGTTGTTTTATCGCCAAAGTTCAATTCGAACTGTCCATAACCTTTTCCGTCAACACCTGTATTACTAAGGAAATCAAATGTTGGCGTTGCTTCGCTGATTGTTCCCTGAGTTGTCAATTCACTTGCATCCGGTGTCAGTTCAGGAGAACCAGTTTGTGTCAGGTGTGCATTTTTGTAAGTGATGCTTGATCCATTCAATGCATATCCGCTTGCAGTGTCTGTAAATTGTTGTGTCAATGTTGCAGATAATTTATATGCATGGTTTTCCTGTGTACGCAGATCTTGGTATTTCACAAAGTTTTGTACATCAAATTCTTCAGTGCCAGCTTCAGTACTTCCTGGGTTAGCTTTAAATAGTGAAGCATCATAGTCACGTTTTGTATTGGCAGTCAATACATCATGAGATTCAAATTCCAATGGAGTAATTGCAATGATACCAAATTCTCCAGGATTGGTAACTGAAGGCAGATTTGTAATTGTTGTTCCATCGGTAACTCCCGGATCAGTTGGGATAACTCCTGAAGTGCCTGTATCAAATGTAAATTCGATATGTCCAGTTCCTGTTTTAGCATTATCTACCGCTTTCGTTGTATTTGGCGCTGCCAATGCAACCCCTGCAGCAGCTACTAAAGCTGCTCCGCATAATTTGTGTGATAATTTCATGTGTGTTTCCTCCTAGTTTGTTTGTGTGTTTTATTTATGGCAACTCGGCTAATATCCAAGTTAACACCGTTGAGTAAGTGACCGGGTCCTTTTTGGTTGCCCCCGGTACGGACAACGTGATTGCACTGTTTTCCTGCATTTGTTTGTTTCCAAAGCTGCTGTCCAGCATTGGCTGGCTCTCAGCATCAACTTTAGGCGTCAATGTACTGTCCAAACCCAATGGGTTATCATTAGATGCACCAAATGAGATTGACCATGTACCATAGCCTTTTCCAGAAGCTGCTTCCGCCAAATTATAGGTTGCGCCTATATTATCCAGTCGAATGACTTCTTTGGAAACGGTTGGTGCCGCAGCCTTGTCCTGAGTAGAATTGGTCCAAGATTTATCCAGCGATAAAACAGCCCCATTCAACTGGCTATTAGCTGTATTGGCGTTCTGAAACTGCATTTCCTGACGAACCTGGAGTGTCCATCCTAGCGCTGCCCCACGGTAATCAGATACTTGAATGAAGTTTCCTCTTGCAGCTGTTTCATCATGAAACAGCTGTGCATTTACAGGATAGACAGTATCGGTATCAGAGATTTTATTGTGCCCGGTAAAGTTAAATTGAGGAACAAAATCAATACGCAGCTTGCCGGATGTACCTGGCGATTCTCCCGGATCCGTTTCATTCTCCGGATGCTCAGGATCTTGTATCCCCTCATCATCATAATCACCGGTAAAGGTAATATGACCATCCGTTTGTCTGCTGTTTTCTGCATGAACTGTTTTCTGACCGACTGAGCTCACCCCTAAAGAAAACAGGAGAACGGTACTCATTAACCATGATTTTTTCATTCTTCTGCCTCCTTTTTCTTCCGCTTCATCAGAAACAGGAATAAGGCAATTAAAATCAGAGCAGCTCCACTGAAGGACAAGCTTTTCTTAACCAATTCACCGGTAGATGGATACTTACCGGCAGGCTTTGCTGCTGCAGGTTCTGTACTCCCTGAAGTGGTCGGATAAGAAGATGCCGCTGTTGAAGAATTAGTAGTTGAAGAATCAACAATTGGTGCATCTCCCTCATAAAAACCAATCTCTCCATTCGTCTGAACAGCTCCTCCGATTTCTTCCTGTGCGTAGGCAACAGGAAGAAAGGCACCCGATAAAAGCAGCAATCCCAAGGAAGAAAACAGCAGATAAATCAATTTTTTCACTTTCATCACTATTCCCTCCTTTTAATATGTTTCACTCAGCGTGAACAGGATTGTTGCCCGATACTCGCTCATTTCTCTGTATTGTGCTGCATTCAACTTCAACTCAAACCCATTGTCTTTATTTTCCCATTCGTTTTCACTAACATTGTATGCGCCGCTCGCCGTATGATGCTGTGTCAGAATAACTCTGGACTGATTCAGACCAAGAGTCTCTTCCCCATTATCACTCTTATAAATCAGCGCATTCGGCAATGTATAAGAAGGATCATTTTGAGAAGTCATCACTTCAGTCACTGTTGCCGTTAACGTCCAGTCCGTAAATACTGCACGGCTGTCACTAACAATCAGCGGCGTATCGTACGTTGGATTTTTCGCATGGAATTCACCATAACTGCGAGCCTCTTTCAAGCCGAAATCAATCTTATTCGGTGCTGAACTCAGCTCCAGCACACCATAAATGATGCCGCCCGGATTTTTCGCTACACCAGATTCTGCCCAATAGGTTTCATGATCTGCATTCGGATTAACAGGACCTGCAACAAACGGTGTTTCTCTCGGAGAATCTCCTTCTGCTTTCGCTGTGTTCTCAATTTCTGTTCCTGTAGCTGAATATCCAACCGTTGTTTTAAATGTGACAACTACACTCTCCTGTGTGGCAAGATCGCCCAGATTAACCGACAACAGACGTGTATCTGTATCATAGGTATACCCATTTGGCGAAGTTACAACTATTCCATCCACAGTCACTTCAGCAGTAGCTGGATCAAATATCACTGTATCAGGAATGATGTCTGTTGCAACAACTGCTTTCCAGTTGGTTGCATAGCTGCTGTCTTTATTATTCTTGATTGTTAAAGTGTAAAGCAGGGTATCTCCAACCTGAGTATTTGCCACTTCCACATTATTTCGATAAGCAGAAGCCGCTTTTTCAATACTTGGCTGATCTGGTAAAATATCCGCCACTGTATATTTTTCTACACCTTTAAATACCGCATCATGGTAAGCCAAATCGTTATATGGATTAATATTCCCATTTACCGTATTCGTTACCGGCGGTTTAATTAAACCAACCTGATCATAGAGAACTGGTACCGCACCTGCTTCAGAAACAACTTCTGCTGCTGTATGCTTCCCAGCCTTATCTTCCAGATAGACACTTAATTGTTTGGTCTTATCTAAATAAGAAGGAAGATTGAATGACCATTTGCCATCAGCTTCAACAGCTGCAGTTCCCAGCAGTGTTCCAACCGCTTTGTCACCTGTATCGTAATACACATAGACTGTTGCCCCTGCTTCTGCATTTTCACCGGAAAGTACCTTTGTCGCATTATTCAGATTTTCATCTGTCAGTACAGCTGGCTCCGGCGGTGTTACATCCAAAACAGTTCGCCGGGGTGTCTGTATATCGTCCACAGTACTAATGTGCGCTTTGTTATTTTCCAGATCACCACGCCAGGCATCTGTTACTTCCACCTTGTAATCTTGAGGAAGAAACGCATCATCCGGTACAGCAATTCTGAAAATCCCGGCACGTTCGTCATCTCCATAAACCGAGACGGTGCCCGAGCCTACTATTCCTTCAACAATCGTTCCCTGAAGCCCTTCATGAATAATTGTCGTTCCAGTTGAATCAAGGATGTTCGCTTTCACCATTACTTCATTGGTAAATGCAGAACGATTCCCGTCATGTTTCCCTTCCGGTACTCCTGCATGCCCCCAAATATATTTATCTGCATTGGTAGGAACTCGTAATTCATCAACAACCGGTCGTTGATTGTTTCCATTCATTCTGGTCATGTTTTGCAGCTTTGAATTTTCAGCTAAAAACTGCTGAACTTCTGCACTGCCAGAAACAAAATTACCAAGGTTAGCATTGGTACTGCCTGATGTAGTTGATAGTGTAAAATTCACATTCACAAATGATTTATCCGGATTTCCGGTCACATCTTTCCCTTTAATCCAGAAAGCTACATCTGTATCAGCAGCTGTAAATATTGATCCTGTGCTGTTATTAAATATTTGGCCGCCGCCAGAACGTGTATTGGTGAAATCAAAATACTTCATTGTTCCAAACTCAATGTCTGTTACACCTGAATTAAAGATAGCAGAGGTACTTCCTGACGATGCTGAAGCCGTTTGTCCTCTGGCAACGAAATAGGTGCCCTCCTCTGCTCTGATTTGCATAGGATAGTTTTGTGCATCAATCGCAGCACCTGTAAGAGCAGTGATTTCCACATTGGAATCTTCATCAAACAAGTTAAACTCACTTCCGCCGCCAGAAGCACTATCATAGTGTATCCCCTGATTGGCTCCGTCTGACCCCGGATTCCTTGCTGTCCCATCTCCATTATTTAGTACAGTAAAATCTGAGCCTGTTCGAACATAAACCTTATTGTCTGCACCATACATACGAATTCCTGCAGCACGCCCTGCTTTTTTCTCAATATTAATTCCAGAATTTTCTTCAATATTAAATGTCATTGCACCACGAACTCTGAACCGTAAAGCTGCTCCCAGAGTATATCCATGGTCGTCATCCTGAATAATATTAAGCTCTGAATCATTCCTAACATTAAATACGCCATTTTGACTCATCAAAACAACTGCAGAGGTATGAATGGAATGTAAATCAAACATGGCACCATCCAATACATTAATAGTGGAATTGTCCCTGTTCATCAGGAAAATGCCTCCTCTGGAAGCCTGCTGCTGTCCATCTCCTTCAACATACAAATACGTTCCCTGATCCTTAACATAAAAATCAGCCTGTGCTCGAATATCCCACGCCTGACCACGGTCATTGGATGTGGTTCCTTTCATACTGTGGGTATAAACCTGTGATTGCTTTTCAACAACAATCTGAGAACCCACGGCAGAATCATCATAGTTTCCGAAAAACTTTTCAGCATAACTCTTAACCTGAGAGGCGTTGGTGACTGTAAAAAATTTGGAAACAAAAATTGCTTCTGACGAGCTTCCGGCATCAACTGTCAAATCGACAGCATCCAATACAATTGTTGCGCCTTCCATTAATGCAATGGAGCCAGTATTTCCGGATAGACTTTCAACCTTGCCAGTTACTGTTAAAGCACCCAAACCTGAGACAACAGAGTTCGTTGCCGTGTAGGAGAAATCCTGCATAATCATATGCGCAGCAGCTGTCGGCTGAAATGAATATCTGCCCATCGTTAATGAATGACCTTGACCATTTATAATGACTTCACGGTTTACGCTGACATTACTTGTAGCTGTGATATCTGCAGCAAGGTTAATCTGATCAACATCGGGACTACCCAACTCTATTACTAACTCTGCCCAAGTTGTTACTGAAACAGGATTAACTGCATAGGGTACTGCTAAAGCGGTTGGCAGAATGTCTGTCGGATTTCTCTGAATTGTTTCAGAAGGCTGAAAATCCAGTGTTGTTTCAGCAACCGTCTGCTTGCCAACAACTGCTTCCACCCTTCCAGATTCAACACTCACTTCATTTGGCAAGACTTCAATAACCAGTTCCAGCGGCTCTTTTAAAGAAAGATCTTTAGAAAAAGAAATCGTTAATTCTGAGCTGTCCGCATTTTCTTCAGCCTTCACGTCGTCATAAAGCTCAGACGGCAATGCATCAAGAAGTGCTTCTGAATACAACACTGCATTATTTGATTTCAAGCTAATATCCTGACTGAAATCAGTAATCTCCATTTTCAGGTAGTTCATTTTCTCATCATCTGCCAGAGTTGTCTGCTCCAGTGTAACAATGCTCTTTTCAGCTCCTTTTACAGGCGATGTCTGCCACTGTTTAATGGAAAAAACAGCAACCAAACTCACTAAAATGAAAAAGAGTCCGATAAAATACTTCTTTTTATTTTTTTTCATTATTTTCCTCCTTTCTTCGAGAATTGGTGCGTCATTTATTAACGCATCTATTTCAATTCTCTCTGTTCCGCTCACTGATTCATCAATCTGTTAAACGAAACAGAGAAAAAAGAAATCATCTGTCAGTAAAAAGCTAAGGTATTTTGCTAAAATTATCTAAAGTTATTATTAATCGAAATCGACTTTGTAGTAGTAGTTAACTACATAGCCTGAATCTGTTTTTTCAACAACAAATGTTTCAACATCCACTTCTACAAAAGTATGTTCATATGCTGAAAAATCTACTAAATGATTCTCATAGTTAAATACTTCCCCAATTGGATAATCAATTGTTTCTTCACTGTATAGATAAAAATCATCGCCGCTATATTCATTCACCCAGTACTTCACAGTTACCGGAACAGTAAAATCAGTTGGGGCCTCTGAGAAAATTACTTCATGTATCCCATTTGATTTCAGCTGTGTCACTTCATTCTTGTTCACTTTAGTGTCTTGACGATAGCCAACAATTTTCAACTGTTTTGGTGAACCTTTAGAAAGGTCTCCCAGCAGTCCGCCATCGCTGTTTAAAAATACATTGTCAGGCTCCGAATACCATTTGTAGTTTTTCATGTTTTTCATATTGCGGGCAACACTTGTAAAGTCTGTAACAAAGACAGGAACATCATCTGTAATTTTGAAGGTTGGTTTCTTATATTCTTCACGAACAATTGCGCCTGAATAAGCACGCAGCATTTGTTTATCTGCATGTAATGCTGAATATTGGCTGTTAATATTTGTAGAAATACCAGTGATTGAGCTTCCGGCATCTTCTGCCTGAATATGAGCAATAATTGAGCGGGCACCGGCTACATGACCTTCCCCAACAACTGTTGCACCTTTCCAAGCATAGATATCTCTGTATGCATAGATTCCGATTCCTTCGCTGGCCGTTCCTTTCAACACAGCATCATAGTATGGCTTAATATCATTTTCACAGTAGATACCATATTTTTTCCCGTATGCTTCTACTGTTCCGCCTTCCATTTGGATTTCATTATGAACAAATAATCCTGTGCCGGCAGCTATAGCTGTAACATGACCTTTTCCATATTTAGTGCTCTTAAATGCTCTTAAATGCGCCCCTACATAAATACCTGTTTCTCCAGTCGTCGTAACATTCAATGTTCCATTTCCTTTGAATTCCAGAGTACTTTTTACATTAATGGCACCCATATCAACCGGAACCGTGTTGTTTAGTGTAATCGTGATTGTTTTTGAACTATAAAGAGAAGACTGCTCATTCAGAACGTATTCACCCTTTTTAGTGGTCAAAATATTAGTTCCATCTGCTTTAGTTGTAACAGTCGCATCATATCCTTTTAAATCTGTTGCTGACGTTAAGACAGAAGCTGCAGATGCTTTCAAGCCTCCAGCCACAATGAACAGTACTGCAAAAAGTGAAACTAACAAGACTCTGGTTGTTCTTTTAATTCCTAACATATATTTCTCCCTTTCTTTAGTAAAACTTCTGTAAATCAATAACTCTTCAATTGCATCAAATGAATGACCGATCTTCTTTATTCAATTGAAACAATCATTTTCCTCTCCCAACGAACGCCTCCCCATTTGCTATTTTAAAGTGAATTATATGGTCATCACCTCATAGCGAACCTTTTACAGCTGCCAATGGGTGTATGACTTCTCCCAAAAATCTTTAAGTCAGACATTTAATACTTAATCAACTCAGACTAAACGACCAGCATATAACCCTTGGAACGGACAGTTCGAATAATTGTCGGCTCTGCACCAGCATTCTCCAGCTTCGTTCTTAAATGAAATACTAAATTTGCTACTCTGTATTTATTGTCCTTGTAAGGTATTTTCCAGACTACTTCATAGATTTCCTTATATGTGACCCCTTTTGACTGGTTCTTATGAAGAAGCTTCATCAGCTGGAACTCCAGCCTGGTCAGCGGTATCTCCTCTGCATCCGGATGCATCTTCACGCTTACGTTATGAGGAATCAATTCAACCAATGAATCACTTTTCCCTTTGATCTTTTCCAAATCATTACTGTGCTCTTCCTTTTTCAATTTTTGATATCTTTTCAACGAATTCTCAATGATTAAATTGACCTCCTCAGGTTCACTTTCTGATGAAAAAGTACCGTCGGCCCCTAATTGAAGATAAAGGACTTTTTGAGTGGCTGACGGCTGATCAGAAAAGACCCAAATCAGAGGATTTGATTTTTCCTTAATTTTCATTATCAATCCACAGATAACCCCCATATTTTGCGTATCATCTTCTTTAAGGATCACCCCATCAAGATTGCTGACCAGTTTTTCTACATTTTCCTTGTCAACTTGGAAGACATTACATTTCGATTTCTCAAGTGTCCCTATGTATGTATGTTCAAAGTCTCCACTCAACTGATTCACACCTATGTTGTACATAGCTCTTCCTCCTTAATCCTTGTCTCTTTTACTTTTTTCAGGCAAATTTTTTTTAAAATTCTTTTTTATACGTTATTATTTGATTAAGATACAGACATGTATGGTCGTTTCCGGGAACTGCATAATAAAAGAAAAAGACTGGCTTTTTTCTATCAAAGCTAGTCTTTTTTCAGTATGATGACGGTCATTCTGACGGCTATCATTCATTATTTAATTTATTCGTTCAATAAATTGCTTTTGATCCATCAAGGTCATTGCTTCTTTTCGTTTTTCCCACATTGAATCGGTATAGGTATCCAGTGTCAGCTTTGTTGAGGTGTGCCCCAACAATTTACTCAAAGATGACACATCTACTCCGCTTTCAACACAACGTGTCGCAAAAGTATGTCTCAACACATGGAAGCTGAACACTTCCATCTCTGCTGTTTCAAGTAATTTCTTTAAACGATAATTTATGACTCTTGGTTCTGCAAAGCTGCCATTTGCAGATATAACATATTCTGAGCTTGCCAGTCTTTTTTTGCTTAACAAATATTCCTTTAAATATTTTGGCAGGGGAATATCACGTTGAGAGCTGCTGGTTTTAGGACTACTGATAATTATTTTCGTTTTCTTTGTATTTTCAAGATCAGGAATTCTCTGCAATGTTCGCTGAACAGTAATGACTTCCCTGTAAAAATCAATATCCTCCCATCTCAAAGCCGATATTTCTCCAATTCTCATCCCTGTTGCCAATCCAATAATCACAGCGGAGCATTCCCTCTCTTGAAAAGAAAGAGCCTCCAATCTCCTTTGAGTGTCAATAGACAGAGCACGTACTTTTTTTGCTTTCCTTGCGGAGATGGAGATGTTTGAGCATGGATTGCCGGATATATATTCATAATCCAAAGCATAGTTGAACATACTTTTCAGTATTGTCAGAATATTTTTTATGGTGTTTTCAGAGTATCTAAGCGCTGATAACTGCTGAATAAATGCAATGATGTCTTTTCGTTCAATAGAAGAAAGCTTCTTTTTACCTAGATATGGACGGATATGATTTCTGGATTTGGATTCATAGTTAGTCCAAGTTGAAGGTTTCACGCGAACTCTAACTGCCGTACTTAACCAGTAATCCAGCCAATCAGAGATTGTTCCATCGTATACTGTGCTGGGCTCGTCCAAAACAGTTGTTCTTTTTTGAGACAGTTTTTCTCTTACCTCACTGTACTTCTTCCCATAAATATACCCATATATAATTCTTCCATTCTGATTTCTTGCTTTTCTATATCTTCCTTCCCACCTGCCATCCTTCCTTTTATAAATGTTTTCTCCTCTTTTGACCATTAATTCCACTCCCTGTTTGACGGTTTGTTTGACGGTTCATACAATATTTTTGATAACAGACAGTATGGAAAAGTCTTGTAATACATTAGATTTTGTTTGTTTTCTCATTTTTTTCGTTTTATAAACAAAAAACTGATAAATATTTTATCGTTTTTGAGATAGACTTTAAAAAATACGTATACTATAATCTATATATATTCGATATAATATATCTTTTCCGTTTCTTGGAATATGCAGTTCCAAGAAAAAGAAAAGTTTTTTTTATTTCGAACGTTTCCTCAAACATACTCTTCTCAACCTTCGAAAAATTTGATATCTATCAAAAAATGGACAACATGTATTATACTTTTTATTAACCAAACTCCCTATATTAAACATTTTACTATTTTATTTTCATCAAACCGTTCTTTTTTTACACCTTTATCTTATCAAAAACACCTTTTAAAAGTAGTGATAATAAAATTTTTCTATGATATAAAAAAATAGAAACCAGTCTTTGCGATTAAAAAATTAGTTCCTTTCTCTTTACCTAAAAAGTACTACGCTAGTCTTCATTTTCAAAATTTATTTATTTCTATCAATCCATTCCAATATCTATTGAAAATGTCTTTCCAAATTAATCCGATTCAAATAAACTGATCCGTTCGAAAGCGCTTTTAATTTGCTATATATTTACTATATAATAGTACAAAATTGAATTGTGTTCTGACCAAGTCATAATAAAAGATTATTTATAAATGATGTTCAAAGATAGAAAATGTTAATTTGTATGCTTCAATGACAAAAAGGAGCAGCTTTAAACCTGTATTAAAAGCATACTTCTACGCTTCTTCGAATGCTCGTCGCATGTCTTATAAGCACATACAAGACATGCCAACGCTTTTCCAAGTAGATGCGTTTGTATCGAGAATCGTATAAAGTCCTTCAATTCTTAGTGGCTTTGCCATTTGGAAATTGTTGAGATCGAAACGAAGTCCTTCAATTCTTAATGGCTCTGCCGTTTAGAGATTGATGAGATCGAAACGAAGTGTAGTGTAGTGTAGTGAGACTCATAGATACAAGGATTTCCCATTATTGCAGGAACATCTAGTGAGATGGTTATGTAAAGCTTGGGTAGAGGATAAATGGGGTTAAATATATAGCCTTATTAGAAGTTTGCAATGCACAGCTTCAATAAGTATTCCTTGAAAGAAACAAGCTCAGTTAAGTGTTGTACTGCTTTACAGCTAGTTTGACTCCAGTTAGGGATGTACCTGATGTACGTTTCTTTGACAAGAAGCATATCTTAGTTTTAATCCAGTCAACGCACTAACACAAATGAGCTGCATCCTTTTAAAGATAACCTGAGTTTCTTCTAAAAGCTATTTTCAGAAGAAATTTATCTTTTTATATTTTCCTTTTTATAAAATTAATCAGCACTTCCTAATTCCTCTCATTTAAAGACCTTACACGTAAGAGCCTTTAATCATTTCTAAATAAAAAGATCCAGCTTATTAAAAAGAAGACATACACTTTTCAGTGCAGATTTAGCCAACTAAATGTACCTACTCTGCCATGCTTTTGCGTACGCCTTCTCTATTTTTAATGTTTCCGCCCACTTAACTGGACTCACTTAAAAACCATTTAAATCAGAGATTCAAGGATGTGTGCAATCCCCTCCTCATTATTTGACAATGTCACTTGCTGCGATGCTTTTTTCAGTTCATCTACAGCATTCTCCATTGCAATACCAGTCCCGACATAATTAATCATGGAAAGATCGTTATGTCCATCTCCGAAAGCCATCATCTTGTCATGAGGGATGCCCAGTGGCTTCAATATTGTATCTAAAGCTTTAGCTTTATCAATCCCCTTTGCTGTAAATTCAAAATAGAAGTCTGCTGTAAACATGCAGTTCAAAATATTCTCAAATGGTGCCATCATTTTTTTGTAGTTTGCAGTCATATAAGCCGGATCACCGGCTGTCAGTATTTTATTGATAGGATAGTCCAAAAATGCTGCCAGATCAGATATCTCACAAAGTTTATAATTACCTCCGCGTGCTTCATATTGAATAATATTAATTTCTTCTCCGCGATAGACGAGTTTTTCATTATACACATCATTCACATACATGTAATCTTCTTTATCAATCATTACCTTAACATCAAACTGCTTCATATGTTCAAGAACCGCTTTTCCCTCTTCAACAGACATTGCCTGATTAAACAGCTCTTTCATTGAATGACAGTCAATCACTTTTGACCCATTATATGAAACCAGCAAGCCGTGATATTTTGGCATATCCAGCGCCTCCGCATATGTCAACATTCCAGTCGTGGGTCTGCCTGAAGCCAGAATCAGCTTCACACCCTTTTTCTGAGCGGAGATCAGTACCTCTTTTGTTCTCTTTGTAATTTCTTTCTGGTCGTTCAATAATGTTCCATCTATGTCCAAGATAATTGCTTCGATATTCATAAATCCAGCCTCCTTTTAGGAAGATTATAGCTCTCAAAAACATTGAAAAGACAGAATCTGAGAAAATTGAAAGTTTTTTTCAGATTAAATAAAATCAGCTCTGTTTTTGAAAAATTATTCCAGTTTTCTGTTCATTTTTTGATAGTTTTTCAGTTTATAACGGACATTTCTATCATAGTTATGATTAAAGTAAATCGAATACAGCAGATCAAAAATACTCAGCAATGAGAACCTTGTCGAAAATGAAGAAACTTTATTGTAGTGATTTTCTGCTGAAGCCAAATACAGTTTATGTGCCGCATATTCAGCCAGCGGGTTATCCTGCGTTGATGTGATTAAAATGATTTCAACATCATTTTTATTTAGTATTTTCACTACCTCCTTCACGGTCTGACCTCTTCCGCCAAAAGAAACAACAATTGCAGCATGGTCTTTATTACTATTGGCTGCTGAAAGCCGCTGAATGTAATCCTCTTCCGGCACATTAATCAGCACCCCGATTTCCTGCATCTGAAACTTAAAATTCTTTGCAAAAAACACATTTGCAGAAGCTGCGTACACATCAATCACCTTTGCCTTCAGTAAAGCCTGACCAACAGCCGCCAGCTGTTCCGGATCAGCAAAGCTTACCGTTTCATCAATCGTATAGGCGTAGATATTACTAAGATTCTGCATAATTTGAAAAGGCGTATCAGATTCCAAAATCGGAAAATCATAATCAATTTCTTCTTTTTGAGCGGATGTTCTAAGAATTGAGGCAACTTCAATTTTCAGTTCGCCAATTCCGTTTAGTTCCAACTTGTTAATCAGCCTGTAAATTGTTGCAACAGAAACAAAGGCTTGCGCAGCCAGTTCCGCAGGTCGACAATTGATAACTTCTTTGGGATTTGTCAGAATAAAATCAACCAGTACTTTTTCATTCGTTGTTAAACTTCCAAGTCCAGCCATTTTTGCCAGTATATTCATTGAACTGCACCTCCAGAATACTAGGGTGTGTCTGAAAACTCAAGCGGCGAATAGTTTGATGATTTTTATTGAACTCCTCGCCATAATACTCGCTTATGAACCACATAAGGTGTGTTTTCTTCCTTGATTTCAACAAAAATCACTGAAAAATTCGAATACCACTAACTTTTCAGACACGCCCTAATTTTTATTAAGGTTTATTTGTTGCTTGAATAATAAAGAGAACATCTTTTTAGGAATTAGGCAAACCTGCCAGTCCCAACTTAAGCAGTCATATTCTTTAATTTTATAGCACAGATACATAAGGCTGTTCTGTTATCCGGCAGACTCACCTGTTGATACCTCACTCCTAAGAGTTCTACTGATCCATTATATCAAATACAGCAGATTTTGGTTTGGCTCTGACAAACCTGCAAAAAGGAAAAATAAAAAAGATTGGGCAACTCTGAATAGAACCCCTGACATGAATTGAAAAGCCCGATCCATATTCATTTACTTTCGATTCAAAAAATGATCAGATTGGTTACTCGCAATAGTCTGTCATCCTTTTTTCGGCTCCAACTGCTTCTTCCAACTATATCTCAAAAAAACAACAAGCTTTTTCAGAAGAATTTTGAGATATTTTAAAACGGTATAAAATCGCTTAGCAACAACAGCTGTATTTTTACTATGCCAATAAATAGATAACTTATCGTTGTTCAAGTTCAATTGATACTTCCTCCATTGTGGCAGTATCCAAATATTTAACCTTCAATATCTTCGCCTCATCATATCTGGGATAATCAAATATAAACTGAGTATATTCTTTTCCGTTTTCTTCAACAAGTGAAGTCTGCATCAGCGGATAGCTTTCTTCTACACCATCCATCACTGTAACGATTCGCATGTCATCGAAATAGTTTGTCTCAGTAAATGGTATTTCACTGAGCAGTATAAATGAACTCGGGTAAGCCGTTCCCCGAATATCTGCTGCTTTTTTGCTGTCCGTTGGAAGAAAATCAACGGCCTCAAACGTATTGATTTTTCCCGTGTCAATCGATAATTTCCATGATCCTTCAATTTCTTCTGTTGTCATTTGATATTCTCCAGGTTCATCATCATTCGTTTGATAAACTGCTTTTATTCCTGTGATTTCCACTGTTGCATTTTCAAGCTTCGGTACATTCCCGGAATCCGAGTGCAGTTGATAGGTCAATTCCAACAGGTTCGTACTCTTATCAAAATGTGAATTCGGTGTAATTACAGAAAACAAATACAGCTGTTTATCTGTCTCTATCGTCAATCCACTGAAAAAATCTACTAAAATACTGCCATCACCATTTTTAAGTATAAAGTTCATATTATAGAACTCAATGTCTTCATCTGTAAACCTAGAACCTTCAGGAAGCTGAGCAGTAAAATGAAGCCCAATCTGATTTTGATCTGCATAAACTTCTGTCAATTCAATCTCAATATTTTCATTTATTGATTTCACACTTTGCTGGGTAACAAATCCGTTTTCTTGAAGTGTCTTTGAAGTAAATTGCCCAAAACGAAGAAAATTAGTCATTGCTCTGCCGATCGGTGTAATCACTAAGGATGCACCAATAACAACAATCACGGCGACCACCAGATAAGGGGGAGTACGTTTCTGTTTTGTTCGAAGTATTGGTGCTTCTTGATAGATTTTCTGATACGCCTTATCAAACGCCTGGCGGGATTCTTTGGAAACAGTTCGTTCTTTCTGCATACTTTCATTGAGTTCTCTTTCAAAATCTTTCATCACATGACTCCTCCTTCTGAATGAGTATATTCTTTTTCCAATAATGCACGTCCTCGAGCCAAACGAGATTTAATTGTTCCTAAAGGCTCCGCTAAAATCTCACTGATTTCTTTCACTGAAAAACCATTGTAGTAATATAAAATAAGAGGAATTCGATAAATTGAACTCAGGTTATTAAGCAATTCATCCAGTACCAGCTTATCTGTCTCTTTCGTATCAACTGAAATTTGATAGTCTTCAATATCTGCATAAGCTTCCGTATTTAACAGCTGTTTACACTGATTAATCAATATACGACAAAGCCACGTATTGAAATAACGCGGCTGTTTAAGCTGATTAATTTTTTGATACGCAGTAAGTATCGTTTCCTGCAGCACATCTGCAACATCCTGCTCATTTCGTAAAAAACGGTATGCGGTATTGTACAAAATCCTTTCATAGCCTTGAATTAATTGAACAAATGCTTCTTTACTGCCTTTTTGAGCTTTTTTCACTAAAAATATATCACTTGCCAAGCCAGCTCCTCCTTTGAGTTTCTCCATTAACTTTTAACCTATATTGATTAGAGTAAGAAATACAGGAAATGGTTGCACAGAAATGAAAAAGTTTCCATCACACTTCAACCTACATTTTACTAATTAGCTGTTACTTCATTTCTTCCTACTCATTATAACAAGCCGTACAAAAGATTCTTGTAAAGCTAAAAAAAGACTCCCAGATAAGCCTGAGAATCTTCTATTTCTGCCTCTTGTAACTATATGAGCCTTAGACATTTTTTATTCATTTCCGGAGAACTTATATGATCACTAACTATTTTCTGTCAAGTATTGTATGTCATCTATGAATCGGCACCCCTAATCCAACCTCTGCAGCATCCATAATCGTTTCTGAAAGTGTCGGATGTCCATGGATGGTCAGTGCAATATCTTCCAAAGTCAAATAGGATTCAATCGCCAGCGTTACTTCTGCAATCAAATCACTGGCATTTACGCCAACTATTTGAGCTCCCAAAAGCAGCTGAGTTTCAGCTTCATACACTAATCGAATAAAGCCTTCTGTGGCATTCAGAGAAAGGGCCCGGCCATTTGCCTGCATGGGAAAAACTGCTGTTTCAGCCTTTATCCCAGCTGCTGCTGCCTCCTCAACCGTCTGGCCGACAGTTGCCGCTTCAGGATCTGTGAAACAAACTGCCGGGATGACACGATAATCTTTTACCACATTTTTACCTGCAATCACTTCAGCAGCAACTTTACCTTCATAGCTGGCTTTATGTGCCAGAGCCAAGCCCTCGACAATATCGCCTATTGCATAAATGTGAGCCACTTCTGTTTGATACCGCTCATTAACAGGAAGCAGTCCGCGCCTGTCTGTCTGAAGACCTAGCTTTTCCAGTCCCAGTCCCTCCGTATTTGGTTTTCTTCCGACAGTGACCATAACATAATCACTGATAAGCCTTTCTATTTTCCCTGAATAGTCAATCTCCGTTTCAACTTGATCAGCCTGCAATTCAGCTTGTTTAGCTTTGGCATTTGTGATAATCCTGACGCCTTTTCGCTGAAAGCTCTTTTCAATGAGTTGCTGAATATCTGCTTCAAATGATGGTAACAGATGAGGACTTCCCTCCACAATCGTTACGTTTGCACCCAGGTTTGCATAGGCACCTGCCAATTCACAACCTATATATCCACCTCCGACTACAACTAAAGATTCAGGAACTTCTTTTAAGTTTAAGCCGCCAGTCGAATCAATCACTCTCTCAGAAAAAGAAAATCCTGCTATCTCAATCGGACAGCTTCCTGTTGCAATAATTGCCTGCTGAAAGCGAATGGTTTCCTGCCCTGCCGCCGTTGTAACTGAAAGTTCATGGCTTCCTGTAAAAATACCATATCCCTCTATGATGGAAATTTTATTTTTCATCAACAATGCACGAATGCCATTTGTCAATATTTTAACAACTTGCTCATTTTTCCATTTTTGGGTCTTTGCAAAATCAAGTGTTGCTTTATTGACTTTGACTCCTAAAAAGTCAGATTTTTGAGCTTCCTGATAGCGATGTCCTGCTGTAATCAGCGCTTTAGAGGGTATACACCCCACATTTAAGCAGACACCGCCAATATGCTCTGCTTCAACAATTGTTACTTTTTGACCCAGCTGAGCTGCTCGAATTGCCGCAACATAACCGCCTGGTCCGGCACCAAGTACTACTGTTTCTGTTTCTTTTATCATGGATGAGCCCCCTTATAGTAACAGTCCCATTGGATTTTCCAGCAGCTCAACAATTCTGGAAAGAAAGGCTGCTGCAGGCGCACCGTCTGCCGCCCGATGATCAAAGGATAAACTTAGATGGAGCGCAGGTACTTTTATCGGATGTTCGATTCCATCTACACTCCTCATTTCCCAAGCTTCATTCATCCCGCCCACACCTAAAATAGCTGCTTCTGGAACATGAATAATTGGATTGAAGGTCTGAACTTTGGACGCTCCCAGAGAACTAATGGTAAAGGTCCCGCCTTCCATGTCTTCTCCGGTTAAGTTTCCATCACGTGCCTTTTGAGTCAGTTCTTTTGTTTGTTTCGTCAATTGTCCCAAACCTAATTGATGAGCATTTGAAATAACTGGAACGACAAGCCCTTCCGTAACAGCTACAGCTATACCTAACTGCACTGTTTCAAATAGATGAATGCCATCTTCTTTTACATGTGCATTGAATACTGGAAATTCTCTAAGCGCAACCATGGCTGCCTTCATAATAATTTCTGTATAAGAAAGGCGATAGCCCGTCTGATTTTCTATCATTGGCAGCAGCTGCTCTCTCAGCTTAACTGCTGCAGACATATCAACAGCTGCATTCATCGTTACATGTGGTACTGTTTGTTTACTGATCAGCATCCGATCTGCAATAGTTTTGCGCATTCCCTGCCACGGCAAAACAGCTGCTGCCTTCGAAGATTTGCCTGTTCCTGCATACTCTTTTGATGGTTCCGCTTGTACCTGATAGTTCTGTACGTCCAGCGCCTGAATCCGTCCTTTCGGTCCTGAGCCTGTCACATTTTTAAGATCAACCCCTTTTTCTCTGGCCGCTCTGCGGGCTGCCGGAGTGGCACGGATTTTGCTTTCAGTTGGCTGGCTCGTTTCTGATTTCATTGCTTCACTATCAGTTTTTGGTGTGTCTGCAGAAGGCGCTTCCTCTTCAGCCGATCTTTCGCCTCCGCTCACTCTCGGCATCTCCTCCGGTACGCTTTCTCCGGCTTCACCAATATAGGCAATGACCGCATTGACAGGTGCGCTTTCACCGTCGCCAATATACCGCTTCAGCAACGTACCTTCTTCATACGCTTCCACCTCAATGGCAATTTTATCAGTCATGACTTCAAAAATGGCTTCGCCAATCTCAACGGAATCTCCTTCTTCCTTCAGCCAGACGGTAATCGTTCCTTCAGCCATTGTTGAGCTCAGTTTAGGCATTAATACTTCATGTGCCATCAAACTCCCTCCTTCAATGCACGGCAGGCAGCAACAATATCTTCTACCTGTGGAACAGCCAGTTTTTCCAGCTCCGGATGATAAGGAATAGGCACTTCTTTACCTGCAAGTCGGATAATCGGCGCATCCAGAAAATCAAAGCTCTCACTTTCCGCAATCACACTAGCCAATTCAGCACTAAATCCGCTGCGCTTGACTGCTTCTGTCACTACAACTGCTTTACCGGTTTTTATCACTGAGTCAATAATCGTCTGTTTATCCAAAGGAACCAGCGTGCGCGGATCGATAACTTCTGCTTCAATATTTTCTTTTCCTAATTGTTCCGCTGCTTCTAATGCTTTATGCACCATAATTCCCGTCGCAACAATAGTTATATCTGAACCGCTTCTTTTAATATCCGCTACCCCAATAGGAATTGTATATTTTCCTTCCGGCACATCAGAAGATGTCCGATAGCACAGCTTATGTTCATAAAACATCACCGGATTATCATCTTCAATTGCCGCATGAAGCAGTCCTTTGGCATCATACGCCGTTGCCGGTTGAATCACTTTCAATCCAGGCACGTGAGCCGTCCAGTTTTCCAAACTCTGAGAATGCTGTGCAGCTGCTCCTGTCCCAGAACCGCCGGGGGTCCGCATGACTAATGGAATCTTGGCCTTTCCGCCGTACATATAACGAATTTTAGCTGCCTGATTGACAATTTGGTCCAGTGCAATTGTTACAAAATCTGAAAATTGAATTTCGAAAACCGGACGCATTCCAGTCATCGCAGCACCAACTGATGCTCCTGCAATCACAGATTCCGAGATTGGTGTAGAACGAATGCGCTCTTCGCCAAACTCTTCGACCATCCCTCGACTGACACCAAAGGCACCGCCATATATGCCGATATCTTCTCCCAGCATAAATACATCTTCACTCTCCCGCATTGCTTCAGACAAGGCTTCTCTAACCGCCTCAGCATAGGTTATTTCTCTCATTGGCCTTCCCTCCTAATCCGCATAGACATTTTCATACAATGTATCCAGTGCCGGCATTGGACTTTTTTCAGCAAATACGACGGCTTCTTCAATAGCCTGCTTCGCATGCAGACGGATTGCTTCTGCTTCTTCCTCTGTAAAAATTCCCGATTCAATAAATCGCTCTTTTGCCAGCTGAATCGGGTCTTTATTTTTTCGCCAATCTGCCTCTTCATCTTTTGTTCGATATTTCTTGGCATCCGATTTAGAATGTCCTTTCCACCGATAGGTCAATGCTTCAATCAAGGTTGGCCCTTCTCCTCTGCGGGCCTTCTCAACTGCTTTGCAGGTTGTATTTATCACCTCAATCAGATCGTTGCCGTCAATCGTCACACCTTCCATTCCATAAGCCGTCGCCCGATCAGAAAGATGTTCTACTCGAGTCATCTTTTTCACTGAACCACTCATGCCATATTGATTATTTTCGATGAAAAAAATAACTGGTAAATCCCAGATTGCGGCCAGGTTCAGTGATTCATGAAAGCTTCCCTCATTCGTGGAGCCATCGCCTGCATAAGCCAGAGCAATCGTATCCTGTCCCTTCATTTTACAAGTCAGTGCTGCTCCTGCTGCAATTGGGAAGCCTCCGCCGACAATTCCGTTTGCACCAAGGTTTCCCGTATCCAAATCAGCAATATGCATGGAGCCGCCCTTTCCTTTGTTCGTTCCCGTTGTACGTCCAAAAAGCTCAGCCATCATAGCCTGAATATCTGTTCCCTTGGCAATCGTTTGTCCATGTCCCCGGTGCGTGGCTGTAATCCAATCTGTTTTTCTCAGCACAGCTCCGCTGCCAGCTGCAGTTGCTTCCTGTCCGACTGCCAGATGGGTCGTTCCGTGAATCACCCCTTTAGCAAAAAGCTGATCAACTTTTTCATCAAAAAAACGAATCGTCCACATCGTTTCAAAAATTTCTTTGAGCTGTTCATCTGATAACTGCGCTTCATTTGGTATTGACATATTCATTCTTTTTTTCCTCCTCACCTGATTCATCCGTTAAAGTGCATTTATTATCTGTTCACAGCAGGTTTCCATCCCAAACTTTGTAATAAAAGCTGTCCCGTCAATAACCGGGACATCCGTCTGAAAATTCGGCTGACCGATAACAACTATTGCGGAAACCTCCAGATCAAGCTCAGAGACTTCATAAATGCTTTTTCCTGTTACTGCTGCTTCTACATCCTGTTCATTTAAATAATTTTGAATGAACGTTACAGCAAAATTACGTTTATTGTCTGATGTGCCTGCAGCTACTAAAATAGTTTTCATATACACCCTTCCTCAATACGTTCTCCCGCCGTCTGCCAAAATAATTTGTCCATGAATATAGGAACTCTCCGGTCCAGCTAAAAAGAACGCAGCATTTGCGATATCCTCAGGCTGACCAATACGACTGATCGGAATCTTTTTAATCAATTCCTTCCTGCTCAATTCATCAGGATACAGAATATCTAAAATATCTGTCTGAACCACTCGTGGTGCCACTGCGTTCACATTAACTCCTTTAGGCCCCAGCTCTTTGGAAATCCCTCTCATCAGCCCATGCTGTCCGGCTTTCGAAGAGGCGTAATGTACGCCCCCTCCTGTGCCTGTAATCGCAGATCCGGAAGTAATAAACACAATTTTCCCCTGATTCGTTTGAAAATCTTTATAAAAAGCTTTAATTGTGTAAAAAGAGCCATCCAGATTAATTCTCAGCACCTGCTGCCACTCCTCAATTGAAATATCATCAACTGTATGCCGATAGCTGATTCCCGCATTAACAATAAGAATATCAACCCTGCCAAAGACAGAAACAACTTTATTTCGTACCTTCATCATATCTTCTGCGCTCGATACATCTGCCTGAACAAACAATGAATCGGCATAGTCTATCGAAAATTTCTGAGCAGTCTGTTTTCCTGCTTCAGCATCAAAATCAACAATGACGGTATTAGCTCCTTCCTCAGCAAATCTTTTTGCAATCGCTTTCCCGATTCCTTTTGCAGCACCTGTAACAACCGCCACTTTTCCCTGCATCGTTTTCACTGCTGACACTTCCTCACTTAAGAATCTCGACAATTTTTTGAACATCCTCTTCAATACCTACTCCTGTTAAAAAGGACAGGGCACGAATTACAGGGATATCCTCATTTGTGTATGCTGTTGTGGTAACAACCAAATCCGCGTTCCCAACTTTTGAAGGAAGCTCAGCGACCTTGCATTGTTCAACGATTGCCGGAATATTGTTCTTCTCCAGTTCTTCCTTCACTCTCATGCTGACCACTGTAGATGTTGCCACGCCTGTACCGCAGGCAATTAATACATGCTTCTTATTCATTTTCTTCTACCTCCAGATTTTCTATAGCTGCTTCATTCGGTTTATCCAGTCCGAATTGTTTCTTAATATCATTTCTGGTCCAGTACCACAGACCTCCATATAAAAGCAGACCGATAACACCTGCCATAAAGGCCGGAATATTTGAAGGATCAATCAGCTTCAGCATAATCCAAAGAGTCAAGTGGCTGCTCATATCAATACCGGAAATCATTGTTGCACCTTCCGGAAAAGAGAATCCGACCGCATGAGCCATTATCGTTGTCAACTCTCCCAGATTTGTAGCAATAAACAAAACCAGACAAATAGACACAATCGAATTCAGCAGACCTCGGAAGATGTTCCCTTTAGAGGCCGCAATTGACCAGATGATCGTAAACGGCAGTACAGCTAAATCGGCAAATGGCAATAAACGGTTGTACGGTAACACCGCTGCCAGAAAAATAGTAATTGGAACCATCAGTAAAGCAACAGTAATAATTGCCGGGTGCGCAGTAACAACCGCTGCATCTAAACCGATATAGACTTCTTTTCCCGGGAAGCGTTTTTGTATAAATGTTTTAGCTGCTTCTGCAATTGGAGAAAGACCTTCCATCAACAATGCAACCATTCTCGGCATCAAAATCATAACAGCAGACATTTGAATCCCCAGTTGAATAATAGCCTGTGAATCATAGCCTGCTAAAAAGCCCATCCCAATCCCAAGTATCAGACCGATCATCATGGGTTCACCAAAAATTCCCAGTCTGTTTTTTAAATTATCTGCATTAATATCAATTTTATTAATTCCCGGAACTTTATCCCAAACCTTATTCAATGCGTATGTCACCGGCGCAAAATTGACAGTTTCCCCATGAGGCAGAGAAATCCCCGGCAGTCCGAAAAAGTGCTCTACAGCTGGTGCTGTCCAATCCGCAAGCTTAAAGATAACAAATGCATTGATCAGTGCACAGACAATTGCAATCCAGATTGAATCTGTCGCATAATAAATCATGGCTCCCGGAAAGATCAGATGCCAGTAATTCCAGAGGTCAACATCCATCGTTTTTGTCTGATTAAATCGCAGCAGCACAATATTAAAAATGAAGATCACCGGAATCAGCAGTACTGCAATCGGTGTGGCAAATGTGATTGCCGCCCCAATCGGCCAGCCGACATCCAGAATATCCAAATTCAGCCCCAGCCGTTCAATCATTGCCTGTGAAGCAAGCCCCACAGAATCTGAAAGAAGTCCGATTACCAGATTCAATCCTGTAAACCCAATACCAACAGTTAACCCTGCTCTAAAAGATTTGCTTAATGACTGTCCCAAAATAAGTCCGAAAATAGTTAAAATGATCGGCAGCATCGCTGTAGCACCCAAATCCAGTACATAGTTTACAGCAGATTTGATAATTTCTAACATACTCAATTCATCTCCTTCTAATTGACTGTCTGTAATAGTTTTTCAATCTCCGCAACATTCTCACCTGACTTCAACAACTGTAAATTTTCTTCATCCTGGCAAAGTGCAATCAAACGCTGCAGCATAACAACCTGCTTTTTCGAATCTTTGATGGCAAGCATGAAAACCAGCTCCACTTCCACATATTCCTGTGTACTTGCCATAATTTCAAAAGAAATCGGCTGATTAAGTACTCCGACCAAAAAGCCTTCTTTTTTCACATGAACACAATCCGTATGAGGAATCGCCACACTGATTCCTTTCGTCGGCAGTCCTGTAGGAAAGTGCTTTTCCCGTTCAACAACTGCTTCAAAATAACTTTCTTTTACAAACTCATACTCAAACAGCACCTGACTCATCGCCTCCAACAGCTTCTCTTTTTCTGTTTCATTGAACATACAATACATAAATTTTTGCTTATCATCACATAGTATTTTTTTCATTTGAAAACCCCATCACTTTATCTTCCATATTTTTCAATTCAATCAGTACTTCTTCCGGCTGCTCACAAGCATCCATTCTTAAAATGAATGTTTCTGTTGCCAAAATTTCTGTAAAATAATATAAACAGGTTCCAATCGTTTTCCCTTCCGGAATACTGAGAGCGATTACATATTTTACCGGATCATTTTGCTTATGATTAAATCTGACTGGCTCCTTTAGCCGAAGAAAGCTGGCTCCGATTTGAATCGCTCCATTTGCTGCTTCACCATGAGGAATGGCAACGCCCGGAGAAATAACGATGTAGGAGTCATGTTCCTCAATCATCTGGATCATACTTTCAATGTATCTCTGCTCTATCAGCTGATCTTCCAGCAAAATCTTTCCAGCTAATTCAACAGCTTCCCGCCAGTCTCCGGCTGACTTGTCCAAAACCACTCGATCTATCGTAAGTACATCAGACAATCGACTGATTTCTTTTGTTTCTACTCTTCTTTTACGTTGATTTAGACGATACAGTTCTTCCAACTCGCTGACAAATTTTTGATGGTACTCTTCTTCAACATATTTTTCGATAATCGGCAAACAGCTTTGAAGCAGCTGTCTGTCTTTTAATGGGAGTGCATTATATTCTGCTTCCTGGGGTGTAAACCGATAGATAACTTTTTGAATAGCAACAATATCATCCTCTGTCAGCAGAGGGTTGACTAACAGCACAGGTGATTTGTCAAATTGAAGAGGGACTGTGGTGATAATTAAATCCTGATTTTCCGGCTGGATTTTTTGCAGTATATGAGAAGAATCCACTGAAACGATATCTATTTGCGGAAATGCCTTTTTAAGCTTAATCTCTATCAGCTGGGCTGTTCCTCTGCCGGAATTACAGATCACTCTCACACGAATTGTCTCTTTAAAAAAAGTATTATTGATATTATTTTCTAAAATTGCCATAACATACATCACAATAAATGAAATTTCATCCTGGGTAATCTCTGTTTCCAAAAATTCTTCAATCGGCTTGACGTGTTTTTTTACCAGTGGAAAAATATCCGCGTACGCCTGATAAACTTCCTCAAACAAACCATTTTTCACATTACTTTTCAACTTAATTCGATAAATAAGCAGCTTTAAATGGTTTTCCAGCAAATCAAATAAATCACTATTCAAATAGTATTTAATATTCAAGTCCTTCGACAAATTAAAAATAAATTCATTGATCAGTATCTGCGTTTCAATTGAATCAATTTTTCTGCTGTTGTTTTTGATATAACTTTTACTTCTCAAAATGGAAATCAGATAGCTTCGTTCGTCTTCTGAAATAGCCAGGGAATACATTTCCTTCAGCTTCTCTGCAATTGCTTCAGCAAAGGATGATTTCGAACTCTCCTTTACATCTGACAACTCTTCGGCATTTTGAATAGTAAATCCCAAAGAAAGCCGTTCAACTATGATCAGCAGATAGCAGACAACCTCCTGATAAGAGAAATCCGAAAGCTGAAGTCCCTGGTCCTTCTCACTTTCCAACAGCATTTGGGCAATTTCCTGATATCGGGTATCTTTATCAATGATATCCAGCAACAGATTTTGAAAGATATTGTTCTCAAAGCCAAGCGCATAATCATAATCATTGTCAAACAGACCATTGAAAATAATCAGCTTCATCATGGCATAGCGGATTTTAGCTTCATTCCCCTGCACCTTGTAACCTTTGCCGACATAGGAATGCAATACTAGTCCATTTCGTTTAAACCAGATTTTCAATTCTTCAATATCGCTCACCAGCGTATTTCTGCTGACCAAAACATATTCTGACAAATAATAAGTCGTTATATAGTCACAACTCGTTACCAGCAGCATAGCAAGAATCGTTCGCCGCTCATCCTGTGACAGATGATAGTTTTGAAACGAAGCATAGGTCTTTAGCAATTCCTGCAAATCCACTTCATCTGCCATTTGGAGATAGCCATCCTCATCGAAAATAATCTTTATCTGATTACTTTTTTCCAGATAATAATTAATTTCTTTAATATCATTTCGTATAGTTTGATCGGAAACTTTAAATAATTCTGCATAGTTGTGAAGTGTTTCTTTCTTCTCGTGTAAAGCATCTAATATAATCTTGTTAATCCTTCTATTCATCCCTCTCACCTCTACACGCTCATTATATTTCATTCACATTTTTTCACAAGCACAATCCCTTTGAAATCGCTATCAAAAGAATTGTGACAGTGATAGTCTTGAAGAAAAAATTTTTCCATGATAAGCTTTTATCATCTAATAAAACACCCTTCTCTATCTATTAAAATAACACCCACCTCGAATATCCAGAAGGGAGTCCATAAAAAATGAAAGCCTTAAGAAAAACTGCTGAAGGATATGGAAACATGGAGTATATCACTGTTAATGAGCCTTATCCAAAAAAAAATGAACTAAAAATCCGTGTACTGCTTACAGGCATCTGCGGTTCAGATATTCATGCATTCAAAGGAGAATATAACAAAAAGATACCACTGACATTAGGTCATGAATTCGTTGGTGAAGTGACAGAAGTCGGAAGTGATGTCAGGAAATTCAAACCCGAAGATATCGTAGTCAGTGAGACTACATATGAAGTTTGTGAAAAATGCCACTACTGTTATGAACAGGACTATAACTTGTGCAGCCGGCGCAAAGGTTTGGGTACTCAGGTAGATGGAAGCTTCGCTGAATACATTATTGTTAAAGCCGACCGTTGTCATCAGGTGCCCAAAGCGATCAACCTCTACTCAGCTGCAATGCTGGAACCGCTCGCCTGCTGTATGCATGCGGTCAAAGAAAAAACAGTTGTTCATTCTGAAGAAAAAATTGCCGTCTTCGGTCCCGGCCCAATCGGAATCATTCTTTCACTGGTTTTGAAATCATTAGGTGCAGAGGTGATTTTGATCGGAATCAATCAAGACGAAAAAAGGCTGCAAATTGCTCACGAACTTGGTATTCCCCATATAATCAACAGTCAAAATCAGCCTCTTGAAGATTCTATCATGAGCCTGACTGAAGACTATGGAGCAGATCAGGTCTTCGAGTGTTCCGGAAATATTCATGCTCTTCATCAGGCAATGGAAATTGTTAAAAAGAAAGGCCGGATCATTCAAGAAGGACTTTTCGCCAAGAATATGAATCCCATTAGTATGGACCTTCTTATTCACAAAGAAATTGAATTGATCGGCTCTCGAACTCAGAAGCCCAGCTCCTGGCAGCTCGCTGTTCAATGGCTGGAACAAGAACAGAACGATCTGACTCCGCTCGTTTCAAAAATAACAGCACTGGAAAACTGGGAAGAAGCATTCCACTGGACTATGAGCGGAGAAGCGTTAAAAGTTTTGATGGTACCATAATCTAAAAAAAAATTTTTTGCGTTGATTTTGATTTCTCTCTGCCTCTACAATATGTGATGATTACCGTCAGCAGTCGTTTTCTCTTCTGTTTATCACTGACAGATTTCCAAAAGAAATCATGGGAGAGGAAAAAGAATAGCTGTCGGAAAGCAATAATAAATAAACTTCCCCTTGTAATAATAATGCCAAACAGCTCTCTATAAATCCTTGATTCACAGTTCCTCCTCTTGCATTTATGGACACATCAAAAAAGGTCGGTACAAACACTCATGTGGGCGACAGCCCTCATGAGTGTTTGTCACAACCTCTTTTAACCAAACTTTTTTTATTCTTTTAATCTCTGCAACTTCTGCAGAAATTCGTATGTCTTCTCAAAATTCCAACAGTATCTTGCTGAATTCCTAATCTGCGATCAATGTGCCAGCATTTCCTGTGCAATTTCTTTTCCGCTTAAATCAGCTGAATAGTAAGTCGGCCAGTTTTCCAATTCTGACGACAAAGCCTCCTGACTTTCATTTCCAAAATAAATATGGAAATGTTCTGCCTTAGTCGGTTCAATGGCGTGATCACTAAACTGAACATATCGGAATGCTCCATTGTCCTGGTCAAGTGCTTCGAAGCAGTAGCGCACGCCTCGATTTCCACCTTTGTAGCTCAATACTTCATAACCCGCATACTTATATTCAGAAGAAAAATGTTCACCTTTTGAATTGATGAATGTCATCTTGTTATTTGTAATCTCAATTTTTTCAATATCTGTCGCATAACCGGCTTCATAATATGCTTTGTATTCCTCTGCAGTCTTATCCTTATTAATTTTTGCTTTATAGTCAAAAACCTGATCAAAGGTTCCATCTGATACAAATGGATAAACAGACTGCCAGCTTCCAGACCAGTCTGACAATGGACGATCTTTTATTTGACTGTCTTCAAAATAACCATTGTAAACTGTTTTTTCTTTTTTAGCAGATACAGAATCCAGTGCTGAATTTTCACCTGTTATTGTTTTACTTAGTGCTTCCAGATTATCTGCCATAACAGAGATATAGTCTTCTCCATTTTCAATTTGTTCATTCGTCAAGCCTTCAAGGGGATTTAATACCAGCAGCTCAACACCCGCTTCTTCAGCCAGCGTACGTGCGATAGAGTCGGTTGCATTTGCCTCAAAATAAATGTACTGAATATCATTTTCTGTTACAAAATCTTTCAGCTCAGCCAGTCTGGTCGCTGAGGGCTCTTCACTTGGAGACAATCCGGAAATCGGAACCTGTGTCAGTCCGTATTCTACGGCCAAATAACCGAAAGCTGCATGTTGTGTAACAAAGCTCTTTTGGCTGGCAGCTCCCAGAGTATCCTTGTAAGAATGATCTAAGTCAGTCAGTCTTTTCAAATACGCTTCTGTATTTTCAGTAAAGACTGCTTCTCTCTCCGGATAAATTTCAATCAACTGGTCCCGAATTTCTTTCACCTCTTCTATTGCCAGACTAGGTGCCAGCCAGACATGAGGATCCAACTCATGTGAATGTCCGTCTTCTTCAGAGTGATCATGATCTTCTTCCTCTCCCCCTGAAAGCAGCAGCATATTTTCAGTTGCTTTAATAACATGAACATTCCCGTCATTAAAGGTTGTTTCCATTGACGGCACCCAGAATTCCATATTTTCATTGTTATAAACAAAGACGTCTGCATCCTGTAATTTTTTCAAATCTTTGGCAGAGGGCTCATAATCATGTGCTTCTGTTCCAGCAGGTACAAGCATATCAACAGTTCCTTCATTCCCAACAATATTTTTCGTAAACTCGTACATCGGATAAAAACTCGTCAGAATGTTTAATTCTTTCTGTTCCTCTACAGAAGAGCCTTTCCCATTTACTGAGCAGGCACTCATAAATCCAGCTAAAAATAAAATAGATAATCCCAAAATAAGCTTGCGTTTCATTTGTACACTCCTTCATATCTTACGTTTTATTTATACAAAGCGTAATGATTACGTTTTGCTCCGTTGGATAGTAGCAAACTAGAAAAAGGTTGTCAACTATTTATATGCTGATTTCTAAATAATTAGGTGATAAATTCTTTTTCAAAACTGATTCTGAATAAAAAAGAAGGTAAAAATAAAACGTTTCTCAAATAAAAACATACTATGTCACAATCCTGATCTTTACCTTAAATAATAATCATGTGATTATTTGTTTATCAAATATGAAAGGAAGTGTTGTATGAAAAAGAAGTTATTTTTTGTCACATTTTTTTACTGGCATTGTCCATAGTTACGTTAGGAACAAGCAATGCTCACGCTAATAATATAATACCTCACAAAATAGGATATACAGAAAGTGAACAAGTATTCCCTATGACTGTCTCTGAGTTAGCAGAAGAAACTAAAGCTGCACTACTTGCAGAAGGATACACTCTTGATACTATTCACCTTTATAAAGGTGAAACAATCACAACAATAAAAGCCTTTATTTCCCCTGCTTTCTGATGTTTTTTCGAACTAAATGTATGTTATTGATTTTCGATATCATCAAATCTTTTATTAATAATCACATAGCGTAAATCAAGAAAAATATAGCCAACTTCCTCTTCTCCATCAATAATTTCTATTAGCTGTGCAAATTTCTCTTCTGTTTGAAGCCCAATTAAGTCTGTATTAAAATCATCCCATGTCGTTTCTTTATAGGCTTGAATTACTTCTTTGTTTGGTTCCTTATGCTTAAATTCATAGTTTGCTTTTTTTTCTAAAAAGGAAAACATTTCTTCTAACGTATCTTTCCCTACAAAAAACAACCTGCATTGAATCACAGAAACAATATTTTCTTCTGTTGGTACATGATTTAGTAACACATCACTTCGCTGTTCCAAATAATACTCATTCTTTTTATCAGCCAAATATTCATACCAGGACACTTGTTCCTGAATTTTATTCATTTTCATTTGTTTCATGTCTTCGTAAAAAATTGTTTTTTTCATTTGCTCCTCCTATTATTCTGAATAAACTAACCATTAGTTTTGATTCAAAATATACTTTGATATTTTCAGTTCATTATTTTGGAACAGTTGGATAACTCGTTAAAACTTTGTAACCTTTTCGTAAATTTGAAGGCACCAATGTTACATTAGCATAGGATATTTCTCTGAGATAAAAACCTTTATACGCATAGCCATAACCAACAAATATTAATGTTTCAACATAAATATCTTTTCCATCAGCTCTTTTCCTAAATTCATTTGGATTTTCAATTTTTGCTTTATTGATAGCATAAAGTGCCATTATTACATTAGTATAGCTGGTACTTAATCCGATATCTCTATCAGTTAAATAATCTTGAGTTTTGATAGCTTTTTCTGATAAAAAAATGAGATTAAAAAATCCCCGTCATATCTTTTTATAAATTCCTCTATTTCGGAATACGACTTAAATTCGCTAAATCATTTTTTAAGTCGCATTCAAATCATTTATAAATAAACAACTTGATAAAAATTCTGTCTGAGCCTTAGAAACTTCTATCTTTTGTCCACTTTCACTAAAGCGACACAATCCGTTTGTATCTCTTTCGTAATCAAAATTATTTTTGATCATACTGCTTAATTTTAGCAGCCAAAATTTCGAGCTGTTTTAAAATTTCTTCCGGAAGATCCTGATAGTATGGATCTATTTCACTGGCAAGAGAACTTGCTGCAATCCTGAAAGTTTTTACATCTTTAAGCGTAAAATTCCATCCTTGTCTCAACACAATTAAATTTCCTGCTTTCATTTCATCTGGCTAGCGTCCTCTACGAATATTTTTATAATAGATAGTCGCTCCATTCTTCAGGCGAATACCAAAATTCTTTTTCTGATCATCCAGATAATCGTATTTGACCCCTTCTTGTATCTCTTCCATATGCATCTACGAATTGAAACATCACTTCAAGTATTTCTCCTTCAGTAAATGCCTGTTTCAGTTCAAATACATCTGATTGTTTCATCACAATTACTTCCCACAACTCATTAGATACTTCCGTTCAGATATGCGGTCAATACTGGTAAAAATTTCTCTGGATATTTTTTGTATTATTGATAAACATATATCCGTTCTTTGTCCCCGCATTTGCTAGCCCTAGGAAACGTCATTAAACCTAACTGATCTAAATTAATCATCATTAATCAAACCTCCTCACCTAAAATGAGTCTGGGACAATAGTCCGTCCTCAAAAAGAAAACACGCTCGATTTTGGCAATAATCATCAAAATCGAGCGTGTTCTTTCTTTTTTACGTGTCTTCCTCTCCATATATTTTCCCAATTTCC
>NZ_JADOEP010000017.1 GCF_016745275.1 Enterococcus sp. BWB1-3
AAGGATACAGAACCGATCCAAGTGGGGCGCAACATGTCTGGTGGGACGCGGGTGCTCTTAGCCGTTTTAATGCTTATTACTCTGTTCCTGTGTATGGTTAGTTTCAGTGGCCGGGCTATTTCCAGTGTCGTTGCTCAACCGTTCAAAACTTTGTTCTATCAGCTAGATGAACCAAAGAAAGATACAGCTACAAAAGATTCTACCCAAAGCTCCACTACGCGGACTTTTGATTCGACAATTGTCCAGCCCCCAACAGAAACAAGTGAAACATCAACAGCAATGAGTTCTACAGGTAATCTCTTAACAACAGAAAGCACAACTGTACCTGTATCAGAAAGTTATCTAGTTCAAGAAGGAGATACACTTGATGGCATTGCTGCAGAGCATCAGACAACAGTTGAGGCCCTGATTTTAACAAATAATCTGGAATCAACTGACATAAATGTAGGACAAGTACTGACTATCCCGCAAGGAGAATAAAAGGAGCAGATTATGAAAGAAGTAGTCATTATTATCAAGGAACAGCTAAATAATCTGGGTATTATTTTCCGGATGTCCAAATACGAGGAAAAAGCAACTTATCAAAGTCACTATCTTGGCTTGATATGGCAGATATTAAATCCAATGATTCAGATTGGAATTTATTATATGATCTTTGGTCTGGGTGTAAATGGCGGCAGAGAAATTAAAGGTGTACCTTTTATTGTCTGGATGATGATCGGAATCAGCACTTGGTTTTTTATTAATGGTTCAGTTATTGGTGCCTCTAACAGTATTTATCGTAATGTCGGTTTAGTGGCAAAAATGAAATTTCCAGTCAGTGCCTTACCTTCAATTTCCATAGCCAGTAATTTAATCAACTATTTTTGGATGATACTGATCACTTTTCTTTTTCTGATTAACGCAGGAATTTATCCCAGCCTGTATTGGCTGCAAAGTCTGTACTATTTTGCAGCAATGATTATTTTTATTTTTTCGTTCAGTATCTTGAATGCTACATTAACCACCTTAGTTCGAGACTACCATATTTTGCTGCAATCTGTCTTTCGTGTTGTATTTTTCATCTCAGGACCTATCTGGGATATTGAGAATCGAAATCTTCCGGTTAAGTTGGTACGAATACTCAAGCTGAATCCATTCTATTACCTTATTGAAGGCTTTCGAGACAGCTTCCTTTCCAGAGAATGGTTTTGGGAAAAAGGAAATTACACGATGATCTTCTGGCTGATGGCTTTGATTCTTCTGATTATTGGTTCCCATCTGCATTTGAAGTTCAGAGCAAAGTTTGTTGACTATATATGAATCTCAAAAAGACTTCTACATTCTTTTATTAAGTTGGGTATGCAAAATATAATTAGGAATTTTTATTCTATTTTGCATTCCACTTTTCAAGGTATCAGATATTAACTATTAAAAAAGCATCCATTCTACTAGTAAAACTCAAATTTACTTAATTTAAGGATCAAATTGATAGGGAGAGAATAATGAAAAAGTTCCGTAGACGAATAGAGCATCTATATCACTTGTTTGTACAAGTTGTATTCAGCATCCTTGGAGCACTCCCTAAAAAAAGATTATTCTTTTTTGAAAGCTTCCATGGAAAACAATATAGTGACAATCCTCGTGCGATTTATGAATATTTACAAAAAGAATATCCAGAGATTCCTTGTTTATGGGCTGTAAAAAAAGGATTCGAAAAGCCTTTTATTGAAAATAATGTTCCCTATGTTCGGCGTTTGGGTTTGAAATGGCTGTTGATAATGCCTAGAGCAAAATACTGGATTTTTAATACACGTATGCCAGCATGGATGAAAAAGAATGAACAAACAATCTACATCCAAACTTGGCATGGAACTCCTTTAAAAAAACTTGGCTTAGATATTGAAAATATTTCAATGCCAGGAACTACCACCAAACAATATCGGAAAAATTTTGAAAATGAAGCTGCTCGCTGGGATTATTTGCTATCGGCAAACGCCTTTAGTTCTAACATTTTCAAAAACGCATTTAATTATCAGGGAGAAATTCTTGAAATTGGTTATCCGCGGAATGATATTTTGTTGGATAAAAAGCATTATTCCATAAATAAGCAACGAGTTCTGAAAAATTTAGGTTTGAGTGAACGGAAAAAGATAATCTTATATGCTCCAACTTGGCGAGACACAGAGTTTTACAGTAAAGGTGCTTATAAATATATTAATCATTTTCCATTTGATCAAGTATTAAAAAATTCGGAGAACTCTGTTATTTTATTTCGTGCACATTACTTAATTGCTAATCAGCTAGATAGTTCCAAATATGACAATCGGGTAATCGATTGTTCCAATTATCCGGATATTAAAGATTTATATCTTATTTCAGACTTATTGATTACCGATTATTCTTCTGTAATATTTGATTTTGCTTATACAGAACGACCAATACTTTTTTTTATGTACGATCAACAAGACTACTTACAAAATATTCGTGGCTGCTATCTTAATCTTGAAAAAATTCTTCCTGGCCCTATTATAAAAACGCAAGAAGAATTAACTAACAAGATTCTGGAGTTGATTGATAGAGATTTTATTACGGTCAATACTCACTATGAAAAATTCAAAGAAACTTTTTGTCCTGATATAAAAATTAGTTCATCCGAGCATTTAATTAACAAACTATTCAAAAATAAATAGATTGAGGAGCTGTTTTATGAAACGAGTTATAACCTATGGAACATTTGATTTATTACATTACGGACATATTAATTTGTTAAGACGTGCAAAGGAACAAGGTGATTACTTAATTGTTGCCTTATCGACTGATGAATTTAATTGGAAGGAAAAGCAGAAAAAATGCTATTTTAGTTTCGATAAACGGAAAAAATTACTTGAAGCAATCCGCTACGTTGACTTGGTTATTCCAGAAAATGGCTGGGAGCAGAAAACAACTGATGTAAAAGAATATCATATCGATAAATTTGTAATGGGTGATGATTGGGCTGGAAAATTTGATTTCATTCAGGAAGAAACTGATGCTGCTGTAATATATTTGGCACGTACACCTGAAATATCCACTAGCCAAATAAAAAAAGATTTGCTTGGAAGTTAGAACAATAAAAAGAATGAGCAGATTCAACTATTCATGGAAATAATTAAATGTCAAAAGTTCCTGATCATTTTGTTAGTTGCTATCTGTTGCTTGAAATAAGTGAGTACGGAAACTAACTGAGAAAACGGAGTACCCCTCTCTCCTAGCTGACTCAACCAGTTCTCATTTTTCTAATGAGATAGAGGATATACCCAATAAACTCAAGGATAGTTACTTATTATAATAAGAGTACCTGAGAAGAAAAAGCTGAAGGAATCCAGAATTCTTGATTCCAGAAAACCTCAGTGTTTATCATCCTTGGCATGTTTCCATACTCGCACGAAATAATATTGAGGAGATTTTACTAAATGGAGAAAAATGAACTATCATGGCTTAGAAAAACTTTTAGAACATACCTCCCTGAGGATATGAGACGTAAATTACGTGATAAATTTAATGTTGAGAGTAAAGAAAAAATTTCTCAGAAAAATGAAACGAATTGGTATGAAAAATATAGTAAACAAGTGACAGAACAATTGAAAAACAATTTGCAGGCTCGTCTTAGAACATACTATGCTTCTAAATTCGATTCGGCAATAATAAATGAAAACGTCATTCTTTATGAAGTTAGAGATGGCACTATTTTTACAGACTCCCCTTTTGCAATTTTCCAGTATATGATAAGCCAAAAAGAATTTGAAAATTTTGAGCATCAAATTGTTTTTACTGCTGAAAAAAAAGGTATTTTTTTTGAGTTACAAAAAAAATATCCTGAAGTTAATCTTAAATTAATTATTCGAGATACGTTTGAATACATGGATGCGTTATTGGAAGCAAAATATTTAATTAATAATAGTACTTTCAATTCATTTTATTTGAAACGTGAAGGTCAAATCTATATCAATACCTGGCATGGAACTGCTCTGAAACATATGGGATCTGACTATGTTCAAGATCCAATGAACGCTAAGAATGTGATGCGGAATTTTCTGATGACTGATTATATTTTGTCACCTAATGATCATATGACAAACCTCTTTCTCCATTCGTACAAACTTGATGGTATATGGGAAGGAACAATTTTGGAAGGTGGACACGCTAGAAATGACTCGTTATTTACTGGCTTGGTTGAAAAAGTGCAACAAGATATAACTGATCGGGGGATAGATTATGATAGCAAGAAAAAAACTGTTTGCTACATGCCCACTTGGCGAGGATCTGACGTTGGCGCACCAACAGATATGATTTTAACTCTTAGTAACGAAATCAAATTATTAGAAAATGAACTAGGAAACTCATATAATGTTTTATTAAAAGTTCACCCTTATGTTTTTGATAAAGCAGATCAAAGTTCTCTTTTTAAAGGGAAACTAATTCCTAATGATTTTGATTCAAATGAATTATTTGAGATTATAGATATTATGATTACAGACTATTCAAGTGTCTTTTTTGACTTTCTTTTAACAGGAAAACCAATTCTTTTCTATTGTTGGGACAATGACATTTATGAAAATGAACGTGGAATGTATTTTGATGCTTCCGAATTGCCAGGTCCAACTGTTTATACTTTAGATGATCTAATTAATGCGATTAAGGATATCACTCAAATTGAGATAGACCATAAAGAAATTTACAAAAAATGTCAGAAACGTTTTGTGAGTCATGATGATGGAGATGTCACAAAGAGATATGTGGAACGAATTTTCAAAGGCAATAAAACGAATGGTATGAAAGAAGTTAAAGCAAATACATCAAAAATCAAATTGCTAATTCATCCAGGCGGCATGATTGACAATGGTATTACAAACTCGTTTTTAAATCTGATTGATCAAATAGACTATGATAAGTATGATGTTACTGCTTTCCTACATGATTCAACAAACCCAGAGATAGTAAAAAATTGGAATAAAATGAATCGTCATGTTCGAAAAATGTTTAAACCAGGCTTGCCAATATATACATTTGAAGAAAATATTTTTGATAGATATTTAAAGAATGTTCATATGCCAAGTGAAGTAGATAAATATTTGCCTGAATTGGGTTATAAAAGAGAAGCCCAAAGATTATTTGCTGGCTTACATTTCGATGTGACAATCAACTTTGACGGTTATTCCTATTTTTGGGCTAAATATTTACTTTTCGTTGGTGCTAAAAAGAAAATTTGTTTCATGCATAATGATTTATATTCTGAAATAAATAAAAAGGTAAATGGTGAATATACCATCCGAAATGATCTGCTCGGATTATTTTCTTTGTATCCAAAATTTGATTCACTCATTTCTGTATCTAAAAACCTGATGAATATTAATTTGGACGGATTGAAGGAATATGTAAAACCTTCACAAATGGGATTTGTGGAGAATTCGATTAATATAGAAAAAATTGTAAATCGCCCACAAGCTGATTCAGATATTGAAATTAATAAGCATGAACAAATTTGGGTTTTAATGCCCAATACATCGTTAACCACGTTTGACACTCTTCATGAGATACCTCTCAGAAAAAAAAGTATCAAAATTGATAAAATAGTGATTGTTCGTTCTATTGCAGAATATGTAAATTCAGAAACAATTTACTATAAAATAATATGTCAAAATCAATATTTAGGCTGGGTATCTGAACATGATTTAATTCCTTACATGTCTGATGATGATATGCATTTTTTAACGAGAAGGACAAAATTTGATTATAGTGGTATCTTTTCAAATTCCGTTCAAAGTTGCGATGTTAGAAAACAACCACAATTTGGTGCCGAAATAAATTCACTCAACGTTCAACTATTTTCAAATTGTATACTGCGTATTGATGAAATAGCCATTGATAAATTTTCTACGTACATTCATTGTTCATATGAGAAGTATAAAATTGGATGGATTGAGATAGCAGACATAAAAATTACTAAAAATGAATTACTATTTGAACAAGAAGCTTCTGAACTTTTCGAAGAATTTAAAGAGTGGACAAATGCTAAGATTTTCAATAAGCGTATCTATGCTCAAATAAAATTTCCAACAGTCCAGACTTATGATAGTTGTCAGCAAATCCACAAGCAATTCAATGAATGGTCTCCAGGTGTCAATTACGTTTACAAGGTGTTGGATAAATTGGTTGTAGATGGTATGACTTATTGTAAATTATCTCTTGGAGAACATTGTATTGGTTGGGTTGATGAACATCAATTAGACTTTCTAGCAACACGTATTCCCGAATTTTCGAAATATGAATTCATGGATTGGCAACAAAAAGATGTTCTTTTTGTTCCTAAGAAAAATGTAATTAAGTTATATAAAAATATTAGTTTAGATTCTTATGAAGAAATTAATTCTGAAATCTTTTTAGCGAAAGCTTGTTCTATCGAAGGACAGAGTATATCCCATAATACATTGATTTTTAAAGTTCAGATTGAAGGCTCTCATTATTTTGTGACAGCTGAAGACATTGCAGTTGAGACATTAAGTTTAGAAAATGTATTAATTGGAAGCAACAATTATGAAAAATATAATTTTATTAGTCCTAAATTCGTTATTTCAAAAATATTAAGTACACAAGGACTCATTTATCGAGTTTTTGAAAACAATCAAGTTCGATTATATAACGAACAAGAATTACTAGGAATGATTCCAATAGTTAGTAAGCAAATTATTAAGAATATAAATTATGTAAATAGTGTTGGAGCAGTAAAAGCAGGAGATTCTATCTGGTTAAATCCATATGGTATGTTTGAACCCACTGTTCGTGTTGCTACAAGCTATTTAGTATCAGGACTTAAGTTTATAACCGATTATGAGGTTACTTTATTAAATGGCGTGACTTATAAGAGACTTCTTTTCAATGATCATTTCTACGGCTGGATAAATTCTAAATATTTTATTACTGATTTTTCTTTGGAAGATATGGATAGTGATAATTATAATAATTTACCTAAGCAATTATTTTTGTTGGATCAAGAGATTTCATTGGAAATAACGAATTCAATAAGTACATTCAATAAAATTTTTGAAAAACTTAGTGGTGAATTGACCTACAATAAAATTAAGACAAATACCAAATTGAAAGTTGATGCTAAAATGATACTTCAAAATGGAGAAGAATATTATCGGCTATCCTCCAAACAAGAATATGCCGGATGGATTTCAGAAGAAGAATTATTTGATGTATCTTTAAACAAAAAAGTAGAAAAAAAACAATCAGATATCAACTACCTTGTATCTGAAAAGGACATATCCTTATTGGTCAAGAAAAAGGATAGCCAGCTTAAATGCTATTTGAGTGAGCAAGATATCTTATTAAATGAAGCACATACAATCTCTTTAACAGACACTTTCCAAATTGAACGAGTTCTAAATTATACTCATGGCATGTTTTATAAGATTTTCCATGAATCTAAATCGATGTATTGTTTTTCAAAAGATGTTGAAATTGTATATTCAGACTTTCTATCGGATTTATCATCAGAAATTAGACAAGAAATTAAGCCAGATGATATTTTGATTGTTGCAATGGGGAGATTATCTCCTGAGAAAAATCAAGGTGAATTGATATTTGCGATGGAGAAAGTAACAAAACAATTTCCTAACGCTAAGTTAATTTTATTAGGGAAAGGTCCTCTCGAACAAGAATTAAGAACCAGGGTAGCGATGCTAAATCTACAGAAAAATGTCTTTTTTGCGGGACAAATCGACTATCCATTCAGTGTAATTCGTCAATCGGACATATTTGCTTTAGCATCTATTCATGAAGGTCAGCCAATGGTACTGTTAGAGTCATTAGTTCTAGGTAAGAAAATTGTTGCTTCAAATATTCCTCAAAACGAACAAATTTTAGGAGCGAATGATGATTATGGAATATTAACAAAAGGTCTTTTTTCTGATGATCTTTCGGAAGCTTTGCTAAAAGCTTTAACCTCAACTAATAATTTTAAGAAATTTGATGGTGAAAAGTATAATTGTAACGCTTTAAATCAATTTTATAATTTGATTGAGAGTTAAGTGGAAAGTTTGGTGAAAATGAAAAGATTGAATTTGAGTGAATTAAGTGAGACTTATGCTAAAAAATATGATGATGTATCAATTGATGAATATTTAATTTTATATGAAACAAGGGATGGTCAATCAATAGTTGATTCTCCTTTAGCACTATTTATTGAATTAGCTAAAAATCCAGATTACAGAAATATGAAGCATATTTGGGTTATTGATGATGAACAATTAATTGAAAAAAATTCAATTCCAATTGAATTAAGAAGTCAAGTTAAGTTCGTAATAAGAAATACGCCAAAATACATTCACTATTTACTTCAAGCAAAGTATTTAATTACAAACTCAACATTTCAATCTTTTTTTTCAAAAAAAGAAGGACAAGTCTATTTAAATACATGGCATGGAACCCCTTTAAAATATATGGGGTTCGACATTCCGGGTAATCCTTCTCATTCACAGAATGTCTTACGGAATTTGTTGATGACAGATTTCATTCTCTCTCCCAATTCTCATACAACAAATATTTTTGCGCATAGCTACAAATTGAAAGGGATTTACAATGGAACTGTATTAGAAACAGGTTACCCTCGTATTGATTTTTTTAAGAACGCAGATAACGATGAATATTTCAGACAATTAAAAAAGGACAATTTGATTTTCGATAGAAGTTTACCAACTATTCTTTATATGCCAACTTGGCGTGGTGAATCAATTAAAAATCCTACAAATGATATTGAACAATTGATTCATGAAATGGAGCTATTAACAAGTCAGTTCCATGGCAGATACAACGTTTTTTTGAAAATTCACCCTTACATGTATAACAGTATCTGTAAAAATGAAAGAATTAAAAAACAATTGGTACCAGACTATTGGGAGCCCAATTACATTTTAAGTATTACAGATGTTTTAATTACAGATTTTTCCAGTTCATTTGTTGATTTTTTAATTACATCAAAACCGATTATTTTTTATATTTGGGATATGGAGTTATACGAACAACATAGAGGCACGTATTGGAAAATGGATGAGCTGCCAGGTGATTGTGTTTTTACAGTTCGAGAAATGATTCAAGCTGTTAATAATTTAGAATTGTGTGAGTCTAAGCATGTATCGAAATATAGAGAATTTGTTGATGAATTAGTTCCTTATGAAGACGGAAATGTTTCAAAGAGAATTATAGAACGAGTTTTTAAAGGGCAACAAAATGATTCTATAAACGAAATTATACTAGCTGATGATAAAAAAAAGAAAATACTTTTTTATTCTGGAGGACTACTCAAAAATGGAATTACTTCAAGTTTTCTAAATTTGTTAGATAGGTTAGACTACCAAAAATTAGATGTATCAGTTTTAATTCCACCAGTAAGTGATAGCAATGTTGAAAGTATAAAAAGGATAAATTCCAATGTACGTTTAATTTTTAAATCAGGAAGAAATTTGTATTCTAAAAAAGAAAAGAAACAGTTAAAAAAAGATGCAAACAATCGCTCTGGGAAACTTACTAAAGCATTTAAACGTGAAAGTTCTCGTGTCTTATCAGGAATAAGGTTCGATAGTGTAATTGATTATAGCGGCTATAGCCCTGCTTGGGCAAGGATAGTTGCTTATGCTGATGCTCAACAAAAGATAATCTATCAGCATAATGAACTTGCGAAAGAAATCGAAAAGAGAATAGATGGAAATCAGCCACATGGAAAACGATTGAATGAGATTTTTTGGTTATATAAGGAATTTGATAAAGTAAATAGTGTTTCAAAAAGCTTAATGGAAATCAATTATAAGTCGTTACGTAGTTTTTTAACGCTCAAACAAGTATCCTATACAGGGAATATTATTAGCATCAGCAGCCAAAATGAAGAAAAAAAAACGCGAATCGACAACCGAATTGTAGCTAAAAAAGAATGTTTTTCAGTTGAAGATTTTGGAGATTTACCTCATGTATTCGCTAATTACAAGGATATTAATATTACTTGTGGTGAAAATTTGCGCACTAAACCTGGAGATATTCTGTCTTTCATTGCCGAGGCTTTATTTTCCGGTAAATATTACTACAAGATAATATTGAATTCTGAATATTTGGGATGGATTGAGCAAAAATACTTGCCTCAAAGTGTGCAAAAATTTGAAGTTTCAAAGCAAAGAGTAAATATTGTTGCTAGTTTAAAAAGAAATAATGATAAATTGATTTATCGCACATTACCTACTAAACAAGAAGAATTGTCAAAGGGAATTAGTTATGTTCGTTACTTGTCCAATCGATATGTATGGGTTAAAGAAATATGTTCAACTCAATTAGGAGCCTTTTGTCATATTTATGACTGGAAAAAATCGATTGGTTGGATAAAAAAAGAGTGTTTAACTAATCAACATACTATGCTTAACTTATCACCCTCACAAGTATACTTTCTATTAAAAAACAGCCGAACATATACCTGTATTAGTCAAAGTGTAATAAAAGAAAGATCTACTCTTTTACTTGATCGACCATTACTTGTAGATTTGTATTCAGAACCTAAAGGAATAATGGGTCATAAACTTATAATCAGTTCATATCCACTACTACCTTCCAATAATTATATTATTAACGTTGAAACTATGGTTAATAACGAATTGTGGGTTCAAATTGTTCGCGGAAATCAAGTTTTAGGATGGTCCAAAAAGCAATCACTGAAGTTGAATCAGTTGAGTCAAATGATGACTGTACAAAATGATTTATTAAATAAAAAAGAAACTCAAGTAGTAATTGAAAATGATTCCAGGGAAATTCGGTATGTCTTTGCAGGAAGATTTTCACCTGAAAAAAATCACCAAAATTTGATTATGGCTTTTAACGAGATTAGTAAAATGCTCCCGAATGCAAAGTTGTATTTGTTAGGAGAAGGACCGTTACTTTTAAAGATGGAAAAACTGGTTTATGATTTGAATTTAACGCAAAGAGTTATTTTTCTAGGTCAAACAAACAAGCCATTTCCAATTTTAGAATTGATGGACATCTTGGTAGTCCCCTCTTTTTATGAGGGGCAACCAATGATTATATTGGAGGCTCTTGCATTAGGTCTAAAAATTGTAGCTACTGATATTCCTCAAAATAGAAATCTCCTTGACAATAATTATGGTTTGTTGAGTTCAAGTGCTGGAGTGGAAGATTTAAAAAATGCCATGTTACAAGTTTTAAATTCAAAATTGAAATTTAAACGTTTTGATGTAGCGACATACAATGAAAATGCATTAAATTTATTTTATAAATTAATTAATATGAGCACCGAGAGCACCAAATAGGACTAAAGAAATGGAGGTTTGTAATATGAAAATAAAAGTATCTACGTTAGGCTCATGTATGACCAGAGATCCTTTCAATTCTTTGTTTAATCCTAATTATAAAGATTTCTATAAATTGTCAGTCAATCAATTTCATACATCAATCATTTCTTTAATGTCAAAACCAATAGAGTATGATTCGACAAAGTTCAATTACGTTGAAAGCGTTAAGGAGTTTGCTGATTGGCATTTTAGAACAGAATTGAATAAGCGATTTCTAAATGATTTAGTTCTTTCACAGCCAGATTATTTAATCATTGATTTTTATGCCGATATACATTTTGGTGTAATAAAAGTTGGTGAGTCGTATTTAACAAATAAAGAGTATTCTTACAAAAAAAACGAGTTGTGGAATATCTTAAATCATGGAGTTCATTATAATGTTGAATTAGATTTTGTTGCCTTTTTCGAAATTTTTAAAAAGGCTTCGGATGAATTCATTGCTTTTGTCAACAAATATTTGAAAAAGACGATTATTATTGTTAATCAGGCTAGATATACCTATGAATACTGGGATAGTATTCATAAAAAAGTGAATATTTTTGGAAGAAAAACGCCAGAAGAGTATTTAGAATTGAATAAGCTATGGTCTGAGTTAGACAACTATATACTGAAAAATCCAAATGTTAGATCTATTTCTTATGACAAAAAATATTATGCAGATCCTAATTATAGGTTTGGCGGACTAGATGATGTACATTACATGCATAATTATTATGATGACTTTCTAAAAAAAATATTGGCAATCACATTTAATGATTTAACTAATCAAAATATTGATCTTGAGCCAACGATTGTTGAAGGAAATCTTATTCAAAACTCGAAATTTGCCTTTGGAAATTCCAGTTGGAAAGTCTTTAACCCTCAAATTTTTTCTATTCAAGATGAAATGCTTACTGTAAGTGCACACGGGAATATTGAGAATAAATGGAATCAAATTGTTTCAGAAGCAATAGAAGTGGCAGAGAATGATCGATTATACTTCTCTTTTAAATTTGAGGCAATTGATTTATCTGATATGGAAGATACAGATCCGATTGTAATTATAAGAACTTTTGAAAAACGGAATGTTTTTAAAGCAAAAGATGCTATTAAAGAAATAAAAATCACTAAATCGGAAGTACTGGAGCAATTGTCTGAAAAATCTACTAATTATTTTATTAGAGAAGTAGAGTTAGAAGGCAAGTACGTAAAAGTAATTCCGTATCTAAAGAAAAATGGTTCTTATAATTTAACGGAATTGCAATTGTCTTATGCTGACGGTGGTTATCAAGTGGCATTAAACGAGTTACATTAGTATTTTAAATCGTCTATTTGTGAAATAAAATTGAATAAATAGGTGGCTCATTGCCTATTTAGAGAGGAGAATATTTATGAATTATGACTTAAAGAAAAAAATATTCAGAGTTGTAGTACTTTCAAGCTTAGCAATTATTGGCTTAGGATTTGATCAAACTGAGAGTGAAGCAGCGCCACTAGTTAGTAATGGGAATGCAGTGACTAGTCTACCTAACCCTACCGCTCGCTATGATACGTCTCTAACTTATTATGGATATACAGAGCCTTATGCGACTATCTCATATAACTCAATTGATATAGCGGGAAATCGTATTTTGCTTGGATATGGAAAAGCAGACCAAAATGGTTGGTTTAAGTTTGATTTGTCCCATCGTTTAAGAGCCGGGGTTTATTCTTGGGTCTATGTAACTTCTAATCAAGACTGGGCCAATGGAGAGACGCTAAATGGTCGAACTATTTCAACTGGAACCTCAAAAAAAAGTGACTTTTCGGTCTATGAAAGAGTTGTAGATGGAGGAAAGTATTTTGACTCAAACGATCCATCTAACAAATTGAATCGTTCGGTGTTGGGAGGCAATGTCACATACTTAAGAAATAAAAATACAACTCCTTTAGTTGATCAGAGTATCCTACCTAAAGCGATTACAATATCTAAGCCTAATGAAATAATTTCTGATCAGTTTGGCGAAAGAACGTCGAATTCATATCCGTACGGAAATCTTTTTACCTATAAAGCTGGTATTGACTTATACCAAGGTACAGAAAACGGACAGACGGAACCGGTGTCATGGTCTTGGAATGGATTAACTACAACAGGAGCAGCTACTAATGGTAAAGATGCTAAGTTTGTTTCAAAAATGAGATTGATTCGTACCGCAGATACAGGTGCTACCCTTGAGTGGCAAGGTACAACTTACAAAATGGATGCTCAACAAGGAGCAGCAATGGATACAAAAGGCAATTTATATGTTGTTTATGACAGCGACAATGACGCAAAAAATTTGGGTGGTTTTGTCATGCGGATTTCGGCTAGTTTTGTTCAATATCTGACATCTACCGAAGGAAAAGAACAAGTTGACAATAAAAACACCCCACTTTGGCTAACGACAGAGGATGTTAAAAAAGCTTTAGATAGTGGACAAATTGCGCTAAGTGAGATTTTGCCAATCGTTCATGGTGCGGTATTAACGGTAGTGGATGATACTCCTTATGTTCTAACAACAAATAAAGAATTTACGACTCAAACGCTTACCAAGCTTTCTTATAGCTATGCTTTAGGTAAAGGACCACAAAATACCGGTACGACAGCGAAATATAAGGACACAGCAACACGCACTTTGTTAACTGCTACAGATGTTGTATCAGGAACGTTTAAGAAGAATGATCATCAACAAGCAACGGGTGTTTCACTTATGCCTAAAAACTTTACCATGGTTGATAATGATACTGGATACTTTGTGATTCCGTACAGCAAATCTTCTGGAAATCAGAAGGGGTGGTATGGATATGCTGTTTATCAAGTCAAAGTTGCAAATGAGCAACTAAATATTCGACAAAATCCAATTGTTATCCAAAATATACTTGGAGACACAAAATCAGATGGCACGGGAATTGATCCAGCTCAAAGTATAAGTTATAATCCTAATGATGGTCGACTTTACATTACAGCTAATGATGTGTGGATGAGTTTTGATTTAGAAAAATATAATACAGTTGGTACTAAAGCATTAAGTAAGTATGTTTCAGGAGCATCTGTAAGTTATACACAGTCAACAGCAACAGATAATGCTAACCCGATTGAAACACAACTTGGTGCGATTGATATCGGGTTAGCAAGTACAAAATTGAATAGTAAAATGGAGACTGAGCAGCTCATATTTTTTGGAGATAAAACATACTTGATTGCCAATAATTATAATCAACTATTAGAAGCTAAATAAACTTAATATTTTTGATTCTTCATATCAATAGTGCTGGTTAAGCTAAATGAATTATGCATAGAATCGGACGGACCTCAAAATCTGTCTGATTTTTTCATGTAAGGTGAGCGGGAAATAAACGAACGCATATTAATCATAAGAAATAATCACTATACTAAAGCTATCAAAGTAGACGATTGTTTCGTTTCATGTTTCTTCTTCCCCCCTTTGCCTTCCTATCTCCCCTTCTTGAAATGATTGTTCTTACTGGAAAGTTAGGAACGAATAACTGATGCTCGTTGATTTTTCTCGAGTCGATACCTGTTACTTAGTTCGTGAACGTACTGACCTTCGCAAAGGGATTGATCGACTTTCTGCATTGTTTCCCGCTTATAATACTACTAAATTATTTTCCCTCTCCTTCCTATATAAAACTTGACTCTCTTTCCCTCTTTTATATCCTTTCCAGATTTATTTATCCCTCTTTTTTCATATTCTTTCCCTTTTCTCAATAGTTACTCTTGACACATGAACGAGCATTCATATATAATAATCATGAATACATGAACATTCAATCATATAACTAGTTCGATCGAATATATTATAGAATTTATCTATGAAAGAAAGGGTGAATAGACATGGAACATACACACACTGAAATACATGAACATAACCACAACTGCGGTCATAATCATGGTCACGGAAATACATCCACTATATTATTTTTTGCAGGTCTCATTACCTATCTTGCTGCTTTTGCTGTAAAAGAAGACAGTTTTCTGCAAATCCTTCTTTATATTTTTTCCATGATTGCTGCCGGGCAGCATGTTATTATGGAAGGTTTTGGAGATACCATTAAGGATACTATCGCAAAGAAAAGATTTACGCCCAATGTGCATATTTTGATGACTCTTGCTGCTCTGGGTGCATCCGTTATTGGTGATTTTGATGAGGGTGCTCTCTTGATCCTGATTTTCTCTGGTGCACATTTCCTTGAAGATTATGCAGAAGGTAAAAGTAAACGCGAAATTACTAATTTATTAAAAATGAATCCAACTGAAGCACGTTTGATTCAAGAGGATGGCTCAACAAAACTGGTTGCTGTCTCTACTCTGCAAATAGGCGATCAATTGCAGGTCCTAAATGGAGATCAGGTTCCTACAGATGGTGTGATTCTTTCAGGAACCGGAGTTATAGATGAAGCATCAATTAATGGCGAAAGTATTCCGAAAGAAAAAACGATTGGTGATACTGTCTTTGGCAGTACAATTAACGGTACCAGTTCTTTCACAATGGAAGTTACAAAGGACAGTAAAGATACCGTCTTTGCAAAAATTCTTACGCTGGTTGAGCAGTCTCAGTCCAACCTTTCTAAAACGGCTACTAAAATCAAATTACTGGAACCAAAATATGTAACAGCTGTTCTGATTATTGTGCCTCTGTTCATTCTTGCAGCACCATTCCTGTTAGGCTGGAGTTGGGAACTAAGTTTTTATCGGGGAATGGTTCTACTGATTTCTGCTTCTCCCTGTGCTCTTGCTGCCAGCGCTGTTCCGGCTACATTAGCTGGTATTTCCAATCTTGCTAAAAGAGGAGTCCTTTTCAAAGGCGGTACATTTTTGTCAAATCTCGCAGACATCAAAGCTGTTGCTTTTGATAAAACAGGCACTCTGACTGAAGGAAAACCTGTAGTCACTGATTATTATTTTCATACAGATGATAAGAAAACTAAAGCTGACTGGCTTAAAGTTCTTTCCTCCATGGAAAAAGAAGCAAACCATCCTTTAGCAAATGCTATTTTGGCTAAATTCCCTCCTGTTGATGCAATTAAAATGGCGGTAACAAATGAAATCGGAAAAGGTTTATTGGCTCACTATGACAACAAAAGCTACCGATTAGGAAAACCTGATTTATTTGAACAGGTTCCACCAATTATCCATCGAAAAAAAGAAATGCTTTCTGAATCAGGAAAAACGGTCATCTATTTCAGTGAAAACGACTCCGTTGTAGGATTAATAGCTATGATGGCTATTCCAAATCCAAAAGCTAAAGAAGTGATCTCTTATCTGAAAGAACAAAATATCCATACAACCATGATTACCGGAGATGCCGAAAAAACCGGGCAGGCTGTTGCAAAAGTTCTTGGTATTGACGAAGTTGCCGGAAATGTTCTGCCGGAAAATAAATCTACAATTGTTAAAGAGCAGCAGAAAAAATTTGGTATGACTGCTATGCTAGGTGACGGTGTCAATGATGCTCCGGCTCTGGTTACTGCAGATATCGGTTTTGCGATGGGCGACGGAACAGATATTGCCATTGATGTTGCTGATGCCGTTCTGATGAACAACGATCTTCAAAAATTCAGTTACGCACATAAAGTCTCTAAACGACTGAATAAAATTGTCTGGCAAAACATTATTTTTTCCATGATGGTTGTTGCTCTTCTGGTGGTCCTTAACCTATTAGGCAAAATGGACATTGCAATCGGTGTCATTGCTCATGAAGGAAGTACCTTGATTGTCATACTAAACGGGCTGCGCCTGTTGCTGCCGGTTAAAAATTAGAGTATAAAACTGCCCTATCTCAAATTGAGACAGGGTCTTGCTTTATTCTATAAATCAACTGCACCTATTATTTTTTTCGTTCTTTTCTAAACAGCAATTTAATCCGCTCGCCATGTTTTATAACCGCATTCTCAATATGATCTACTTTTTCTTCATGTTCTTCCAGCCTTTCAACCACCTCAGAATGTCGTTCATGAACCCATTTCGATTCTGCATCTACATTTTTTGACAGAGCTGTTATCGCCTCGGAAAGTCCATCAAGGTTCTGTTTTATCGGATCAGTAATATTGGTTTTCACTGCGTGATATCCTTTTTTTTTACTAACCAGAAAAGCCAGACACTGACTGGACTGATAATGGCAATCACAGCGGCTATCTCTGCAACTGTTAATCCAAGAAATTTCATACCTGATAATCAGCTCCTTCAAATTTTTTTATTTAAACAGTTTCCCAGGAAACAGTTGTATTAAGCCAAGTACTTACAGCAGTTACTGAAGCATTACCTCCATTACGATGTCTAGCCATGTAAATAGTTCCATCACTATTGATGGTCAGCATATAGCTATTTTGGGCACTTGCCTGTTGTAATGAAGTAATCGGTCGAATTGGTCTGAATCCTTCCGGTACTCTTCCCATTAATACTGTAGATCCTGCAGCAATTTCAGTCATGTTTTTAATTGCTCCATACATGTAACACCTGCCATCACTTCCTTTACGAATGATACAATGACTTATATTTGTTGGATCTGAACTGTAGTTCTCAAAGCCTTCTTCAAAAGTTGGAATGACTTCAGAGGCTGCAGTCGGAGCTGTTTCCATTTCCTTCCAAACACCTGTACCAGATGTTGGATGCACCATTCTAAAAAATTTTCTGGGCGTACTACTGCTGTTTACAGATATTTCTTGATAAGAGTAGGAGGAGGAAGTGGCAGCAGGCATATTAAAAACATACCAGGCTTTTGCACCGGAAATTGGCAATTCAGAGTAATCAGTTAGCTTCTGTACCTCTGTTGAATTAACATAAAACCAACCTGGATAGGCAGATAATGCTTTCAAGCTAGTAACAGTAGGTGACATATTTTGAATTAGTGTTGTATATCCTGTATCCGCAGTCAATTTCACATTCTGCGTTTTCCCGGCATCTGCCAGTTCTTTCCAGGCATAAGCAACGGTTGGAGTTGTTATTCTGATTACAGGTCTAGCATGATAAGCCGCCGCTGAAGTATTTCTGAGCCACATTTGATAAACCCCGCCTGCAGTATCTCCAGCTGTGTTAATGAGCCAACCGGCACCTTTTACATCTGAAGGAAGGGAAGATTCATTGGTCATTGCCGCCAATTCTGCAGCCGTAATATAGAAAGTTCCCGGTTCCTGTATTTCCAATAAAGATTGAGGTAACTTAGGCAAGGTACTAATTCTTCTGCCGAAGTTATCTTTCGTAGTAACTTTCCATTCTCCCCAACTGTTATTGTAAAAATTCCGTTCAAATGTAAGCCAGCCGGAAATAGGATGTGTAATTAATTTTTGGTGTATACCGCTATGCTTCGTGACCTCTAAACTAAATGCCAGCTGAACTGGGCAATTCATTAATGTTTTAGTGGTTAAATTTAATGAACAATTATAATGGCCTTCGCTTCTGTAATCATTCAAATCAGCACTTTCAGGAATATCCTGTGCTGCTTTAAAAAATTTCTTATCTGCTTCTGCTTTAGTGTAGGCGTTCAATCCATCAATTTTCTTCTCTAAAACAGACAAATCAAGCTCCATCTGATCAGCTTTTTCAATCAACTCTATATATATTTTCTCCAATTGTTCATGCGAAGCATTCTTATCAGTCATGTAAGTTGTCCATTCCTGATTAAACTGATTCAGCAATTTAGTAAACTCTGTTTCGTATTTTTTAGCCTCTCCGTTGCTGAGATCTGCATTCTTTTTTACATCCACGATAACGTCTTCTGAAGAAATACACAGACCTTTTGAATCATATAAACGGAAGAATGCTACCTGATAGCGCCCTGTCACTGAAGTATCCAGCCCTGAAAAAGTATACATCGCTTCCCCTTCTACTGCTGTCGTAATTGTCGCATTTCCTTTAACATATAATTCGTTGCTGAGATTTCCTTCAAACTTAAGGGTCAGTCCCTCAAGAGAAAAGACTTCCCCATTTTTCTTTACCAGAATTTCAACGGTTTGCAACCCTTGATCTCCCTGACGCAAAACAATATAATTCGATGGATTTCGTGTTTGTTTCTCTAAATCTATTACTATTTTTTGAGTATTCATTCTTTCACCTCTTCTTTTGTTTTACTTATTGATGAACTTGTTACAACAATCAACTTTCAAATTTTTTATTTTATGATTTGATATTAACTCTTATTATGCCTATATTTTTATTTTCCAGATCAATCATCCCGCTTTAATCTTGAACAATTACACAAGCATCCCAACGCAATTCTGTCCAGTTCTTTGGACATCTCATCCTAATGTTGCCGTTGGATTGAAAAGAGATCGCTGCACTTGTACCATCTTGAATAGTTCCGGTAATCGTCACATCTCGGGATGGAAAGACCAGCATTTCCGATGGCTTCCATGTTCCTATAGAAACCCAGAAACCATCACCTCCACCAGCAGTTGTTCTTTTAATAATTCCGGCGGTCTGGATTCCACTCTTTCCCTGAATATAAATTTTCTTTATTTTCGGTTGATACCAGTTTTCATTTGGATACTCCCATGAAAGTCCTGAAGCCAGAGTCAGGTAGTACCAATCATGATCAATCAGAGAATCATAGCTAAGTACACCAATTTTATTACCATAAGCAAGTCGTAATCCTTGATTGCTTAAAGCCCATGCAGACAACTGATTTCCATCAGAATCATTGATTCGGCAAAGCAGCTCCTGAGGGTTAATTTCCAAGAACCCACTTTGACTGGTTTCTGGAACAACATATTCCATTCGTAATTTGGCGGCATCCAGTTTCGTCAATCCGACCAGACGAGCTCCCTGATCCATCATGTCAAACGTATTAATTATTTTTGATCCGGTCATGACTGTGCCAGTGATCTCTCCACCAAAAATTTTAACGGCATTTAGTTCTATAATATTCAATATGGACTGCTGAATCGTTTGAGGATTCCATTTCTTTCCGTCCCAAACAAAATAGCCGGTAATTGAGTCTGGGTTATTAATATCCTGCCTCCACCACTGTTGTCCAGCCTTAGGATTCGACGGCTCCTTGGAAGAGGTGAATGGATAGGTAATGCCTTCTACCTTATTTTGGAGTGCTTTCAGTTGTTCATCGTCATACATTGCCGACCAAATATATTCTTTGGGATTTGTTGAAGGGGTTAACGTTGCCTTGTTATGGGCAATTCCAATATATTTCTTGCCATCAGGATTCTCACTGATCCCATTTCCGTTTACATCATCTGCATAGCGAATCCACGTATAAGTTGGCAGTCCATTTTGCCCTGGAGGTCCTTCTAATCCATCCTGTCCGTCCTGACCGATGATTTTAACCCAAAGACCATCATAATCTCTGGAATCATCTGAAGGCGTCGGCTGATTTAACCCGTATTTTATAGCCATATATGTTTTACCAAGAGGCATAGCGGAAATATTTTTTCCATTCTCATCATCAGCGTAACGAATCCACGGAAAATAGGTATCTCCTGATTTTATCGTCTGAATTTTATCAGCCAGATCTTGAAGCCGCTGATTGATCCCACTGGACTTTATCAAATAGTTTCCAAGAACTGCTGTCGCTTTCTTGTTAGATCTGGAACGCTCCAGTTTTAAAACTCTTGCCTGTAAATACAAATTATCTTCATCATCAACAATATTGACTGTATCACCAATTCGTACATCATCTGGAAGGAAAGCAATATCTACTTCATAATTGATCTCCGGCTCAGAACGTTTTCTCAGCTCCTTTACAGCCTCTGCACAGAGCAGATCTTTATCTAATGTATCGTAGTTAAAATTGGCGACAATGTGTCCAACATTTGTCCCTGTTTCACTTAAATAACGGCTCCAGACTGACAATGCCTGTCTGTCCAGCAGGTACATCCCTTCTACGTAAAAGCGCCCATCATCATAGTTGTATCCCTGTAATGTAATTCCTTCAGAATCGCCTTCGGTTTTTCCTCCGTAAACTCTGAAAGCTGTCGCAAGATTTTCTATCGTTTCTTCTGTAACGATATTATCGATATCTCGGTTGAGTCGTAATTCAATTTGTGTTTCATTTCCCCGTTTTTGAAAAATGTCGATATATTTCCTGACAACTTTCATTCCTTTTATCTCAAACCGAAAGGAAAATTCTGCTTGATCAAATGCTTCAACAATTGCCAGTAAACGTTTTGTCGCTGTCTCTTCATTAGAAAATGGCAGTTTCTTTTGAAGTGTAGAAACTTCATTTTGACCAATTTCAAATCCTGAATCATAAATTGCACGATTAATGTAATAGGAAATCGGCTGTTCTTTGGCAGGCTCACTCCACTGGTCCACCACTTCGTTAAGAAGATCTAATCCCGCATCTTCGGCATAAATGAATACTTCTCTGTTTTTCCTGTTTTTTTCTTTTCGAATAATCGTATAAAAACGAATCTGCTTATCTTCGTCCTGCATTAACAGGTAATTACCGATTTGAGTTAAGCGGTTGATTTCTGTCAGATTATCTTCAATAGATAAATAGCCAGTAAGAATAGAAGACCCCTTTTCAATTTCCTGTGACTCCGTGTCATCATAGAATTTTAGTGCCTTTGGTAAAGTTCCTGTTGAAGCCATTCCCAAGATGGAAAACTTTCTATCCGCAAAATATAGAATCATAAGAACACCTCATTAAAGCTGATTTTCATCTCCGGCTTCTTTGAAAACTCAGAGTACAGACAATGAATTTGATTTTCCCCTGTCTTCAGCATAAATTGTTCCCAGTCATTTCCAAGTGCTCCCAGTCCAGGTGTTTCCAATCCATTCAATAAAATCGTTCCCTTCCCAGTATCAATAGAGAGAACATCATACTCACCAAACTTGTTGGGAATATCAATCCATTTCTCCACATTATGCTTTTGGAATCTGCAGGAAGTATATATATTCACCGCCATTGCCGGAAGTGTCTTCCATTGTGCCGCATAAAAAGTAATGAATTTTCCTTCAAGATTTGCTGCAGCAGAATTATTGAAAGAGAATATCCCAGAAGGAGTTGTAAATGTAAATTGATTATTAAATTTATCCACCTTCCATGAACCTCCCCACCAGCCGGTAAGCATGTTTCCGGTAAAGGATTTTGAAGGCATCTCCTTCACAACCTGTCCGTTAATAACCAGACAACATGTCATCTCATGCGCACTTGTATTACTTTTTACAAAAATAATACCAGCAACATTTTTACCCTCTGGAGTGTTTACCAGCCATTGCTGCATCCCAGCTTGTTCAACAGAGCCCGAGATAAAAAATTGACCGATTTCAAAGGTCCAGTTTTTGGCAGTATCTTTCCCTTCACTATCCGGTGTAAACGGGCGGGTAATAGATGGGCCATGCCAGCCTTCACCTGTTCCATAACTTATTGTTCGCAGACTTGGAAATTTTTGCCCAGCCCAAGGATCATAACTAATGTTATAGACATCGTAGGATAAACCGCTGCCACTTTGTTTGCAATCCATTCCCTTATATTGAACAACAAAGCCTTCGTTTGTACGCCACTTAGATTTTGCAAATGTATCCTCCCAAAAGTTAACTCCGCAAATATCAATAATGCCATATTCTGATTTCTCGTAGGCAACGCCGTTGACTTCATCAGGATCGCCAAATTGGAGTAACGCTCCTTCATCATTAATAAAGCCGACAAATCCATTATCGGAAGTCATCTGCACCTCTATCTTCGGAAATGACTCAAATGTGCCAGAATTATAAATGTCCAGAACATCTTTTTTACGGTTGGTTGCTTCCTTCGCCTGAATACTGTATGCAACTCCATCCGGAATCTGCCAGGTAATCGTGCCGAACCCTAGGAATCTTTCTTCCGAAACATCAATATCTCCGGTTGGAAGAGCCATATAATATTTATCTGGCTCATCTGTAAAAATTAATTGTGCCGGTTCGGATACATTCAGTATCCGAGCCAGTTCTCTTCTTTTATTTATTAAATCATTTCTTACTACAAAGGGCATCTCAATGATCTTTTCATCCAGACTATAGCCGGTATATCGTTTGAAATGGTGGGTTCCCACCTGCAGCGTATGATTCGTTCTTGTTGTGCCGATTCCCCGGCGGAAGTCTTCTGTCACCCTTAAATAAGGAGACAAATCAACTCCATTAAAAATCACTGTAAAATCATTCAAATTCTCTCGCCTCCTAATCTTGCATCTGCGCGATTGATCCGGTCAATTTCAGGCTTCATAAACTTAGCTGTTCCTTTAGCAATTTCACGACCATCCGCTTCAAAAGTTGCTTCAAAATACATCGGCGGTTGATTGTTTCCATGGGTAGATACTGCCGAATCATATTTGGCAACCAGCGCACTTGAAGCAGCACCTGTATGAAGCAGTTCAGGATTGGCACTGAGATTCATCATAGCTAATTCATTGTTTAATTTTGTACTCAGCATATTTGAAAGATCTGCATTTGGCACTGCATCAATCGTTGCCGCTTCGGCCAGTTTCTCAGACAGTTTTGAGACAGGAGCAATCATCGCTTCAATTCCAGCACCAAATCCTTCTCCTGTCCATTCGCCCATCTGAATCATTACCTTGGAAGGTGAAGCGATTCTCAACCATTTTTTTACCGTATCCACTGCCCCTTTTGCCAAAGCAGCTGCTTTTTCTTTAACTTCCGTTATCATGTTGTCTATCCCATTAATAAAGCCCATTGCCAAATTCACGCCAGCATTTTTCATATCCTTAACAAATCCGGTTACTCCATCAATGACTGAGCGGGCAATTTCTCCAGCTTTTGTACCAGCTTCACTAATTTTCTGACCAATCCCGTTAATTAGATTTGTAATCAGTTCGATTCCTTTTATAAGCATCTGTCCTAGGAACTCACCAATTTTTGAGAGAATCCCCAGCATAAGATTTCCTATCGCTCCGAGTAATTGCCCGAGCATGCTCAGCAATCCGGTAATTAATGCCGTAATTAATTGCACGCCGACAGACAAAATTCTTGGCAGATTTTTTATCAGCGTAAAAACTAGTGCCGTAAGGATTGTTACCGCTGCCTCAAGCAGAGCTGGCAGGACTTCGAGCAGACCGGCTATAATTGCCAGCAGAATTTTTATTCCAGCATTCAGCAACATCGGTAAATTTTCAATTAAAAGTGCAACAAATGTCGTTACAATAACAATGACTGCTTCAACGATAAACGGCAATGCAGTCATCAGACCTTCAATCAGAGCATTTAACAGGGCCACCCCTGATTCAACCAATAGTGATAGATTTTCCAAAATAGCTGTAAGTAATCCTGTAATAATCCCAATTCCGGCATCAACCAGCCCTGGCAGCATCCCTGCAATTCCTTCAATTAAACCTGTCAGCATCGCTGCACCTGTCTCAATAAATGAAGGAAGCATATTGATGATTTCCATAATAACGTTCATAATTGATTCGACTACCATCGTTAACAATTCTGGAACAGATATTCCCATTCCTTCTGCAATTGAGGAAATCATTTTAGTCCCCATAATCAGCAATTTGGGAATTCCTCCCAAAATAAAACCTATAATTGTCGGAATTAGGTTTTTAAATATTTCTAAAAGACCGGACATATCTCCACTTTGAAAAGCTTGAAGAATGGCTTCTTTAAAAAGAGACAGCTTTTCGGTCACTGTCCCCAAAATGTTTTTAATGAATTCAAAAACAACTGCCATTCCTCCTCTTAACATTTCAGAGTTCTGGTAAGCTGACGTAAAGGCTTCTATTACCGAAGCTCCAAAATTCTTAACTTTTTCTATTACAACTGCCGTAGCTACTTTTAAGTATTCAAAGACAGCCTGCACAACATTTCTAAATGTTTCTGAACGCTGATAGGCTGTATAAAGAATCACGGCTAATGCGGTAATCGCCGCAACAGCTAAAAAGATCGGACTTGCCAGAAGACCACCTGCTCCACCAACACCCATCAGCATAGTTTTAAATCCTCTGAGTGCACTGATTGTCGGACCGATCGCTGTCGTTATTGAATTAACAATCAAAATTGACTTCAGTGCAGCTGCAAAAACCACCAGCGCTCCGGTAACTGTATAAACAATAGCTGGATATCTATTTAAAAAATCCGCAAAACGGTTCACCACATCTGAAGCAACCTCAATCATTTTTGTAAACGGCTCCAGTAGCGGCTGCCCAAATGCTGCTTTTATATTTTCCACTGCCTCCTTCCATCTTTGCATAACAGCAGAAAAATTGTCCTGACCGCTTGCTTCGGCAGCCGCATTAAAAATAGATTTCAATGCATTGTTCAATTTTTTCGAGACTATTCCTGCCGTATTTAAAGACTCTGCAGACAGTTGCGTCATTCGGTCTATTAGCACTTCGACTTCACTTGTTGCATCACCTGTGTCCACTTCAACCATTACCGACTCAACCAACTGAAGGTCGTTTAGCCGTTGTTCAAAAGCATCCAGCACACTGTCAGCTCGTGAAGAGTTAACAGCCAGTGCTACGCGTATTTCTTCCATACTCATTTTCTTTCACCTCGTTTCTGTTTTTCTTCGTACCAGCGTCTTCTTTCCACCAAATCCATTGCTTCGAACACAGCTGCCTCATGATTTGTTTTTAACGCAACAGCTTTTTTCGCTTCAAGAATCTGCTGCCTTTCCTCCATGCTGCATTTTTCAGGAATCTTCATCCTCCGAATATCAATGACTTTTCTGAGCTTCGTCTGTTCACTTAGACCAGATAGCAACACTGAAAATTCTTCCCAGTGCATTCTCCCTCTTTCCTCCATCAGATTAATTCCATAATCCTGACGAAAACTGGCATAAATATACGGAGTATCTTCAATCAAATCGTAATACTTTGTCTCAGGCGGACGCTCTTCAATCAATACATTTCCCATTAAGTCTTTATTTTCTCCGGCAATATTTTTGACTTCACCAAAAATCTTTTTCAAAATAACAGTAAACAACTGTTCTTTTTGTTCCCATGGAATCATTTCCAGTTCTTCTTCCGTAAGATTTCCCAGCATTACCAGTGCTAAAAGAACTTTGAAATGCTCACTTTCCTCTTCATTTTGAAACACCTCATACCATCTGAGTACACTTGAAAACTCAAGATTCAGCTGATAGTGATTTCCGGCTATTTCTACCTCGTCATTTAAGCCCCAGGCCAATGAAAGTGTCATTGTTCATCACTTCTTTTTCCCGTCAACAAATTGCTGCAGTTTATTTTTTTCCTGAATAGCCCGATATTGCTCCATTACCCCGATAAATGCATCAAGGATGGCTTCGGCATCTTCCCCAGCTTTTTCATAGAGTTGGTTAAATGCATCTTTTCCAAGAACTGTATCAATTGCTTTTTTGATGATCTTGATAGTTTTTTCGTAAACAGCTGTTTCTGAGATTTCATCCGAAGTATCTTTCAATTCATCGGCTTGCTTCAAAAGTACTTTTTGTTCTTCTTCCAGACTTGCCAGTACCTGACGATATTCCTTTCTTTTACGATCACTGGTCAGTAATTTAAACTCCAAACCGCCTATATTTACTGGAATAAAACCATTGCTTAAACTGACATTGATTTCTTTATTATTTTTGATTTGCTTTGACATATATTTTCCTCCTCCATGGATCTGTTTAGAACGTAATGGAAATGCAGAAACTCAGCATTGAAGTCTGAATATTCTGATTTTTTATCCTGATATTCTGTTTCTGCATTTCCACAGTGCATGTGATAGTACGTTACCTATCACTATTACCTAGTGCTCTGACCAACTTAGAAATTACACTAAAAGATCGTCTATAAATGATGTTCAATAGTCGAATTTTTTAACTTATATACTTCAATGACAAGAACGAGCAGCTTCAAAAACAGCTGGATAGTTGCCCACGCATTTCCAAGTAGATACAAGGATTTCCCACTTTTACAAGAACAGCTGGCGAGATTGCCAATCCTGCTTTGTCAGTTTCACTTGTGTAAGAACATTTAGTGAAATGATATGCGTGACCTCTATAAATATTCCTTGAATAGAGGCTAGCTCATCTAGGAGTATTAGCAGGATGGTATTCAATACTACTGGATATGCCTCACATTTCTTGGTATAGAAGCGTAGCTTAGGTTTAAATCAGTCGATACACTGGTTCTGCTTTTCACTGGCTGACAACTATGCTTTTGTATCTTTTGGTAGTCCGTTAAATGAAATCGTGCATTCAAAATTACCTCGCATATTTGCGTCTCCACCAGTATGAATAATTCCTGTTAGTGTTGATTTTCCTTCACGAATTCGTCCATCAGGTTCTGTATGACGGAAATAAATCAAACGGCCATCTCCTGATTTAGACAGGCAGTCACGAACAAAGTCTTGTGCTGGATCATCTTTATAACGGCGGTGCCCTTTAAATGCATACGCACTTGTGACGCTAGTAACATCAATATTGCTGCCGCCTTTGTCTCCATAATAAGCATAAGTTTCTGTTTCTTCTTCAGTTGTCGGTTCTACAGTTTGGATTCCTGCTGCTAGTTCAAATAATTGCGGTTCAGTATCTCCTGTCGGTATGGGACCCACTTCATATTTATTCATCCAGTTTGGTGCAAAGCCTGTTGCTCCTGTCTCCGGTGCAAGTTTCATAAATGTTTGTTTGATCATCATTGTTCCTCCTAGTTTTTTTGAATTAATAGATTTGCTTTGATTTTGAGAATATAAATAAATTCTTCATTATCAGTTATTTCCAGTAACTGAGGTAATTGGACTCCTTCGCAGGAACGAAGGATAAAGCTGCCCGAATCACTTACCACAGTCAGGAGCTCTCCATTTATGTCAGGTCTGGGAAAATCGTCCAGCTCCTGATAAATAAGATATGATTCCTGTCGTGCCTTTTTCTGATCACTGTTTTTTATTGACACCTGAAAATTTACATTATAGTATCTGGAATGATCTAAAAAACGAATTTCTGTTTCTGATGGTTCATCCAAAATAGCTATACCTTTCTCCTGATTTGTCAATGGTCGAAAAATAATTTCTTTTTCTCCCTGCTTGTTCAGACTTGCTGAATCAATATCCAGCTGCTTCAATAAATATTCAGCAATTTTCTCATAAAAGTCCATCTCTTGTTTCCCAACTGCAGATACGGTTCTTTTGAATAAATACCTATACGTCTTTTTGGATGCTTTTCGTATATTGCTTTATTCAACAGAAAATTTATCCTCATTCTTTTTATGCTTTTCTTATTCGTTGTTCATAAATAATGTGTCAAAAACCTATCTACAGATGAACAGTTCCTTCATTTTTGGGCTTCCAAAAATGTCTTCTTCTGTTCCTTTAGGATCCTCCTTTCTCCCGACCAATCCGGCGCCGGTTCTCATCGGTAAATTAAGTCTATACCCAAAAGGCGATTTTAAACTTTCACTTTACTACCAGAAGACCCTTGCTTTACTTTCACCAGTTGTCCCTCATCGTAAGATTCAGCAAAATGCAACAGCGCTCCATCCAGCTCCCGGTAAAATTTACTTTCACTTATATGGTAGTTTAAAGACAGAGCAACATTTGTCTCCTTATTATTTATATATTTGTCATAGATCAGCCGACGTTCAAATGCAGATAATTTATTAATCGCCGAAGCAATTTGCTTTAGTTCAACCTCTGCCAAAATTTTTCTTTCAACAACCTGTTCTTCCTTATGGTTCTTTTCATCCTCACCTAAGTCAAAATAATAACTTGCCGTAACTTTAGGTAGTTTTTCAGTTCTTGCCAACCGACTCAACTGAGAAAAAGTCCGCAATGTCAGACGGGCATTTTGTTTCGTTTTTTTCTTATCAATTTCGGGGAAAATTAACATAACTTATATCTCCTTTAACTTATTTTTAGAACCAAGCTCAATGAATCTACTGTCAACATATAATTGAATCAGCTCTTTAACCGTAAATCTTCAATTCCAATAAATTTTTTTAGAAATTAGAAAGTATTATCTTCTTTACTTATCTACTATAACCGCTCTTATATACTCAATTTTCCTGATTTTTTCCGTTTTTTCTCTCTATTCAGAATATCCAAATAAAAAACAAGGTTTGAAATCATTAAGACTATATGTAACTTCTGAATTTAAAATAAATAAAGCCTGATTTTGACAGGAGCACTCAAAATAGGGCTTTATTGTATAAAAAATTTTAAGATAAACGGAAAAATACTTAGCTGCAATTCTGTTTCTTTGCTTCCTACTTTATTCACTTTACATGGATTCCCAACTGCCACACTCTGTACCGATATAGACTTGGTCACAATATTTTCTAATCCACCACATGATCTCCAATCGCAACTCTAGGCATAATACTAATATTCTTGCCAATCTAAACATAATTTCCAATTGCTACAGGGACCGACTGGACCATTAGGGTTAGAGGAGTTTTTCTGGAAAATCTTTTTTCTGCCTTCATCGGGTGAGGTACTGTACAAATATATCCCCCGAGGTCAATTAATGAATAAATTGACCGTAATCAACATAAAAAAGGACAGAAATATGTATATTTTCCCCTAAAGTTTCCAGCATTTTTTCAAGTTCTCTCATAGCAGCCGTTCACTTTTCATATTAGTTATTAAAATGTTTAAAAAAATAAAATTAATTATTTATAGATTGATATATATTTATATAAACCTATAAATTCCTGCTGTATTTAAAAGGTTAGGATAAGAACCCTCAGATTAAATACTTAATAGATTCTGCAATGAAATGCAAAAAAGGAGTGAATTTCTCCACTCCAAAAATACTTTTTTTCAGCTATTCTGTACTTTAGATTCTGCATTTGTTTTTGTTTCAACTATAAATTAGCGACGATGCCCAGTACCGTGACTGGAAGACTGATTCCCCCCATGATGATATCCCCGACCTCTCATAGCTCCATTATGCATGGTATTCTGATTTTGGTTATTTTCTGGGGAATCTCCGGCATTTCTCTGATTATAATAACTGCAAGTACCTGCACAATTTGCCGCATGATTTCCTGTTCCATCACAAATACCTGTACCTGGCGGCTGATTTCCCTGAGTCGTACAGCTGCCATCGCAAATTTCATTCCAATGGCCCATCCCGTTACAGATACCTGCATTTTGAGTCATTGGCTGATTAGCATCTGGTTGAACCAAATCAACAGTTTGTTCAGATTCCTTTCTATCAATGGCCGTCAGTCCAGCATTTTCTTCTAATTTAGTTTGCTGTGGAATTGCCTGTTTTGTTGTTTCTGTCTGGACACGTACTGCTTCGTCTCTGCAAAATGCTATCAAACCGACTGTCTTTCTAGTCAAATTTGCTAATTGTAATCCGGACTTTTCTCGAAAAGCTGCTGCTTCAGCAGAAGATATTGCTGTCTGACCATTAACTGTCGGTGCATAAAAGCCTATGAGTAAACACACAATCATTCCAATAACCACCATTAAGCTTGTTCTCTTTTTCATTTTTCCTCACCTCATTTCTCTATCTACTTTACAGTGTAAAAAGAAGTTATGGCAGAAGTGTGACAAAAGAGCCGGCTTTTTCAACGGGTGTTCTCTATTGGTAAATAAAAAGTAACGACGACCTGGCATCCAGACTCATTGTCAATGGTAATTTCTCCCGAATGCCGTTGGATGATTTGCTGACAAATAGCCAGTCCCAAGCCTGTTCCCTCTTCTGAATTTATGCGGTTTCCTCTGTGAAACGTTTCAAATAACGCCTGAGAATCTATAGGGGTTATAGAGCCGCTTTGATTTTTGAGTTTAAAACAAAGCTGATTCTTAATCTTTTCGATACTTAACAGAATTTCTGAATTATTATTGCTGTATTTATTTGCGTTGTCCAATAAATTTTTCATCAGCTGAGTAAGCCGGACGTGATCTCCATAAATGTAGACAGGCTCTGTCAATTGATTGTCTATCTTTAATACCTGGCCTTTCTCCTTCAATTTCCAACGGTAAGCTCTGACTGCATCCTCTATAATTTCAAGAGGATCAACACTTTCCATATTTAAACTAAATTCTACAGATTGAAGTCTGCTTAATTCCAATAGATCATTGACCAGCCGTTCTAAACACCCTGCTTCTTTCAGCAATTGCTGATGATATAGTTTCAGTTCTTTCTGAGAAGTAACTAATTCATCCGTCAAAGCTTCCAGAGAGCTCTTCATCACCATTACTGGCGTTCTTAATTCATGAGAAATTTGTGAAAGAAATTCTTTTTCTCCCCGTATTTTATTTTCCTGCTCATTTTTTGCCTGCTCAAGTCGCTTACTTAAAATAGACAGTCGTTCAGCCAGTTCATTCAGTTCATCTTCTGTTTGGAACTTTAAAGCCGGAGGATACTTTTCATTAATTAATGCATCTGTATAGTTCTCCATCTCTCTGATTGGTGAAACAAAGTCTCTGGCCAGTCTGATCAACAGCAGAATACTGATAAATAAAGCGATGAGCATACTGATAAGTAAAATTAAATAACCATTTGCCTGATTCTGATGAATACTGGCAACATCGGAGTACATCACAACAATGCCGACCACTTGATTTTCCACAAGAATGGGCAACACCATCGTGATCGAAGATAATTGAAACAGACCTCCTTCTTTAATGGAAGCTGAGCTCTTGCTTAAATACACGCTTTCAATCAACTGATCGGCTGCTTCAGGCAACTCCTGATCTGTTGTATTTCCATGGTGACTATTTAGAAGCGCTTGCTTATTTTGATCAACTACCCAGACATAGTCTCCGGCAATTTGATTAATAAAATTCAAATAAGTACCATAACCCATCATCCCATTATGATTGTTTTGACTACTGCCCATTCTGGAAGAAAGTGTTTCTCCTGAAAAGTAATCAGCCAAGGTATTTTGAATGATTTCTCCTCTGTGACTTACTTCTTCCATATGGAGATCCTCGGTCTGCTTTGAAAAAATGACAGCAAACAACACTCCGATCATTATAGTCATCATAATTAGCAATGTGGAAACCAATCGAATGAGACGGCCTAATATACTTTTTTTCATTCCATCACCTCAAGCGCATACCCTTCTCCCCAAATCGTTTTTATTTTACAGGAAGAACCCGCTGTTTTCAGCTTCATTCTCAATCGCTTAATATGACTGTCAACAGTTCTCGGATCACCATAATAATCCATTCCCCAAGCACTGTCCAAAAGATTCTCTCTTGTGAACACCTTCTTTGGATATTGAAGAAACAAGATTAAAAGCTCAAATTCCTTCTTAGTCAGAATAACTTTTGAATGACCTATCTTTATTTCTTTTGTCTTTTGATCAATAAAAATATTGCCATAAAAAAGAGCTGAATCCACAGTATTTTTTTCAAAATCAATTCTTCTCAGCAATGCCTTTATTCGTGCAACTACTTCCTTAGGTGAAAAAGGCTTCACAATATAATCATCTGCACCAATCTCCAAGCCAAGAATCCGATCTGCATCTTCAGACTTTGCAGTAATCATAATAATCGGCACAATAGAGGTCCTTCGAATTTTTTTACAGATGGTAAAACCATCAACATTTGGAAGCATAATGTCCAGCAAAATCAGATCTGCAGGCTCAGTTGGAAATAAATCCAATGCCTCTTTTCCATCATAAATATGCTTCGTTTCATACCCTTCCTTTTGCAGATATTTTTCCAGAACATCAACAATTTGATGGTTATCTTCAATAATCAAAATCTTTTGCATTCGTCTCTCCCTTCTGAAACCCAGTCCTTTTCCTTTCCACTCCAGTAAAACTGCTTTTTTTCTCATTATAGTTGAAAAGAAGGAGCTTTACATCAGTAACTAGTGAGAATCGATTTCAGTCCTTTCAGATAATTCCGCCCTTGAATAGAAGTAATCCAACATTCCAAATCTTCAACAGCTTCTTCTCCGCTTTTCTCTTAATAAATCAATTCGATACTTAAACCCAAATAACCAAAATTCTTTTCGTATTTTTTGAATTTACCCCCAATTTTTGACACTAATACAGAAAAGCATTGAACTAACAATATTTCGAAGTATCCTTCATTTATTTAGAAAACAGCTTCTGTAACTGCTGATATAATAGGCTTTTTAGTGAAAAACGGGGAAATTCAAAGTATTTTTGATTGACAATCATTTACAACTCTAATATTATAGATAAAAAGACTCTTTAATACCTTTTTATCATTTTCACTCATAATAACTAATGAAAGTAGTGAACGCAATGAAATACACAAAAGCAACAAACTACGCACTCCACATTATTGCTTATCTAATCAGCAGCAAATCTCAGGAAAAGTCCTCCATATACACTTTGGCAGAACAGTTCAAGCTTTCTCCCACATATTTGTCCAAAATTTTGACACAACTGACAAAAGCCGGACTGGTCAGTTCGACACCGGGAGCAAAAGGCGGTTATCAGCTGGCTGCTCCTAAAGAAACGATTTCCTTCCTCGATGTCATTCAGGCAGTTGAGGGAAGAGCACCTCTGCTTGTTTGTGATATGTCTGTGAATCACAATTGTGTGATTCAACAAGTTATTACTAATGCTGAAAAGGAAATGAATAACTTTTTAGCTGAAAAAAAGATTATTGATATTCTTTAACCAAGCTGTTTTTTTCAACGATTCATCAAAATCATTTTATTCAAAGGAGATCTATTTATGAATCATTCACATCATCCAACCAATCCTGACTTCTTTCAAAAAAAAGTTGCCAATCTTGAACAGCATCGCATTGAAACTATTACGTTTGAAGAGATTGCAGCACTCTTGGCTATCCAATCAACAGATAAAATTGCTGATTTAGGTGCCGGCACCGGATATTTTACATTTCCACTCGCTGAAATTGCAGAAACCGTTATTGCTGTCGATTTAGATATGCAAATGCTGGCATATATCAAAGAGAAAATGGAAAATCAGCAAATGTCCAATATTAAACCAGTACATTCTGCTTTGACAAACCTCCCCTTAGAAAATCATTCTGTTGATAAAGCCTTGGCTTCAATTGCCTTGCATGAAATTCCGGAGCTTTCTCAGGCACTGGATGAAATTAAACGTATCCTAAAGTCAGGCGGTTATTTTCTTTGTGTGGAAATTGAAAGAGATGTGACGGGCACTCATAACCATCCCCGAATCACACAGGAAGAAATGAGGAAGTATCTGTTGGAAGCTGGTTTTACAATTATCGATGAAAGAATTCCAACTAAAGGAATTTACGCCATTACTGCACAAATCTGACAAATTAGAAAAACAGACTATTATGTCAAGCTGTTTTTTATTATAATCGAGCTAAGCAGACTGCATTCTGATTGCTTCAATTAAATAAATAGTCAGAGAACGGAAAAGGATGGATGACAAATGAAAACAGCAAGAATCAGCAGTATCATTGATTTGACCGAAGGCGGTTGTAATGCCTGCGGAATTATAAAATGTGAGTCCTATACACTGACAATGGACGGTTTGGAGACACCTTTGGAGGAATTAACAGTGAGTACACTTGTCATGACTCTGGCTCTGAAAAGTGGTTTTAAACAGGAAATGAAGATGGCGCTTCTTGATGACTATATTTCTTTTACAAAAGGAGATCTTGAGGTGAAACTGTTTGAAGATTATGATCGACTCACTTATAAAAGTGCAGCTGCAGAAATGAACACACGGGATCGTATTGCAGATACACAAGAATTAACAGAGACAGCAAATAATATTCTGACTACTCTGTTTCAAATAGAAGCTATTGCTTTTGAGTATTAAATACGTCCTTAAGCTATTTATTGATCGACATCCTTTTGTCGATCTTTTTTTGTAAAACTTTTTCTCTAGAGAGCAAAAGGAAGGCATCTTTATCTGAAAATCACTTTCCAGATAAAGACACCTTCCTTAATTATTCAGTTATTTATTTTTTTCTATGTTAGTTGCGAATCATATAGTCAAATGCTCCTAAAGCAGCCGTTGCCCCTGATCCCATAGAAATAATAATTTGTTTATAAGCGCTGTCAGTACAATCACCTGCTGCAAATACCCCCGGCAAACTTGTTGCACCGCGTTTGTCAACAACGATTTCACCCATTCTTGTAAGCTCCAGTGTATCTCCAAGCCAATCTGTATTTGGAACCAGACCAATCAGCACAAAGACACCTTGAACCTCCAGATGAACTTCTTCATTAGTTTCACGATCTGCATACGTAATACCATTTACTTTATCTGTACCCGTGATTTCCTTCGTCTGAACATTTTTCAAGACAGTTACGTTTGGTAATGAGTATAAACGATCCTGAAGCACTTGATCTGCTTTCAATTCAGGCATAAATTCAAGAACAGTAACATGTTTTACTACTCCAGCCAAATCAATAGCCGCTTCGATTCCAGAGTTTCCTCCACCAATAACGGCAATATCTTTGCCTTCAAATAACGGACCATCACAGTGCGGACAGTAAGCCACACCTTTGTTCTTAAATTCCTGCTCACCGGGAACACCAACATTACGCCAACGGGCACCTGTTGCAAGAATAGCCGTTTTACTTTTCAGAACCGCTCCGTTTTCAAGGGTTACCTCAACAAAATCTTTTTTCTCCAATTTAGCCGTTCGCTGAGATTTCATCACATCTATAGGATATTCATTCACATGCTCTTCTACCTGAGCCATCAGCTTCGGACCTTCTGTATATTTTGTTCCAATAACATTTTCAATCCCCAGTGTTTCCAGAACCTGTCCGCCAAATGTTTCAGCAACAAGACCGGTACGGATTCCTTTGCGGGCAGCGTAAATAGCTGCGCTGGCTCCGGCAGGTCCTCCTCCGATAACCAAAACATCATAAGGATCTTTCTCTTCAAATTCAGAAGCATCTGCCGGACCGGCAGCTTTTTCAAGAATCTGTTCAATCGTCATACGTCCGCTTGAGAATTCTTCCCCATTTAACAAGACAGTCGGTACAGCCATGATTCCTTTAGCTTCCACTTCCTCTTTAAACATACCGCCTTCAACCATTGTATGTGAAATTTTAGGATTCACAACACTCATGATATTCAGTGCCTGAACAACATCCGGACAGTTATGACAAGTCAAACTCACATACGTTTCAAAATGCAGTTCCTTGTCAATGCTTTGAATCTGTTTGATTATTTTCTCATCAACCTTAGGCGCACGTCCGCTGACCTGCAGTAAAGCAAGAACCAGAGAAGTAAACTCATGTCCTAAAGGAAGTCCTGCAAAAGCAACACCGCTTCCTCCATCTGCACGATCGACAGCAAAGCTTGGGGTTTTATCAAGCTGAACTTTTTCCATGGAAATTTTTGGAGACATTGAAACAATTTCTTCAACAAGTTCCAGCACTTTTTGAGAATTTTCATCAGAACCGATGCTTGCTTTCAACACAATATTATTTTCTAAAAGCTCAAGATATTGAGCCAATTGACCTTTAATTTCTGTATCTAACGCCATTTGAATCCTCCTTAAATTTTACCTACAAGATCAAGGCTAGGCTTCAGAGTTTCTTCGCCCTCTTTCCATTTTGCAGGACAAACTTCACCTGGATTTTTACGTACGTATTGTGCAGCTTTAACTTTATCGATCATAATACTTGCATCGCGACCGATGCCGTCTGCATTGATTTCCACTGTTTGAACCACGCCATCAGGATCAACAAGGAATGTTCCACGTTGTGACAGCCCTTCCTCTTCATCCAATACATCAAAAATACGAGAAATCTTTTGACTTGGGTCACCAATCATAATGTATTCAATTTTACCAATCGCTTCTGATTGGTCATGCCAGCCTTTATGAACAAAATGAGTATCTGTAGAAACAGAATAAACTTCTACGCCCAGTTCTTTCAATGCTTTGTACTGATCCTGTAAATCTTCCAGTTCGGTAGGGCAGACAAAAGAAAAGTCAGCAGGATAAAAACAGAAAATGCTCCACTGACCTTTTAAATCTTCAGAAGATACATCGATAAATTCCCCCTGATGATACGCTTTTGCAGTAAATGCTTCAACTTCTTTTCCAATTAATGACATATAAAATTCCTCCATAAAAGTATTTGTATTGAGAATACGTAATGTAAATAATACCTGAAACTTCATGATTCAATTTTTGAAAAATGAAATTACAATTAAAATTATCAATGTTCTGCCATAAAAAGTCAAGAGGTAATTATAATTGTTAAAAACTTATAATTATTCTAATTTACAGATTCAAAAACCTTTAAATACAGAATTTGTGAAATATTAATCATAATTAACAAGAAAGCTCCATTCTCAATTACACCTTTTTTTATTCTCTTTTTCTCATATCTTTTTATATTAAAAACTCTCATTTACCAAGCTTTGACTATTTTACTATATTTTACTTAGTGTAATTTTCAACATTCCACAGTCCATTCAAACCAAGATAAACATATTCTCCTTCAACAACTGCTTTCGATGGAATTGGTTCAGCAAATTTTTTCGGTATTTTGACTGTAACTGCATCTTCTTTCAGAAAAAAATAAACCCCAAAAGCTCCTAATAGAAGCATTCTGAAAACCCACAAATAATCATTTTGAGTGGTATCAATAACCAAATCAAAAACCACTGTCTTATTTTCAATTCGGTAGATAGCTTTGAGTGAATGAAGCGGCGTTTTCTAACTCCAAAACAAAACGGTATTTGGTGAAGCAACAAGTCTTTCATAATATTTTTCCAGCTCTTTCAACCTAGACTGATCATTCAAATAAGTTATTTGATTCTCTATATAAATGTAATGTGGATATTGATTAAACTGCTTCCACAGTCCATCAAATATATCTCCATCCAGTCCCATAACCTTGACCTTATTTGGATACGCCGATGTAATCATGCGATTATCTCCCTCTTCTGAATTTTAGTATGTATTTCTTTTATTTTATCATGTAATTTATTTTTTATAGTCGTCAATAAAAAAATACGTTACATACAGAAATTCTGCATCTCCCGCACTTCTCTTAAAGTTGGAAAGGAGCACATTCAGTTTCTAAACTTCACAATGAATGACAAATTTATTTCCCTCTATTGCTAATCAGCGCTTCAATTTCTTCAAAGCAATAGACTCTTGGTTAGCTATAATACATCATCACATCTTACATTTCCCAACAGGCTATGATAGACTTATTTTGTTAAAATAAATCATTTTCTACAGATTTTTTAGATACTCGACTATTCAAAAAATATTTACTAAATGAGGTGCTTGATATTTGGAACCAAAAGATCTGCGAACCATTTACCCGGATGCTGAGCGGCATAATTATCCGGCAATTGATCCAGCTTACTTATCAATTCCTACCGATAGCGGCTATCTCTGGCTTTTAAAAAAGAAACTGTCAGAGAAAGAACAGCTATTACTGACATTGCTTTCCAAAGAAGTTCCCTCTTCTGGAAAATCAACTAACAGTCTCTGGTATCAAATTTTATTTCGGCAGAAGAGAATTGAAAAAGAAGGACATTTTCGTGTGATTCAAATCCAGCTGCAGCTGCCTGATGATTTCCTGATTGATGCATGGAAAGAACATATTAATGGGATTTTTTCGCATGCTGAAGATTCTCTTTTCTTAACACCTCAAAGTGCTTTGCTCATTGAAAAACAAGCAGAGTATACATTAACGAAAGAAGAGCTCGAAGGGATTTTCCTGACACTGGATGATGATTTTGGGACACTCAGCTCTGTATTTATCGGAGGCTTTCATGGCAGTACCTCTGCATTCCCTGCTCTTTTTGAAGAGGAACAAACGATTTTTCGGGAAGAATCTCATTTGATGAACAGGCAAAGGGTCTTTGATATTTCTGATGTAGCGCTGCATTATTTTACCAAGGATGCACTGGCAAAAAGCAGCCTAATTCTATCAATGAAAGAAGAATGGGTAATTGATGAAGAGATGAAGGAAATCATATATATATTATGGCGCAATCAGGGAAATATCAGTTCAACTGCCAAAGAACTGTTTATGCACCGGAATACTTTACAATATCGGCTGGAAAAATTCCAGGAGAATACCAGCCTGCAATTAAAAAATACAGATGATTTAATTCTCTGTTTTTTATTACTAAACAGCTGAATAACACGATCGTACAGGAATAATCTGCTTGTACGATTTTTTTGTTCCTCATATTTCTCAGCCAAAATAATAAATTTTTCCCTACCTGCTGCTCACTGTTTTACTGATGAACAATCCTTTAAAATCCAATCTGAAAAAGTATTTTTCCCTGTTTCGGCAAATTGACGAAAATCTGTCCAATTTCTTGGGCAACCTACCCTTGTTGGCAGATACCGCTTTCATATATACTAAATTCATCCAAAACAGAGAGAAGAGGAAAAAAGAATGGTAGAAATTGCTTTAAAAAACATTTACAAAAAATATGACAACGCTGAAAATTACTCAGTGACAGACTTTAACTTAGATATTGCAGATCGTGAATTTATTGTTTTTGTTGGACCTTCCGGCTGTGGTAAATCAACAACATTACGGATGATTGCCGGCTTAGAAGACATCTCTGAAGGTCAGCTGATTATTGGCGATAAAGTTATGAACGATGTTGCGCCAAAAGATCGTGACATCGCAATGGTATTCCAAAACTATGCATTGTATCCCCATATGACCGTTTTTGACAATATGGCATTTGGACTGAAATTGCGGAAATATGACAAAATAGAAATTAAAAAACGTGTAGAAAATGCCGCTGAAATTTTGGGCTTAACGGAATATCTACAGCGTAAACCAGCGGCTTTATCAGGTGGTCAGCGTCAGCGGGTTGCTCTGGGACGTGCGATCGTTCGGGATGCAAAAGTCTTTCTGATGGATGAGCCGTTATCAAACCTGGATGCAAAATTACGTGTTGCCATGCGCGCAGAAATTGCTAAATTACACCGTCGTCTGGAAACAACAACGATCTATGTAACCCATGACCAGACAGAAGCGATGACCATGGCTGACAGAATCGTTATTATGAAAGACGGTCTTGTTCAGCAAATCGGTTCTCCTAAAGAAGTATATGATACCCCAAATAATATTTTTGTGGCTGGATTTATCGGTTCACCGGCAATGAACTTCTTCAATGTTACGCTGAATAACGGTATGATTTCTGATGGAAATGACTTCAATTTAAGATTACCTGAGGGGCAAAACAAGATGCTGGTTCAAAAAGGTTATGAAGGGAAAGAAGTCGTGTTCGGTATTCGTCCTGAAGATATCCACAGCGAGCCTTTAGCATTGGAAGCAGCACCTGAAACAGTGATTCGTTCTGAGATTGTCGTTTCAGAGTTACTGGGTGCCGAAACAATGCTTTATACCAGAGTAGGAAAACATGAGTTTATTTCAAAGGTAGATGCACGCGAACTGCATACGCCGGGTGAAACAATTAAATTGGCATTCAATCTTAATAAAGGACATTTCTTTGATAAGGAAACGGAACAAGTGATTAAGCTGCCTTAAATAAATTATTTTGAAGAGGGGCTGCGATATAAGTCCCCGTCCCCGAGGTCGGGACAAAAGTGATCAGCTCCGAGAATTAAGAAGGAATATCCGAAAATATATCCTCATATTTTCAGGATAGTTCGGCTTAATTCCGAAGGAGTTGCTTTTGTCCCGCCGTTTATTCGGGGATAGATACGAAGAGAGTTTGGAACTTTATTTCTGTCCCATTCTCATTTTAGGTACCCCCAGTCCTTAATAATTATAACCGAATAAACGGTGTTCCACCTCTGTACGCTTCACTGCACATACAGTTCTGCCAGACCAAGAGAGAGCTAGCTTCATTTAAGGAATATTTATCGACAGCATACTCTATCTATGCTGGAAGAAACGGCATGAAGAAGCTTTGACATAGCCTTAGCTCTTTACAACAACCTATTTGTGCAAAAAAGTCTGTTCAAACCTTTCATTTCAGCATCTGAATGGTTAACAGTTTGCAGTCAATTTTTTTAAGTCAGCGAAATAAATTTCTAAATAGTCAAAGAGAATACCTTTCGTTTAATTTGTCACTTTGACGAAAAAACAAGTGACTTCTTGTGCACTCTACCATTGTTGTCCTGCAGCGTTTTCATCTATACTTAAGGTAGCCAAACGAACCATTAAATTTTATCATTTGGTCCCCTTAGACCTTCTTGCTTCGGCAGAAGGTCTTCTTTTTTATACTTTAACTTAAGAACATAAATAATGACATTAGTTACAAAAAAACCTAACTGACAGACTGCTCGATAAATAGATAAAGAAATTAGAGCGTGTCTGAAAACAATAGAGGAAACCGAATTATCAGTTCTACTGATGTAGGAATGGTAGACGTACTGAGAATGAACTTGATTTTATTTCATAAAATCAATGCATTGAATCGAAAGTAAGAACTTGCTTCTACGCTTCTCCGAATAATCGTCACATGTCTTTAAATGGACGCATTTGTATCGAGAATCGAGCATTGTGAGACTCATAGCGACAGGGATTTTCTACGAGTATATAAACTTCTAGTAAAATTGCCAGTCCCACTTTTGTAGGAACAGTTAGCGGGATAGTATGCAAAACGACAATCTCATGAACATTTAGACCTTCAATCTTAATCACCACAAAGGCATACAAAGACTGAAACACCGTTTATTCGGTTTTAGGGGACCGGGACCCTCTTTAAACGGAACTAGCTCATATCTATTTTTTTCGAGAAAACTCATTCCTAAAGTTCTCAGACTAGTCCTGATCGTAGACTTAAAAATGGACAAAAAATGATCGTTCATGGTCTTTAGCAAACTGAACGATCACTTCTTTTGATTTTAATCTTGCTGCTGTCTTAAACAGCCTTGCTTAATTGAACAGCCTTCCATTTCTCCTTGAAGGATACTGTAAATTCAGTAATTTTTGTAACGTTGAGCTTGGTATCTTAAAAATCAGACATACTAATGTTGAGTTCTACAAGCTCTCTCCGTTCGATGCAATTACTTCTTTATACCAGTAGAAACTATCTTTTTTATATCGATTTAACGAACCCTTTTGAGTTTCATCTTGATCAACATAAACAAATCCATACCGCTTTTGATACCCATTCAACCAGCTGAGGAGATCAGTATATGACCATGTACAATAGCCTAAAACGGTAACACCATCAGTAATTGCTTCCTGAATAGCATGAACATGATGTTTCAGATAATCAATACGATAATCATCATGAATCTCTTTCTCCGTTGTCAGTTTATCATATTCTCCTAATCCATTTTCTGTAATTAGAATCGGCATACGATAACGGCTGGTCAACCTTCTTAAAGCAATTCTTAAGCCCTGAGGATCAATTTCCCAATCCCAATTTGTTCGTTCAACAAAAGGATTCTCAACACGCTTAAACACACCTGGAAGCCCTGATTCTTCTGAAGATCCTTTTTCACCAGTCGTATTCATTTTCCCCATACCAACACCATCCAGCGGATTGAATGCTGCTGTATTTGTTTGATAATAATTGATACCGATAAAATCCGGTTTCCCACTTTTCAGCAGCTCGATGTCCCCATCTTCAATAACCGGTGCAAGTCCCTGCTCTTCCAAATAATTTAAAGCGGCAATTGGATACTCACCAAAGACGTATACATCCAACCAAAGATGCGCATTCAAATCCTCTGAGTCCTCCGCTGCCAAAACATTTTTAGGATCGCTGTTAAAGGAATAATTGGGACTATAAGCAAAGCTTGGACCAATCATACCTGGCATATCCATATCGTGAAATTTTTTGATAACGGCAGCATTTGCAAGATTCGCGAAATGATTTACCTGATACATTCTTTTTGGGTCCTGCACTGCAGGTGGATGGCTTGCCAGCAGATAACCATGAGCTACGAAAATATTCTGTTCATTCAAGCTGACCCAATGCTTTATTTTCCCTTTGAAAGTTTCAAAAAGCACCGCTGCATAGTTTGTAAAATCATCAATAATCTTGCGTGATTCCCATCCTAGATACTCATCTTGAAGTGCTTGAGGAAGATCCCAATGATACAATGTTAAAATCGGCTCAATTCCGTTCTCAAGTAATTCATCTACTAAGTCAATATAGAATTGGAGCCCGGGACGATTCACTTCTCCACGTCCACTAGGGAATATCCTAGTCCAGGCAACAGAAAAGCGATAGGCTTTTAAGCCCTGTTCCTTCATTAACGCTATATCTTCTTTATATCGATGATAATGGTCAACAGCTACATCCCCATTTGTTCCTTTAAAAGTTTTCCCTGGAATGCGCACAAATTCGTCCCATACTGATACGCCTTTGCCATCTTCCTGCCAAGCGCCTTCTACCTGATATGCTGCAGAAGCTGAACCCCACAGAAAATCTTTTGGAAATTTTTTAAGTTGTTTATGTTCCAATTCTCAGACCTCCATCTAGTTTTTGACCAATCCGTATTTTCACTTACTCTGGATTCTATCTGCTCTGTTTCAACTATTATTAATTACTGCTTACTATCTCTTATTGTCAGATATAAGCTAATCATTACAAAAAATTGACTAGTCATTATGATTGTAGCTTCTTTTGATCTTACAATCAACTGTTTATTCTTACTTATTTTTAGAGCTGTACATTTTAAACCAGCCAGTTTCCAACGAGCATTCAGCCAGATTAAGTTCGTAACCTTATTTGCAGAAAAAAGATTTATCTGCAATAATTTATGTTTCCAAAAATAGACTCTGAAATTCTGAATTTTTTATTCTAATCCATCAGTCTGATTATTTATGTAAAGCTCAGTCAGTAAGAAATCTTTCTATTCGATCAAAAGAATATTCTATTTGAAAAAGCTTGGATATTCCCATTGACTCCTTACCAACATACAGATGCCCTCCACAGCATCCGGTAGTCCATGTCAGATCCCCCAGAGCTAGATAAACCGCTTCTGTCGGCAACTCTTTTTCTCCCACTTTTTGGCGAATTAATCCACAGCAGGAATAAGGTATATTGGTATATTCTTCTACTGGAACATGAAGTTCTTTTAGCCAGCATAAGAATATGGTGCAGATTATTCTTTTTCTGGATTGATCAACAGCTTTTTCAGAACCCTACGTAATGAAACCCACGTTGTTTCCCCTACTCCCTAGTTTAATAAAATGAATACTGTATAATGAAAGCCTTCTTTAACTATTGATAACGCTGAAGAACGTACCCAAAATTTCGGTCAGGTACCCAGTGCTTTTACAAGAATTATTGATGCTGCTTCTAATGAAAAGTTGATTCGCTATGATTTAGGTGAAGATTTTTCTATTGAAACAGCAATTGTTGCAGGAGAATTATATCGTCATAACCGCAAATGGAAACTCACTGCAATCGGTAGCAGTTATCAAGATGGTCTTACAGCATTAGTTCAAGTATATGGATTAGATATGGGTTAGACATGCAATAACAGTTGCTATATAATTAACTTCAAGACTTGGGAGGCGGGACAAAAGTAATCATCTCAGAGAATTAAGAAGGAATATCCGGAAATTGTCAAGGAACACCAGTCATAAAATGAATAGCTGTGAATGGATACCTTCTTGGAGCTGCTCATATTTTCAGTATAGTTCGACTTATTTCCAGAACTGCTGTCTCTACGAGTCCAACGATTCTCGAGACGAAACATTACGCTGTATCCGTTTTTCTGCGTCTATGGTTCTCAACTACACTACACTTCGTTTCGATCTCATCAATTTCTAAATGGCAAAGCCACTAAGAATTGAAGGACTTCGTTTCGATCTCATCAATTTCTAAATGGCAGAGCTGCTAAGAATTGAAGGACTTCGTTCCAATCCTCGAAGCATGGAGGTGCTTTGTTCCTACGCTCCTACGAATGCTCATCACATGTCTGAAGGGCAAGTAAGAATGTGCTCCTACACTTCTTACGAATGCTCAGATCATACAAAGACTGGAACACCGTTCATTCGACTTTAGGGGTATCGGACATACTTATATCACAGTCCCACAATGAAAAGGAGAGCCGCAGTCCTTTCTGCTTCCTCTCAGTGGTAGGAGCAGATTAGGAATGGGGACATCGGACCATAATATGACTACAATCTTTTAGAAAGATTGTTTCCACAATGAAAAGGAGAGCCATAGTCCTTTCTGCTTCCTCTCAGTGGTAGGAGCAGATTAGGAATGGGGACATCGGACCATAATATGACTACAATCTTTTAGAAAGATTATTTTCACAACAAAAAGGAGAGCCGCAGTCCTTTCTGCTTCCTCTCAGTGGTAGGAGCAGATTAGGAATGGGGACATCGGACCATAATATGACTACAATCTTTTAAAAAGATTGTTTCCACAATGAAAAGGAGAGCCGCAGTCCTTTCTGCTTCCTCTCAGTGGTAGGAGCAGATTAGGAATGGGGACATCGGACCATAATATGACTACAATCTTTTAGAAAGATTGTTTCCACAATGAAAAGGAGAGCCATAGTCCTTACTCCTTTCTCTCAGCGGCAGGAGCAGATTAGGAATGGGGACATCGGACCATAATATGACTACAATCTTTTAGAAAGATTGTTTCCACAATGAAAAGGAGAGCCATAGTCCTTACTCCTTTCTCTCAGCGGTAGGAGCAGATTAGGAATGGGGACATCGGACCATAATATGACTACAATCTTTTAGAAAGATTATTTTCACAACAAAAAGGAGAGTAACACGTGAACAAAACATTTACTGGTTTAACGGCTGAACAGGTCGAACAATCCCGCAAAGAGCATGGGACAAATGCCTTGACTGAAAAGCAGGCTGAGTCATTTCTTGACAAATTAAAAGGAAATTTTGACGATCCAATTATTAAAATTCTGATCGTTGCGTTGGTACTAAATCTGATTTTTTCTTTTCTTGGTTATGCAGAGTGGTATGAAGCTCTGGGAATTGCAATTGCTGTTTTACTAGCAACATTGATTGGAACATGGAGCGAATACTCAAATGAAAGTGCCTTCCAAAAACTACAGGAGGATGCTTCTAAAATTGTTGTAAAAGTCTATCGTGATGGTCATGTTGCTGAAATTAAAATTGATGACATTGTTCAGGGAGATGAAATTATTCTGCAGACAGGAGATAAAATTCCTGCTGACGGACTCTTGCTTGATGGTGATTTGAAAGTAGACCAGGCTTCTCTGAACGGAGAATCTGATGAAGCTAAAAAAATCCCTCTTCCTAAAGGCGGGATCTATGAAGATGGTGATACCTTTGATGAACATGCATTGTTCCGTGGTGCAGTTATTACTTCTGGTGAAGCGGTAATGAAGGTGACAAAAATTGGAGATGCATCCTTCTTCGGACAAATGGCTTCTGAGCTTACCATTGATGAGCGTGAGTCTCCATTGAAGTTAAAGCTTGCCGGTCTGGCTGATACAATTTCTAAAGTTGGTTATACTGGCGGTATATTGATTTTTGCAGCCTTTATGATTAACCGCATCCTAGTACAGAACAGTTTTGATGGAGCTCAAATTTCTGAATACTTCTCAAATCTTGGTGCTTTCGGAAATGATATCGTTGAAGCTTTCATTCTTGCAGTAATTATTATCGTTGTTGCTGTTCCTGAAGGATTACCAATGATGATTGCCATGGTACTTTCCCAAAATATGAAGAAAATGCTTCGCAACAATATTCTGGTTCGTAAACTGGAAGGGATCGAAACAAGCGGAAGCTTGAACATGCTGTTTTCTGATAAAACAGGAACAATCACAAAAGGAAAATTGGATGTCGTTTCCTTTATTAATGGTGCGAATGACAGTTTTGATACATTGGCTGATGTTCCAGAGAAACTGCAAAAAATTATCAGCAGTGCTGTTATCAACAACACAAATGCAGTAATTTCTGAAGACAGTAACGGAAATGTATTGATTATCGGAGGGAATCCAACAGAGAAAGCCGTTCTTGCATTTGTAGAAAAAAATGAAAATGTTCGTGCAACTTTGGAACATGTTTCAGTAATCCCTTTTTCATCTGCCAGAAAGTTTTCAGCAACACAAGTAGCAGGCGACTGGAATACAACCTTGATCAAAGGAGCTCCTGAAATGATCCTGCCAAACTGTTCTGCTTACTATGATACAGATGGACATAAACAGCCTTTTACAAAACAAACAGTTCTGGAAACAGAAATTAATGAATTGGCAGAACGATCTATTCGTGTACTGCTTTTAGCAACTACAGAAGACATCATTACAGAAGAAAGTCTGCCAAATGACTATACGTTAATCGGCATTCTGGCAATCCGTGATGACGTACGTCCAGAAGCCATTGAAGCAATCGAAGAAGTTCATCAAGCAGGCGTACAGGTAGTTATGATTACTGGGGACCGTAAAGAAACAGCAATCGCCATTGCCAAAGATGCTAAAATTTTGACTGCAGATAACGAGGTTGTTCTGACTTCTCAGGAATTAAATGAAATGCCGGATGAAGAAGTAAAATCTATTCTTCCAAATATTCGCGTCATCGCCCGTGCATTGCCAACTGATAAATCTCGTCTGGTTCGTCTGTCACAGGAAATCGGCTTAGTAGTCGGAATGACTGGTGACGGTGTAAATGACAGTCCAGCCCTAAAACGTGCTGACGTCGGCTTCGCAATGGGCAGCGGAACCGAAGTTGCGAAAGAAGCCGGAGACATTGTTATTCTTGATGATAACTTTAAATCTATCACTCAAGCCATTTTGTTTGGTCGTACGATTTATCGTTCCATTCAGAAGTTCATTGTGTTCCAACTGACATTAAATGTTGGTGCTTTATTAATCAGTTTCATTGCTCCGTTTATCGGTATTGATCATCCGCTGACCATCACCCAAATGCTATGGGTTAACCTGGTAATGGATACACTGGCTGCTTTGGCATTCGGTGCCGAACCAACCCTGAAGCGTTATATGAGAGAGAAGCCAAAACGTCGTGATGAAAATATTGTGACCCCCTCCATGTTAGCTGCTTTTGTTTTTGAAGGTGTAATAATTACAGGGATTGGTCTTTGGATGTTGAAAGGAACCTTCTTATCTCAGTATTTCACCAGCGGAACAGGCAATATTGCACTTTACACAGGATTCTTCTCATTCTTTATTCTGTATGCTGTGTTTAATGGTTTCAATGTCAGAACAGAGAAATTGAACATCTTTGATAACCTGAACAGAAATAAAATGTTCCTGCGTATCATGATATTGATTATCGTTGTTCAGATTCTAATGACCTTTGTCGGCGGAGCAATTTTGAGAACTACTCCGCTGAGTGTTACAGAATGGGCAATTGTCCTAGGACTTTCCATAGCGGCAATTCCAATTGATATGCTGCGAAAAGTCGTGTCAAAAGTAATTAACAAATAAGTATTAGATAGAAAAAATAAGCGCAGGTTTCTGCTGGCAAATAAACAGAAACCTGCGCTTTAATTTTGCGCTTACTGAAAAAGGCGCTGCAATTAATAATGTTAGTGAGCAATCATCGGCATCTTTTATTTACACTAGAAAAGACACCTTGAATTCCTTTAAATTAACGTCAACTAAAACCAATTTAAAGATAAATCAAAATGCCTCACCTAAGAGAATTTTTTTCAAAGAACAATTCCTAATAATATCTATTCTTTATAAAATTCATTTTGCAAAATCATATAGTAAATAATCCTCCTAATCAAATGAGCAACAACATTGTTCTGATGAACATTCATACCAGCACAACATTCATAAATGATTTCCATAAAAAGCACTCCTTCATCAAAAGCAGGAAAGGAGTGCCTTATTTCTTATTCTATCAAATTTTTATACACGTACTTATAGGCTATATTTCAGGATTATCGAGAGATAAAGCAAGTTAATTTGACATTCAGCATATATTACTTTCCAAAAATCGTATCGACTTTTCCCCTTTACATCTTGAATATACTACACCTTTCATTATTCAAGACGAACGAGTAGTGCGAGTTTATGAATGTTTGACATGGAGCCTCTACTTGCCTTTTCTATTCGATTTCTTCTGACAATACCCGTAACAACCAATCTTTTTTACTCTTCAAAGACCAAGGAATTATTCTTCTTCAATTGTATCAATTTGCTTAATGTGCTCGAATTCTTTTGGAATTTTATCAGATTCATAACTGATAATATATTCACCATTAACATACATATCATAGTTACTGCCGTTTTTAACAAAAAAACTATTTTTCGTTGATATGTCGTAGGTTACAGATTCTGTCTCACGATCTACTGCATAAGGTTCAAAGATAACAGCACTAGACAAAAAGAATAACACCACAATTATTCCCATGAGTATTTCAACTGATAGTTTATTTTTTTGACCACTTAAAATACATTTAGATCTTTGCAATAACTTAGAAGATGATTTTGATGAAAAATTAAAATATACATTCTTATTGAAAGAGTAATTTTGGTTTTCACTCTGAAGTTTACTTACTTTTATCAAGGTCTCAACATATTCGATTTTTTGAGCTTCATCAAAAGTATGTATTACATTCGAATCCACTCTAATTTCCAATATTTGATCCATTCTATCCCTGAATAGATAAATTAAAGGATTCCACCAGTAAATAATTGAAATTAAAGAATACACATACTTTATGTATAAATCAAAATTTGAAATATGTGTAAGTTCGTGGGATAAAATCAGCTCTTTCTCTCTATCTGTAAAACAGTTTTTAGGAAGAACAATAATCGGTGAAAATACTCCTATCACTGATGGAGGGATACGTTCATCTACAAAAAGAATCTTTAATGATTTATCTTTATAATGAATTTGATCTGAATCTGAACAAAGACGAGAGAAAGATTTTATCTTAGAATATGACTTTATAAATCTGATAAGCTTTATACTCAAAACGAATAGCCAAACAAAAAGTAAAACGGATGACAGTGACACTGCAATATCACTCCAGAGGGTAACTATTTTATATGCTAACAACTTATTTATTGCTGGTAAGAGAACCCTCGAAGGTAAAGTTATTGTGTGAAAAAATTCAAAAGGAATTACTAATCTTAAAATAAAAAGAGCACTAAAAATATAAAGAACATTAGAACTGACTAGTCTGCTATCCCCCAGATATCTCATTAACAAAAAAATTAAAATTAGAATTATTGAATTCCCAAATTGAAAAGTCATAAACGAAGACAGTGATAAATGCAAAATACTCACTCCAGTTCTTTCTTCTTCGATCTAATTAAATCTTCAATTGCCTTTATTTCCTCTACCTCATCATTTTTAGCGCGAGATCCCAAAAATTGAGAAATCAGTTCTGTTAATTTGATATCCTCAAATTGATTAAGAATAAACTCTTCTTTACTTATTGAAAAGGTATAACTTCTTGTTAAAACAGTTCCACTATATACAATATCCGATACCTTTGCCAATCCCTTATTCATCAACTTCTTCAAAGTAACTTGAACTGTACTCATCACTAATGTAGTATCAATCTCACAAATTTGTTTTGCTGTTACAGGTACATTCTTTTTCCATAAAATATTAAGTACTTGCTGTTCTTTCGGATTAATTTTCATCTTTTCCATACCGTATTCCTCTCAACTACCTAAAAGGTTTGTAATTATCATACTGCCAATATCCAGTTCCCCATCCATTTTTGCTTAGAATAATTATATTTTCTTTTATACATCTTACCGTTTTTAGTCTTATATCGCCAACCAATAATATCAGCACGAGTTTGAACGATTGATTGCTTACTCTCAACTGCCTCAGCAAAAACTTCCTTCCCAAAAAAGGAGCCGAATACTGTTAATAAGCACATAGCTATAAACAACTTTTTCTTCATTTTTTTGAGCTCCCATTCTTACTGTTACAACTATTTTTATAATTGGATTAAATCACATAAACTATATTTTGTAAACAAAAAATAACGTCTATTTTTCACTATTTTCTCTATATTTTTCTGCTATACCAAATAGTTTCCTTGCTCTGATATCATTGCTGCGCACAAAGCAAATAACTTTAGGTTCTGATAAGATTCAACGTTCTCACTGCAATGCCCTTATAAATAATGTTATCAGTTATTATAATTATTCTGTATCATAGAAAAGGTCACCAGATTTTTTTATTTACGCTTTTGTTATATCCAAACCATAATGATTTCACTCAGTTATTTACTAATAACAGCTTACCATTCTCAAGTATGAATTGAGCATCACAAATCTTTGCCACAGCATCACTATGAGTAACCATTATCAGTCTGGCTCCAGTTTGCTTGATTCTTTCAAGAAGTGCCAGTATCTCCTGCTCTGTCTTTTCATCTAAAGCCCCTGTAGGCTCATCAGCTAGTAAAACTTTGGGTTTCTTTATCAAAGCTCTGGCAATTGCCACTCTTTGTGCTTCTCCACCGGAAATTTCTGATATTTTTTTTAAGCCATAATTTGAAAGTCCAACTAAATCAAGTAGTTTATTTACTTTCTGGGTGTTTTTCTTTCTTCCCAAAGCAAGCTGAATATTTGCACTTACATTTCTATCCTCTAGTAAATTATAATTTTGAGTTATGAGCCCAATATTCTTTTTCCTAAATTCAATATTTTTCGACGTACTTTTACTAACTATTTTATTTTCAAATGTATAGACTCCATCATACACTGTATCTAAACCAGCCAAAAGCTTTAAAAGTGTCGTTTTCCCCGATCCGCTGCGTCCAGTTATAGCAACTGAGCGATATTCCCCTAAAGAGAATTCCATATTATCGAAAAGTAATATTTGGGTTTTAGGAATTGTTTTTCTTATACCATGTAAATCAATCAAGTGTCATAACTCCCTTCTTTTAATAAAAATCAGAAAAGCTTAAATGTACATCTTTCTTCAAGAACATGACCATCAAAGAATAGTCAAAAATCAGAAAACCAAAAGTGCTGAGTAAGACAATTAAAAAAATTGGCATATTTTTAATAGGCATCACAAGAAAACAAAAACTAAAAATTAATGAAACAAGAACATTACCAAAGACCACATCATTAAAAAGTAATGACTTTATCTTTTTTATTGACTCACCATTAAAATAAGCGATAGCGTATCTTTTTCTTCTCTGATTATAAATTTTGTAAGTAAGAAATATCATTATATTTAAAATAGATAAGGTTATGAAAATAAGAATCCAGTACAATAATGTTCGATTCGTGTTGATAAGCCCGTACATCCGATGATACTGCAAAGTGAAAGCGGGAATATCCAAGAGGGTATAGTCGTAAAAATCGGATTTTTTTGCAATACTCGACAACAAATTATTCAAATAATCAAAATTTTGTCCCTGTTTGATAATAATGTCCCCACCTATCATAGCAAAATACAAAATGCCTAAAAATTCTTTATTACTTTCAGTAACATCCAGCAACTTTTCTGGATAAGGAACGATTATATAATTATCCAAATATTTATTAATGTCATTTTTATAAAAGACAGAAGTATCTTTCTCCAAAAAACCTGCAACTTTAAATTTATATTCTTTAGTATAAAAAATTCCGCTCAAAACTTCATTTAAATTATAGATCTTTTTGTAATCCGCTCCCAGAAGAATTGGCAGCGTATCTTGTTCTAAACTCAATTCATGCCAAAAATCACTGGAACCTTGCTCAAGCTGAATATTATAGAAATCAAAAAAATGTTTGTTCATTTGGAATGCCTTTATATCTGAAACCGTAATATTGGTAATTGGATCAAGATAGCTATCGACAATTTCTACTTCGCTTCCCATCCCATAGCGTTCGTTAAATTCTATTCCTCCTCGAAAATTTTCGAGCTGTAAAGGTTGATCAAACGACGATGCAAAGTTCAGGGCTTCATTTCTATTTAATAGATTATAAAACGTTTTTACGGTTTCCAAAGATGCTTGGGATTGCCTAAAATTATAAAAATCGTCTGGATCAAATAATGTATCCACCATGGCAAACATCTTATTCTCTGTACCTTCCTTCACTGTATAGTGAAGCTGCCTATTTATGTTGCTTGAAAAGGAAAAAAATATATAGAGTAAAAAAAGAAGCAGAAGTAATATGCTGGATTTCAATAAAATTAAAAGACCATTTCTCTTGAGATTATAAATCAATTCCATTTCTTAATTTCCCCTCTCCCTTTATAAAAAAAACTGTAAAAATAATTAATAAGAAAACAATTTCAGAACAAAACAGCTTTGTCAAAAAGTAATAATCAACAGAGATATCTCTTAATAAATAAGAAGAAAGCAGATTGGGAATGCCTGCACACAGGCTGATTATAAGTAAATAGCTGCTGCATTTACTATATCTTTTAAGTGTCGACAGACCTAAAATATAATTCACTTCGTTTTCTTTTTTCAAATCCATATACACAATATAAGCCATCAGAACACTGCACATTAAAATAATGACTAAACTTAGCCCATAAATAATTGGGGAAAAGAAATCGCTGTTTATTTTTCTGTCAAGTCCAATATTATTTCGATAGTAGTCTTTTTTCTCATAATATGCCTTATAATTATTTCCAATTTTTGTGCCATCTACTGTTAAAAATTTCTTTGCAGAATCAAATACTGCTGAATCATTAATTAAAACAGAATTATCTAAAAAGCTGGGTCTACTGCATCCCAAATACCCAATCACCTTATAGCTCACATTATTATAGACGTAGTACTCTCTTCCACCGTTTTCAACAACAACCACTTCATTGCCAACTAATGCTTCTTTAGAATTGGGTATTGAGAAAAATTTACCTTTACTTAAAGGAAATAGCTTGTTTGAATAATCTTTGGAAAAATATCCTCTAACTATATCTGCATTATTACTTTCCAAGGGTACAAAAACCGCTAAATCATCTACATCTTTGAATGTATTGTCCACTATTGTTTTAAAATTGTCTTTGACAAACAGATGCTCAATTGAATACAAGTCGTTACTCTCTAAAAATAATTTAGTTTGTCTTACGTGATACTCATTTACCAACGTAAGTAAAAAGTATGTACTAAAAACTAAGAAAATAGAAATGAGCATATTTTTATTTTTCATGAATACACCTCTATAATTAAAATCATCCTAATTTATTTTTCTTGATTAAACACAATTGGAGTTAGAAAACTTTATTTTTCCTAACCCCAATAACGCTATTCTCATATCAAAAAAATACTAATTAAATATCTTATCTCCCATAGTAAGTTCTTGCAGCAGCTGTATCCCCTCCATATGCAGGTTTAAACCAAGGAGATATAGCTTCCGTACTACTAGTTCCCCATCTTCTTCCGGAAGTGTTGACCACTGCCCCTGTCCAATATCTTTCCATTTGTGCAGTGGTATAGTGAAACACGCCACTCCATGTAGTCCATCCATGCGCTCGGGAACAGGTAGTTCCACCCATTACTTTTGTTTCTCTTTTCCCTGTATGCCTGGCTGTACTACGAGTTAAAAACTCATTGTAATTAGTATAACTTCCTGTTTCTTCACTCCAGCCGCCAACTTCTTCTGCACTAACAGCCAAAGGTAAAAGTACTCCTCCAACAGCAAAAAAGACAACAACTGATAAAAAAAACTTTTTCATTCATAAGACCTTCTTTCTACCGATATAACAAAATATTATCATTAATACATTTTTTTGTAAACTAAATATTTAAAAACACAAAACAAATGCATAGTTATTGATCAAAAAATTTGCAATTGATACGCAATAATCCTGTATTTTTTTAACTAACTATCTGCTATCAACAAGAGTGAATGGAAAATAACAGGGATATCTTGGAGGCAGAAAATCAATGATACTACAAAATTTCATAAATTAATTTTTTATATCTTCAGTCTCACGTTTTACATAGTATTCGTATTTCATCTTTGATACCATTGGTAGTATTCGCGTCAAGAGACGACTTCGTGCCTTAAATTTCTAATTGAGCTATCGCCGATCATTTTTTCACACGTACAAATTCCTTATGTTGTAATTTATATTTAGTACCACAACTAAAACAAATCATTTCTTTATTTGCTTTTCGTTCAGCTTTTTTACCACAATCACAATCTACATACCAAGGAATATCTCTAAACTTATAATAATCATTTTTAATAGGTTTTCCTAAGGTATTATAAATGGTTCTATTCAGCATATAAAAACCTCCCTTTTTTATGATAGCCTTGCAAACAACTTGAAAAGTGTACTAAATGAAACATAAAAATATAACTGGGAAGATCAACAATAAAATTAATGGAATCAAAGTTTGAACTGGATCTGACAAGATTGATGCTGCAATCTCTATACTAAATTGTTCGAAAGGAGATACTGGATTCTCTTCTAACAATACTCCATCAACTGTTTTTGCTTCTCTCGTTAAGTTCATCTTCTTCAAAAGAGTAGGAACTTCGTCAAATGTTTGAGTGTTTACAAGCCTTCCTTGAACGAGTCGACAAAACCGAGTCCCAACATTTCCTTCACATCGAATTAGAGTTACAATTGAGTGCTCTCCCATAGACTGATTTTCAATATATTCTACTTCACTGTCTTCAATTATTTTGTTCTCTATCACTTCGTACACATAGACATTCTGAAAGTCAGTTGTATAAATTAGTATACAATTATGAAAAACATTAATTTTTATTATTAATTTCACTACAATAGGATACTATAACAAAAACATTGGTATAGATAGTGATCAATTTAAAATATATTTGTTAACTATCAATATTTCTAGTACTATAACAAAAATAAACGGCCCCCTTTTCTAAAACAAACAGAAACCACACAACTATTTTGATTTTATCTCTAAAATAGTTGTGTGGTTTTTAAATTTAATTCTTCTTAGAACAAAAATATTTTAGCCCATTGTCAATGAATATTAGTGATAAGAATTCAATGATCTAAAGAAAGTAGATACGAGGAACTATGCCAAAATAAATAAGAAAGCCTCGGGCAAGCCCGAGGCTTTCTTATTACGACTGCGGAGTAACTAGGTTATTGTGACATGTTTTAAGATGCACGTCTATGTTTCGTGTTATCACTAGTCAAAGATCAATCTAATTGTAAAACGTTATCATACAGGAGATGTCTTCATGAGTAAACAGGCTCGACTTTTTTTGTCCGACCACCAACGACATCCGGCGATTATTTCTCTTTCTTTATTTAGTGGTCTGCATACTGTATTGATTGATGCGGGAACCTTAATAGCATATGAAATGTTGCGATGACATTTTTTCATCTTACCAGATACCCAAGTTCATTATAAAATCTGCCCTTTCTTTATTCTTTCCAAATAATCTACATAAATATAACCATGATTAACCAGGGCGTGTCTGGAAAGTATAGTGAAATCTGAATTTTCCAGAAATTTTTGGGGACATCTAGAAAGAAAGCGCAGGCTATGTGGTGCATAGGCGAGAATTTCTGACGACGAGTTCCAGAAAAATAGCGGAAATATTCGTCGCTCATATTTTCAGACACATCCTAATTTCTGATATTATTTCTCCACCAAATAATTAGTGTAATGCAAACACTGATTATTCCTGTTAGAAGAAAGAAAAAATTAGCTATTGTTCCTGTTGAAGGAAATTTATCTTGAACTTGATTTACGGTGCTTTCTGACGCTTCATCTGGCTGACTATTACTAGTTGTCTGATAATTATTTGTAAAGACCGGCGTTTCCTTATAGTCCACGGTTGTTATCAAGCCTTCATTTTCTTCTGTTACAGTAACTGTCACCTTTATTTCATGATCATCATAGGTAATGTTTGGCTGTTCATCATTGACTTCTCTGATGGTATACTCGTAAACTCCTGAGGTCGTGTATTCAAGTTCACTAAAATTGATTATTCCATCGGCATCATTTTGAACTGTTTCAATCACGGTGTCCGTTGAATCGATTAATTCAAAGCTAAACTGATCTGCTGTCAGCTCTTTGCCGGTTAATAATTTTCTGGACTGTAATACAATACTGGCTGTAGTATTAGCATAGCTATTGCTAAAAACAACTTCTCCTTCATAGGCTGCGGCAGCTGTCAACTCACCATTTTCTTCTGTTACAGCAACTGTTACCTTCAATTCATGATCATCATAGGTAATGTTTGGCTGTTCATCATTGACTTCTCTGATGGTATACTCGTAAACTCCTGAGGTCGTGTATTCAAGTTCACTGAAATTGATTATTCCATCGGCATCATTTTGAACTGTTTCAATCACGGTGTCCGTTGAATCGATTAATTCAAAGCTAAACTGATCTGCTGTCAGTTCTTTGCCGATTAATAATTTTCTGGACTGTAATACAATATTGGCTGCAGTACTTGTATAGCTGTTGCTAAAAACAACTTCTCCTTCATAGGCTGCGGCGGCTGTTAACTCACCATTTTCTTCTGTTACAGTAACTGTCACCTTTATTTCATGATCGTCATAGGTAATATTTGGCTGTTCATCATTGACTTCTCTGATGGCATACTCGTAAACTCCTGAGGTCGTGTATTCAAGTTCACTAAAATTGATTATTCCATCGGCATCATTTTGAACTGTTTCAATCACGGTGTCCGTTGAATCGATTAATTCAAAACTAAACTGATCTGCTGTCAGTTCTTTGCCGGTTAATAATTTTCTGGACTGTAATACAATATTGGCTGCAGTACTTGTATAGCTGTTGCTAAAAACAACTTCTCCTTCATAGGCTGCAGCGGCTGTCAACTCACCATTTTCTTCTGTTACAGTAACTGTTACCTTCAATTCATGATCGTCATAGGTAATATTTGGCTGTTCATCATTGACTTCTCTGATGGTATACTCGTAAACTCCTGAGGTCGTGTATTCAAGTTCACTGAAATTGATTATTCCATCGGCATCATTTTGAACTGTTTCAATCACGGTGTCCGTTGAATCGATTAATTCAAAGCTAAACTGATCTGCTGTCAGTTCTTTGCCGGTTAATAATTTTTCAGCTGTTAAATTGAGCAAAATAGAAGTTGATTCATAACCAAAATTAACAATTCCATTATTTGCTACACCTCCGCCTTCTCTAGCCTTATTTCCAGAAATGAGCAATTTTGCTTCTGACTTTAGTGCAGCTGCATTAGCTACTTCTGCATGTAAGTATACCAAATCAGAAAAATCCAAGTCATCTACCGAAATAGGATTAGGCGTAGTACTTAAGGAATATCGAGCTGCAGGCTCATCTCTATAATAGGCAAACGCGTCTCCAAGAATTGATACCCTAGGTAAACTTACAGAGTAATCACCTGTCATTCCTTCTGAATAATAGTCATCTCCACCTACGCGATAATCATCCACAACAGCCACTGTGTTGCCAACAACTGACATAGTATCATTAACATAGCTGCTCAGCTCGCCTGTTTGACAAAGCCAGACACCACCACCTTGCAATGTTGCTGAATTCTCTGTAATCAAGCCATTGCCGAAGGTTGCTGTACCATATTGCCCGGCTATGTTACTGATCCCATAAATATAAACACCACCTCCACTGCCAGCTGTATTATCAGTGATTTCACCACCTCTTAAAGTGATAGAGCCATTCCTTACAAAAATTCCGCCGCCCACCCCGATACTACTTTCAAAATCTGCTGGTAATCCAGTAGAATTTCTGGATATACTACCACTATTCATTACAAATTCACCAACATTATAAATTCCGCCGCCTCCGTTAGCCCCACTGAGACCATACCCAATATTATCTTGAATACTGCCGCCATTCATTTCAAAATATCCACCGTTATACACTCCGCCACCAGTTTTACTCTCATCACCGCCGATTGCCCCTCGTATGATTCCCTTATTTAAATAGAAGTTTCCTAAATTATAGATTAATTCACCTTTGCCAATTTCATTGGCATCCACGGTAATAATATAATCATCTGTTGTTTCCCCTAAGATAAAAGTGGCATCTTCAGCTATTCTTATCACTGAATCTGTATCAACCATACTATGAAACAACGAGACGTTTTGCCCATTCGCTACTAATTGAATATTTTGACCAGATTCTATCTGAATTGTAGAGGTCACGTTTATATCTTGGCTGATTTTGATAGTAGTTAAATTGTTATCAGTATCTGCTGCTGCAATTGCGTTTAAGAGCGCCTCAAATGTATCTACACCTTCATTGGAGTTATCAGTGATAACCAAATTTGAGTCATTTTTAGTGTATTCATTTATTTCAAGATTCGTATTTTCATCAATATTTTCAAGAAATTTTCTATCTGCTAATGTATCCTCTGAATCTAAGACATCTGTTTGAACTATGATTAACTCCTCGTGACTATTGGTTGTTGCTTGCGAAGATGATGATAAACCAGTTAATAGAGATACGACAACAAATATTGGGAACATTATACTTAAATGCTTTTTCATAATAACCTCCTGATTTTTTGATTAGCATGCAGTGATTTCCTTGCCAAACATATAATTTATCATCTTCTAAATAATCCGATTTTTTTCGATGTGACTTATTATTATGAATTTGATAAGTTTTATGCTATTGCAGGGAAGAACATCACATAGGCTAATTCTAATAAATATCTATCTATCATTATAAATATCTTCCACATAATGTTTTCCAAACCATCGAAAAAAAATTTGGAAAATTTTTAATAAAATAGATTCTATATCCATCCTATAAACTATTAATGATACCCTTCTCGATTTGCTATTCATGATACATTTGAAGACAAATAAGATAGTTCTCATTAGAAGACCTACCTATCAAAGTATTATCAGATTACCTTGGCTGTTCGAATGTTCGTTGATTAAGTCAATACTCTTCCTGAACAACTTACTGATCGGCTTTATTTGTAATCTTATTTTTTTACGGAATGTATATAGAAAAATAGATCTAGAGCAATATCTGTTCAAAATATCGCTCCAGATCCCTAATTATATTAAAGTCTGCATCAGAAAAAAGTTATTCTATAAAAAAACTAGGGCGTGTCTGAAAAGTTAGTGGCATTCGAATTTTTCAGTGATTTTTGTTGAAATCAAGGAAGAAAACACCGCTTATGTGGTTCATAAGCGAGTATTTATGACGAGGCGTTCGATAAAAATTATCAAACTATTCGCTGCTTGAGTTTTCAGACACACCCTAAATGAATAGATGGGTTAATATTTCTTTTATATCTTTTATTTCAGGTGGAAAATCAAGTAATAGGTAATGAGGAAGGTAAATACTTTCTATTGAAAAGATATCCTTCTTATCAATAAGAAACAAGGTTTCTTCTATTTTATCTGCTTTCTCATTGACTTCAACTATATCTGTAAAAACAGAAAAGTGAATGGTTTCTGATAAAAAATCTTTGATCAACATTTCAGTAACTTGACAATCTATACTATTGCTTGATATCAAGGTAATTGCAGCAAGTCGTCTTTTAAACATGAAAGGACTTAATCGATAGCATAATAATTCAATATGTTTTTCCGGGATGTTCAGACCATATACATTCCATTTCTTGATGATTTGTTTGATCTTCTGATACAGTTTAGGATCGGATTCACTAATTCTCAAAAAATCGGTTGATAATAACGGATGCAGATTCAATGTTACATCCTTCAAAAAAATAAAAATTGCTGTTAAAAACCAATCTTTAGATGTAAGATCTATAAAAAAAGTTTTTTCAAATAAATCAATCAATCGCTCTACATGTGGATCTTGCAGAAAAACTTTGCGATGAGCAAACAACTTTTCCTGAGACATTGTCTGATCAAATACATGCGTATTAATAATCATTAAAGATAGAACAGAAAATAAATATTCAGACTCAAAGTATTCTCCCCAAATTTCTTTAAAGTTTTTCTCAACAGCTTCTTCAAACTCTATTGGTCGAGGATAGCTCTTGACAGCCTCCAATATTTCCAACGGAAATTCCAATTTACCAATAAACAGCTTTTTATCAGCAGCTGTCAAAAGCAACATACAAAAAAAATGTCTTTCACTTTTTGAAAAAGAAACATCTAAACTTTTTTCTGTAGCATAAAGAACATTGTTCGATTTTTCTATTATTTTCTTGTCTCTTCTTATTGTATTCATGCCAAATTGCTTAAACAAAATTGCAGATAAAAATCGAATTCTAATGACATTTCCTATAATTTGATTACCAGAGACTTCTAAATCAAGCTCTTTTAGAAATTTTTCTACATTTTCTTTTACTAAATAGCCTTTAGATACGGAGATAAATTGCTCATCAATAAAGTCAATATATTTTTTTTCAGAAGGGACCAGAAAATATTCAAGCGCTTTCAAAAAAAGGGATTGAGCGTAAATTTTATGGCAAAGTGCTTCGCGTTTTTCTAGAGTAAAAAAATCAATTTTATAGGTCTCAGAATTATTTTCCATAATATCAATATCCAGCGTATTTTTTAAGTAACTTATATCATTTCGTACAGTAACTGGCGTGCACTTCAAATTTCTTGAAAGTACCATAATATCAATATATCGTTCTCCCATTAGTAAATCTACCAGCTTAACTGCTCTCAAAAGATTTTTTTCTAAATAGCCATAAATCATATCTCTATTCCTTTCTTCAAATATTTACAAATGCTTTTTGCCGATTGTCAGCTGAAAGACTAACAATAATTAGTGCTTTAATATTTGTGTTATTACGTCGGAAAATCTTCACTTTCTCTGTTTCTGCAGCTTTTAATCTCATGTTTGTAGTTTCCAATTTAGCTCTTCCAGACTATTTTTCACATCCTTGTAAAATTTTTAAAGTTCAGTTGCTCTATCTCTCACTTCTGATTTTTCATATCTGGGAAAACCGTTTGACAGCTGCTCCATAAACCGTTATCTTTTTAAATTACTATTGATTAGGTTTTGAAAAAATAAAAGAGGTGCATTCAACGTCATTTTTATCACTCTATCAATCAGCACAGTGGTATGAATAGATTCGTAGAATACACCATACTCCAAATAACAATTACAGAACATAATAGAGCAATTCCTATCATAGATATTCCGTGAACAAAATAGAAAAAAAGCACCCCAATTGCAAGAAATATTCCCAGCCACATCATTCTCCAATTTTTTTCAAGAAAAGTAATCTCCCGAAAATAAATATACCGGAAAAAGAATACTCACTGAAAAGACAGCCTTATTCATCTTGAAATTTTGATAAACTTCCACTGGAGAGTCTGGAGATTACTGTTTTATTTATTGTTGAGATATAATCCCCACAAAAATCAATAAGAATATACTTCCATTTATTCTTTTTCACTACATAAAAAATCAGCAACTGCAATTACTATCCCAATAATCAAACATTGTAGTTCACAACAATGTTTGATAACTATATTCCCTAACTTCCTTCTTCATCCTGAAAATCCCTTGTGTTTCTCCTTTGAATTTTGATTATCACAATTGTACTATACATACAAAAAAATGGTAACTAATATTTATAAAGACATATATACAATTACTTTTACATAAAGAATAGACTTCACAGCAAATTAATCTGCTGTGAAGCTGAATCATCCAGATACTTCAGCATATCTACTATTCATTTAATTGGAGGACACTGCTAGTTTGCCAGTTCCACTTTTGTAGAATTTTTAGTGAAATTACCAGTCACACTGTTTCAGGAACAGCTAGTGGGATGGTATACGAAGCTCTGACGGGAATAAATTTGTCAAAATTTATTTTTATATACAAAGAGACAGCCGTATACAGACGATAAGCTTTAAATGGAGTCTGACCCATTGATCCAGCAGAATGCTAGACAAACGACGATTGCCGTTAATTTATATTGACGCATCTTATGCTCATACGAGACTTGCTCCTGTGCTTTTGGCAAATGCTCATCGCATATCCAGTAGTCTCATCTATTCTTTTCAAATTATGTTTTAAAACCCTCAAAAGCTGTGAACAGCCTCTCAAAAAAAAACAAATGAGGCAGAACAAAGACTTCAGAACTATGAAGAATTAACCCTTCTATCACCATACTCATTTCTTTGTTTCTATAAGCAGATACATACCCTCTAGTTCACTGAACAATCTTCCACGATCTAAATCAACCCATTGCTGAAATCTATCATTTTTATCACTTGGAAAACTATAGTATGACTGCTCATTATTCATAATAAAAGCTCTATTTTCCTTTTTATGTTACGATATATATAATGATAACGCTCCCTTCCGTGCTCATCTATTTAGTTTTCATAATCAGTTAATGCTCGTAGCCGCACTAGCCAAAAGAAGGAGAAGAGAATGGACCTACCTAAAGAAATACCTAAAGAATTGCCGGAACCTGATTATATGTTAACTGAACATTTAGAAATGGCGACCAATTTTTGCAATGAATCGAGTTATTTTCAAAGAGAAAACTTACATGCATATTATAGAAGTTTTTATTTGGAAAATCATCATAGCCTGTCACAACTAGGGCGTGTCTGAAAAGTTAGTGGCATTCAGATTTTTCAGTGATTTTTGTTGAAATCAAGGAAGAAAACACAGCTTATGTGGTTCATAAGCGAGTATTTATGACGAGGAGTTCGATAAAAATCATCAAACTATTCGCCGCTTGAGTTTTCAGACACGCCCTAATTTTTATCACCAAAGAAGAGGAGGATTTTCTATGAAATTAGGTTTTATTCGTTCGAACTTTCCAGGTGAACGCCGTGTACCTTTGCTGCCAAAACATATTCAAGGTTTTGAAAATGATTTACTTATAGAAACAGGATTTGGAGCTATGCTTGGTATTCCTGATAGTGCCTATGAAGATGCCGGATGTAACGTTTGTACGCGGGATACTGTTTTCCAAGAATCTGACGGCATTTTTTCTTTGAAGTTGATTCAACCATCTGATTACGAAAAAATCCGCCCGGGGCAAATGATTATCGGGTGGACACATCCTTTAGGATCGGGGAAACCTTTCATGGAGCAACAAGCTTATCCCAAAGATTTAATCGTAGTGGATTTAGACAATCGCTTTCCGACAATCTTCCACCAGCAACAACAGCTGCGTGCAGACTGGATTCCTACCAATGTCGTCTATCAAAATAGCTTTTACGCGGGATATGCAGGCGTCTTACATGCTTGTTTGGCCTTTGGCTTATTACCAAATGATCAAGTAAATGCAGCAATATTAGGTTCAGGAAATGTTGCTCAGGGTGCCTTTCATGCCATTTCAAAATTTACTTCAACAGTTCGTATGTTCTATCGACGAACCCTTCCAGAATTTCACACACAGCTCACCTCGTTTGACTTTATTATTAATGGGATTGAAGTCGGTGCCAGCGGGCAGCCGATACTGACCTTAGAGGATCAAAGACAAGTCAAACCAGGGACCTTTTTCATTGATGTTGCTGCAGATGCAGGCAATGCCATTGAAGGTAATCATTTTACTTCTTTAGACACACCTATTTATCAGGAGCATGGGCATTACTACTATACTGTACCAAATACTCCGACATTAGCCTATCGCAATGTGAGTGAATATTTAAGCCGGCAGTTTAGCCGATATATCTACCAAAAAGATATCGCTATTTTTAGAGAGAAAATAGTACAAGCAGATTAGACGATAAAAGAGCTCCTCTCTAAGAGTTGAACAGCTCTCTGTCAAGTTGACAATGGAAAAAATAAAATATATATTCAAGCTTCACTTGAATTTCCCTTAAGAGAAGGAAGATCAGGACAAAAGCGATCAGCTCCGAGAATTAAGAAGGACTATCCGAAAATTGTCAAGGAACACGATTCATAAAATGAATAGCTGAGAATTGATACACTGCGCTGCGTTTCGATCACCTCAACTTCTGCGTAGGAAACATACTAGAATTGACAGGCTTCACTAGGATTTCTTTAGCAGAGTGAATGAAGCCCTGTTACCTACTCGGTGAAGGAACTGGAGCTCCTACTACTTTCAGGATCGTTCGGCTTAATTCCGAAGGAACTGCTCCTGCGGTTATTCGTCGCAAAAAGAATTTTTGCTTTTGTCCCACTGTTTATTCGGGGATAGATACGAAGAGCGTGTGGAACTTTTTTCCCCACACACTCTCTCTTATAGGTTAATTTGTAACCCATGCGGTGGCTTTATTCCGGATTTCAACCGGAGTAAGTCCGCCGTATCTTAATGTGATTCGATCATTATTATAAAAGTGAATATACTCTTTTAATGTCCTTGGTCAATACTTCATGGGAATACATAATAGAATAGTATACATACACTACTTGCAGGCTCAAAATTATACTGAGCAGTTATACGAGAAAATATCAAATCGCTTTGTTCTCCATGGTTCAACGCTATAAGAAGGAAAATCCGAAACCTGATAAAATAGTTTTGAGTTTGAATTTACCCCCAATTTTAGAAACTAATACAGAAAATCCTTGAACTAACAGTATTTCGAAGCGTATTCCATTTGTTTAGAAAGCAGCTTCTGCAACTACTGATATAATAGGGTTCTTAGTGAAAAATGAGGGAATTAAAATTTTGAGTGCTTGCACTCAGATTTAGTTATCTATACAATAAACTAAAGACTCAGAAGAGGAGGCAGCACTATCTTATGAATAATCACCCATATAATAAAATAACCAGCCTGATTGATGAAATGGGAAAAGTTATTTTAGGGAAACGCGACGTATTGCAATTAACTGTGACTGCATTTTTAGCCGGCGGTCATGTGCTCTTTGAAGATATCCCAGGAGTGGGGAAAACATTGATGGTAAAAACCCTCGCAAAAGCTATTCACGGAAAATTCAGCCGGATACAATTTACTCCGGATTTGCTGCCTAGTGACATTCTCGGAATTTCTGTTTATAATACGGTTTCTCAGACATTTGAATTTCATCCCGGTCCGATTTTCACTACTGTTCTGCTGGCTGATGAAATCAATCGAACTACGCCGAGAACACAAGCTGCCCTACTGGAAGCAATGTCTGAAAACCATGTCACTATTGATAATCACACTTATACATTAGATAAGCATTTTTTTGTGCTGGCAACACAAAACCCAGTTGAGTATGAGGGAACTTATCCCCTTCCTGAAGCACAGCTGGATCGTTTTCTGTTTCGTCTTCAAATCGGCTATCCGGAATTTGACGATGAATTAGAACTTTTAATGAATCAGCAGCAGAATAAATTGGCGCTTGTCCGGCAAGTTCTAAAATTTGAGGAAATAGCTGAGTTAAAACAGTTGACGGAAGAGGTCTATGTTGATCCTCAAGTTGCCCGTTATGCGCTTCAACTGGTCCAGGAAACTCGGAATCATGATGGGATCATTCTGGGTATCAGTCCCCGTACAGCAGTATCGTTTTTGAAAGCAGCCAGAGCATTTGCATTAACCGAAGGGCGAAGTTATGTTATTCCGGATGATCTTCAAAGAATCCTGCCGGCTGCATTTGGACATCGTCTGTTATTGAAAGGCGGGTATACCGCGTCTGATGAGAAAATCCAGCAAATTCTGGAACAGATCATTCGACGTGTGCCAGTACCTGTCAGGAAACCAATATGACTTTTTTAAAGATAAAAAACAGTGTAAAGATATTCTCAATTTTATTGTTTTACAGTCTGATCTTTGTTTACACTATCGCCTTTAATAATTCAACGGGATGGATGCTGTTCTTTTTTCTTGTTTTTTTAATGATTGTTGATTTAATCAGTCTATTCCCTTCATTAAAAATGATTAAACTGGAAACAACTGAACTGACGACCTATACTGTCAATCAGCCCAGTCAGCTGACCCTGGAGCTTTTTCGCTGTCAAAAATCTCTGTTGCCCACACCATCTCTGACCATCAGTTTGAAGAAGACTCTGAACAGTTCGTTATATGCTCAGCTTTTTTATATGGGCACAAGAGAGACTTTCAGTTTTCAATGGACTCCAGAGAAGAGAGGAATCTTTAACGAACTACCTCTTTTAGTCGGAAGCACAGATTTTTTAGCTCTGTTTCAAAAGCAGCTTGTTCGGCAGGTTTCCGGTCCATTTATGGTTATGCCTGAGCTGCAAAAGGAAAAAGCCGAACTGATTTTTCAGATCATTTTGACTAAACTTCCAAATTTTAAGAATTCATTTGGCAACCGGACCTTTTCCATTCGAAATTTTCGCTCCCACCAGTTTGGCGACGCACTGAAAACGATCGATTGGAAGCAATCCGTAAAAAGAAATGAACTGATTATTAAAGAGTATGAACATGAAATTGAACAGGATACTGAATTGATATTTTATGGACAGGATGGATTGAACTTCGAATCGTTGCTCTCTCTCTATTATTCCTTCACTCTTTTTCTAGAAAGACAGATGCCGTTCTCACAGACAATTATTGTAGATTCCCCCATGGAAGCAAGTCATGAACAATTATTTGCGTTAGCTTCCTCCTTCACTGAACATCGCCAGCTGCCGATGTATTCAAATAAAAAACTGATTTTTTTTGCTCCAAGCCTGACACAGGAGCTGGGAGAACAGTTGGAGCTGCTTCAAAAAAATAATACACTGTTTTTGATTACTTATCATGACGATAAGCCCTTCCTCCATTGGAAGGAACAAATAATTGAACTGAAATGGGAGGCTGCTCATGGGTGAGAAAATTCATAAAGGCTGGTTCTTTGCATTGCTTAGTTTCCTGATTCTGATTACAGCCAGCTCGCCTTTTATAGTGGTTTATAATTTAGGGAATCAGTTTTTTTTGAATGTCATGCTGGGGTTAATCTGTCTGATTACTCTTTGTTTTAATCATTTTCTTATCACAGTTCCATTATATTTCCTGATCTATACTTTTACTTTGTATGTTTATTTTCCTCTGAATCATCTTTTTGGGATTTCATGGGTAAGTGCTTTTTATGACAGTTTTATCCAGTCTTATAATCAGATAATATCAGGCGAAGTCAGTTATCTGCCAAATACTATTGCTTTGGTCATTATTTTGTTTTTTCTTGTTGCACTGGCCATATTGCTCATTCAGTATGAGCGTATTTGGCTAAGCTATCTGATGATTGTCGGCTATCATTTCATGCTGGTCATCTTCAATAGGCTTCAACTAGGCTGGCCGTTGATTGTTATCACCTGTTTGTCTGTTCTGCTTTATCAATTAAAAAGATATCCTGAAACAGGGAAAGTAATGGAAAAAAGGAAAGCTGGAATTTTTAGTCTCCTGCTTTTAGCTTTCATTGCCGGAAGCTCCCATTATTTTCAACAGAGTTTTCCAGCTATTCAAACTGCTCTATATACTAAAACTAGTTCTGTAAGGAATTTTTTCAACAGTCAGGGCATTTACAACCAAGTCAGTCAATACGGTATTCAATCGAATACACGAACTGGCTTCAGTGATAATGATCAGCAGCTGGGCGGACCTATTATGGATGATCCGACAGTATTGTTTACAGCTCTGCAGACGAAAGCTCATTATTGGCGGGTAGAGACAAAGGACAGTTACACTGGAAAAGGTTGGGAAGCCGCGTCTGCGCCTCCGCAGACCACTGACAATCCTGGTACACTTATTTTAAGTGATTCAGATTATCAGGGGACATTGGCAACAGAAACAATGATCGCACTAACATTCAGCGACCCTCCCCCTCAGTACCTGCCTCAGCCGTATGGAAAATTTGAGGTAAATCTCGACAGAGTAACTCAAATGGAGTACATTGAAGAAAATAATCGGGTAAATTTATCTCAAATGCCAATTGAACTGGATATTATCTGGCAGGAGCCAAACTATCCGGCAGCTGATCTCCAGCTTGTATCAAACGCCATTCCTGAAGCACTTGCTGAGCAGCTGGAATCAGGCTCTGTTATAAATGGAACCTTCAATGAAGCGATGGATCTGCCGCCCGTCACCAGTATAGAATTACCTGACTCTGTTCCAGTACGGGTACAAGAACTGGCTTTAGAATTAACAGAACAGGAAAATGGCTTATATAACAAAGTGAAGGCAATTGAACATTATTTAAAAACAGATCGATCCTTCCGCTATTCAAAAACAGAGACACCGTTCACTCCGAACGCTCAAGATTATGTTGATCATTTTCTATTCGATTCAAAGGTTGGCTATTGTGATAACTTTTCTACTTCCATGGTTGTTTTGCTCCGTTCCATCGGTATACCAAGCCGCTGGGCTAAAGGCTTTAATTCAGGAGAACTGATAGAGAATCAAGGAAAATTAAAGGAATACTCCGTTAGAAACAGTCATGCGCATTCATGGCCGGAAGTCTATTTTGAAGGCTATGGCTGGATTCCTTTTGAGCCGACACCCAGCTTCAGCAATCCTGATGTACCAGTTGAAGAAGCTGATGAATCTTCGGAAAGCAATCAGGATTCCAGTACTGTTGAGTCTTCTTCAACAGAAGCACAAAGAATAGAAAACAGCACTGCCGCCTCTTCTGAGGAAGAAGATCCGCAAACAGAAGAAATCACTTCACTGCTTCCGTCAGCTGTATTGAAATGGTTTGCTGCTGGAGCCGTATTGGCAATTGCCAGTTCAGTTTGGTTTTTATTACATTACTATTTCTTTCTGATAAAATTTAAAGTCTATCAGTTTATCAGACCTGCCAATTTCGCAGGGATGTATCAGCTGATTTTAAAGCAGGCAGAAAAAACAGAGTCCAGAGGTTCCACCGAACCCCTGAATCAGTATGCCGTTCGCTTTGAAGAAAATTATCCGGAATTTGAGGGAGTTTTTATTTCCTTAACACAACTCTATGAACAGGCAATTTATGGGGGAATTGAACCGAATCGAAAAACCTCTGAGCATCTACTGATACAAGCCATTACTATTTTTACAAAATTCAACAAGAAAAGACGGCTCATTGTCAAATCGGACTGGTGAATAGAAATAAGGAGGTTGGTTATTGAAAGAGAAACACTTTCGATAACCAACTTCTTTGTTAGGTCATTTTTATCAAATCGTTCATAAGAAAAATTCGTGTTTTCATATTTTGAAAGGATTTAAAACCATAAGAGACACGTTTCAATGTCTTTATATGTGTATTCATGGCTTCCAGTTTCCCATTTGAATACGGATAGATCATGGCATTGCGTATGCCCTCTTTGTAAGAGAGTAAGTGACTGATTGTAGTCCGAAATGTTTCGTCCAGTTGATCTGGAAGTGTCTGTAATTGTTCAAAGAATCGTTCATGATCTTTCCTTCGGAAAGCTTCTGTTAATTCATGAAATACTTGATACGTAAAACGCAGTGCTGGAGAAAAATCAAGGAGTCGATCAATCATCATGGCTTCTGTCAGATAAGGAAATTTAGGAGCTCTAAAGTTGCGCCATGTTTTGTACATTGAAGGGTTAATGTTGACGCGATCTTTCAATAAAAATCGCCAATTACTTTTTAATCTATTCGCTAAATGGTGCTTATTTTCCTGTCTTAACCGTGCAACCTCTTTGATGCGAAAGGTATTAAAGGCTCGATTCAGGTGTTGAACAACATGAAATCGGTCAATGATAAGCTTGGCTTGAGGAAATACACGTGGAATCAATTGAAAATAAGCGGCATTCATATCGGTTACTAGAAATTGTACACAGTCTCGATTTGAATATTTCTGAAAGTAATGAACCAAGTAGTTCAATTTTCTGGAAGGAAGAATATCAACTAACTGTCCAGTTTTCCCGTTGGCACAAATAAAACTCATTTTGTCTTCAAGGGATGTATGGGAGCGAAATTCATCCACCATCAGCACAGAAGGTAAATAGGTTTGTTTTCGCGTAGGAAGATAAACTTCTGTACTTTTAAGGACACGAATGACTGTTGTAATAGAAACATGACACAGAGAAGCAATGAGTCTAAGAGAAATTTTTTCTTTTAATAAAGCTAGAATTTTGGTCTGTACGTGCTTGGCGATAAAACAATGAGGAGCCACGAAATAGGATTGAGCTGTCCAATGACGCATACAAGCTCGACAGAAATAACGTTGTTTCGCCAGTTCCATAACGAGAGGTATATGATTAAAGGAATCAAACCGAATTCGACTGATTTTTGTTCCGTTTTTAACGACTGCTTGTTTTTCAGTAAAGGGATCCTTTGTATAGGTGCAGTGAGGACAATGAGAAAAGTAAGGAGTGAGTTTGGCTTTAATGACAAACGTTTGTCTGCCTTTCATTTTTTGTTCTAAAACAGCTAAAATCGTGAGATTTTTGTCTATGATTCGGAGCATTTTTTTGATAGTATGAAGCATAGCATAGCGTTCCCTTCATTAGATTTTGTGTGGTAACTTAATCCTATCAGAGAACGATATGTTTTTTTAGATAAAAATGAACATGGGACTGAGAAAAGGATTTCTACTTTCATCAGTCCCATTTATTATAGAGCCATTATTGACTATTTTAAAACCTTCCAGAATGATTCTGAGACGATTTAAAAATATTTGTTGATCAGTTACCCACAAAAAAGCTTCAGGATCACAACGATTCCTGAAGCTTTTCCTATTATTCGTGTTTTTGGCTCTTTTACCTAGTGGATCTCCAGCTGTAGCAGCTGGCTGTTTTGATCAAAAATAAACGATCGGGACAAACGTGCTTCCGAAACCAGTCTCAAAAGACGAAAGAATGTAAAAAATATACTCTTAATTTCTTTTTAAGAATCATTTTTTTCAGTCAGCTAAAATCTAATTAAAAATATGCTGCTAGTTTCAAGTTGCCTGACAGAAAGTTCTGTTTTTATAAAAGATTTGTTGCCGCTTTCACTTTATACCTGGACCGTAATAATAATTAGAATCTCAGTACAATAAACGCCGAATAATTATCTGTATTGATACTGTTCCATGTAGTATCTACCCGATCCGTTGTGTGTTGTGTAATATAAGCTGTATTCCCTGATTTTTTACTTACATATGCAATATGAGAAATCTCAAATGTATTTTTTTTGAAGTAGCCAATGAAATCACCCTCACGTACATATCCTTGCGCTTCATTTTTTGTTGAAAACTGGCGAGTACTGTAACCATCAGCTGTCCAAAATACCATAAAATTGTGTGCCAATTTCCATGGAGAAGAAGCAGTTACTCCAGCTGTGTGCGTCCAAGTCATTCCACTTGCATTTGGAGAATTTCTTAATGGTTTACCTCCATAAAAAGCTATTTGTGAAGCAAAATTTGTGCAATCACTTTCATACAAAGGAAAAAGCACATTCCTTCTATTCCACCAGTCTCTCGCATATTTAGTAGCATTAGTAACATTAAACGCTGCTCTTGCCATTCTTGCTTTTGGAGCATCCTCTGTACTAAGGATTAAAGCAATATTTTCTGTACGGATATCATTAAATGTTCTTTCCAATAAAACTTCTTTTTCCTGGAGTATTTCAGCAACTTCTTCATCTGTAGGATTGACAGGTAAAATGGACGCAATTCTTGTTAAATATATTGAAGAGAATTCACTATACATTATATTCTTTTCATCAGAATCACTTATCAATAAGTTGCCTGACTCAATTGCTTCTAAAATTCTAAAATACTCTCCTTCCAACTGTGTTTCAAATTCTTTTCCATTTTTCTCCTTAATGATTGAGAGCAAATCTTGTTGAACGTCACTTAATTTCCTTTCTAAGTTAAAATCAATCTTATTTTCTTGAATTCCTTCTTTGACTGCTGTGACAATATCAGTTCCATCTAGTTCATTTGCAGATGTAATCGTAGTTCCAGTAATAAAAATAGCAAATATCCCCAATATGGCGCACAAAACCCTAACAAAATTCTTTTTCATAGCTAATTTAACACTTCCTTTGATTATTAAACTTCTCCATAATATTCTGCAAGATAAAATATGCCATATCGTTTTACTTGATATGTTTTCAATTCTCCCAATGTCTCATCTTCCACGGGTGCTGGTTCAATGGTATACAAATCATCACTTACCTTTTCAACTGTTGAATGTATTCCGATATCAAAAAAACCTAGTGAAAAAACTTTGGTTCTAACAGCACTTATAGGACTTCTGTGAACATACCAAAAAGGGACAACAGAAAGCGCAATAATTATAAACAAATATATTCTATTTCTTTTCATAATATACCTTCTCACAAAATATTTTGTTAAATTTATATTAACTATACAAAAGAAAGCGTTTTCTGTCAATTTTTATTACATTTTATTTTTTTTCCATACCATAATTGACATAAAATAGCCCACGAATCATAAAAACAAATTTCACACCCTAAAAAATACTTCATTTAGCAGTACGTTCATTTTTTATAAAAAGATTTGTTGCTGGCTTTCATTCATAATAGGTCCGGCCAGAAGCTCAAGGGTGGTTTTTTAGGCGTGAATTTATTAATAGCGGTAGCGCCTACCTTGTGTGGTGGTTTCTATTCATTGCTACTGATGAAGCCAGCCCGATTGCTCCCTATACGCTATCCAAGTTCTTTTTTGTTCTTTGGATATTGATTTTGAACTTGATTTTGTTTTTATCTTTTAAATCCTCGTTTTTAAGAACTAAGCATTGAAAGATAATTCATGACTTTCTTTTTTGCCTCCGGCGAACCAGGCATCCTGAGCGAGACGTTTTTCTTTTTAAACTAGGAATCAATATTGGTCTTCGAATGTCTGATCTGGTATCTTTAAAGGTCAAAGATATTACCGGCACAACTACACCCAAAATCAGGGAACAAAAGACCGGCAAGATACGGACACTATTTCTGGAGAACCTGCAGCAAGAAATCACTACATATAGAAGGAAAAGAACCGGACAGCTGGCTCTTTCCAAGTCAGCAGCTTGATCAAGAACATATCAAAGTGAACACAGTGTATCAGTGTTACCAAAAGGTCGCTAAGCAGCTGAAACGGCCGGACATCGGCACTCACACCATCAGGAAGACATTTGGCTATCATTACTACCGGAAGACCAGAAACATTGCCACGCTCATGGAAATCTTCAATCATGCCTCTCAACAAATAACAAAACGATATATCGGAATTCGTGAAGAAGAAATTAGTGAAACATTCAAAGATTTTAAAATCGGGGCTGATTATTGAGACAGCGGTAGGCAGTTCCGCTGTCTTTTCTCATAATGTATGCTCCTCTCTATCTGCTGATACGTCAGAAGCATACAGCCGATTCAAATCAAATGCCAGCTTTTTAAACTACACAAAGCGGCTTTTGTGAAGGTATTCTTTTCCATCAATAAATAAAAGCAGAGCAGGATCAGAAAAGATATTACAGGCCAAAGACACCTGCTGTACCTCTCCGCCATCAACTTCCCCCAATGCTATTTGAGGATACGCTTCAAGCAGTGCTTTTAGTTTAGGGAAAACAGCATGACAAACCGAGCAGTTCTGCTGAGAAACATACAGAAAAGCAAATTGATTATTTTCAATAAATGAATGTACCTCTTCAATTGTATATAATTGGGTCCCTTTGCTGTCCGCTCTTTTCTATATCTGCATTCCATTTTTTTCACACTTAATATAGCATAGATGTACAAAAGAGCTGTAAAAAGTGCTTGCTGTTTCATTTTTTCCTTAACAATAATCAACAATTACTTTTGATTTTGTTTTTCAATCAGTTCGAGAACCTTTGCCACTGTTTCTCCTCCATTTTGAAGATTTTTGCGAACATTTGTCATTGCTTCCTGAAGCGTAATCGGTGCAGAGATCGTATCAATCACAAGATCAAACCCTGCCTCATAAATATCATGAAGGCTTCCAGCTACACTGCCTACAATGGCAATGACAGGCTTCCGGTGTTTCTGAGCCGTTCTTAAAATCCCAACAGGTGCTTTTCCTGATAGTGACTGATGATCTATTCGTCCTTCTCCGGTTATAACAAAATCGGCCGCTTTAATTTCTTCTTCAAGATGCAGCAGACAGCTGATTGTTTCAATACCGGGAACAAGCTTGGCCTGACAGAAAGCAGCCAGACCGGCACCCAATCCTCCGGCAGCTCCTCCGCCTTTTAAATGAGAAACAGATTGCCCGCAATATTCTGAGATTTTATCCTGAAGATGATGCAGGGACTGATCCAATAATGCCAGTTCATCTTCTTTGGCTCCCTTTTGACTGCCAAAAATATAGGAAGCTCCCTGTTTCCCGCAAAGAAGATTCTCTACATCAGTCAGTCCTATAAAAGTAGTTTCAGCAATTCTCGGATCAATATTTTTCCTGTCAATCGTATGTATATTCAGCACGCCTGATGCACCAAATCCAACTTCCTGTCCTGCCGCATCTTTAAATGAAATCCCCAATGCCTGAGCCATTCCTACTCCGCCGTCATTGGTTGCACTGCCGCCCAATCCAATATAGATTGTCTTCACTTTTTCATCCAGTGCAAATTTAATCAACTCACCCGTTCCATAGGTTGTTGCCATAAATGGATTTCCTGTTTCATTTTTAATTTTTGTCAGTCCGGAAGCTTCAGCCATCTCGATAATTGCCGTCTCATCATCCAAAAGACCAAATAAAGCAGAAACTGGAACTCCTTCAGGACCGGTTACCTGTTTCTTAATGCGTCGACCAGACAGTCCAGTCACTAAAGCCTCAACGGTCCCTTCTCCTCCATCAGCTATCGCAACTTTTCGAACAGCCAATGCCGGATTTCCTCTGAAAAGTCCTTTTTCTATATAGTCTGCAGCCTCCATAGATGTTGCGCTGCCTTTAAATGAATCTACAGCAATAACAATTCGCCTGTTCATTTGATCTTCCTCCTCACTGAATAATCTTTTATTCCAGAAAAGCATATTCAGTTACCATACACCCCTATTCTACTATCTTCTTCCAGCAAATAACACCTTTTGCTTTTATTTATAAAAACGGACAGAAAAAATATACTTTACCTCGTTTAAGATAATAACCAACTTCCGTAAAACAACTTTTAATAAAACATAATATAAACTCAGTAAAAGATGAGCTTTTACAAAAAATAAACCTATAATCTGTTATGCTTTCTTATTCTTCTTAAACTAACCAACAAACACACTAACTAATATAATTATACCGTTTAATAATGCAAAGAATAAACCTCTTCCCTAATTTCGCGTGAACGAACACAACTTCATCATCCACAATCCCATCTGGTACATTAATATTTGAGCCTTTTGAACTAATAATTTTTGTTAAACCATTTATGTAACTTATCTCCGATAAAGTTTCACATCTCACCAATTGCGGAGATTGAACTTAGTACGCTAAGCAGGCAATCATTAAAGCAACATATCTCATCTGAGAAAGAACTCCGTGAGATTACAGCAATCTGGGCAACAGATAGAAACCGGAAACAAAAAGGAGTAGATTGGCAGTTCACAACCAAGGATGCACGTAAAAAATTACGACATCTTTATCCAGATATTCTTTTGTAAGAGTACATGTTTTTAGTTTACAGAGTACTAGTTTGAATGTTAGAAACTTCGAGAAAATTAATAAATTTTCTAATTTCAATATTCAAGTTATTGGTAGATATATTCCTTAATTCTTTCACTAATACATTTATTAGCTTCAATTTCTTGTTTTTCTGTATTATTATTTTTTCCATAAAAAACTCCTGAAATTTGATAATAATTATACGATCTTTATTTATTTTTTTTAGCTTCTAGTTCACTATTTAATTGCTCATTATCTTTCACTAAACTAGAAATATCTTTATAATAAAAGAAAGAGCATAGTCGCCAAACAAACAGGGCCAAGAATGGATATCCTGCTATCACACATTTTTTTAAATAATCAAAATCTTTTGACGTAATAGCAATAATGGTTCCTATGATGCATACAAGTACCGGAATAAAGAATAAAATGACTTCACCAAGTCCTCGTTTACGCAAAAATATATCCATCATATCTTCCATCAACCTTATCTAATCCCATTGCAGCTATACTCCCGATAGATGCACTGCATATAGTGAGACCAATATTTAATGCTGCTGAGAATGCTTTTCCGACTGCTGAACCAAAATATCTTGATAATTGAACAGCAACTCCGCTCGTTAACCTTTTACCTACGTTAGATTTCAGTAGTTTTCTAACTTTAATTGCTGATGAAATTGCTCCCCATCCTGCAATAGCTGCAGCAGCGACATCGATTATGCAAGCAACATTTCCTCTTTTGTTATACCAATGTTTTCCCAAGCCACCACCATCTAAATACATCATCTCTTCTTCTGTCACTTCTACATAATTCTGTGGTAATACCATTTCCATTTTCTGTTCCTCCAATTCAAATTTTTATAGATTACTTTGAGCTCATAGGCGAATCCCTTGCCTGTTTAACCAAGTTTTTAGTCATAACTTTGCACCTCTTTCTTATTTTTCAAGATATTCAATTTTTCTTCTGATATTTCTTGATTAAAAGCAAAATCGGTGTTGCTAGTATTATTTCAGCTATGCCTAAAATATCACTTAGACTTTGACTCATAAAAATTAGAAACCAATAGGAAGAACCTAGGCAAAGAAACAAAATGACCTCAATCAAAATGATCATAGTTTTTCCCATAGTTATGCATACTCAATTTCTTCCTGATCAATATCTAGACTGTTTACTTGCTGATTAGATACTACTGATGTATCTCCATATTGCAAACGAATCATATTAGCATATCTACCATTTTTATCCATTAATTCATTATGGATTCCCTGTTCAACAATTTTCCTATTTACCATAAAAATAATTTTATCACTGTTTAGAGCTGTTTGTCTGCTCTGTTTGGTTTGAATCATTGGAAAGAACATCAGAAGCAGTTACACGATCCGCTTTATTTTTAGTTGCGTTTGGTTTATTTGTAGTCCCTTTAGAATCCATGGTTCCAGTTGTTCCTGAATCATCCGGAAGTGTCGTTGTTCCGTTAGCATTTGTATCTGAGCTATTTTCTGTCTCTGGATGACCAGTGTCCGTTGTCTCTTTTTTCTTTAGACGAGTAATCGCAGGAGCAAGCTTTTCGTGCGACGAGTAACCGCAGGAGCAAGCTTTTCGTGCGACGAGTAACCGCAGGAGCAAGCTTTTCGTGCGACGAGTAACCGCAGGAGCAAGCTTTTCGTGCGACGAGTAACCGCAGGAGCAAATAAGTAGAACGATCTAGTTTGTCCCTCAAGGTTAACTTGGAGAAAAACCTCAATAAACGATCGACCTACAAGCTCTTCTGTCCTCTTTAGGATGACAGGAAATAGCATGTAGGTCGATCGTTTTTTTATTTTCATTCTGTTTGGTGAGGGCGATAGCCCTCATGAGTGTTTGTCCTGACCTCTTCGTTCATCCGCTTACTTTGCACGCTTCAAATACGTACCTTCCTGTGTATTGATTTCCAGCTTCTCCCCAGATTCAATAAAATCAGGAACGTTAACAACCAGTCCTGTTTCCATTGTTGCAGGTTTACCGGAGCCTGTTACAGTTGCACCTTTGATAGACGGCTGCGTTTCTGTCACAGTTAATACAACAGTTGTCGGCAGTGTAACACCAATTACTTCTGATCCATAAAACTGAATTTTTACTTCCATGTTTTCCAACAGATATTTCAATTCCTCTTCAATAGAGTCAGTTGGAATTTCGTATTGCTCGTAGGTTTCCAAATCCATGAAAATTGCCATGCTATCCTGACTGTATAGATACTGAGCAGGTTTTGTATCAATATGCGCTTTTTTCACTTTATCATCTGGGCGCATTGTCGTTTCAGTTGTGGCACCTGAACGAACGTCCTTCAGCTTCATACGCATTACGGTGTTTCCTTTACCAGGTTTGTGATGGCTGGCTTCCATTACCTTAATTAATTTTCCGTCTTGTTCAAACGTCATGCCTGACTTAAGATCACTGATTGCAATCATTCTATCATTTCCTCTTTTCTAAAAAATAATCTCCACTCATTGTAGCAAATTACAGACCGTTAATCTAGGGAATATACAAAGAGAACGTGAAATTCTCATGACTGGATAAATTATTTTCTCCTATTTCTGGAATTTTCAACTGTTTCCAACAGAGTTTCACCTGCTTCCACATCCCTCAGTCTTTAATTTCCCTTATAGTAATAAAGGCAGATTATTTCAGGAATTTCTGCTGCAGAAAGGCACTCCTTCAGTAATTGATTTCCCACTTCAATTTCAAACGCTGCTTCCCTATTTTCTCTAAAAAAATATAGCCCAAACCTGAATAAGCAAGCTCCACAAGCTGCCTCTTCGGAAATAAATCAAGCAATCTTCAAAATATGAGGAGTTCCAGGCCCTTCACCGAGCAGGTAACAGGACTTCATCTACTCTGCTAAAGCAATCCTAGTGAAGACTGTCAACTCTCGTATGTTTTATACGTAGAAGTTGATGTGATTGAAGCGCAGCGGAGTGTATCAATTCTCAGCTTCAATTCAAACAATCTGACTATCTATCACAAACCTCTCTATAAATATTTATAAATTCTTCGCCGATCAGCTTGAACGATCCTTCTTTCTGGTTCATGGATAAAAAACAACATCACCAATCTAAAAATATATTACTACTCTCTGCTTAATAATTATCTTTTCAGCTCTCTTAGTGCCAGCGCAAAGTTGCCGACTGTGGCACTTCCATTTTCAGATATTGCCGGATTCACGATATAATTGTCCAAATCTGGAACATCAACATAGCCATTATTCAGCTCTGTAAAAATTGAGCGGACTTTTTTCATCAAATGATCCTGCTGCATAACACCTCCGCCAAAAATAATTTTTTCCGGTGAAAAATTCAGTCTTGTATTGAAAGCCAGCTGTGCGATGTAATAGGCTTCGATCTCCCAGATAATATGTGTTTCATCCACTTCTTCCCCTTTTATTCCTGTTCGGGCTTCCAGACTGGGACCTGAAGCCAACCCTTCAAGGCAATCTGCACCATGGGAAGGACACACTCCTTCAAAATCCATGTCCAGAGGGTGGCGTTTAACAAAAACATGACCCATTTCCGCATGAGTAAGGCCTCCAATAAATTCCCCATTTTGGATGGCTCCGCCGCCTATTCCTGTTCCTACAGTAAAATAAACACAGGAGTTAGATTCAACTGCTGCCCCTTTCACGTATTCACCAAAAGCGCTGGAATTCACATCTGTTGTCAAAAAAATAGGGAAGTCAAAATGTTTCCTCAATGCCTTCAGAATATTGAATCCTCGCCACTCCAGTTTAGGGGTAGCCAAAATCTTTCCATAATCACTGGAATCAGGATTTACATCGACCGGACCAAAAGAACCGACGGCAATTGCTGAAACGGTATGTGCCGAAAAAAATGCAGCAACCTTTTCCATTGTCTCTTCTGGATTACCAGTAGAGAACACAACGCTCTCCTGGACTTCAAAGTCAGTGTTCCCAACTGCACAGACAAACTTTGTTCCACCTGCTTCAATACTGCCTAATAAAATATCACTCATTTTTTATCCTCCATTTTCTAAATAATTACTACTATTATCTATACGGAAAAGTCTAGACATTTACTCTATTATTTTAACGTAAAAGAGTTCAGCTGTCCTGCTTTTTTACAGATTCAACAAGTTTTCTTTGTCTTTGAGACTTATTGCCATGCATTTCGCTTCACTCCGTACTATACTTAAAGAAAATAAAGAATGAGGTGAATAAAATAATGACTATCTATGATTTTGAAGCGACACTGGCAAATGGGGAAACGTACACATTGGATAAATATCGCGGACAACCTATGATTATTGTTAACACTGCGACAAAATGCGGATTAGCTCCTCAGTTTGAGCAATTAGAAAACCTTTATACAACCTATAAAGATAGTGGATTAATTGTACTGGGCTTTCCTTCAAACCAGTTTAAGCAGGAAGTGGAAAACAGTGAGGAAGCTGCTGAAGCCTGCCGGATAACTTACGGTGTAACATTTCCCATGCATCAGATTTGTCATGTCAACGGTTCAGAAGCATTGCCTCTTTTCAACTATTTAAAAGAAGAAACCAAAGGCACACTGGGCAGTGCAATCAAATGGAATTTCACTAAATTCCTAATAAATAAAGAAGGGACGGTCGTGAAGCGTTATGCACCACAGACAAGTCCTGAAAAAATGGTTGCAGATATTGAGAAAGTATTGGCTTAAGCTTTCCTTATTCTTGGTTAAGTGAAAAAATCAAAAAAATGTACTTGATACAATGAACGGAATATTTAGGGCATATCTGAAAACTATTGGGGAAATAAGTTTTCAGACGCCCCCTAATATAACTGTATTTAGAAGTTGGCAGGGTTTTACAACTATCTGCAGCAAAAAAATAGTTTAGGCATTCAAGCTGTAATGCAGCTTCTTTTAAAATAAATACTGTTTCCACAAATTTTCTTGAAATTATTAGGCTGAACATGTGCTTGTTCCTAAAGAAATAATTATAATTTTTACAGAAACAGCCCTATCAACACCACTGCCAGTCCAATCTGGATAAGTCCGACAGACAAACCAAAAATCAAAAAACGCTTACCTTCTTTAAAAAATTTTTGGAAATCCAATCTCAGCCCAATCGCTGCCAATGCTGTGATTTCAACCCAGCTGCTGATAAAATGTGCGCCTGATGCCAGCTGTTCAGGCAGATGAACCAAACTGTTGAGTATACAGCAAATTAGAAAGCCCAGCACATACCAGGGAATCGGCAGCTTTTTTTTTACAACTCTTTCCGCTGCGGCATCCTCACTTGGGCAAGCAGCAATCCTTCCAAAGATATAGACAACAACAACCAGCAGCATAATGCGCATGATCTTAAACAGCATTGCCAGCTGAGCACTCTCTTCATTAATCATACTGGCACTGGCGACAACCTGCCCCACTGATTGCAGTGTTCCACCAATCAATGCACTTCTCCGCAAAAGATCACTATGGTAAAGAGCTGTTCCTATCAGCGGCAGCAGCAACATCATCACCGTGCCCAATAAATTAACCAGTGTAATAATCTGTCCTTTTTCATCTTCTTTTGCATGAATGACCGGTGCAATCGAAGCAATTGCTGAAGAACCGCACACCGCATTACCGCCTGCCATCAACAGTACCATACTTTGGGAAAATCCGAGTTTCTTCCCGATAAACAACGTCCCGCAAATCGTTCCTGTCATAATCAACAAAATAAACCCGACACCCTTAAAACCAATTTCACTGATTGTCTGAAAGGTAACAGTGATTCCCAAAAGAACTACTGAAATTTCCAACAGTCTGCTCTCTGAAAATTTCGTTCCCGCTTCTAATTTTGGCTGCTTAAACAATGTATTTCCTAATAATATTCCCAGTAAAATAGCAATAGTGGCAGCTCCAAGTGTCGGCAGCCAAATAGCCGCTATCTTGCTGAGCAACGCAACTGAGAATGCAACGCCCAATCCAGGCAGTATTTTCTGTATACCATGTCTGCTGATAAACCTGCTCACTTTAAAATACCTCCTGATGTTCTCAATAATCCTATTATACACATTTCATTCCCATTTAGAATAAGCAGTCTCAGAGAATATTGTTTTTAGGACTGCAAAACAAAAATATCATCTGCTGAGTAACCAGAAGTTTAGAAACTCAACAAATGATCCATTCATTCTAATTAAAAAATTTTTTTCTATATCTATCAGTCTATTTTTTATGAACTGCTTTTCTGCCTACAATCACAGAAATAATCAACGCAATACAAACCAGTACGATAAAGATAAACAATGTCGGTTTATAGCTGTTCGTCATTTGATGAACTGTTGACAGTAAAATAGGTCCTACAATCCCGGCTGCTGCCCATGCAGTAAGGATGTAGCCATGAATCGCTCCCAGTTCTCTTGTACCGAAAACATCGCCGATATACGCCGGAATAATTGAAAAGCCTGCACCGTAGCAAGTCATAATCAAACAAATCAGACCTACAAATAAAATAGGTGCTCCGGAAAGATAAAGAGTTGTTAAGGCTGCTGCATTAACAATGAAGACCATCGTAAAGACTTTCGGCCGGCCAAACCTGTCTGAAAGAGTTGCCCAAAACAAACGTCCGAGACCGTTGAAAATTCCCATAACACCAACCATTGCTGCAGCTGTCTGATCAGACATTCCAATCATTTCCTGTGCCATTGGGGAAGCTGCTGAAACGATTCCCAAGCCGCAGGTAATATTTAAGAATAACGTCAGCCAAAGCATCCAGAAATTAGATGTGCGGAGAGCTTCATTTGCAGTAAGACCTTCTCCTTCAGCTTGGATCGGTTGTCCAGCCTGATTTTCCTCCTGATGTTGAACCATTCCCTGAGGTGTCCAGCCTTTAGGCGGCTTCTCAAGATAACGTGAAGCAATAAACATAACAGAAAAATAAAGAGCGCCCAAAATATAAAACGTATTGGAGACACCAACTTTTCCCATTAAGAACTGTGCAATCGGACTGGTTACCAATGAAGCAAATCCAAAGCCCATGATAGCAAGCCCTGTTGCCAACCCTCTGTGATCCGGAAACCAGCGAACCATTGTTGATACCGGAGTCACATAGCCCGATCCCAAGCCAATTCCGCCAATTAAACCATAGGAAATATACAGCATTGGCAAGGACTGAACCTGAATTGCCAACCCTGTCAGTGCTATCCCAGCTCCAAAGAAAATAGATGCGACCATCCCCGTTTTTCTGGGACCATAATGCTCAACAAATTTCCCCATAAATGCTGCCGATGTTCCTAAACAAAAAATAGCAATGCTGAAAGCAAACGAAATGGATGTTGCTGACCATTCAGTCAATGCATTAATCGGTTTTGTGTAAATACTCCATGCATAGGCAGAACCTATGGATAAATGAACAGATACACCTGCTAAGGCAATCAGCCACCGATTTTTCACTTTATTCACTTACAAACCTCTCCTTATCCTTGATATACTTTTGTCATAAACACATTGACTCTGGTTTACAATTCGACATCTTACTGACAATAGGTCTTTTATTTGAAGAACGTACGTGACAGTAAACTTGAAATCATTATCCCATACTCCACTGAAATAGTCTCCCAGATTGGTAAAATAATTGATATGCTTTTTCGAATAAAAAAATTAACCGATTTCATCCTCCTTTTTTTCTGGACCTCTTCGTTCAAAACGACTCTTTGAATTTACCCCCAATTTTAGAAACTAATGCAGAAAATTATTGAACTAACAGTCTTTCGAAGCGTAGTTCATTTGTTTAGAAAACAGCTTCTGTAACTACTGATATAATAGGGTTTTTAGTGAAAAATGAGGGGATTCAAAAAAAGACTCCTCTTAACTTAACAGCTTGCTCTCAGTATTGATCTTTTCACCCATTCTTCAATAAGCTGATCATCAAAATACCCATAGTTATGCAAGAAGCTCCAAGGATAATCGCTCTTCGTTCCTTTTTACTTTTGTCAGGTTTAAATACAATCAGTCCTGCAAACAATGAAACTAAAACAGCAAGTTGAGAAATGGTAAAGCTTTTCCCTACCCCAAGACTTGGTATAACTAAAAACAGACTGACATTTGCGATGCTCCAGGCTAAACCAGTTGTCATATTTCTGAGAATGTACACTCTGTTCATTATTTTTATCTGTGATAAATTCATTAAATATGAGGCAGTAAACATTCCAATTGATTGGGGAAAAATAATTGCTTCTCCAGATATATCAAAAAATCTGGGCAAAATAACATACACTGTCAAGGTCAGAGAAGAGAGTAACAATTTCAACAGCGGCTTCTTTTTTAGACCTGCTTGTTCTTCCCCCTTCTTTTCATGGTAATTTGTCAAGTATATTCCAGTTATAATAATTCCAATGCTTAGTAGTCCTACAGCTGTCATCGCCGCATTTGACCATTCATTGAAAAAAACAGCCGCCGCAATTGTCGTTCCAATTAATTGGGTGCCATTGGAAATGGGCATCGCTTCTGAAACCGGTAAATCTATAAAGGAATGGAATTGCAGGTATTGTCCCCCTGACCAAAAGGCTCCAGATAGAAAACCTGTTATAAAAACAAGTTCAGTCCACTCCGGTTTTATCCATAAAAAAAAGCCAATACCGAACAATAGAGCAGTTGTTGATGTTCCTAATAACTGCTCATTAGGTTTCCCTTTGCTGAGTTGAGCAATCACAGGCATCAAACCCCAGCCTAAAGCAGGAAGCACTGCCAGAAAAATCGTCATTTATTTCCCTTCTTTTCTAAGAAAAAGCCTTATTATATATGTTCATATACCATAATAAGACTTTTTCTGATTTTATTTGCTTATATTTGATAATCCAGAAAGAGTACATAAACATGATTTTATGAAGAAACAAACCTGAAAAATAATTATATTCCAGTTTTCAGGCAGTCCTAATTCATATCTTCACTTCCATCTGTTAAAGTCAACATCAGCTATTGTTAAAAATTTGGAAACATCTGCTGATTATAGGCAATCTTTTGGCTGGGTCTGAGATTTTAAGTATTTAAAAATGGCTCTATTTTTCCGTTTTTCGGAATCTGGATTATAACGTGAATACCGGATCATGGGGAGTAACAAATTTTCTGCTGTTCTTTATCTCCCCTTGCTGTCTGTCTGGTGTTACAACAATTAATGTGTCATCTTTCCCCCGATCTTTTAATAAAGAGAGATTTATTTCAGCAATCAAGTCACCTTTTTGAACTCTTTGTTCGTTGGAAATCACCAATTTAAAAGGATATCCTTTCAAATCAACAGTATCAATCCCCATGTGAATCAATATGACTTCCCCTCTATTACCCGTTAAAGTTATCGCATGCTTTGTCGGAAAAATATTAGTGATAGTCCCGTTACATGGTGCAAAAACTTTCCCGTCATGATTAACTATGGCAAAACCATTTCCCATCATTCCAGAAGCAAAAACTTCATCTTTTACTTTGCTAATTGGTATCAGTTCTCCTGCTGCAACTGCATTTAATGTTTGTTTTCTGCTAAATAAACCCAATCTATGCACATCCTTTTATGCCAAAGTTGGCCAGTAGTCTTTATTTGCCTCAATCATTTCATCCAATACCAGTTTAGCGACTCTGGCATTCGGCACCGTTTGATTCAACGTAAAAGCCTGCAAAGCTTTTTGATACGAGCCTTCAAAATATGCATCTACTAAAAGCTTTTCTGCAGCAACCTGCGCTTCCATCAACCCTTTATGAAAATCGCAAATCGGTTTTCTTAACGAAACAGGTTCAGCGCCTGTTGCACCGACATAGGCCGGAACTTCTACTACTGCATCTGAACGAAGATTGGGAATTGCTCCCTGGTTCGGTACAATCAACATAAATCTACGATGTTCGTCATTTAGTATAGAGGTTGCCATATCAACAATGTATTGACCATGCTCCCCAAAATTAAAATTTAAAACATCCTCAGTAACGCCCAAACGTATTTTCTCAGCCATCTCTTTAGTATTCTTCTCTCGTCCATCCATTACCATATTTGCGCGTGTATAGTTTTTATCCGCATGTTCAACGACCATATCAGGATATAAATAATATTCTAAATAGTTGTTGGGAATATTCGTCGGAAAATTTTTAGTAATCACTGACATCATATTAAATGCTTCCTGCCACGATTGATCCCCTGCATTAAAATCAGCAACCTTCATCGTCTGAGTCTTCAATTTCTCAATAATTTCCGGCATCACATCCCGCCCCAAAGATTTATCATAAATCTCTGTATACCAGCCGAAATGATTCAATCCATAATAACCAGGTACCCATTCTTTACGATTATATCCATAATTATCTGCAATTGTTTCTTCTATTGAGATAGTCATGTCACAAGCGTTAATCATATTAATTTCCGGATATTGACGACGAACAGCTTCTGAAACAATGGATTCCGGATTCGTATAATTTAGAATCCATGCTTCTGGTGCAAACTGCTGTACATAGCCAACAATCTCAAGCAACCCTCTCATAGATCGCATTCCGTAAGCAAAACCGCCTAAACCGCATGTTTCCTGTCCTACCAAATCATATTTCAAAGCAATTTTTTCATCCTTTTCACGCATTTTCATACCGCCCACACGAATTTGTGAGAAGATAAAATCACAGCCTGTAAATGCCCACTGAGGCTCTTCCGTTGATACCAGCTTGACCTTTGAATGTCCTTCTTTTTTTAACATAAAATCAATAATCAGATACATATCCTCATTACGTTCTTTATCAATATCATATAAACGAATTTCTGAAATCGGTAATCTGTCCGCATTGTTTAATACAGCTTGAATAATTCCTGGTGTATACGTGCTTCCGCCGCCTGCTATTGTAATAATCTGCTTTTTACTCATTCTTAACTTCCTTCCTCACTGTTCCAATAATTTAGTAAATTCTGCCATCACATAGGTTACTTCCAATCCGATAATGACTTGATAATTTTTTTCTGTCGGCTTAATAATGCCGCTTACCCCGATTTGTTTAATACGCTGCTCATTCACAAGATCAGAGTCTTTTACTTCTACCCGTAAACGTGTATTACAATTGTAAGCATCCTCGATATTTCCTGATCCGCCAAAGGCATCCAGCATTTTTTTTGCCATATATTCATAGTTCTTACTGGACAATGACAACGCCTTTTCCTCCTCTTCAACACGTTCAACGCCATATTCTGTTGCTGCTTCACGACCTAAGGTTGAGATGTTTTTCTTCTTTATAACAAAATAAAAAGTAAAATAGTAAAGACAAAAGAATACCAGTCCGATCGGGATAATCAGAATAGCATTTGTAGCAATTCTGAAATTAATGAGGTAGTCAACAATACAGGCGCCAAAAGTAAAGCCGATTCGAATATTAAACATATAGCAGACCATTCCTGCCAGTCCAGCAAACAAGGCATGAATAACATACAATAATGGTGAGACAAACATAAAGCTGAATTCAACTGGTTCAGTTATGTTGGCGATAAATGAAGTGGCTGCACCACTTCCCATAATCCCTTTTACCATTTTTTTATTCTCTTTAAATGCTGCATGATAAATGGACAAACAGATAGCCGGTACACCAAACATCATAACTACAAAGAAACCTGACAAAAACAAGCCTGCCTGTGGATCTCCATTAATAAAACGAGTCATTTCACCTCTGAACACATCACCTGAAGGAGAAACATATTCTCCTAAATCATAATAAACATAAGTATTTAGTACATGATGAAGCCCAAACGGAATCAATAAACGATTTAAGAACATAAATATCCCTACACCAAAAGCACCCATATTTACAAGCATTTTGGCAAAATTGTCAATTCCCATTTGAATAATTGGCCAAATAAAACCCAGAATCACTGCAGAACCTGTCTGTAAAATCATGACCATAGTCAGCGGAAATTTCTCACCGGCAAAATAGGAAAATACCATTGGCAACTTTTGTTCTTTAAAATGATTATAGGTCCAAGCTGCAACTAACCCTGAAATAATACCGCCAAATATCCCCATTCCTATCGTCGGGTCCATAATAGCTAAGCCCGCTTTTAAAGTTGCAATTGCCAAAAATCCAGTTAACGCAGGTATCCCTTTATCTTTCGTCTTAACAAACCCCAAAGTAACTCCTATTGCAAATAAGATATCCAAATTACCAAACACTGCATTCCCTGCAGCTCCCAGAACTGGAATATTCAGCATATCATCTGCCGATACTCTGAGAATTAACCCGGCAAGCGGCATAGCTGCTACGGGTATCAGCATTGCTCTTCCTAATTTCTGGATATTTGTTTTAAAATTTAACATTTTTTATTTCCTCCTCGCTGTTTATAAATCCTTATAAGTAATCAGTTCTATCTCCTTGTCTGTTCTCACCGTTTCAGCAAAATCAGAATGAATTAGAAATTCAACTTGGTTAACTCTTGAACGCACAAAGCTTGAGCCATTCAATAATTCCTGATCAATATAGGCGGTATGACACATAATTTCTGTTGTTCGTGCTGTTCTCAGTTGGTCAAGCAGTTTTTCGAGGTATTCTTCCATAGACTCCTCAATTTGCCTTTCTGAAAAATCTTCTGAACCAACATCATCAAAATACCTTTCAAAATAGTCTACGTGCTTCACCTCATCTTTCCGTTCAAAATTCCCCCTTACCGGCAACTCATATTTTTGAGCCAAAGCAACAACAACCTTTTGATTTCCTCCAAACGTATGGGTATGATGGTGACTATCAAGATGTGTCGGTGTAATCCCTGCTGCAAAAACCTTTTGAATTTGCGCATTCCATTCCTGATACAATTCTTCTTCATCAATCATAAAAGGCTGCTCATAAAAATTTAGAGGCTTAAAAGAATCTCCGTCTACAATCGTTTGCAGATTTTTCAGAATCGGCTTCCCGCAGGTTAATGTTAAATGTACACCTACTCCCAGCTCCGGAAGCTGCTTTTTAAGCTCAACTGCTTGTTCAAATCCCGGCATATTTGCCATTAGGGTTGTCGATGTCAAAACCCCCTTTTGATACGCATCAATAATTCCATAATTCACCCCTCTGCTGTAACCAAAGTCATCTGAATTAATAATTACTTTCCCCATCTTTTTCTATCCTTTCAATAATAAAAATAGCCCCACTAAAAAGCTCAAACGTCTTTTTAATGAGGTTGTGCCTGCTTAAAGTAACACCCTGCGTCTATTTAATTCTCCCTATATGAATAGCTAAATATGCCGTTTCATTCTCTTGCATATTTACCTGATACTGCTTTTTAATTTCATCTGTAATCTTAGCGGCCAATTTATAATACTGGCTTTTTTTGAATGATGAATCAAAAAATTCGAACGATTCTTCTTCTGATAAAACTTCCTGATAAATCAGCCTCTTCGCTAAAAACTTCAAATGGATTAATAACCGATTATAAGAAAGAGAATTTTTATCCAATTTCATTCGACTTTCTATTTCAATTAAATTTAGAGTGAAGCTTGTAATTTCCATAATTTTTAAGCCGTTCAAACTATTTTTTTCACCCAGCTCAGAATTAATGATATGCATCGTAATAAATCCAACTTCGTTATTTCCCAACTCGGTCTCATAGCGTTGATTTAATTTTTTTACAATATCTGTTGCCACCTGAAATTCATCTGGATAAAGAAGTTTCATTTCCGGAAGCATAATTGCAGTTACCTGCGAGTCTTCCTTTTGCCGTTGAATGGCAAAATAAATATGATCTGTCAAAGTAATATATATACTGCTGTTCAACGGAATATTGATTTTCATTTTGATATATGAAATCATCTCCTCCGCAAATTCAATGTATTCCAGCGGAATCTGTGAGACCATTTCGCTAAACATTTTAATGTTCTCTTTTGAGTCAAGGGTAAAAAATTTATCTGCTGTTTTTTCATCAAAAATCTCACCGGATTTTGCAGAAAAGCCGATTCCTTTTCCCATAGCAATTTTTTCTATACCATTTTCTTCAATCAGCACTGCGTTATGATTAATTTTTTTCACTATACATTGCATGAGTTCTGCCCCTCTTTTCTGAAATTTGAAAATGAAAAAACGACCTAAGGAAAATAATTTCTCCTTAGGTCGTGCCTAATCGAATTAGTAACACCCTATCTACGCCTATAATCTACCATTAAATGAGAGCGCTGTCAAATATTTTTCGTTGAAATTGGAAGATACCTTCCTCAAAAAAGTACAGCTTTCACCAATACCAAACAGCTTTGATTTAAAGTACTTTTCTTATTATGTTTCACTATACCCTTATATGTTAAGCATTATTGCAAACAATGGAGAAGATTATTGATAAAGGAAAAGTAAGAAGTTGTTCAAATAAAACTAGAAAAACAATGCTTGATCAAAGCTGCGTTTACTGCCAAAGTTGCCGTGAGAATTAAATTGTAACAACAAGATATCTTTCTTTCTAACAGTACCAGTCAGTATCTAATACAAACTGCGTTAAAAGAGCTGCCCTTTCGTGTTTCTTAATTATGTAAAAGAGGAATCATGGGAAACAGTGATCCCATACACTTTTTCTCTTGTTTTCCAGCTTTTTTTGATATAACAACGCCTTCCATCAAAGCGAAAGGTCGGTATATTTCTTTGTCAAATCAATAAAACAGAGAGTCAAAAATAAAGAACAAATAACACATATTATCTAAACGCTTCAGAATCAAAAAAACAAATCAGGAACAACTGAAAATAAATAAGGAATTGACGGATGAAGTTACTAAGAAAGATCAGTTTATAAGCCTACACATTGGAAAATAATATGCCAAAGCTAGTGGGGTTCTAAACATGGGCTTGAAAATATATTGTGCCGAACGGCAGTCAGCTAGAGTTGGAGATGGAGGAACTATGTATTACAGGAAAATAGATAGTGAACTGGAATTTTTTAATTTAATCATTGGTATGACTTTGAAAGAGAGATAGCAAAATGGCTAAAGCAGATATGCTGTTCCAAAAAATTGAAATATTAAAACAAGATTATAAAGATCATTTCAAAAAAGATATCCCTGAGAAAATAATCAGAGGGGGGAATCCATTAAACATACTTGATCATCATGAAGAGTTAGAAGAGGGGATAAGAGCTATGGATAGCGAAGTTAGAAATACAATTGCAACTAATACTCCTGTCACAGAATTATCTGACGAAGGTTAGAACAGATTGATTTTTTAACATTTGAACCTTGCGAGCTTTGAGTACTTTTTCTATACCCAACGAAAGGTTATCATGCTGAACAGGATTTTGGGAGACATTCAAAACAACATAGCTCTAAAACATGAAGACTACAAGCAAGGAATGAAGTACAGTTTTGGAGACATTCAAAACAGCATAGCTCTAAAACACTTCGGCGCTAACTCTGCAGCCATTTTCAGTTTTGGAGACATTCAAAACAGCATAGCTCTAAAACAACCATTAAAATCAAAAGGAACGCTAGGATGTTTTGGAGACATTCAAAACAGCATAGCTCTAAAACATGATGTATGTTTTCATGGCATATGTTGTGGTTTTGGAGACATTCAAAACAGCATAGCTCTAAAACGATTCCACCAGGGCAAACTACGGTACAGATGTTTTGGAGACATTCAAAACAGCATAGCTCTAAAACATCCGTGATAGCTAACATATAAACTGGATAGGCTACACTAAACTAGACATAAAAAATAAGGTGTGTAAACTAAAAGAAAACACACTGGGAGGAACCACTTTATGTCAAGAAGAGCACGAAGAACCTATACCGAAGAATTTAAACAAC
>NZ_JADOEP010000018.1 GCF_016745275.1 Enterococcus sp. BWB1-3
TTCATTTGGTGTAAGATGAGTATAGGTCATTTGTCTTCACTCCTTATAATTCTTTGGACGGAACTATTTTGAGTGTAGCACAAATGACTTATTTAGTTGTCTAGCTTAATTTTACTATCGGCGTTTCTTAAATATAAAAAATAAATTACTATTAAGTGAAACCTTTCAGTACATTTTTTTCTCTAATAAGTATAGGGAGGAGGAGGCAAAAGAGTTTATGAAAAATGAGTTACAAGTGAGTTTGGTTGAGAAGACCAAAAAAGGTGACGCTGAGGCGTTTGTAGAGCTTTGTCGATGTTATCAAAGTGTCTTGTATAACTCAGCGTACAAGTTACTTCAAAATAACGAAGATGTCTCGGATTGTCTACAAGAAACTGAAATAATTGCGTGGAAAAATATTAGTATGCTTAAGAACTCAGCTGCATTTAATACTTGGATTTTTAGGATTATGATAAATGTAGCAAAGGCTATTGTAAAACGAAGAATTGATATGGTTCGGATTGAAGAAAATGATGTGTTTGTTGAAGAAAAATATTATGGAGAATCTGAACTAGGGCAAATATTTGATCTGTTGCCTGAGAAATATAAAATTCCCATAATATTACATTATTACGCAGGTTTCAATATTAAGGAAATTGCCAGCCAACTGAATTTACCTAAAAATACAGTGAAAACTAGGTTAGCACGTGGAAGAGAGAGGTTAAAAATTTTATTGGAAGGAGAACAAAATGGCTGATAAAAATATTGATTTTGTTAGAAGTGAAATAGAAATTCCAGAAGAAGTGCTGAAGGATTTAGAGAAAAACCGACAAAGAATACTAAGTCACGAGGTGGAGCAGAAAATAAATACGAAGAAACATAAAAAAACAGTGATTTTAGCAGTTCTAGCAGTAGCGGTAGCAATGATTCTTTTTGTTAATCCGCAAGTTAACTCGGCTATAAGGAATGCTTTGGGGATAAGCAAAGATTCGGGTGTTGCAGCAATAGAAGATAAAGGGATAGAAAACAATTTGAATCTAGTAAGCAAATCAAATGACATGGAAATAACGTTAACAAAATTTGTTTCGACAAAAAGAAAAATGGCATTTGAGTATCAATTTAAAATGGATGAGGAATTAAAGACATTATTGGAAAAGAACAGTAAAACAGAAGATCCGTGGGCTAAGACATTTGAATTTATAGATGTTTCGCTCTATGTTAATGGGGGAACGAAGGATATCTATGGTGGAGTATCAGGTAGTTCAACCAGTCGAGTTGAGGGAGATATGTTTTACGGGTCTGTATTCTCAACTTTTGATAAGGAAATTATTCCTGAAAATGCCAAATTGACATTACATATCACTCGGTTAGCTTGGCAAGATAAGGAAGCTGCAGCAGCTGAGATATCGAGAGCAATGGAGAATCCAGACCCAACGGCAACGTTTACAATAGAGAATGCTATTGAATATGAGGGGGATTGGTCTTTCGATATTGAGTACAAACCATTGATGCAAACAGCTGCCCCAGAAATCAGTAACATAAATAATATTAGTGACATTCAAGTGAAGAGTGACGCATTACAAACCGTGGTGAAATTCAAGGCACCAGTCAATGAAGATAGCAGAACAGCGGTAACAATTTACAAAGATGGTGTTAAATTAGATGGTGTGACACATATGGGAAGTCAACAAATTGACGAAATCAGTGTTACTTTCAGCTTAAGTGCATTGGATAAAACAAATTCTGTTTATACGGTCCAATTAAATAAGATAGATTCTTTTGGTGAACCGATTGAAGAAATAGGATACTTTGATCTGAAAAACAACTAAAATGTTAATATTTCAAATTTTTACCTTTTTTATAGGAAAACTACAGATTAGTCAATTTGAATCGGATGGGTCGGGACTGTGACAAAAGTAGTCCTAAAATAATCAAAAAAGAAAAATGGCAATCGAAAATTTGTTGAAAGCTTTCGATTGCCGTTTTTCTTTGTCTTTTCCCCGTGCTCTGGCAGCTAATTTCATCATGCTTAAAGCTAAAATGACAATCCCGGATTCTCTCCGAACCTTCTCCATCCCCCCTACATGATAACGGGTGAAACCCAAACAAGCCTTCTCTTTTTTCTTAAACATCTATTTTACAGTACCAGATTCAGTAAATAATATGACTATTTTTTTGTATCGCCGATAGTAAAATTAAGCTAGATAACTAAAGTAAGTCATTTGTGCTACACTCAAAATAGTTCTGACCAAAGACTTATAAGGAGTGAAGTCAAGCATTTCCTATTTCATGCTCTGTCAGGACACTCTATCGTAAGTTCAAAGCCAATCAATTTGAGTGCATAAAATTCCCAATGAAGGGAAAAAGAAAGCCCAACAGGTATAACGAGCGTCGCAGAAAGCAAGCGTTTAAACGCACTATTTCAGAAAGAATTAATGACTATCCTGAATTTAACCAGGAATTTGGTCATTTGGAAGGCGACACAATTGTCGGCGTTCATCATAAAAGTGGCGTCATCACGCTGGTTGAGCGCCTGTCAAAAGTGATTATTACGCTGAAACCAGACAGTCGCAAAACAGTAGATATCGAAAAAGCAACCACTAAATGGTTACAAAATATTCTCAAGAACTTATTTAAATTCATTATCTTTGATTGTAGAAAAGAGTTCTCAAATTGGAAAGATATGAGTAATGACAATGATAGTTCGATCTATTTTGCAGATCCTGGAACACTGTCACAACGGGGATTAAATGAGCATTCAAATGGCTTATTGCGTAAAGACGGTCTACCTAAGAGCATGGATTTTAATCAAGTTGACCAAGCCTTTGTTTCAGCTGTCGCCTCCAAAAGAAATCATATACCAAGAAAATCATTAAATTATCAAATACCAATAGAGGTATTTTTGAGTTACATAAGTGAAGATCATTTGTCTAGCTTAATTTGACAAATAAAAAGGAGAAAAGCATGACTAAAAGACCATCATTAGACAAAAACTTAGATAGCAAAATATTTCGTGATTTCTATTATTTGAAAGAAGAGTTGGTAGACTTTTGTAGAGAAAATGGCTTGCCTGTTTCGGGAGGGAAAATAGATATAACAGATAGGATAGCCTATTTTCTTGATTCTGGTAAAGTGCTATCTGCAACACCTAAAAAGAAAAAAGCAACAGTAATATCCAATATTAGCAAAGACACAAAAATTGAACCTAATTTTGTATGCTCCGAACAGCATAGAGTATTTTTTAAGGAATATATAGGAAGTGGTTTTTCATTTAATGTAACATTTCAAAAATGGTTAAAAAGTAATGAAGGAAAAACGTATCAAGAGGCAATAATAGCCTATCATAAAATTCTTGAAGATAAGAAAATGGGAAAAACGAAAATTGACAAACAATTTGAGTACAATACCTATATTAGAGATTTTTTTGCAGATAATAGGGGAAGTTCTTTAGAAAAAGCGATTAAGTGTTGGAAATATAAAAAGCAATTACAAGGGCATAATCGATACGAAAAATCAGATCTAATAGCGATAAACTGAAAGATTCAAATTTGAATTTTTAGTATGGTCTTAATGATGTATTACCGAAAGGGAATGGGAGAACACAGCGTGAAGTTATTCGGGTTTTTGCGTTGGCTAAAGGGTACGTGGTGTTGATTAATGTTGTGATGGTCAAGATGAAGTTTATAAGCAATAATATGAATGGAACAGCTTATTCGGATATGAAATTTGTGGAGAGATTGGCCAGTTCCTGATGAAGAAAATAGTTGAATAATAAATTTTTTATGAGATAAAGACAGAAATACTTTGAATGAGATATTTTTGTCTTTTTTACTATCGGCGTAACTAAAAATCCAAGTTTTATTTATCTGAAAGGAAACATGACTTTTAGTATAGGGATATCGGTTATAATTCTTAGAGAAGATGCTGGATACTTATTAAACGTTCGCCCATGAAAGTCATATTTTTATACACCGAAACTTATACCGGTTGACTTCAAACATGAGAATCCTCTTCGGATCATTACGAATCGGCATGATCTTAATGTACAGGTGATTGCGACCTTGTTGACTACGCTTATTAAGCTTAAAATAGGGATAAAGGAAAAGATGTTTCAGATCAAGCGTTTGTTTCGCCCGCTGTGCCCGGACTTTCCTTTTTGATTTTTTTGGAAAAAGTAAGTAATCAGAATATACTGACTACATTTATACAGCACTGATGACTTATTATAAAAGTTTACAGGTCATATTTCTTTTTTTAGTTTACAAAAGCGCAAGGAAGCGATAGAATACGGGAATATGGGAACAAAAAAACAGATCAATCTACTGATGTTATATTAAAGCTATCAGAGTCATAGATTAATGATAAATAGGAGAGTTATGGAAATGTATGAATTTAAGATTGGCGTTAATCCTGAAGAACATGATCAGTTTGTAAAAGAACATCCGTTGTGTAATTTGCTGCAGTCGTCTTCCTGGGCTAAGGTAAAAGATAATTGGGATTCAGAAATAGTCGGCGTATATAGTGATGGAAAACTGGTTGCATCAAGTTTGGTACTTATTCAGACTCTTCCGGCAGGGTTTACGATGCTGTATACCCCCAGAGGACCAATTTTAGATTATACTAACAAGGAGCTTGTTCACTTTTTTCTGACAAATCTGAGGAAATTTGGAAAGCAGAAACGGGCACTTTTTGTTAAAATGGACCCGACAGTAATCCATAAGAATATTTCACTGACTCGTGAAGAAACGCTGAACTCTCAGGCTGAGGAAATTGTTCAAAATATTGAAGCTAGTGGGGCAAGGCATCAGGGCTATACAATGGAAATGGATGCGACCATCCAACCTCGATTCCAGGCTAATATCTATAAAGAAAACTTTAGTGAAGAGCAGCTGTCCAAGAGTACGAAGAAGATGCTGAAGCAGGCAGAAAAAAAGGGAGTCGTTGTCCATATGGGGCATCAGGAGCTGGTTTCTGATTTTGGGAAAATGGTTCAGCTGACGACAGAGCGTCAACACATCTCTTTGCGGAATGCAGACTATTTTACCAAGCTAATGACTATCTATCCTGAAAATTCATTTATTATGCTTGCAGAGGTAGATTTAAAAGCTCGTTATGAAGAAACAAAAGCTCGACATGATAAAAATAAAGAAGAGCTGGCTAATTTGAAAGAGAATCAAGTGAAGAAACGTCATAATTTAGAAGAGCTGGAATTTTCTTTGACAAGAGAATTAGCTGAACTGGAAGAGCATATTGCTGACTCAGGAGATAAGGCTGTTGTGGCCGGAGCATTGGCTTTGAATTTTGGTTCAACCAGTGAAATTCTATACGCAGGAATGGATGATCGTTACAAACGCTATATGCCTGCATACAAAGCGTGGTATGAGTCCATTAATGAATGTTTTAACCGCGGCTGCCAAAGCTGTAATATGGGGGGATTAGAAGGATCATTGAATGATGGTCTGTTGAAATTCAAATCTAATTTCAATCCGACAATCAATGAATTCATTGGAGAATTTGATTTGCCTGTGAACAAGCTGCTGTTTAGAGCGAGTCAGTATGCCTATAAATTGAGAAAAGGCAGAAAATAAAAAAGAGTGTAAACCAAAAATTTAAATACCGCTCCAAAATCAGACAGAAAATCTGACTTTGGAGCGGTATTTTTTTTTATCTTATGATACAAACTTTTCTACAATTTTTGTGTGGTATTTGTTTTTGTTAATCGAAGCAAGACAGCTGCAACCGCAACTGTGGCAAAGGCCGCCACAAGAGCTTCGATAATTCCGCTCGTAAAAATGATTCCCAGAATAACAGAAAATACTGTTTCGATATCAATGTCCATTGCCTGAGCATATGCATCTTTAAACAACAGGAAAATCCCGCCCATTACTAAAATAGTATTGGTTGCTGAACCGCAGAAACCTGCTATAAAAAGTCCGACTGTCTGCAAAGACTTATTATTTTCCGCTTTTGTTTTAAACAGCTTGTAAACATAGTAGGGAACAACCCCAATTAATATTCTTGGAATGAAGGCTATTAGAACTGCTTTCCAGCTTCCCTGATCTGTCCCAATAACAGGAATTACTGGTGAAAAAACAAAGGAAAGAGGAGAGATAATGATTGTACTCCGAATCATACTGATGATACCGAAGACGCCTCCCAGAAATCCGCCAATCTTAGGTCCTAAAATAATCGATGCAATGATAACAGGAATATGCATAGTTGTTGCATTAATTGGGCCGATTGGTATAAACCCCAGAAATGGAACGACAGCGAGTAAAATAAGGATCGCTAAAAACATTGCTGTTAAAGTGAAATTTTTTGTGTTTTTCATTTATTGACTCCTTTCCTGAGAAGATGATTTGGACCGCTGCTATCATTTTGAAAGAATACATTAATATCAATTCTTATGCAAATAACAGCAGCATTGTTTAATATCTGTCTGAAAACGTTGGTGGCAAGTGTTTTTGTAGTTTTATGGATATCATCGGCATAAATCCTCACTTATGAACTATACAAGCTGCCCTTTTTCATGGACCTCCACCAAAATCGCTGAAAAACTCATTTTCCCAATAGTCTTCAGATTGGTCCTAGTGAACATTATCCAGAATCTGGTGTACATAAGCAACGATCTCATCTACCTCTGCCAGTGCACCTCTGCCAAAATCTCCACAGGCAAGTAAAGCTTCCCGCGGCTCAAGCTCCTGATAGCCGATTTCCTTCAAGGTATTCAAATTGCGCTGCATGATCAGATTTTGATACATATACGTATTCATCGCCGGTGCAATAACCTTAGGAACTTCCTCTTTCAGAGCAAGGGCAATAGTGGACAGCATATCATCTGCAATCCCATTTGCCAGCTTGCCAATAATATTAGCAGATGCCGGAGCAACAAGAAAGAGATCAGCCTTTTTGGCAAGCTCAATGTGATTAATCTGTTCAGGGTAAATTTCTTCCATTACTTCAGTATGAACGGGTCGTTTAGATAAAGCCTGCAACGTCAACGGTGTAATGAATTTTGTACTGTTCGTAGTCATGATAACTTCGACGGAATAGCCAAGTTTCATCAGTCGACTGGTGATATCAGCTGCTTTATAAGCGGATATACTGCCTGAAACACCTAATAAAATTGTTTTCATAATAGGTTGCCACCTTTTCTTTTGTTAAGAAACCAAATGTTAGTATTATTCTAACAGAAAACAGCTGTTTAGTGATGATACAGCAATTATTTTTTCAGTATTTGTGTGTTTATGCGTGTTGCCTGATTGCTTTGCCAGTATGATCCCTCTGCTTTTAATTTGAATAATATAATCGAAAACCTTAAAAAATTTGTTGCAAATGAATCAGAATCGACTAAGTTTTTCCACATTTTTTACAATCAGCTGTGCAATTTCTTTTTTTGTATCAGCTGTTTCTACATGATGATCTGCATGGATTAAAAGTCCACGGTGATTATTTCCTTGAATATTTTCTAAGTCATTTGCCAGAACGAAATCACAGTGATTTTTTTCAAGTGCAGCTGTTCCTACGTTGATCAGCTCATTGTCTGTAACACCTACAAGCAGTTTGAATCCTACTAAAATAGTATCGGGCTGATGTTCACGAATCATAGCAATTATTTTAGGGTTTTTCTTTAAGAAAAGCAAGAGTCGATCTGTATTGGAAGAAATCTTTTTTTCTGATTGACTTTGCTGACCAAGCGAATCTAGGACAGATTTTATGATTTCACTAATTTTCTGTCCCGTAGACAACTCTTCTTTTTGCAGTTTTTTTGTCAGATTCTGAATTAATTCTTCCTCAGGAATACTGGTTTCGCTGGAGAAGTCGCTGACTGCCATACTATGAATAATACTGTCAAAATTGTGATTGGATAATAGCATCTTCATCTGCTGCTGAAGTTCATCTGTTGTTTCTATTTCTATTACAGTCAGCTGTTTATTTTCAGCAGGACGAACAGCATAAGGGGTGGTCAGATAAATCACCTGATGCTCTTTTTCTAAAAAGACTTCCGCAATTGTTTGCCCTAAACGCCCTGTGGAATGGTTGGTAATGGAGCGGACGTTATCAATTTTTTCTGATGTACCTCCAGCTGTAATTAATACCTTCATTAACGATCTCCTTAATCAAATTTGATAATGGTTCTTCCGATGTGCTGCCCTTTTTGAAGAGAGGTGAATATTTCCGGTGCCTGACCCAGTGAGATTTCAGCAACTAATGCCTGCTCAGTGATATTCAGGTCAGTTGCCAGTCGATTCCAAATGGTCAGTCGTTTCTTCATATCAGTATTCACAGAGTCAATGCCCAACAGATTAATTCCCCGCAAAATAAATGGCAGGACAGTTGTTTTTAGATTAATTCCTCCGGCATTTCCGCAAATAGCAGCACTTCCTCCGTAGCTGATTAATGGCAATACAGCAGACAATGTCTCACCGCCCACAGTATCCAGAACAAAATCATATTCCTGTTTTCCAAGTGGACGGATTTTCTCAGGAATAAACTCATCTAATAGAAGGACATTGGAAGCTCCTAGCTTTTCTAAAACGGCAGCAGATTCTTTTTTTCTTGTTAATGCAGTGATGTTTTTGTAACCAAGCTTATTCAGCATGGCAATTCCAAGACTGGCTACACCGCCTGAAGCCCCTGTTACTAAAATATGTGCCTCTTTGTTTTCAGATAGTCCATGCTTTTCAAGACCATCTACACATAAAGCGGCAGTAAAGCCGGCTGTTCCTATAATCATCGCATCCTTTACCGACAGCTGTTTAGGTAAAGAGACAACCCAAGAGGCAGGAACACGTACATATTCAGAAAATCCTCCAGTATGTGCAACGCCTAATCCATAGCTGGTGACAATGACTTTGTCTTTTGGCTGAAACTGATCACTTTGGGAAGAGACGACTTCTCCACTGACATCAATTCCCGGAATCATAGGATAATTGCGGATGACACCGCCGTTTTTGAGTACCACCAAAGAGTCCTTATAATTAATTGAAGAATAATCAGATTTGATTAGGACTTCGCCTTCGGATAATTCTTTTTCTGAAATTTGTTTAATTTCAAAGACAATTTCACCATTTATTTCTTCAACCACAAGCGCTAAAAATTTTTCCACAATGTTACCTCCGTTATTATGCTGATTTATTGTTATCATCATATCACATTATTTGTTTTTTGTGAGAAAGTGTATAAGATAGAGCCTTTAAGATTTACTGATACCGCTTGGGTTTGTCTGTCTTTAAGTTAGAAAAAAATGTGACGAAAATTGTTTTCTGAGCAGCCTCTTTCTTTATAGAAATTTCTCCTTAAAAATCCTTAAAAAATAGTTGCTATTTTTTGAAAAATTTGTATACTGGAAAAGGTGTAATTAAACTACTAGTTTAGTATTACCAAACTTTTTTGAAAGACTAAATGATTTGAGTGAGGTGAGAATATGGAGATTGGTGATAAGCTGAAGAATTTGCGTGTTCAGAAAAATTTAACTCAGGAAGAGCTTGGAGAACGGACTGATCTGACCAAAGGCTACATTTCACAGTTGGAAAGGGATTTGAGTTCACCGTCAATGGAGACGTTCTTTAATATACTGGAAGTTCTGGGAGTGACACCTGAAGAATTTTTCAGTGAAGATAGTGTGGAACAGAAGGTTGTATATGGGGAACAGGATTGCACCTATTATCTTGATGAAGAAAACGGGTATATGCTGAAGTGGCTGATTCCTGAATCGAATGAAATGGATATGGAGCCGGTATTACTGACATTTGATCGAGATGGAGAGTATAAGACCTTTGAACCATCCTTATCAGAAACCTTTATTTATGTTCTGGAGGGGGCTGTTTCTTTAGTCCTTGGAGAAAACGTACACGCAGCTAAAAAAGGAGAAGCAATCTATTATGAAGCCTCCGAACCTCATCAGTTAAAAAATAAATCCAAAGGGAAAAGCAGAGTGCTGATTGTAGCAACTGAATCTTATCTTTAAAATGGGGGAATGAACGAGTGGGAAAAACAATTATTTCTTTTGATTCTGTAGCAAAACAATACGATGATGAAACAGTATTAAAGAAAGTCAGCTTTGAGATTGAAGAAGGAAAGTTTTATACGTTACTTGGTCCTTCAGGTTGCGGGAAAACAACGATATTGAGGATTCTAGCAGGCTTCACAGATGTCAGCGAGGGCGATGTCTACTTTGAAGGGAAAAAGATCAATGTTGTTCCTGCAAACAAACGCCCGGTCAACACTGTTTTTCAGGATTATGCCTTGTTCCCTCATATGAATGTTTTTGATAATGTGGCATTCGGTCTTAAAATAAAAAAAATGCCTAAACAGGAAATTGAAAAAAAGGTCAAGGATGCCTTGAGAATGGTTCAGCTGCCTGGCTATGAAGGTCGGGAAATTAGTGAAATGTCCGGGGGACAGCGTCAGCGTGTTGCGATTGCCCGTGCAATCGTAAATGAGCCGAAAGTTCTTTTGCTGGACGAGCCGTTGTCTGCGCTTGATCTGAAGCTGCGGACAGCTATGCAGTATGAGCTGCGGGAGCTGCAGCAGCGGTTGGGAATTACGTTTATTTTTGTTACTCATGATCAGGAGGAAGCACTTGCGATGAGTGATGAAATATTTGTGATGAATAAAGGAAGAATTATTCAAAGCGGAACGCCGGTAGATATTTATGATGAGCCGATTAATCACTTTGTTGCTGATTTTGTTGGAGAAAGCAACATTGTTGATGGGACAATGATTGAAGATAATCTGGTGGAGTTTGTTGGAAGACAATTTGAATGTGTGGATGGCGGTATGCGGTCCAATGAACCGGTTGAAGTCGTTATCCGACCGGAAGATCTGTCCATTACAACTCCTGATAAAGGAAAACTGGTTGTTACTGTTGACACCCAGCTGTTCAGAGGAGTTCACTATGAAATTATTTGTTTTGATGAACAGAAAAATGAGTGGATGGTTCATTCTACAAGGAAAGCAAAAGAAGGCTCTCAGGTAGGGCTGTTTTTTGAGCCGGAAGATATCCATGTTATGCGATTTAATGAATCTGAAGAAGACTTTGATGCACGTCTTGAAAGCTATGAAGAGTAGAGGAGGCAGGAAATGAAAGCAGTTCGTCGAATTTATTCGATTCCTTATACATTATGGCTGCTGTTGTTTGTAATAGCACCGGTTTTATTAATTATCTATCAATCTTTTTTCGATATGAACGGGCAGTTTACACTGGAAAACTACCAGATTTACTTTACTTCTGGAACTTATCTGGCAATGACGTTTAATTCTGTCTGGTATGCCTTTTTGATTACTGCAGTGACGTTGCTGATCAGCTATCCGACAGCTTATTTTCTGACAAAACTGAAGCATAAGCAATTATGGCTGATGCTGGTTATTTTGCCGACATGGGTAAACTTGCTGTTGAAGGCTTATGCGTTTATCGGAATTTTCAGTGTACATGGAACAGTCAATCAGTTTTTAGGCTTCATTGGTATCGGGTCGCAGCAGATTCTCTTTACAGACTTTAGCTTTCTGTTTGTGGCTGCCTATATTGAACTGCCATTTATGATTATGCCGATTTTTAATGTATTGGAAGAAATGAATCCTTCGCTGATTAGTGCTAGCCGGGATTTGGGTGCGAACAATACTGAAACGTTTCGCAGGGTAATTTTTCCATTGTCATTAAATGGTGTAAAGAGCGGGGTTCAGGCCGTATTCATCCCGTCACTTTCGTTATTTATGCTGACTCGTTTGATTGGCGGAAATCGTGTCATTACGTTGGGAACAGCGATTGAGCAGCATTTTCTGGTTACGCAAAACTGGGGAATGGGCTCGACCATTGGTGTCGTTTTGATTGTTGCAATGGTAGCGGTGATGCTCTTGACAGGTGAAAAGAGAAAAGGAGGGCGGATCAAATGACTAAAAAGCGTTTTAAGTGGTCAAATATCTATTTGGTTCTGGTTTTTCTTTTACTGTACGCACCAATTTTTTATCTGATCTTGTACTCATTTAATGATGGAGATACAATGAATAATTTTACCGGCTTCACCTTTGACAATTACAGGGCTGTGTTTGAAGATACACGCCTCCTGATTATTGTGTTGAATACATTTTTGCTTGCTTTTTTATCTGCGTTGATTGCGACTGTTATTGGAACTTTTGGAGCGATGGCTATTTACTATACGAGAAGTCGCAGAAACCGAACAGCCTTGATGAGCTTTAACAATATTCTGTTGGTATCACCAGATGTTATTATCGGTGCCAGCTTTCTGATTTTCTTTACTGCTGTGGGCTTTATAAGTTTAGGGTTTACCAGTGTTCTGTTGTCTCACATTGCTTTCAGTATCCCTATTGTCGTTCTAATGGTTCTGCCAAAGCTTCAGGAAATGAACGATTCCATGGTGGATGCTGCCAGAGATTTGGGCGCAAGTAATTTTCAAGTATTAAAAAATATCGTATTACCTTATCTGTCTCCTGGGATCATTGCCGGTTATTTCATGGCGTTCACGTATTCTTTGGATGATTTTGCTGTAACGTTTTTTGTGACAGGGAATGGTTTTACGACTCTTTCTGTTGAAATTTATTCTCGGGCAAGACAAGGGATTAGCCTGGAAATCAATGCGCTGAGTGCTCTAGTCTTTCTATTCTCAATGATTCTTGTCATTGGCTACTATTTTATCAGTCAGGACAATACCTCTAAACGATTAAAAAAAATTCGACGCGAACAAAGCGAGGTGGCTAAACTGTCATGAAAAAGCTGAATTCTTTATTTGCCGGCATTCTTGTGATTATTTTACTGTTGTTTATCGGTGTTGGACAGTTGGAACGTGCAAGCGGGATGGCTGGTGCGGATACTCTGACTATCTACAACTGGGGAGATTATATTGATCCGGCTCTGATTAAGGCGTTTGAAAAAGAAACTGGCTACAAAGTGAACTACGAGACATTTGATTCAAATGAAGCAATGTTCACTAAGATACAGCAGGGGGGAACTGCATATGATATCACCATACCATCTGAGTATATGATCCAGAAAATGATAAAGGAAGAGATGCTTCTGCCTATTGATCATTCCAAACTTAAAGGGCTGGAAAATATTGATGAACGTTTTCTGAATCTGGATTTTGATCCGAGTAACCAGTATTCTATTCCTTATTTCTGGGGAACATTGGGGATTATTTATAATGACAAGTTTATCAATGAAGAAGAGATGCAGGAGTGGGATGATCTGTGGCGTCCGGAATTGAAAGACAATCTAATGCTGATTGACGGGGCGCGTGAAGTGATTGGCCTATCGTTGAACAGTCTGGGCTGCTCGTTAAACAGTAAAGATAATCGAGAACTGTTCGAGGCTTCGGAGAAATTAAATTCATTAACAACAAATGTTAAAGCGATTGTGGCAGATGAAATCAAGATGTACATGATTAATGAAGAAAGTGCTGCGGCTGTTTCATTTTCCGGTGAAGCTGCTGAAATGCTGGATGGCAATGAGCACCTTCATTATGTTATTCCTTCACAGGGATCGAATTTGTGGTTTGATAATATCGTTATTCCAAAAACAGCTAAAAATGTTCAGGGAGCCTATGATTTTATTAATTTCATGCTGAAGCCGGAAAATGCAGCACAGAATGCTGAATACATCGGCTACTCAACACCGAATAAAAAAGCCAAAGTGCTTCTGCCCGAAGAAATCTCAGAAGATGAACAGTTCTATCCAAGCGATGAAACAATCTCTCGCTTGGAAGTTTATGAAGATTTGGGACAGGAATATTTAGGTATTTATAATGATCTGTTTCTGGAATTTAAGATGTATCGGAAATAGGATGGAACCTTCGGTAAAAATGAACATCATCAAAATTTTTGAACCAGTTTTACCTATTATTTTATTGACAGATTCACAGTTTAAAAAAAGCGACTATTTAGTCGTTTTTTTTTATAAACCTTAATGAGTGGAAAGTATTCAATAGCCAAAAGTCAACAAGGGCTAATCTGCAAACCAGCTTCAGAGCACTGCCCCCACCTAGTTATAAATTTTTTTGTAATACTATGAAAAATATGTATTTGGTATAATTATAGTATCAAAATAATTTTGAAATATAAAAAAGAAAAAAATACCATAAATATGTAACCGCTTTCTTTAAAATATTTACTATTGAAAGAACTATACTGGATTTATAGAGAAAGAAAGGGAGGAGAAGCTTATGAAAATTGTAGGTATAACTGCGTGTACTGCTGGAATTGCTCATACGTATATTGCAAAAGAAAAACTTGAAAAGGCAGCAATCAGAGCAGGGGATGATGTAAAAATTGAAACGCAAGGGTCAATAGGTGTTGAAAATGAATTGTCTTCGGAAGAAATAAAGCAAGCAGATGTAGTTGTTATTGCCACAGATATTTCAGTCAGCAGGGATCGGTTTAAAGGGAAAAAAGTAATTGAAATACCTATTAGTTTAGTGATGAAGTCACCCGAGGGAGTTATAAAAAAAATCCATGAAAAATTGGTTAAAGGATAGGAGTGAAAACCATGAAGGGAAAATTTGCTATTAAGAAGCATGTAATGACAGGGATTTCCTATATGATCCCTATTATTGTAGCTGGCGGTATTTTAGGCGCTTTAGCTAAAGGATTTGGTGGGTTTGATATCGGTGATCTAATTGAGCCCGGGGCAACACCCTTTACAAATATGAATCCGTTTACTTGGGTTGGTTTCTGGTGGGGAGTGAATAAAATCAGTTCTTATGCAATGAGCTTTGCCGTAGCAGTAATGACGGCTGGGACTTCCTATTCTATTGCAGGAAGACCAGCAATAGTTCCTGGGCTTGTATTGGGGTTTGTTGCTACAGAAACGAAAGCTGGTTTCATCGGCGGAATTTTGAGTGCATTTGTTATTGGCTGGTTTGTTAATTGGATGAAGAAATGGAAAGTTCCTGAATGGTTGAAAGGATTGATGCCTGTATTGCTTATACCAACATTAACTTCATTTGTTTGTGGAATGCTCTTCTTAATTGTACTATCTCCTCCTTTAGCGTACATAATGGATAAATTCCAATTATGGATTATTTCTCTAAATGGTGGAGCGAAATCAGTTATTGGTGCTGTTATTGGTGCAGGTATGGGCTTTGATTTAGGTGGTCCAATCAATAAGACTGCTTCTTTAGCAGCAAATGCATTGGGGGCTGACGGTATCTATGGACCGATGGCAGCAAAGATAGTTGGTGGTATGACACCAGCGATCGGAGCATTTATAGCAACCTTGGTTGCAAAAAATAAGTTCTCTCAAGCACAAAAAGAGACTGGGAAAGCGGCGTTACCGCTGGGCTTATGTTTTATTACTGAAGGATGTTTACCATTTGCAGCGGCAGATCCGCTTAGATTCATTTTTAGTTCAATGTTAGGTTCTTCTATTGCAGGAGCAATCGCTACTGGAATGGGGGTAGAATCTGTTGCTGGCCATGGAGGTATTTTTGTTGTTCCGATGATGGAAAAACCAATATGGTTCCTAATTGCTTTATTTGTCGGCTCACTTACAACTGGTATTGTGTATGGATTAATTAAAAAGTCAAATGAGCAGCAATCTGAATCAGAAGAAAATGAAGCAGATCTGGATGATATTGATTTTGATATAACCGTAGAATAAAAACGAGGTGGAAGAATGTTAGTGACAATGAAATCAATTCTTGATGATGCAAATAAACATCAGTATGGCGTTATGGCGATGAACAGTATAAATATAGAAATGGTACGGGGCGGAATTTTAGCAGCAGCTGAAGAAAATTCTCCGATCATTATTCAATTTGGTCCGGGACAGATGAAAAAGCATGCACATAAAGAAGAAATGTTTCCTGTAATAAAAGAACTGGCTGAGAGAGTTCATGTACCAGTTGCATTGAATTTGGATCATGGAATGGACTTTTCTGTAATCACTGATTGTATCAATATGGGGTTTACAAATGTTATGTTTGATGGATCTAGTTTGCCTTATGATGAAAATATGAAGAAGACCGAGATTATCTGTAGTCTTGCTCATAGTAAAGGGTGCTCAGTTGAAGCTGAATTGGGTCATGTTGGTCAAGCTGCCCAGGAGGATGACAGCGATGAGAATTTATATACAGACCCTAAGATAGCACAGGATTTTGTTAAATATACAGGTGTTGATGCACTTGCCGTAGCTATTGGAACAGCTCACGGAAATTATCCGAAAGGAAAAACACCCAAATTAGATTTTGATCGCCTGAAAGAACTAAAAGAGATTCTTCAAATTCCTTTAGTACTGCATGGCGGGTCAGGATCTGGCGAGGAAAACTTACGAAAAGCAGTTGCTTATGGAATTAATAAAATCAATGTTGCCACTGATGCTTTCTCGGCAGCAAAAAACGGGATGGTTAAAGCTTTAGATCAAGATCCAAGCATCGATTATTTAGAGCTGTGTGTAATTGCTGAAGAAAGTGTCAAAAAATTCGTGAAAGATTATGTTCAGATCATTGGTTCTTCAAACCGATATGTCTTCAATACAGAAAATATTACTATTCATGAGTAAAAATTGATTCGAATCAGATAGACAAGGAGGCGGCAGTATGGATAAGAATCAAATATATCAGAAAAAGATATTAAAAATACTTCTTGATGCCCCTTTGATTTCTGTGAAAAGAATCTCAAAAAAAATTGGTATATCTGAAAAAACAGTTAGAATTCAAATTAACTATTTAGAAGATTATCTTGAAAATGAAAAAATTGGGCATATTGATAAGATCCCTAGTAAAGGGATTAAACTAGTTCTGAATTCTGGTATAGACAAAAATGATTTAAAAGAAAGTAAAGTAGTGGAAGTCTCTACTGAAAAAGCATTTTTCCATATTCTTAGACGGCTTCTGTCTCTAAAAAATAAAGAATATGTTACACAATCAGAACTTTCAGATGAAATATATGTTAGTTTGCCTACGTTTAGAAAGCAGCTGGAGGACATAAAAGCTTGGTTAATAGAAAGAGATTTAGAGCTTGAAATTGTACAAAAAAAAGGAATGCGCATAAAAGGAGAAGAACTTTCTATTTGGAGGGCAATAGGAAATTTGATATTGAAGAGCGGACTTTACAGTATTAGAGAAAACTTAGCATTTTTTGTTAGAGGTCTGGATATAGAACTGGTAAGTAAGGTAATAAGATCATCTGAAAAGAGCTGGCAAATCCAATTTAGCCGTGACTCTTTCAGTAGAATTTGGGTAATGCTTTCTCTTTCATTATACAGACAAACACCAAGCAATCTTAAGCGATTCAATAATTTAGATTGGGTAGAGAAATATAGTGAATACAATTTTGTTGAGACGTTAGAGAAAAACTTGAAACAATACAATTTGGGAAGAAGCTTGTCGGAAATTGATAAAAAGATTATGGCACATGAGATTCTGATTTCAAGTAAATTAGTTTGGACGACTGAAAATGAGAATAGAATGCAGAACAATCGACCAACCAATTTGGAAAACTTCGTGAATGATTTAATTGAAGTTGTTTCAGATATTTTACAAGTGGATTTAAGGGGCGATTTGATTTTAAAAAAAGACTTAACTGAACATTTAAGATCTGCTATTTTCAGAATGAAGTACAGTAAAGCAAATACTTCCAGCTTGAGCAAACAACTTAAAGAAGAGTACGGTAAAGTTTATCTCAGTGTTTGGTCAACCAGCCAATTATTTGAGGAATATTATGATATTCAGGTTACGGAAAATGAAATCTGCTATATTGTGATGTACATTGAAGCTGCTTTAATGAGGATCAAAAATATAGTTGACTTACTTTATATAACCGATCAAACAAGATCTCATAGCAGCTTTATAGTTGAAACGATAAAACACCACATTCCTGAAGTGGAGAGTATAAAAATTGTGAGAAACAGTGAGACTTCAAATAGAGTTTACGATCAGGAAATAGCTATTTCTGATTGTCTCCCTGAAGATAGAGGGACAATATCAATTTCCAAAATACCGACTGATCAAGAAATTAGCAGAATAAAGAATACTATCCATCATTTTAATGGAATTGAACACCAAAAAATTCAATTCTCAAATTCTATTCAAACATTGTTTGATCCTCAATTATTCTTTAGCAATATGAAGGTTTCTAACAAAGAGGAACTATTAAAAATGATGTGTCATTACTTAGAAAAAATGGGCTATGTTACCTCAGATTTTTTTGAGACTGTATGGGGAAGGGAAAAAGAAACTTCTACCTGTGTAGGATTTCAAACTGCAATTCCTCATGGATCGATGAATGAAGTAAATGAACCTAAGATAGCAGTCGCAACCTTGGAACAGCCCATTCTGTGGTTTGGGGAGGAAGAGATTCAGTTCGTATTTTTGTTAGCTGCAAAGATGAATACAAAGGTTAATATCAATAAAACCAAGCAGTTCTATACAGATCTAATCACACTAACTGAAGACAAAAACTCAATGAACAGGTTTAAAAAATGTGAAGATGGAATAAAGGCTTATGGCTTCTTGTTTCATTAGTTGGGAGGATGGCTTGTGACTGTAGATATTAAAGATATTTTAGATAGAAAGCTCATTAATTTAGAACTAAAAGCAACTAACAAAAATGAAGTAATTGAAGCGTTAGCGAAAATGCTGTCTGAAAAGGGAACAATTTCAGATTTAGAGACATTCATAAAAGATGTTTATTTGCGCGAAGGCGAAGGGATTACCGGACTGGGAAATAATGTTGCAATTCCCCATGGAAAATCAGAAGGTGTACGAATTCCCAGTGTAGCAATTGGTCGGACAGAAAATTATATTGATTGGGAATCATACGATGATAAACCAGTACGTTTATTTTTTCTATTTGCCGTACCTGATGGTAATGAAGGCGCAGAAGATCATCTAAGATTACTATCCCAAGTAGCAGCTAAATTGGCTGATGATGATATTTTAACTAGATTGAAAGAAATAAGAAATGAAGATAGCTTCATAAATATTTTACTAAGTTCATAAAAAAATTTCTGAATTTGAAAATGGGGATATTTTTTGAAAGTTTAAAAGAATAGTAGAGGCTGATTGAAGATAGGAGTTCTTAACGTTGACATGTATGCCGTAGGAGTCTTCTACATATAGAGGCTAGCAGGTAATCGAATTATAACATGTGGGAGATTCCTTTTTGTGTTGTCCAAAGGTATGTAAAATAAAAAAATAGTAGAAAATTATGGAAATTATCGAATGCTGTTTGTAAATGTAGCTACTGTGATCTTTTTGAAAGAGAGATGAAATAATATGGAATTCAAGCTCCACCCAGTTATTTGCTCTAAGAATAATTTAAGGGATTTTTTTAATGAAACTGCTAATGAGAAAGATTTAATTATCACTAATAAGTTCATTTTCATGCCTCAAATGGATAGCCAAGAATTAAAAGGTCATATTCTATTTCAAGAACAGTTTGGAACAGGAGAACCGAATGATGAAATGATTCGTGCAATGTTTCAAGAAATGAAAGGGAAGAAGTATGAACGGATTATTGCAATTGGCGGGGGGACAGTAATTGATATCTCCAAACTTTTTGTTTTTGGAACAGAGTATACGCTCAAAGAAATTTTTGAAAAAGGCGCAACACTTCCAAAAAAGAAAAAATTGGTCATTATACCAACGACTTGCGGCACAGGAAGTGAAGTGACCAACATTTCAATTGCAGAGTTCAGAGAAAAGAAAACCAAAATTGGCTTAGCTGCAGATCAATTATATGCTGATGAGGCGATATTGATTGGCTCATTGTTAGAAACGATTCCTTTCCAAGTTTTTGCAACAAGTTCAGTAGATGCGTTTATACATGCCATTGAATCCTATGTTTCTCCAAAAGCCAGCTTGTTTACCAAAGCGCTAGGTGAAAAAGCTATGCGTATTATTCTTAAAGGGTATCAAGATATTGTTAGCAAGGATAAATTAGAGCTTCCGGACAATCTCCAAGTCTTTCTCGAAGCAAGTACGTTAGCTGGCATCTCCTTTGGCAATGCCGGTTGTGCGAGTGTTCATGCGCTGTCATATCCTATTGGTGCAAATTATCATGTTCCTCACGGGAAATCTAACTACTTAGTTTTCCATGCCGTATTTGAAAAATATAGAGAGATGAACGCAGATTTGATTGAGCTTGAAAAGTTGCTTAGTGAAATTCTTATCTGTTCTCCGGAAGCTGTTTGGGAAAATTTAAGAAAATTGATTGATCAAATTATTCCAAGAGAACCTTTACATTCTTTAGGAATTACTAGGGGAGAGGCAAAAAAAATGGCAGAATCGGTTTTCAAAAATCAACAAAGATTATTAGTGAACAATCCCGTGCCTTTCACAGAATCTGATATTTACGATGTGTATCAAAAATGCCTTTAAGCAATAAGAAGAGAGTGAACAGAATGAATGATGAAAAAAAATATCAATTTTATGCGACAAAAATTAGGATTGAAGCAATGAAAGCTTTCGGAAAATTAGGCTTTGGCCATATTGGCGGTGTTATGTCGGCAGCTGATTTATTGGGTGTTTTGTATGGTGGGGTAATGAAGGTTGATCCGAAAAATCCAGATTGGAACGAGCGAGACTATTTTGTTATGTCTAAAGGGCATGCTGGACCGGGGTTATATGCTGCACTTGCACTAAAAGGTTTTTTCAAGATAGAAGAACTAATGACAATCAATACTAATGGGACCCGCTTACCTAGTCATTGTGATCGCAATAAGACACCTGGAATAGACTATAGTACGGGCTCTTTGGGACAAGGAATGTCTACAGCTATTGGAATTGCCTTAGGTAACAAGATTCTTAACAAACAGAATTATACTTATTTGCTGATTGGTGATGGAGAATCAGATGAAGGTCAGATTTGGGAGGGAGCATTATTCGCACCTCATCACAAATTAGGGAATTTGATTGCATTTATCGATTACAATAAACAACAACTCGATGGCTATACAGATGACATCTTGAATTTGGGTGATTTACGACAAAAATTTCAAGATTTTGGTTGGTATGCAATCGAAGTAGACGGTCATGATGCAATAGCAATAAAATCGGCAATTGAGTTGGGGAAAAGAGAAAAAAGAAAACCAAAAATGATTGTTTTAAATACTTTAAAAGGAAAAGGAGTCTATTTTGCTGAAGGACAAAAATATAATCATCACATGACCTTTACATCAGAGCAGTGTGATCAAGTAATTGAAGAGCTGCAAGTGAAACTGGATGAACAAACAGGAGGTGAAAACGAATAATGTCATATGGAGTGCTGAGAGATTTAACGATTGAAAAAAGAGCAATGCGGGATGTATATTGTGATACGCTAATCGAATTAGCAACTGAGAATGACAAAGTCATAGGCTTTGATGCTGATTTGATGAATTCTGTCGGAATGGTGAAGTTTGGCGAGACATTTCCTGAACGTATGATCAATTGTGGAATTCAAGAAGCTAATATGATTGGTATGGCCTCAGGGAGTTCCGCTGTAGGCTTGATTCCTTTTGTGCACACCTTTGCTTGTTTTGCTGCACGTCGCACTGCAGATCAGGTTTTTGTGTCTGCAGCTTTTGCACAAGCTAATATTCGTATCATCGGGAGTGATCCTGGAGTTACTGCAGCATTCAATGGAGCAACGCATATGCCGTTTGAAGATGTAGGGATTATGCGTGGATTCCCAACCGTAACCATTATAGAACCTACAGATACTGTAATGCTGGCAGATGTCATACGCCAACTTGAAAAATTGATTGGAGTATATTATATACGCCTCTCACGTAAAAATGTTATAGGAATTTATGAAGACGGCTCTACTTTTGAAATTGGGAAAGGTGCCCTGTTGAAAGATGGGATGGATGTGACGTTGATCGCCAGTGGAATTATGGTCAGTGAGACAATGAAGGCAGCTGAAAAACTAGAACAATTAGGGATATCAACTCGAGTCATCAATATTTATACGATTAAACCAATTGACAAAGAGATTATTATCACAGCAGCAAACGAGACTGGAGCAATTGTTACAGCTGAAAATCATAATTATATCAACGGATTGGGGAGTGCGGTAGCAGAAGTTTTAGCTGAAAATAGACCAGTACCAATGGCACGTATTGGGGTAGAAGATCAATTTGGACAAGTTGGAAGTGTTGAATACTTAAAAGAGATTTATGGACTTACTGCTGACAATATCGTTGAAAAAGCATTAAAAACAATTAAACGAAAGTAAATGAACAGCAAATGAGAGAATGTAAGGAATAACGGACTATTAACAAATTAATGAGGTACTAAATGAAAAATTTTCTTTTTAAGCAGGAAAAATCATAAAGGAGCCTTTAAAATGAATTCATATTTACAAAGAAAACCTAAGAACAAAAAAATTTCTGATGGTGTAATTTTACAGCATGAAATTACTGTTGAAAATTCACCGTTTGCTTATGTAGGATTTAAAAAGCTCGACATGGATAAAGGAGCAGAATTTGAAGAAGATACAATGGATAAAGAAGCGTGTGTGCTTGTACTGACCGGAAAGGTAACAGTTATAGAAGGAGACAATGTTTTTGCACACATTGGAAAAAGAAATTGTGTCTTTGATAAAAATCCTACAGACAGCGTCTACATTTCTAATGATCATACTTACAAAATTATTGCTGAGACTCCGGCAGCTATTGCAATTGGCTATGCTCCTTCTTCTAAGCAGTTACCAACTAAATTAATCAAAGCTGAAGAAAACAGTGTTGTTGAACGTGGGAAATATTTGAATAAGCGACTTGTAAACACGATGCTGGATGATGAATCATCAATTGCTGACAGTCTACTGATGACCGAGGTTTATACAGCAGCAGGGAATACGTCAAGCTATCCGCCGCATAGACATTCATTTAATAATTATCCAGAAGAAACATACTTAGAAGAAAGCTATTACCATGAAATCAATCCTCAGCAAGGCTTTGTATTACAGCGTGTTTACAATGACGATAGAACAATTGATACAGCATTTGGAGCGGAAAATGGCGATGTCATTTTATGTCCGGAAGGCTATCATCCAGTAGCTGTACCAGATGGCTACGAATCTTATTATTTGAATGTTATGGCTGGTCCCGTCAAATCATGGTCATTTTATAAAGATCCAGCCCATTCTTGGATTGATGAACGTGAATAAAAAGTTGCGGCTCATTTTTAGCTATCTATACACAAAGCATAACTAAATACCAAAATAAAAAGAAAATTGTTCGCACATGATTATCAGGGAATGCTGCACATGTATAAAGAAAAACTAAGTCTTTTCGTGGTCCGAGTAGTCGCGGAAGCAGTTCGTGTATGATATCCGCTTGGTTCTCAAGGCTGAACGCTTTTTATAAAAAAATTCTCCTAAAAAAACAAAAAAGACCTTCTCTTGTGCTTTAAAGAAAAGCTCTTTTTTGGCTTGTACCATAGTGATATTACTTATTGAAATACTTCTTTTTAAATACTCTTCTCCGTGTTTTAAAATAGTAATATTTTTCCTTTAACCTCCTATAGATAATTCGAATTATTAAGTGGACTGTTGCGATAATTTCTCTTCGTTTCCCTCGGTTTTTCTGTATTTTTAATAAGAAGAAGGATTGGATTCTTTCTTCCTTGTGTGTTACAGCTTCTTCCCATAATAATGTAAAGAACTGAGAAAGTTCAGAGGTTAATAGTCGATTTCTAAGCTAAGGTCATCACCATTTGAAGCAATCACTCGTTTGTACCAATAAAATGATTTTTTTGGATAACGATTTAAGCTTCTTAGATCATGCTCCTCTCGATCAATATAGATGAAGCCGTAGCGTTTTACAAAGCCTTCTCTTGTGCTGTGAAGATCAATTGCTGACCATGTGAGATAGCCGATGATTTCAACACCATCATAAATCGCTTCTTTAACTTTTTTGATATGATCTGCTAAATACTTGATTCGATAATCATCGTGAATTTTATTATCACTATCTAACTCCTCCGTATGCGCAATACCATTTTCCAAAATCAATATCGGAAGCTGATATCTTTGGTAGATTTCCATTAATTGAATGTATAAACCAGCTGGATCAATCGTCCAATTCCATTCGGTACGATCTGTATAAGGATTTAGTTCTTCACCGGAGCGATATTGAACCAGCGCCCCTTGAAATTGTTTAGGTTCAGGATAATTTGCCTCAATATCTTCTTTGGGAAGCGGAGCAGCCCGAACTAAACTTGAGAAATAATAAGTAGATGAAATATAATCTGGTTTCGCTTCTTTCATTTTTTTTTCATCATCCTTTGTAATGACTGGAAGAGCATCCATTTTATCTAGCTTATTAAGCAAATACTTTGGATATTCGCCACGACAATAAATATCCAGGTAGGCAATATTTGTCTCATAATAGCTTTTGGCAGCTGCTAAACAGTCAGCTGGGGCGCAGGTGGCAGGATATAGCATCTGAAATGCGCTATTTGGTCCAATTTTTGCTTGAGGATCAATGCGGTGACAAGCAATACAAGCTTCAGCATAGGCAACTGTGAGGTGATGCTCAGCCTGCCATAGTTGTTTTTTTGTTAAATCTTTATTTCCAGCAATGTATTCGCTATCTAAGTGAAACAAATTAGATTCATTAAATGGAACATAGTACTTAATTCGCCCCTTAAAATGTTTAAAGATGGTAGATGCATAGTGGTTATAGTCTTGAATACATTGCCGATCCAGCCATCCACCGTATTCTTCTAAAAGATTTACAGGCAGATCATAAGCATAGAGTGTACAAACCGGTGTAATTCCCTTTTCAATCAATTCGTTGACGATAGTGTCATAGAAAGCTAGACCTTTTGCATTGGGTTCGCTATTGTTGCCAGTGGGAAAAATTCTTGCCCAGGACATAGAGAAGCGATAAACAGTGAACCCCATTTCAGCGTATAATTCGATATCTTCCTTATATCGATGATAGGCATCACTGGCAGTTTTAAAGTCTGAATAACCATTTTTTAGCACACGTACGTCAGCAATAGTCGTGCCTTTGCCATCTTCATTCCATCCACCTTCATACTGTTGTGCATTGGTAGAACTACCCCATAATATTTTTTCCATAGCAGTATTCTCCTTACAATTATTTATAAAAATCAAGTTCTCTAAAAATTGCGCAAGTACTCATACAACAACGGTCATTTGTTTAATTCCACTCTTGGTAGGATTAATAGGTCTTCTAGACATAAATATAGTAGCTCTCGTGACTTCCTGTGTAAACGATTACTCGATTTTATTATGGAGAGAGGAAATGAAAAAGTCAAGGATTATTCTGATTTTTTCCTATAAACTAAAGGCTTCTTGTTTGAGCAGCTATTTTCAAGGGCTGTTTAATTTAGCCTTGACAAGATAAATCAGATATTTTATACTTTTATTAGGTAAACGATTACACAATTTTCACATTATTTTTTTCAGGCATGGGTAAACGATTACATGAAGGGGTGATAATAATGTCAAGTAATAGTGGAAAAGGGTTCATGGATAAAGTTGCTGATTTTACTATGAAAATCTCGGGTCCTTTAGGTAAGTTTGCAAATTTGGATTCAATTTCTTCAATCGTCAATGGATTAACAGCTGTAATGCCAATTATAATGATCGGCTCCATTTTTCTCATTCTATATGTATTGGGGTCTCCGGATATTGGTACAAGTGGCAAGGCGCTTATTCCTTTTTTAGCACCTCTGGCAGGCAAGTTTGCTTGGATGAATAGCTTAACATTGGGGTTTATGACCTTATATTGTTCGGCTGCTATTCCATTTAGTTATGCAGAAAGAAAGAACGTCAACACAAAAAATTCGATGTTAATGGGGCTTGCTACGTTTATTATCTTTACAATTGGTGGTTTGGATGAATCGGGTGGAATCTTAGTTGAATCTTTCAGTGCAACAGGTCTGTTTGCTTGTATTATTACTAGTTTAGTTAGTGTAAGAATCTATAAATTTTGTTTGGATCATCATATTACCATCAAGATGCCGAGCTCTGTTCCACCAAACGTAGGAAATGCTTTTGGAGCACTTATTCCATACACTGTTTCATTTTCTCTAGCCTGGTTGGTTAGAACTGCCTTCAATTTTGATTTTGTATCATTCTTAACTACGCTATTGGAACCAGTTATTTCAGGATCTGACTCTGTTTGGACCGCAATTATCGCAGCGTTTATTCCATTACTATTGTGGAGTATCGGGCTTCATGGGGATAATATGTTCTTGACATTATTTACTCCTTTTGGATTAATGTGGATTGATCAGAACGCAGCAGCGTTGGCAAGCGGAACGCCTGCAAATGAGCTGCCCCATGTATTGGCAGGTCTGGGGCAAACTGGATTGATGAGATTGACCGTTTGGACTGCTGCTGTATGGCCATTGATTTTTCTAATGATCATCTCAAAAAATAAGTTTTTAAAAACACTGGGATGGACAACCATTGGACCAGGGATATTTACAATTGTGGAACCAGTGATCTATGGGCTCCCGTTAGCGTTGAATCCCTATTTGATGATTCCGTTTGTACTAAGCGGAACAATTTCTACAGGTGTCAGCTACCTTTTGATGGCTAGTCCGCTATTGGGGAAGTTTTATGCACTGATTCCATGGGCGACACCACCATTTTTACTAGGCCCATTAGGAACTGGGGACTGGAAAACATTAATTATCCCGGTTATTTCTTTCTTGATAGGACTAGCCGTGTATCTTCCATTTTGGAAAGTCTATGTTAAAACCTTGGAGAATGAGAATAAGATTGAAACTGCAGATGAATAAAAAAAGAAGCTCAGGCCAAATTGTACCGAACGCCAAGTGTTAGATTTTAGGTCTAATATTAGGGGCTCACTACAAATCGCTTGGGTTTCTTTTTTTCACAGCTACTGGATTCTTTCATGGGTAATCGTTAACTCGCTGCTTTCATGGTTACCCTGAAATTTCAAGAGTGTACTAGCTGATTTGGTAGATTGAAAGAAAATGTGATATTAGTCTTGAAAAGCTATTTATCCATGATAATTTTAGGTTGAGGAAACGATTACTCGATAAGAGGGGGAACTATGATGAAACGCTTACTATGCTCTTCAATGATGTGTGCAAATTTTGCGAATCTTCAGGAGGATACAAAAGCTCTTGATGAAGCCGGTATTGACATCTTTCATATTGATATTATGGATGGAATATTTGTACCAAACTTTGCAATGGGCTTACAGGATTTACAATTGATTCGCTCATCTACTAAAAAAAAGGTTGATGTCCATCTGATGATTGAAAACCCTGGGAATTACGTTGATTTATTTAGTCAGATTGGAGTAGACATCATCTATATCCACCCAGAAGCTGACAAGCAATACGCACGTACCTTGGACATGATCAAAAGCAAAGGGATGAAAGCTGGGGTAGCAATCAATCCGGGAACGTCATTGGATACCATAAAAGAAATTTTTTCGTTGATTGATTATCTGATGATCATGACTGTAAATCCTGGATTTGCCGGTCAAAAGTATCTTGACTATGTAAATCCCAAAATTGAAGAAGCGGTCAGCTATGGTAAACTGTTTTCATTTAAGGTAATGGTTGATGGAGCACTTTCTCCTCAAAGAATTGAGGAATTACATGCAGTTGGAGTAACAGGCTTTGTTTTAGGAACGTCAGCGCTATTCGGTAAAGAGAAAAGCTATAAAGAGATTGTAAAAGAATTGGGAGGACAACTAGTATGAACATTGCAATTGGCAGCGATCATGCAGGGATAGAATTAAAATCAACGATTATTTCCTACTTAGAGGAATTAGGATATGCTGTGACTGACTTTGGACCTGATTCGGCAGAAAGAACAGACTATCCAACGTACGGCAAAAAGGTGGCTGAAGAGGTAGCCGGCAAAAATTTTGATTGCGGCATTTTGATTTGTGGAACAGGTGTTGGTATTTCGATTGCAGCAAATAAGGTCCGCGGGATACGGGCGATTGTTTGTAGTGAACCTTACTCAGCCCAATTATCCAAACAACACAACAACACCAATATTTTAGCTTTTGGCTCACGGGTAGTTGGTAGTGAACTTGCAAAAATGATTGTAAAATGTTGGCTAGATGCTGAGTTTGAAGGAGGCCGTCACCAAATTCGTATTGATATGTTAAAAGATATTGAAGAAAGACAAAAGGCATAAAATGGACTTAAGAATGATTAATGACTTGAACCTTGACTATTCGATCAAAACTATTCACAAGCCCGGCGGATTTATGAGGATTCATTGAAGAAATGGAAAAAAAGACAATCAAGGAAGTGACAAAAATAGGAGGAGAAAGAATGACAATTCCAGAAAATTTTTTATGGGGCGGCTCCATTAGTGCAGCACAATGTGAGGGTGGATGGAATGAAGACGGTAAGAGTCCTGTTCAAGTGGACTTTGGAGATGCTGGAACTACGAATGACAGACGATACATTCACTTTCAAAATTCGGATGGAACAAGAGGAAAAATGAGACAGTTTGATCATTTACCTGAAGGAGCAAAATATGCTTTATTTGATGATATAAGATATACCAATCATATCGGGATTGACTTCTATCATAGGTATAAGGAAGATATTGCACTATTTGCGGAAATGGGATTTACAACCTTCAACACAACTGTTTCCTGGGCTAGAATCTTTCCGCTTGGTGTAGAGGGTGGCGTAAATAAAGAGGGGATAGAATTCTACCGCAATGTATTTAAAGAATGCAGAAAATACGGAATGGACCCAGTGATTACATTATATAAGTATGATGAACCGGTTTATTTAGAAGAAACATACGGCGGCTGGACAAATAGAGAAATGATTCATCAATTTGTAGAGTTTGCGAAGGTATGCCTTAGTGAGTACAAAGATTTAGTGGATAAATGGTTGACGTTTAATGAAATCAATATTTTGCTCCATTTTGAAGGGAAAGAAGGTGGTCAAGCTGCCTTTACTGAACTGCATAATCAAATGGTTGCTTCGGCACAAACGGTTAAAGCAGCCCACGAAATTGATAAAAATATCAGTGTTGGATGTATGGCAGCAGGCTTCTGTATCTATCCATATACCTGTGATCCAGAAGATGTACTGGCAGCCTATAAAGAATTCCAAAATAAATTTGGCTATTGTGCCGATACAATGATTAGAGGGTATTATCCTTCTTATGCAAAAAGAATTTGGAAAGAGAAAAATGTTGAATTAGAAATCACAGAACAGGATAAAAAAGATTTAATTGAAGGTAAAGCAGATTTTTTAGCGTATTCATATTATATGTCTAGTGTCACAACGACACATAAAGATGAAATTAAGGAGTTAGCGACTGCTGGAGGGCAAGGGGATTTAGCTAATCCATATCTTAAAGCTTCGGATTGGGGCTGGCAAATTGATCCAACAGGCTATGAATATTTTTTACATTTCTTAAATGATCGCTATCAAGTTCCAATTTTTGATGTAGAAAATGGTTTAGGGGCTTACGATAAAATAGAAGAAGACGGCTCAATCCATGATAGTTATCGAATTGATTACTTGAGAAGTCATATCAAGAGTCTAATGAAAGCCAGAGAAGAAGGAGTCAATATTTTCGGCTATACGACCTGGGGACCTATTGATTTAGTATCATTCACAACTGGACAGATGAATAAACGTTATGGTTTTATCTATGTTGATATGGATGATGATGGAATCGGTGATTTGCATAGAATGAAAAAAGATTCATTCTATTGGTATAAGAAAGTTATTGCTTCCAAAGGGAAAGATTTAGATTAGCAAAAATAGAATGTCTGGGAGTGTGGCAGAAGTTGTCCGCATTCCCTTAAAATCGTATAAATGAGCAGCTAAGCACTTCTATCCTGACGTCAGTTTAACCTCTAATTTAGTATGATCAGTGCAAGGATTTTCCAGATAGAACTGCGAAATGTGATTATAGAGACTGTTTGTGATTCAGATGGCTTTGATCATCGGGAAGTCGTTAGTCATTTGTAAGCCTGAATTGCTCAATGAAATTGAAGCTAAAGCAAAAGAATATTTTATTTTCCCGGATTATTTAAGGGTTATTCCCGCTGAATTTCAGGATAGTGCAAGGGTGATCAGTGCAGCGTTACTGTCCAAATTTTTTGGACAGTAGGAAACAGAGAACTTTCCCACAGGAAAAAATGACCGCTTTTTTAGAAGGGCTTTGATAGACTTCTAAGCAGCGGCCATTATTTTTCGTGAGTTTTCGAAGCGGCTCCGTTGTCCATTTCTCAGGAGTCAGCTCTTTCCTATCGTATCCGTTCCCGGATATATTGATTCACGCAATACTAGATCAACAGGTATAAGGAAGGATTTGCCGATGTTTATTGAGTTGGGCTTACTGATTGTTTCCAATAGATTATCAACGGTAACCTGAGCAATTTTTGCTGTATTCTGCTTTACTGATGACAGCGCAGGATAGGAGTATTTATCTTGCGGCGTATCATCAAAACCGATAATTTTTATTTGCTTCGGTAACTTAAAGCCCAATTTCTTCAGTACAACAATCAATTCTAAACCGATATTATCATTAATAGCAAAAATTCCATCTACATTGTCTTGCTCCTCAAAAAATTGTTTGACTGATTCTTCGAAATTATCATCGTAAATATCTACGTTTAGTTTACTTTTTTCGCGGTCAAATATGATACTATTTTTTTTCAGAGCATCAAAAAATCCGTTTTCTCGTTCAAGTGCTGATGGCGATCTCCTTGAATGCATGGCAATTACAGGGTTTTGACAACCAGCGGCAATCAGCTGCTCAGTCGCTTCAAATGCACCTTGGTAATGGTTTGATGAAATGAAGATGGTGTCTGACTTTACTTTCGGCTCTCTGTCAATACAAATATAGGGAATATTCTTTTCTGGTCTGGAATAATTAAAAGAGAATTCTTCGGCTCCCGAAATAACGATTAAGCCATCCACTCCTTTACTTTCAAGCATTTGCAGATAGGCAGTCTCTTTGGTGCTGTTCCGAGCAGTATTGCAAATAATTGTAGAATATCCTTTGTTGAAAAGAATTTCTTCGATTTTTTGAACGACATCAGCAAAGAAATAGTTGCTGATGTCTGGTACAAGAATGCCTATAGAAAAGGACTTGTTCATACGCAGACTTTTAGCACTATAATTCATTTGATAACCGGTTGATTTGATAACCTCTAGAATTTTATTTTTAGTTTCTTCTGAAAATCGTCCATTATTATTGATAACTCTGGAAACAGTGGCAACTGATACACCACTTAATTCAGCGATATCCTTGATTGAAATTTTCTTCATAGCTTCGATCCGACCCTTTCATGAGTAATCGTTAACTCGATATTCTCATATCTATTCTGAAATTTCAAGAGTATACTAGCTAATTTAGTAGATTGAAAGAAAAATACGATATTAGGCTTGACAAAACTATTTATCCGTGTTGTTTTCCAGACGAGGAAACGATTACCTAACTGGTTAAATAATTAATGCGCTTGGCAAAGTGATGCCATCATTGAGTGTTCTAGGGATAAAAAGCATAGCAAAAAATGTGCCAGAACAATTATTGCAGCTCAACGCTGCTCAGTGTAAAGTACTTGCTTTGCCACCTATGGTAACATAATCAAATTGTTATAATGGGAGGGAGAATAGAAGCAGGCTATGAATCCTTGTACATTAAGGATTTGGAGGTTTCAGGTGAATATATTTTGGATTACCACAAAATAAAAGAGAAGATGTTTATGAAAAAAGAATCCTTAATTAGCTGTTTTATTGGGAATTTTAGCTTTTTCGGGAGATTGATAGTTATATAGTGACCTTTAAAATTACTCCAAACATAATTGAAGGAAAAAATAAAAGTACCAACATTTTTATTTTTTCCTTGACTAATCATAGGAAAGGGGAAGGTGTCAAAAAAGAAAAACAGCGAGCAAAATTCTTTTGAAAGACTTTGATTGTCGTTTTTCTTCTTTGCTTTTTCTCCATTTAAAGCAGTAATAGTTTTTTTATGATAGGTTTAGTTTATCACTTTTCCCTCATCTTTCCATTTGCAACGAGGTCGGGACAAAAGCCTGTTAATTTTCGCTTCTGGGCTTTATTTAAGATGGACCGCTTCTGTTTGACGGGATTAGGTGATATCTTCCTGGTTCCGCTGACTTCTTTCTCAAGCTCTTCCAGGTGCAATGATATGTGTGTTAATCTTTCATAAATCATTTCTAAAAATGATGAAGATCCGTCTGGTATGCGTTTGCTTTGATAAGCTTCATTTACTTCACTTATCAACAGAAGAATATTATCTCGATCTTCTTGGAGCAGTACTCTTTTACCAGGGCTCTTCCGCCGATGCTCAATTTATATTATTTATTCGGACGGTTTATTTTTCCCTAAACCGTAGAAATAGAGGAGACTGACGAAAACAGCACCGCCGACAATATTGCCGAGATAAACTGGAATAAAGTTGCTGATAAAGCCGCTCCAAGTAGCACCGCCTTCAAAAATCGCAGCACTAATAACAAACATGTTTGCTACACTATGCTGAAATCCAATAGCAACAAACGTCATTACCGGAAACCAGATAGCCAGGATTTTTCCTGCATCAGACTTTGCACCGTAGCAGAGCCAGACAGCTAAGCCGACAAACCAGTTACAGCCGATTCCGGAGAAAAATGCCGCTGCCGGCGGTGCACTGATTTTTGTCTGTGCAATCAAAAGGGTTTCCTCCAAATAAACACCTGCACTTGTCAAGCCGGCAAGATGACTTAAAAAATAAGAAACGAAAAGGGCTCCGGCAAAATTGGCCAAGGTGATGATTGTTAGATTTTTAATGAGATCGATGAAGGAAATTTTTTTTGAAAACCAGGCAGCAGAGAATGCCATCATGTTGCCGGTGACCAGCTCTCCGCCGCCCAATAGAATCACGATTAGTCCCACTGGGAAGACCAGAGCACCAATAAATGAAGCAAAGCTGCCCCAGTCATGTGCAATTGAGGAAATCACACGGATATAAGCAAGATAGCCAAGAGAAATCATTGCACCCCCGATGAAGCCGAGTATAAGTTTTTGCTGCAGTGTTTTTTTCGTTTTTTTGTATCCCATTTGTGTGCTTATTTCCATAATTTCTTCAGGTGAATGCATAGTAACCTCCAATAATTGACTAGGGCGTGTCTGAAAAATTCAGGATATCTGAGTTTTTGTGAAAATTATGAGAGAAGCCGCAGCTTATGCAGTGCATACACAAGTAGTCCTGACGACAAGTTCATAAAGAATTACAAAAATATTTACCGCTGGAATTTCCAGAAACTCCCTAAGTTTTTAAAAGAAAACACACTCAAATTTACGAAGGAGCAGAGTCATTTAAGTGTGTTTCATTATTTAATTGAATAAACTGCTAATTGCCTTGTCAACAAGCTGCTCATCTGCTAAATAAGGAATGGTGATATGATCTGAGCCTGCCCGTGATTTGTTATATTCGATTGATGTCTCAATCGCATGCTCATTTCTGGCCCAATTCCGTCGGGCAACGCCCCCCATAGTATCCCAGGCAATGGCAGATTTAATGATTTCATCGCATAGTTCGCTGCCATCTAAAACAAGACCAAAGCCGCCATTGATTGACTTGCCAATTCCAACACCGCCGCCATTATGCAAGGCGATTAAGCTCATACCTCTTGCTGCGTTCCCTGCATAACACTGTGTTGCCATATCTGCGGTAACATTACTGCCGTCTTTGATATTGGATGTTTCCCTAAATGGTGAATCTGTACCTGACACATCATGGTGATCTCGCCCAAGCATTACTGGACCGATCTTGCCTTCACGAACCATTTCATTGAATTTTAGTGCAATATTCACACGTCCCATTGCATCCTGATAAAGAATTCGTGCTTCAGTCCCTACAACCAGCTGATTTTTCTCTGCATCACGAATCCAGTTGTAGTTATCACGGTCCTGATAGCGACGGTTTGGATCAATAACCTCCATTGCTGCATGATCCGTTGCAACTAAATCCTCATGTTTTCTACTCAGACAAACCCAGCGGAATGGTCCATAACCATAGTCAAACAGCATTGGGCCCATGATATCTTCAACATAGGAAGGCCAGATGAAGCCATCCTTATCATCTACACCATTTTTAGAGATCTCTTTGATCCCGGAATCATAAATTGACTTCATAAATGCATTACCATAATCAAAGAAATAAGTTCCTTTGCGAGTTAATGATTTAATGACCTGATAATGACGAGCCAAAGTTTTATCCACAAGTGTTTTAAATGTTTCCTGATCTTCTGCCAACAATCGAGTACGCTCTTCAAAAGAAACACCCACTGGGCAATAACCGCCTTCATAGACATTATGACAAGACGTCTGATCCGATAGCAGATCTACATGAATGTTCTTTTGATCGATATATTCCAGCAAATCAACAATATTGCCCTGAAAAGCGATCGACGTTGATTCCTGCTTTTCCAGATATTCCGTTGCAAGTATCATGGTTTCTTCAGGTGTCTCAGTAACATTACTGATCCAACCCTGTTCAAGCCGCGTATCAATTCTTGAACGATCCACTTCTGCAATAATTGCTACAGCATTCGCTATCTCTCCGGCTTTTCCTTGTGCGCCGCTCATACCGCCCAAGCCGGAAGAAATGAATAGTTTTCCCTTTAAATCGCCTTCATCGGAAATCCCTAATTTCAACCGTCCCGCGTTTAACAGCGTGTTGAATGTCCCGTGAACGATTCCTTGAGGACCAATGTACATCCAGCCGCCTGCAGTCATTTGTCCATAGTTAGTAACTCCCATCTGTTCTGCGATTTCCCAGTCCTCGATATTATCATACTCACCGATCAACAGACCATTAGTGATGATGACACGCGGGGCATCTTTTTTAGATTTGAACAGGCCTAAAGGATGCCCCGATTCAACAACCAATGTCTGTTCGTCGGTCATATTCTCCAAGTAACGCTTAATTAACTGATACTGCATCCAGTTCGAGCAGACTTGTCCCGTTTCGCCATAGGTCACCAGCTCATAGGGATACAAAGCTACTTCAAAATCCAAGTTGTTATCGATCATTACCTGCATAGCTTTTGCTGCGACACAGTGTCCTTTATATTCATCGATCGGCTTCCCGTGGATGCGTTCCTTTGGATACCAGCGATAGCCGTAGATTCTGCCCCTTGTTTTCAGCTCTTCTAAAAATTCTGGGATTATTTCTTCGTGGTACTTTGGATGAACATAGCGCAGTGCATTCTTCAATGCGGTTTCTGTCTGTGCCCTGCTCAAGCGGAAGCCTCGATCTGGTGCACGACGAATCCCTTCTTGAAAAACTGTTTTTTCCGGTAGTACGTCATCCAGCTTGATCGTCATTGCTGCCTCGATTTCTTTGTATAGGACCATTGTTTTTCTCCTCCTAGTTGAACTCTTTATATTCTCCCTGGAAAAACCTCCAAGGCTGGTTACTTCCCTAGTGTAAACGGTGCTTGTCAACGAAATGTCTATAGATATTATTATAAAGAAAGACTGCTGTTTAAAAAGCGCTTTCTTTTTTTTGACAGAAATTAGACACGAAAATGATTCAATGAGTATAAATCTTACTAGAGAAAGAAGAGCGTATATGTATGGGAGCAGATAAAATTTTATGTCATTTTAGTCAAGTCTTTTGTCCGGTAGACAAAGGGCATCCGCTTAGAGGTGCTGAGATGTCTGAGGGAACGCTCATTGATAATGGTTATATTGCCATTAAGGATGGGGAAATTCTGAAGGTCGGAAGTGGCGAACCGGATAGTACCTTGGTTGATTCGGAAACAGAAATAATTGATTATACAGGGAAATTTGCTGCACCGGGCCTGATTGATTGCCATACTCATTTGGTTTATGGCGGTAGTCGTGAAAATGAGTTTGCAAAAAAACTAGCGGGTGTCAGTTATCTGGATATTCTCGCTGGAGGTGGGGGGATTTTAAGTACCGTTCGTGCAACCAGAGCGGCTTCTTTTGAGACCTTATTGAAAAAATCTGAACAGCTTTTGAATCAAATGGTTGTTCACGGCGTTACAACTGTAGAAGCAAAAAGCGGCTACGGCTTAGATTGGCAAACAGAGAAACGTCAGCTTGAGGTTGTTAAAGCTTTGAATGATACCCATGATATTGATTTAGTTTCAACCTTTATGGGTGCCCATGCGGTACCTCCTGAATACAAGGAAAATCCAGCTGGCTATTTGGATCTGCTGATTGATGAGATGCTGCCGAAAGTAAAAGCTGAGAATTTGGCAGAGTTTTGTGATATTTTTTGTGAGACCGGGGTATTCACGGCAGAGGAATCAAAACGGTTGTTGACAGCAGCAAAAGAGCTGGGCTTCAAGTTGCGGATACATGCAGATGAAATTGATTCGATTGGCGGAGTGGATGTGGCAGCTGAGCTTAAAACGGTCAGTGCTGAGCATCTAATGAAGGCTACAGATGCAGGAATTGAGAAAATGAGCAAAAATCACGTTATTGGCAACCTTTTGCCGGGAACAACCTTTAGCTTGATGGAGGATACTTATGCACCGGCGCAAAAAATGATTGACAGGGGGATGGCAATTAGTCTGTCGACCGATAGTAATCCTGGCAGCTGTCCAACAGCCAATTTACAATTCATCATGCAGCTTGGCTGTTTTATGATGCACCTGACGCCAATTCAGGTCTTTAACGCAGTTACGATTAATGCTGCATATTCTGTTGCCAGAAATGAGACAGTCGGCAGTCTGGATAGGGGGAAGCAAGCCGATATTGCTATTTTTGACACACCCAATATTGATTTCCCATTGTATTTCTTTGCGACAAATTTAGTTTCTGAAGTCTACAAAGCCGGAAAACTTATTGTACGGGAACGGCAGCGGGTTAATTCATAAAACAAAGATCAAAAGGGTTTTCTCCTGAAGTTCTGAAGAGAAAACCTTTTTGATTGGGTTTACTTTATGAACGGGTTTTAACATGCTGTCTTTTCTGTTTGTTTTGTCGTAAAATAAACAGAAGAGACTTGGAAAAGAAGGTGAATAGGATGAAAGATACAGTATATTTTCAATTATTCGGTACGCCCCAGATTTTTTTGAATGGACAGCCCATTCTTTTTTCGTTCTCTAAAATAAATGCGCTTCTTTATTATTTGGTTGTGAATAAAACAGCTAGCAGAGATGAGGTTGCCGGACTTTTATGGGTAAATAAATCAGAAAAAAGTGCCAAAAAGAATCTACGCAATACAATCTATCAAGCTAATAAGGTCCTTGGTGATGACTATATTGTTTCTCCAAACAAAACAATTTTGACCCTGAATGAGTCATTGGAAATTGAAAGCGATATCAATTCTTTTTTATCAAATCCTGTTGCGCATTTCGATTTGTATCAGGATGATTTTTTGAAGGGATTTTTCTTAAAGGATTCCGAGGCATTTGATCTATGGGTCGTAAAAATGCAGAATTTTTATGAACAAAGGTTTGTTCAAACCTGCTATCAAAAAATTGAACAGGATCTTCATAACAATGAATTGACCCATGTAGAAGAAAATATTCGACGGCTGATTGCTATTGATGAATTTGACGAGCGAAACTATCAGCTGCTCATGCAGTATTATCAAGATAATCAGCGCTTTGGAAAAGTCATTGAAACTTACTATGAGCTGTCCAGCTTATTGGAACAGGAACTGGGAATTTTGCCAAATAGCGAAACAAAAGCAATTTATGAAAAGACACTGGCAATTGTTAATCATAAAAAGCAGCATAAGATAAGGAAGGCATCGACGCTATTTTTTGGGCGTACGGCTGAAATTGAACAGCTGGAAACAAACTTTAATTTATTTTCTCAAGATCAGCCCTATCATTCTGCACTGATCGTCGGCGATGCCGGTGTAGGGAAAAGTGCCTTGAGTAAACGAGTACTCACAAATGTTCAGGAGGATTTCCATATTCTGGAAGTCTCCTGTTATCAAGCTGAAAAAGATCATTTGCTGCGTCCTTGGCGAGGGCTCATTGAACAAATTACACAAATCATCGAAGAGGAATGCTTAGTTGACTGCATCTTATGGCAGGAAACAGTTGCCAAATTTTTCCCAAGTTTAACAAATGCTCCACAAGAAGCCGACTATATCGAGACAGAAATAAAGAGTAATATCAATTATTTATCACAGGTTATTTTGGAAGTACTGCAAAAAATCAGCAAAACAAAAAAAGTGATTATATTTATAGAAGATATTCAATGGATGGATGTGCAAAGTATCGGGTTGCTGACCAGCCTAATGCTGCATGTGAAGCATGGGGAAGCTCTATTCCTTTTAACCTTACGGACTGGGTATCAAACGGATATCGAAAATTTCATGGCAACTGTTATCAATTATGAAAAGCTGCTTACGATTAGGCTGGCACCATTTTCTAAACAGGAAACCATAGCATTTGTCCAAAAGCAGCTGGGCAATCTACCGATTGATACCATGACGATGAACCATTTGTTCGATTATACCGAAGGGAATCCCTTCTTTTTAGTTGAGTACATTGGGCTGTTAAAAATGAACATGAATCTGGATGTTATGACTGTTAAAATGCAGGACGCCATAAAAAATCGTTTTTCTTATTTATCCCCTGTAGAAAAAGAGGTGGTTGATATTGTATCTTATTTCTATGATATGGCCCCGATTTCATTGATCGCTCAGCTCTTGGGAAAAGATCAGCTGGTCATTATCGATGCCATCGATAGATTAGTTAATAAAAATATCTTGGAAGAAAAACTGTATGAGGAAGAAAGTCACGCCAGCTTTACACATGTAAAGCTGCGAGAGTTTATTTATCTGAATCAGTCGGTAGCTAAAAAAAGAATCCTTCACGGAAAAATTGCGGTGATTCTGGAAGAGCAGGTTCCGCTAGAGTCAAGTGATCCGCTGCTGTTATCAAAAATTGCCTATCATTATCGGAAAGCAAAACAAGAATTAAAATCGCTTGAGTATGAGTTGGCTTATTTGCAGAATTTTTTCAAATTTCAGCATGAGCTGTTTCCTGTATACAATCGTCAGGAAATCCGAGGGAATAGGACAATAGATGTAGAACAGGAATATACTTTTGAGCGTTTTAGGAATATTCGACAGCAGCTGGCTGACCTTGAAGCGCACCATGAACAGACCGAAAAATATCAGCTGTTATTGGTTAAGTTTTTATATTTAGAAGGTCGTTACCTCATTCATTGCGGTGATTACAACCAAGGGATCGAAAACATCCAACGGGTGATTTTCAAATCCAAAAGCTTCCATAATGAAGAATACTTACTGGAAGGGTATCGCCAGATGATTTATTACTACATTCAAACAGATAATGCTGTTGATATGTTTCATTATATCGAATTGGCAATGAATGCCTCTATTAAAGCAAATAACCATGAATCTATCGGAATATTATTACGTCTAAAAGGATTGTACTACTTGATGAGCGGTGATAAAGAGCAGGCAGAACGACTTTTTTATGAGTCGATTACCACCTTTACGATCACCGAAGCCATTAAGAAGAAATATGCCGTAAATATTGCTGCAGCTTACGACTACCTGGCTGAAATTGAACGATTACGTGGAAATGTCAACCAATCTGTGGCTATTCAGGAAAAGGCACTGGCTCTTTGTGAAGGAACTGGAGTTTATTCTAGTTTGGTTGTATTTTATGTTGATATGGGCATTGCATTATTTGCACAAAAAAACTATATGCGTGCAAGGGAATATTTTGAAAAAGCTCAAAATTTGTATACGAAGTTGCCCTCCTTGTGGAAAAAAATACAGCTAAATGCATATACTGCTCTGATCGATTTGCAGGAAGAAAATTACGAAGCAGTCCATAAATTTTTGATAAACTCTAAAGAATATCTAGATACCTTTTCAAATCCTCGAGATGCCGGTATCGTCTATTTCGTGAAAGCTTTGGTCAAGCATCAGCTAGTCCATCAACAAATTGCAGATAAACCACTGGCAGTCTTATTAGTACATAGTGAGAGCTACTATTATGAAAAAGCAACAGCCAGTCTGAGCGTTTATCGCGATCGCTATGAACTACAGGTGCTAGAGGAATTGTTTACCAAGCTGTTACCATCTACTTCTGTAAATGAATCAGTCTGAAATATAGGTAAGCAGGTATTAAATTTGAATAGATATTGGGATAAAAGAGAGAGACTGTGACATAAGTATATCTGAGATCCCTAAAACCGAATAAACGGTGTTCCAGAAGCTGTCTCTTCGGAAATAAGTCGAACTATACTGAAAATATGAGTAGCTATTTTCGTATAGTTCGACTTATTTCTTGAGACAGAACACTTCTGTCACAACCTCTCTCTGATTTTTTAGGAAATGGTTTATAACTGATAATTAAATAGTATGGTTTATCCCTCAGAAGCTAATATTTTAATAAATTACTTAGGAAAACAGGGAGTTATTATCTTTTAACGAATAACTGCTAGAAGCTTCCTGTGTTTGACGAAATAGTATAGGTGATTTGGAAATAGACAGTTGAATATTTTCCCTTTTTACTTATGGGAAATGAATTATGGCAGTCCTCTCTTTTTACGTAGTTAACAGTGTCTCCTAATTCACTGATTATTGTTTGTTGAATCAACTATATTTATCGCCAGAGAAGTATCAGCCTTATTAAAAGTTGCCCTATGAAATTAAATAAGAGCATTTTCTATAATGAATTTAGAAGATGTACTGCCAAAATCTGCTAATAAAATCATTTTTTTTGCTGATCCAATGATCATTCTTTACGGATTTTTGTGTAAATAAGATTAAAATTTGGTTAAAAATAAATAAAATTTCACTTATTTTTAGGGAGTTCAAGTAATCTATTAAACGTCAAAATACATGATAGAACCTGATTTTTGGTTTAAAGGAATCTGTCCTTCTTTTTTTCTTAAAATCTTCTAAATCTGTCTGTATTTTTTTCTCAGTGATTTGACAGTCACTTTGTGGTGTTGTTCTTTGCCATCGATTTAAAAAAAAATTAAAAAAGCACTTAATTATTGCAGCTTCATTTGAGCAGCTCCGTCTATTCTATTCACAGCTGTCAAAAAAGTGTCAAATTATTTTTCTAAAATAAAAGAGCCTTTTTTAGTTTGAAAAAAATAGTCTTTTTTTTTGTCAAAAAACCAGCAAATTCCGGCAAAAAATCTGGATTTTACCTATGTTGACACTCGAAAAGAACAGTGATATTTTTGGTTTGAAAGCGCTGTCCAGCGCGGGGAGGAGGTTAAGATTTGTATAAAGCAGACGGTTATTCAATGGGACGAAAAATAGCTCTTATGGGTCTACTTATTGCCTTGTCAGTTGTGGCAACTCGGTTTCTATCTTTTGAAACCAGTATTATCAGAATTGGTTTTTCTTTTTTACCGTTAATGGTTATGGGGTATTTATTTCAGCCATGGTTTGCAGGAACAGGTGGAGCAATTGCAGATATCATCGGAATGATTTTATTTCCGAAGGCAGCATTTTTCTTTGGATTTACGATCAATGCGTTTTTAGCACCATTTATCTACAGCCTGTTTTTCCATAAAAAGGAAGTGACGCTTAAACGTAATATTACCGCTCAAGTCGCAGTCATGGTTATCATCAGCTTAATTTTAACACCTATTTGGCTGAATTTGATGTTGAAGCTGCCGATCATTGAGCTTTTACCATTACGGATAGGCAAAGAATTGATTGTTGTACCGATAAAAGTTATGGTCGGTCAATATTTATTTAGTCAAAGGAACATGAAAACGGTATTAAATGATGTGTCAAGAAACATGGTATGACGTTATCGTCGGCCGAGTTTGAAAAAATAGAGAGAAGCAAAAGGAAGGATGAGTATAAATGGCAAAATTAGTTGAATGCATCCCTAACTTCAGTGAAGGAAGCGACCAGAAAATAATCGACGGACTGGTAACAACAGCGAAGAGTGTAGGTGGCGTAACGTTGTTGGACTACTCTTCTGACAGTAGTCATAACCGCAGTGTTTTTACTCTTGTGGGTGATGAAAATAGTATTCAGGAGGTTGCTTTTCAATTAGTAAAATATGCAAGCGAGCATATCGATATGACTAAGCAAAAAGGTGAGCATCCAAGAATGGGGGCTACTGATGTAGTACCGTTTGTTCCAATTAAGGATATCACGACAGAGGAATGTGTAGAAATTTCTAAAAAGGTAGCAAAAAGAATCAATGATGAATTAAATATCCCTATTTTCTTGTATGAAGAATCAGCCAGCACACCAAATCGGGTAAACTTGGCGCGAGTGCGTAAAGGTCAATTTGAAGGAATGCCGGAAAAATTACAGGAAGAAGAATGGGCACCCGATTTTGGTGAAAGAAAAATCCATCCGACTGCGGGTGTCACTGCTGTTGGTGCAAGAATGCCGCTGGTGGCATTCAATGTGAATTTAGACACAGATGATATTACCATTGCAAATAATATAGCAAAGATTGTTCGCGGCTCAAGCGGCGGCTTTAAGTATTGTAAAGGTATCGGTGTAATGCTGGAGGATCGCAATATTGCACAAGTATCCATGAATATGGTGAACTTTGAAGGAACGCCCCTTTACCGTGTTGTTGAAACGATTCGTTTTGAAGCAAAACGCTACGGTGTCAATATTATCGGAACAGAGGTTATTGGTTTAACTCCGGCAAAGGCGCTGATTGACTGTGCGGAATATTATCTGCAGGTTGAGGATTTTGATTATGGTAAACAAGTTTTAGAAAATCATTTATTAAACTAGGAGGAGGAAAAAAATGAAACTGGTTGACTTGACTGTAACTGATTTTATGCAGGTACTTGGTTCTGACGAGCCGGCACCCGGCGGCGGCTCTGCTTCAGCATTAGCAGCGGCAATGGGGATCTCATTGACGAAAATGGTTGCAGAATTAACGGTGGGTAAGAAGAAATATGCAGAATTTGATGCACTTATGAAAAAATGTCAGACGGATGCTGCCCAATCACAAGAGGAGCTGCTGCGGGCAATTGACGAAGATACAGAGGCGTTTAACGCCGTATCAGCTGTTTTCTCTATGCCGAAAGAAACAGACGATGAAAAAGCCAAACGACGAGAGGCTATGCAGACAGCATTGGAGGGGGCTGCTAAAACCCCTTATCAGATGATGGAGAAAATTGTTTATGCGCTTCATATTACCAAAGAAGCAGTTGGTAAATCTAATGTGAATGCTGCCAGTGATTTGGGTGTTGCAGCGCTGAATTTAAAATCTGCACTGCAAGGAGCTTGGCTGAATGTACTGATCAACCTTTCAGGGATCAAGAATGAAGAATTTGTGAAGCAATACCGCATGACTGGTGAAAAGATTTTAACAGAAGGCTGTCGGTTGGCAGATGAGATTTATGCAGAAATTTTAAAGATAGTTTAGCTTAGATGGAAAGGATGAATAAATAGGATGACTCATTTATCAGATATTGAAATTGCAAATACGGTTCAAATGAAACCAATTGAGGAGATCGCTGAAAAAACCGGAATTGATGCAGAAAATCTATCTTTGTACGGAAAATATAAGGCAAAGGTCAACGTTCATCAATTAGGGAGCTTAAAAGATAAGAAAAACGGCAAATTGATTCTGGTTACTGCTATTACTCCAACACCAGCTGGAGAGGGGAAAACCACAACCTCAGTCGGGTTGGCTGATGCACTGACAAAGCTTGGAAAAAATGCAATTATTGCTTTGAGAGAACCTTCATTAGGACCTGTATTTGGTGTTAAAGGAGGTGCTGCTGGCGGCGGCTATGCCCAGGTGGTTCCAATGGAAGATATCAACCTTCATTTTACTGGTGATTTCCATGCTATCGGAGCAGCTAATAATTTACTGGCAGCTTTGCTGGACAATCATATCCATCAAGGCAACAGCTTAGGGATCGATTCCCGACGGATTACATGGAAACGTGTAGTGGATATGAATGACCGACAGCTGCGTCATATTGTAGATGGCCTTCAGGGAAAAGTCAACGGCGTTCCTAGAGAAGATGGCTATGACATTACGGTAGCATCGGAAATTATGGCAATCCTTTGTCTGGCAAAGGATATCGTTGACTTGAAAGAAAAATTACGCAAAATCATTGTGGCGTATTCCTTTACCGGAGAGCCCGTCACTGCAGGTGACTTGAAAGCTGAAGGGGCTTTAACTGCTCTGCTGAAAGAGGCAATTCATCCTAATCTAGTTCAAACATTGGAGCAAACACCAGCCTTTATCCATGGTGGACCATTTGCCAATATCGCTCATGGCTGTAATAGTGTACTGGCAACAAAAATGGCTTTGAAATATGCTGATTATGCTGTAACTGAGGCAGGCTTCGGTGCAGATTTAGGTGCGGAAAAGTTCATTGACATCAAATGCCGACTGGCTGATTTACAACCGGATGCTGTAGTATTGGTGGCAACTATTCGCGCTCTGAAAATGCATGGCGGTGTTAAAAAGACAGAATTGGGAGCAGAAAATGTCGAAGCTGTGATCAATGGTCTGCCTAATTTGGAGAAGCATCTGTCAAATATTCAAAATGTCTATGGTCTGCCGGTGGTTGTAGCGATCAATAAATTCCCGACAGATACAGAAGCTGAATTACAAGCAGTTCATGCAGCCTGTGAGGATCGCGGCGTAGAGGTTGTATTATCTGATGTCTGGGGCTCAGGAGGTGCTGGCGGTGAAACGTTGGCTAAGAAGGTCATAGAATTGGCAGAACAGACGAATACCTTTAGCTACGTATATGAGCTATCTGATAGTATTGAAGAAAAATTAAATAAAATCGTCCAAAAGGTTTATGGGGGTCAGGGGGTTGAATTAGCTCCTGCTGCTCGTAGAGAGCTGCAGGAACTGGAACGACTGGGCTTTTCCAACTATCCGATTTGTATGGCGAAGACACAGTATTCATTCTCTGATGATGCCAGTCTCATTGGGGCGCCTAAGGACTTCACTGTGGCAATCAAAAACTTAAAAGTTTCAGCAGGTGCCGGCTTTATTGTTGCATTAACAGGTGCCGTCATGACAATGCCGGGCTTACCCAAATCACCGGCAGCTGAACGTATTGATGTTGATGCAGATGGGAATATCTCTGGTCTGTTTTAGCCAGAATGTTTAGAGACCTGCATGGGAATTTGTAGATTAACCTCAAAAGAGTATCATGTCTCTGACTGGAGCGGCGGAAAGACAACGGAAATCTATCTTTCCCCTCCAGAGGGGCAGTATCAAATCGGTAAATTTGACTATCGAGTGTCTAGTGCAAGAGTTGATTTGGAAACAACTATTTTCAGCGAGTTACCCGGCTATAAGCGTTTAATTATGCCGATTGAGCAATCTTTGACATTAGAACATGTATATCCAGTTGATACAGTAGAAAGAGTCATTCTCCAGCCATTTGAGAGCCACTGCTTTGATGGTGGTCAAAAGACAACAAGCTATGGAAAATGCCGGGATTTCAATCTAATTTATCGACCGGAGTATTTTGGGGAAATGATTGCTTTGATGAAGGAACAGCCTTATTTTATCGAGCCTGGTAAAACCTATCTATTTTATGCGTTAACAGATGTGTTGGTGGAGATTTTTGAAAAAAATGAATGTATTTCGTCACTGCAGCTTTGCGGTGAGGAGAGCATACTTTTCTCGGAACATACATTCCAGCTGTTATTGGCAGCAATCCCGAAGAAAAGAACGCATCGTGAACCACTGGCAATTTGGACAACTATTGCGCGAATGAGCGAATGATTTAAAAATGTTCACGCTAAGATGAACATTTGAAAGCGTTACCTTTTTTAATCTAAAAAAACTACTGACTGTTAGTGGATTACAGCCAGAGAGGAGAAAAATATGGACAAGAATCAGGAGATGGAAAACGAAAAGTCCAAGTTTAGTTTGAATGGTGCAACATTATATGGGATTAATGCAGTAATTGGTTCAGGGATATTCCTGCTGCCTCGAACGATTTACAGGGATCTGGGACCGGCCTCCTTGATCGCTATGCTGCTGGATGCTGTTTTAGTATTGATGCTGGCTGTTTGTTTTGCAGAGGTAGCTGGGTATTTTAACAAAAATGGCGGTGCTTTTCAGTATTCTAAAACAGCTTTTGGAGACCTTGTAGGTTTCAACGTGGGCTTATTGGGTTGGTTTGTCACGATTATCGCCTGGTCAGCTATGGCTGCCGGCTTTGCTAAATTATTGATTGTGACCTTTCCCAGCTTAGAAGGAAAGAATACCATTATTAGTATTTTACTTGTTTTGTTTTTATCCTTGATCAACAGCTTTGGGATTAAAACATCAAAGATTTTTACGATTACGATTACGATTGCAAAACTGATTCCGATTATTGCCTTTTCAGTTATCAGCCTTTTCTTTATTAGACATGGGTTTTCTGAAGGAAACTTTACACCCTTTCTACAACTGAATCCGGATATGACACTATCACAGGCAATGGCTTCAACATCGTTAACTGTTTTTTATGCCTTTATTGGTTTTGAAGCGCTGCCGGTTGTTGCTGGAGAAATGCGTAATGCCAAGAAAAATGTGCCAATCGCAATTATTGGTTCGATTAGTATTGTTTCGATCTTATATTTTATAATTATTTCCGGAACGATTGCTATGCTGGGAACAGGCATTTTACAAAGTAATGCACCTGTTCAAGATGCGTTTGTAAAAATGATTGGTCCAGCAGGAAAATGGCTGATTTCCATTGGGGCATTAGTTTCCATTGCTGGGTTGAACATGGGTGATTCCGTGATGATTCCTCGATATGGTGCCTCAATTTCTGATGAAGGCCTGCTGCCAAAAATGATTGCCAGAAAAAATGGGCGTGGCGCTCCCATCGTTGCTATCATCGTATCAGGAGTACTAACGGTAATCTTACTGTTGAGCGGCTCATTTGAGCAGCTTGCGGAATTAAGTGTTGTCTTTCGTTTTATTCAGTATATTCCTACCGCATTATCCGTTATCTGGCTGCGCAAAAAAGGGATGGATCACGTACCGGTCTTTCGCTTACCATTTGGTCCGGTAATTCCAATCCTATCCATTATTGTTAGTATCTGGATGCTGGCAGCTGCTGATCCAATTAATATTATTTCCGGTATTGTTGGTATTGTTGTTGCAACGATTTTATATTTTGTATTGAATCGTAAAAATGAAGCTGCCGATGGAGAAATTTGATTAGCGAATCGAAAGATAGCAGAAACTGGAAAGCCATAATGAAAAAAAGATTATGTGCTTAAACGCAAGGATGGGGAGAATGAGAATAAGCAGTGAGGAAGCAATTGCCTGGATTCACCGGAGAATACCTGTTGGTCAGCGTCCGGGATTGCGTCGTGTGAACCGTTTGCTTAAAATGGTTGGACATCCTGAAAGAAATGTCCCCACGATTCATATTGGCGGGACTAACGGGAAAGGATCTACTGTTACCTACTTGAGCTGTTTGCTGCAGGAAACAGGTCTGTCCGTAGGCACCTTTACCTCCCCTTATATTGAGTGTTTTAATGAACGCCTGTCAATCAATGGACAGCCGATTTCTGATGAGCAGTTAATCGCCTATGTTGAAAAATATCAACCATTAGTTATGCGGCTGGATGAGGTACAGGAAACAAAAGGAATAACAGAATTTGAATTATTGACCGTAATGGCTTTTGATTACTTTTCCAATATGCAGGTGGATGTATTGATTATGGAGGTCGGCATAGGGGGACGCTGGGACAGCACAAATGTCTGTCACCCGTTATTAACGGCAATTACGACGATTGGAAAAGATCATACAGATATTTTGGGGGAGACGCTGACGGAGATTGCTGGTCAAAAAACAGGAATCATTAAACCGTACGTACCTGTTGTGACGGGTCCTCTCCCTAAAGAAGCCTTGAGGGTTGTACAGAAAGAAGCCGGCAAACAACAAAGTCAGTTATACTGTTTAGGGGAAGGCTTTCAGGTCAGCTATGAACACCCTGCGGATTTTTGGGGAGAGCTCTTTCATTATTATAGTCGGAATCTCTCTCTGTATGATCTGCGTCTGCCGCTTGCAGGCAGACACCAGATCGAAAATGCCGGCGTTGCTCTTTGCTTGTATGAATTATTTTGTGAATTGAACGAGCTGCCGGTGTGTTCTGACAATATTTATCGTGGGTTTTTACGAGTGCAATGGCCGGCTAGAATGGAGCCTGTCAATCAGACACCATTGATTATCTTGGACGGCGCGCATAATGAAGCGGCAGTTGAGCGCTTGGTTGAAACGATTCAGAACGAATTCTGCCATCAGCAGGTGTTTATTCTATTTTCTGCTTTGGTGACAAAGGATATTCAGAAAATGCTTTTACTGCTTCAAGCAATTCCGAATGTCCGCGTGTATGTAACAACCTTTTCTTATCCAAAGGCTATGGTCTTTGATGAAAGCTGGCTTAAGGAGCATCCGGAAATTTCCCATGCTGCTGATTGGCAGGAATTGATCTATCATTTCAAACAGACCATGAATAAAAATGAGCTTTTGATTGTCACCGGTTCGCTTTATTTTGTTTCTCAGGTCAGACAGCTTCTGATCAGTGAAACAAAAAATGAAACAGCGAAGCAGAGTAAAAAGAAATAAGTGTGTTTGCTTTGATTAAAATAAGACGGAGTCAAATTAATTTTGGCGAGGAGGAAAATGAAATGGCAAATGTATTAATATTAGATGGAGATAGTTTGACCTTAGAAGATGTGGCAGCGGTTGCACGCCAAGGTGTCATTTGTAAAATAGATGAAGCGGCGAAGAAAGAGGTTATTGCTTCAAGAAAGATTGTAGATAAAATAGTGGAAGAGCGCCGGGTTGTCTATGGTGTCAATACAGGATTTGGCTCTCTTTGTAATGTGAGCATCTCAAAAGAAGATACCGTACAGCTTCAGGAAAATTTGATTCGTACCCATGCATGTGGTTATGGCGACCCCTTTCCGGAGGATGTTGTTCGGGCAATCATGCTGATTCGGGTAAATTCATTGGTTAAAGGATATTCAGGTATTCGCTTAAGTACGATCGAAGCCTTGTTAGGGATGCTGAATAGCGGTGTGCATCCATTTATTCCGGAGAAAGGCTCTTTAGGTGCTTCAGGTGATTTAGCACCGTTGGCACATATGGTTCTACCTTTACTAGGCTTAGGAAAGGCTTACTATAAGGGCGAATTATTGCAGGGCAAGATAGCTATGGAAAAAGCAGGCTTACCGATTATTCAGTTGAGTGCTAAAGAAGGCTTGGCTTTTATTAACGGAACAACCGTATTAAATGGAGTGGGTGCTCTAGCAACCTATGATGCAATTGAGTTATTGAAATTGTCGGATATTGCCGGTGCATTATCCTTGGAGGTACACAATGGTATCTCAAGTCCTTTTGCAGAAAATTTACATACCATTCGCCCTCAAAATGGTCAATTAGCCACTGCAAAAAATATACGTCAGCTGATCAAAGGCAGTGCATACACTACTGTGGCAACTGCTGATCGAGTACAGGACCCTTATACTTTGCGCTGTATCCCGCAAATTCATGGAACCAGCAAAGACAGCGTTGCCTATGTCAAAGAGAAGGTTGAAATTGAGCTCAACTCGGTTACCGATAACCCAATTATTACTAGAACCGGTGAAGTAATTTCAGGCGGAAACTTTCACGGTGAACCATTGGCACAGCCATTTGATTTTCTGGGGATTGCTGCTTCTGAAATCGGAAATGTTTCTGAGCGCCGTGTTGAGCGTCTGGTGAACAGCCAATTAAGTAAGCTGCCTTCATTCCTGGTAAAATATCCAGGATTGAACTCTGGGTTTATGATTACACAATATGCTTGCGCCTCTCTAGCTTCAGAGAATAAAATCCTTTCTCATCCGGCCAGTGTAGATTCTATCCCTTCTTGTGAAAATCAGGAGGATTTTGTCAGTATGGGAACAACAGCGGCAAGAAAAGCAGCGGAGATTATTAAGAATTCCCGTAGAATTGTTGCAACTGAAATCATGGCAGCTTGTCAAGCGCTTGATATAAAACAGCAGCAAAAAGACCTTGGTAAAGGAACAAAGGTTGCATATGAACAATTTAGAAAAGTCGTTAACTTTATTGAAAACGATAAGGATATTGAAATCTATGAAGAACTAAATAAAGCGACAAATGCTTTAACTGACGGAAAATTATTAGCAGCCGTAGAACAGGCAGTCACTTTAGACATCCAATTTAACTAGAGCAAAAAAGACAAGCAGGAAAAGTCAGCAGCTAAAAATGATGCGCATCCCCTGCTTGTTTTGCCATATCTTCGTTTACATACAATAACCTTAAAAAGGGGGAACATCGCATGCGCTATCAAAAACCAAAAGGAACCATTGATATTTTACCCGGGCAATCAGAAAAATGGCAGTATATAGAGGCCGCTGCCAGAGAGGTTTTTCAACGCTATAATTTTCATGAAGTACGGACACCGATTTTTGAGCATTTTGAAGTGATTGCTCGAAGTGTAGGAGAAAGTACAGACATTGTCAGTAAAGAAATGTATGACTTTTATGATAAAGGCAACCGTCATATCACACTGCGTCCGGAGGGAACAGCCCCTCTTGTAAGAAGCTATGTGGAAAACAAGCTCTATGGACCTGAACACAGTCATCCATTTAAGGCTTATTATATGGGGCCTATGTTTCGTTATGAACGACCTCAAGCTGGGCGGCTTCGGCAGTTTCATCAGATTGGCGTAGAAGTGATCGGCAGCAGTAATCCCGCAACTGATGTAGAAACGATGATGATGGCTTTAGAATTTTTTAACTGTTTAGGGGTCAATGAAACGAAATTGGTCATCAATTCTTTAGGGACCCGAGAAAGCCGTAAAAAGTATCGTCAGACATTGATTGATTATTTGACACAATTTGAAGAACAGCTGAGTGAAGATTCAAAGCGGCGGCTTTATCAAAATCCCCTTCGAGTACTAGACAGTAAGGATGCAAGGGATCAGAAAATCATCACAGGGGCACCATCTATTTTAGACAGCCTTGACAGAGAAAGCAGCTTATTTTTTGAAGAAGTTAAACAACTGCTGGAGGACGCGAATATTTCGTATAGCGTGGATCATCGTATGGTACGTGGACTGGACTATTATAATCACACTGTCTTTGAAATTATGAGTGAGGCAGCTGCCTTTAATGGTGTGCTTACAACGATTTGTGCCGGGGGACGTTACGATGGTTTGATTAGTGAATTTGGAGGACCAGCTGTTGTAGATACAGGCTTTGGCTTTGCACTGGGAATCGAGCGGGCGCTGCTTGCAAGTGAAGCTGAAGGGAGAAGCATTCCGGTTTCCAGAGAGATAGATGTTTATGTTGCTTGTCTGGCACCTTCCGGAAACGGCTATGCGCAACAGGTTGCACAAACAGCTAGAAAAGCGAAATTGATCGTTGAGCGGGATATCTCCTACCAAAAGATTCGAAATCAGCTTCGCAAAGCAAATAAACTAAATGCAAAAATTGTTGCGATTATTGGTGAAAATGAAGTAAATGATGCACAGGTGGTTTTGAAGGATATGCATTCCGGTGAAGAGCTGCGTATTCCCTATACGCAGTTAACAGCTTATTTTGATAACGTTTAGAAATATAAGATGAAATGGGCGAAAACAATGAGGATGTTAAGAAACAAAGATTTTTGGCAGGAAATGATTACAAAATTAACGGTTATTTTGATTTACGCATTTTTATACTCAATTGCATTAAACTTGTTTTGGCAGCCGGGAAGGATATATGCTGGGGGAATTACTGGCTTATCCCAGATCATTTCCACTGTTGTTACACGCTGGGGCTCATTTTATCTGCCTATCTCAGTTATTTACTATGTGTTGAATATTCCTTTATTTATTCTTGCCTGGTTTAAACTCAATCGGAAGCTTGTTATTTTTATGATCGTCAGTGTTACCAGCGCTTCTTTTGCTATTCAAATTTTACCCTCCGTCGCACTAACCACAGATCCGATTATCTGTGCGATTTTTGGCGGAGCGGTCAATGGCTTTTCATTAGGTCTGGCCCTGAAGTATGGATTGTCTACAGGAGGCCTGGACATTGTTATCATTATCTTGCGTAAATGGACCGGTCAAAGTGTTGGGGCAATTTCTATGATTATCAATGGATTGATTGTTTTGACTGCAGGCTATTTATTTGGCTGGCCCTATGCTTTTTACAGTCTGCTTTCCATTATTGTCAGCGGGAAGGTTACTGACTTGGTTTATGTAAAGCATCAAAAGGTGCAGGTGATGATTATCACACAAAAGCCGGAGCTAGTCATTCCGGGACTGCAGGCCCAATTGACTAGAGGAATCACGATAATTCCACAGGCAGAAGGTGCCTACGATCATCAACCGCAAACGATTTTAATCACCATCATCACCTACTATGAAATGGAGCTGCTGGAAAAAATTATGAAAAAGGTTGACCCGCACGCATTTGTCAGTGTATCGCAGGACGTGAAGATTTTAAGCCAGTTCAAGGAGCTGGACATTGTGTAGCGCAAAAGATGATTTCATTGATGAAGTTAAAACAGCTAAAGCCCTGATTGATTTTGTATCTAATAAAGATTTCAGCAGCAGCCTTCTATGTTAAAATCAACTATTCTCACTTCGACTGGCAGAGCTGCTGTAAAGCTTGCCTTTTTCTATGGCAGTATTGAATTTTGACATTTTCCGATGATTTATCAAAAAGTAAAAAATCAGTAAAACATAAAAGAACAAGCCTCGAAATGATTTCGTGAGGTATTTGTTCTTTTTCAGTATAGCTGGCTGACTCTTTACTGTTTAGATAGACTGATCCGTTGCGTTGGAAATAGAAGAGTTTACCTTGCTGTCGGCGGGAAATAGAAATCTTTGGGAATCATTAAAATACCACTTGACTTTCATGAAAATCTCTAGTAATTTATAGTTTGTATGTAATATTGAAAATCGATGAAGGAACGAGTAAATTTCTTATTTGTGTCAAAAGAGAGAGAGGCCTTGGCTGAAAGCAGCTCCGCAAAAGAAATCGAAAGACATTCCTGAGATGAATGTAAGAAAAGCCATTCCGTTACGAGCGTTAATCGTTGAGATGAGAGAGCAATCTTTCAAAATTAGGTGGTACCGCGTATGAATGATTCGTTCGCCCTTGTAGATGATACAAGGGCGAATTTTTTATTTATCAGGAGATAACAAGAAGTTTGACGTGTCGAGGATAAGAAATCCCAGTTAGTTGATACTGTCCTTTTCATGTTAATAACGTTTAGCAAGCGAGCGTTTTGCCAATCGTACAATAACAATTAGTTATTTTCATTGTCAACCAATTGAATCAATGAGAGAGAAATGGAGGAAAATCAGATGAATTATCAAAAGCCAAAAGGTACATATGATCTGCTGCCGGGGACAACAGAGAAATGGCAATTTGTTGAGGAAACAGCACGTTTGCTTTTCAGAGATTATCAATATCAGGAAATCCGCACGCCGATTTTTGAACACTACGAAGTGATTGCTCGAAGTGTGGGTGATACAACCGATATCGTTTCTAAAGAAATGTATGATTTTTATGATAAAGGAAATCGGCATGTGACACTGCGTCCGGAAGGAACAGCACCGATCGTCAGAGCCTTTGTTGAAAACAAGCTGTTTGGTCCTGAATATGCGAAGCCATATAAAACATTTTACATAGGACCAATGTTCCGTTATGAAAACCCGCAGGCAGGGCGTCAGCGTCAATTCCATCAAATCGGTGTTGAAGCGTTTGGCAGCGATAATCCTGCTGTTGATGTAGAAAGCATGGCGATGGCAATGGATTTCTTCAAACAACTAGGCATCAACGAGATCAAGTTGGTCATCAATTCTTTAGGAGATAAAGACAGCCGAGCTGCTTACCGTCAGGCACTGATCGATTATCTTGAACCGAAAGCCGAAGAGCTTAGTGAAGATTCAAAACGGCGACTGTACGAAAACCCATTACGTGTGTTGGACAGTAAGGATAGAAAAGATAAGGCGATCATAGCAGATGCCCCCTCTATTCTGGATTACTTAAATGAAGCATCTAAGCAACATTTTGAAACGGTGCTGCAAATGCTGGATGAATTGGAAATTTCTTATGTAATCGATCAAAATATGGTTCGCGGATTAGATTATTATACACATACGATTTTTGAAATCATGAGTGAAGCAAAAGGCATGGGGGCACAGTCAACGATCTGTGCCGGTGGCCGCTATGATGGACTGGTCGAAGAACTTGGGGGACCGGAAACACCGAGCTTTGGTTTCGCCATGGGGATTGAGCGGATTTTGCTCACAATGGAAGCGGAAGGAATCATCATTCCTGAAATTAATGAGATTGATGCTTATGTTGTCGGTATTGGTGCGGATACAAATATTGCTTCGCTGAAACTGGTTCAAGTAATTAGAAATTTTGGTTTTTCTGCGGATCGCGATTTTATGAGTCGTAAACCGAAGGCTCAATTTAAAACGGCAGCGAAGCTCAATGCAAAGCTGGTATTAACGATCGGTGAGAGTGAACTGGTTGAAGGAATTGTTAATGTGAAAAATATGGTCAGCCGTGAAGAAAAAGCATTTAAGCTGGTTGATATTTATGAACGCTTCAATGAAGTCTATGATGAGATGATAACGATTATGCTTGATTGATAACGACAGGTAAATATGGTTAAAAAACGAAACGAAGAAAAAGGGAGTTGTTTCAGCAGAGAGAATCTGTTTAGAAACAAAAGCAGTGTCTAACTAATAAAAAATGAATGTTGTCAAACAAGAAAGGGAGTGCCATTATCCTGTTATCAAGTATGGTAGGAATAATGGACATCGGACCTTCAAAATTAAAGCATTCAAATTATAAGTAAAAAATGAATGGTGTCAAAAAAGAAAGGGAGTACTATTTTATGTCAGAGCGTACAGTGTATTGTGGAGAAATAACAAAAGAATTTACAGGCAAGGTGGTTGTCCTTAAAGGGTGGGTGCAAAAGCGTCGTGACCTTGGGGGCGTAATCTTTATTGATTTAAGAGATAGAGAAGGAGTTGTACAGGTCGTATTCAATCCTGAGGTTTCAAAAGAAGCATGGGAAATTGCTGATAAATGCCGAAGTGAATATGTAATTGAGATCACTGGTGAAGTCGTTTATCGTGATGATGAAGCAGTGAATCCTAAGATGACAACCGGTGAATTTGAGGTAATGGCCTCAGATATTACTATTTTAAATAAAGCGAAAACCCCACCCTTCCTAATTGAAGATGACAATAACGTCAGTGATGAAGTGCGAATGAAGTATCGTTATCTTGATTTGCGACGTCCCGGGATGACTGAAAACTTCAAGCTGCGTCATCAGGTAACAAAATCTATCCGCCATTATCTGGATGATCATGCATTTATGGATGTAGAAACACCTTACTTGGGAAAATCATCTCCAGAAGGGGCGAGAGACTATCTGGTGCCTTCACGTGTACACGCCGGACATTTTTATGCATTGCCTCAATCACCGCAGATTTTCAAACAGCTGCTGATGGGTGCCGGATTTGACAGATATTATCAGATTGTTCGCTGTTTCCGTGATGAAGATTTGCGTGGAGACCGTCAGCCTGAGTTTACACAAGTCGATATTGAAACAACTTTCCTTACAGCAGAAGAAATTCAGACAATGACGGAAGAAATGCTGGCGAAAGTGATGAAGGAAGCGAAAGGTGTAGACCTGCCGCTGCCATTCCCTCGAATCACTTATGATGAAGCGATGGCTCGATACGGCAGTGACAAGCCGGATACTCGTTTTGAGATGGAACTGATTGATATTGCACCGGTGGTTAAAGATGTGGACTTTAAGGTTTTCCAAATGGCATTACAAAATGGTGGACAGGTAAAAGCGCTGAATGCAAAAGGTGCTGCAGATAAATATTCACGTAAAGATATGGATAACTTAGGTCAGTATGTAAGTCAATTCGGAGCAAAAGGCTTGGCTTGGCTGAAGGTTGAAGAAGATGGACTGAAAGGACCAATTGCGAAATTCCTGACAGATGTTACAGATGAATTAATTAAAGTAACTAATGCAGAAGTAGGGGATCTGCTGATGTTTGGTGCAGATACACCGGGAATTGTTGCTGCATCATTAGGTGCCATCCGCTCTCGAATGGGTAAAGAGCTTGGCTTGATTGATGAGTCTAAATATAACTTCCTTTGGGTCGTAGATTGGCCGTTGTTTGAATATGATGAAGAAGCGAAGCGTTATGTTTCTGCTCACCATCCATTCACTTTGCCGAGAGAAGAGCATATCGAGATGCTTTCAACGACTCCTGAAAAAGTTTATGCACAGGCATATGATGTTGTGCTGAATGGATATGAGCTTGGCGGAGGCTCCCTGCGTATTTATCAGCCGGAACTGCAACAAACAATGTTTGAAACACTGGGGATGTCTGAAGAAACCATTCAAGAACAGTTTGGTTATTTATTGGATGCATTGTCTTATGGATTTCCGCCGCATGGAGGAATTGCTTTGGGGCTGGATCGTCTGGTTATGCTGCTTGCAGGTGAAGAAAATATTCGTGAGGTCATTGCTTTCCCTAAAAACGGAAAAGCAGCTGATCCGATGAATAATGCGCCAAGTACTGTATCAGATTTACAGTTGTTCGAATTGAATTTAGATGTAACAGCGATTGACGAATAGAAAAAGTCCGTCTATATAAAACCCTGTAAAATAAAACTTGAGGATAGGAAAATCGTTTGAGAACGGTCTTTCTGTCCTTTTTATTTCAGATTAATTTTTTTGAGGTATCTTTGCAGGAACAAAATTTTCCGTGAAATTATATGATTTTCAGTGTTTTATCATTACGGTAAAAAAGTATTGACCTTGATATTGAACTTGAACCGTTTCGGATAGGAAAGAACATAAGCGATTTGAAGTCATTAGAAAGCTGAGAAAAACATTGCTAATATGGAAAGTAGAAATTTGTATGGAGGATTTTCTTCTGTAAAAAAATTAAGTAATATATAAAACCTGTAAAAGAATTTAGATTATAAGCATAACCGATCGATCACCTGTGTAGGAACTGTGTTGACCCACTGAATAAACGAACGGACAGCTAGCGTTATCTGATAGTACTTTGAAAAAAAGACATTATTAATGCATGAATCTTTCAACCATTTCCAAAGCCCCTCAATCTGATTCAAAATTGGGCTATAGGGTGGCAGAAAGAGTAACTGTAAGCGTGGATTGGCATTCAGAAAAGGGACCAAAAGCTTGGCATGATGAACGCGAGCATTATCTAGTACCATCACGATCTTCCCTTTTGGATAGAGGGTGAGTACCTTTTCTAAAAAAGTCAAAAAAACTTTTGCATCAAAGGCGAGGCCTTCTTGGACATAGACTGCACCCGTTTCATAATTAAGAATACCAGTCAATTTCACACTAAAATGCTTCCCATAGGTCTTAATTAATTTTTGTTTGCCTACAGGAAACCAGGTTGATAGTAAAGCCTGATAGTCTCTAATGGTCGATTCATCTTCAAAAAGTAAATGGTCAATTTCGCCATTTAACAGTTTTTTTTTCAGCATCTAACTGTTTGATAAACAAGGCCTGTTTCTCTTTGTCTGCACTGGCCATTGTGTCGCTCGGTCTTGAGTAACTCAGACCAAGTTGATGTAACTGTTGGAGCATACTACTTTGGGCATACTCAACCCCATAGGTAAGTTTTAACCAACTAGAAGCAAGGGAAGCTGTCCAATTGTATCGACCAGGAAATCCTACTTCATGAGGGGAGTGATTCTGAATCACTTGATAGAGGGCTTGTCCTTGTTCAGCTGTCATAAAAGTAGGACGCTCAGTGGATTTTTGGGGAACCAGCCCAAGAAGTCCCTGTGTTTTATAAAGATGAATATACTGCCCGACAGTATTGGCTGAACAGCCAACCATCTCAGCAACAGCAAGGCTTGTATAGCCTTGCATACTTAAATGAATCGCTTGATATTTCCGTTGTAGGACAGTGTTTTTTACATGAGCGAGTTGGTCGGCGATTTCGGCAATTTGTTCTGCAGAATAACGATGATATTTCATGGCAGGCACCTCGTTTTTACTTTAAGTGTAACACGTCTGGCAAGTTACGCTATGTCATCGATTCTTTTACAGGTTCTATATAGTTTAAATAAATAAAATTCTAGTTGAATCTCAAAATTAGAAAGCTGTTCTCAATCTGAGGATGGCTTTTTATGTTAAGAAGCGTTAAATAAATTTTAACCAGAATAATTGAATTGAGTAGTGAATTATCTAAAGATGTTGAGTAACAAAAGGATCTGGCTATTTGCTTTTTTATTAATTATGAGAATTAAAGAAATTAAATCACAATATGATTACATATAAAATCGCAATAGCGATTTTATCTTTTAGGTTGGAGTGTTTAATATATATATGAATTAGAAAAAAAATAGGGAAATGGAATTTTTCAGAAAAAGATGTCGAAAATATTTTTTCTGGAATAGATTTGTTATCAATATTCACATAAGTTTCCACAGGGAAAAATTTCTTATTTATATTGATTTAGAGCCATAAAGATTGTCTGTTTGTTAATCTTATAATAAATATTCTTGAAAACTAATTTGAAAAGAATAGATATAAGGAGTTGATTTATGTTGGGGAATTATATACATATGGTGAAAAATTTTAGAAGAATGTTGAATCTAAGCCAAAAAGAAGTAGCTTTTGGAATTTGTTCTCAGAGTATGTTATCAGATATTGAAAACGGAAAGAAAAAACCTTCTTCAGAAATATTATTTAAACTGTACAGAAAACTTGGTATTGTTATGTTATCAGATGATTTATTAAATAAAGTTGAAAAAAAAATTGGTTCGATTATGTATGAGGAAAACTATACTAGAATAGAAAATTTGCTTACAAATTTTGATGAAGAAGGGTTAAATGAATGTGAAACATATTCTTATTATTTCTATAAAGGAGTAGTTAGTTATTATAATAATGAATTAGATGATGCATTAATAAATTTTCATTACGCAGAGGATTTTGTAAAAGAAACTTCAAGACTTGACCATTATAGTTGTATGTTATATAAAGTACTAATTTTTTATAAGGTAGAGAAAAAAGAAATAAATGTTGATTATTTTGAGATAGAATTAAATGTTTTGTTAAAAAATTTACCAACATATTTAGTTCTAGAAAAATTTAACCCTTTTTATTTTTTTCTTATAGTTTTGAAAGAAATTGGGGAAAAGGATTCCATAATTAGATGGTCAAAAATATTAATAGAGTATCTTTCGAAAAATTATGTAACTAAATACGTAGAAAAAATTTATAGAGAACTGGCTTTAAATGAATTGGGAAGGTCGCTTAATAGCCAACATGTTAATGATTATTGGGAATATTACATTAATTATTGGCTATTCTCAAAGTACAATAGTAAAAAAATGAAAATATAACATATTTTTTCCATTTTTCAAATAAAATAAGAGGTAGAAAAATTAATGAGTTTCAGTGAAAAGATGAAAGTGTTGATCAAAGAGTATTATTCAAATGGGATATGATACACTTTTCTTGACTGTCAGTTGCATTACCGGAAGGAATGAAGGCTATTGAGAAAAACATATGATCGTGAATTTAAGCTGAAGGTGTCTCAAGATATTTTTGAGAATAATGATACTGTCAAGACCGTTTCTGAAGAATATACTATTTCTCGTCCTACTGTTTCCCGTTGGGTCTCAGAGTATCGGAGATACGGAGTAGAGATGGTCGTCTCTATTTATCCACTTATATTGACCTAGCTACTCGTATTCTACATTGTTACATGGTAGATTTACCTATGAAAAAAATTGTTGTTCAGCTGTTACAGATCTACAAAGGAGGCCTATGGTAATTCATTCAGGCAGCCAATATCGTTCTCTTGTCTACCAGAAACTGTTGATCGACCATCACATTACGCATTCAATGAGCCAACCTGCTACTCCTGTTGACAACGAAGTAATCGAGTTGTTCCATCGATCAATCAAACGAGAATTAGTTGAACCAAATAAGCACAAAAGTAAACTAGAGATGGACGTGTTGATCCAAGATTATTTAGAAGACTATTATCCCAACAAAAGAATCCATACAAAATTTATGATGACTCCTCGACAATTTGAGGTGAACTTAAAATAGGTAATCTATCTGACTGTTAACTAAACTGTTGCAGGTCCCAAAATTATTTTTACTTTAGGTACCATTGTATGATATTTAACTTATTTTCATAACCTAAGTCAATTAGTTTATCAAATATATACTTGGTTTGTTCTGTTTGATTTAAAATAAGGCAATCAATAAGTAATTCTTGGAAGAAAAGGTTATTTTTATGTGCATCGCTTTTTCCTCTGATTAGAACTTTATTCGCCAACTCCCAACATTCCTCGTTAATTAATTGAATTCCGTAATTTAAAGACAAATGTACTCTATATTCTTTGGAAGGTGTGGGAATGTCTTTTCTGTCCAATTTTTTTATAACCTTATTGTAGAGAATTTGATTTTCTGAATAATCAAATAGAAATAGAAAGTTATTGTATAGTTGTAGTTCTCTTTTAAACCATTGATCACTTTTAAAAAGAAGAGGCTTGATATAGGATTTAATTTCATTAACTGATACCGTGAACTCCAAACCATGAAGATTTAATACATATTGGGATAACAAATACAGTTCATAATATTTATTGGACAGAAACTTTACATTTGCAATTTTTTTATCAACAATTATTAAATTATTTAAATCTCTACAATTTTCTGATGTAGTAAGTTCATTGTATAGTGTTTGATAATAAGCTACTTTTTTATCACTAATAAGTATAAATTCTTCTGTACTCAAATTCAAACGGGTTAATAACTGTATAACTTTGTCAAAAGTAGGAATGTAATGATTATTCTCAAAATTTGATAAGTTTGATCGGGACATGATACCTTGTGCCAGCTCAACTTGTGAAATACCTTTTGATTTTCTAATGAGTTTGATTGATTTTCCGTAGATTTTTCTCACTCCTTTGTTAGTATTCTAACGAAAAAATGGAGGAGGAACAAGTCTCATTTATTATTAAAGAATAAAAGTTTTATAAAGGAGATTCTTATGTCAAAAATTTCGAAATCTGCTGTTATTTTATTAATGGGAACACTCTTTTCGCGAATTGCAATGTTTATGAGTATACCATTTTTAGCTATTTATTTAAGTGATGTTGCTATGTTAACACCTACACAAATTGGTTATATTATTGGAATTAATCCATTTGTGAATGTGCTTTTTTCATTAGTCGCAGGAAAATTAATTGATCTCATTCAGGTGAAAAAGATATTGGTTCTAATACCAGTTATTTGGGGTGTTATTTTTATATTATTTTCTTTTGCCGATCGTTTTGTTGTGTTTATGATACTTAATGGTATGAACGGGCTATGTTACACAATATATGAACCTTCATGTAAAAAATCCTTGAGTATGTATACTCGAATAGAATCAAAACTACTTATTTTCAATTTGCGTTATGCAGCAATCAATATAGGTGCAATAGTTGGACCTATGTTGAGTATTACTCTAGGCTTTAAATATACAATTAAACCTTACATCATTTTAGGAATTATTTATATTATTGTTGGTTTAACAAATTTATTTTTAAGTGAAGATGAAATTCCAAAGATAAAGAAAGACACAGATAAGCATACAAAAGAAAGTAAAAAAGCAATTTTTCTTGATAAAAATTTCAAACAACTAATACTATTAATAATAGGAGTAATGTTTTCATACTTTGGATATTCTCAATTTAATTCTACAATTTCACAATACCTATCACAAGAATCATCAAGTGGTGTTGAATTATATAGTTCCTTACTATCCTTCAGCGCATTAGCTATTCTCCTGTTTCAATTCCCGGTAATACGTTGGACCAAAAAGTTTCGATCAAATTATATTTTAGCAATCAGTAACCTCCTTTTTTCAAGTTGCTTATTCATTGTGATTTTTTTTCCAAGCTATTTTTCATTATTACTCTTTACCATATTATATTCTCTTGGTGAGTTACTATTAGGAGCTCGCTTTGATTATGCCATTGATCAAATTGCAGATGAAGAAAATAAAGGTGCATATTTTAGTTGGTCAGAGCTAATAAAAATTGGTTCAACTATGGGACCGATAGTTGGAGGAATTCTTATTAGCAATTTAAATTGGAATCATCACATACAGATATTTAGTATTTTAGGTGCAATTACTATGATAGGCTCATTTTTTATTTTCTATTCAAAGATCAGTAATTAATGCCTTTTGAAAATCGTAATGATCAAAGTAATGCTATTGATGGGTAGCATATCATTCTCGAGGACTTTAATGGTTAAAATAAATAGCCCACAAAATTCTTATCTTGTACTGGACTTGTCAAGAAAAATTAGACAATGAGTTATGAAATGGCAAGACTTTTATGAACAAAAAAATAAGTTGATTTTGTAAACGTAGAAATTCGTTTGGAGTTTTATAGCCTAAACTAGAATGTATTCTTTTTGTAGAACAAATTTTATTCTTTTAGATCCATAGCGTCCTTTATGTTCGAGAAAAAAATCTTTCAACAGTTCAGTCAAGGTTTCGTTTTCAATTTCAAGATTTGATGGCTCCCGCTGACAGAACAAATAATACCCTGGATAGGTTACACTTAGGCAACGACAAGCCTCTAAAATAGATAGAGTTCCCCGATGACCTTTTATAAATTCAAAAATTACCGAAGTCTTCCTTTTTCTTTCAGGAAGACTTCGAACTTTTTTAGGAGTTCCACTTCTTCTTTTAAGCGTTTATTCTCTTTTTCGAGGCGCGTAATTTCATTTCTACGAACGAATTCATGGCTCCCTCTTCCTGGAAAGGCACGTTCTCCGTGTTTTTCATACTCTTGAATCCATCGGTAGATGGAATTAGGATGGACTTCCAATTTTTTTGAAACAGTTTGGACAGGTATTCCTTCATTCAAGACGAGTAAAACAGCTCGTCGTTTGAATTCTTGTGTGAATAATCTACGTCTCATAGTAATTCCCCCCCCCTCGAATCCCCTTGACTTTATGTCTGTTATAGTATAACGTGTTCGCGTTTTCTCTTTTCTCTATGTCCAGTTTATCATACCAGTTCCAATTTCTTCACTCCGAAAAAGTCTAATTTTTTGGAGTCACTACATCTTCTCAGAATTTTGTGGTCTATTTATTTTTGAAAATTTTTCAGATTCCCATTTATTATCTCTATTGTGATTTTTTTTAATTATTAGACATAGATATACTTTGTTTAAAGAAAGGAGAGATGCGAATTGAAACGATATTTAAGACAGATATCATTAGTTGATGAAGAAAAAGATGGACAAAAAATTTTATTGGCATCGTCGGTCTTAATAATTGGAGTGGGAGGTTTGGGTTCTAATGTTTGTCAGCAATTAGTTAGGTTGGGAGTAGGTGAAATAGGTATTGTAGATTTTGATATGGTGGATGAAACAAATTTAAATCGACAAATACTTTATGGAGAAGACGATATTGGAGAAAACAAGGTAGTACTTGCAAAAAAAAGATTACAGACTATAAATTCAAAAGTTAAGATAAATAGTTATTGCATGAAATTTCAACAAGAAATGAATATTGAACCGTTTAAGAATTATCAAATAATTGTTGATTGTACTGATAATTTGTCAAGTCGAAAAATTATTTCTGATGTAGCAAAAAAATTGAAAAAACAGGTTATTTTAGGTGCAATTCAAAGATTTGAGGGTTATGTTACTGTTTTAGATCCAGTGAATGGATATACCTATGAAAAGTTATTTAATAATGTTAAGAAAGAAAAGTTTAAAGACAAAAGTGTTATCGGACCAATTGTAGCAATAATTGCGGCTATGCAGTCAATGGAAGTTGTTAAATCTTTATTAGGATGGGATAGGCAGCTAATAGGAAAGTGTTGTTATTTTGATATTCAGAATAACATATTTAATGAAATTACTTTAGTAGGTCAGAAGCTTGAAAATAAAACCAGGGGTTCATAATAATATATATGCTAAAAAAGAGCGCATTAAATAAAGGTATAACCTCGAAAAAATTTTTAAGAGATTATAAAACCGTGACTTTTGGCGAATGAAACAGCTTCGTTTACTGTCGTTGTTCGATCTGGTCGCACATTCTCTATGGAGTAATAAGTTGCGTCATACGATTCATTTTTAAGTAGAACGTGATAAATAGCCGTTAATAACCGTCGAGCAATAGCTATAACAGTTTTTTTATGACCATGACGCTTCTTCAGTTGAAGATACTTATTTCGATGTTCTGGATATTTTTCACTTTACGCTGGCAATTTGGACTAATAGCGGTTTGAGATATTGACCTGCTTTAGAAATCCTAAAGGATTTTTTTTATTCGCACTCTCATTATTTGCAGGAGTTAACCTAGCCCACGAACATAAGTGACCAGCTGTTGGAAATTGAATCATGTTTACACCAAGCTCTGAAATTATTTTTATCGCAGTAAACCGTTTTGCACAACCGGGTACAGTTTGAATAAGTTCTTGTTGTGCTTTAAATTCTTCGGCGATATCAATGATTGCTTTTTCAAGATTGGATTTACACAGAGTTAGGGCATCATAGTGGGATTTGATGATGTAGATTTTAATTGCTTGTTCATCTGTTATTTTTCCATCAATAGCTAATTCTAATTCAGATAATTTTGATTTTAGTCTTCCATTAGTTCACGAATGGGAAGTGGTGGAATAAAACTCTCAGAGACTAAGTTGTGCTTGAATAAATCCGCAATCCATTGTGTGTCTTTCTTATCAGTCTTCTTCCCGCGAATCACTTTCACATATTTAGGATGGGTAAGACAGATAGAACAAGAATCTTCTAGTACATTGAAAACAAGAATCCAATACTTACCTGTTGATTCCATAATGTTAGCACATTTTCATGCAGTGTTGTGCCTTGAGTGTAGCGAAAGGAATGAATTATAAACATGAATAAGATAAAGAAAATTTTAATTGATAACAAACTATATAATCAAATTATAGATAATTGTCAGAATGATTTAATTGAGAATGAGAGAGACGATCATCAATCTTTCGGGATTATAGTAGGAAAAATTAATGGAGTACAAGCTGAGGTTATCCAACATTTTCCGTTAAAAAGAAATTATCGGTTAAATAGCAATATTAGCCAGTGTTATACTCAAAAGCTATGTGAATTAGGATATCCAGGAGAGTTACAAATAGAAAGAAGAGGATGGGTTAGTGATCCTATTGAACTAATTGAAGTTATTAAGTCATGTAACGAATTGAATTTAGAATTTATAGGTGGATATCATATGCATCATGACGAGTCATGGAGTGGTCCGGAAGATAAAAGAATACCCTCAAAACTAGACAAGGAATTAGTTAAAAATAGTGGAGAAATGGTCTTTGTCGTTAGTATTTTAAAAAAAGAAAGAGCTATTCGCTGTTTTTATGAGGGAAATGAGGAAATTAAAATAGTGAGGAGAAGTTAGATGATTGAATTGAGTTTTTACACAGGTATGAAAAAAATAATGGGATTTGATAAATTAAGTGTGCGAATGAATCAAGAATTATTTTCCACAATTGAAGAATTAATAGTGAACTATTTGTTTATTAATTATCCAAGAATTGAAGAAATTTTTGTCGATAAAAATGGAAATTTTAATAACGAAATTTCACTGATACTAAATAATGTGATTGCTAATAAGGATTCCTTTATAAAGGAAGGCGACCATATAGTATTTCTAACACCTATTACAGGAGGATAAAAATGAACGCTAAAACGGTTGATTTAAGAAGTGATACTTGTACGTTACCCTCCGAAGAAATGAGAAAAGCAATTTATGAGGCAAAAGTTGGTGATCAGGCTTATGGAGAAGACGAAACAACACTAAAACTGGAAAAATATTGTGCCAAACTATTTGGAAAGGAAGCTGCACTTTTTATGCCTTCAGGTACAATGAGTGATCAAGTAGCGATTCGTTCTTGGACAGTGTCGGGAGATGAAGTGATTCTCGATGAGAGTTATCATGTAAACTATTTTCAAACAGGTCCAAGTACAGATTTAGGAAAGATTTGTTTAAGTACTGTAAAAACTAGGGACGGAATTTTAACACCAGAAAAAATTCAGAGACAAATGGAGAAGAGAATTAAAGGAGAGTTATTTCCAAGTATTGGGCTTATTATGATAGAAAATACAATTAACAGTCACTCAGGAAAGATATTTCCACTGTTAACTATTCAAGAACTATATAAATTTGCTCAAGAAGAAAAAATTCCGCTTCATATAGATGGTGAACGGATTTTGAATGCTTGTGTTGCTAAAGATATTTCACCCCAAATTTATGGAAAGAATTGTGATAGTATCACTTGTTCATTTTCAAAAGGGCTTGGAGCACCATACGGGTCTATACTTATGGGAAGTAAGAAAATGATAAAGAGAGCAGAAAAGTATCGTAGATGGTACGGTGGGAGTTTGCATCAAAGTGGCTTTATGGCCGAAGCTGCCTACTTTGCTATAAAAAATAATATTAATCATTTAAAAAAAGATCATGAGTTAGCAACGTTGGCTTATGAATTATTAAAAGACGAGAGTTCAGTCAGTGTTTTTAAACCAGATACGAATATAGTAATGATAGATATAGAAAAATTATCAATTAATGCGAGTATTTTTGCGGAGAATTGTAAAGAACAAAAAATTTTAGTTTATCCTTGGGAAAAAAATAAAATTCGATTAGTTACACATCTTGATATTACAAAAAAAGACATTTATCGTGCAATGAATGTTGTAAAACTTGTAATTGAAGGAGCAAGTAAATGAAAAATGATATTTTTGTTCTAGTAGGTATTGCACCTAATTTAATTACTCAAACTATACACTATTTAAAAAAATATAGTTGTAGAATTGTTGTTATTGAAGACAAGCAAATATTAAATAATTATTTTGATGTGCTGATTGAAAATGATGTCTACCCTTTGTTTGCTGATATTACAAGTACTTGTAATTTGAGAAAAAAATTAAAAGAGACAATTAATTTAGAAGAAGTTCAAGCTATTTACTCATTTAGAGAAGACTCATTAATAGCAACCGCTGAACTTGCAGAAGAATTAGGGGTAGTGACGTTACCTTTGGAGGTGGTAAAAAATACTGTTGATAAAGTTCGTACTAGAAATATTTTGAAAGAACAGAGAATTGACTGTATTTCTTATAGATTATGTAATTCAGAAGAAGAAATTCGATTATTTTTAAAAGAAAATTCGGAAGGAATTGTTTTAAAACCTAGAAATTTAAAAGGAAGTATTGGTGTTCAAATTATAAAAAATGATGATGATATATCCAATGCTTATAGAGAAATAAGCCAAATAATCGATAATAAGGAAATTCTTGTTGAAGAGGAGTTGATTGGTGAAGAAATTGCTGTTGAATTATTAGTTTTTTATGATGAAATTTTTTTAGTAGATATTACACAAAAGAAACTTTATAAAAATTCATCTGTAGAGCAAGGACATATTTGCCCACATCCCAGAACAAACGAACTATTCATTAAATATGAGAAATGGTTTAAAAAAATAGTAAAAGCTTTAAAAATTTCTTTTGGACCAGTTGCTTTGGAAATGATTTTCTCAGAAAAAAAATATCATTTAGTTGAAATCCATACACGTTATGGTGGAGATTGTCTAATTCCAATGGCAGAAAAAGTTTATCAAACTAGTTATGTAGAACCAATAATTAGATATTTATTAGGATTAACAGTCAACATGAAAAAAGATAAACAAGAAAAATATGTTTGCGAAATTTTTTATCTAAACCCTCCGCTAGGGAAAATTATTAATATTGATAGTTTTGATTGGTTGAGAAATATTCCTTTTGTGATGGATTTTGATATTCAATTAAAAAAGGGAGATGTAATAACTCAAGTAAAAAGTAGTATTGATAGAAAAGGCTGGATATTGATATCTGGGAAGGATTATTCAGACGTAAAGAATAAGTTTCAAATGATTGAAAAAAAATTATTTATAGAGGTGAAAAAATGATAAAAACTACACTTGTAATAAATATAAAGAATCCTAGTAGGAAAAGTCATTTTGAAAAGCTATTTAATATGTCTCGTCATTTTACTTTAGTGATGAAAGAACCTACTTGGGAGAAACGATATTTTGATAATATTATTGATGTCGATACAGAAAACTTGGTTGATTTGATTTCTTGTTTGGAAAAAAATACGGCTAGATTTGTCTATGAAGGTATTTTTACATTAGTTGAGCACGCTGTACCATTAACAGCAATTCTTGCTAATTATTTTGATCTGAAGTACATCAGTATAGAAACAGCTTTGAAGTCACGAGTAAAAAATATGATGAGAGAAAGTTTTATATCATTTGGCATTCAATGCCCAAAATATGGATTAGCAGAAAATATTCAACAAGCTAAGATACTTGGTGAACGACTTGGTTATCCACTGGTTTTAAAGCCATTAATTGGAGGCGGTAGTTTATCTGTAATGAGAATGGATAATGAAAAGGAACTTGCCGTTTTTTTTGATCAGTTGAAGGTACAGGCAGCAAAGGAATTTGAATATGATATTTTAACTCCCTTTATTACTCAAAAATATAATCAAGCGATGATTTTGGAGCAATATATTGAGGGATCTGAAATCAGTGTAGAATCAATTGTTGCACAGCATCAAACTAATATTATTTGTATTCATGATAAGAGATTGCCAATGGAAGGACCATATTTTGAAGAAAAATTATTCTCGACACCTTCAGAATTAGATGGAACAATTGTTGAAAAAGTAAAAAGTATAACTAAATTAGCAAATAAATCTTTAGGTATTAACATGGGTGCAACTCATACAGAGTTTAGGATTGATGCGAAAGGAATCCCTTATATTATTGAGGTTGGGGCTAGAATTGGAGGTGGTCCTGTATATGTATCGACATTAAATTCTACAGGAATAGATATGGTAGAAAAAATTGTTGAGCTTGCTACAGAAGGGGCATGTACATTTCCAGAAAAACGGTTAAAGAATCCTGTAGGCTTTCAGCACTTTTTCTCTCAAGAAAAAGGGATATTAAAAAAATATGTTATTCCAGAATCCATTTTTGAAAATCCCAATGTTATTGAGTTTTTGCCATATATAGAAACAGGAAGTTCGGTTCTTTTGCCACCAAATTCGGTGGCTCATGGACATATTATTGTTAAAGGGAAAGATATTTTAGAAATTGAATCAACTATTAATGAAGTTGAACAGGGAATAAAAATTATTTTGGAGGAATAGTGTGAAAACAAAATCACTCAATATCAGAAGCGAGCCTAGAAAAAAAGAGCATGGAAAATAAACGTCAAGAAGTATAGGTCTGACGACAAGAAAAATTTTTAATTAGAAACTGCTAAGTCTTTTCTAACAAAATCGTCTGGTAATACGCCCTCACAAATAAGGAATTTGGTTGCTTGTTTAATTGCTTTTTCCTTCTGCTTTTGAACAAGATTGTCTGACCTATCAATCTTATACAAATCAGTGGGATTCCAAACTTCACCAGTAGAAAGTATATGATAAATCGCTGTAAGCATCATGCGGGCAATTTTGTTTCCTTTCACTGCACGTACCCATTTAGGATTCGCAATCGTGACATTCATCACGTCTTCAAGCAAATTGGAAACAGGGACCCAATACTTACCGGTACTTTCCATACAAACATCGTAGCACGTGCATTCTAACAGCCAGTTTTTCAAAGCCAGAATCTGGTTGTTAAAAGTTGAAAATCGTTTCTTCTGATAATGTGGCGTCAATTCACCGGCTTTCGTGGTGATGACGGTAGCGATCAAAAAGCTTTTGTGCACATCAATACCACAACAAACGGGATAAACGACTTTCATGATTCTTCGCTCCTTTCTATAAGTAGCGGAGAGGCAGTGACTGGCTGGGGCAGCATTTAACAGGAGTTGTTAAAACAATGATTAGTGTGCGGACTTTGATCGTTCCACTCATTTGTGCTTGAACGCCCTGGCCTTACACTGGTTAAACAATCGAGGTTTCCTACAACTCACCCCACCGTGTTTTGTAGTATGTCTCTCCTATCTTTATTATAAACGGAAATCCGCATCTGTTTTCATTACTATTTGACTCGAAGAGCGGAGCGAGTCGAGATGGAGGTTAACATGAATAAAATTGGATTCATTGGTCTAGGGAATATGGCCGAGAAAATGCTGAATCAGTTGAGTAAGCAAAATTTTGAATTTTTGGGACTTGATAATAAGGTTGAAAGAGCCTACGAATTTTCAAATAAGTATGGTATTAAAGTAAAAAGCAGTTTGGCTGAACTTATGGATGAGGCAAGTTTTATTATACTTTCAGTACGCCCAGATAACGTTTGTTCTCTTGCAAATGAAATGAAAAAAGAACTAAGACGTCAACATATTATTATTTCAATCTGTGCTGGTTTGAGTATTAAGGACTTAGCATCTTATTTTCCTAATAATCCAGTAGTTAGATCAATGCCTAATGGCATTGAAGATAGTAGAGGATATTCAGCATTGTGTTTTGATAAGAATTGTTCAAAAGAACAAATTCTGGAAGTAAGGAAGTTATTTCAAGGAATAGGAGAAATAGTGATTTTAGAAGAACAAAAGTTTGCTTCCTTTACTGCGTTTTCTTGTGCTAGTCCTGTTGTTATTCTTAAGCTAATAGAGTATTTGCTGCAAAGTGGAACATATTTAGGTTTCACAAAAAAACAGTCATTAGAAATCGTGACAGCAAATTTACTTTCTTGTATTGAATTAACCAATAATGGAGATATTGGTAAACAGGTAGAAAAATTATGCTCTCCAGGTGGAATTGGTGTAGAGATGTTACATACTTTTTCTCAAGGGTTGGTAAAAAAAACATTAATAGATGCCTTTATTGCTGGTCGAGACAAAGATATTTATTTGTTGAAGGGAGAAGATAAATGACAATTTTTTTGATTTTGCTTATTTGTCTATTTAACAGTTTCTTTCTTTTCTATTTTATTAAAGATATAACTAAGAATTATGAAAGTCTAAAAATTGAAAAGGGTTCTCCTATTGTATATTCTATTATAGCTTTTTTTTCAATGTTTTTATCAACATTTGGAATCTCAGATTTTGCGATTAATACAATTGTTTACAGAAAACTAAAATATTTTCCTGATAGATTAATTCCTGCAACTCTAAATACAGAAGGAACTATTCCATTGTTTGTTATGTCACTAATTTATATCAATTACGTTCATTGTGATCCAATTACATTAATTTGCTTAATTTTTTCTCAAACTTTAGGTTCATTACATTCTCCAAGGTTGTCAATGAGAACATCAGATAATAGAATTAAATTATCCATGGGAATAGGATTGTTAGTTGCATCAATACTCATTTTTTTGAATCTTAATCAAGTAATTCCTGTTGATGGTCAAGAATACGGATTAAGAGGTTGGAAACTTTTTATTAGTATTATTCTTTTATTTATCTATGGAATGTTGAATAATTTTGGAATAGGTTCATTTGCTCCAACAATGGCAACTATCTATTTATTGGGAATGAATCCTCTTGTTGCTTTTCCTATTATGATGAGTGCATGTACTTTATCTTTTGTAGTTGGTTCAATTCAATTTGTTAACAAAGGATTTTATTCCCGTAAAGCAACACTAATATTTAGTGTTATTGGAAGTGCAGGTGTTTTATTTGCAGGTTTAATTGTAAAAAATATAAACTTATCTATTTTAAAATGGATTATGGTTTTTGTACTAATTATGGCTAGTATTTCATTGTTTTCAGATGTGGTGAAGAACAGCAAAAAATTGAACAACTTTTCTTGAATTAAGTAAATCACTATTATTTCTTTAGAATAGCATTGTAAATACAAATTTATTCAGACTTAATCAGATATATGATGGATTGGCAAAAAGAACTGATAAAATATACGATACACGCAATGCCTAGCTATTAAATTTAATGACCTTGATATTGACCTTAACCGTTTCGAATAGGAAAGAACACAAGCGGTTTGAATTCTTTGGAAAGCCTTGAAGAATCTTGCTAAGCATACGAAACAGAACTCTCAAGAAACACCTAAACAAATTGGAAGGGGGAGTGGGTTAAGTTTTAACTATAGGCTATAAACGCTGGCATTTCAACGTTTATAGCCGTTTTTATTTTTTTGAAAAATAGTGTATAGTATAATGAAAACAGTCAAAATTAAAGTTGAAAAAAGAAAGGTTTTCTCTATGAAAAAGGCAATTGAAGGTATCCCAGTCAATGAATATACGACAAAACTCTCCGTTTCCATTGTTTATGCAATTTTAGCCTCTGTGGCAATGAACTTTTTTTATCAGCCCGGAAATATTTATTCCAGCGGGATCACAGGCTTGGCTCAAATCCTGACAACTTTATCGACAAGAGCTTTAGGTTTTCAAGTTCCGGTTTCTGTGTCACTCTTTGCGCTGAATATTCCCTTATTCTTTTTGGCCTGGAAAAAGATTGGCAGAAAATTTACAATTTTTACCTTTATTACGGTAGCGCTAACCTCTGTATTCATGCAGATTGTACCTGAAACAATCTTGTCAAATGATCCGATAATTTGCGCAATTTTTGGCGGGGCAGTAATGGGTTCAGGAATTGGCTTTGCATTGAAAAACGGACTTTCTTCTGGCGGATTGGACATTTTCAGCATAACTATCCGTAAAAGGACCGGTCGTTCAGTGGGGTCCATTTCAATTTATTTTAACGCACTGATTATTTTTGTCGCCGGTTATCTGTTTGGCTGGCAGTATATGTTTTACAGTGCGCTGTCCATTTTTGTCAGCGGGAAAGTAACAGATGCAGTTTACACGAAACAGAAAAAAATGCAGGTGATGATTATCACAAAAAATCCGGAAGTTGTCATCAGCGAGATTCAGAAAAAAATGCGTCGTGGAATTACGATCATTCATGAGGCCGAAGGAGCCTATACTCATGATAAGCAAACTGTACTGCTGACGGTGGTGACTCGTTTTGAGCTGCCTGCGTTGGAAGGGGCTATGAAGAAAGCTGATCCTTCTGCCTTTGTCAGTATTTCGGATAATGTTAAAATCCTCGGTCGTTTTTATGAAGAAGAATTGTAAGCAGCCTTTTTGAGTTGCTTTTTCAGATAGTTTTCAGAGATTCTTGTACATTTCATCATAGGTTATTGATAAGGCTAGAAAAAGAAAACAATGCATGATTTCGAACACGACAAAAGCGTAGGAACATGCAAATGAAAAAAGTTGAAACAAAATAAAAATAGCACTCCTGTCAAGTAAGGACGAAGTGAAAAAAGGAGACAGTTAATCGGAAGCAGCTCGGCAGAAAATATTCTGCTTCCGGCTGACTGTCTTTTTTTAGAAGAAACAAACCGGATACACAATGTTTTTAATGCTTTGGTTGTCCGTTTTTGTAGTTAAAAAAAAAGTTGCCAAGCTCCTTCATAATGAAGATATAGAAGTTTTCTTATTTTTGCCATGGATTTTAAATACTTTTTCTTGAAAAGAACCAGTAAAACTGCTAAACTATTTTTATGAGGTAAAAAAAGTCTTTTTAACTGGAAAATGCAGAGAAAGGACTTCATCTATTTTTTTAGTGTTCATAGGTCGTTTTTAGTCTTACTTGGACATAATATGACCAACGGAGGAATCAATCATGCTGGAAGAATTGAAAATGATCGAAGCAGTTGCTCCGGATATGCTAGATGTAATGCAGCAAAGATATCATATTTTGCGTAGTATTTATTGGATGCAGCCGATTGGCAGAAAAAGTTTATCAGAGAGTATGGGACTGACAGAACGGGTTCTCCGAACTGAAACAGACATTCTGAAAAATCTGCAGCTGGTAAAAACATCCAAAAGTGGTATGACACTGACTGATAAAGGCTTGATGATTTATCAGGGACTTGAAAAGATGATGAATTTACTTTTCGGAATTCAGCAGGTCGAAATTGATATTGCACAGCTCTTTGGTATTCAGCGCTGTATTGTCGTCGCAGGAAACAGTGATAGTCAAAAAAAAATACTGGATGAATTTGGTTCGGTTTTAACTCACTCTTTGGATGTACTTTTACCTGAGGGAGACAATATCATTGCTGTAATGGGCGGTACGACAATGGCTCAGGCAGCAGAAAATATGGGTGTTCTTGAGAATGACAAACGACACAATTTGTTTGTTCCTGCAAGAGGCGGAATCGGTGAAGCATTAACTGCTCAGGCCAATTCGGTAAGTGCGGTGATGGCACATAAGACTGGCGGGCAGCATCGGGCGTTGTATATTCCGGAACAGCTTAGTAGGGAAACGTATGATTCCTTACTTCAGGAGCCATCCATACAGGAAGTGTTGGAGCTGATTAATCAGTCGAATGCGGTGGTTCACAGTATCGGGAGGGCACTGCATATGGCAGCCCGCAGAAAAATGTCTGATGAAGAGATGATTATGCTGAAACAGAAAAATGCTGTAGCAGAATCATTTGGTTATTTCTTTAATGAAAACGGCGAAGTAGTCTACAAGGTTCCAAGGATTGGCTTACAGCTGGAACATTTAAAGGGGATTCCATATATCGTTGCACTTGCTGGAGGAAAGACGAAGGCAAAAGCAATACGGGCATACATGAAAAATGCACCAAAACAAACGTGGCTCATTACAGATGAAGCTGCTGCAAACGAGATTTTAAAAGGGGAAACCCTTTAAAATAAAAAATTTTTGATTTTCATAAGGAGGAAATCTTTAATGACAGTTAAAGTAGGTATTAATGGATTTGGACGTATCGGACGCTTGGCATTCCGTCGTATCCAAGATGTGGCAGGAATTGAAGTAGTTGCAATCAACGACTTGACAGACGCTAAAATGTTGGCTCATTTATTAAAATATGATACAACTCAAGGTCGTTTCAACGGTACGGTTGAAGTGCATGAAGGTTCATTCAACGTAAACGGTAAAGAAGTTAAAGTTCTGGCTAACCGCAATCCTGAAGAATTACCATGGGGCGAATTAGGCGTAGACATCGTTTTAGAATGTACTGGTTTCTTCACTTCAAAAGAAAAAGCTGAATTACACTTAAAAGCTGGTGCAAAACGTGTTGTTATCTCTGCTCCTGGCGGAAACGATGTTCCAACAATCGTTTACAATACAAACCATGACATCTTAACTGGTAAAGAAACAGTTATCTCAGGTGCTTCTTGTACTACTAACTGTTTAGCTCCTATGGCTAAAGCATTACAAGATAACTTTGGTGTTGTTGAAGGTCTGATGACGACAATCCACGCTTACACTGGAGACCAAATGACTCTTGATGGACCTCACCCAGGTGGAGACTTCCGTCGTGCTCGTGCTGCAGCAGAAAACATTGTTCCTAATACAACTGGTGCTGCTAAAGCAATCGGTCTGGTTATTCCTGAATTAAACGGTAAATTAGACGGAGCTGCTCAACGTGTTCCTGTAGCAACTGGTTCATTAACAGAATTAGTTTCTATTCTTGACAAAGAAGTAACAGTAGAAGAAGTTAATGCAGTAATGGAAAAAGCAGCAAACGAATCTTATGGTTACAACACTGATCAAATCGTTTCTTCTGATATCGTAGGTATGACTTACGGATCATTATTCGATGCTACTCAAACAAAAGTTATGACTGTTGGCGACAAACAATTAGTTAAAACTGTTGCTTGGTATGACAATGAAATGTCTTACACTGCACAATTAGTTCGTACTTTAGAATACTTTGCTAACTTATAATTAGGTTGTAAAAAGAAGTGTTTTGCTCTGAGAAGTAAGACGGAATGTCTAAAAAGTGTTTTTTAAATTTTTGAGATAGGTCAGCTTACTTTTGAAGAAACAGCTTTTTGAACACCGTTTATCATAAGTAAAGAAATTTCTGAGACTAGGTGCAATAATAAGCGGGGAAGCAACGCGCTTCCCCGCTTATCTTTTTATGAATTAACCCAACAATGGTAGAATAGAAAGCGACAGCAAAATTCATCAACCGAATTTTCTGCCGCAGTCAATAAGAAGTAGGAGGGAAAATTTACACATGGCTAAAAAAACAATTAAAGATGTGGATTTAAAAGACAAAAAAGTTCTTGTTCGTGTGGACTTCAACGTACCTTTGAAAGACGGTGTTATCACTAATGATAACCGTATCGTGGCTGCATTGCCTACAATTAAATACGTGATCGAAAATGGCGGAAAAGCAATTCTTTTCTCTCATTTAGGTCGTGTAAAAACAGCAGAAGACAAAGCCAGCAAATCATTAAAGCCTGTTGCTGAACGTCTTGGCGAATTATTGGGCAAGACTGTGACTTTCGTTCCTGAAACTCGTGGTGCTGAATTAGAAGCAGCTGTCAACAATATGAAAGATGGAGATGTTTTAGTTTTTGAAAACACTCGTTTTGAGGATATTGACGGCAAAAAAGAAAGCGGAAATGATTCTGAACTAGGTAAATACTGGGCATCATTAGGTGATGTTTTTGTCAATGATGCATTTGGTACAGCCCACCGTGCGCATGCTTCAAACGTTGGAATTGCTTCAACTGGTATTCCAACTGTAGCTGGATTCCTGATGGAAAAAGAAATTCAATTCATCGGTGAAGCGGTTGAAGCGCCAAAACGCCCATTTGTGGCTATCCTCGGTGGAGCAAAAGTTTCAGATAAAATTGGTGTGATTGAAAATCTAATTGCGAAAGCGGATAAAATTTTGATCGGCGGCGGTATGACGTATACATTCTACAAAGCTAAAGGACTTGAAATTGGAAACTCATTAGTAGAAGAAGATAAAGTTGCCTTGGCTAAAGAATTAATCGAAAAAGCTGGTGATAAATTAATTTTACCGGTGGATTCAGTATGTGCAAAAGAATTTAGCAACGACGTAGAAACAATTGTTTCAGACGGTCAGGCTGTTCCAGAAGGATATATGGGATTGGATATTGGTCCTAAATCCATTGAACTATTTACAAAGGAATTGGCAGGAGCTAAAACTGTTGTATGGAATGGTCCTATGGGTGTATTTGAAATGAGCAACTTTGCCAAAGGAACAATTGGTGTTTGTGAAGCAATCGCCAACCTTGAAGATGCGACAACAATTATCGGTGGTGGAGACTCAGCAGCAGCAGCGATTCAATTAGGCTTTGCTGACAAATTTACACACATTTCAACAGGCGGCGGCGCAAGCTTGGAATTACTTGAAGGCAAAACATTACCAGGATTAGCTGCAATTAATGATAAGTAGAAAAGCGAAGCAGATTGGGTAACTTCAGAGTGATAAAGGAAAGCGGCATACTGATGCTTTCTGTCAGTATAGACGGTTTATCTTATCATCGAAGAAGTTGATCTGCACAGCTGGACAATAATAAAAGCTGAAAGAATCGGGTAATCCTCAAGCAAATTAGGAAATTTATTCAAGGATGCTTTTTGTCCTTGAAATGAATTTATCTATTTGTCGATAGGATTGATTCGGGAAGCTGGATAAAGAAAAACGAAGCAGATCGGGTAACTTTAGAGTGATAAAGGAAAGCGGCATACTGATGCTTTCTGTCAGTATAGACGGTTTATCTTATCATCGAAGAAGTTGATCTGTACAGCTGGACAATAATAAAAGCTGAAAGAATCGGGTAATCCTCAAGCAAATTAGGAAATTTATTCAAGGATGCTTTTTGTCCTTGAAATGAATTTATCTATTTGTCGATAGGATTGATTCGGGAAGCTGGATAAAGAAAAGCGAAGCAGATTGGGTAACTTCAGAGTGATAAAGGAAAGCGGCATACTGATGCTTTCTGTCAGTATAGACGGTTTATCTTATCATCGAAGAAGTTGATCTGCACAGCTGGACAATAATAAAAGCTGAAAGAATCGGGTAATCCTCAAGCAAGGTACTATGCCTTGTCGACAGGCTTGATTTAGGAAGCTCAGATAAACAATAGAAAAGGAAGTGCTGTTCAATGCGTAAACCAATTATCGCTGGTAACTGGAAAATGAACAAAACGGCTAAAGAAGCAAAAGAATTTGCTGAAGCAGTGAAAACAAAAATCCCTGCAAATGATGCAGTTGATTCAGTAATCGGTTCTCCAGCTTTATTTTTACAGGAATTAGTTGAAGCTGCAAAAGGGACAGAATTAAAAATCTCAGGTCAAAATTGCTACTGGGAAAATGCAGGAGCATTTACAGGAGAAACATCTCCTCAAGCTTTAACTGACTTAGGAGTTGACTATGTGATTATCGGTCACTCTGAGCGTCGCGAATATTTCCATGAAACAGATGAAGAAATTAATAAAAAAGCGAAAGCTATTTTCGCTAACGGCATGATTCCGATCTTTTGCTGTGGTGAATCTTTGGAAACCTATGAGGCAGGTAAAACTGCTGAATGGATTGAAGGACAAATTACTGCCGGCTTGGAAGGCTTAACAGATGGTCAAGTAAGCAATCTTGTTATTGCTTACGAACCAATCTGGGCAATTGGAACCGGTAAATCTGCTGATGCAAACATCGCTGACGAAATCTGCGGCGTAGTTCGTAAAACAGTTGAAAAATTATACGGTAAGGAAGTTTCTGACAGCGTGCGTATCCAATATGGCGGTTCAGTAAAACCTGAAAATATTGCTGAATATATGGCGAAAGAAAATGTTGATGGTGCTTTAGTCGGCGGAGCAAGTCTTGAAGCAGATTCATTCCTAGCTTTACTTGATGCTGTTAAATAAACTTCACTGAAAATTATTTATTATTTTGAAGGAAGTTTTGCCTTATTTGAAAAAATAGTAAAATTTCATTGCTTCCTTTTGTAAAATTCACTACAATCGTAATTAAGGGAATGAATCCCCTTAGTATAAAAAACAATTCAAAGGAGAGACAAAACATGTCAATTATTACTGATGTATATGCACGCGAAGTCCTTGACTCACGTGGTAACCCAACAATCGAAGTAGAAGTATACACTGAAAGCGGTGCGTTTGGACGCGGAATGGTTCCTTCAGGAGCTTCAACTGGTGAATATGAAGCGGTTGAATTACGTGACGGCGACAAATCTCGTTACTTAGGTAAAGGGGTTACTAAAGCAGTTGACAACGTAAACAACAGTATTGCTGAAGCAATCATTGGCTACGATGTTCGTGACCAAATGGCTATCGACAAAGCAATGATCGAATTAGACGGAACTCCTAACAAAGGTAAATTGGGTGCGAACGCTATCCTTGGTGTTTCTATCGCTGTAGCCCGTGCTGCTGCGGATTACCTTGAAGTACCTCTATACCACTACTTAGGCGGATTCAATACAAAAGTACTGCCAACTCCAATGATGAACATTATCAATGGCGGATCTCATGCTGACAACAGTATCGACTTCCAGGAATTCATGATTATGCCTGTAGGTGCTCCAACATTTAAAGAAGCTTTACGCTATGGTGCGGAAGTATTCCACGCTTTGGCAGCTATCTTGAAATCTAAAGGTTTGGCTACTTCAGTAGGTGATGAAGGTGGTTTCGCTCCTAACTTAGGTTCTAACGAAGAAGGTTTTGAAGTGATTATCGAAGCAATCGAAAAAGCCGGCTATGTTCCTGGTAAAGATATTGTTCTTGCTATGGATGCTGCTTCTTCAGAATTCTACGATAAAGAAAAAGGCGTTTACGTTTTAGCTGATTCTGGCGAAGGCGAAAAAACAACTGAAGAAATGATCAAATTCTACGAAGAATTATGTGCGAAATACCCAATCATCTCTATCGAAGATGGTTTAGATGAAAACGATTGGGATGGCTTCAAAAAATTAACTGAAGCTTTAGGCGATAAAGTTCAATTAGTTGGTGACGATTTATTCGTAACAAACACAACTAAATTAGCTGAAGGTATTGAAAAAGGAATTGCTAACTCAATCCTTATCAAAGTTAACCAAATCGGTACTTTGACTGAAACTTTTGAAGCAATCGAAATGGCTAAAGAAGCTGGCTACACTGCAGTAGTTTCTCACCGTTCAGGCGAAACAGAAGATTCTACAATCTCTGATATCGCTGTTGCAACAAATGCAGGACAAATCAAAACAGGTTCTCTTTCACGTACTGACCGTGTTGCTAAATACAATCAATTACTAAGAATCGAAGACCAATTAGGCGATGTAGCTGAGTATAAAGGTCTGAAATCTTTCTACAACCTTAAAAACAAATAATTTGGTAATGTAAAAGTAACTATACCAATTTTTCAAAAATGATAAAATTAGTGTAAAAAGTGTTTCTACTTTTATGTTCTAGTATTATTGCTAAATGCCTTTCTTATGTCAACTAATGACATGAGAGGGGCATTTTTTATGCATTATGAACGGCTAGTAAAAGAATACTTATTAGAATTGAAATTGGAAAATTATTCAAAAAGAACGATTGAATCTTATGAACAACATCATAGAAAATTTATAGACTATTACAGAAAAGAAATTGGTTCACCGATTTTAATTGAAGATGTTTCAAAAATTCACTATAAGTTGTTCATTAGTTATCTGTTAGATTGCCAATTAAAAAGTAGTTATATAAATACTATTTTAAAAACTCACAAAGCTTTCTGGAACTATTTAGTAGCTGAGAAAGTAGTCAAAGTCAGTCCTCTGGAAACGATAAGGTTATTAAAGGAAACAAAGCCATTATTAACTACATTCAATGATAAAGAAGTAAAGGATATGCTGAATGTGTGGAAATTTGATACCTATTTAGGAGCAAGAAATAAGTGTATTATTGCTCTTTTGGCAGATACAGGTATTCGTGTATCTGAACTATTAAATTTGAAGGATACAGATTTAGCTGAAAACTATATCCGAATATTAGGAAAGGGGAGTAAATGGCGAGTAGTTCCAATCTCATCTGAATTGAATTATTTTATTACTCGATATAGAAGGATTCGAGATAGACACTTTTACACACTTAGAAATTATCACGGCAAAACAAGAAAATTAGATGAACAGCTATTTTTAGGGAAAACAGGAAGAAAAATTAAAACGGTGACGAATATTGAATTGATATTGAAAGAAACAGGTAAGAGAGCAGGAGTTAGGACAACTGTTAGGTGTAGTCCGCATACGCTAAGGCATTATTGGACTGTAAAGAATTTGCAGATAGGTCAAGATATTTTTACAATAAGTAGGATGTTAGCTCATTCTAAACTAGATACAACGAAAATCTATATTAGTAGCATCACGGATGAACAATTAGTAGATAAAGCGGTAAAGACAAGTCCTTTAAGTAGTATATTTTAAGTTGTTAATCAAATTCAGGAGAACATGCTTAAATAATGTTCTCCTTTTGAGTGTGCCAGGCATGGCACTTATCTAGCTGGTGAAAGTCCAGTCGCGGGTAGTTACCGCCAAGCGTAGCGAACCACAAGCCGAAGTCAGTAATGGCGGGGTGAAGGAAGTGGTGCAGCAAAACTTTGAGCCTACGAACAGAAACTTGATGAGGCTAAATGGTGGATGAGGTTGCTCAACAAACCGAAGTCCAAAAGGTAAACGTAAAACCAAGACAGTAAATCAAGAGGTTGTAAAGTGAAAGATAAGTGTCTTACCCTGGGAGGTCCTACGGACGTCTAATCATGAGAGGCTTTAAAATCAGCAATCGTTAATGACGGTCGAAAAAGGTTAACCGTAGGAAGTCAGCTGAGGTCATAGTAATTATCCAGCCTAGATAATGAAGGACCTAATGTTTGTATAGTGTGAATCACTAGATGAGAATGTTCAAGTAGTCCGAAAATGAGGATACCCTAGCCCAATGGAACGTAACCATTGATGGGGAAAGTAATGGGGACGGTCTTGGAAAAATTTATAACTAGAGGAGGAACAGCGAGATGAGATTAATCGAAAAGATAACAGATGTCGGAAATATAGAACGGGCAATTAACAAAGTCAAGAGTAATAAAGGCGCTCCAGGTAGCGATAACATGACTGTGGAGGAACTTGAGACTTACTTTTGAAAACATGGACAAACACTTGTCCAACAAATTTGTGAAAGAAAGTATCAGCCCAAACCAGTCCGAAGGACTTACATCTCGAAGCCTGATGGAACTAAACGTCCATTAGGAATTCCTACAGTGATAGACAGAGTCATCCAACAAGCGACTGCCCAACAATTAAGTCAACTCTATGATAAGCAGTTCAGCGAGAAAAGTTACGGATTTCGACCGAACAGAAGTGCACATCAAGCCATTAACCAAGTGGTCAATTACTTGAATGAAGGGTTTGAGTGGGTCATCGATATGGATATAGAGAAATATTTCGACACAGTAAATCATGATAAATTAATTTCAACTCTTAGAGAAAAGGTAAATGATCGAGACACCTTACATTTGATACGCTTGTTCTTAAAAGCAGGCGTAATGGCGGATGGATTAGCGACACAAACTGAAACAGGAGTCCCGCAAGGTAGCCCAATAAGTCCAATCCTATCGAATATCTATTTAGATAAATTAGATAAGGAATTGGAAACAAGAGGGCTACACTTTGCAAGATATGCGGACGATGTTTGTATCTTTGTCAAAAGCGAAATGGCAGCGAATCGAGTCATGAAGTCAATCACGAATTGGATGGAAAAGAAGTTATTCTTACAAGTCAATCTGACGAAAACCAAAGTCGTAAGGCCGACCAAAAGCCAATTTCTAGGGTTCACCTTTTGGAAAGATCAACAGGGGTGGAAATGTAAGCCAACCAACGCCAGTAAAGCCAAGCTGTATGGAAAAGTAAAAACTGTACTGAAAAGAAAACAGGCAGTATCGAGACCATTAGCCGAAACCTTTACGAAGGTCAACCAAATTGTAAGAGGATGGATAAATTACTACCGAATCGGAAGTATGAAGACATTTATAGAGAAGTTTGGTCAATGGATACGACATAAAATCCGAGTCATTATCATCAAACAATGGAAGGTACCGAAACGCATATCGAAGAATCTCCAGAAACTGAACCGACTGTTAAACTGCGGTTTCGCTGAAGAAGATATCTTTAAAGTGGCCAACTCAAGACTTGGGTGGTATAGACGAAGTGGGATGATTGTCGTTAACTTCATTTTGAACCCGACAGTTCTAGCTCGAAAGAAAAAGGACCGACCAGGTCTAGTCAATCCTTTAACTTACTATTTAAGCGAATCGTGAGTACAATACAAATGTAGCGCCGTATACGAGACCCGTACGTACGGTGCAATGGGAGGGGCGGAATTTATTTCCCCTCTACCCTATTTTTCATATATTTAATCACTTATGCTTGTGTGTTCTACAAATTTGCAATTATTATTTTATGATGCTATAAAGGTCCTTGCAATGGATACTTTTGTAATTAGTATCCATCACTAATCCTATTCTATCAATGTTTCATTTTTGATTTATAGGTAGATGGATACTTATAGTTTATTTCAATAGAAAAATATCCATAAATAATACATCTTAGGGAGGTAATTTATGGGACAAAAAATGATTAATGTCAAACCTATTAAGGATAAGGAAACGCTAATTCAATTTGGAAAAGAACTAAAGAAGGGAAAGCACGGAAAAAGAGATTATTTGATTATGGCAATTGGAATAAAGACAGGTTGTCCAAAAGGAAAGAGAACAGTGGACTAGACTGTTCTCTTAATTTAAAATGACATTTTTATCATTCGCATCTCTATAAATAACATGACATCCTTTTTCTATAATTGCAAATTTGTAGAACGTTTATTGTGGTGCAGGTGTATAGTTCAAGCTTGCTTCTGCTGTGTCAGTTGCATTCTTGAAAATATCTGCTAACTTAGGTTGTAATGTATCACGGAATAAGATATAAGCGATTAATACGAAAATACCGAAAATTACCACTGCTACGATTACGAAAAGTCCTTGTGATGCTCCATCTGTCATGAAATATGACCTCCTTTACTATAAAATTTTATACAAGAATAATGAATATTCATGTTATGTTTTTATAGTATCATCATCGTTTTTAAATTACAATTTTAACTATCATACCAATGTTTTAATTACTGGTTTACTTTTTTGTTAAAATATTTATATTTGTTATTTTTTATAAAAAAGTAAAGGATATATTTGAATAGAAAAATTTATTTGACTCCTCTATATTAAACTTAAAAAAATAGTCCCTGCCAAATGATGAATGAAGTATTAGAAGAATCCGTTACAGCTTTTTTATCTTTTTAGAATAGGTAGATTGATTTTGAATTCTGTTCTATATACTCATTTTTGACTCATTAATGATATAATGAATTTAATAATTTAGTAATGGGGGGTAAGATTTGAAAGAGTTTGAAATTGATTTACCTAGAGAATCGTCATTATTGGTAAACGTTACCGATAAAAATTTATACAATTATGATTTTACATCTTACTCATTATTGCCACTGCAAAAAATAGCTTCAAAATCGATAACGGAAAAAATTAAAGATAGTTTATTTTCAAATATTTCATCAATAAGTTTGATTGAAAAAATGTCTAATCAGAAAGAAACAGAATATGTAGCTAGAATATCTGATTTTGCAAAAAAAAAGATAGATTCAGGAGAATGGTCATTTGGCATAAGAAAAAAAACAGGTGAAACATATGCTGTCATTAAGGATAATTTAAGTGGGAAAAATAAAAGTTTTGTTACCCTTGACAAGAAGATGGTAAAAGATTTGGGTGTCTTACCAGAGTTATCGGCAATTCAAGGTCAGTTAGCGTCAATTTCAGAGCAAATTGAGGGATTAAATCAAATTATACAAAGGGTAGAGAAGGGACAGTATAATGATAGATATGCGGGATTTTTCTCATCCAGACAATTAGTTGTTGAAGGATTAGCTTCAGAGAATGAATCGAACAAAAGAGAGCTACTGATTAGTTCTATCAAAATTGCTAACGAAACAATTAGCAAGCTAATGCTTTCTATTCACGAAGATGCAGCTCTTTTAATTGATTCAAAAACAAAATCAAAAGATGCACGTAGAATTGATAATTTATTGCAAACATCTTTAGGATATTTAAATTCAACAGCCCAACTAAACCTAATAGCGTATACAGCTTTGGGAGAAAAACAACCTTTGTTTGCAACACTGACAAACTATCACTCATTTGTTAAACAAGTATTAATGAAAGAAAACGAAAATGGAAGAACTATTGCGTGGCTATTAGATAATGCTCACGTGGGTGATGATGGGAGGATTCAGGAATTAACTAATGATTTGTCTAAAAAAATTGAAGTGCTTATAGCAACTTATAATAATGAAAGGATAGACGTGATTGAAAATGAAAGAATCGAAAATTAAGGCTTGTAAGTATCCAAATTGTAACAAAGAAGTGCCATCAGATAAATCTTTATTTTGTATGGAACATAGTCGTAGCTTAAAGGAAAAAAGAAATTTAGTTGGAACTGCTTTAGGTAGCGTAGCTATTCTAGGAGTGACTACTTTAGCAAACAGTATTATCAAGAAAAAGATATAGTTGGAATGTTTAATCAAGTTATAGTCAAAAAAGCTAGTCTACTTAGACCAGCTTTTTTACTGTCCATATTGGCTCTATAATATCTAGTGTTGGTGGCATGATTGTCACTGACACTTTTTTCATTTTGAAAAAAAACAGGAAAGACATCTTGAAATCCAGTAGAATTAAAGTCGACAAAAACCAATTCAAAGGAGTGTTTCAAGATGTCTCAGTCAAATCAT
>NZ_JADOEP010000019.1 GCF_016745275.1 Enterococcus sp. BWB1-3
AGACCTGATGCGAAAGTACGGGGATGAGTTTTCGGAAATGTTGGGGAAATATAGTGAGGAAATGCTGGAGCTGGCAGGTATCCCATCGAGTTATCTTGATGATGCAGCCAGATATGGCGATGATTTAGCGATAAGCGCCAGCAAGCATGGGGATGAAGCGGCAAGTGCTGGTAAGAAAGCCAGTGGGGCTGAAACAACTGCTAAAGACTTATCTCAATTTGAAAATCTAAAAGGAGAGTATGCTTCTAAAGAAATACCTAATGCTGACAGAATTGGTAGTGGATTGAAAGATGACCCCAGCCATAGAGCTGCAAGTTTCATAACAGAAGAACAACTTGCAAAAGGAAGAGTTACGAGTTTTACTGGTAGCGATAATAAATCTTACTCTATACTTCAAACAAATGGAGATTTTAATGGACTAGATGGCATATATGAATATATTTTAGATCCAACGGGAAAAATAACTCATCAAAGATTTATTGAAGGTGGCAAAATAACAGGTTTTCCAAATCAAAAAGTTCCTAAAGGAGGATATTAAATTTGAGTGACAAGTATGATTTTTTTAGTTTTTCTCAAACAAAAACTAACTGGAGCTGGCAAGAAATACTATCTGGGATGGAGAACAAAATAATTGACCGAAGTGATGTTATAAATTATGCTACACGTGTTCTTGAGGAAGGCATACTAGGATTTGATTGGGTTTTAAAAATAGCGATAGCTGATGAATATGAAGATATTTTACCATATATTTATGAATTGATTAATTTAGAAGATAGTGAAGAAGATAGCATGATACAAGATAAATGGAGATACTTCATTTTGAAAGAATTATATGCTAAAAAATCTAATTATGAAGATTTTAACGAAAAAGTTGAAGAAATCTATGCTGATTTTGATTATCCAGAAGACATGGCTGGATTTATTGGATATATGCCTTCAGTAGATGGAAAAAGTATGGAAGAATCTTGGCAAGAATATTTAACTAATTTTGAGGAAAAATTTGAAAACTAAATAAAAAAGGCACTCTATCGCTCGACGGGAATCGAGAAAATAGAGCCTTGACTAGTAAGAAATATGCTCACTAATCAAGTTGCCAATAGCAAACAAAAGCTAGCTGCATTTATTGTACAAAACTTCAAAGGACTTTTCTAGTCTTTTCGACTGTTTATTTGAAGTACAATCAGTTAAGTTGTAGACTATTGAAACGGTATTAGTGAGAAAACGACCACTGATACCGTTTTTTCGTGTATCAAAAATTAAAGGAGTGAAAAAATGATTCAAACAGAAAATAAGCAACCAATCAAAGAAATCAGTCATCAAGATATTTACGCACTTTGTGATGTATAGGAACAACTTCAATCATGGCAAGAAGTATTACCTGTGCTAGAAAAGTTTTTCGAGGATGAAAATAGACCCGTCAACAAACAACAAATTGCTAGAAAATACTATGCCTGTTCACAAGTCTTTATGTTGTTTTATTTGGATTTTAGCCAAACCATGCAAAGAATGGAAAAGCAGTTATTAGAGTTGCGAAGTAAGAAAAAGGTCTAGAGGTTTTAAAAGTCTATTTTGCTAGATTCTGAGGGTAAAGAAAGAAGAATTTAGAAGAATATATTTTAATGTTAAAGCAAACGATAGGCATGCTAGGCTAAAAAAGCTCGAGGAACTAGCCAAAGTATTAGCTATTTTGTGAGTTCCTCGGGCACTAATAAATGGACATGCCCGCTAATACAAGTCAATGGCGATGAAATCGACGAAGTGAACCATTTACTTGTATTAGAGTGTTATTCAGTTGGTGGCGTATATTTTTTCATAATCTGTTTGGCAGAATAATAGTTGTACAGCTCTAACAACTCATTGAAGCTAAATCGTTCAAATTCTTTCAGCAGAATATTTTTAGCTTGTTCGTCATTCGTAAGGATTTTCGTGTAATAGGTATCAGTGTCAACGTTGTATTCTTCTATATTGATGTGTTCACCTTGATTTTTTGTTTCAATAGCAGCCTGTATAACATACTGGCTATACTGGAGGAATTGCTCCAATTCAACCTCTAAAAGGGATTTTGTGATAAGGTCATTTTCCATTAACTCGTCACTAGAAACAGAAAGTGTTTCTGCTATTTTTTCTAACAAATTTGGAGAAGGTCGCTGACTACTATCCTCAAGTCCAGATAGTTGAGTGACAGAGATCCCTATTTTTGAAGCGAGTTCATCAAGAGATAACTGTTCTTCGTTTCTTAAGCGTTTTAGATTTCGTGCAAAAGGCAGTTGACTATTAAAGTCATCAGTTTCGTCGTTGCTGTAAAGTTCATTAGCGGAAACATTCAATGCTTGCATAATCTTTTCAAGGGTTTCAGATTTAGGATTTACGTGTCCTTTTTCAATTTTTAAAAGACTCTGTGGTGTGATACCAACAGCTTTGGCAAGGGATTTTTGAGAAATTTTTTTCTTTTTGCGAATAATGACGATATTTTCCCCGATATGATTGGACATGATGTCACCTCGATTAGTATTTTAATTAATAAGGTTAATTCTAACATAAATAAAATTAAATTAAAAGATAATATTCTGTTGACTTATATTTGTTTTTAGGTTAATATTCAAATATCGATAATTGCTCTTTGGGATTGTTTTGGTTGTTTGGTCGTGGTGCCATGCGCGCGACGCCAGCAAGGCAGGAGCGCAAGCAATGAGTGCCAACGACCAAAGCCTTCTTTGAGCGGTACCCATCGCCGAGGTATTTGGAAGGGATAACGGTAGAAGAGTTGGCAAGATTCCTGCGAATCCCAAGTCACAATGCCTGTTCAACGAAACGAGCGAAACAGATCCTTGGTTTAGTGGCAGAAGAGGCGACGAAAGAGCGAGACTACCAATTTGCTCGAGATACGATTATCAAGAGTATTACAAGGCAAATCAGAGCGTATCAGCGAGAGATAGCGGAGTTGGAGCAGACAGAGAAACAACTGTATCAAGAACTCGACTATCAGTTAGAAACAATGCCGGGGATAGATGTCGTTACAGCCTGTGCATTGGTGGCTCATATTGGAGATATCCATCGATTTCCGACTGCGGATAAACTGGCAAATTATGCGGGAGTGGCGCCGTTGAGATTCAGCTCAGCGGGCAAAGGAAAAGACGTACAGAACAAGTCACAAGGGAATAGAAAGCTATATTCAACGTTGTACTTCCTCGCCATACAACAGATTTATATGACGAACAAGAAAGAACCACGAAATCCAGTATTTCGAGCTTATTTCGAGCGGAAAGTATCAGAAGGTAAGACGAAAATACAGGCGTTGCTTTGTATTATGCGCAAATTAATCAAGATAATTTACAGCATGATGAAGCGAAAAACGGCGTATAATTTACCGAAAATGAAGGAAGAAATTGCGTGTTAAGAAAAGTGTGCTAAACTGTTGGTATAACAGCATTTTAGCTAATTTTTAACAGAAGTGCTTCCCCGCCCCAAGAAAGCCAGTGGGGCTAATGTCAATAAACCTCCTAGAAACTTAATTGATAATATGGATGAAATTGCTGATGATATTAGGAATATAAACAAAAAATATTCTAGTGGGCTTGAACAGAATAATTCAATAAATTTTGTATAGATTCTTTTGTTTGGATAGTAGTCTTCTAAATAATCTTGGATTAACACCTTCATCTCTATTTTACTTTTATGCTTGTTGGGTTCGATTAATTCTCATTTGATCGATCGATGAAACGATTTGATTCGACGATATTCTGAAACCTATCGGGAAATTATTGGACGAGAGATGTTGTATTCTTCAGATATTCTCTTGGTAGTTACCTTCTTCTCAAGGAGATCCTGTGAAATCTTTAGTTTAAATTCACGATTATATGTTTTTCTCAATAGAGTTCATTCCTTCCGGTAATGTAACTGATAGTCAAGAAAAGTGTATCATAGCCCGATTTTTTGACCGAGAGTGTAAAATAAACCGTGTAAGTAACCCCTATCCTAGGAATGAGGTTGCTTTACAGTTTTTCTTTCGCATCCTTCCAAAAGAGAGCACTGCTATTTTTGGAAGATAGTTTATCAGTTTGATAAAATTCAACCATATTTTCCCGAAAGCGCAGAGGAAGGTGACTCATCTGGGTTTTCTTATTTACTCTTTCCTGAATGGTTACTGATTCCAGAAATGCCGTCCATTGTTTCTGAATTGTGCCTTCTTTCGTTTGTGCATTGTTAAATTCAGGACAATCTGTATTTTCAATAAATGAAATAGTCCCCTTATCAATTAGAGCCAGCAGTCGATGCGTTGTGTCATAGATCATGATACTTTCCAACGGGTATCGCTCCGCAAAATGTGGACAGATGTATGGAAGTGAAAAATGTTTGGGTGTTATTTTACTGAAAAGCAGCTCACCTGCATATTCAAAACGAACAAATCCTGTGTAAAGATGTACTTCACCAAACAGTGATTTTAACCCCTTGTCTATTGCCAGTACAGAAGGATGTCCAATGAAATTTTTTAATGAATCTCTTGTATCCAAAGCAATTGCCAAAGCTTCTAAAAGATGGAGTTCTTTATTATCCATCGTTGCGTAAAAACCATCGTGAATAAAACGAAAATTTTCAGAGGTTAAACGCTGCTGCAGTCTGTTGACTATTTTTTCAGCGAGTGTGACATTCGTATCGATCCAATCACTGATAAAAAGACTTTCCATAGCAGTTTCCGGCGTCAAGATGATTCCTGGAAACTGTTTTTTCCTGAATGCTCGATCTACAATTGTCAGAAATCCTGCGAAGCTGCCATCATATTCCCATGTCGCTGTTGTTCTTTCAATGGACATACAGAAGCTCCTTTTCTTTGGTATGATGAAACTTTTCAGCATCGAATAGAGAAAGCTGTTCATGGTCACTTTGCGTATTTGCCTGTTTCAATGCTTTGTACTGACGAGTAGAAACGAGCGAAGCAATGATCCATTCGGGTTCTTTGATTAATCCATCCATAATGGTACCGTTACAGCTTACAAAATACTTGGCGCGTTTGACAACTACCCCTAATTTCTTTAAGTCGGTTAAATGAAGGCGATAGTATTTTCTTGCTTTTACGATATTTTGTGCACTTTTAGGACCAATGCCCGGAATTCGCAGTAATACGTCATAACTGGCAGACTGCACATCCACTGGAAAACGATCATAATTTTGAACTGCCCAGTTGGCTTTTGGATCTAAATATAAATTGAAATTTGGCTTTTCAGGAGACAGAATTTCATCTGCAGTAAAGCTGTAAAAACGCATCAGCCAGTCAGCCTGATAGAGCCTGTGCTCTCTTAATAAGGGCGGATCAGTAGTTATTGCCGGCAAAAGGCTATCCTGATTTACCGGGATATACGCTGAATAATACACACGCTTCAGTTCGTATTTATGATATAAATTTTCTGCAATTTTAACAATGGTACGGTCTGTCTCAGGTGAGGCGCCAATAATCATCTGGGTTGACTGCCCGCCAGGAACAAATGCAGGGCTGTGTCTCACAGCTGGCAACGCTGCCAGTTCCTTCTTTTTCTGAGTAATCTGCTTCATAGGCTTGTATAGCGCATAGGGATCTTTGTCCGGTGCGAGAAGCTTCAAGCTTTCTCTTGAGGGCAGTTCCACATTCACACTCATTCGATCTGCCAGATAACCTAATTCTTCGATTAATGCCTCATCTGCACCTGGAATTGCTTTTACGTGAATATATCCTTTAAAACCTTTTTCATGGCGAAGAATTTTCAATGTCTTTATTAAAAGTTCGGAAGTGTAATCAACATTTTTAATAATTGCCGAGCTTAAAAAAAGTCCTTCAATATAATTTCTCATGTAAAAATCCATCGTTAAATCTGCTACTTCCTGAGGTGTGAACATTGCCCGCGGAATTTGATTGGACTTGCGGTTAATGCAGTAATGGCAGTCAAAAATACAGGCATTTGTAAATAGAAGCTTCAATAAGGAGACACAACGGCCATCACTGGTAAAAGAATGGCAGATTCCGGCAGCTGCTGTGCTTCCCACTGTTCCTGTTCGTGTATTTTCAGTGACACCGCTGCTGGCACAAGATACATCGTATTTCGCGGATTCTGCTAAAATTTCTATTTTTCTGGTGAGATCCATAATTAATGCCTCCTTTATCGAACGTACGTTCTTGTTTTAACAAGAGATGTATTCAATGTCAAAGAGTAAATCAGACAAAATATTTGTTGACTTGACGAAGCAGTGATAAAATAAGGTTGCTTACTAAAAGTAAGTTTTTGTGTTTTAAATTAAAGGAGGTTGATATAAATGAAGTATCTTTTTGAAAAAGGAACCGGTCGAAAGTTTATTTTGCTCCATGGAACAGGCGGAGATGAGTATTCAATGGTGGATATTGCACAGCACCTTGATCCACAGAGCACAATATTGTCTTTTCGCGGTGAAATTAATGAAAATGGAATGAATCGTTTTTTTAAGAGAAATGGACTGAATCAGTTTGATATTCCAAGCTTAGAAAAGGAAACAGATCATCTGTTGGAACAGATTACAGCAATCAGCGATGAGCAGGGAATTAATATGGATGAGTGGATTATTTTGGGCTATTCTAATGGAGCAAATATAGCTGGGCATCTTTTTTTAGAAAGACAGACAGAACTAAATAAGGCGATTCTGCTCCATCCAATGTCCCTGGGAGTGGATTCCAGAACAGAACCATTAAAAGATAAAAAAGTTTTTCTTTCCTATGGAGAGGAAGATCCAATTGTGTCTTTAGATGCTTTTAAAACACTGGAAAATCAGCTCGGAACGAGAGGGACTCAAATAACTGAAGCCCATACAGAAGCCGGGCACCAGATTACTGTAAAGGAACTGGAACAAGTAAAGAAATGGCTTGCAGATCTTGAATGAGCGGATTATTTGTGGCAAATTTTTAGGGATGTTATGCTGTTAATGTAAATAAAATTATATTTTATGGGAGGTTTTCAATTATGGCAGATTTAAATGGACGTATAAACGATGCAAAGGACAAAGTTGAAGGGAAAGGAAAAGAAGCAGAAGGGAAACTCCAAAGCGGTTTGGCCGATGTAAAAAGTAAAGTCCGTGATGCTGCGGATGATGTCAAAGAAGGTGCCGAATCATTTGGCGACAAAATCAAAGAAGGTTTTGAGGATATTAAGGAAAAATTCTCTAAACATGATGACAAATAGTTAAATAGTAAATAGCGAGTATCAGTTGTATAAAACTGTAACTTCTCATTATATTTTGAAAGAACTGCGGCAAATGAAAGCTGGGGTTCTTTTTTTGAATGTTCAAAAGGTGGATAATGTATTCTTGAAAAATTAAAAAAATGAACTTTACTTTTATATTAAGGTTATCCTAAAAATTAAATAAGCTAGACTGTAAAATAGGCCTATGGTAGAATGTAGGCAACAGTAACTGAAAAAAAGAGGGATGAAAATGATTGATTGGTTAGTGTCACTTGAACCATGGCAGCAGGCTTTGGGTGGAACTGGATTTACTTACTTTATGACTGCTTTGGGATCAGCGCTGGTATTTTTTTTCAAGGACATAAAAAAAGAGGTTTTAAACTTAATGCTGGGGTTCGCTTCAGGAGTGATGATTGCAGCCAGTTTCTGGTCCTTGTTGGCTCCGGCAATTGAACGGGCTGAGGAAAACGGCAGTATTGCCTGGCTGGTGGTAAGCTTTGGCTTTGGTATGGGCGGAGTATTTTTATATATTGCAGACAAAACATTACCCCATATGCATTTTGGGCCAAATCACGAGAAAGAAGGACTTCCCAGTCACCTGAAACGGACCATTCTACTCGTTTTTTCAATTACACTTCATAATATTCCAGAGGGTCTGGCTGTAGGCGTTGCTTTTGGTGCCGCATCATCAGCTGATAATCCAAGAGCAGTCGTTTTAGCGGCCGTATCTGTTGCCTTGGGAATCGGCATTCAAAATTTTCCGGAAGGAGCTGCGGTTTCCATTCCGTTAAGGCAGGAAGGGCTTAGCCGTTCAAAAGCGTTTCTTTACGGACAGGCATCAGGAATCGTTGAACCCATCGCCGGAGTAGTTGGAGCTGTTCTTGTTACAAAAATGAGCTTGCTTCTCCCTTATGCACTTGCTTTCGCTGCGGGGGCAATGATCTATGTTGTCGTTGAGGAACTGATTCCCGAAGCACAGCAAACACTTAGCAGCAAGCGGCATTTCGCTGTATTTGGTGTAATGCTCGGTTTTATTATTATGATGATTCTTGATGTGGCACTGGGCTGACTATACCTAGACAAATAGATAGTGAGCAGTGACTGAATAGAAAACGGCAGTAGGTGAATTGTTTCGGGTAATCCCCGTGAGCCAGCTGTTGTTTTTCTTTAAATTCAGAAGAAACTAACCGAAAATATTATGAGAAATAGAATTACTTCCTATGTAGTAATTCGTTATCCTGTGGTAAAATAGAAAAAGCAACTTTCTTCAGTAAGATTGAGAGGGGATTAAGTAAGTATGGAAAAATCATATGTTGTTGCAGTGGTAGGTGCAACGGGAGCAGTTGGAACAAAAATGATTGAAATGCTGGAACAGACAAAATTACCGATTAAACGAGTTAAATTATTAGCTTCAAAGCGTTCTGCGGGTAAAGAACTGACTTTTAATAACAAAACGCTGGTCGTTGAGGAATTGGTTCCGGAATCATTTGAAGATGTTGATATTGCATTGTTTAGTGCAGGCGGGGGTATTTCTAAAGTATTTGCCCCAGAAGCGGTGAAACGAGGGGCAGTTGTTATCGATAATACCAGTCATTTTAGAATGGCTCAGGATGTTCCACTCGTTGTTCCGGAAGTGAATAAAGCTGCGTTGAAAAATCACAAAGGAATTATTGCTAATCCAAACTGTTCAACGATTCAGCTGATGGTGGCTCTTGAACCAATCAGACAGGCAGTGGGTCTAAATCGTGTTCTTGTTTCTACTTACCAGGCAGTCAGCGGTGCTGGAATCAGTGCAATGGAAGAACTGAAAAGTCAGGCGGTTGAGTATATTAACGGAGTTCCGGCTGATCAGCTGAAGGCTGATATTTTACCTTGCGGCGGAGATAAGAAACATTATCCGATTGCTTTTAATGCGTTGCCGCAGATTGATGTTTTTTCAGAGGATGACTACACGTACGAAGAGTGGAAAATGATCAACGAAACGAAAAAAATTATGGAAGATGATACGTTGAAAGTAACTGCTACGTGTGTGCGGATTCCTGTTTTATCAGGACATTCTGAGTCTGTTTATATAGAAGTAGATAAAGCTGCTTCTGTTAAAGAAATTAGAGATCTGCTGATTGATGCACCGGGAGTTGTATTACAGGATGATCCGAGTCAACAGCTTTATCCTCAGGCATTGACAAGTATTGATAAAAAGGAAACGTTTGTCGGAAGAATTCGTAAAGATGTAGATGTAGAGAACGGCTTCCATTTATGGGTAGTTTCTGATAATCTCTTGAAGGGTGCAGCATGGAACTCCGTTCAGATTGCAGAAACACTGCATGATATGGATTTGGTTCGGGTATAAATTATGCTGTAGCTTGTTTTGAAGGTGAGGGCTGTGACATTAATATGTCTCAGAGTCAAAAAATGAATAGACAGTATTCCAAAAGCAGCTTCTTTGACAATATGCCGAAATTATCGAGAGTCACTATTTTATATAAAATAGATGTTTCCTTGTGAGACACTCGTCACAGTTTAGGTTATATAAGTGATAAACAATACCTGCTTGGTTACCTCAAATTTGTGGAGCACCAAGTAGGAAGGTGTATAAGAACATGTTGCCTTTAACTGAGAGAGTAAATTGCAGGAGCATACGTATGCCCTTAACTGCGACGAGTAATCGCAGGAGCACTGAATTAGTTTTATTGTATCTACGGCTCCCATTGCGTTGAGATCCTCAATACAAAGCTTTTAGTGCTTAACAGCTTTCTTGTCATTTTCGTGAATTCCTTCTTATTGTCATAAATCACTGCGAATGACTTGTCAGAATAGATGATGCATGATATCTACCCTGTCTCTGCGATTAGTTAGCTCCTATTTAAGGATGAATGTTTACACATTCATCAGATGGTTGTTTCGCATACAGCTATCTCTTTGTACATGGAATAAATTCTGATAAATTTATCTTCATCAGAGCTGTGTATACCATTCTGCTAGCTGTTCCTGCAATAATGGGAAATCCTTGTATCTACGAGTCTCACTACACTACACTACACTTCGTTTCGATCTCATCAATTTCTAAATGGCAAAGCCACTAAGAATTGAAGGACTTCGTTTCGATCTCATCAATTTCTAAATGGCAAAGCCATTAAGAAGTGAAGGACCTTGTTTGATTCTCGATACAAATACGCCTGCTTGAGAAAGCATTGGTAACTGGAGATACGCAAAGAGCTGTCACAACCTTAACGCTTCAAACAGGAAATTTAAAGTGTAGAGTGATAAACTGAAAGATAGAGGGGATCGTGTCTGTTTGAAAGGACACCATTTTAAATTCTTGACGGCAGTTTTCTTTATTGTTTTAAATAATGAAGAAAGACGGATTTTTCTGAGATGCAATGTATATAATACTTAAAAGAATGGTTGGAGGTTAAGTGTATGGAATTAACAAATGCGTCAATAATTACTGCAATGGTTACTCCCTTTAATGAGGCGGGAGAGATTGATTTTGGTAAGCTGCCTGCTTTGGTGGAGCATTTGCTGGGAACACATACAGAAGGATTGATATTGGCGGGGACAACGGGAGAGTCGCCAACATTGACACATGATGAAGAAATTGAATTGTTTAACGAAGTCATCCGATTGGTAAACGGTCGAGTACCGATTATTTGCGGTGTAGGTACAAATGATACACGGGATTCTGTTGAATTTGTAAAAGAGATTGCAGAAATGGATGGAATCGATGCTGGTTTGGCGGTAGTGCCGTATTATAATAAGCCTAATCAAGAAGGACTTTACCAACATTTTAAAATGATTGCTGAGGCCAGTGATTTACCGATTATTTTATATAATGTGCCGGGTAGAACTGTCGCCAGCTTGGATGTGGAAACGACATTGAGATTGGCAGAAATTGATAATATTATTGCGGTAAAAGAGTGCGCTGGTTTGGATGCGCTGACCGAACTGATTGAACGGGCACCAGAGGATTTTCTTGTATACACAGGAGAAGATTCACTGGCGTTTTCAACAAAAGCTTTGGGTGGCCAGGGAGTCATTTCTGTTGCCAGTCATATATTCGGAAATAAAATATATGAAATGTTTTATTCTCTGGAAAGCGGAGATATTAAGAATGCAGCAAGCATTCAGAGAAAACTGCTTCCGAAGATGGATGCATTGTTCTCTGTGCCTTCTCCGGCACCTGTAAAAATGACATTAAATCACTTGGGTGTTTCCGTTGGTGATTTGAGATTGCCTCTTGTATCATGTACTTCTGAAGAGAAAGAAAAAATTTTGAAAATACTTGATGTTTAATCAAGCAGAAATAGAGAGGTGAAAAGAGTGAGTACAATAAGAATCATTCCGCTGGGCGGCGTACGCGAAAATGGAAAAAACATGTATATCGCTGAAGTGGAAGATGAAATTTTTGTGCTGGATTGTGGATTGAAATATCCAGAAAATGAACTTTTGGGAATTGATGTGGTTATTCCGGATTTTACTTATTTGGAAGAAAACATTGAGCGAGTTTCAGGTGTGTTCCTGACTCATGGACACGCAGATGCAATCGGTGCATTGCCATACCTTTTATCAAAAGTTCAGGTACCAGTATTCGGTACAGAATTGACTGTGGAATTAGCAAAATTAAGTGTGGGAGATCATCCTTCATCAAAAGATTTCAAGGATTTTCATATTGTTGATCCTGATACTGAAATTGATTTTGCTCATGCGACAATCAGCTTCTTCAAAACGACGCATACGATTCCCGATTCTATCGGAATCAATGTGAAAACGTCTGAAGGAAATATTGTTTACACGGGAGATTTTAAATTTGATCAGACGGCTGAACCGATGTATCAATCTGATTTCAGCAGATTGGCGGAAATTGGTAAGGAGGGTGTTTTAGCATTGCTGAGTGATTCATCTAATGCTGAAAATGCCAGTCCGGTTGCTTCTGAGCTGCAGGTTGCAGAAGAAGTGTACGATACGATTCGTTACTGGGAAGGTCGAATTATCGTTGCTTCAGTTGCCAGTAACTTGAAACGTGTACAACAGGTTTTGGATGCTGCTTATCGTTCTAACCGAAAAGTGGTTTTAACTGGGATCGATTTAGAAAAGATCATTCGAACTGCAATGCGTTTGAATAAAGTGAAGCTGCCAAGTGATGAGCTGATTATCACATTGAAAGAAATGAAAAAGTACTCTGACGATGAGCTGCTGATTTTGGAAACCGGTCGTATGGGCGAGCCTATAAAATCACTTCAAAAGATGGCAAATGGCACACATCGTTCAATTAACATTAAAGAAGGAGATCTTGTTTATATTACAACAACTCCTACTACAGCGATGGAAACAATGGTAGCCAAGACGGAAGATATTATTTATCGGGCTGGCGGAATTGTAAAACAGATTTCTGATAATCTGAGAGTTTCCGGCCACGGCAATTCAAATGATTTACAGTTAATGCTGAACTTGATGAAACCTAAATTCTTTATTCCGGTTCAAGGTGAGTACAGACAGCTTGCTGCACATGCAGATTTAGCGCATGAAATCGGTATTCCTTATAAAAATATTTTTATTACCGGACGAGGGGATATTCTTGAGTATGCGAAGAAAAAAATGTCTGCTTCAGGATCAACAACTGCTGACAACATTATGATTGACGGACTGGGAGTTGGAGATATCGGAAATATTGTGTTAAGAGATCGCCGCATCCTTTCAGAAGATGGAATCTTTGTTGTCGTTGTAACCATTAATCGTCGTGAGAAGAAAATTGTTTCTCCTGCAAAAATAACGTCCAGAGGGTTTGTTTATGTGAAGACCAGCAAGGATTTAATACAGGAAAGCGGAAATATTGTGACAGAAATCGTTGAAAAGCATCTTGATAGTAAAGACTTTGAATGGAGCAAGCTGAAACAGGATATTCGCGAACAGCTGAGTCGCTATCTGTTTGAACAGACAAAACGCAGACCAGTTATTCTTCCTGTTATTATGGAAGCTTCACAACGAAAAAAAGCAAATAATTAAGAATAGAAATGAGCCAAATGTGAGGAAGTATTCTCGAACATTTGGCTTGTTTTTTTATTTTTTCTAAGTAAATTTGCAAGTATCTCTTAAACACACAGCCATATTTTTGTACCCATCTTCTTTTTTAGTTTGTTTCTACATTTTTTCATAGGCAGCTAATCAAAGCGGAAGAGCACTCTCATAGGTGTTTGGGTCTGCCGTTTGGAACTTAGAGGTTTCTGACAAAATAGTCAGGAAAAGCCTGGATTACAGCTGCAGCATCATCATTGACTTTATGGATATGGGCTTCTACAGTTTTGCGCAATTGTACCTTGTCTTTTCTTTTAATCAATTCCAGAATTTGCTGATGCTCCTCTAAAATATTATCCCAACTCAAGTCTTTAACCTCCAGACGTAAAAAGCGATAACGATTTAATGCCCCATTCAACATTTGTAACCACTGCCATACAAAATTTTTATTAGTAATTTGATAAAAGAAACGATGGAACTCTTCATCTAAATGAAAATACTGGTCTACATTTTTTGATTCAAAATAAACTTGCTGAATTTTCAACATTTGTTCCAGCTGCTCGATTTGTTCAGGCGTTATGACGGCTGCTACTTCTTCCATGACAGTCGTTTCTATGTTTTCTCTCACAAAGCGGGCTTCAGATACTTCTTGCAAGTCAATGTGTGAGACATAGGTTCCGCTTTGAGGAATGACCACAAAAAGCCCTTCTTTTTGTAAACGGAGAATTGCTTCTCGAACAGGTGTATCGCCGATACCGATGCTTTTTACTAAAGCATTTTTCGAGATTTTTTTTCCGGGTTTCAGCTCAGCTTTCATTACCATCTCTTTAATCAGTTCGTATGCACGTGTTTGGCTATTGGCTTTTTCCATGAAATTACCTCATTTTTAGATTAATTGAAAATCATTCTATCTCATTTTACCGTAAATAATGTCAAAAGAAATACGAAGTTGCAAATTTATTTTTTGATTAAAGAAGGCGATCGGTTGATAAGTTAGATATTTTATAGTAAGATACTAATATATCAGTTTGAGTGCTGCAAGTATTTCTATTTATTATAAAGCAGAATTTATGTTTATTAAGGAAAATTTCTTATTTTATATGGGCGATTTCTATCACGTCAGTTAGTTGAACAGTCTTTTAGAACATGGAAAAATTACAAGGAGGTAGGAAAGGTGAAATTGAACAAAGCGAGTCTGACCAACAAGGAATTGATTGCTGCCGGGTATCAGATGCCTCAATATGATGTAGAAGTAATGGCTGCCAAAACCAAAGCAGCGCCTAAATGGGTACACTTAGGGGCCGGAAACATTTTCCGTGCCTTTTTAGCAGCTCACCATCAACACCTGTTGAATGAAGGAGTGACTGATACTGGAATCATCGTAGCGGAAGGTTATGATGATGAAATCGTGGATATTTTATCCAGCTATGACAATTTAACGATTAATGTGACTCTGAAAGAGAACGGGCAAGTTGAAAAGGAGATTTTGGCTAGTGTCTCTGATTATTTAAAAATGGATACAGATTCTGCTGATTTTGATACGTTAAAAGAAATATTCAGAAAATCTTCTCTTGAAATGGTTTCAATGACAATTACAGAAAAAGGATACAGCTTGGTGGATGGTTTAGGTAATCTCATTTCAGCAGTACAAACTGATTTTGATAACGGTCCGACGAAACCAGTCAGTTACTTAGGGAAATTAGTTGCCTTGTTATATGAGCGTTTTCAAGCAGGTGAATTACCGATAGCGCTCGTTTCAATGGATAATATGTCCCATAATGGTGAAAAACTGCAAGCTTCAGTATCGGCTTATGTGGATGCTTGGGTGGAAAAAGGATTGGTTCCAGCGACATTTAAAACATATGTTGAAGGCAGCAGCAACGTAACATTTCCTTGGTCTATGATTGACAAAATTACACCACGACCGGATGCTGCAGTGCAAGCCGTATTGGAAGAAGACGGATTAGAAAAAATGTTTCCATCTAAAACATTAAAAAATACCTTTGCAGCACCCTATGTCAATGGAGAAGAAACAGAGTATTTGATCATAGAAGACGAATTTCCAAATGGCAGACCTCATTTAGACAAAACCGGTATCATTTTTACGGATAGAGATACTGTAAACAAAGTAGAAACGATGAAGGTGACGACTTGCTTGAATCCGTTGCATACTTGTCTTGCGATTTTTGGTTGTCTGCTGGATTACACATCCATTCATGAAGAAATGAATGATGAGGATTTGGTGAAATTGATAAAAATCCTTGGCTACAGAGAGGGGTTGCCAGTGGTAATAAACCCCGGCATTATTAATCCCAAACAATTTATTGATGAAGTTGTTGAAAAACGACTTCCCAATCCCTTTATCCCAGACACACCACAGCGGATTGCATCAGATACCTCTCAAAAGCTGTCTGTTCGTTTTGGTGAGACGATCAAGTCTTATTTAAACTCTGATGTGCTGGATGTTCAAGAGCTGCAGGTTATTCCTTTGGTTTTTGCTGGGTGGTTGCGCTATTTGACAGGTATTGATGATCAAGGGGAAAGGTTCGATGTCTCTTCAGATCCATTGCTGGACACGCTCCAGCCAATGTTTGCTGACTTTGAGTTAGGAAAAGAGCAAGCGGATAGAAAGGTATATGCAGTGCTTTCTAATAGCAAGATATTCGGTGTTGATTTAGTGAAGATCGGTTTGGCCGAAAAAGTTTTGACCTTTTTTAATAAAATGTCAACGGCACCGGGAGCGATACGAGAAACAATTCAAACGATCAAATAAAAGGAGCAAATGAATATGAAGCTATCATTTAGATGGTATGGTCGAAACAATGATCCGATTTCATTGGATTACGTCCGTCAGATTCCAGCTATGGAGGAGATTGTGTGGGCGTTACATGATAAGCAGGCTGGAGTAGTGTGGTCAGAAGAAGAGATCAAAGATGAAATCGCTTATATTGAATCTCATGGCCTGAAGGCGACGATCGTGGAGTCTGTCAATATTCATGATGCGATCAAGTTAGGCTTGCCGGCGCGTGATGCGTATATCGAAACGTACAAAGAATGTTTGAAAAATTTAGGGAAGAACGGTGTTAAGGTTGTTTGCTATAACTTTATGCCTATCTTTGATTGGACTCGGACAGATATGTTCCATCCGCTGCCTGATGGCTCAACTTCATTGTTTTTTGAAAAAGAAAAAATTATGTCGCTGGACCCGCAGGAACTGGTCAATATGATGGAGAAAGAAAGTAACGGTCTGACTTTACCAGGTTGGGAGCCGGAGCGTTTGGCACATATCAAAGATTTATTTGCAGCTTACGATGGGTTTACCGATGATAAATTACGAGAAAATTTCAAATACTTTATGGATGCGATCATTCCGACATGTGAGGAATACGACATTAAGATGGCGATCCATCCGGATGATCCGCCGTTTTCTATCTTTGGCTTGCCGCGTTTGGTGAATACACGAGATAATATTAGAAAATTATTGGCTGTTAATCCAAGTCCATACAATGGATTGACTTTTTGCACTGGTTCATTAGGTTCAGATCCAAATAATGAGGTTGTGACTATGCTGGATGAGTTTATTGATCGCACACACTTTATGCACGTACGGAATGTCTGTGTATATCCAAATGGTGATTTCTCTGAAGTATCTCATCGGACATCAGATGGGACTGTTGATATCACTGGTGTCATGAATGTTTTGGCAAAGTATAACTTTGACGGATATATCCGTCCCGATCATGGGCGGCATATCTTTGGCGAAAATTCAACAAATGTACGACCAGGCTATGGTCTGTATGATCGTGCGATGGGTGCCATGTATTTGACGGGGAATTGGGATATGGCACAACGCTTGCACCAATAATCGTGAGAATTGATAAAAAAATATTTTTAAATAGTTGATTTGCTGGCATTGACTATACGTAGAAAATGGTGTTGGGATGGGAAATTTTGGAATTTACTGAGCTTGGCTGGGATTTCCCGCTGCACGCTGTTCCTTATGAGCCTGCTGTTTGATTTTTGCAACTTAACTTTAGTGATTAGGATGTGTTGGAAGACCTTGCGGCGAATCGTTTCGAAGGAATAGAAAGGAACAAACACCATTTGAAAAAGGAAGGGGCTTCTATTCTTCGTATAAGTCATATGCTGCCATTCCAGTTAGAGATAGAGGAATCGGCAACTCATTATCATAACTACGTGAGGTCGGGTCAAAAGCAATCAGCTCTGAGAATTAAGAAGGAATATCCGAAAATAGTCAAGGAACACTAGCCATAAAATGAATAGCTGAGAATTGAATAGGCTACACTTTGTTTGACAATTTTTCTGTGGAAAATAGAGCGTTAAAAAACACGATCTACGGTGGTTTGTTGGCGAAGCGAACCATTGACAATGAGTTGGGGGATGTTATCCGGAGGGAATCGTCTGTGCCGTTTCTAGGCTCAGGCGACAAGACAAAAACACATACCCCAGAAGGCTCATTGTCAATGGCAACCGTAACAGAACAAACGGATGTACCTCAATTATTTATAGAAACTGTCAAAAAATTGTTGCCATTCCAGAATGGATACACTCCGCTGTGATCATCTCAACTTCTGCGTATGAAACATACGAGAGTTGACAGGCTTCACTAGGATTGCTTTAGCAGAATAGATGAAGTCTTGTCAACTACTCGATGAAGGATCTGGAGGTTCTCATATTTTCAGGATTGTTGGGCTTAATTCTGAAGGAGCTGCTCCTGCGGGTACTCGTCGCAAAAAGAATTTTTGTTTTTGTACCGCTGTTTATTCGAGGGTAGATACGAAGAGAGCTTGGAACTTTATTTCTGTCCCATTCTCGATATTTCATTGTTGGATTTCTCTCAAAATTCCTGAAGAATTCGGATGTCACAATACGTTTCAGATACATCCTGATAAGATTCTTGTAAACAGTTGTTTTTAGGGTGTCAATATTTGAGGGGGCTCTTTGTTTTTTTAGTCTCTTTTAGTGTACTTTCGAAAAATAGAGCGAAATGGTTCGGATATATTTTTTAAAGTAGAAATTTGTGAATTGTTTAACTAACGATCCGAATAGCTGTAAAGAGAATCAGAAGCAATTTACTCAGTAAAATACTTCTGTACTTACATGAATTTTTCAGTACTTTTAGCTTGAAATTGGTTATCATCATTACAGCTGATTGATCAGAGGAATGAATCTTGTTTAACCTGACCTCGGTCAGATGATTGGAAAAGGTACAAATAAAAACAGCCAATATAGAAGGTCAGATTTTTATACGCATTGGTTGATTGGAGGTCCATAATTCCTATTTTAAATATGTTGGAGAATAGGGCATCATTGCTCATCCCATATTTTTTAATGGGAACGATTACTGGTATTAAAGAGCTAGTCTCTTAAATAATAAATAAAGGAGTTTTATGTATGGAAACCAAATTTGATACGAAAGAATACTTAGAGAAGGTCGATGCCTGCTGGCGTGCTGCAGATTATATCTCTGTGGCTCAAATGTATTTGAAGGACAATCCTTTATTACGCCGACCTGTTCAAAAAGAAGATGTGAAAACCCATCCAATTGGTCACTGGGGAACGATTTCTGGACAAAATTTTCTTTATGCGCATTTAAATCGTGCCATCAATAAATTTGATTTAAACATGTTTTATATTGAAGGTCCTGGTCATGGCGGACAAGTCATGGTGTCAAACTCGTATATCGATGGCAGTTATACAGAAATTTATCCCGAGTACACTCAGGATGAAGCTGGATTAAAGAAATTATGCAAGATCTTTTCATTCCCAGGAGGTATTGCTTCGCATGCGGCACCAGAAACACCAGGCTCTATTCATGAGGGTGGGGAGTTAGGCTATTCGCTGGCACATGCAACTGGTGCGGTTTTGGATAATCCGGAAGTAATTGCGGCTACAGTTATCGGTGACGGTGAGGCTGAAACGGGTCCATTAGCAGCCAGCTGGTTTTCTAATGTTTTTATTAATCCGGTCAATGATGGGGCAGTTCTGCCAATTGTCTATTTGAATGGCGGAAAAATCTCCAATCCAACGATTCTTGCTCGTAAAAGCAATGAAGACTTAACTAAATACTTTGAAGGACTGGGCTGGAAACCTTATTTTGTTGAGGGAACAGATCCAACTTTGGTTCATCCTATAATGGCGGAGACACTAGATAAAGTAATTGAAGAAATCAAAGCGATTCAATCAGAAGCTCGGAAAGGAAATGCTGAAGATGCCGTAATGCCCCAATGGCCAGTTATCATTTTCCGGACACCAAAAGGCTGGACTGGTCCGAAAATATGGGATGATGAGCAGATAGAAGGTACTTTTCGTGCCCATCAGGTGCCAATTCCTGTTGATTCCGAACACATGGAGCATATTGATCAATTGGTAAACTGGCTGAACTCCTATCGTCCAGAAGAATTATTTGATGAAAATGGAAAAATCATTGATGAGCTAAAAGAAATGGCTCCAAAAGGAGATAAACGGATGGCGACAAATCCGATCACAAACGGCGGAATCGATCCAAAGCCGATGAACATGCCGGATTGGAAACGTTATGCTGTTGATACTTCTACACCAGGTGCTGTGATAGCACAAGATATGATTGTCTTTGGTGAACAGGCACGAGATATGATTACTGAAAACCCAACAAACTTCCGTATTTTTGGACCAGATGAAACCAAATCCAATCGATTGAACAAAGTCTTTGAAGTAACGAATCGACAATGGCTGGAACTAAAAGACAGCAGCGATGAATGGCAGTCTTCTGTTGGACGAGTGATTGATGGTCAACTATCTGAACATCAGGCAGAAGGATTGTTGGAGGGGTATGTGTTGACTGGACGTCATGGCTTCTTTGCCAGCTATGAATCATTTCTGCGTGTTGTTGATTCCATGATGACACAGCATTTTAAATGGATGCGAAAAGCCAGTGCCCATGCATGGCGTAAGCAATATCCATCCTTGAATTTGATTGCAACTTCAACTGTTTTCCAACAAGATCACAATGGCTATACCCACCAAGATCCTGGTGTGTTGACCCACTTGGCTGAGAAAAAACCAGAATTTATTCGTGAATATCTACCGGCAGATGCCAACAGTTTGATGGCAGTGATGGATAAAGCGATGCAGGAAAAACAAGTCATCAATCTAATTGTCTCCAGTAAACATCCACGACCGCAGTTCTACTCTGTAGAAGAAGCAGAGGAACTGGTGGAAAAAGGTTTTAAGGTGATTGACTGGGCAAGTACAACTGGTATAGAAGAGCCGGATCTGGTAGTCGCCGCAGCTGGGACGGAACCTAATTTGGAAGCATTAGCTGCAATAAGTATTTTGAATAAGCAATTTCCTGATATGAAGATTCGATTTATCAATGTTGTGGATATTTTGAAACTTCGTCATCCAGAAGTTGACCCTCGCGGGCTATCAGATGAAGAATTCGATACATTGTTTACAGCAGACAAACCAGTACTTTTTGCATTCCATGGTTATGAAGGAATGATTCGAGATATGTTCTTCAAACGTCACAATCATAATTTGTTAGTTCATGGATATCGTGAAAATGGGGATATCACTACGCCGTTCGATATGCGGGTCTTTAGTGAATTGGATCGCTTCCATTTGGCTCAAGATGCGGCCAATGCTGTATATGGTGATAAAGCAGCAGCATTCTCGAAAAAAATGGATGAAACAATCCAGTTCCATCATGATTTCATTAGACAAAATGGAACGGATATTCCAGAAGTTACTAATTGGAAATGGGAAATGCTGAAAGTAAAAGAATGTAACTTCAGCTAAAAAAGATAGAGTAATAGGAACTTTAAAAGCAGTAAGCAAAATAAGTTTTATTGGCTGGCATGAATTCGGACTTAAACCGAACCCATGCCGCCAATTTTTTAATGACTTTAGTTAATTTAATGACTAAAGTGAATAGAAAAAAGGCAACCATTAATAATATGAAATTTCTGAACCGTTTAAACAAGTAATTTGTCGGTTTATAATCTTATTATTGATAGTCCACAACTTATAAACAAGGGTATTCATTGACCTTTCATACTTGCAATGAAATAATAATGGTATTCGTTCTGATGGAGGTATTCGTGTGAAAGACTTTGAAAAAGAGAATTATGCCGCTTATTATACAGAGGATATCGCATTGAAGTTGCCCGGATATTTTCTAATGTTTGACTTGATTTTCAAAGGTGTCTTACCTGTGGAAGCTCAAAAAAAGGTTGATAATATCCTGCTTGTGGGTGGTGGAGAGATTGAAAGCGGCATGCTATTGAAGCAGTATCCGACAGCTAGTTATACATTTGTTGATCCCAGCAAGGAGATGTTGGAAAGAGTGAAGCGATCGCTGCCTAAAAATGAACGTTTGATCTATAAAAATCAGGCTTTTGAAGAATACCAGACGGAGCAGTGTTTTCAGCTTGTTTTATCGTTACTTGTTATCCACTTTATAGAGGATAAGGAAGCTTTCCTATATAAACTATATCGTCTTTTAGATCATAAGGGAATTTGTATTGTTAGTGCTTTTTCTAATCAACATTTGGAATGGTGGAAAGAGTATGCAATCAAAAATGGTGCAAACAAAGAGGAGGTAATGCGAACCTTTTTGAATCAGGAAGAAGTAATGCAAAGTGTTACGCCAAGAAAAATAGAAGAATTTGCAAGCAGTGCAGGTTTTGTAAAAGTAGAAAAAATTGCTCAAATCCTATCTATTGATTTGTGGTTATTAAAAAAATAGAAAATTGGATGCAGACTGGCTAAAGTTGCTGCTCAAAGAGAGAGCACGCCCATTGTATAGCCCTATAACTTTAGGAAGCTATTTCTTGTGTCAGGGCTTGTTTTTATTTTTTGAAAATAATTGTGTTTCAGTTGCTGGTAAAAGAACAGCAGCTGAAACTGAGAGATGTTTCTGCAATTTTCCAATTTGATTGGTTGAGACTGTGAATGGTATAAGTTATAGTCTCTTAAAACCGAATAAACGGTATTCCAGTCTTTATATGCCTCTGCGATTAGCTATTTCCTATTTAAGAGTGAATGTCTGCATATTCATGAGATCGTCAAAGCAGCCTTATTCTCAGTATGCAGCAAGTCCTTTTGTGCTTCAAGTAATCACAGAAGCAGATGATGCATAGTATCTACTTGGTTTTGGCGGAAAAACCCTTCTGTTACCCTCTTAATTATTGGATCGATTATTCGTTACAGAGCATTTTCCAACTCAAGGAGATATGACTTTATTGAGAGTCCTTCATCATTTGTTTTGCCCAGATAGCCTGTCAGCTTCCCATTTTTTCCAATCACACGATGGCAGGGAACAATGATAGGGAATGGATTGTTCCGATTGGCCTGTCCAATGGCTCGAACTGCTTTTTCTGAATTTACTGCTTTGGCAATATCCAGATAAGAGCGGGTTTCCCCATAAGGAATATTGAGAAGAGCATCCCAGACTTTTTTTTGAAAAACTGTTCCCTTTTCAAATAATAGAGGAGTGGTGAACTCTTTTAATTTTCCTGAAAAATAAGTGTCTAATTCCAGTGCAGCCTGTTCTGTCCAGCAATTTGTCTGATGATCTGCTATTTGGAAAAAGGAAACCTCAGTCAATCCTTGTTCATTTGCATTTAGCCAAATAGGCCCTATTGGTGTAATTATTTCCATTATCTGATCCTCTGAAACTTTCGTTTTTTTCATTATACCCTAAAATTAAAGTGTAATATACTAGGAGAGAGCAGTATACTAATTTAAAGTAAAATAGGTGTCTCGGCTGTTAACCTGTCTAAAAACAGTTGAAACAAGAGGGTAAGTCCTTGGTCAGTGCTTTCTGTAAAGCTGCTTGAGTATATTTCAGCTTCGCATCAAGATATATCGTAAAATGCCTGGTTATCATTCATCATGTCCTTTGTCATTTGCTTAAAAAGTATGATTAAGGGTTTCCAAATAAAATAAGTTTTCTTGTGGATATATCCTTATTTTTTATACGAATAATTGTTTTTTATATAATGATGATATTTCTTTATGTTTGTTTTTTTAAGGTTGATTATATAGAAGTACAAGCCAAATATATTTTACTGATTCCGGCAAAGAGTGGGGAAATTTTCAGAACTTGAAAACAGCAGCTGAGGGTGAGCTGCTGTAAGAAGAAACAAACGACAGTTATGTCTTTTTCTATTTCTAGGATTTATTAGAATTGTCTAAAAGGAAAATCAGTTTATAGTGAAGATTTTTGACTACATGTATGTATCAAATATAGATAATCTTTTAGCTGTTGGGAACCTGAGCGGCTAAATTTACTTAACATGTTAGAAAGACGGATGTTTTTGAAGTATGTTACTATAATTAGTGAACAGACGCTATGAGAGAATGGCGGCTAAAGCCTCTCAGAAATAGTATGTAAGAAGGAATCAGGTGGGGGAAATACTAATCTACAGTGTTTAATTCAATTAAGAATAACAATTGTATAAAAAGGAATAGTTGAGTAATTTTAATATGGCAACTCAAAAGAAGCTATGAAAAACTGATCGATTAAATATCTGGAGCACTTGACAAGGGGCCTCCATCATTGAGCATTCTGACGATACTGAGAGCAGTAGAGAAATCTACAATCATTGCAGCTCAATGCTGCTCAATATAAAGTGTTTGCTTAGACACCTAAGATAACCTAATTAGATTGTTGCAAGGGAAGAGAATAAAAACAGGCTGTGAATCCTTGCCTATCAAGGATATGGAGATTTTAGGCAAAATTATTTTTAATAGACAAGGAGGGAATGTATGGAAGAAATTATTATACTGCATACCAATGATCTGCATTCTCATTTTGAAAACTGGCCGAAAATCAGGAGATTTCTTTTGGAGAAAAAGGCAGAAAACACCGAAGTCAGTCAAACAACAGTAACAGTTGATCTGGGAGATTTTGTAGACCGTTGGCATCCTTTGACTGAGGCAACAGATGGTCAGGCTAATATTGATTTGATGAATACGATTCACTACGATGGAGCAACCATCGGAAATAATGAAGGTGTGGGAAACTCCAAGCGTCAATTAAATAATTTATATAACGAAGCGAATTTTGATGTTCTTTTGGGTAATTTGTTTGATCCGGATACAGGTGAACGACCTGAATGGGCTGAACCCTATAAAATCATTGAAACTCCGTCTCATACGAAGATCGGCTTGATTGCATTAACTGCGCCTTTTCCTTTGACATATAAGCCGAATGGCTGGGATATTCGTCGGGTTGATGAGGTTCTTCCAGAGTTGGTTCAAGAAGTCAGACCAAAATGTGATTTGCTGATTTTACTCAGTCATTTGGGAATAGACAATGATATAAAAATTGCCACTAATTATCCAGAAATTGATGTTCTGCTGGGCTCACATACCCATCATTTGTTTAGATATGGTGAAAAAATCAACCGTACTCAGTTAGCTGCTGCCGGAAAATTCGGACAGTATGTTGGTGAGGTTCACGTATTTTTGGAAGATGGAAAAATTTTTAAAACAACTGCAGAAGCTCATCCAACTGATGAACTGCCTTTTTTTCCAAAAGACGAAGAAGAGATAATCGGGTATATGGAGCAGGGGCATGAGTTGTTAAAAAGGAAATCAGTTGCTGAACTGCCTTATGAGCTGTCTAATGAACTGGATGATAGATATCCTGTTATCTTTAAGACCCTTGATGCAGTAAAAAAGAGAGGTAGGACAGAGGCTGCTGTTTTAAATACAGGACTGTTCTTAGATGAGCTTTCAAAAGGAGTCGTTACGGAAGATGATCTTCATCGAATTTTGCCTCATCCCATGCATTTGATTCGGGTAACATTGGTTGGGGAGGATATGATTCGTCTAGTAAGAGAGATGGAAAAAAACAGGCAGTATCTGAGGAAGTTTCCGATTATGGGAATGGGCTTCCGAGGGAAAATATTTGGAGAGCTTTGCTATGACGGTATCTTCTATGACAAAGAGACAAAGAACGTTTTATGGAATGGGGAAAGGATTCAAAAAGATCGAAAATATACACTGACTACGGTAGATCATTTTTTATTTATTCCTTTTTTTCCAACAATAGAAATTGTTGGCGAGACAGAATTTTTATTCCCGGAGTTTATTCGAAATGTTTTAGGAGACTATTTGAGACGCCACTATCCAATCAATAAAAAACAAGGTATAATAAACGACAGGTGGTGAGATTGTGACGGAGAAAACTGAAGAAAAGAATGAATTAACTGCAGAAATTGCTGCTGTGATTGAAGAGATAAATGAAGAACCTGCTAAAACCAAACAGCGAGGTGAAGTAGTAACTGCTGTAGATGAAAGCCAGATTATGATTGGAGATCGTCAGTACATGCTGGTGAAAAATCATCGGGATGCTTTTGATGCAGAGAAAATAGGTGAACGTTTCAGTGATATTTTATCCAGATACGATTTCATCGTAGGGGATTGGGGATATGATCAGCTTAGATTGAAAGGCTTTTTTGAAGCAGGCAATCGAAAGGCTTCTCCTGATCAGCGGATTGACAGTTTGGAAGATTATCTTTATGAATTCTGTAATTTCGGCTGTGCTTATTTTGTACTTGAGCGAATAGGTGGAAAGCGGGAAAAACAGGGACTTAAAAGAAAGCGAAATAATAAACGAAGCAACTATCGAAATAATAATCAGGCTCATACAGAAGAAAAGAAAGGACCTGCAAAAAATCAAAAAGATTTTAAGAAAAATAAACCAGTTATTCGTAATAGAAAAGAAAACACTGGGGCAAATCAGCAGGCTGCTGAAAAGAAACCGGAGAAAAAAGAGGCGAACAATAATCGATCATTTACGATTCGCCAACGTGAGGAGTAGAAACAGTGGGAAATTACAAGGGCTATTTGATTGATTTAGATGGAACGATCTATCTGGGTAAGGAAATTATACCGGCAGGAAAACGTTTTGTTGAAAGGCTTCAGAAAACGAATCAGCCCTTTCTCTTTGTAACAAATAACACAACAAAAACGCCTGAGGCAGTTGCAAACAGGCTGGAAAAAGAATTTGATTTGCATGTTCCGGCTTCTGTTGTTTACACCGCATCTCTGGCAACGATTGATTATATGAAAGAAATGAATCAGGGGAAAAAGGTTTATGTGATTGGCGAATCGGGTTTAGTCGACTTGATTCTGGCTGCAGGATTTGTCTGGGAGGAAGAGAGTCCTGATTATGTAATTGTAGGGCTGGATACAGGAATTACCTATGAAAAATTTGTGAAAGCGACACTGGCTATTCGCAGAGGTGCCGTTTTTATAGGTACAAATCCCGATAAAAATATTCCAACGGAAAGAGGCCTTCTTCCCGGAGCCGGCTCGATGATTGCTTTGGTACAGTCAGCTGTGCAGAAAGAGCCTGTTATAATCGGCAAACCGAATTCTGTGATTATGAACGAGGCAGTTAAACTTATGGGCTTGGAGAAAACAGATGTGTTAATGGTTGGCGACAATTATGAAACGGATATACAGTCCGGTATTCAAAACGGTATTGATACATTGCTGGTTTTGTCTGGTTTTACTCAGAAAGAAGAGGTGCCAAACTTGCCGACTGCAGCGACTTATACTCTTAACTCATTGGATGATTGGGAACTGTAGCATGACAAAACGCAAAGGAGCAATTATAGAATATCTGGGATTTACCTGTCTTTTTTTGGCAGTCATTTCCCTGTGCATCGCCATCACAATAAATTTTCGACCGTTGTATCGTTTTGACATTAACTACTTAAATATTCTTGATTATACAATGATCAGCCAAAAAGAGCTGCTGGAAAATTTCGATCAGCTGATGAGCTACCTGAATAATCCTTTTGTTACAACACTGAAAATGTCTGATTTTCCAGTTTCTGAAAGCGGAGCCTTCCATTTTTATGAAGTAAAACGTCTATTTTTACTGAACTACGGGGTGTTGCTGGTGACAATTATTCCAGCAGGCTTTTTTTTACGGTACTTGAAAAAGAATGGCTGGTTATGGCGTTTAATGCGTCCCTGTCAGATTGCTTTATTTATTCCTGTGGTTTTTCTGCTGTTAATGGCTGTAGGTTTTGATCAGTTTTTTGTTCAGTTCCATGGAATCTTTTTTAATAATGATGCATGGCTGTTTGATCCTGTAACCGATCCGGTGATTAATGTTCTGCCGGAAATGTTCTTTATGCACTGTTTCCTTCTATTTTTTATTTTGCTGGAAGGGACCCTGTTCGCTGGTTTTTTAGTTGGCAGGAGAAGTTTAAGAAAAAAATAATTAATTGAATAAATTACGCGAGGTCGGGACTGTGACAAAACTATGTCTGAGATCCCTAAAACCGAATAAACGGTGTTCCAAAGCCCCTCCATGCTTCGAGGATCGGAACGAAGTGAGAACCGTAGACGCAGAAAAACGGATACAGTGTAATGTTTTGTCTCGAGAATCGTTAGACTCGTAGAGACAGTAGTTCTGGAAATAAGTCGAACGATACTGAAAATATGAGTAGCTCCAGGGAGGTATCAATTCACAGCTAGTCATTTTATGACTAGTGTTCCTTGACAATTTTCGTATAGTCCGACTTATTGTCATAAATCACTACGATTGACTCGTCAGAGTAGATGATGCATGATACCTACCTGGTTCTTGAGACAGAACACTTCTGTCTCAACCTCGCTGTTTATTCGGGTTTAGATATGAAAAGAGTTTGGACCTTATTTCTGTCCTAAACTCTTTTTTATTTTATGCATAGTATCTCTTATAAAAAAGAAATTAAAGTTGATCTAGTTTCGACAACTAGATTGAATCATTTTAATAAATATGTTATTATTTTTTTATAAAAAGGTGGTGTGTTTTTTTGAACGATATAAGAGCTTCGCTGGAACAGTGGGGGAAAAATTTGAAGGGCATTCATTTACCCAGATGGCATGAACTGCCGGATATAGAGCTGTATATGGATCAAGTAATTACTCTTGTGGAAAAATACTTGTCACCATTGATTACTACTGACAAACATACCTTGCTGACATCTTCAATGGTTAATAACTATGTAAAGCTTGGTTTGATTCCGGCACCTGAAAAAAAGAGATACAATCAAAAACATTTAGCATTTCTTGTTGCTATTACGTTGTTGAAACAGGTTCTGACCATTCCCGAAATTAAACAGGGAATTTTGTTTCAGGGGGCTGCAGTTGGAATTAGGGAAGCTTATAATCAATTTTGTAATGAACAGGAAAAAGCCTTGAAAGTTGTTGTTGCCCAGGCATTAGGGGAAGAACCTGTTTCGTCGTTTAGTGAAAATATTCCTACAGAATCTCTGGCTGTAAAAGCAGCAACCTTATCTTTTGCAACAAAAATGTTCAGTGAAAAAGTGATCGAATTGGAGCAACTATATTTAGAGAAGATGGAGAAACGTGATGAATAAACAAAAAATAGCAATACTTGTAGATTCCGGTACTGATGTACCGCAAGAACTAATTGAAAAATACGGAATATATGTGATTCCTTTGCAAATCATTTATAAAGATCGAGTATACACGGATAAAGTGGACATCACCCCGGAAGAGGTATATAAGCGTTTGCCGGTTGAAATCCCGAGTACTTCATTACCTGACGGAGACACCATTACGAAAATTTTTGAAAAGATTAAAGCAGACGGCTTTGAAAAAATTTTGGCGATTACAATTTCCAGCGGTTTGAGCGGAACATTTAATATTGTTCGTTTGATCAGTGAGGAGTTTAAAGATGTGGAAACCTTCTGTCTCGATACGAAAAATATAGGGATCGGCAGCGGACTTCAAGTGATTGAGGCTGCTAAAATGGTTGAAGCTGAGATGCCATGGGCAGAAATGAAAGTACGTCTATCTGAAAACGTTGAAAAATCCACTGTCTATTTTAATGTGGCGACATTGGAATATCTGCAAAAGGGCGGCCGGATTGGTTTGGTAGCATCTATTTTGGGAAATGCCTTAAAATTGAATCCCATTATTTCCTGTAATGAAGAAGGGGTTTACTATACTGTAGCAAAAGCTCGAGGCAGAAAGAAAAGTCTGGAAAAAACGCTTAGTCTGATTAAAGAATTTATTGGGAACCACAAAAAAGTTGTTTTGGCTGTTGCGCATGGAGAAGCAGAAGAAGAAGCCAAAACTTTCTATCAAAAGTTGAAAGAAAATTTTCCCCAAGCTGAAGAGATTTATTTTGGCACTATCAGCCCGGCATTGGTTGTTCATACCGGACCTGGACTCCTTGGAATCGGTGTTCAAATCTTGGACTGATTTTGTTATGTAATCAATTGCAAGTTCAAATAATTGCGTTAAATTAACAATATGATAAAATGAAAACTGGAACTGCTGAATCAGTCTGTTTCGGTTTTTTTGATATGGAAATTTTATGAAAAGTATTTTAAAAAGACGATTGTTATGTTAAACTCATTATTGTTGAAAGGAGATAATAAAAAATGAAAAAAGCAATTGCAGAAATTATTGGAACATTTATTTTAGTATTTTTCGGAACAGCAACCGCTGTTTTAGGAAACGGAATGGAAGGAATCGGAACAACAGGTATCGCATTAGCCTTTGGGCTGACGATTATTGCAGCAGCCTACAGTATTGGTACAATTTCAGGTGCTCACTTAAATCCTGCTGTATCACTGGGAATGTGGGTAAATAAACGAATCACGACAGTGGAATTGGCCTATTATATTGTTGGGCAAGTGATTGGTGCACTATTGGCATCCTTCTCATTACTGATGATTTTAGAAGCAGGAAGTCTGAACACTTCAAATCTTGGACAAAACGGCTTTGGTGATTTCACAGCTATGGGTGCGTTAGTTATTGAAATTATTTTAACATTTATTTTTGTTCTGGTTATTATGACTGTCACAAGTGCTAAAAAAGGAAATGCCAAACTTGCAGGAATCGTTATTGGTCTTACACTGACAATGGTTCACTTGGTTGGAATTCCGTTAACCGGTACATCAGTAAACCCTGCAAGAAGTTTGGGTCCTGCGATTTTTGCCGGCGGAGATGCATTGTCTCAGCTGTGGGTCTTTATTGTTGCACCGCTAATCGGCGGATTGCTTGCAGCGCTGGTTGCCAAATATGTTTTAGATACTGAAGAAGTATAACAAATTAAATCAACAGTTAATCAGAATCGGTCTTTAAGGACTGATTCTGATTTTTGTTTTTTGTTGATTTTCTTAAGAAAGGTGAATAGAAACAGCGAAATCAGTGAACAAAGATGAAAGACTTCAAAAAATGAGGTATAATGAAAAAAATACTGCAAAACTATGTAGGAAAGAAAAAGAGGTGTCTCTTTATGAAAAAGATTTTAGTCGTAGATGATGAAAAACCGATTTCCGAGATTGTAAAATACAATTTAGTAAAAGAAGGGTATGAAGTTTCAACTGCTTATGATGGTGAAGAAGCATTGGAAAAAGTGAAAGAAGAAGAGCCGGATTTGGTGATTCTTGATCTGATGCTCCCTAAAATTGACGGTTTGGAAGTTGCTCGGGAAATCAGAAAAACCTATGATATGCCGATCATTATGGTAACTGCCAAAGATTCTGAGATCGATAAGGTTCTAGGACTTGAATTAGGAGCAGATGATTATGTGACAAAACCATTTTCAAATAGAGAGTTGGTTGCTCGTGTTAAAGCCAACCTGCGTCGTGGAGCTGCCAGTGTTAAGGAAGCCGACGACAATACACCTTCTGAACTGTCAATTGGCGATTTAACCATTCATCCGGATGCCTATATGGTATCAAAACGCGGAGAAAAAATAGAGCTGACTCACAGAGAGTTTGAACTTCTTTTCTATCTGGCAAAACACATAGGTCAGGTAATGACAAGAGAACATTTGCTGCAGACAGTCTGGGGGTATGACTATTTTGGAGATGTCAGAACAGTGGATGTGACGGTTCGACGACTGCGTGAAAAAATTGAAGACAATCCGAGCCACCCTACATATTTGGTTACCCGAAGAGGTGTCGGCTATTACCTAAGAAATCCTGAACAGGAGTAGTGATCTATGAGGAAAAAGGTTAACTTTTTTCAATCAGTCAACTTCAAGATTGCGTTATCCTTTATCCTCCTTCTTTTGATCGCTATACAGATTATTGGAGGATATTTTATTCGTGAACTGGAGACGACGACAATCAGTGAATACAAAAAAAATATTGATTTGCAGGTGACTCAGCTCGTTAACTCATTGAGCAATCCGCTAAATAATGAGGACGACAATGTCAGCGCGGATGTTGATACAGATATAAAACGAGTCCTGAGCAGCTTTTCAAATTCAGAATTTCTTGAAGTCAGAGTGATTGACGATAAGGGAATTGTTCGTGCAACCAGTGATTTAAACCAACAGGGAGTGGTTGGTAAGAAAAATGAATACCGTAATCTGAATGAGTTTGTCGCAAAAAAATACCCTGCAGTTGAAAACGGGAAAAGGGTATATATTAATATCCAGCCAATTTATTCCCCGACCGGCGATACTGTCATCGGGGCTGTTTATGTTAAAAGCAACATTGAAAACAAATATAAGGAAGTTACGGATATCGCCCGGATATTTTTTACTGCATCATTGATGGCGGGAATTATCTCTGTCATTGTCACACTGTTGATTTCTCGTTCGATTACTCAGCCTATTGGAGAAATGAAAGAGCAGGCGCTGCGTATCGCAAGAGGCGATTACAGCGGGAAAGTAAAAATCTATGGAAAAGATGAGCTTGGACAGCTGGCGGAAACCTTTAACCAGTTGAGCGAACGAGTGGAAGAAGCGCAGGAAACGATGGAGTCAGAACGAAATCGACTGGATAGTGTGCTTACGCATATGACAGACGGAGTTATTGCAGCAGACCGGCGAGGAAAAGTCATTACTATTAACGAAATGGCTACGACTTTATTAAATGTTAAGGCAGAAGAAGCGATTGGAATGTCCTTGCTGGAGCTGCTGGATATTGATGGAGAATACACGCTGAGAAAGCTTTTAGAGGAGCCGGATGAATTACTGATTGACCGTTCCCTCTCTGATAATCCCGAGGATCAAATGATTTTGAAGGTTGATTTTGCGATGATTCGAAGAGAATCAGGTTTTATTACCGGGATTGTTTGTGTGATGCATGATGTAACAGAGCAGGAAAAAAATGAACAGGAACGCCGTGAGTTTGTTTCCAATGTTTCTCATGAACTGCGTACGCCTTTGACAAGTATGAGAAGCTATATAGAAGCGCTCAATGAAGGAGCTTGGGAAAATCCCGAAATCGCACCGCATTTTCTGAAAGTCACATTGGAAGAGACAGACCGGATGATCCGCATGATTAACGATCTTCTGAATCTTTCCAGAATGGATTCCGGAAATTCTGAATTGCAGATGGAGTATGTCAATTTTAATGAATTAATAAATTTTGTACTGGATCGTTTTGATATGATGGTTGAAAATGACGAGAAGAAATTTGTCATTCGCCGTGAGTTTACCAAGAGAGATCTTTGGGTTGAACTTGATATGGATAAAATTATACAAGTACTAGACAATATTATGAATAATGCCATTAAATATTCTCCAGATGGCGGAGAAATTGTCTGCCGTCTGTTGGAAACCCACAGTAGTGTTATTTTCAGCGTAACAGACAGAGGACTTGGTATTCCAAAGAAAGATTTACCGAAAGTGTTTGAACGCTTTTATCGAGTGGATAAGGCGCGGGCGAGAGCACAGGGCGGTACAGGACTGGGACTGGCAATCTCAAAAGAAGTAATGAAGGCTCATAATGGGGCGATCTGGGTTGAAAGCCGAGAAGGTCAGGGATCAACATTCTATATTTCTCTGCCTTATGAACCTTATGAGGAGGTTTGGTGGGAATGAAAATGACTATTACTGAGAAACTGATTCGGATCGGTCTGATTCTGATGGTTTTGCTAAGTCTCTATTTCAGCTATTCAATTTGGAGCAGTTCTTCAATTAAAGAAGATAGCTTGGAAAATGAGGGGCAGGTCACTTCTACAACGAAAGAAAGATCCAGCAGCGATGTTTTTCTCCCTCTAAGAATTGTCAGAATGGAGAATGACGAGATAACTGTAAGTACGAGCGAAAGTCTAATCAGCTCCATTCAAAAGGTGTTGAGCAGCAGTATAATTGACCAGCTTTCTTTGGTAAGCAGCGGAAGCGAAGAAGAATACGAAAATTACTATTCAGATAAAAGAGGATTTGAATTTCTTTATGAAGGACGTTTCCTGCTAAGTGAATATCTGTCCGTGTATAATCTTCCGATTGATCTTACTGATATCTCGTTGGCAGAAGAAGTCTATTTCAGCAGTATACAAGTCGATTTTGATGGAAAAAGAATCTATTTTTTTGATTTTGAGAATAAAAATGTTTACTCAGCATTTATCTCGATTGACCAGGAAAAGATAGAAAATTTATTGAAAAAAGACGGAATCAACTATTTTAAGGCTATTGAACGTTCGTCAATTGCAAATAAGCAATACTATATGATGAGCGACCTAAAACTTAAAAAATACAGCTATATTTTAGCATCTCAGCCTATAACACTTTTCAGAAATGCTTTTTTTGCCAATCCGGACAGTGTTCATACAAATGAGGACAGTAACGATCTTTCATATACAAGCGGGGTTGAAAAGCTGGTTATTGACGAAGAAACGAGTACAGTGTATTTTAGTGGAAATCTCCAGGTATCTTCTGAGGATCATAATGTGTATGCTGACAGTTTTGGCTATATGAAAAAATTGGGAACCAATATTGGGAATATACGCTATTTTGATTACTCAGATAATAAAGTGAATTACCGTACATTTGTGGAAGGTTTTCCTGTTTTCAGTGAAAATAATAAAGGGCAGGTCAAAGTCACCATTGATGGAGAAGAATCTGAGCAGCATAAAATCAGCATTGATACAAGTGTTGATATGATTCAGGTACCTATCCCTTCTGAAGAAGAAGTTACTTTACAGGACACTTCTGATTTGTTGGATGAGCTGCTTGCTTACGGTGCAGATATCGAAGGAATTGAATCGCTGATTATCGGCTATAGCTGGCAGACAATCGAGGGTATCACCCAAGTTGTTGATTTAACACCGGAATGGTATATTTTGTATCGTGGACAATGGTATCCGGAGCGCGAATTGCTGCAGAAAATCGTGAATTTGGAGGTGCAGTAATGGATTTTAAGCGGATTGAATGGATTTTTTTCCTGGTTTTCTTAGGGGTAAATATCTTTTTATTCAGTATCTATCGGGAAGGTCTGCAGGATGAAAGTTACGTCTCTTATTCCGAGAAAACAGAAAGCCTGGAAACGCGTCTGAAAAAAGATCAGATTACGCACAAAAAGGAATTGTCTACTAAACGCTCTGAAGGTTACTACCTAAGTGGAGAACAGACAAATTTTTATATGGCTATTCAGGAACAGCAGGCAGCTAAAAATGACTATTCCTATTTAAAAAATATTACCGTGACTGAAAATGGCGTCATTGATTATCCAAGTAATCACTACATTGATCCAGATGAAGTTAATGAGACGTTTTCCGGCTTTCTTAGGGATGAAAAAAGTGTCTTATACGGCAATGAATATACGTATTTACCTCAGTTTTCTAATTTAAACGGTGAATTTCCCGAACTCGTTGCAGCACAATCATATGGAGGTATTCCAATTCATGATGACACGGCTCAGATTACCTTGTCGCTTGAAAAAAGCGAGACAGATGATTTACTTAGAATCGTACAGTATTCGCAGTCTCATATTGGAAATCTGGAAGAGCTGAGAGAAAAAGCAGATCTTTATTCAGAACAGGATGCCATAGAAACACTTTACGTAAACAATAAGATCCCCAGCAACTCAACTATTACTTTTTCAAAGCTGGCTTATTCGCAGATATACAAGATCAGAGAAAAGAATGTTTATGTTCCTGTCTGGTTTATCGGGATATCTTCCAATTCAACGACTCTGCAGGTTGAGCAGGTGAACGCCATGAGCAATACAATTATTACCAGTAATGCGGTTATCAGGGTGGAAAAAGATAATTGATCGTTGTATACTATATACTGATTACATGAAAGATTAAAGGAAGGGAAGCGTAGGAAAAATGAAGCAGGAAAAGGCATTTAATGTCAGTGTGCTTGCCAGCGGAAGTACAGGCAATTCCCTTTTTATAGAATCAAAGGAAAAGAAAATTTTGGTAGATGCCGGGTTAAGCGGTAAGAAAATCACATCACTATTATCTGAAATAGACCGTAAACCGGAAGAGCTGGATGCTATTCTGGTCACTCATGAACACAGAGATCATATTCATGGGGTAGGAGTACTGGCGAGAAAGTATAATCTGGATGTTTATGCCAATGAAAAAACTTGGCAGGCCATGGATTCAATGATTGGCAATGTGAAACTGGAGCAAAAGCATATTTTCGAAATGGGAAAGGTACTGACGTTAGGTGATATGGACATTGAAAGCTTTGGTGTCTCTCATGATGCGGCAGCTCCTCAATTTTATAGATTTTATAAGGATAATAAATCCTTCGTTATTTTGACAGATACAGGCTACTGCAGCGATCATCTCCGGGGGACTGTGCGAGATGCAGATGCCTACCTGATTGAAAGCAATCACGATTTGGGAATGCTTCGTGCCGGTGCCTATCCATGGAGCCTGAAACAACGTATTTTAGGGGATCATGGGCATTTGTCAAATGATGATGGTGCGTTGGTTATGGCTGATGTGATCGGTGCTCATACAAAACGAGTTTATCTTGGACATTTGAGCAAGGAAAATAATATGAAGGAATTGGCGCAAATGGCAATGACTTCTATTTTGAAAGAGTATGGACTTGGTGTCGGTCACACGTTCAATGTTTATGATACTGACCCCGAATCAGCAACAGATTTGTTTTCGATTTAATAATTTAAACAGAATGCATAATGAAGGTGCGACATAAGTGATATGCTGCTCCTATCTAGGACAGAGAAATAATAAAATCCTAGATAGGGGTATTTTGTATGGGAAAAATTGATATCTACTTCTGTTGTCCGATTTTTAGAAGTTTGACAGTTTTAAGGTATGTCTAAGCTTGTTTTCGTATTATTTATTTGTAAATGATACGAAAAAAGGACGGAAAAAATATATGCCTATAATCAACAGTACAAATCATTCGGAAATGGAAACACATGATACATTTATTCGAAATGCAGCGTTCAGTTCTGTGACTCAGGAAACAGGATGGAGCTATGTGAAAAATAACTGGGAACCTCTATATGTTTATTTAGAAGAAGAAGGTGACATTGTTGCTGCGATGTCTGTGTTAATGGTTAAAAATATTGGAGAAAAGAAATTTGCCTACGTTTCAAAGGGACCGGTGATGAATGAATTTTCTTTAGAATATATAAACAGACTAGTCCGTGAAGCAGAAACAGAATTGAAAAAGCAGCAGGTTTTTCTATTAAGAATGGATCCTGAATTTCTTTACTGTGAGGAAATTAACAAGAGTTTGAGAGCAGCAGGATTTATTGTAAGGAATCGGGAATTAGGCGGGAAAGACACGATTCAGCCAAGATATAACATGGTTGTCAATTTAGAAGGAAAATCAGAAGAAGAGGTATTGGAAGGATTTTACAGTAAAACCAGATACCGTATTCGCTATGCCGAAAAAAAGGGATTGGAGAGTAAAGTCTCTTCTAACCGTAAGGATTTGGACATTTTTTATAAATTATATGCCATGACTAGTGAACGGCACAAGATTTCTTATAGACCTCAAGACTATTTTGATCGATTGGCAGATGCATTTCTTGACTGCGGCAGAATGAAGATTATCCTTGTTTTTATTGATGGCGTACCTGATGCCGGCGGACTTTGCTTCATATCTGGAAGGAAGGTCTGGTATATGTATGCAGGAAGCACCCATGAAAATCAAGGTTTGATGGCACCCTATTTAGTGAACTGGGAAGGAATCAGATGGGCAATTAAAGAGAAGAAAGACGGCTATGATTTTGGCGGAGTATTCAGTTTAAACAATGAGGATGGCTTATATCAGTTTAAAAATGGGTTTGTACGTCCGGAGCCGCCGAAAGAATTTATTGGTGAAATTGACAAGATCTATGATCAAAAGGCTTATAAAGTGTTCTTGAATCAGGAAAAATAAATCAATATTTTTGTAATTTTCAGAAAAATTAATGTTATAATGAGAGAGCGATTGATCAAAATGATGTTTACAGCTGAAATCAGTCAGGGGCGCCTGATTGATTTCATGCCTTTTTATTACAGGAGGGGACTAAATGATTTTGTTAGGATCAATTGTCAACGGACTGGCAATTGTTGTCGGGAGTTTGGCGGGTGCGGTTTTACGCAATTTAAGTGAGGCAACGAAGGATACAGTTACAAAAGGAGTTGGATTAGGCGGAATTCTTTTGGGTATTCAGATGTCAATCAAGTCGGAATCATTTATTCTCGTTTTAATCAGCATGTGTCTGGGAGCAATGGTCGGTGAGTCATTGAGAATTGAAGATCGAATGAATCAGTTTGGACTTTATCTTGAACGACGGTTTGCTAAGTCAGGAAGTAATTTTGCAGAGGGCTTTGTCACTGCTTCACTGATTTTTTTAATTGGCTCCATGGCAATTATAGGAGCTGTCGAAAGTGGTGTTTCAGGAAATCATCAAACGCTTTATACTAAAGCTGTAATGGATGGGTTCATGGCGATTATGCTGACAGCTTCTCTGGGAGTTGGCGTACTTTTTTCGTCGATTCCGGTATTTTTGTACCAGGGATTGATTACAATCTTTGCGAGCGTATTAATTAAATATGTTCCAGACCCTTTGATGGATGAATTGATGGCCGGCATCAGTGCAATCGGCGGCTTGATGTTTTTGGGGATTGGAATGAATATTGCTGGAATTACAAAAATCAGAGTATCAAATTATTTACCGGGTATTCTTATTTTAGCAGCAATTATAATCTGTCAATATTACATGTAAATAAAATGAAGCTACTTCAATATACAGCTGACCGGGGCGAACCTGATCAGCTTTTTTTGCATGAAAAAATACACATTCGGCATGAATATGCATTTGAATAGGGTTTTGATGTATATTTTTCCTTTTTATCTATATAAATTAATAAAAAACCATTGACGAATTCCCTGTATAAAACTATAATGTGAAAAACATGTCTTTTATTAAAACGAAAAGGAAAGGGTTAAAACAAATGAAAGTATCCATTATTGGAGCAACCGGATATGGCGGTTTGGAGCTCATTCGTTATTTAGTCAATCACCCTCATGTAGAGATAATATCGATTCATAGTCAAACTGAAACGCAGGCTGTTGATCAGCAGTATCCTCATTTGAAGGGAATACTGTCGATGAAGCTAACAGCGGTTGATCCCGAAGAAATAATGAATCAGAGCGACCTAGTCTTTTTAGCTTCACCATCTGGAATCTCAAAAAAACTTGCATTACCATTTATAGAAAATGATTTTCCTGTAATAGATCTTTCTGGTGATTTTCGTTTAAAAGAGGCTGGAGCTTATGAAAAATGGTATGGAACAGATGCTCAGCATTTTTCCTCAATTGAAAAATTTGATTATGGACTTGCAGAATTTAGAGAAAATCTAAACAGTAAGTTTATTGCAAATCCCGGATGCTATGCTACAGCCTCTGAGCTTTCACTTGCCCCATTGTTGCAAAATCAGCTGGCAGAATTGGATTCAATTGTTATAGATGGAAAATCTGGTCTTTCTGGAGCAGGGAAAGGAATGTCAGCTTCCAGTCATTTTTCACATGTAAATGAAAACATGAGTGTTTATAAAATGAATAAGCACCAGCATATCCCTGAAATTGTTCAGCAATTCCAACACTGGGCACCTGAACTAAAGGGAATTCAATTTACGACTTCCCTGATTCCGGTGACAAGAGGAATACTTGTGACTGCTTATGTTAAGTTGAAGGACGTGTTAAGTTGTGTACAATTGGTGAATCTATACAAATCATGTTATATGGAAAAACCGTTTATCCGAATTCAGGAAGAGGGATGCTTTCCCTGTATTAAGCAGGTTGCGGGCACAAATTTTTGTGACATCGGGCTTGCAGTAAATAAGGAAATGAAGATGGCAACAATTGTTACAGTTATTGATAATTTAGGAAAAGGGGCAGCCGGACAGGCGATTCAGAATATGAATCTTTTTGCAGGTTTTTCTGAAACAGATGGACTCATGCAAGTGCCGATATATCCATAGGGAGATAGTGAGTATGAAAAAAATAGATGGAACCATCGCTTCACCAAAGGGATTTTACGCTGACGGATACCATAGTGGATTGAAACGGAAGAAAAAAGATATTGGCTGGATTTATTCAGAATACCCTGCTCGAGCTGCTGCCGTTTTTACAACGAATGCTGTTCAGGCCGCACCAATTAAAATTACCAAAGAGGTACTTGCTTCAGATTCCTTGCAGGCAGTGGTTGTTAACTCAGGAAATGCCAATGCATGTACAGGAGCAGCCGGTTTGACTCATGCAAAAGAAATGCAGAAGATAGCAGCAAAACAACTCGGTCTTTCCAGCAGCCAAGTGGCTGTGGCTTCGACCGGAGTTATCGGGCAGGAACTGCCCATGGATAAAATAGAAAATGGAATTGCTCATTTAAATAAAACAGGCGGAGAAGCACCCGCTTTTCATGAAGCGATTTTAACCACCGATACACGAACAAAAGAAATTGTTCTTGAAGCAGTTATTGAAAATAGAAGGGTAAAGATGTCCGGTGTGGCAAAAGGTTCTGGTATGATTCATCCAAACATGGCAACAATGCTTGCTTTCATCACTACGGATGCGGCAATGTCCAGAGAGCTGCTGCAGACTATGTTAAAGAAAATAACTGACGAAACTTTTAATCAAATTACTGTGGATGGAGACACTTCCACAAATGACATGGTTTTGCTCATGGCAAATGGAGCTTCTGGAATCTCAGAGATACAGGAGCATACTCAGGAATATGAAATTTTTCAGGAAATGCTTTATCAAGTGATGAAAACATTGGCAATGATGATTGCACAAGATGGAGAGGGTGCAACAAAGTTAATTGAAGCAACAGTAACGAATGGAAAAGATCCGTTGTCTGCGCGAATGATTGCCAAGAAAATTGTTGGCTCCTCTCTTGTGAAAACTGCGATGTTTGGTGCAGACCCTAACTGGGGCCGAATCATTTGTGCAATTGGTTATGCTGACCCATTCGTTAATCCGGAAAATATTGACATTTTTATAGAGGGTCAGCCAGTATTACTCCACAGCCAGCCGCAGCACTTTGACGAACGAGTCATGAAGGAAAAGCTGGGAAAGGAAACCATTACAATAACTGTTGATCTTCACGAAGGAGCGGCTGCCGGCAAAGCCTGGGGTTGTGATCTTACTTATAAGTATGTCGAAATAAATGCACTCTATCATACATGAGATAGAAGAAAGGAACAAAAAGATGAAGGCTTTAATAGTTATTAAAATCGGGGGAGCAGCCGGAGACACATTGACTCCAGGATTTTTCAGTCAGATTCATGCATGGCAGGCAGAAGGAAAAAAAATTATTATTGTCCATGGAGGCGGGCACTATATTTCTGAGATGATGGATTGCCTGAATATTCCCGTCTACTATAAAAATGGGTTGCGGGTAACGACGGATGAAGTATTAAAAATCACTCAAATGGTATTGATTGGACAGGTACAGCCCATGATCACTGTCCGTTTTCAGCAGGAAAATCTTTCAGCTGTGGGCTTGAATACATCAAGCAATAAAATTATTTTAGGTGAGTATCTGGATAAACAAACCATGGGTCATGTAGGGAAAGTGATCGATATCCAAACAGATTTACTGCTTGATTTACTTGAAAAAGATTATATTCCGATCGTTGCTCCTTTAGGAATAACTGATTCTGGAGAGTGGCTGAACATTAATGCCGATGATTCCGCCTGTCAGATTGCTTCGGAATTAAAGGCAGAAACATTATTTTTGTTAACCGATGTTGCAGGAATCAAATACGGAAACGAATATATTAAAGAATTGCGGATTTCCGATATTGAGTCGCTGATTGAGGAACAAGTGATAACCGGGGGTATGATTCCCAAAATAAAAGGTACGGAAAAAGCTATCAAAGAAGGTGTGGGGACTGTACATATTACTAATGATATCTTAAGCAAAGGAACAGTCATAATAGGAAAGAAGGTAGCGATATGAGTTATTTGTTTCCAAACTATCTTAGAAAAAGCATTGAATTTGTTGAAGGAGATAAATGCAGCCTGATGGATGCTCAGGGAAAGCGTTATTTGGATTTAACCAGCGGGATTGGGGTTGTCAACCTTGGATATAATCATCCTGTGTTGAATCAGACACTTCAGGAGCAATCGCAAAAAGTCTGGCACATTCCAAATCTTTATAAGAATAGTTTGCAGGAAAGAGTTGCTGAGAAGCTTGCTGATGGAAAAGAGTATGTTGCTTATTTTTGTAACAGCGGAGCTGAAGCGAATGAAGCAGCTATTAAACTTGCTCGAAAAGCCACAGGTCGAACAAAAATTATTTCTTTTCTTCAATCATTTCATGGGAGAACATTTGGTGCAATGAGTGCCACAGGTCAGGATTCAATTCATGCAGACTATCATCCGCTGGTTCCAGGCTTTATTTATGTTCCTTACAATTCTCTTGAGGGTCTTAAAGAACATCTTGATAATGATACTGCTGCTGTAATTGTAGAGGTTATTCAAGGAGAGGGCGGTGTTATACCCGCAAAACAGGAATGGTTGAAAGAACTGAAAGCAGTCTGCCAAGACAATGGGAGTCTGCTGATTGTTGATGAAATACAAACAGGAATTGGTCGGACGGGTACCTTTTATGCGTCAGATGGTTATGATCTTGTACCTGACATTATTACATTGGCCAAAGGGTTGGGGAATGGTTTTCCAGTTGGTGCAATGCTTGGAAAAAAAGAACTCGCAGCTTCTTTCGGACCTGGCAGCCATGGCTCTACATTTGGCGGAAATCTTTTGGCAATGAGCATTGCAGAGAACGTAATCGATCTGATTAATCAGGAAGAATTTTTATCAGATGTAGCTGTAAAAGGCAAGAAGACAATTGACGAGCTTTCCACAAGATTAAAAGAAAATAGGGTAGTAAATGAGGTAAGAGGCACAGGATTGATGATCGGAATCGAACTGATAAACAGTCAGATTTTGGCGCAGGCCATTGATAAATTACAATTAGCTGGTGTACTGGTCTTGAAAGCAGGAAGTAATGTTCTGCGGCTTTTACCACCGCTGACAATCACAGAAAAGGATCTGGCAAAAGGAGTTGACAAAATCTGTCGAGTATTGGAGGAGATAGCAAATGACTGAAGGACTATATGGAAAAAGTCTGTTGGATTTAACTGAACTGACAGAGGAAAATTTTATTGAGATTATACAGCTGGGAATTGGTATGAAAAAAGATTCAGAAAAATACAAGACGGTATTATCAGGTAAAATCTTGGCTATGATTTTTGAAAAAAACAGTACACGTACCCGAGTTTCTTTTGAAGCAGGTATTATTCAGCTTGGCGGTCAGGCAATTATTCTGGATACTAAAAGTACGCAAATGGGGCGGGGAGAACCAGTTAAGGACACTGCAAAAGTCATTTCTTCTTATGTGGACGGAATCATGATTCGTACATTTTCAGATCAGATGATTCAGGAATTTTCAAAAGAGTCTTCCGTTCCTATTATTAATGGACTGACGGATCATCATCATCCTTGTCAGGTTCTTGCAGATTTTATGACTATTTTTGAGATAAAAAATAAGCTGAAAGGTATTAAACTTGCTTATGTTGGTGATGGAAATAATATGGCACACTCTTATCTTCTTGGCGGAAGCATCGTTGGTATGGACATTGCCATTGCATCACCAAAAGAGTATCAGCCTAACCCGGAATATGTCGAACAGGCACAGAAAATTGCAAACACCTCAGGGAGTCAGATTATTATAACTGATGATCCATATGAAGCTGTAAAAAATGCAGATGTTGTGGTAACAGATGTATGGGCAAGTATGGGAGATGAAGGAGAACAAGAGATGCGTACACAGATTTTTCACGATTATCAGGTTAACGACTCACTTGTTCAGCAGGCAAAATCCGATTATATGTTTTTACATTGTTTGCCGGCTCATAGAGAAGAAGAGGTATCTTCAAAGGTGATAGATGGAGATCATTCTTACATTTATCAGGAAGCTGAAAACCGTCTTCATGCGCAGAAAGCTTTATTGGTTAAACTGATGGCAAAAGAGAAGTAGACGTGGAAAAATTAGATATTGTTAACCAGCAGAGGATTCGGAAGAAAACAGGACTTCCGAATTTTTTTTATTGTTTCCAGAAGTTTTGAGAATAGGTAATTTCTTTATTAATAATGGCTTGAAAGTGAATAAAAAGCTAGATAGCTCTGGTTATCTCAAAAAAAATGAACCGATTGAGGATATTGAGCAAAGAGAACTGAAGGATGAAATTTATAAGATATAATAGAAATGCAGATTTTTTAGCTGTTCTTTTAATAATTTTATCTATATTAGTTTATATTGGAAGAATTTTTGTTTGTAGTTTTAATTACTTTCTAGTAGAATGAAACTGTATGTAATGAAAGAAAAGAGGTGTAGATAAATGGGTTTTACAGATGAAACAGTACGTTTTGACTTTGATGAAAGTCGTAAGAAAGAAGTAAGCGAGACGTTGGCAACTGTCTACCGGGCTTTGGAAGAGAAGGGTTACAACCCAATTAATCAAATTGTGGGATATTTACTTTCTGGAGACCCGGCCTACATTCCTCGTTATCAAGATGCGCGGAATTTAATTCGCCGTCATGAACGGGATGAAATCATGGAGGAACTTGTAAAGCATTATCTATCAAGTTATGGTATCAACCTTCGATGAGAGTGATGGGGTTGGACGTTGGATCAAAAACTGTTGGAGTTGCTGTCAGCGACCTTTTGGGATGGACGGCACAAGGTATAGAGATTATTCGAATCGACGAAGAAAAACAGGAGTTTGGTTTTGATCGTTTAGGTGAACTGATCAAAGAGTACGAAGTGACCAAAATGGTGGTTGGTCTGCCTAAGAATATGAATAATTCTATCGGACCAAGAGCTGAGGCCTCCATGGCTTATGGAAAACAAATCGAGGAAAGATTTCACTTGCCGGTTGTTTTTCAGGATGAACGGTTAACTACTGTTCAGGCAGAACGTATGTTGGTTGAACAGGCAAATACTTCTCGTGCAAAACGAAAAAAAGTGATAGATAAGGTAGCAGCTGTAATGATTCTGCAAAATTATTTGGACGGTGCAGGAAAAAATGCGTAACAGTATGTTTCCAAATTATTTATAGAAGAGGGAGAACGACAATGACAGAGCATAATCATGAGGGACATGAACATATTACGTTAGTAGATGAACAGGGGAATGAAACTTTGTATGAAATTCTTCTAACTGTTGACGGACAGGAAGAATTTGGTAAGAATTACGTTCTTCTATATCCAGCCGGCGTACCTGAAGATGAAGATGTGGAATTACAGGCTTACGCATATATTGAAAATGAAGAAGGCACAGAAGGTGAACTGCAGCAGATCGAAACAGATGCTGAATGGGATATGATCGAAGAAGTGTTCAATACATTCATGAGTGAAGAAGAAGAAAAGTAAGAATATATGAGCTAAGCCCTTGATATATAAGGACTTAGCTTTTTCTATTATTCGTTTGAATATGATAACGAATATGATTCGTTTAGAAATTTAAGTGGCACTTTGTCAACGAATGTTGGTAAGAAAAATCGAGAGAAATAGAGTCGAGTCTAGAGAGAAATTTTCTCTAGGCTTTTTTGTTCAGTTTGAAATGCGCTTCGCCAAAGCAGAGATTGATCCTGAGTTTGACGTTATAAAAGCTTCTGAATCCATAAATATTGCGTTTGAGTACCTTGATATGATTGTTTAAGCTTTCCAAAGGGCCGTTAGAATAAGGTTGTTCAAGGGATCGCTTAATCTTCTTTGACATTTTTTTGAAGGTTTGTATCGTTTTTTGATAGTTTTCTGGAAGAGACATCTTCCAGAAGCGATTGGTGGAAATAAGAAAAATTTTTCTCTCTAAAAAAGATGCCAGTGATTTCTCACCAACATCATAAAGTATAGAGCCCTTAGAAATGCTAAGATTGAAATTACTATAGTAGGGTACAAAAACCCCCAACATCTTAAGAAGCTGGGGACTAAATTCTATACATTGAGTTTTTTATCAGCAATGGCATCGGTGAGAGTTTTAGAGAAATTTAAGTGCATCTCCCGGCCTAGTTTATCAGCCCATTTTGGGATGGTAAGAGTTTTTTTAATAGGCTCTTGGCTATCTAAGTATTCAGAAACATCCACGCTGACCATTGATATAAATGATTTTTCCGGATCGTAAGTATAATTAAGCTCTTCATCATTTTTAAAAGGGTTATTCCCAACAAGTGATAGCTGGCTGATTTGTGACGGTGTAGGGACTTTCCGGCCGTTTTCTATATCATCAGCCAGAGTTATGCCTAACCAATCAGAAGCCATATACATTGCTTCTGTAACCGTATCGCCGCAAGTTCCGCCGAAGTTCTCAAAATCCGGGAAAAAGACGGAATACCCTTCGCTATAACCGTCTTTTTCTGGTTCAAAGTAAAATAATGCTGGAAAAGTTACTAACATTCTTATTCTCCTCCCATCGTTTTAGAACAAGCGGGCTATCTAAGCCCAGCTTGTTTCAATATCCCCATTTCTAACCCCTTCTTGATCTTTTGGGGGACAGTTATAGGTCGGTTAACTCCTGGATACCTCACCTTAACGTGTGAGCCTTTGCCGCCTTTGACTTCTACGCCTCCGTTGGCTACTAGAAGTTTAACCAGTTCTTTTTGTGTCATTGGCATTGTGCACGTATACCCCCTGACATCTATCATTGTATACGTGCTGCACGTGTTTGTCAATGGATTTACTGAAAATGTTGATTTTATCGTGTTGGACAAAAATGTCTGTCCCGTGTATTTTATGCCCTTTTCAACCGTGTTTACAATGTTGCTAGACTTTTATGGTAATTTCTATTGAAGGGGGTGTAAGACATCCGTATAGGCTAACATTCATATTCTTTAGAACCTCATATTCATTCACGTATGGGACTTAATAAAACTTAACTTTTAAAATAAATAGTAAATTAAGCGGACTTAGCAAAACTTGGTTTTCAAATGGACAGGAATTTCATAACCCTGATAAAACCTGATATTTAAGTACTATAAGTGGTAGCTATTGCTCTTTGTTTCTCTTGATTTTCACTAGTTTTGGCAGTTTTAGCTTATTTTGGAATTCTGGGTTAAAGAATTTTCTCCATTTAGATTGATGCCAGTAAATGCGCATAAGTCTTGACTTATTGTATCTAGTTTCGTATTCAAAATTAAAACTAAAAGTTGTTAGCTTATTTACGAAAAGACCGTGTGATGTTTCGGTTTCTAAATAATAAGTGCTTTTGTTGTATATCGTCTCTGCGGATTCACCGCTTAAGAAAAAAGCGTAGAAACTGGAAGAATAAGAGTATGGAGCTATCGTAATTGGCAACAATGATGTAGATTCATCTGTCATAACGGAAATTCCAGTTCTGAAAAACGATGAAACAGTACGTTTCTCAAAGATTAATTGACCATCATTTCCTGCAAATATTTTTCCGTTTTCGTCTAATATATTTGTATCATAAATAGTTAAAGGCGTAGATGATTCATTGATAAAAGTAATCCTGGCAAAGAGAATCTCTTCTTTTATGTTTGGCATGAAGTTGTCAGCCGATATCCCTAAACGATAAAGTCTGTTAAAGTGCTGGTTAGCAAAAGTGTATAACGAGAGAGCGGAGGATAATACCGAAATAATTAAAGCAAATAAGCCCATAGGAACACTTCATTTCAATCAAGTATATTTCAGCAAACTACTTGCTGATAGGAATAGTATAACATTTCAAAACGAAACACAAAACAAACACAGTCTAATTTCAAAACAACACGGATAGAAAGCCTAAAGTAAAGGGATTTATAGACATTTCTTTCTTTTGGAACGCTCCTTTTCAATCGGAACGTTGAAATGTCCAGAACCTGACAAATCCTGACTTTTATTTTATATATACAGTCGCATACAGAAAAACCTCACTCCTGTTTTTGAGTAAGGTTCATCCGGCACGCTTTGCATTCCTTAGAGTTTTTCGCTTCGTCTTAAACTAGATATTTGATCGTCTATTTTATTGGTTAAGTCATGAAAATCGGCAACGAAAGCATTGAAAATTTTCGCCTGTGCATAGTATTATTTGGCTAGTTGCTGCTTGTTAACTGGCCGCTTCTTATCGCTGAAAAAGCTTTCTAATAGTTTTAGCGGCTCTTTCCATGAATTGAGTGTTCCACCAGGTCGTACAAGGTATAAATATCCTGGTGAGTAATCTTTTTAACCGGTTGCTTGTTTTTAACCGTTTTGCCTTGCTGTTCTTCTATTGTCCGCACCTCCATACTACTAAAACCCATGTCTATATAAACAACAGCACAGGAATATCTTACTATATCATGTTCATACAGACAACAAAATTTTGGATATGAGGGAAATTCTAATGGGTGTAGATCATCATGAAATAAAAGTGGAGATACTAATAAATAAGCTATTGGCTGAAAGGAATATGTCATTAAGAGAATTGGCGAGGCTATCCGGCATAGAACCATCAAATTTAAGTAACCTTGCGAATGGAAAACGAAAGAAGATTTATTTAGAACATATCGAACGGATCGCAGATGCTTTGGAAATTGATGATATTTCAAAAATCATAAAATTAACGAAGAAATAGGGTAAGCCTTGAATGTGGGTACAAAAAAAGATGGCCCTTTACCATCCTTTTTATGTTGTAGCCTTATGTATAAGCGCCGCAGCTTATGAAAATTTTTAGTGAATGCCATTTTGAATGCCAACAGTAAAATACTTGTTGATATTCAATGCTGTTTTTCTTCTTCTATTTTTGATTTAATTAATGAGATGATACCCTTAAAAATCTAGTGAAATCTGGCTATCATTCATGAGTGAAGAAGAAGAAAAGTAAGAATATATGAGCTAAGCCCTTGATACATAAGGACTTAGCTTTTTCTATTATTCGTTTGAATACGATAATGAATATGATTCGTTTAGAAATTTAAGTGTTATGCCAGTTTTTAAACTGTTCTTTCTTTCGATTCTAATATTGACTAGATGGATAAAGCTTAACGAGGGTCTTCTTGAGCAAAATTGTCAGTCTCACTGATGCTAGTGGGATGGCTAGTCCTGTTTGTTTACTCAGTAACAAGCTAGCAGGCTGGTATGCAATGCATTTATACTGGCGAATGTCTTAAGGTCATACAAGAACTTGCTCCTACGCTTCTTCGAATGCTCGTCGCCTATCCAGTAGTCTTATATGTAATACAGATAGGCTGTACATTTCTTGGATTAGAAGCATAGCTTGGTTTTGAAGCGATCAATACACTGGACAATTGTCATGATTATTTCTTCTAAATAGGGAAATGAAAAATAAAAAAACTGACCACCATAAGGCAATCAGCAAAGATTGATAGTTAGTAGTGTGGAGAATATATTTTTTTCTGTAAAAAATAACTGTGCTGCAAATTAGAACTATGTGCACTAACTACCAATGACTTTAGAAAGCAGACTCATATTGGAAATGATGTTACGCATTGTTAAGAAAATCTCTTCCCCAAGATATTCCCTCATGCTAATTAGTATAACTGGTAAATAATAATTTAGTGTGAACAAGATATGCAAATTCGCATATTTTTATGAATGAATAATGAGTGTTATTTAAGAATTTGATAAGAAAACGGGGGGTTTTTGGTGGTACTCTTGTTACAGATAACGTTACTACTTTTATGAATAAGACATAAACCAAAAAGATTTAAGTAGTTTCCTAGACAGGATTACAAGAATGGTCCTGCAAAATTTAAGGATCACTTATAAAAAAATGTGTTAAGCTAAAAAGAAGAATTGTCACTTCCAAAAATATTTTGGCTGTTCAAAAAAGGTGAAGAGTTCCTATCAGATATTCGAATGTTATGTCCGCACATTATACTACTGTTAAATAAGAGCAGTCTGTTAAGAGAACATTTTCCTATTAAGAAATGGTAAGAGTTATGTTTGAGTTAGTGAAAAACGAAAAGATTGGACGGTCAAGAATTTCTGCAAGGTTAAAGGGAGATAGGGAATAAGCGGCTGCGTTTGCCAGCTTTCTTTATATAAAAATTTGTAGTGGAATTGCCAGTTCCACTTTTGTACTGCCGTTTATTTGGGGGTAGATACGAAGAGAGCTTGGAACTTTATTTCTGTCCCACTCTCCTTTAAACAGTGTGTGTCCACTTGTTTTAGCAGAATACTGGACGAAGCTCTAAGAGACCTGTGACATTAGTATATCTAGAACCCTTAAAACCGAATAAACCGTATTCTGTAAACTGGAGAGTAAAATAGAAGTTGACTTTTTATTAAGGTACCTGTAATGTATGTTTCAAAGGTACCTTATATATAGTGAAAGGGATTTAATTGAAGCTGGAGGAAATCGAATGGAAAATTCAAACTTATTGGAATATTACTTGAAATTTGAAACATTGCTGCATAGATATTTTGCTTGGAAGAGAAGAGAGGAGGGACCACGCGGCAATCCACATCGTGGTCAAGGAAGGATTTTAAGTATTTTGAAGTTGCAGCCTGAAATTAGTCAAAAGGAAATGACCTATTTATTAGATATGCGACCACAGTCACTTGGAGAATTATTGACAAAGCTGGAGAAAGCAGAATTTATTACTCGAAAACCTTCTGAAACTGATCGTCGTGTTATGATTATTACCTTAACAGAAGCTGGTGCAGATGAAGCAGAAAAAATGAATAATGTAGAAGAAAAAAATATTTTTGACTTACTTAGCCAAGAAGAACGGGAACAATTTGAAGCAATTATTGCAAAGCTGGCCAGGGCGATCAAGGATGAGCTTCCTGAAGATGCTATGCATTCAGGGAAATATCGTCATTCTGAATTTGGTGGATTTGAAGGGCATCGCAGAGGATTTGGAAAACGGAGAATAGAAGATTTTCATCCTCACGGAAGAGATGGAGAACTTGGAGACTTTCAGGGTTATTCTGGATTTGGAGGATTTCCTCATAGATTTGGGCCTGATTGTTCAGGAGGAATTGAAGATGAATAGGATGAAGTTGCTTCAAAATTAGGAGAAGCTAAAATACTCAGTTAAAATATAGAAGAACGAGGTTGTAAAAATCTTTGATTTTCTAGGGGAACGAAGGGCTTTGCTTCTACGGTTCTCACCTTATTCTGATCCTTGAAGCACACAGAGACTGGAATATCTTTAAGGAGTCAGGAATACTAATACTCTAATCGTATTTTCTACGGTTAGTCAAGGAGGTAATAAAAAGCTCTTTGATTTTTCAAGTATGTAAAAAAATAGGGGCTAGAGGATACATCAGGGAACTATCTGAAATTTTTATCTGGTCTGTGACATAATCTGCTCATAAGCATTTGTTCTTATTAATTGCTGGAGGTTGTATACACACTGGCGTATACTGTATAATTTCAGACTATGGAATACATGTACTTCAGAAGCTTGCTCATACAGGCGGCTGCGGCAATCTCCTCTTTTTTTAGGGTTATATACAGACTTGAAGTTCGTAGGTCATGCTTGAGCTTCCGTTCACTTTCGCTATATTCTATCAATAGACAATAGCGGGTAAGATATTCCGTCGAATACCTACCCGCTAATTCTGGTATGTTTTGCTATTTTAATTAAAGACCTAAGAAAGGAGCTGGATTTACATAGCCAGACCAAAGTCCAGTTGAGATAGCAAAGTGCAAGTGAACTCCTGTTGAATTTCCAGTTGTACCCATATACCCAACTTGTTGTCCGATACTTACTGATTGTCCTTGGTTGACAGTTGTGCTGCTAAGATGAGCATACATTGAATAATATCCATTACTGTGCTTAATAATTACGCAGTTTCCTGACATACTGTCATATCCTACGTAGGCAACTGTTCCTGTGGCAGCAGCCATAATAACTGTACTTGAGCTTCCGCCAAAGTCAATCCCTTCATGGAAAGTACCGGAAAGTCCGGTTGGATCTTGACGATAACCATATCCGCTAGTAACAACTACACTGGCAACGGGCGTTCTCCAGCCGCTGCTTGTTTCTGTATAATCAGTGTTTGTATTATTTGTATCTTCATAAGGTGTCGTTCCAGTTGTTTCGGGAACAGCAGCAGTAGCTGTTGATTTATCTGCAACAGCTTGTGCAGCAGCTTCTTCAGCGGCTTTTTGAGCTGCTGCCTGGCGTTCTTTTTCTTGTTGTTCTGCTAAGGCTTGAGCTTCAGCCATTTTTTTCTTTCGTTCTTCCAGTGCTTTAAGCTCTTCTTGTTTCTTTCGTTCGGCTTCAGCCTTTTGTTCTTCAAATTGCTTTTTTTCAGCCGTTTCTTTTGTCAAGCTGGCTGCAAGTTCATTCAACTTAATTTCTTGATCTAGCTTTGCTTGAGCAAGAGCATCTTCTTGTTCAGCCAGTTCAGCTGTTTTCGCTTCCAACACTTTTACCTGTTCCAAGAGGGAATTCTTTAAGAGATTTAATTCCTCTTTATCTGCTTTCTGAGCTTGAATAATATCGTTGTTTGCAGTAACGATTGTATTTACAGCTAAAACTTTTGAAATCGCATCAGAAATGGATGTGGCATTTAACAAAACAGAAATCATTGATGTATCCTGACCTGCTTGAGTTGCACGTGCCTGTGCTTCAAGCTGTTCGCTGCGCTTTTCAATCTTTACTTCAAGTGCAGCAATTTCGGTGTTCATTGTATTAAGCTGCTGTTCAGTATCTTGTTTCTCTGCCAAGACAGCATAGTATTCTTTTTCAAGTGCAGCAATTTCTTTTTCCAGAAGAGCTGCATAGTCGGAAGCTTCTTTCTGAGAGTTAATGATTTCGTTGATTTTTTGGTTCTTTGCTTCAATTTTGTTGTCGATTGATTCAGCAAAAACTGAAACAGGTGCAGCATTTAATAGTAAAACAAATGAAAGAGTCAAAATAATCTTTTTTTTCAAATCTAAATCCTCACTTCTTTATAGATAAAATTACATATTCTTTTCTTATAAATGTGTTATTAATGAGTTATTTTTTTACAGCATAAATCTGCTAAATGAATTCTAATTATTAGTATACCTTAAAATATTAAAACAAGGCTGTATTTTAATATTTTTAATCAGAAAGAAAAGACCAGAAATAATTGTAACATAGGCAGCTGTTTTTTCAAATGGTCATTTTGATGTATTTTCATTAATATAGTTTTGTAAAAGGTCGGTAAATCTGGAATCATCTTCTATTAGAAGTTCAGCACCTGCAGCCCATAGTTTCATCTTTTGAGGCTCTTTTGAAAGCTTGTCAATAAGCGGCAGCAGCTGTTTACGATAGTTGCTGTCACTTTCAATATGATATTCCGGTTCACTTTCTGCAATCAAAGAGTGAGCTTCTGACAGCTGATAAGGATAGGCTTGTTCGAATAATTTAGGAAACACAGTTCTTGCTTCTGTTAAAATTTTCAGATCATCACCGTAAGAGATATGTCTTGCATGCAATGTATTAATTAATTGATCAAGCTGCTCTTCAGAGATTCTAAGAGAGGGTGTAGACGCTGTCAGCAAATTCTCCACGTAATTTTTAAAGTCTCCGAATTTGATCCATTCTACTGTTGTATTTCCTAAAATAGCGATTTTTTCCAATCTGTCAGTTTTTGGCAGATTATTTCCCTTTTCCCAGTTATTCACTGTACTTGCACTTGAATTCCCAACTAGTTTTGCAAAGGAAGCCATGGAATAATTATGTTTCCGACGAATACTTCTTATGCGATTTCCTACTTCTATTAAGTTGTCTGCCACTGATCGTACCTCCGATAACGTCTTTATAGGTAAATATACCATATTTTTTCCATCTCTTCATCCCGTTTTTTCTTCATTTTTCTATTGAGTTCACATAATAATCATGATATCATTTTATTACCGAAATATTTTCAATTATTGGTGATAATGTTTCTGGAATTTAGTTTTTTTGAATGCCAAAATAAATTCATTTTTAAGGAGGAGCTATGAAAGGAACAGAGATTATAGAAGAAAGAAACAGGCAAAAAGTATATCGTATAATAAATGAATTGAACCAAACAAGCTCAGCTGCTGATTTAAATCCTCGATCCCTTGATTCCTGTACTCAGCAATATGAAGAGACTGTTCAAAAATTGTTCGTTGCGACTGTATTTTATAAAGGGATGAATCAGGCATGCATGGCTTATAAGCATATTGTCAAAAAAGAATATAGAAGATTTTGCAAGCTGCTCATCCAAAAAGCAGAAGATGAATCATTAAAAGAACGGGCTTTGAATAATCTACGCAAAAAAAGGAACAGATTATTAAAAAAAGCTCCTTCACGATTAAAAAAGGAGCCGGGCTTTGAAATTTTTTATGCACTGACTGGCGGTTTCAGGAAAAAATACACCCCTAATCGAAAATCAATAGAATTGATGTACAGAGAAATGGAATCAGCTTCTGCCAATCCACTTCATTCAATCTATTATGCAATATGGTGTGTAATGAAATATCTGGGCTATTTCAAAGAGTACACACTTTGGCAGCTTCGTTCGATAAGGTCAAATTAAGGTTTACAACAGAGAAAGTCTATTAGTGTAATGAGAATTCATCTTGTGCTATCCTCTAATTAAGTGAGAGAAATCTTTCAAAGAAAATTTGAGGAAGGATGACTTGCTATGGAAGAAGATCATAATCACAGCTTGGAACAAGGAACTCCGAACGTGGCAGGGCAGGATGCGAAGATGCATGATACAGTTATGACTGAGTCTGCTGAACATCAACATGTGCATTCATCTGGACATGATATGTCAGCCATGGACCATTCCATGCACATGGGAGATTTTAAAAAGAAGTTTTGGTTATCACTCGTTTTGGCAATCCCTATCATTTTTCTATCTCCTATGATGGGTATAGATTTACATTTTCAATTTACATTTCAAGGATCAGACTGGCTGATTTTAATTTTGGCAACTATTTTGTTTGCTTATGGCGGACAGCCGTTTTTAACAGAAGCCAAATCAGAACTGCATCAAAAAGCCCCGGCAATGATGACGCTGATTGCTATGGGGATAACAGTTTCCTATTTTTACAGTTTATATGCATTTGTTATGAATCGTCTATTTCCGAAAGATCATGTAATGGATTTTTTTTGGGAACTGGCAACGCTGATTGTCATCATGCTGCTGGGACATTGGATTGAAATGAATGCAGTGTCCAATGCTGGGGATGCTCTCAACGAAATGGCTGCTCTTTTACCTGATACTGTATATCGCATGAATGTTGAAGGTCAGGAGGAAGAGGTTCCTCTGGCTGAAGTTAAAAAAGGCGATCACTTGGTTATTCGTTCTGGAGATAAGATTCCAGCTGACGGCAGAATCATCAAAGGACAGACCTCCGTGGATGAATCAATGGTAACGGGAGAAGCTCATCTTGTCAGCAAGTTAGAGGGTCAAACAGTCATCGGAGGATCTATTAACGGCAGCGGCTCAATTGAAATTGAAGTAGTAGGAGTCGGAGAATCCGGCTATTTATCGAAAGTCATGAATCTCGTTGTTCAGGCCCAGTCAGAAAAATCTAAACTGGAATCATTGTCAGACAAAGTTGCAAGAGCACTTTTTTATGTAGCATTGACAGTCGGAATTTCAGCATTTGTTATCTGGTTCTTTTTGGCACGAGATTTGGCGGCAGCGTTTGAACGAATGGTCACAGTATTTATTATTGCCTGTCCACATGCATTGGGATTGGCGATCCCTTTAGTAGTTGCCCGGTCCATGTCTATTTCAGCTAAACACGGTCTTTTGATTAAGAATAGAAACGCATTGGAACGTGCAAATGATTTACAATATATTTTTTTGGATAAAACGGGAACTCTAACCGAAGGCAAATTTACTGTTACTGGAATAGAATTGTTTTCTCAGTTGTATAGTCGTGAAGAAAGCCTGAAATATATTGGGGCATTGGAAAGCAATGCAAATCATCCCTTGGCTATTGGTATCATGAACTATCTGAAAGAAGAAAAGATAAAGCCATACAATATAGAAAAGCTACAGAGCCTCTCAGGAGTCGGTCTGACGGGGAATGTCAATGGAAAAACAGTAAAAATTGTCAATGAAAAGGAGCTGGCTCATCTTTCTTTTTCGATAAATCAACAGAAAAAGCAAAAGTATTTAGAGCAGGGGAATACCTTGAGCTATTTATTAATAGATAATCAACTTGTTGCATTAATTGCTTTGGGGGATATAGTTAAACCAGAAGCAAAGGTATTCATCAGTCGTTTGAAAGAACAGCAGATAACGCCGGTTATGCTGACTGGAGACAATAACGTTTCAGCTAAAATCGTTGCGGACTATCTGGGAATAACTGAATTTTATAGTGAGCTCTTACCAGAGGATAAAGAAGCACAAGTGAAAAAATATCTTCAGAACAATTATAAAGTAATGATGGTGGGAGATGGGATTAATGATGCACCCAGTCTTGCTCGTGCAACAATTGGTGTCGCAATCGGTGCAGGAACAGATGTTGCAATTGAGTCAGCAGATGTTGTTCTGATTGACAGTGATCCGTTGGACATTCTTCGGCTTTTGGATCTGGCTAGGCATACACGAAGAAAAATGATTCAAAATTTATGGTGGGGAGCAGGTTACAATATTTTGGCTATTCCTCTGGCAGCCGGAATATTGGCACCAATTGGTATTCTTTTAAATCCAGCTGTCGGAGCGATATTTATGTCTTTAAGTACGGTAATCGTTTCATATAATGCGATGACCTTACGTATAAAAGGTGAGTGAAGTGCACAAATAAATGCTTGGTTTTGAACTTTAAAATATACTGGAAATAAATTTATCTGACATATTTTTGGATTTTATTTATTTTTTGAATGGAATTGCTGCAAAACAGCTTGATTCCATTCTTTTTTTATGAAAAAATAATTTAATAATAGAAATGCGTAGTTTGTTTTGTAGAAGATAATGGGAATACTTGGAGAGCTATTATGAAAATTCAGGAAATTTTAGGCTTTGAAACAAGAAAAATGTTGGAAATCTTAACTCTTTTTCAAAGTAGACTGGAACCGATTTCGGCTAAATTTGTAGCGGAGCAGCTTTATATTCATGCAAAAACAGCAGAGAAGTATTTATTGAGACTACAGCAATGTATGAAAGATTATGGTTTCAGCAAATGGCTTCAGCTTGAATTTCAAGAGAATGATAAAGTGATTTTGAGGATGAAAAATACTTGGTATCTGGAAAAATTTCGTTTAATGATTATTTTTAATACCCCTGAAATCTTTCTTTTAGAAAAAACTCTGACAGCAGACAAAATATCCATCAAAGAGCTGGCTTTACGTTTAAATGAAAGTGAAGCCCTGGTAAGAAAGAGAATTACCAAGCTTCGCCAATGGCTGAAAAGCTACCAGCTGACATTAAAGCATCATACACTGGAATTGACTGGCAGCGAACACCAAATCAGAGAATTTATCTTTCAAATTCATCGACTAATTTTTCAAGAGAATATTCAGTTGAAGGATTGTTGTCTGGAAAATCAAATAAATCAGTTAACTCAAGACTGTATACTTTTTTTCCAAATGAAAATGAATCATTTGCAGGAACAATATTTGAGACTGCTAATTCAAATTCAGTTGAACAGGGTGAATACGGGAAACCCGGTAATGCTTAAAACGGATTTAAAAAACTATTGTTTGAGAAATCAATTGTTTCAAAATTTTTCAAAACAGATAAAGAAAAACAGTTTTTTCAAATTATCCCAAGTTGAAGAAATGTATCTGTTCCTCAATGTGAAAGCACATTTTTCATTTACATTTGGTAAATTGATACAGGAAAAAATTGTCTACGAAAATTCAGCAGCTAAAACAACCGTTTATAAATATGCATCCAGTGGAGCAAAAGGATTAAGAAAAATCTTTGAACACAATGAGCTTATTATTGACATACAAATTTTTGTATCGCTGCTTGGGTTTCATTTGTATTATGAGATGAATGCAGGATTTCTGTATGAAGATCTTTCGGCATTAAAAGATTTGGTCAAATACTATCCAAATACGTTTGAGCGAGTGACAAATATGGTAAGTATTCTTAAAGAAGAGTTTAATCATTTTAATAAAATTGATGGGAACCAGTTATTGTTACGATACTTCTTTATTCTTTCAGAGGCATGTTCACCAATTATTCTGGAAAAGCGGAAGAATATTTATTTTGTCCTTGAATGGAATTTAGAGCAGAAAAAAAGGTTTATTAAAAAGATAGCCAATTTTTTTACAGATAGAAAAAACATTCGTTTAATTGATGGCGGGCTTCATACTGAATATCAGAACGCAGATGTTATTTTGACTACTTCAGTTCATCGGATTTTTAAGAAAAAAGCATCAGAATGTCCTGTTATTTTCATTGCAGGAATGGATGAATATTCGCTGTTAAAACAATTAAATTATTTTCTTGAAGATAAAAATTAAAACCCTTTCAATTAATTATGTTAGAATAAAGTGAATACAAGGGTGTGACTGGAAAATCTTCCGATAACCAGATATAGTTTTTACTGATTATGCAATGATTCAGCTGGTTTATATTAGCTGGAGTGATTATTTTTGTTCGCATGATTATGCTGGGTAACGACGTTTGCTGATTTTTCAATTATGTCTAAATTTTAGGAGGCTATTTGATGAAGAAAGTTCAATTTGGTAATAGTGGTGTGGAGGCTGCAGCGGTTATTTTAGGCTGTATGAGAATGAACGGTGCCGATCACCCGCAGGAAATTATTGAAACAGCAGTTGAAAATGGCATCAATTTTTTTGATCATGCAGATATTTATGGTGGAGGAGAATGTGAAACAATCTTTGGGAAGGCAATGAAAGAAAGTACGATTTCCAGAGAAGATATTTTTATTCAGACAAAGTGTGGAATCCGTAAAGGAATGTTTGATTTTTCAAAAGAACATATCATTCATTCCGTAGAAGACAGTTTAAAACGTCTGGGCGTTGATTATGTAGATGCATTATTGCTGCATCGTCCGGATACGCTGGTTGAGCCTGAAGAAGTAGCAGCAGCATTTGATCAATTGGAATCAGAAGGGAAAGTAAAATATTTTGGTGTCAGCAATCAAAACCCGATGCAGATTGAGCTGTTGAAAAAGACTGTGGTTCAGCCTTTAGTTGCTAACCAGCTTCAATTTGGGATTAAGCACACTGGAATGGTTGACCAGGGAATCCATGTGAATATGACAGATGCAGGAAGTGTAGATCACGACGGGAGTATTCTTGATTATTCCCGATTAAATGAGATGACTATTCAAGCATGGTCACCTTATCAATATGGTTTTTTTGAAGGTGTGTTTATCGGCAATGAAAAATTCCCGGAACTCAATGAAAAAATGGTTGAAATAGCTGACAAATATGGTATCACATCAACCGGATTGGCGACAGCTTGGATTTTGAGACATCCTGCCAATATGCAAGTTATTGCAGGAACAATGAATACCAGCAGAATCAAAGAAATTGCAGATGCCTCAAAAATTGTTCTTAGTCGTGAAGACTGGTATGCTATTTATCTTGCTGCCGGCAATATTTTGCCCTAGGAAGCGGTTAAGGAGCAGTCAATGAAGTCAGCATCAAATGATTTGATTTCCAGAGGTTATCTTGAAGAAAATATCTTCATTGAGAAGAGTTTCCGTATGGAAGAACTAATTGAACAATTGAATGATCCTGAACCTGTACAGCGTTCATTAGCTGCCAGGTTAATTGGTGAAACATGTCTTTTGGACAATACAGCAGCAAAAGCTTTGCTTAAGTGTTTGATGATGGAGAAGAAGCTGTATACACGGCTTGAACTATGTCGGGCATTGGAAAAAGGGAACGGCAAGACAGCAAGATTGATGATCCCATATATCAATACAATTGGCAACAATCAGTATGAATCTATTTCAGAAGCAAAAACGTCCTTGAAAAAATCTTACCCTTTGCCAAGAGATATAATTTGCCGAGTGATTGGTAAGATGAGTGGAGAAGAAGGAATTGTATTGCTGAATTATTTAACGGACAAACAGTATTCACGAGAATTAATTGATGGTCTTGGTTTCCTGATATTTTACAATCCTTCTTTGCAAAGGGAAGACTACTTTCTTAAAGGAAAAGAGGCATATGAATTATTTAAAGATGATCCTCTCTATGTATGGAAATATATTATTTTTTGTTCGGCTTTTCCTTTTGATTATTCCAAAAGAATAGTAACAGAAATAGAGCGCTTGAATCCTGAAAAAATTTTTCAAACTGAAGTCGAAAGAACTCGGCGATTAAGCAGGATGCACCAAGTCTTCCTGTAAAATTTACAATTTAAGAAATATTCAGTCATAAAAAATTCAAAAATTGTGGTTAGAATAAACTCAAATAAGAAATTAAGTGTGATAATTTCATTTGTGTGAACTCGAAAAAGAACAGACCTCCTAAACTGTTCTAATTTCAAAAACCTTCAAGCCCGGAAAACTTGAAGGTTTTTTTGTCTGTTAATAAGGAAAAAAGGTCTTTATACCTTTAATAAATGGGGGAGTTATCAGGTTCGTTAGTTCATTTTGAGAGTAAAAATTTGGATGGAACGGAAATTTAGTGAGTTTCTCAAACAGCGGTTGTCTTCTTACTGCAAAATCCAAGGATGTTTGTTAGAATGAAACAGAGTCAAGTTGAAGAGAAGGAGAAAACAGATGGCTAAAAATAAATTATTGCTGGTAGATGGCAACAGTGTAGCGTTTCGTGCGTTCTATGCTTTGTATAACTCTATAGACCGTTTCAAAAATAGAAATGGACTACATACAAATGCGATCTATGGTTTTAATAACATGTTTGAAAATGTGATGGCTAAAGAAAAACCGACCCATGTTCTGGTTGCCTTTGATGCTGGGAAAACAACATTTAGAACAGAAGTATATCCTGAATACAAGGCTGGTCGATCAAAAACTCCCGGTGAATTTAAAGAGCAGATGCCTTACATCCGGGAATTATTGACTGGTTTGGGCGTAAAATATTATGAACTGGACAATTATGAAGCTGATGATATTATCGGTACGCTGGCGAACAAAGTTTCAAAGGAAGCGTTCGATGTCGTGGTTCTTTCCGGTGACCGGGATCTAACCCAGCTGGCTGCTGATTCTGTGAAGGTTTACATTTCTCTTAAGGGTGTTAGTGACATGGAAACCTATACCCCAGAGTTTGTAGCTGAAAAATATGATGGTCTGACACCATTGCAGATTATTGACATGAAGGGTCTTGCAGGCGATACATCAGATAATATTCCCGGTGTGACAAAAATCGGTGAAAAGACAGCAATCAAGCTGTTGAAGGAATATGGTTCTGTTGAAGGAATATACGATCATATTGACGAGTTGAAGCAAAGCAAGATGAAAGAGAATTTGATTAATGATAAAGATCAGGCCTTTTTATCCAAACGTTTGGCAACTATTGAAATAGATGCTCCTGTTGACCTGGAAATTGACAGTTTAAAATATGAAGGGAAAGATTTGGACAAGCTTGTTCCCTTTTATAAAGAAATGGAGTTTAAACAGTTTCTAAACAAGTTGAATATTGAGGAAGAAATTCAGCCTATAGAGGATATTCATTTTAAAGTAGTAGATTCATTTACTGAAGAAATGTTTACAGATGACATGGCATTGTATGTTGAAATGATGGAAGAAAATTATCATACCTCACCAATTGTTGGAGTGGCATGGGGGACAAAAAATACCATTTACACCACGAATGAGCTGGCTTTGTTTGAAAGCTCAGCTTTTACCAGCTGGCTGTTTTCTGATAAGTACAAAAAGAAAGTTTATGATATGAAACGGACATATGTCGCTTTAAACCGATATGCTGGAAAAACTGAGGGGATAAACTTTGACGTTTTACTGGCAGCCTATCTTCTTGATACAAATGACAACAGTGCGGATATTGCTGGTGTTGCGCAATATTATGGCTATGAGCATATTCATTCTGATGAAGCCGTCTATGGAAAAGGCGCCAAAAAAGGGCTTCCGGAAGATGAAGAAGCATTTTTTAGTCATCTGGCCAGAAAGATAAAAGCCATCCATTTTCTATCTGAAAAGCTGGATCAAGAATTAATTGAGAAGAACCAGTCCGACCTCTTTTACAAAATGGAACTGCCTCTGTCAAAAATATTGGGTGATATGGAAATTACCGGGATTCGAGTTGATGCACAACGGTTAAGAGAAATGGGCGTAGAGTTTTCTGAACGCCTAAGACAGATTGAACAGACGATTTATAAAGAAGCGGGTGAAGAATTTAATTTGAATTCACCGAAGCAATTAGGTGTGATTCTATTTGAAAAAATGGGACTGCCCGTGATCAAAAAGACTAAAACCGGATATTCAACGGCTGTGGATGTGCTGGAGCAGCTCAAAGAGCAGGCACCGATCGTCGAAGATATTTTAACCTATCGCCAAATCGCAAAAATACAGTCTACATATATTGAAGGTCTTCTGAAAGTCATTCAGCCGGACGACAAGATCCATACACGATACGTCCAAACGCTGACTCAGACTGGGAGATTAAGCTCTGTAGATCCAAATTTGCAGAATATTCCTATTCGATTGGATGAAGGTCGGAAAATTCGCCAGGCGTTTATTCCAAGAGAAAAAAATTGGCTGATCTTCTCTTCTGACTATTCACAGATTGAATTGAGAGTATTGGCTCATATTTCTGGTGATGAACATCTGAAGCAAGCCTTTTTAGAAGGACAGGATATTCATACAAGTACGGCAATGCGGGTATTTGGATTAGCCTCTGAATCAGATGTGACACCAAATATGCGTCGTCAGGCAAAAGCTGTAAACTTTGGAATTGTGTATGGAATCAGCGACTATGGTCTTTCTCAGAATCTCGGGATTACCAGAAAGCAGGCGCAGCAGTATATTGATACCTATTTTGAAAAATATCCAGGGGTAAAAAAATATATGGAAGAGATCGTTCGTGAAGCAAAGGAACAGGGATATGTAGAAACCTTGTATCACCGTCGCCGTTATTTGAATGATATTAATTCACGAAACTTCAATCTGCGTTCATTCGCTGAAAGAACAGCCATTAATACGCCAATCCAGGGAAGTGCAGCTGATATTCTTAAGCTGGCAATGATTAATATGGCAAAACGTTTGGAAGAAGAACAGCTGGAAGCAACGATGCTTTTACAAGTGCATGATGAGCTTGTATTTGAAGTGCCTGAAATCGAGCTGGATCGTCTGAATGAGCTTGTTAAAGAAGTAATGGAAAATTCAGTCAGCCTTACGGTTCCATTGATTACAGAAAGCAGCTGGGGTAAAACCTGGTATGATGCGAAGTAGCCAATAAAATAAGAAACTGAAGCAAAGAAAAATGAAATGATTTTCGAAGTTTGATTAATCGAATATAGGAGATAGTAAATGACTGGGAGTGAATTTTTGCCAGTCATTTTTCCTCTTTAAAAGAGAGAGAATCCATGGTATTGTAAAGTTATAAGTATTAAGAAGTTTACATTTATTGAAGGAGTGTTTTAATCACTCTATTTTATTCCATATAGTTATCTGTAATAAAACTTGCAGGATAGTTAAGATACAATTTATTCGAACGGAGGAGAAAAGGTTGCCTGAACTACCAGAAGTAGAAACGGTCCGAAAAGGCTTGGAAAAGCTTGTTACCGGCAAAACAATTAGAGCTGTAGAAGTTTTATGGGGAAAAATCATTGAACAGCCTGAAAAGGATCTGTTTGAACTGTCCTTAATTGGACAGAAAATAAATAGAGTGGAGCGTAGAGGGAAATTTCTGATTTTTAAGCTGACAGAGTATGATTTAATCTCTCATTTACGTATGGAGGGAAAATATGAGTTTCATGAATCAGAAAATGATCTGCTTGTAAAACATACACATGTCCGCTTTATTTTTGAAGATCATACAGAGCTCCGTTACCTTGATGTGAGAAAATTCGGAAGGATGGTTCTTGTGGAAAAGGATCAGTCGAGCCAATATAAAGGAATTTTATCTTTAGGACCTGAACCTGTTCCTGAAGTATTCATATTCTCACCGTTTAGAGAAGGCCTCAAAAGACATCATAAAGCCATTAAACCACTTCTGCTTGATCAAAAACTAGTTACCGGCTTAGGAAATATCTATGTAGATGAAGCACTTTGGGAAGCGGAAATTCATCCCGAACAGCCTGCTGATACTTTGACTAAGAAAGAAATTGAGCGTTTATATGCCTCTATTATTGATGTTTTAGGAAGAGCAGTTGAAGCTGGCGGAACGACGATTCGAAGCTATTTGAATGCACTGGGAGAAGCCGGGAAATTTCAAGTTTCTTTACATGCCTATGGAAAGACAGGGGAGCCATGCATGCGCTGCGGTACCCCAATCAAAAAAATAAAAGTGGCACAAAGAGGAACTCATTTTTGCCCTGAGTGTCAAAAATTGAAAGGAAGAAAAAGCTGATGAGCTTTGTACTTGGATTGACAGGCGGTATTGCTACAGGAAAGACAACTGCAATGAAAGTCTTTAAAAATGCAGGATTCCCAATTGTAGATTCAGACAAAATCGCACGAGAAGTGGTTGAGCCTGGGAGTTCGGGATTATCAGCAGTTGTTTCTGCTTTTGGAGAATCCATCAAAAACAATGATGGATCGCTGAATCGAAAAAAACTAGGTACCCTTATCTTTTCTGACCATGAAAAGCGGGCACTTCTAAATCAGACGATGGCTCCCTTTTTAGAAAAAAGTATTGTGGGGAAAATCAATGAACTAAAGAAAAGTTATCCCTTGGTCATTGCGGATATTCCGCTGCTGTATGAAAACGGATATGAGGAGTTTGTAGATAAAACGGCTGTTGTATATATACCTGAAGCTAAACAGATAAAACGGCTGATGGCAAGAGATTCATTGTCAGTAGAAGAGGCGTTGCAACGAGTGAATAGTCAATGGTCGATTGAAGAAAAAAAGGAAAAGGCTGACATTGTGTTTGACAATCAGGGAACAATTGAAGACTTGGAAAGACAGATTTCGGAATGGCTGGAAAAAGAAGGGTTCATTTAATCAATTGGTCTGACTCCGTTTCCAGGAGCTATGGTTTTAAATTAGGCTGAAATTAAGAAAAACTCAAGCCGTTGAGAAAAGCTTGTCAATAACTGGTATATGATGTATTTCATGTTATAATATAACTACTAAATAATGAAATTGAGGTGATCATTGTGCGTTGTCCAAGATGCCACCATAATAACTCAAGAGTGATTGACAGTCGTCAGGCAGATGATGGAAGAGCAATTCGAAGAAGAAGAGAATGTGAAAACTGCCAAAATCGTTTTACGACCTTTGAAAGAATAGAAGCGGCGCCCTTACTTGTTATTAAGAAAAATGGTGATCGTGAAGAATTTAATAGAGAGAAAATATTGAGAGGGCTGATTCGGTCAGCTGAAAAGCGGCCGGTAGCCATGGAACAAATGGTAAAAATTGTGGATAATGTTGAAAATCGGGTACGGGAGCTTGGTGAAAATGAAGTTTCAACTAATCTGATTGGTGAATATGTAATGGAGGATTTGGTCAATTTAGATGAGATTGCCTATATTCGTTTTGCCAGTGTTTATCGTCAATTTAAGGATATGAGTGTATTTCTTAAGGAATTGCAGGAGATTGTCGATAAGGCGCACTTAGATAAAGATGATACGGAGAACGAATAAGGAGGTCTTTCCGTGACAAATAACAGGAAAGAAATCCAGCCAAAAAATATTTTTAAAGTATTGGTTAACCATCCCTTTTCAGATTTGGAAAAAGATATCCTGATTTTTCTCTATCAGCCGATTGTAGGAGCTAATGCCTTTAGTTTGTTCCTGACTCTGTTAGGAGAAGTAAAGCAATCAGGTCTCAGCGATTCTCTTTTTCACAGAGAACTAAATCTTCTGCTGGATCTGAGTACCACACAATTGGAAGAAGCAAGAGCAAAGCTTGAAGGGATTGGACTGCTGGATACATTCGTTAAAGAGGATGCAGAATTGGATTGGGTATATGTTTTTCGACTAAATCATCCGGAGGCGGTTGAAGCATTTTTTAAGGATGAGGTACTGGCATTAACCTTGCTGAATCGTGTGGGGCAAAAGAAATTTGATCAGCTGTTTGAACGTTTTCAACCGGAGTTTATGAATCTTGCCGGCTATGAAAATATTTCCTGTGGCTATCAGGATGTCTATTCATTTAAGGAAGAACAATTGATAGCCGAAGGAGCTCTTCTTGAAAATTTAAAGCAGGCTTTTAAAGATCCGGTACCTGTCAGAACACAGTCTGTTATTGATGAAGCAAGGTTTGACTGGTCCTTCTTTATCTCGCAGGTTGAACGCTTTGGGTTGAAGATATCAAATGACAATAGGGATTTGAAAGAAGAGATTTATTTATTTAATAGTCTTTATGGCATTGATGAGCTGGAAATGCTTGAATTCATTAAAGAAACATTTGATTATCAGACAAACGGAATTGACAGAGCAGCATTAAAAAGAGCAATTACACGTCATTATAGTGACAGCAAACCGCAAAAGGCTGTCCAGGTTAAAAGAAATGAACGAGCAAATCTTACAGAAGAGGAGCAGCGTTCTTATCGATTTAATTCATTGAAGAAAGATGGCTTTTCTGACGAAGATATTCGTACGATTCTTGATAGTGAAGCAATCCCTCCAATGACCTATCTTGCGGCGATTAAACAGCAGACCGGAGGCTTTGAAATCGCACAGGAACGCTATATTATTGAGTACTTGGTCAAACGTTCAGGCTTGCCGAACAGTGTAATTAATATTTTGATTTCGTATGTTTTAATTATTCAAAAGCAGGCTACTTTGAAGGCAGAGTATGTATATACCATTGCGAATGACTGGGCAAAGAAAGAAATATTTTCCCCTGAAAAAGCAATGAGCTATTTGAAAACCAAACAGGAAGAAAATCTTAAGAGACGAAATAATAAAGGCTATTCATCAAACAGAAAACAACCAGTAATCCGGAAAGAAGCACTGCCGGATTGGGTGGCAAATCCTGTTCCGGAAGAAAAGCTGTCAAAAGAAGAACAAGAAAAACTGGATAAAGAAATGGAAGAGTTTTTGAGGAGACGAGGTGAAAGATAATGGAAGATGTAGGTAAAGAAATGTCAAAGATTATTCGCAGGAGAGACTTGAACGACCGCTTTACCGAACTGGTAAATACCGTATTGGATAATCCGGATGTGAAGCAGTTTATTTCGGAGCACCGGGATCGGCTGACAGACGAAGATATCCAGAAAAGCTATTCCAAGCTGTATGAATTCGTTCAGGAAAAAAAGAAATTCGATTTAAATGATCCGTCAATGATTGCTCCCGGCTATGAGCCGAAACTTACGCTAAATTTCCATTATATTGATGTAACCTATGTACCTACTGAACTTTTGCTGACACGACAAAGAGAAGAGGAAGTTCGTAAACGAGTTAGTGCAATGACGATGCCCAAAGACATTCGAGAAGCTACCTTCAGCAAATTTGACCGCTCATCCAGCGGTCGCTTTGAAGCGCTGAGTGAAGCAACGAAATTCATTGACGCATATATTGCCAAACCCAAGGATCTTCATAAGGGACTGTATTTACAGGGAACTTTTGGTGTAGGAAAATCCTATCTGCTGGGAGCTGTTGCTAACGATTTAGCTAGAGACGGATTTTTAACGACAATTATTCATTTCCCTACATTTACAGTAGAGATGAAACAGGCAATTGCCAAAGATCTGGTAGGTGAGAAACTGGATGCGGTCAAGAAAGCTCCGGTACTGATGATCGATGATATAGGAGCCGAATCAATGACCAGCTGGATCAGAGATGATATACTAAGTGTTATTCTTCAATATAGAATGCAAGAGCAGCTGGTAACGTTCTTTTCTTCAAATCTGAGTATGAAAGCTTTGGAAGAGCATTTAACGATTTCTCAAAGAGGAGAGCAGGAGCCATTGAAGGCGAAACGGTTAATGGAACGCATCCGCTATCTGGCAAAAGAAATCAGCATGAGCGGACAGGATCGGAGAAATGGCTGATCTATATGAGATAAAATTTTAATCTCATTATTTAATAATGAATGGTATGTAATAATACAGAGAGTTTATGATAATTGTTTCTAGACTTTCTGTTTTTTTATTATTCATTAATTTTTCCTAATGTTGCTCCTTGTTAGTTTACAGAGAGAAAAAAAACTTTTAAACTAAATGTGGTTTAATAAATATTTTTTGGAGGGATTGGAATGAAAAAAGTTAAAATGATACTTTTAGCAGCCGTATCTATTTTCATATTGGGTGCCTGCGGATCAGGCAATAATACTTCCAACGAAAGCAGTGAGAGCAGTGTGGCGAAAGAGGAATCAACGAGTCAGACCGGAGAGCAATCATGGTCAGGAAGCTCCGACAGTCAGTGGAGTTCGTTAGTTTCTGTATTTACTGGTGTATTGAGTGAAGATGCAGAAGCCGCTGAGCATGATGGGGCAATTCGTCTCGTACTGAATTCAATTGAAGCTGTCGACGATCCTGAAGTGTTTTTGCCTATGATGGAAACGGACGGTGTAATTTTAAATGTTTCTGAAGATCAGTTGGCAGAAGGTTTAACGCTGGATCAATTAAAGAGTGGAGATAAAGTTCAGTTTACTCTGACAGGGATGCCGGCAATGACCGCGTCTATTCCTCCACAAGTAGCAGGAAATGCAGTGAAAATTATTGAGAAGGTTAATTAACAAATTTGCGGTAATTATAATAAGTTAATAGGGAAATATAAATCAGAATCGGCAGAAAAACTGCCTGGTTCTGTTTTTTTGGAAAGAAATGCTTTTTTGTCCTAAAAAATGACAATAGGTTCATACTGAAGGTGGATTTTTTTAGTGATTGTCTGCTGCTGTATTGATTGGCAGTGAAAAATAAAAAGTGGTTGTAACGAAAAATATAATGTTTGACCTTTGTTGACCAATTAATTATAATTTAGTTATGAGTATTCGATATCTTTGTATTTTGTGAACAGAAGTTTCATAATTAGTACAAGAATGTTTTTATAGAAAACTATATTTTTTAGGAGGGAATACAGTATGAATATTGAAAAAATGACTACTACATTACAGGAAGCAATTGCAGAAGCACAGAAAATCGCAGTAACAAGACGTCATCAGGAAATTGATATTGCACATTTATGGAAAATATTTTTACAGCCAAATCATTTTGGCAGGAATTTTTATACAGATGCCGGAGTTGATATAGAAGCCTTTGAAAGAGAAATTGATAAAGCACTGGATGAATATCCAAGTGTTCAGGGAGGAAATGTTCAATATGGTCAAAGCATGAGTCGAAATCTGTTCAATTTATTAAATGAAGCAGATAAACTACGTGAATCTTTTCAGGATGAATACTTGTCAACAGAAATTGTCGTTCTGGCTTTGATGAAATTGAAAAATTACCGATTGACAAAATATTTAGTCAGTCAGGGGATTACGGAGAAGGAATTGCGTGCGAACATAGAAAATATTCGGGCAGGTGAACGAGTGACTTCTCAAAATCAGGAAGAGCAGTATAAAGCACTGGAAAAATATGGAGTGGATTTAGTTCAGCAGGTTAGAAGCGGGAAAATGGACCCGATTATTGGTCGTGATGAAGAAATTCGAGATGTCATTCGAATCTTGTCAAGAAAAACTAAAAATAATCCAGTTTTGATTGGTGAGCCCGGAGTTGGTAAAACGGCCATTGTCGAGGGACTTGCACAACGGATCGTGCGTAGAGATGTACCGGAGAACCTAAAAGACAAAACGATTTTTTCTTTAGATATGGGTGCATTAATTGCCGGAGCAAAATTTCGGGGTGAATTTGAAGAGCGTCTTAAAGGTGTATTGAAAGAAGTCAAAAAAAGTGATGGCCGGATTATTCTATTCATTGACGAGATTCATAATATTGTCGGAGCAGGAAAAACAGAAGGCAGTATGGATGCCGGTAATCTGTTAAAACCGATGCTGGCCAGAGGAGAGCTGCATCTGATCGGTGCAACAACATTGGATGAATACCGTCAGTATATGGAAAAGGATAAGGCTCTCGAGCGTCGTTTCCAAAAAGTTTTGGTGAAAGAACCGACAGTGGAGGATACGATCAGTATTTTACGTGGATTGAAAGAGCGATTTGAAATTCACCATGGTGTAAATATCCATGATAATGCTTTGGTTGCTGCGGCTGCATTATCTGATCGCTATATCACAGACCGCTTTTTGCCGGATAAAGCAATCGATTTGGTTGATGAGGCTAGTGCAACGATTCGTGTAGAAATGAATTCTATGCCAACTGAACTGGATCAGGTGACCCGGCGATTAATGCAATTGGAAATTGAAGAGGCAGCCCTGAAAAAAGAATCAGATGATGCCAGCAAGAAACGATTGGCAAATCTTCAAGAAGAACTGGCAGAGCTTAGAGAAGAAGCTAACAACATGAAGCTGCAGTGGGAGACTGAAAAGGAAGAAGTAAATGCAGTCAGCAACAAACGGGCTGAAATCGATAAAGCCAAACACGAGCTGGAAGATGCTGAAAATAATTATGATCTGGAGCGTGCAGCAGTTCTTCGCCATGGAACAATTCCTGAGCTTGAAAAGGAATTGAAAAATCTGGAGAAAAAGAACGACGACAGTAATATAAAGATGGTGCAGGAATCTGTTACAGATCATGAAATTGCACAGGTTGTCGGACGCTTAACAGGAATTCCTGTTACAAAACTTGTTGAAGGCGAACGGGAAAAGCTGATGAAATTGAATGAAACTCTTCATAAGCGTGTGATTGGACAGAATGAAGCGGTAGATGCTGTGAGTGATGCAGTGATTCGCTCTCGTGCAGGTCTGCAGGACCCAAATCGTCCTTTAGGTTCTTTCCTTTTCTTGGGACCGACCGGAGTTGGTAAAACGGAACTGGCGAAAGCGTTGGCAGAAAATCTTTTTGATTCTGAAGAACACATGGTACGAATTGATATGAGTGAATACATGGAAAAACACAGTGTCTCCCGATTAGTTGGTGCCCCTCCAGGCTATGTTGGCTATGAAGAAGGCGGGCAGCTGACTGAAGCTGTAAGAAGAAATCCGTATACAATAGTTTTGCTGGATGAAATTGAAAAGGCGCATCCAGATGTCTTTAATATCCTTTTACAGGTTCTGGATGACGGGCGCTTGACTGATTCCATGGGACGTGTGGTTGACTTTAAGAATACTGTTATGATTATGACCAGTAATATCGGTTCACAGCTTTTACTGGAAGGAGTGACTGCTGACGGTCGTATTCCGGAAGATGTAGAAGAGCAGGTTCGCAGTATTCTTCGTGGGAACTTTAAACCAGAATTTTTGAATAGAATTGATGATACCATTCTATTTACACCATTGAGTATTGCTGATGTGAAGGGTATTATCACCAAACTGACTGCTCAGTTGTCAAAACGTTTGGAGCATCAGGAAATTATGCTGGTTATTTCGGATGAAGCTAAAGAATGGATTGCTCAGCAAGCTTACGATCCTGCATATGGTGCCAGACCGTTGAAACGTTTCCTGACAAAAAATGTGGAAACACCTTTGGCGAAAGAAATTGTTTCTGGAAAAGTGATGCCGAAAACAAAAGTCACCATCAGCTTATTGAACGATCATCTGGTATTTGAGAATAAAGTAATTGAAACAGAAGAATAGGATTTTGGATATTTTTTGACAGATCAGACAGAAGCAAACAGCTTCCGTCTGATCTGTTTTTCTATATGATAAGAAGGGGAGAAGCCGTATGGGAAAAAATGAAGGAGTGCATCGCTGCATTTGGTGATACAATCAATCATTGCCATTATTAGCACAATTATTTTTCTGGAGCTGCAGATTAAATTGTCATTAGTGGGTAAAAAAGAACTTTATAACAGAACTCCGAGTTGGATAAACAGAAAGAAATGGCGTGTCAAAATATTTAAACTGCTGCTGATTTTGAGAGGCGAAAGAGAAGGTCAGCGCTTAATGATGGAAAAACATAAAATACAAGAGATCATGGAACAGACAAATAATAGAGTAAAGCAATATGAAAGTCATCGACATAGGAGATAGCATCAACGAAATATCAACTATATTAAGTAAAGTATCGAAATCTGTTTTTTTATGGGTTTCAACGTTTTTTTATAATCAAGATTGAAAACTACTGTTATTTTATCCATCTAGTTTTGAAGCATCCTCTTTCCAACGTAACTATAGAAAGGACGATTCAATTATTGATAATTTCACTTCAAAATTGAAGGGTGAAGGAAAAGAGGTGCAAGTGAATCCATTCAAAAAATATGTTTGATATGTCTAGTGAATTAAGAGAAAAAAGCTCTAACGATATCGTGATAAAATTGAAATAGATTCTTGAGATACAAGAGATCTGCTGAGAGATCATTTCAGCAAAAAACATGGATCACAAAGATAACAATACCAGCTTTGTTATCTCTGTGATCCATATTTTGTATTGTAAAGCTTTAGGGGGCTGTGACAGAAGTATATCTGAGACCCCTAAAGCCGAATAAACGGTGTTCTAGACTTTGTATGACTCGAGCATTCGTAAGAAGCGTAAAATTAAATCCCCTCCATGCTTCGAGGATCGAAACGAAGTCCTTCAATTCTTAGTGGCTTTGCTGTTTAGAAATTGATGAGATCGAAACGAAGTGAAGTGAGAACCGTAGACGCAGAAGTTGTCTCTTCGGAAATAAGTCGAACTATACTGAAAATATGAGTAGCTATTTTCGTATATTCCGACTTATTGTCATAAATCACTACGATTGACTCGTCAGAGTAGATGATGCATGATACCTACCTGGTTCTTGAGACAGAACACTTCTTATACGAAAACTAAAACCCAAAAAATGCAAAAAAAGACTACCTGCTGCTTAATGTGTGGTTAGTCAAATTTGGTCTAGAACACTTTAGCAGTTGTTTGTTAAGGTGTTCTTTCTATTTTGTAGATAATTTTCTCCAAGTTCTTGATAACGGGACGCATCGGAAAACATCCGATAAATGATTCGTACCATCAAATGTACGGTCGCTACAACCGCTTTTTTGTGTCCGGTATTCCTTCTTATCCGAAAGAAAAATGCCTGTATTCGATTGGGTTTCCCTTGGGAAACGGCCAATGCTCCTTGTGCTAACACTTTTTTTAGATAAGAATTACCTTTCCCTACACGTCTGCTGTAGGTTTTTCCAGCACTCTGATTATTCCCCGGACTCACTCCTGCCCACGAAGCCAAATGTCCAGCTGTTGGAAAGACAGACAGATCTATCCCGATTTCTGCGAGCACAACTGCGGCTGTTCGCCGATTGATTCCCGGGAGTTCTTCTAACCGTTCCACATACTCTTCATAGGGAGTGAGATAGTCGTTGATTGTTTCTTCGACTTCTTGAATTTGTTTTTCTAAACACTCAATTTGTTTGTAAAATTGGGGCAGTAACTCGTCTAAAATACTTACTCTGTAAAGGTGCTCTCTGCCGAGGGCTGTTGCTTTCTTCCAAAAGGTCGCTTCACACTCCATCTCTCCAGTGTGGTAATGAGTAAAAAAACAAAAGAAAAAGCCGAACCTTTTGATTCGACTTCCTAATTCTTTTCTTGTGTCTTACTCTCAAACAAATAATTTAAAGATCAAAGGTAACAGAACTAAACAAGAAATGATAATCAACAAAATTATCATTTTATTTGAACTAATCTTATAACTATCCCTTTTTACATGCGAATAAATTAACAGAGCTGAAAATACAGCATAAGACAAAACAACAAAAAATGATTCTTGTTGAGGAAAGAAATGAGTCAAGCCAAATCTTAATACAAGAGCTACAAAAAAACCAACTAGCAATACCTTGCTGTATGAATGTTTCATTCTTTTGTCCTCAAACATTTACTGTCTCCAAATTGTAGATAATCTCCAATTACGAATAGCTACAACATATCCATGGTTCGTCGAGCGTTCAACATAAGCCGCTACAAGCCCAATAACTGCAAAAGCTAAAGACCAACCAATCCCAGGAGCCAAGCAACCAATCACTGTAGCCGCAGCAGCAGCATACCAATAATAATCTCTGATAAACGAAGCACTAAGATAGATATCCCATGACCCATTTCCTCTTTTAACAATTTTCGTTACTCCAGCAGCTCTTGCTTTAGAAGGAACTTGTTTAATATCTGCGCCTTGACTCTTAAGAAGCTGAACTAATTGTTTATCTGACAAAGAAATTTCATCACCGGTTGTATCAATTCCCAATTCTTCAGCAACAGTTTCTACACTTTCTGGATTAATTTGATTCACATTGAATCCTGTTTCTTCTTGAGCTTGAGCTAAATAATTTTGAACAGCAACTTCATCATAAATTTCTTTAGCATCTCCATCTAAAAGAGATAAATCATTTACTTGTTCAATAGCTACAGCTGATCCAGTAGCATTAGTTTCTGCAAAAGCCACAGTATTAGGCACCAAAAAACTAGATAGTAAAACCAAAGACATAGCACTTGGAACTAATTTGCTCTTAAGAACTTTTTTGTTCAAAAAACCACTCCTAAAGTTATTTTTTTATAATTATAACAATACAAAATTCCAATGTCAATCGAATTGTCAGAAAATTCTTTCTATTCCTCGTATTTCTTTCGATACTCTTTGAAAATACTGTTAAAAGTCATTAACTGCCGACCTTTTAAAATAAAATGCAATGTGTCAAAAATGCCTTGGTGTCATAAATCACTACGATTGACCTATCAGAGTAGGTGATGCATGATGCCTACTTGGTTCTTGAGGGGAATACTTTTGCTCCTGCGGTTACTCGTCGCATGGAGAGATTTGCTCCTGCGGTTACTCGTCGCATGGAGAGATTTGCTCCTGCGGTTACTCGTCGCACAAAAAGCTTGCTCCTGCGATTACTCGTCGTATGGAGAAGCTTTGTCATAACCTCGTCATAGTAACAAAGAACTTCTTCTTTTGAAAGAAGTCTGATTTTCTTGTAGATTTTACCGTCTTTATAATTAGCTGATATATTGGTTGAAAGCAAACCTCTTTTTTTGAAAATATCGCCTTTTTCATATTGGTCCAAAACTTTTTAACCGCATAACAGCCTCTTTTTATTTAAATAAATTACCGCCATTTACTGTCCTCCTTATTTTAAATCTTAATCTTTTGACAGCTTGCGAAATGCATAAGCTCTGAAATAATTTGGATTATGACGTTGAGTGACACTGTAAACTGTTAAGATCAAAGATCCAGCTGTGTTAGTTAACAAATCGCCCATAGTGTCCATCAGAGCTTCTCTGCCTACATACAGCTGACCAGATTCTGTCATGTAGCGCTGCAAATTCATATTTCCGAGACTGTCGCAAAGAAATTCCCAAAATTCCCAGAAGACACCGCAGATACCTGCAAATGCAAAGCCCATAATAATGAAAAGCCATGGGCTGATGGAAGAATAATCGCTGTTGCGAAGATAATGATTAATCAAGGCATAACCAACAGCCACCAATAAAATAGGACTGACCGCATGTAAAAATTTATCCCATAATGGAAAAATCAGCATAAATTGAAATCCGGTTCCTAAAAATACGGAAATAAAGAGAAAGAACCAATAATATAGACGGATAATCTTTGGAAAAATTAATCCGGTAAATTTAGTAAAAATAAAGGGAATAAAAATCGTTCCGATACCAGCAATCATTTCGACCGTTAACAATTGATAAAGGCTGGTTGGTTCTGAAATGAACATTCTTACAAAGTTCATAACTAAAGTAAAAATTCCAAATAGCAGCAGTCCAAAAAAGGCTGTGCGTTCCTGTTTGTCTTCAAATTCTAATTTCATTTTTTTCTCCTTCCAGCATTGATCATGGCTAGGATTTTGCCCCTTTAATGGCTGTCAATAAATGCTTTCACAGCAGTTAAAAACTGTTTTTCCGTCCCATAAATATTGCCGTTTAATTTAACCAGTCCAACCGTATATAAATTTAAGTAATGGAACTGGTTCTCTGCTGTTTCCTGCAAGGCAGCAAGCTTTTTTTGATTGTCAGCGCCTTGCTGACGAGTGTCGGTATAAAGAGCAATGACTGGGATTCCTTTCGCATAGGCCACACCGATTTCAGAGGCTACGCCGGGATCTATTGTCAGACCGTCAAGTACAGCCACCAACAAGCTGCTTTCAAGCACTCTTTCTGTATCGGCTAGAGCAATCATTTTACTGTCGGCGTACGCTGCCTTATCATTAATATCTGCATTTTCCTGAGGCAGATAGACTGTAACCATTTGATCTAATGCTCGAATTTCCTTTACTAAGTGTTCATTATAGCGTAAGTCTGCGTTGGCAAACATCGGTCCTGCGAAGTAAATATTCATGTGTTGATTCCTCCAATAGTAAAATAGAATGGTATAGCTGATTGATGCAGTATCCAGTTTTCAGAATGTTGTTGATAAGATAATTAGTCAATATTATCGTACTTTGTTTCTAAAAATTATCACTAAAATATGCTTCCTGATCGGGAAGCAGCTTTTCCAATATGTTTAATGTCGCTTTATCTGTGTTGATTCGTTCAATCTGATAAAGATAGTTTGGTCTGCGATAATTCATAAACAGACAAGTCAAGGTTTGGATATCAAGCCTCACTGGTTTTCCAACAGGCTGATCTGAAATAGTCAGAGTGTCTTGGTCATCCCAGCTTAAACCAAAAATCCCATTGTTCCATTCAGCAACTGGATCTTTAACCACAAAATGAAACGGCTCGGTACTGCTTTTAAAAGGATAAGCTGCTAAAAACTCTTTTACATCGACGATACGCGCCATAAAATAAGGCTCAATCGTTTCTTTAATTTGGCTGTCTTCCAGTAAAAATGCCAGAGGTTCATTCTTGTAGATATCACCCTTAACCCAATAAACCATGGAGAAATGAGCGGAGATGAAATTCCATAAACCGTTTCTGGCTTCCTGATTCAGATAAAACATCTCTTTGACATGGAACACTTCTTCTGCAATCCAGTAAAACAGCACGCCAAGAGGCTGCTGTTGTTCATCATAGTAAATGGCAGCTGTGTGCTCTTCCTGATTTTCAAAGCGCCAGTATTCTTCCCAGTTAAACTCACTGCGGATCATCGCCCCATGATTCTGACGGGCAAATTTATTATAAACAGTGAAGATATCTTCATGTTTAACAGAGACACGTTCAACTAAACCAGGAATATCAACGGTTTTTGGCAGTTGGGTATCACGGATTTTAAATGACAGCTTATCTGAGAGAATTTCCCAGCCCTTTCTGCGATAGTAGGGAACACTGTAGGGATATAAATAAGAAATCCACTGCTTGTCTGCCCGCATTGTTTTTAAAGCAATATGGATTAAGTCCTGCATCAATCCATGATTTGCATATTCCGGATAGGTCCCTACTCCAGTAACTCCGCCCATCTCATAGATTTTTCCGTGAATATTCACTTTGCAGGGATAGATAGAGAGTTGGGAAATCAGCTTGTTTTCATGAAACCAGCCAAATACTTTCGATACTTCCAGAATAGGACGCTTAGATTTTACAAATTCCCTTTTGTTATGAAATCCGCTTTCCTCCAAATCAGATTCTGTTACTTGAAAAACATAGCTGAGCAGCTCGTTAAACTGGTTGAGATATTCTTCTCCAACAGGTCTTAATTCCAGCTGTTTACGAAATTCCTTTTGATCCATCATTTTCGCTCCAATAAATAATAATTTAGAAATCATTTAGACTAGGGCGTGTCTGAAAAGTTAGTGGAATTTGAATTTTTCCGTGATTTTTGTTGAAATCAAGGAAGAAAACACAGCTTATGCGGATCATAAGCGAGTATTTATGACGATGAGTTCCATAAAAATCATCAAAATATTCACCGCTTGAGTTTTCAGACACACCCTAAGTATATCAAAAAAAGATGAAACATACAGACGATAGGCTGGAATAACGGGAATTTACTTTTTTTCAGGATACAGTGAGGCATTGCTGATTCTAAAAAGTGAATAGTTCGAGAACAGTGTTTATATGCTGATTTAGCGGTTGTTTTTTTAAGCCGTTAATTTTCTGAAAAAATGATTTTCCATAACTGCTGCTTTTGGTGAAAGTTCTTTAAATCTATGAAAAACCTTGTTATAATGATAACTGCTGATTGAAAAGAAATGAGGAAGACAATGAATATAAATGAAATGAAACAACGACAGGAGAAAATTCGTAATTTTTCGATAATCGCTCATATTGACCATGGGAAATCAACGCTGGCTGACCGAATTCTGGAAAAGACAAATACAGTGACGTCCAGAGAAATGCAGGCACAGCTGCTGGATTCTATGGATTTGGAAAGAGAGCGCGGAATTACGATTAAATTAAATGCAGTTGAATTGAACTATACAGCTAAAGATGGTGAAATGTACATCTTCCATTTAATTGATACCCCGGGGCATGTCGACTTTACGTATGAAGTCTCCAGAAGTCTGGCTGCCTGTGAAGGAGCAGTTTTAGTTGTTGATGCTGCACAGGGAATTGAAGCACAAACACTTGCCAATGTTTATCTGGCTTTGGATAATGATTTGGAAATTTTACCGGTGATTAACAAAATTGATTTGCCGGCTGCTGATCCGGAACGGGTTCGTCAGGAGATTGAAGATGTGATTGGAATTGATGCCAGCGAAGCAGTGCTGGCAAGTGCGAAAGCAGGAATCGGAATCGAGGAGATTCTTGAACAGATTGTGGAATATGTACCTGCTCCGGATGGAGATGTAGAAGCGCCGTTGAAAGCATTGATTTTCGATTCCGTTTATGACAGCTATCGTGGAGTTGTACTGAATGTCCGAGTGATGGATGGAGTAGTTAAACCAGGTGACAAGATTCAGATGATGAGTAATGGTAAAACTTTTGATGTTACTGAAGTCGGTGTCTTTTCGCCAAAAGGAATTGCCAGAGATTACTTAATGGTGGGCGATGTTGGCTATATTACTGCCAGCATTAAAACAGTTCAGGATACACGAGTTGGGGATACAGTGACTTTAGCAGATAATCCGGCTGAAGAAGCATTGGACGGCTACAGAAAAATGAATCCAATGGTTTATTGCGGACTGTATCCGATTGATACATCCCGGTACAATGACTTACGAGAAGCACTGGAAAAACTGCAGCTGAATGATGCGGCGTTACAGTTTGAACCGGAAACATCTCAGGCATTGGGCTTTGGTTTCCGTTGCGGATTCTTAGGTTTACTGCATATGGATGTAATTCAGGAACGCCTGGAAAGAGAATTTAATTTGGACTTGATTACAACTGCTCCGTCTGTTATTTATCATGTAAATAAGACAGATGGAACAAAAGTTGTGGTTGATAATCCGGCAGAATTTCCCGAACCGGTGACCATTGAATCAGTTGAAGAACCTTATGTAAAAGCACAGATCATGGTCCCGAATGAATATGTTGGTGCGGTGATGGAGCTGTCACAGCGTAAGAGGGGCGAGTTCATCACCATGGATTATCTGGATGATTACCGCGTAAATGTGGTGTATTATATTCCTTTATCAGAAATTGTCTTTGATTTCTTTGACAAGCTGAAATCAAGTACCAAAGGCTATGCCTCCCTTGATTATGAAATGAGTGACTATCGTGCAAGTCGATTGGTGAAAATGGATATTCTGTTGAATGCCGAGAAAGTCGATGCACTGAGCTTTATTGTACACAGAGACTTTGCCTATGAACGCGGAAAAGCGATTGTTGAGAAGCTGAAGAAACTGATTCCTCGTCAGCAGTTCGAAGTACCAATTCAGGCTGCTATCGGACAGAAAATTGTTGCCCGTTCTGACATTAAAGCGCTGCGTAAAAACGTACTGGCTAAGTGTTACGGCGGAGATGTTTCCCGTAAACGCAAACTTCTTGAGAAACAAAAAGAAGGGAAGAAGCGAATGAAACAAATAGGATCGGTCGAAGTGCCGCAGGAAGCCTTTATGGCAGTTTTGAAAATGGACGAGGACGAGCCGAAGAAATAGCTTATTTAAAATTGAAAAGCCTATTAAATTAGCCTTTTCGAGTGGTGGAAAATCTGTGATTTACCTGTTTAAAAAAGTTTAAACTGTCATTTGGTTGTCACGGTGATACTCAAATTAACAAAAATGGAATATTTTCCTTGAAGGTTTTTAACCATCAGCGTATGATGAAAGCATCTCATAAGGAGGTGCTTTTTTCAGTGCGCCAGGCATGGCGACTATCTAGGTGGTGAAAGTCCACTGCGAGGGTACACATCGACCAATCGCTAGAGAAACACAAGGTGGCATTCGTGAGGATGTGGCTGAAGGAAGCGTGTATCAAATTCTTGGCTCGACGAACAGAAACCTGATACCAAGGCTCGGTAAGTGGATAAGGTTCCTGAACAAACCAAAGTCCAAAAGATGTGCGTAAACTTATCGGGTAAATCAGGCGAGTAAAAGAGGAAAGTTAGTCGTCTTACCCTGGGAGGTCTCACGGACGACTGAGGAGAACCCTAATAAGAAAGTCGGTCGAAAAAGGTTTATCGTGAGAAGTCAGCAGAGGTCATAGTAATGGAATTTTTTTCCCATGAAGGACCGAACAATTTATAATGTTTCTACACCACGAATGCGTGAAAGAGTTAATTCTGAATGTGTTAATAAGGAAAGTATGAGCGTATCTCAAAGGATAATCAAAAGAGAATAATCTTTCGCTACGTGACAGGAAGGAAGAAACGAGTATGGAACTTTTAGAACAAATCTTGAGTAATCAGAACATGAACCAAGCTTACAAACGTGTTTATCGTAATAAAGGGGCAAGTGGAGTAGATGGAATTACAGTGGAGGAATTGAAGGAGTATCTTCGTGAACATAAAGAGGAGCTGCGTTCTCAAATTCGCCAACGTAAGTATAAGCCACAACCAACATTACGAGTAGAAATTCCAAAAGAAAATGGAAAAATGCGTCAATTAGGTATTCCGACTGTAGTAGATAGAGTGGTCCAACAGGCAATCAACCAAATACTAGGTCCATGGATTTCGTCCGAAACGTAGTTGCGAAATGGCGATTATTCAAGCAATAGAGTATCTGAACGATGGCTATGACTGGGTAGTTGACATCGACTTGGAACGTTTCTTCGATACGGTTCATCAGGATAAACTCATGCGAATCATTTCCTACACTGTGAAGGACGGGGACGTTATCTCACTGATACGTAAATACTTGGTAAGTGGTGTGATGGAGGATGGAAAGTATGTGGAGACGCCTGTGGGTACACCACAAGGAGGGAATCTCAGTCCATTATTAAGCAATATCCTGTTAAATGAACTGGATAAAGAGCTGGAAGCAAGAGGATTGCGATTTGTCCGCTATGCCGATGACAGTTTGATTTTCGTTAAGAGTGAGAAAGCGGCAACACGAGTATTGAACTCAATGACACACTTTATTGAAAAGAAACTGGGACTGAAAGTGAATGCCGAGAAAAGCAGAATCTCCCGCCCCAACAGGACCAAGTTCCTTGGATTTGGCTTCTACTTTGATACAAACACCAAGAAGTATCAGAGTAGACCTCATAAGGATTCAATCAAGAAGCTTCAACGAAAACTCAGAAAACTAACGAAGAGAAACTGGAGCGTTTCGTTGGATGAGAGAATCACCAAACTGAATCAGGTGATAAGAGGTTGGGTGAATTATTTCCGTATCGCGAAGATGAAAGGTAAATTGGTAGAAATTGACCAAAAACTCCGCTCAAGGCTCCGTGTTATTATCTGGAAACAGTGGAAGAATAATGGTAAACGCATTCGATCACTCTTTCAACTGGGGATTCCAGAGGAAGCGGCCAAAGGGCTCACCTATTGTCGAAAAGGGTATCGCTACATTGGGTTATCCAAAGTTGTTCAACGAGCACTCTCAAATAAACGGCTTGAGCAGAGAGGAATACCGTCTGCTCTTGGACATTATCTAAAAGTACACACTGAAATATAAATTGAAACGCCGTATACGCGAACCGTTCGTACGGTGTTGTGAGAGGGGCGGAAAGTTAGCTAACTTTCCCCTCTACTCGATTGTCTGAAAACTGAACAAATGTCAATAAAGTAGACACAAAAAGAGCAAATACCTAGTGAGAATCAAAGTATTTATCCTCCATTTCATTTGGTGTAAGCATATTTAGGGTGCCGTGAGGGCGTTGGGAGTTATAGAATCCTTCGATGTACTCAAAGTATGCCAGTTGTACTTCTTTGAGAGAAGAAAAAAACTCTTCT